>NZ_JBEJGX010000003.1:2400000-3600000 GCF_040253635.1 Streptomyces sp. Edi2 | reverse complement strand
CGCGGCGCCGAGATCGGTGTCACCCTCGGCCACCCGCACGGCCAGATCTACGCCTACCCCTTCGTCACCCCGCGCACCGAGCGCATGCTCACCTCGCTCGCCGCCCACCGCACGGCCACCGCGGGGGGCAACCTCTTCGACGAGGTGGTCGCGGGCGAGCTCGCCGACGGCCGCCGGATCGTCCTCGAAGGCGAGCACTGGGTGGCGTTCGTCCCCTACGCCGCCCACTGGCCCTACGAGGTGCACCTCTACCCCAAGCGCCGGGTCCCCGACCTGCTCGCCCTCGACGAGGCCGCGCGCACAGAGTTCCCACAGATCTATCTGGAAGTCTTGCGGCGCTTCGACCGGATCTTCGACACGGGGACGAGCCCGGGGCCCGGGGCGGCCGGCGCCGCCCGCACGCCGTATATCGCCGCCTGGCACCAGGCGCCGCTGCGCGCCGGGAACCGGGAGGATTTCGCACTGCACCTCGAGCTTTTCACCATCCGCCGCACTTCCGGCAAGCTGAAGTTTCTCGCGGGTTCCGAATCCGGCATGAATGTGTTCATCAATGATGTGCCGCCGGAGGCCGCGGCCGAGCGACTGCGAGAGGTAGCGAGCAAGTGAGTCAGCGAGCGATCCAGCAAGTGAGCAAGAAGTACCTGGTCACGGGCGGTGCTGGGTATGTCGGAAGCGTCGTTGCGGCGCATCTGCTGCAGGCCGGTCACGAGGTGACCGTGCTGGACGACCTGTCCACCGGCCACCGCGAGGGCATCCCCGCCGGCGCCCGCTTCATCGAGGGCCGCATCCAGGACGCCGCGAAGTGGCTCGACCCCTCGTATGACGCGGTGCTCCACTTCGCCGCCTTCTCCCAGGTCGGCGAGTCCGTCGTGGACCCCGAGAAGTACTGGCGCAACAACGTCGGCGGCACCATGGACCTGCTCGCGGCGATGCGCGACGCCGGTGTCCGCACCCTCGTCTTCTCCTCCACCGCCGCCACCTACGGCGAGCCGGCCGCCACCCCGATCACCGAGTCCGCCGAGACCGCGCCCACCAGCCCGTACGGCGCCAGCAAGCTCGCCGTCGACCACATGATCAGCGGGGAGGCGGCGGCCCACGGCCTGGCCGCGGTCTCGCTGCGCTACTTCAACGTCGCCGGCGCCTACGGCAGCTGCGGCGAGCGCCACGACCCCGAGTCGCACCTCATCCCGCTCGTCCTCCAGGTCGCCCAGGGCAAGCGCGAGGCGATCTCCGTCTACGGCGACGACTACCCCACCCCCGACGGCACCTGCGTACGCGACTACATCCATGTCGCCGACCTCGCCGAGGCCCACCTCCTCGCCCTCGACGCTGCCACCGCCGGCGAGCACTTGATCTGCAACCTCGGCAACGGCAACGGCTTCTCCGTCCGCGAGGTCATCGAGACCGTCCGCAAGGTCACCGGGCACCCCATCCCCGAGATCGCCGCCCCGCGCCGCGGCGGCGACCCCGCCGTGCTGGTGGCCTCCGCCCGGACCGCCATCGACCGCCTCGGCTGGCGCCCCAGCCGCGCCGACCTCGCCGGAATCGTCACCGACGCCTGGCAGTTCGCCCAGAACCTCGACCGGGACCACCACAACTCACCACAGGGGACCTGATGACCGCTCACGGAGCCGCCACCCCGGCCACCGAGCGCCCGCACGGCGCTCAGCACACCGCGGCGGCATTCGCCGCGGTGTACGGCGCCGCCCCCACGGGCACCTGGGCGGCGCCCGGCCGGGTCAACCTGATCGGTGAACACACCGATTACAACGACGGCTTCGTGATGCCGCTCGCCCTTCCGCACACCACCCTCGCCGCCGCCTCGGCCCGCACCGACGGGGTGCTGCGGCTGCACTCCGGCGGCGCCGACGGCGGCATCGTCGAACTGCGCGTCGACGAGCTGCGTCCGGCGCCCCAGGCGGGCTGGGCCGCCTACCCGGCCGGTGTGGTCTGGGCGATGCGGGAGGCCGGCCTGCCGGTCGGCGGCGCGGACCTGCACTACGACAGCACGGTGCCCACCGGCGCCGGACTCTCCTCCTCCGCCGCCCTGGAGGTCGTCACCGCGCTGGCGCTGAACGATCTCTACGCGCTCGGCCAGGAGCCGCAGCGACTGGCCCAGCTCGCCCAACGGGCCGAGAACGCCTTTGTCGGCGTGCCCTGCGGGATCATGGACCAGACCGCCGCGGCCTGCTGCACCGACGGCCATGCCCTCTTCCTCGACAGCCGCGATCTCACCCGCCGTCAGATCCCTTTCGACCTGGCGGGGGAGGGGCTGCGGCTCCTCGTCGTGGACACCCGGGTGAAGCACGAACTGGGGGACGGCGCATACGCGGAGCGGCGCGCCGGTTGTGAGCGTGGCGCGCGGGCGCTCGGCGTGCGAGCCCTGCGCGATGTGCCGTACGCGCATCTGCCCGGGGCGCTGGCCAGGCTGGCCGACGACCCCGTCACCCGGCCCCTGGTCCGGCACATCGTCACCGAGAACCACCGGGTCGAAGAGGTCGTCGCGCTGCTCGACTCGGGCCGCACCCGCGCCATCGGCCCGCTGCTGACGGCCGGGCACGCCTCGCTGCGCGACGACTTCAAGATCTCCTGCCGGGAACTCGACCTCGCCGTCGACACCGCCAACGCGGCGGGCGCCCTCGGGGCCCGGATGACCGGCGGCGGCTTCGGCGGCTCGGCGATCGTGCTCGTCGAGGAGGCCGGTGCCCCCGCCGTCGGCGCCGCGGTCACCCAGGCCTTCGCGGCGGCAGGCCATGCCGCCCCGCGGATCTTCGGGGCCGTCCCGAGCGCGGGAGCACACCGCGTCGAGTAGGGCGTGCGGGGCGGCGCGCGGCCACCGGGCGGGCGCCGAACGGCCCGGGTGGAGGGGCAGTTTCGCCAATCACCTTCCCTTGCCGCAACCCGTCCGTACGCTGGGACCCTGCACCGGTGGGGGCCGGTGCCGATCAGGGGGCGAGACCGTTCGGGTACGGCGCCCGGGGTGGGGTAGTCATGTCGGCACGGCGGCGGCCGTGCGGCTGAGGCGATCTTCAATCCGGGCGTCGTGCCCGCTATGGTCCGTTCACCGAGACAGGGGGTCTCTGTGCAACGCATCCGGGTTCTGGTGGTCGACGACCACCGCATCTTCGCCGAATCCCTGGCGGCCGCGCTCGCCGCGGAACAGGACGTGGACGTAGCGGCCGCGGGCAGCGCCCCCGCGGCGCTGCGCAATCTGGACCGGGCGGTCACCGACGGCCGCCGGTTCGACGTGCTGCTCGCCGACGCGGACCTCGCCGCGCCGCTGCTCGCGGTGCCCGCGCAGGGAGCGCCGCGCGACGCGGTGCCGCGCGCCGTGCCGCGGGACGGCATCGCGCTGGTCTCCGGCCTGCGCACCAGCCATCCGTATCTGCGCACCGTCGTCCTCGCCGACCGCGACGACCCGCGCCGCGCGGCCGCCGCGCTGCAGGCCGGCGCCTCCGGCTGGGTCGCCAAGGACTGCTCGCTCTCCCGGCTGCTCGCCGTCATCCGCGGCGTGCTCCGCGACGAGACGCATCTGCCGCCCGCGCTGCTGACCGGTGTGCTGCGGGAGCTGACGGCGGCCCGCAAGCACCGCTCCGAGAGCGAACGGCTGGTGGAGTCGCTGACCCCGCGCGAGCGCGAGGTGCTGCGCTGCATGGTGGCCGGCCTGGGCCGCAAGGCGGTCGCCGAGCGGCTGTTCCTCTCGCCGCACACGGTCCGCACCCATATGCAGAACGTGCTCGGCAAGCTCGGGGTGCACTCCACCCTCGCGGCCGTCGCGCTGGCCCGCCGGGCCGGGGTCGGCCCGGTCGAACTGGAGGCGGCGGCCGCGGCGGCCTCGGTGCCGGTGCCGTGAGGGGCTGAGGGCCGGAGGGGCTGAGGACCGGCGGGAGGCCTCGCGAGGGCGCGCGAGCGTTGCCGGAGCGCCGCTCGCGCACAGAAGCGCTGCCTTACGCGCCGGGCTCGGTCAGTACGGCCACGCCCCGGGGCCCCAGCATGACCCGGTCGACGGCCCGGGGACCGGCCGCCCTGCCCCCGCCCGCGCCCTCGCCCGCGCCCGTCCCGCCCGTGCCCCCGCCCGTACCCTCGCCCGCCCCGTCCACCGCCGCCAGCGCCTCCCGCATCGGCCCCGGCAGCACGGCCTCCACGGCCTCGGCCCCGTGGTTGAGCAGGAAGAGATACCGCCCGCCGGCGCCCTCGCGGACGGTGGCCTGGACGCCCGCCGGCAGCCCCGGCAGTACGGGCGTGACCCCGGCCGCCGCCCGTACGTCGTCCAGCAGGGCCCGCATCAGCGCCGGTTCGAGCCGGGTGCCCACGTACCAGACCGTGCCCCGCCCGTAGGCGTGCCGGGTCACCGCGGGCCGCCCGGCGAGGTCCCCGTCCGTGAAGCGGGCAAGCACCTCGGCCCCTTCGAGGTCGATGGCCTCCGACCACAGATCCGCCCGCCCCGTATACGTTCCCCGCAGCTCTCCACCGCGCCCGGGCAGGACGGCGCCGCCCTCGCCGACGCCCACCGACCGGCCCTCGTCCAGCGGCCAGAACTCCTCCACCCGCAGCCCCAGCAGCTCCCGCAGCGGCCCCGGATACCCGCCCGGGTGCACCCGGTCGTGCGCGTCGACGATCCCCGAGAAGAACGACACCACCAGCTGCCCACCGTCGCGCACATAGGCGGTCAGCCGCTCGGCGTCGTCCGCGGTGAGCAGATACAGATTGGGCGCCACGACCAGCCGGTAGCCGGACAGGTCACGCTGCGGCGCGACCACATCGCAGGCCACGCCCGCCTCGAACAGCGGCCGGTAATGATCCAGCGCGATCCGCGAGTGGTCCAGCGCAGTAGACGGCTTCGAGTCCAGCTCCAAAGCCCACCAGCTGTGCCAGTCCGCCAGCAGCGCCACCGAGGCCCGTGACCGGGTCCCCTCGATGCCCGGCAGCGACGCCAGCTCCCGCCCCAGATCCGCCACTTCGCGGAAGACACGGGTGTCGGTCCCGCCGTGCGGCAGCATCGCCGAGTGGAACTTCTCCGCGCCGCCCAGCGACTGCCGCCACTGGAAGAACAGCACCGCGTCCGCGCCCTGTGCGACGGCCTGCCAGCTCCACAGCCGCATCGCGCCGGGCGGCTTGGGGCCGTTGCGGGGCCGCCAGTTGACCGCGCCCGGCGCCTGTTCCAGCAGCATCCAGGGCTGCCCGGAGCGCGCCGAGCGCATCAGGTCGAAGACATAGCCGGCCCGGATGTGGTCGTCGGGCGCGTACGGGTCCTGGTAGAAGTCCAGCGCCATCGCGTCCATATGGGCGGACCAGGCGAAGGCGTCGACGGGCTTGTGCTGCGGCATCAGATTGGTGGTGACCGGAATCCGGGGGGTCAGGCGCTCCAGCACCTCCTTTTCGGCCAGATAGCAGGCGCGCAGGGCCGCGTCGCCGAAGCGCAGATAGTCCAGCTGCTGGGCGGGGTTGGGGAAGGTGGGCGCGGTGCGGGGCGGCAGCACCTCGTCGAAGTCGCCGTAGGCCTGCGACCAGAAGGCCGTCGACCAGGCGGCGTTGAGCGCGTCGATGTCCCCGTAGCGTGCGCGCAGCCAGCGCCGGAAGTCGTCGGCCGACACGTCGCAGTAGCACTGGCGGGTGTGGCACCCGTATTCGTTGCCGACGTGCCAGAGGGCCAGCGCCGGGTGTCCGGCGTAGCGGGCGGCGAGCTGTTCGACGAGGCGTACGGCGTGTGCGCGGTAGACGGGGCTGGAGGGACAGTAGTGCTGCCGCCCGCCGGGCCAGCGGCGCCGCCCGTCGGCGTCCTCGGGCAGGATCTCGGGGTGTGCACGGGAGAGCCACGGCGGGGGCGAGGCGGTCATGGTGGCCAGGCAGACGTCGATCCCGGCGCCCGCCAGACCGTCCATGACACGATCGAACCAGCCGAAGTCCCAGGCCCCGGGCCGGGGTTCGACCTTGGCCCAGGAGAAGATCCCGGCGGTGACCATGGTGACGTGGGCCGCCTTCATCAGCTTCAGATCTTCGGCCCACACCTCCTCGGGCCACTGCTCGGGGTTGTAGTCGCCGCCGAAATGGATGCCCATGGATCCCCCTACGGATCGAACGGATCCCCCTGCGGATCGAAGCCCGGGCGGGGCGCCGCGGCCGCGCGGTCAGCGGGACCGGCTCACGAAGAGTTCTTGTACACGCTCCAGCCCCCGTCGACGACGAGGCTCGCGCCCGTGACGAAGGATGCCTCGGGGGAGAGCAGGAAGGCGATGGCGGCGGCGACCTCCTCGGGCCGCCCCAGCCGCCGCGCCGCCGTCTGTGCGGCGCTGGCCCGCCGTTCCTCCTCGCCGATGCCGTCCCAGGCCGCCGTCAGTACGGGGCCCGGCAGCACGCTGTTGACCCGGACCTCCGGCCCGTATTCGACGGCCAGTTGACGCCCCAGCCCGGTCAGCCCGGCCTTGGCCGCGGCGTACGCGGGCCGCCCCGGCAGCCCGATCAGCGCATGCACCGACGAGGTCAGCACCACCGCGCCATGGCGCGCCCGCAGGTCCTCCAGGGCGGCGCGCACGCCGAGGAAGGAGCCGGTGAGATTGACCGCGAGCTGCCGGTCCCAGTCCGCGAGCGGGGTCTGTCCCGCGGCCGCCACATACGGCAGGAAGGCATTGCTGACCAGCCCGTCCACCGGACCGTAGCGCCGCCGTGCCGCCTCGACCGCCCGCCGCCAGTCGTCCTCGCCCGCCACATCGCAGTGCTCGTACGAGGCATGGCCGCCGGCCGCCCGGATCCGCCGCGCGGTGTGTTCGCCGCGCGCGTCGTCGATGTCCAGCAGCAGCACGCCGGCCCCCTCGGCCGCCAGCCGGTCGGCGGTGGCCGCCCCGATCCCGGCGGCGGCACCGGTCACCAGGACCGTACGGCCCTCGAACCGCTTGCCGTTCGGGCCGTTCGGGCCGTTCGCCGGGTGCGATGCGCGCTGCTGGCTCATGGCGCGATCCAAGCCCACGAGACGAGCGGCGGGCAAGGGGACGGGGGAGGAGAGGGGGAGCAGAGGGGCGCGTGCGGATTCAGGGGGCGCGCGTGAGTTGCATGCACGTCAGCAAAAAATGCGGTGTGCGCGGGGCTCCGTGCGGGTGGGCTTCCGTATGCGGCCCGGGGGGCGTGGGTCTCCGGATGCCCGGCCGGGCCTCGACGACAGGACCCAGCCCCGGCACTGACGACAGCGCCCAGCCTCGTCCCTGACCACAGGACCCAGCCCTGGCACTGGCCCTGGCCTGGCTCGGGACCAGCCCTGCGCCGGCCCCGCCCTACCCCGGAATGTTGTCGAACGGTCCGGTCAACCGCCGCAGCAGACCGGCCAGTTCGCCGCGCTGCTGGCGGGAGAGCTCGGCGAGGATCGCGCGCTCCTGTATCAGCAGCCCGGCCAGCGACTGGTCGGCCTTGTCGCGGCCCTCGGCCGTCAGCCTGACCAGCACTCCGCGCCGGTCGCTCGGGTCGGGCAGGCGCTCGACCAGGTTCTTCTTGGCGAGCCGGTCGATGCGGTTGGTCATCGTCCCCGACGTGACCAGCGTCTGGGTCAGCAGCGCCCCGGGGGAGAGCTGATACGGCGCCCCGGCGCGCCGCAGCGCGGTGAGTACGTCGAATTCCCAGGGCTCCAGGCCCACCTCGGAGAAGGCGATACGGCGGGCCCGGTCAAGGTGTCTGGCCAGCCTGGAGACACGGCTGAGGACCTCAAGTGGTTCCACGTCGAGGTCCGGGCGCTCGCGGCGCCATGCTGCGACCAGTCGATCGACCTCGTCCTCCATGACGATCAGTGTAAAGGGTCTGTCGACATGAAGTCTCTTGACGTCGAGATATATTTCGCTGGACTATGGGGCATCGTCGGCGGGGGCTCGGTTTCCAGCCGAGACGGCCCGAATCCGACCGTGCCAGCCTTGTATCAGCCCTGCATCGGCAAAGGGGTTTCGATCATGCACGACGCACCCATCTGGGATCCGCAGCAATATCTCCGCCACTCCGGGCACCGTACCCGCCCCTTCCACGACCTCCTCGCCCGGATACCCGACCTGCCCCGGCGAGGCCGCCCCGCCCGCATCGCCGACCTCGGCTGCGGCCCCGGAAACGTCACCGCCCTGCTTGCCGCACGCTGGCCCGACGCCCACATCACCGGATACGACAACTCCCCGGAGATGCTGAAGGAAGCCGAGGCCCACGCCGGCCCCACCGCGGGCGGCGGCCACCTCGACTTCGCCCCCGCCGACGCCGCCGACTGGGCCCCCGAGGAGACCTACGACCTGATCGTGTCCAACGCGGCACTGCAGTGGGTCCCCAACCACCCGGATTCCTTCGCCCGTTGGATCGATGCCCTCGCCCCCGGCGGCACGTTCGCCTTCCAGGTCCCCGGCAACTTCACCTCGCCCAGCCACGCCCTCCTCGGCGAGCTGTGCGACGCCCCGCAGTGGCGCGAACGGCTCACCCTCCACGGCCGCCGCTTCGTCCACATCCTCGAACCGGCCGACTATCTGGAGCGCCTTACCGACCTCGGCTGTGCCACCGACGCATGGGAAACCACCTACGTCCAGCTCCTGAAGGGCGATGACCCGGTCCTCGACTGGGTCAAGGGCACCGCCCTGCGCCCCGTCCTGACCGCCCTGGAGAACGACCCGGCCGCCCGCGACGCCTTCCTCGCCGAATACCGCGATGCCCTCCGCAAGGCCTACCCCACGGGCCCCCACGGCACGATCTTCCCGTTCCGCCGCATCTTCGCCGTCGCGCGCAAGCCGGCGGCGGGCTGATAGCTGCCGACCCCCGCTGGCCCTTGCGGACCTGCTGATCCCCGCGGACCCGCTGCCCCGTCCGCGGACCCGCTGACCCCCGCGGCCGCCTGTCCGTCACGCTCCGACTCATCCCCTCAGAGGTGCATACGTCGTGATCACCGGCCTCGACCACATCCAGCTCGCCGCACCCCCCGGCACCGAAGACGCCCTGCGCGCCTACTACGCGGGCCTCCTGGGCATGACGGAGTCCCCCAAGCCGCCGGCGCTCGCGGCCCGCGGAGGATGCTGGTTCGAGGCCGGTACGGCCCGGCTCCACCTGGGCATCGAGACGGACTTCCACCCCGCCCGCAAGGCCCACCCAGGCCTCCGCGTCCACCACATCGACGCCCTCGCCGCCCGCCTGACCGCCGCCGGAGCCCCCGTCACGTGGGACACCCACCTGCCGGGCCACCGTCGCTTCTACTCTCTCGACCCGGTGGGCAACCGGCTGGAATTCCTGGAGCCGGTGGGGAGGGTTACGGAAGGGGATCCTTGTGGGTGAGCGTTCCGGGAAACAGTGCCAGGAATTCCTCGTCCTGAGGGACCATCAATGTCCCCCAGGAGCCGTCGGCGAAACCGAACTGGAACTCCTTCCGCCCACTGGCGCGGTGACGCGTCCAGGCCAGGGCGGAACGGGGAAAACAGGCGCCCGACTCGACCGCGCGGCCGGTCTGTGACCGCCGGATGTTCTGCACGTACACAAAATGCAGCTGACCTTCGGTGAGCGCGACAAAGGTGATGACGCCGGTCTCCGCCTGCGGCTGACCGGCCGCCAGCCACTGGCCCGCCAGACTGTCCCAGGTGCCGAAGAAACGCCCGTTCTTCTTCTGCCGCTTCACCCGGGCCGCGGGATCGCCGGTGGCCTTGACCGGCCCGGGTTTCGGATCGGTGAGCGTCGCGGTGTCAAAAAGAAAGGACAGGAACCCGCGCCGCCGGTCTCCCGGCCTGCCGTGCCCGGCCAGCACCTTCGGCTGCCGGTCGGGCGGCACATCGGCATCGTCCTCCCGGCGGTCGGACATGGCGCGGCCGACCTCGAAGGCCCCCACCAACTGCTCATTCACGGGCAGCGCGGAGGCAACGCTTGCCATCAGGTCCGGCTCCATGGAGGGGCGCTTCCTTTCGGGGGTGGTTGTTGTCTCGGGGCGGTGGGGCGCGGAACCCTGGGCGGCGGCCTCGCGGCGCCACGACTACAGGGCTGGGCTCCACGATTGCGGGGCCAAGGAGCCGGCCCGGCCGCCGGCCAGTATCACGGGCCGTCGCTTGTCCGGCACCTCGCAGCCGCCCGTACCGCTCGCCATTGGCGAGCGCGACGTGGTGAACCCGCCCGGATAGACCTCGCCCGCGGGCAGTACGGCGGGGGTCTTCTGCTCCAGATCGGTCCGCAAGTGTTCTCAGTCCTCTCAGCCGAACAGGGAATCGGCAGGGGCGGAGGCGCGGGTGCACGGCGAGGTCACCTCGGCGGTGAACCGGCCGGCGCCGGTGTCCACCGAGGCGGTGAGCGTATGCCCCACCGACCGCTCGGGCGCCTCGTCCCCGGCCCGAAGGCCGACCCGTTCTCCGGTGATCTCGTCGTCCGTCCGCCATCCTTGCGACGCGAAGGACTCGACCACCCGCGGCAGTGCGCCGGTGAGATCGCCGCTCGTCAGCTCGCCGATGTACCAGCTGTGCCGGGCCGAACAAGCGGACCGCAGGCCCTTGGCCCAGCACTCGGCGCAGGTGAGGGAGGCGATGTCTCCGCCGCCCATGCTGCCCTGCAGCGCGACGGCATCCATCAGCCTGCTGGAGTGCCAGTACAACTCCTGCTTTACCCCGTCCTCGGGCTCGACCGCGGCCGAGGCGCCCTGCCGCATGGTGCGGTAGTCCTCGATCTCCTGGTCGGTGCCCCAGTCGATGGTCTTGAGGATCTCGGCAAAGAGCTCGGAATGCAGCTCCCAGCCCTCCGGCGACGGTGAAGCAAGTTCAAAGATGAGCATCTCTGCGGTGTCCGGCAACGGCACGAAGACCTGTATCTCGGATTGAGAAATCAGCTCTTCCCGTCCCGTGGGTGACGTCTCCGCCGCCATGACGAACCCGGAGCCGCCGACCCGGGTGAGAGCGGGACCGCATGGAAGCTCCACCGTCTGGAAATCGTCGTCGGGGTGCTTGTGCTCCAGCAATTCGCGGGTGGTGCGCAGCGCGGACGCCTCGTCCTCGCTGTCGTGCTCGATCTGGCTGACGACGATCGTGGATGCTGTGGGCCGCCCCTCCACTTCCAGGAAGCACATACCGGCGTAGATGACGTTGGCGTCGGCCATCGCCTCCAACTGGGCGCCGATCCCGAGTGCGAAGCGGAACTGATCGTCCGCGGAGTGCTCGGGCATCAGGTCGGTGGCGAGCGCGTAGAGGCTTTCGGCCACCGCTTCCATATCGGTGGCGTCCACCGGAAGTTCCCGGATGAACTCCGGCATGATCCAGCCGATGCGCAACTGCCCGGACCGCCGGGCCGGTGGCGGTTCCGCTACGGCGGAGTCATCGATGCTTTCTTCTGCTGGTGACATTCGTGCGATTCTCCGTGGCTCAGGCCGCGAGTGTCTGATGGAACTTGCTTCCCGAGGCGGCCTGGGTCTCGCCACCGGGGTGCTGAGCGGTGCCGTGGAGGAACGAGCCTGCCTTCGTGGCGAGCTGGATGCCGTGAATCGTGCCGTCCGAGAGCGGCTTTCCGACTGCCCCCAGACCCTTGTTCATCCACTTCATGCTGAGTGGCTTCGCAAGACCTTCGCGGATCGCGCCGGGTGTCTCACGCGCGATCGCTTTGACGTTGCCGAGGCCCTTGACGGCACCACCGATCTTTGTCGTCAGCTTTGCCGCGGCGCCGGCCTCTTTGAAGCCCGCTCCCGCCGCCTTGAACACGCCACCGACCCCGGGGATGACCCCCAAGGCGTCCAGCCCGATCTTCCAGCCCGGCGTGCCGTTGCCGCGCGCCATGCCCATCCAGTGACCCGCCATGGCGCCGGCCGCACAGACGGCGGAGGCACCACCCAGGAGAGCGGATGCCGCCTGGCCGACCACGGGAATCACATTGACCGCCAGGGCGGCGGCCGCGAGACCGGCGGAGATGGTGGAGAGCGTGTCCGCGTGCTCCACCAGCCAGTCCTTGAACCCCCGCCACGCGCCCTTCAGGCCGTCGATCGCCTTGTTCCACCAGTGGAGGTCCGGCGGGTGGTTCTCCGAGGCCTTGAGGATCGCGCGCTCGGCCTCGCCCGCGCGGTCCTTCCACTGGGCGTAGATGCGCTCGGCCTCGCGGACGAGGTCGTCCAGCTTGTCCTGGGAGTTGTCGACCTTGTGCGTGGCCGTGTCGATGTCGGCGAGGAGCTTCTTGAACCCGGGGTCCTCGGCATCCACCGTCATCAGGTTGAGGTCGTCGTACCGCTTTTTCAGCTGGTCGTAGTGCTCTCGGTTGGCCGTCACGTCCTTGCGGGTCGCCGCGGCCTCCGACTCGATCTTTTCGGCCTTGTGCTGGAATCCCTGCAGATGGGTGTGCCAGCCCCGCAGAGCCTTGGCGCAGTCGTGCATCGATTCGCTGCCCTGGTGAAGGTACTTGGGCAGTTCGCCGAGCTTCTTCGCGAAGTTCTGCGCCGCTTCACCTTCCCATGCGCCGTCGCTCTTACCGATCGACTTGAGCATATGGTCGAGTTCGTCGAGCTGGTCGCCGACGGACTTCACATCCGAGGCGAGTGCCTGGATCTGGTCCAGATCACCCTTGGCCGGGTTGAACTTGACGCCGGGCCAGGCCGAGTCGTCTTCGATGAATATGCTGCGCCAGGACATGCGTCTCCCCGTGTGTTCAGACTTTTCTTCGGCATCGCGTTGAGCCGATCAGGCTGCGCCGGTGGTTACTTCTTGCCCATCATCTTGGCGTTCTCTTCTTCGCCCGCCTTATAGGCATCCAGCGTCAGCTTGAGCTTCTCGTGAATTTCCTTCGCGGCACCCGAGATCCGCTTGATGCCGTCACCCCACTGATCCTGGAACTCGTCACAGGCATCGTCGAGACCGTCGGTGCCCAGAGTCTTCGGGCCCACCTTGTTGAGCCGCTGCTGCGCATCCCGCATGCGATCGTCCGCATCCGCGAGCTTCTTGAGCATCGTCTGGATGCGCTCGAGATCTATTTTGAAGTCTGTCGCCACGGCGCGATTCCCCCATCGCTCAGCTATTTCTTGGGTGCGACGATCCCTGATCGACGCCTTTGCTCACCGTATCGCGACCGCCCGGCGAGGAGAAAGTGCAGGGTTAAAGGAGGGGTAATGTGCCGTGAGGTGGCATGGCAAAGCCATATTAAGAAACATACTGTGGGGTATGCCGGATATGTCGCCAGGTGGTGAATGCCCGAAGGGGGCTGCAGGCTGACGCTCCGTGAAAGGCTCGGGCGGTGCTCCGCGGAATGGAGGGCGGTGCCCGGTCTCGCTGCTACGCGCCGTACAGCGCGGCCTGCGCGTAGAGGAGAGGGACATTCAGCGAGCCGGGGTCTGCGCGGTACCGGCCGGTGTTGAAGTCGAGGGCGGCCTTCTTCGGTCCGCCGCCGGTGCCCATGCGCCAGCGCGCGGTAGGGCTTGCTCCACAGTGAATGGCTCGGGTGCAGGTCACCGTTGAGAAGGTGGACCAGCGCCAGAATGACCCAGAACGGCGAGACCGCCCAATACGCGATCCAGCCGCGGATATTCCCCTTGTAGGCGACCGCGCTGCACTGCTTGACCGTGTCCTCGATGCGCCACGCCTGGCGAATTCCCAGCGGGGAACGCTCGTGGGTGATCCGGCCGATGAGGTGGCCGGTTCCGTCGTGCACCGCATACGTGGTCTGCGAGCCGGTGGCGCCGGTCTCGGGGGCGACGGTGCACAGGGTGTGGGCGGGCTCTGCCGCCGTGGTGAGGGCGTAGGCCGACGCGTGGTCGTCGCTGTTGCCCTGGCGATGCACCCGGGCAAGCGGCGATTCGGCGGCAATCCGCCCATTGTCCGTCTGGAGAGCCCCCCATGCCTCGTGCCCGGGGAGCGCGGTGAATTGCTGCGCGAACTCTGCCCGGGAAAGGCAGAACGTTATTTCGGTCATTCGGCTTGCTGCTCCAGCTCCGGCGCGCTTTGTCCGCAAAGGTCTTGCCCTCGCGTACCCGGATGACCGTCCGATGGTTCAGGGTGGGGCGCGGTAGGTGACGACGGCCGACCAGTGTGTCAGACGATGATCACCAGGGGCGCCGCGGCCAGCGGCTCCCGTCCCGCGAGTCTCCGTCCCGCGAATCTCCGCCGGGCGACTCCCGACCCGCGACTCCCGGCCTGCGACTCCCGGCCTGTGACTCCGGCCCGAGGAGCCCTGCCCCCGAGCCCGCCCCCGCCCCTCAGTTCTTCCGATGCCCTATCAACCGCGGCTTCGCCTCCAGATTGCCCAGGCCGTGCCAGGCCAGGTTCACCAGATGGGCCGCCACCTCGGCCTTCTTCGGCTTGCGGGCGTCCACCCACCACTGGCCGGTCAGCGCGACCATGCCGACCAGGGCCTGGGCATAGAGCGGGGCCAGCTTCGGGTCGAAGCCGCGGGCCTTGAACTCCAGGCCAAGGATGTCCTCGACCTGGGTGGCGATATCGCTGATGAGGGACGCGAAAGTGCCCGTGGACTGGGCCACCGGGGAATCCCGGACCAGGATGCGGAAGCCGTCGGTGAAGGTCTCGATGTAGTCGAGCAGCGCGAACGCCGCCTGTTCGAGGAGTTCGCGGGGGTGGCCCGCAGTCAGTGCGCCGGTCACCATGTCCAGCAGCTGCCGCATCTCGCGGTCCACGACCACCGCGTACAGGCCTTCCTTGCCTCCGAAGTGCTCGTAGACCACCGGCTTGGAGACCCCGGCCTTCGCCGCGATCTCCTCCACCGAGGTGCCCTCGTACCCCCGCTCGGCAAAGAGCGTGCGACCGATGTCCAGCAGCTGCTCCCGGCGCTCCGCACCGGTCATCCGGACCCGGCGGGCCCGCCGGGTGCCCCCGGCCGGGGAGGGCTTGCCCTTGCTGTTGCTCGCGCTGCTGCTGTCGATCGCCACCCGTCAATCATGCCTTCCCCGCCTACCGCCGGGACGTACCCCCGGCGGCCGGCTCCGCGCGTCGGGCATCGATACGGGACGCGTCCGGCCACCGGACGTCATACGCCCAGCCCGCCTTCTCGAACCAGCGGATCAGCCGGGCGCTGGAGTCCAGCTGCCCCTTCATCACCCCGTGCCGGGCACAGGTGGGGTCCGCGTGGTGCAGGTTGTGCCAGGACTCACCGCAGGACAGGACGGCCAGCCACCAGACGTTGCCCGAGCGGTCGCGGGACTTGAAGGGGCGCTTGCCCACCGCATGGCAGATGGAGTTGATCGACCAGGTGACGTGGTGCAGCAGCGCGACGCGGACCAGGGAACCCCAGAAGAACGCCGTCAGCGCACCCTGCCAGGACCAGGTCACCAGACCGCCCACCAGCGGCGGGATCAGCAGCGACACCGCCGTCCACAGGACGAACTGGCGGGAGACCGCACGGATCGCATCGTCCTTGACCAGGTCCGGTGCGTACTTCTGCTGCGGCGTCTGCTCCTCGTCGAACATCCAGCCGATGTGCGCCCACCACAGGCCCTTCATCAGGGCCGGCACCGTCTCGCCGAAGCGCCACGGGGAGTGCGGGTCGCCCTCGGCGTCGGAGAACTTGTGGTGCTTGCGGTGGTCCGCCACCCAGCGCACCAGCGGTCCCTCGACGGCCAGCGAGCCCATGATCGCCAGCGCGATCCGCAGCGGCCGCTTCGCCTTGAACGAGCCATGCGTGAAGTAGCGGTGGAAGCCGATCGTGATGCCGTGGCAGCCGATGTAGTACATCGCCACCATCAGCCCCAGATCCAGCCAGCTCACCCCCCAGCCCCAGGCCAGCGGAACCGCGGCGACCAGCGCCACGAACGGAACGGTGATGAAGAGCAGCAACGAGATCTGCTCGACCGACCTGCGCTGCTCGCCACCCAGCGTCGCGGAGGGTTCCGCGGCGGCGGTGGCCGGACCGGCGGATGAACCGGCAGGAATCGGGGGATCTTCTACGGCTTCGGAACCAGCGTTCATGGTGTCCCTCGTCGGGGGCTCGGGGGCACGGCTACGGCTACGGGACCGTAACCTACGGTCTCGTAAGTATGGCAGTGCCGCCGTCCCGGGCAAGGCCGTGACAGGCGCCACACCTACCCCCTGTGACGCATCTGCCCACCCAGCGGACGGTGTGATCTGCTGACACTGGGCAGACCTATCCTGGGGACGTCGGACAGCGCGGTCCGCAACCCGCCCGCATCAGACCTGCCCACCCGTCGCCCGCCGGCACCTCTCCCACGAGCCGCGGTACGACGCCCCTGATCGCTGCAAGGAGCCGCACCAGTGAGCAGTGCCGACAACACTCCGGCCGAGATCGCGCCCATCGAGAGCCTGGAACCCGGCCCGAGCGACAACGTCGCCCTGCGTGCCGACATCCGCCGCCTCGGTGACCTCCTCGGCGAAACCCTTGTCCGCCAGGAAGGCCAGGAGCTCCTTGACCTCGTCGAGCGGGTCCGCGCCCTGACCCGCTCCGACGGCGAAGCCGCCGCCCGGCTCCTCGGCGACACCGACCTGGCCACCGCCGCCAAGCTGGTGCGCGCCTTCTCCACGTACTTCCACCTCGCCAACGTCACCGAGCAGGTGCACCGCGGCCGCGAGCTGGGCGCCAAGCGCGCCGCCGAGGGCAGCATCCTCGCCCGCACCGCCGACATGCTCAAGGACGCCGACCCCGAGCACCTGAAGGCGACCGCCCGCAACCTCGGGGTGCGCCCCGTCTTCACTGCGCACCCCACCGAGGCCGCCCGCCGCTCCGTCCTCACCAAGCTCCGCAAGGTCGCCGAGCTGCTGGACAGCACGGACTCCGAGCGCCGCCGCGCCGACCTCCGCCTCGCCGAGAACATCGACCTCATCTGGCAGACCGACGAGCTGCGCGTCGCCCGCCCGGAGCCCACCGACGAGGCCCGCAACGCCATCTACTACCTCGACGAGCTGGGCCGCGGCGCCGTCGGCGACGTCCTCGAAGACCTCGCCGCCGAGCTGGAGCGGGCCGGCACCGAGCTGCCCGCCGGCACCCGCCCGCTCACCTTCGGCACCTGGATCGGCGGCGACCGCGACGGCAACCCCAACGTCACCCCGCAGGTCACCTGGGACGTCCTGCTCCTCCAGCACGAGCACGGCATCACCGACGCCCTGGAGCACGTCGACGAGCTGCGCGGCGCGCTGTCCAACTCCATCCGCAACTGCGGCGCCACCGACGAACTGCTGGAATCCCTCCGGCACGACCTCGACCTCCTCCCCGAGATCAGCCCCCGCTACAAGCGGCTGAACAGCGAGGAGCCCTACCGCCTCAAGGCGACCTGCGTCCGCCAGAAGCTCGTCAACACCCGCGAACGCCTCGCCGGCGACACCCCCCACGTCCCCGGCCGCGACTACCTCGGCACCGCGGAACTCCTCGACGACCTGGCCCTCATCCAGACCTCGCTGCGCGAGCACCGCGGCGGCCTGGTCGCCGACGGCCGCCTGGAGCGCACCCTGCGCACCATCGCCGCCTTCGGCCTGCAGCTCGCCACCATGGACGTCCGCGAGCACGCCGACGCCCACCACCACGCCCTCGGCCAGCTCTTCGACCGCCTCGGCGAGGAATCCTGGCGTTACGCGGACATGCCGCGCGACTACCGCCGCAAGCTCCTCGCCAAGGAGCTGCGCTCCCGCCGCCCGCTGGCCCCCACCCCGGCCCCGCTCGACGAGGCCGGCGCCAAGACCCTCGGCGTCTTCCGCACCATCGGCAAGGCCAAGGACACCTTCGGCCCCGAGGTCGTCGAGTCCTACATCATCTCCATGTGCGCCGGCTCCGACGACGTCTTCGCGGCCGCCGTCCTCGCCCGCGAGGCCGGACTGATCGACCTGCACGCCGGCTGGGCCAAGATCGGCATCGTCCCGCTCCTGGAGACCACCGATGAGCTGAAGATCGCCGACCAGCTGCTCGACGAAATGCTCGCCGACCCCTCCTACCGGCGCCTGGTCGCCCTGCGGGGCGACGTCCAGGAGGTCATGCTCGGCTACTCCGACTCCTCCAAGTTCGGCGGCATCACCACCTCCCAGTGGGAGATCCACCGCGCCCAGCGCCTGCTGCGCGACGTCGCCCACCGCCACGGCGTGCGGCTGCGCCTCTTCCACGGCCGCGGCGGCACCGTCGGCCGCGGCGGCGGTCCCTCCCACGACGCGATCCTCGCCCAGCCCTACGGCACCCTCGAAGGCGAAATCAAGGTCACCGAACAGGGCGAGGTCATCTCCGACAAGTACCTGGTGCCGTCGCTGGCGCGGGAGAACCTGGAACTGACGGTCGCCGCTACCCTCCAGGCCTCCGCCCTGCACACCGCCCCCCGGCAGTCCGACGAGGCCCTGGCCCGCTGGGACGCCGCCATGGAAACCGTCTCCGAGGCGGCTCACGGCTCCTACCGGCGCCTGGTCGAGGACCCCGACCTGCCCGCGTACTTCTTCGCCTCCACCCCCGTCGACCAGCTCGCCGAGCTCCACCTCGGCTCGCGTCCCTCGCGCCGCCCCGACTCCGGCGCCGGCCTCGACGGACTGCGCGCCATCCCGTGGGTCTTCGGCTGGACCCAGTCCCGCCAGATCGTCCCCGGCTGGTACGGCGTCGGCACCGGCCTCAAGGCCGCCCGCGAGGCCGGACTCGACAGCGTCCTCGACGAGATGCACGAGCACTGGCACTTCTTCCGCAACTTCCTGGCCAACGTCACCATGACGCTGGCCAAGACCGACCTGCGGATCGCCCAGCACTACGTCGACACCCTCGTGCCCGACGAGCTCAAGCACGTCTTCGACGTCATCAAGGCCGAACACGAGCTCACCGTCGCCGAGGTCCTGCGCGTCACCGGCGAGAAGAAGCTCCTCGACTCCAACGAGGTCCTCCAGCAGACCTTCCACATCCGCGACGCCTACCTCGACCCGATCTCCTACCTCCAGGTCTCGCTGCTGGACCGTCAGCGCACCGCCGCCGAGCGCGGCGAGGAGCCCGACCCCGTCCTCGCCCGGGCCCTGCTGCTCACCGTCAACGGCGTCGCCGCCGGACTGCGCAACACCGGCTGACACCACCCGGCCGGACACACGACGGCGGCCCGCCCTCTCCACCGAGAGGGCGGGCCGCCGTCGTACCGCCTACAGCGCAGCGAATGCCGCGCCCAGCAACACCGCCCCCAGCAAACCCATCACCCACGCCGTACGCCGCAGCCGCATCCCCCCGGCCACCACCAGCGCCGCCAGCAGCAACGACCCCGCGAACGGCACCCACGCATGCAGGATCCCGCCCGCCCCGGTCCGCACCGCCCGCGCCGTCCCCGGCTCGACCGTCACCTCGACCCGCTCGCCCTTGCCGCCCGCCGCCGCCTCCGCGATCGTCACCCTCGACCGCGGCCGGCCATCGCCCCCGGTCGGCACATACGAGCCGGTGCACTGCTCGGCCTCACACGCCGACACCGTCATCATTCCGCGCTCCCGCGCCTTGACGAGCATCGCGTACTGCGCCGTGTGCCACGACGTCCACACCCCCGCCACCAGCAGGAGCAACGCCAGCAGACCCATCACACCGGTCCGGGCGAGAAGCAGCGCCCCATAGGCGCTCTCACCGACCCGCCGGGTACGACTGCGTCTGACCGGGCGGGTGCGCGTACTGCTTCTGGGCATGGCGGCGATCCTTGGCCATAACCCGCAGCCGGTCAACCTCCGACAACGGTTCGTCAGAGCCTGACCCCCGCTGTCCCATTCAGGAGTTGTACGTACTCTGCGCCCGTTCCAGACCGTCCACGATCAGCGTCTCCACCGCATCCGCGGCACGGTCCACGAAATAATCCAGCTCGCGTCGCTCCGCCGAGGAGAAATCCTTCAGCACGAAATCCGCGACCTGCATACGGCCCGGCGGACGCCCGATCCCGAACCGCACCCGGTGATACTCCGCGCCCAGCGACTTCGTGATCGACTTCAGACCGTTGTGACCGTTGTCTCCGCCACCCAGCTTCAGCCGCAACGCGCCGTAATCGATATCCAACTCATCATGAATCGCAATGATGTTGCCGACCGGCACCTTGTAGAAATCCCGCAACGCCGTCGTCGGCCCACCCGACAGATTCATGAAGGACAACGGCTTCGCCACCACCACACGACGACTCGACGGACCGGGCGCACCACAACGCCCCTCCACCACCTGCGCCCGCGCCTTGTGCGCCTTGAAACGGCCCCCCATCCGCTCCGCCAGCAAATCCGCCACCATGAAACCCACATTGTGGCGATTACGCGCATACTCCGGGCCCGGATTACCCAGCCCCACCACCAGCCACGGATCAGCGTCCGCCATCTCAGCCACTCCCACATCCGCCGGCAACCCCGCACCGGCCCCGACCGCAACTGCCCATGAAACAGCCCAACCGCCACCCCGCGCCCCAAGGCGCGCGGCAGCGGCTGGACCACTCGCCGAGAAAATCCCTCAGCGGAAAACGACTCAGGCCTCGGCGCCTTCGCCCTCGCCCTCGCCGGCCTCCTCGGCCGGAGCCTCGGCCTGCGCCGCGACAACCTGCAGCACGACCGCGTCCTCGTCCACGGCCAGCGCCGAACCCGACGGCAGCGTGACGTCCTTGGCGAGCACCGAAGCGCCCGCGTCCAGGCCCTGGACGGAAATCGTGACCGACTCCGGAATGTGAGTGGCCTCGGCCTCGATCGGCAGCGTGTTCAGCACGTGCTCCAGCACGAGCTGGCCCGGGGCCAGGTCGCCCTCGACGTGGATCGGAATCTCGACGGAGACCTTCTCGCCCTTCTTCACGGCCAGGAAGTCCACGTGCACCAGGAACTGGCGGATCGCCTCACGCTGCACGGCCTTGGGGATGACCAGCTCGGTCTTGCCCTCGAAGTCCAGACGGATCAGGGCGTTCGGCGTCTTCAGCGCCATCATCAGCGCGTGGCTGTTGATCGCCACGTGCTGCGGCTCGGCGCCGTGACCGTAGATGACAGCCGGAACCAGGTCGGCGCGGCGCGCACGACGCGCGGCACCCTTACCGAAGTCGGTACGAACCTGGGCGGCGAGCTTGACCTCAGCCATAACGGCACTCCTCGTATCGCAGAAAACATCTGGTGGGCGTTACCCGGCCCACGACAGACCTGCTACGAAGAGCGCGTCGATAACGGACAGCCACCACAAAAGGGCGGCCTCCCTCGCCGAGCAACTCGATGAGTCTACCCGGCCGGAAGGCCGCCCCAAAGTCGATCAGCCCCGGACTACCTCACAGGCCGCCCGACACCGTCAGTTCACTGCTCCTCGAAGAGGCTCGTCACCGAGCCGTCCTCGAACACCTCACGGAGCGCGCGGGCAATCGTCGGCGCCATCGACAGCACCGTGATCTTGTCCAGCTCCAGCTCCGAAGGCGTCGGCAGCGTATTCGTGAACACGAACTCGCTCACCTTCGAATTCTTCAGCCGGTCCGCCGCCGGGCCCGACAGCACACCGTGCGTCGCCGTCACGATCACATCCGAGGCACCATTCGCGAACAGCGCATCCGCCGCCGCACAGATCGTGCCACCGGTGTCGATCATGTCGTCGACCAGGACACACACCCGGTCCTTCACATCGCCGACGACCTCGTGCACGGTGACCTGGTTCGCCACGTCCTTGTCACGCCGCTTGTGGACGATCGCCAGCGGCGCACCCAGGCGGTCGCACCAGCGGTCCGCGACCCGCACCCGGCCGGCGTCCGGGGACACCACCGTCAGCTTGTCGCGGTCCACCTTCGCGCCCACGTAGTCCGCAAGGACCGGCAGCGCGAAAAGGTGATCCACCGGGCCGTCGAAGAAGCCCATGATCTGGTCCGTGTGCAGATCCACGGTCACCACACGGTGCGCACCCGCGGTCTTCATCAAATCCGCGATCAGCCGCGCCGAAATCGGCTCACGGCCACGGTGCTTCTTGTCCTGCCGCGCATAGCCGTAGAACGGCACGACCACCGTGATGCTCCGGGCCGAAGCCCGCTTCAGCGCATCAATCATGATCAGCTGTTCCATGATCCACTTATTGATCGGAGCCGTGTGGCTCTGAATCAAAAAGCAGTCCGCGCCACGTGCCGACTCCTGATAGCGGACGTAGATCTCACCATTGGCGAAGTCGAATGCCTTGGTCGGGACCAGGCCCACACCCAGCTGGTGCGCGACCTCCTCGGCAAGCTCGGGGTGGGCGCGGCCGGAGAAGAGCATCAGCTTCTTCTCGCCGGTCGTCTTGATCCCGGTCACAGCAAATCTCCTCGAATCACAGTTTGCGTGCGTTCATCACGGTACGCCCCGCACGGCGCACCCCTTGCACGGTCACCGCTCGCCCTGGGCATCCTGGCGAGCAGCCGAAGCCGCCTGCGCGGCGGCGCTTCCGGGCCGCTTCCGCGCGACCCAACCCTCGATATTCCGCTGCTGGCCACGCGCGACCGCCAGCGAACCCGGGGGCACATCCTTGGTGATGACCGAGCCCGCCGCCGTATAAGCGCCGTCCCCGACCGTGACCGGAGCCACAAACATGTTGTCCGACCCCGTCTTGCAATGCGACCCGACCGTCGTGTGGTGTTTCGCCTCACCGTCGTAGTTCACAAAGACACTCGCCGCACCGATATTGGTGAAGTCACCGATCGTGGCATCTCCCACATACGAAAGATGCGGCACCTTCGTGCCCTCGCCGATCGAGGCGTTCTTCATCTCCACATACGTGCCGGCCTTCGCCTTCGGACCCAGATCCGTCCCCGGCCGCAGATACGCGTAAGGACCGACACTCGCACCCTCACCGATCCGCGCACCCTCGGCCACCGTGAACGACGCCACCGCGCCCGCACCCACCGACGTGTCCGTCAGCCGGGAGTGCGGACCCACCTCGGCGCCCGTGGCGAGATGCGTGGCACCCCGCAGCTCCGTACCCGGGTGGACCGTCGCGTCCGGCTCGAACGTCACCGACACATCCACCCACGTCGACGCCGGATCCACCACCGTCACACCGGCCAGCATCGCCCGCTCCAGCAGCCGGTCGTTCAGCAGCCGCCGCGCCTGTGCCAGCTGCACGCGGTTGTTGATCCCCAGGATCTCCCGGTGGTCGGCGGACACCGCCGCACCGACGCGGTGCCCGGCCTCCCGCACGATCCCCAGCACATCGGTCAGGTACTCCTCGCCCTGACTGTTGTCCGTACGGACCTTGCCGAGCGCATCCACCAGGAGCTGCGCGTCAAAGGCGAAGACGCCCGAGTTGATCTCCCGGATCGCGCGCTGGCCCGCGGTGGCGTCCTTGTGCTCGACGATCGCGGTCACCGCGCCGGTGCCCGCCTCGCGCACGATGCGCCCGTAGCCGGTGGAGTCCGGGACCTCGGCGGACAGGACGGTCACGGCATTGCCGTCCGCCGCGTGCGTGTCGCTGAGCAGCCGCAGGGTCTCGCCGGTCAGCAGCGGGGTGTCGCCACAGACGACGATGACGGTGCCGTCGAGGGCGACACCGCCGTTGCTCAGCTCTTCCAGGGCGGTACGGACCGCGTGGCCGGTGCCCTTCTGCTCGTGCTGCACGGCGGTGCGGGCGGCGGGGTCGACCTCGGCCAGATGCGCCTGCACCTGCTCACGGGCATGGCCGACGACCACGACGAGATGCTCGGGATCCAGCTCTCGGGAGGCGGCGACGACATGTCCGACGAGGGAGCGGCCGCAGAGTGCGTGCAGGACCTTGGGGGTCGCCGACTTCATGCGGGTGCCCTCACCCGCTGCGAGAACGACGACGGCTGCCGGGCGGTTGGCGCTCACGGGGATGCCCTTCGGCTTCTTGGCTACTTCGGGTGGTGGTCACCCGAAGGATACCGGTGCGTATAGCAGCCGAAACGCGGGCGGGTCCCGACTTGGTAGCCGGGACCCGAAATCTGCATGTGGGAGAGGGCTCCCCCGAGAGGACTCGAACCTCTAATGGTCGGACCAAAACCGACAGTGTTGCCCATTACACCACGGGGGATAATAAAGAGGATCAAACCGGACACCCCGTCAGGCTGATCGCTCGGCACCCAACACTATGCCGTACCACCAGCCTTCGATGCGACGGTATAGCTCCGCGCTTTGCGAAACGTGGATCATCAGGCAGCCGTGGTAGTTCTCCCCGACGTTCTTACGGACCGTTTTGGGGTTGTGTCTCTTGAGCGTGGTCTTGCCGAAGGCCGACGGATCGGCGTCTGTGATGCCGGCCCAGAACTGCTCCGCGGCCCCGATGTCGGCCGACTCGTGGATGTGTACGTAGAACCGCAGCCGCTCACTGTCCACGCCCAGCAGGCGGAGCCATGCGAGGTAGACCCGGATCATGCCGGGGTCGCTGTTGATGAAGACGGCGCGTTCGCTGAGGCGGTACGGCTTGCTCTTGCTGCCCTCGGACCAGTACAGGCCGACGCCGATCAGGAAGAGCTCCCGGTCGGTGAGCTTGCCGATGCGCGTCGCGGCCTGTTTCGTCCGCTGCCGCTCCTCCTCGCGCCGCTTGAGGGTGGCCTCCCAGCCGCGCCGGGCGATGGCCGAGGCCTCTTCGGGGGTGCGGGGCGGCGGTTTCGGCAGGTCCCGTACCCACAGCGAGATCGAACTCTTCGAGCAGCCCAGTTCGACCTGGATCTCGTCGTAGGTCCGGCCCTGCTTCCGCAGCTCGCGGGCGCGGGCGCGCAGGTCGTCCTTGGCGTTCGGGCGGCGGGTCCAGTCGGGGGCGGGGACGCCTTCGAGGAGGCGGTTGAGGATGTCGTTGTTGTGGACGTGGAGGCGGTCGCGGATCTGGCGGCGGCTGAGGCCGGCGCGGCGCAGGGCGACGACCTGGGGGCGTAACGCCTCGTAGTCGGAGTGACTGCGATGGGTGTTCGGCATGGGAACAGGGTGCCGTGACCAGGCGGGCATAAGGGGCGAAAATGTGGGCGATTCAACAGTTCGAGCGATAACCACTGGTAAGGGCTGGTAATGGGCCTGGTCTATGACCGGTAACGGGGCGGGGAATCGGGTGCGGGCGCCCGTAGGCTGGGCGGTATGACCGCGACGGGGGCAAGTGAAGGTGTGGGCGCGCGGGGTGCGCCGGTAACGGGGCCGTGGTGGTGGGCCCGGCGGCGGAGTGCGGCGCTGGATGTGTTTTTGGCGGTGGCTTCCGCAGTGGAGTGTGCGGTGGAGGGCATCGATTTCGCGCACGAGGCGCAGGTGCCCGAGCTGCTGGGGATCGTGCTCGGCCTGCTGGCGGGGCCGGTGCTGCTGGTGCGCCGGCGCTGGCCCGTGGTGGTGGTGCTGGTCTCGATCGCGGTGATGCCCGCGGAGATGGGCGGGCTGCTGAGCGTGGTGGGGCTGTACACGCTGGCCGCGTCGGATGTGCCGCGCCGGATCACGGCCCTGCTGGCGGGCATGACGGTGACGGGGACGTTGGTGACGACGTTCCTCAGCCTGCGCGAGGACGTCGCGGCGCAGCAGGACTTCCATCCGCCGATGTGGTTCGTGCCGTTGATAGCGCTGGCGGTGGGGCTGGTGCTGACGGCGCCGCCGGTGCTGTGGGGGATGTATATCGCGGCCCGGCGCCGGCTGGTGGAGAGCCTGCGGGAGCGGGCGGACGGTCTGGAGCGCGAGCTGTCGCTGCTGGCGGACCGGGCCGAGGAGCGGGCCGAGTGGGCCCGTAACGAGGAGCGGACCCGGATCGCGCGGGAGATGCACGACGTGGTCGCGCACCGGGTGAGTCTGATGGTGGTGCACGCGGCCGCGCTCCAGGCCGTGGCGCTGAAGGACCCGGAGAAGGCCTCGAAGAACGCGGCGCTGGTCGGCGACATGGGGCGCCAGGCGCTGACGGAGCTGCGGGAGATGCTGGGGGTGTTGCGTACGGCCGAGGGGGCGGCGGGGCGTGGCGCTGCGGCGTCGGGCGCGCCGGAGCGGCTGGCGGCGGTGGCGTCGCAGGCGGGGGCGAAGGCGACGGTGCAGGCGCAGATGTCCGAGGCGTCCGAGGACGGGGCGCCGGCGTCGTCCGCGGTGGCCGGTGACTCCGGTCCCGGGGCGGCGGCGTCGCCGGTGTCCGGCACGGGGGACGCGGATTCCGAGGGGCCGTGTCTGACGGAGCTGGCGGATCTGGTGGGCCAGTCCCGGGCGGCCGGGATGGCGGTCGAGCTGATGGTGGACGGGACTGCGGAAGACGGGTTTGCGGAGGACGGATCTGCGGGGGAGGGGACGTCTGCCGTGGCCGGGCGCCGGTATGCGGCGGGGGTGGAGCGGACCGTGTACCGCGTGGTGCAGGAAGCGCTCACGAATGTGCACAAGCATGCGCCGGGTGCGCGGGCGCGGGTGCGGCTGGCGCACCGGGACGGCGAGCTCGCCGTCCAGGTGGAGAACGGGCCCTGCGAGGGCGGCGCGGCCGATGCGGGGTTGCCGAGCGGCGGCAACGGCCTGGTGGGGATGCGGGAGCGGGTGACGGCACTCGGCGGCGTGTTCGTCTCGGGGCCGACGGAGGCGGGTGGGTTCCGGGTGTCAGCGATTGTTCCTGCCGCCCACGTTGCCGTGCCGCCACAGCGGTGACTTCCCACGTGGCCGGGTGACCCACCGTTTTTGTTGCTGTTGTTCTTTCCCGCCTTCGGCGGGGGCGGGGTTGGTTGTCGTCTGTGTTTCCGCCTTCGGCGGGGTGGGGTGTGTTGGGGTGGGGCCCGGGTTTGTGGTGGGTGCCGGTGACGGGGGCTCCGGGGTGTGTTGTCGGACTGCTTCGCTTTACGTCCGACAACACACCCCTCCGCCCCCGCCACCTCCTGTCCGTTGAGGCCCCACCCCGGTGGGGGTGAAGAAAGCAAAAGACCAGTGGCTCGGCCCGCACCACGATGCGGGCCGAGCCACTGGTTTTTAAGAACTTTCACCCCCACCCCCGGAGGCCCGCCACCGGCACCCACCACACAGCGCAAGCGGCCCCCGCCCAAACCCCACCCCCGCCGGAGGCGACCCGCGGCCCCCGCCCAAACCCCACCCACCCCCGCCGGAGGCGGGAAAAGAACCGGCGACACCTACGGCGTCAGCCGTAACTCGTGAAGCCGAGCCGGCTCGGCCTCGTGCCCAGTACCAGCGTGCCGAGGGCGCTGTCGAGGTCGGGGCCCAGGTACCAGTCGCCGGTGTGGTCGAGGCTGTAGACGCGGCCTTCGGTGTCGATGGCGAGAGTGGCCTGGCCGTACGTGGTGCCGTCGGTGGTGAGTTCTTCGCGGCCGAGGGGGGCCACGTCGGTTTCCAGTGCGCGGCCGAGGTCGCCGAGGGTGCGGGCGAGGTGGAGCCCGTGCAGGGGGTTGATGGCGAACGGGGTGGGGGCGATGTGGCGCCCCGGGCCGGGGCCGGTGATGTGCAGGTCGCCGAATTCGGCCCAGGCCTCGACGGCGGCGGGGAAGACGGTGTGGCGGTGGCCGGCGGGGGAGGTGTGGCCGCGGAGGGTGTCGGCCCAGTGTTCGGCCTGCTGTATGTCCCAGCGGCCGGGTTGCCAGCCGGCTTCCTGGAGGGCGACGTCGACGGCGGCGGGGAAGCGGGTCGAGTCGGCGCGGTCGTGGGCCGGGGTGCGGGGGCCGGGGGTGGTGGGCGGCATGGTGGCGGTCAGCTTCCTGTGGGCGTGGTGCCGCTGATGGGCATGACGCCGAAGTGGGCGAGGAGTGCGTCGCAGGAGCGGCAGGGCGGGGCGTAGCTGCCGTGCTGGGGGTCGCCGTCCTCGCGGATGTGGCGTGCGGTGATCTTGGAGTGTTTCAGGGAGCGGCGGGCTTCGCCGTTGGTGAGGGGTTTGCGGGAGGCGCGTTTGCCGCGGTTGCCCTCGACGGCCGTGAGGTGGCGGGAGAGCAGGACGGCTTCGGGGCAGCGTCCGGTGAAACGTTCGCGCTGTGCGGTGGCGAGGGTGTCGAGGAAGTCCTGCACCAGCGGGTGGAGGGCGGGGGGCTGTTCGGCCTTGCTCGCGGTGCAGGTGAGGGTTTGTCCGCGTACGGACAAGGCGGCGCCGATGGTGGGGAGGATGCCGTCGCGGCGGTGGTGGAGGGCGGGCGCGCGATGGGCGTCGGTGGTGCCGCTCCAGCCGATGCGTGGGTCGCCGGCGGCGGTGCGGGGATCGCCGGCGGCTGAGTTGTGGTGGCGTGCAGTGGTGCTCATGGTGGTGCTTTCCCTCCCCGAATCCCCGTGGTGCTGGGGGTCTCCCCGTCAATGGTGGGGGAGGGTCAGCCTGCCAAATGTGCTGGGCGTTGCGGTAGTCGGGCGGCCTGTCGGCGATGTCACGGTGAGCTGACGGGGCGTCGGGCGCGGTGGAACGCGGCTGGTGGGCGGGGTGGTGCGCGGGGGGCTCGGGGGTGGTGTGCCGGTGGGTGACGCGGGTGTGTCGCGGGGCTGACGTGTGGGGGCAGGCGGGCGGGGGCGGGTGTTGCGGTACGGCATAGGCTGTGCCCCAAAGCCAGCTTCAGCCAGGGGGCAACCGCGATGACGACAGGTCGGCAAGGGCTGGGGGCACACCCCGGCCCCCAGGTGGTGGGAGGTACCGCCCCACCGAATGCGGCCTATGCCGGACAGGTCGTGCATTTTCCGGACCCGGTCCGCGCCACGCGGTACCCCGCCGGGGTGCGGATGGACGCCCGCGGTTTCCCGGAGTTCTCGCCGTATGCGCGCGCCGCGGCGGAGATCGCCGAGCCGCCGGAGGGTTTCGGCGTCGACGAGCTGCGGCTGACGGACTATGTGTCGGCGAACGCGGCCCTGCACGCGCAGGGGCACGAGCTGTGGATAGATGTGCCGGCCGTGGCGACGCCGCACGGCTGGACCTGGCATCACGTGGCCGGTACCCGGCGGATGGAGCTGATCCCGGTCGAGGTGAAGGCGCTGTTGCGCCATCACGGCGGGCTGGCGACGGCCGCGGTGGCGCACGACCGGCGTGGTACCCGGCCGCTGCAGGAGACCCGGCCGGTCCATTTCGGGCTGCCGCACCGTGATCTGTCGGTGGGTGAGGAGCAGGTGGCACAGGCCGAGGAGGCGCTGGGCTATCGGCTGCCGGGTGCCTACCGGTCGTTCCTGAAGGCCGCGGGCGGCTGCGCTCCGGTGGGCGCGGCGCTGGATGCGGAGTTGGGGCTGCTGCTCGACCAGCCGTTCTTCACGGTGCGCGACGACGCGGCAGTCAATGACCTGATCTATGTGAACAAGTGCCTGCGGGACCACTTCACCAAGGACTACCTGGGCGTGGCGTTCGTCCAGGGCGGTGTGGTCGCGGTGAAGGTGCGCGGCGAGGCGCTCGGTTCGGTGTGGTTCTGCCCGTACGACGATGCGCGGGACCAGGACGGCTGGACGGTGCAGGAGCGGGTGGAGCGGCTGCTGTTGCCGTGCGGCGCGGATTTCGATGAGTTCCTGCAGCGGCTGGTGGGCAATCCGCCGGAGCTGGACACCGTGGCGAACCTGATGGTCGACGGCGGTTTTGCGTACGCGGTTGCGGTGGGGGGCTGAGCACGGTGGTGACGTTCGCGCAGGCGCAGGAGCGCGCCGAGCTGTGGGTGAACGGCGACGTCCCGGGGCCGCTGCACCGTGAGGTGCGGGTGCGGGAGTTCGATCTGGGCTTCGTGGCCTGGGCCGAGGACCGGGAGGGTGGTCCGTCGACGGACGGCGGCCGGGCCCGGATGGTGATCGCGCGGGACAGCGGGGAGACGACGCTGTGGCCGGGGCTGCCGGTGGGTGAGGTGATCCGGCGTTACGAGGAGGCGTACGGCGCTCCCGCGGACGGCGGGTACGGCGCGCCCGAGGTGCCGCCGCAGCGGATCGACCTGGAGGCCACGTCGTTTCTGCTGACGCCGCCGGAGTGGCTGCAGGAGGTGGCGGACACGATCGGCGGGCAGGGTCGGCGGGGGGCCGGGAGTACGAGTGGTGGGAGTACGGGTGCCGGGGGTACGGGTGCCGGGGGCGTGGGTGCCGCGGGAACTGCGGGTGCGGCGCCGGCGGTTTCCCCGGCGGCTTCGTCCGCGGCTCCTCCGTCCGCTGTGCCCGCACCCGCTGCCGCGCCGCCGGCCTCGGATGCCTGGGCGGGGGTGAACGTCAACGGCACCGACGAGGGTGCGGCCGCCCACGCTGGTGAGGAGGCGGCCGGGGCCCCTGGTGCTGCCGGTGCGCCGACGCCGTGGGCCGGGGCGGACACGACCGGCGGCGCGGGGGGCGACGACCGCTCGGTGGAGCTGCCCGCGACGGTCTTCGCGCCGCCGCTGGCCGGCTTCGGCGAGGAGGACGACACCCCGCAGGTGCCCCGCGCCCGGCCGGAGGCGAAGACCGAACTGCTGCACGGCGGCAGTCAGTTGCCGCGTACGCAGATGGCGCCCGCGGTGGACCTGCCGGACGGGGCCGGTCCCGGTGCGGGGCCCGATGCAGGCCCCGGTGCCGGTCTGGAAGCCGGTCAGGCGCGCCCGGCCGGCGGGGCGGGTGGCGTCCCCGTGCCGCCGCCGATGCCTGCCGCGCCGCCCGCCGCCGCGGGGCTGCCGGATCTGCCGCCGCCGTCCGGCCCGCCGGTCGCCGATGTACCGCCCCCGCCGGGTGCCACTGTGTCCGGCTCCGGGACGCCGCCTGCGCCGCCCGCGGCCGGTGGGGATGCCGGGGTACATGCCGCGGCGACGATGCTGGCCGATGGTTCGTCGCTGCCGGGTAACGCCGCCGCGGGCCCGCCGCCGCCTCCCGGTGTGCCGGGTCCCGCCGGTGCGGGCACGTTTGGCGGGCCCGCGGCGTCCGGCCCCGGCGCGTCCGGCCCCGGCGCGTCCCGTGCGTCCGGAGCCCCGGCCGGTGGCTACGTACCGACGCGTATGGTCTCGCAGCTGGACGCGGCGGAGCTGGATCTCAGTGCGGTGGACGGGCCGGGCGGGACGGACGGGCCGGGCGGGGCGAGTGCGGCCGGTGGTCCCGAGGGGTCCGGCGCTGCCGGATCCGGCCCCGGTGGCACGGGTTCCCCCGCCGCGGGTGATACCGGTGGCGGTGGGGTGCATGCGGCGGCGACGATGCTCGCCGACGGCGCCTCCCTGCAGGCCGGTTTCGCGAGTGCCGGCGGTCCGGGTGCCCACGGTCCCGGCGGCGGTACCGGTGGCCCCGGCGTGCCGCCGCCCGCGCCTCCCGGCCCGCCCGGTGCGCCCAAGCCGCCCGGTCCCCCCGGCGCGCCCAAGCCCCCCGGCCCGCCCGGCAGGCCCACCGCGTCCGCGGGCGGCCGGGGTGCCGGCAGCCCGGACGGTCCGCCTCCGCCCGCCGCACCACCCGCCGCGGGTGGCGCCGGTGGTGGCGGGGTGCATGCGGCGGCGACGATGCTCGCCGACGGTGCGTCCCTGCAGGCCAACCTCGCGGGTGCCGGCGGTCCGGGTGCCCACGGGCCCGGCGGCGGTACCGGCGGCCCCGGTATGCCACCGCCGGCCGGCCCCGTCGCCCCGCCCCAGGCCCCGCCCGGTCAGCCCGCCCCGCCCCCGCCTCCGCAGGGACAGCCCGGACCTCCGCAGGGACCGCCCGGAGCGCAGCAGGGCCCCGGTGCCCCGGCCCCCGGCGGCAGCGGTGCGTACGGCTATCCGCAGGCGCCCAGCGGTCAGCCGACCGTCGGCCCGGGCTATATGGCCGTGCTCAGCTACCGCGCGCCGGACGGCTCCGAGCAGAAGATCGTGCGTCGTTCGGCGCCCGGTACGCCGCATCCGGAGTGGCAGCTGCTGCACGAGCTGCGCGGGATGAACGTTCCCCCGCAGCAGGTGCTGGAGCTGCACACGGAGCTGGAGTGCTGCGATCTGCCGGGTGGCTACTGCGCCCGGATGATCCGGGACACCTGGCCGCAGGTGCGGATCAGCCATACCGCCGCGTACGGCAGGGACCACGCCTCGCGCCAGCAGGGCGTACGGCATCTCGTCGAGCATCAGGGCGAGTTGCACCAGGTCGCGGACGGTCCGGCGCGGCCGGCGCCGGTGCGGGTGCCGTTGCCGCATCCGTCGCAGGTGCAGCCGGTGCCCCCGGTGCCGCCGCAGGCGGTCGGGCAGGAGCTGGAGCAGGCGTTCGGGCCGCAGGGGATCTTCCGTTTCGATCAGCGGGCGGTTTCCCGGCACGGTGTGCCCGAGGTGGTGGCGCAGACGCTGGTGTGCTCCGGGCTGCCGGTCGACTTCGGGCCGTTCTTCTGGGCGCAGGCGCAGCCGCACCGGCCGGTGCCGACGCTGGCGGAGCTGGCGGCGGAGCGGATGGTGCAGCCGGCCTCGGACGCCGGGTCGTATCTGGTGATGGGCAATGACTTCGGCCGTCAGCTGTGTGTGCAGTACGGGACCGCGCACATCGTGGCGGTGCCGATGGAGGCCGGTCCCGGTGGTGCGCCCGCGACGCCGCAGTTCGTGAACTCCGGCCTGCCGGAGTTCGCGCGCTGTCTGGCGATGCTCGGGCGGATGTGGCGGCTGCGGTACGGGCTGACGCCCGAGCAGGCGGGCCGCTGGACCGTCGACTTCCAGGCGCAGCTGGTCGCGCTGGACCCGCCGGCGCTGGGTTCGCCGGAGAACTGGTGGTCGGTGCTCCTGGAGCAGATGTGGGACGGGCTGTTGTAGAGGCGGTGGCGGCGCTCTACCGGGGGCGGCGGGCTCCGCGGTAGCGGCATGGTCAGGGCGTTCGACGAGCGGGACGGGTCGGGTGCCCTGACCATGCCTATATGGGCCGTCCGATACCCCCGTTGTCGCAGCCGTCGTCGCCGACGCCGGCGACGCTGTACCGGGCGGGGCGCCCGCGCTGGTGGCACCGGCGGCGGACGGCCGGGTCGCTGCGCGGTCCTGGCCCGCCCCGGCGCCGGTGGGCGTGGCTCGTGTGGCTCCTGGTGACGCTGCTGGTGCTGGCCGTGGTGGTAGTCGCGATCGGGGCCTGGCTGTACGTCTCGGCGGGCCGGCAGCTGCGGCACCGGGACGCGCTGGCCGGCTATCCGGGGCGGCCGCCCGCGGGCAAGGGCACGAACTGGCTGCTGGTCGGCTCGGACAGCCGCGGCGCGCTGACCCCGCAGCAGCGCAGGGACCTGCACGTCGGCAACAACGACGTGCGGAACACCGACACGATCATGGTGCTGCACTACGGCGATCACGGACCGTCGCTGGTCAGCCTGCCGCGCGACAGCTATGTCCCGATACCCGGCCACGGCAGCCGCAAGATCAACGAGGCCTACGCGGACGGCGGGCCGCAGCTGCTCACCCGAACGGTGGAGCAGGCGACCGGGCTGCGGATGGACCGCTATGCCGAGGTGAACTTCCTGGGGTTCGTGCAGGTCGTGGACGCCCTGGACGGGGTGCGGCTGTGTCTGGACAAGCCGCTGCGGGACGAGAAGTCGGGCGCGGACTTCGCGGCGGGCTGCCGGCGGATGAACGGCGCCCAGGCGCTGGCGTACGTACGGGCCCGGTATACCGACCCCGACGGTGACCTCGGACGGGTGAAGCGCCAGCGGCAATTGCTCGGTGCGGTTGCCGACGAGATGGCGTCCCCGGACGTCCTGCTCGATCCGTCCCGGCTGCAGCGGGTGCTGCACACCTCGCTGGCGGCGCTGACCGTGGACCGGGGCGCCGACATGGCGCGGGTGCTGGATATGGGCTGGTCGATGAAGCAGATCGCCGGGGGCGGCGGGACGGCGACGACGGTTCCGGTGGTACGGCCCGGGGTGATGGTGAGCGGCGTCGGGTCGGTGCTGCAGTGGGACGAAGCCGGGGCGAGGCGGTTGTTCCAGGCGCTGCGCGCAGATGATCGGATTCCGACTTCTGGCGATAAATAACGCATCCTGGTGGGTGGGTTGGACGGAGTGCCGCGAGGGTGCGGCTTTCGGTGCGATCCGCGGGAAGTGCGGGTCACTGCACGGTGCTGCACGGAATCATGCGAGATGAAGCGGAACGCTGCGGGTCGCGCGACTGCTGTGCGCGGCGGAGAGGGGCTTGAGGGATGAGTGCATCGGTTTCGCCTCACGGGTTCGAGGCCGTACGAGGGCGTGGCTACCGGCCGGAGGATGTGGACCGCCGGGTCACGGGGCTCTCGGTGGACCGCGACTCCTGCTGGGAGCGCGCCGCACGGCTCACCGTCCTGTCCAAGCAGATGGAGGCCGAACTCGCGGAGCTGCGCGCCTATCTGGCGCAGCAGCCGCCGCAGACCTATGAATCGCTCGGCAGCGACGCCCGGCTGATCCTGACGACCGCGGAGTCCGAGGCGGCACGGCTGCGGGCCGAGGCGGAGCAGGCGGCCGAGCAGATGCGCGGCGAGGCCGCCGCCCATGCGGACGACGTCCGGGACGCGGCCGAGCGGGCGGCCTACGCGCTGCGGGCCGAGGCGGACACCCGGGCCCGGCGCACGGACCGGGCGGCCCGCGGGGAGGCCACGGAACTGGCGGCCGTGGCGGCCGAGGACGCCGAACGGCTGCGGAGCGAGGCGGCCGAGGAGCTGGCGGAGGTGCGCCGGCGCACCGCGCAGTTGCTCGGCGACCAGGAGAAGCGGCAGACGGAAGAGTGGGAAGCGGCCGGGCGGGAACTCGTGGCGCTGGAGGCGGAGACGGACCGGCGCGTCGCGGAGCTGGACGCCCGCGGGAAGGCCCTCCGCGCCGACGCCCGGCGGCTGTACGCGGAGGCGGAGGAAGCCGCCCGGCACCGCCAGGAGGACGGCGAGGACCGCGCCGCCGGACTCCTGGACCGGGCTCGGGCGGAGGCGGAACGCGCCGAGCGCGCCACCGAGCGGATCCTGCGCGCACACGACGCGGAGCGCGAAGAGGTACGCGTCCATATGACCCATGTCCGCAACAGCCTGGCGGTGCTCACCGGGAAGGCACCGGTGGGGGAGGGCGGCGACGAGGGCGAGGGGAGCGCGGAGGGTGGCGGAGGGCCCGGAGCCGCCGGCACCGGCACCGCCACCGTCGCTGCGGGTTCCGGCTCCGGTCCCGGCTCCGACGAGGACGACACCCTGGAGACGCAGCTGCCCCGGCGGCGCGGCGGCCCGGGCGCCTGACCGCACCGCCCGCCGCCGCCCTGCTCACCGCCCGCCCCGCCCCGCCCCGCCCGGCCGGGCCGGGGCGCGGCGCATTGGCGTCCTCGGCGCAGACGGGTGTCCCAGATCACAGCGATGTGCGTGCGTGGGAAATTGGTGCGCATGGAACCGCTTTTGTCCATTGCGCACATCCGGGCGTAGCGGTCAAATGACCACGCCATCCGCCATGTCAGGCTTTGCGGAATGCAAGGTTCCTTGAGGGAGCGCCCGGGCATTCCCTTTAATTCCCTCTGCAGAGCCCCGCTGTCGCGCTATTTTCCTCCCTGAAGCCGATTTCGGATACGGCTTCCATGCAGCATGAAAACGGGGAAGGAAACAAGTGAACACGATACGGACCTCTTTCGGAGGTGTCGTACTGGCCGGTGTCCTCGCTCTGGGGACGGCGGCACCCGCGCTCGCCGAGGCGCCGGCAACGGCGGCGGTCACGACCGGACCGTCCGCGGTGGCGCAGCAGGTCTCCGTGGCGGACGTGGCCGGTCCCGCGGTCGGCGGGGCGTACCGGCTGAAGAAGCTCAAGTCGCTGACAAGCAAGGGACAGGCGTCCCAGGACGCCTGGTTCAAGTACCTCGGGCTGTACCGCTCGGGCTCGAACTACTTCCGGTTCAACTGGAGCACCAACGGCTGCAACAGCTCGCCGGAGAAGCTGCCGGGCGGCTATGACTTCACCTACTCCTGCCACCGCCACGACTTCGGTTACCGCAACTACAAAACAATTGTGGGGAAGACCGCCTGGCGCAGGGACCACAAGAAGCGCATCGATGATGTATTCCTCCAGGACATGCGCCAGGCCTGCCAGTACAAGCCCTGGGCCGACCCGCTCACCCCGGCGATGCGGAAGAAAATGAAGGCCGCCTGCCTCAAGACCGCGAACAAGTACTACGCCGCGGTCAGGGTTGCCGGCTGATCTCCGCCGCTCCCGGCCGGCGGCCCGCGCCGCGGCCGGGAGCGCATCCCCGGCGCGTGCTGTCCGGCGCGCCGGGGCCCTCCCGGGCTTGCGGCCCGCCCGGGTCGCGGGCGGGCGTACGCTTGGCAACCCCGGCCCGTGAGACGTGTCGGGCTGCTGCGTTGTTCGCCTCGCTGGGACGGAATCTTCTGATGAGCCTGACTGGTCTGCTCGACGCCGTCGTACGGGACCCGGCGCTCGCCGAAGCGCTGCAGGCCGCGGCCGACGGGAACCGGCCGCATCTGGACCTGGTGGGGCCGCCCGCCTCCCGCCCGCTCGCGGTCGCCGCGCTGGCCCGGCAGGCCGGCCGCCCGGTGCTCGCGGTGACCGCCACCGGCCGGGAGGCGGAGGATCTCGCCGCCACGCTGCGCAGCCTGATGCCGGCCGGCGAGGACAACTCGGTCGTGGAGTTCCCGTCCTGGGAGACGCTGCCGCACGAACGGCTCTCGCCGCGCTCCGACACCGTCGGCCGGCGCCTCGCGGTGCTGCGCCGGCTCGCCCACCCGCGCGCCGACGACCCGACGGCCGGCCCCGTCTCCGTCGTCGTCGCGCCCATCCGCTCCGTGCTCCAGCCGCAGGTCAAGGGCCTGGGCGACCTGGAGCCCGTGAGCCTGCGCACCGGGCAGAGCGCCGACCTCGAAGAGATCGTCGACGGCCTGGCGGCGGCCGCGTACGCCCGCGTCGAGCTGGTCGAGAAGCGCGGTGAGTTCGCGGTCCGCGGCGGGATCCTGGACGTCTTCCCGCCGACCGAGGAGCACCCGCTGCGGGTGGAGTTCTGGGGCGACGACGTCGAGGAGATCCGCTACTTCAAGGTCGCCGACCAGCGGTCCCTGGAGGTCGCCGAGCACGGGCTGTGGGCGCCGCCGTGCCGTGAGCTGCTGCTGACCGACACGGTCAGGGAGCGGGCGGCGGCGCTCGCCGAGAAGCACCCCGAACTGGGCGAACTGCTCGGCAAGATCGCCGAGGGGATCGCCGTCGACGGCATGGAGTCGCTGGCCCCGGTCTTGGTGGACGACATGGAGCTGCTGCTGGACGTGCTGCCGGCCGGGAGCATGACGCTGGTGTGCGACCCGGAACGGGTCCGTACCCGGGCCGCCGACCTGGTGGCGACCAGCCAGGAGTTCCTGCAGGCGTCCTGGGCGGCCGGCGCCGGCGGCGGAGAGGCGCCGATCGATGTGGGCGCGGCCTCCCTGTGGGGCCTCGCGGACGTCCGGGACCGGGCGCGCGAGCTGGGAATGATGTGGTGGTCGGTCAGCCCCTTCGCGTCCGGCGAGGAGCTGGAGGGCGACGGCGACACCCTCAAGCTGGGCATGCACGCCCCCGACACCTACCGCGGTGACACCCAGCGGGCGCTGGCCGACACCAAGCAGTGGCTGGCCGACGGCTGGCGCACACTCTTCCTCACCGAGGGACACGGCCCGGCGGCCCGTACGGTCGAGGTCCTGGGCGGCGAGGGCATCCCCGCCCGCCTGGACGCCGACCTCGCGGAGCTCTCCCCCTCCCTCGTCCATGTCTCCTGCAGCACCCTCGACAACGGCTTCATCGACCCGGACCTGCGGATCGCGGTCCTCACCGAGACCGACCTCTCCGGCCAGAAGGCGGCCGGCAAGGACGGCGCCCGGATGCCGGCCCGCCGCCGCAAGACCATCGACCCGCTGACCCTGGAAGCCGGCGACTTCATCGTCCACGAGCAGCACGGTGTCGGCCGTTACATCGAGATGGTGCAGCGCACGGTCCAGGGCGCCACCCGCGAATACCTCCTCGTCGAGTACGCGCCCGCCAAGCGCGGCCAGCCCGGCGACCGCCTCTACATCCCCACCGACCAGCTGGAGCAGGTCACCAAATACGTGGGCGGCGAGGCCCCCACCCTGCACCGGCTCGGCGGCGCCGACTGGACCAAGACCAAGGCGCGCGCCAAGAAGGCCGTCAAGGAGATCGCCGCCGACCTGATCAAGCTGTACTCGGCCCGGATGGCGGCGCCCGGCCACACCTTCGGCCCGGACACCCCCTGGCAGCGCGAGCTGGAGGACGCCTTCCCGTACGCGGAGACGCCTGACCAGCTCTCCACCATCGCCGAGGTCAAGGAGGACATGGAGAAGTCCGTCCCCATGGACCGCCTGATCTGCGGCGACGTCGGCTACGGCAAGACCGAGATCGCGGTCCGCGCCGCCTTCAAGGCCGTCCAGGACGGCAAGCAGGTGGCGGTCCTGGTCCCGACCACCCTCCTCGTCCAGCAGCACCTCGGCACCTTCACCGAGCGCTACGGCCAGTTCCCGGTCAACGTCCGGGCGCTGTCCCGCTTCCAGACCGACGGCGAGGCCAAGGCCGTCCTCGAAGGGCTGCGCGACGGCACCGTCGACCTCGTCATCGGCACCCACCGGCTGTTCTCCTCCGAGACCAAGTTCAAGGACCTGGGCCTGGTCATCGTCGACGAGGAGCAGCGCTTCGGCGTCGAGCACAAGGAGCAGCTGAAGAAGCTCCGCGCCAACGTCGACGTCCTGACCATGTCCGCCACGCCCATCCCGCGCACCCTGGAGATGGCGGTCACGGGCATCCGCGAGATGTCCACGATCACCACCCCGCCCGAGGAGCGCCACCCGGTCCTCACCTTCGTCGGCCCCTACGAGCAGAAGCAGATCGGCGCCGCCATCCGCCGTGAACTCCTGCGCGAGGGCCAGGTCTTCTACATCCACAACCGCGTCGAGTCGATCGACCGCGCCGCCGCCCGGCTCCGCGAGATCGTCCCCGAGGCCCGCATCCGGACCGCCCACGGGCAGATGGGCGAGACGCAGCTGGAGCAGGTCGTCGTCGACTTCTGGGAGAAGAAGTTCGATGTCCTGGTCTCGACGACGATCGTCGAATCGGGCATCGACATCTCCAACGCCAACACCCTGATCGTCGAGCGCGGCGACAACTTCGGCCTCTCCCAGCTCCACCAGCTGCGCGGCCGGGTGGGCCGCGGCCGCGAGCGCGGCTACTCCTACTTCCTCTACCCGCCGGAGAAGCCGCTCACCGAGACCGCTCACGAGCGGCTGGCGACCATCGCCCAGCACACCGAGATGGGCGCGGGCATGTACGTCGCCATGAAGGACCTGGAGATCCGTGGCGCGGGCAACCTCCTGGGCGGCGAGCAGTCCGGCCATATCGCCGGCGTCGGCTTCGACCTCTACGTACGGATGGTGGGCGAGGCGGTCGCCGACTACCGCGCCTCCCTGGAAGGCGGCGTGGAGGAGGAGCCCCCGCTCGAAGTCAAGATCGAGCTCCCCGTCGACGCGCACGTCCCGCACGACTACGCGCCCGGCGAGCGGCTGCGCCTCCAGGCCTACCGCGCCATCGCCTCCGCCACCTCCGAGGAGGACATCGCGGCCGTCCGCGAGGAGCTGACCGACCGTTACGGCAAGCTGCCCGAGCCCGTCGAGAACCTGCTGCTGGTGGCCGGCCTGCGGATGCTCGCCCGCTCCTGCGGCGTCACGGACATCACCCTGCAGGGCTCCAACATCCGCTTCGGCCCGGTGGAGTTGCGCGAATCGCAGGAGCTGCGGCTCAAGCGGCTCCACCCCCGTACGGTCCTCAAGCCGGCCACCCGCCAGATCCTGGTGCCACGCCCGACCACCGGCAAGATCGGCGGCAAGCCGTTGGTCGGTCGCGAGCTGTTGTCTTGGGTGGGGGAGTTTCTCGCGACCATTTTGGGCTCGTAGGCGGTTTGGGCTCGTAGCCGGTTTGGGCTCGTAGCCCTGCTTCCCACGTTGTCGGGTGCGGCGCCGTTCGCCTCCGGCGGGGTGGGGTGGTGGTTGGGCGGGGGCCGCTTGTTGTTCGTGGTGGGTGCGGGTGGCGGGCCTCCGGGGCCTGTGTTGTGGACTGCTTCGCTTTACGTCCACAACACAGGCCCCTCCGGCCCGCCACCTCCCGCCCGGATGGCGACCCCCGCCCGGTGGGGTGAAGGTTTTCAAAGACCAGTAGCTCGGCCCGCATCGTGATGCGGGCCGAGCTACTGGTCTTTTGTTTTCTCCTGCTCCCCCACCCGGGGTGGAGCCCCACAACGGACGGGAGGGGGCGGGGCCGGAGGGGTGGGTGTTCGGACGTAAAGCGAAGCAGTCCGAACACCCACCCCGGAGGCCCCGAACCCGCCACCCACCACTCACCTCGGGGCCCCACCCCACACAACCAACCCCGCCCCCGCCGAAGGCGGAAACACAGCCGACAACCAACCCCGCCCCCGCCGAAGGCGGGAAAAGAACCACAGAAAGAAAAACGGCGGATCACCCGGCAACGTGGGCAGCGATCCCCCTGGCACAAACGCCCGCATCCGAGCCGGCGGTGTCGACCTCGACGTCGTAGCGAACGCCCCGGTGGACCAGCGCGGCCTGGGTGGCGGCCATGCCCACCACCCGGTCCCCGCGGGCGAGTTCGCGGGCGGTGGCGGTGTCGGCATCACAGTGGACGCCGACCCACAGCACCGACAGGCCGTCCAGCGCGCGGTGCCAGCGGTCCTGGCCCGCGCCGCCGTCGAGGAAGACCTCGTCGAGGATGATGCCGGTGCCGGCCCGGGCCATCGCCGCGATGCCGTGCAGCCAGCCGGTCTGCAGCGCGCGGAACGCGGGCCCGACCGAGACCGTGCCGTCGGGCGCGAGGACCAGCCCGTCCGGGGAGGTCATCAGGGCGGGCGGCAGGGCGGCGATAAAGGTGTCGACGCCGAAGGTCAGCCAGGGGCGGGGCAGGGTCTCCTGCAGGGCCCGGGCGAGGGTGGAAGTGCCCGCGCTGGAGCCGCCGTTCAGGACGATCACATCGGTGGTCATCGCGGTACCGTACGCGTTCAGCGGGCGGATGTCCGGTGAAATACGAGCAGGTCACCGGCGCCGCCCAGGATGACGTAGGTGGACTTGGGGTGGCGGGCGGCGGCATCCGCCAGCGCCTGCCGCGGGGTGCGGTTGTCGCGGAGCTGCACGGCGACGTACTCCGGTGACAGACCGCCGGTGTCGCCGATCCAGAAGGCCCGGGTGCGGCCGGCCAGGCGGCTCAGCGGCCGGATGTCGGACTCCACGCTCGCACCGTCGGGTATCCGCGCGAGCAGCTTCTCGGCGGCGGTGACGTCCGGCGGGGTGCGGTAGGTGGCGCCTTCGGTGAGGCGGGCCAGCGGAAGCGTGGTGGTCAGCGCGAGGGCCACGGCCACCACGGCGGCCGGCAGATGGTGGGCGTACGAGCGCAGCCAGGGCCGGGCGGAGACCCGGGCCCCGGGCAGGGCGTCGATCAGGGCGAGGAAGACCACCGGCATCAGGACGGCGTTGTAGTGCCAGTCGATGCCCCAGTAATGCGGCTCGTGCGACAGGAAACGCCAGCCCAGCGTGGGCAGCGCGACCAGCAGCAGCGGCGAACGCAGCGCGAGCAGGCCGGTGGTGGGCAGCAGCACCCACAGCGTGGTGCGCACGGCCGTGACGAGGGGAATGGTGAGGCCGCCGCCGTCGGCGCCGAACTTGCTCCAGTAGTCGTACGAGCCGGAGCCGTTGAACCCCGGTATGAGCACGCCGAGGGTCACGGCGGTGGCGCTGAGGCCGAAGGCGACCAGGCCGATGGCCAGCGGACTGGCCCGCCGGGTACGGATCAGGGCGAGCGCACCGATGACGGCCGCGGTCACCCCCAGGTCCTCCTTGACCAGCACCAGCGGCGCGGCCCAGCACACCACCGCGGTCCACCGCCCGCGCAGCACCGCTTCGAGCGCGAAGGCGATCAGCGGCAGCGCGAAGGCGATCTCGTGGAAGTCGAAGTCGACGGCCTTCTGCACACCCCAGGACGTGCCGTAGGCGACGCCGATCGCCAGGCCCGGGACGCGGCCCAGCGTGCGGGCGGCGGCGCGGGTGACCGGTATCGCGGACAGCGCGAAGAGCGCGGCCTGTGCGATCAGCAGGGTCAGCGGGGAGGGGAACAGCCGGTAGAACGGGGCGAGCACGATCAGTACGGGACTGAAGTGGTCACCGAGGATGTTGGTGCCGGGGCCCTTGAGGTCGACGATCGGCGCCCGGAAGTGGGCGTAGCCCCGTATGGCCTGCTCGAAGATGCCCAGGTCCCAGGAGGACGCGGACAGGGTGCGGAAATGGTGGAGGGCCAGCAGCGCGAAGGCGACGAAGAAGAACCCCGCCGTCCAGTACGGGTCGAAGCGAGGGGCGCGCAGGGGGGCGGTCCGGGCGCGCAGCCGGTGCGCGGTGCGCCGCAGCCGGCCGGGCCGGTCCGGTGGCGGCGCGCCGGTGGCCGCGGCCTCGTGGCCGGCCGGCTGCGGGGCGGACCGGGGCGCCGGTACGGACCCGGCCAGGGCAGCGGTCCGGGGCGGCGGCACCGCGCCGACGTCCTTTCCAAGAATCCGTCCGGGGGCGCCCCCAGCCGATACTGCGGCCGTGTCCATGCGGATCCTCACTCTCAACTGTCGAAAAGATACTCGAAGCGGAGCGCCGGCCGGCCCGGCGACCGCTGCGACGGTAATGGCCGTGACGGCGGGGGTGGCAGTGGGCGGCAAGGGATGGGCAAGAGGGCGACAAGAGGGTGACAAGAGGGTGACAAGAGGGTGGCAGTGGGTCAGACGCGGGCGCCGGATGGTCCGTTCCCGGGGGCGGGGCGGGGCGGTGAGCGGAGGACAGGACGGGGTGCCCCGTCGCTCCCGCCGCTCCCTGGGCACGGGCGCTTCGCCGGCCGGCTGTCAGCAGATACCCAGGAGCTGTCCCACGGTCCCTCCGAGCACCCTGTCACGGACCTCGCCGGGAGAGGTGACCCGTTCGACCGTGGTACGGGCGAGCAAGGGATCGCCATACGGGGCGTCCGAGCCGAACAGCGTGCGCTCGGGGATCTCCTGGACCGCCATTCGCACCGCGAAGATCAGGCCGGCCGTGGACAGTTCCAGGTACATGCTCGGGGTGTCCCGCACCAGTTCGATGGCCTCCATCCAGTGCACTCCGCCGAGTTGACTGATCACCAGCGGGACCGCTCGGTATTGGGTGGCGAGCCGGGCGAGGGTACGCAGGTCCTCGGCGGTGGTAGGGGCGAAACCGTGCACCACGACCGGTAGTCCGCCGTGGTCGTGCGCGGCCCGCAGCACCGGCTCGATCCGTGCGGCCTGACCTGCCGGAGGGGTGAGCTCGCCGATCCCGCGCAGTCCCCGTCCCACCACCTCGCGCTCGACCACGGCCGCGATGCGCTCCTCGGGCAGATCCAGAGGAACGGCGCCGAACCCGATGAACCGGTCCGGGTGCGCGGCCAGGGCCTCGTCCAGCTCCCGCCAGGCGGTGCGGTAGCCGTCGGCATCGTTTCCCCGGCCTGCCAGGGCGTTGTCGAGGACGCTCATCTCGCGGCGCAGCGAGGCAAGATCGACGGCCCGTTCCGGGTGCGGGCGCGTCGCAAAGAGCACCGTGCGATCCACCCCGGCGTCGTCAAGGCCGGCGAGGTGCTGCTCCACCGGGTCGTGGACATGGCTGTGGGCATCGATGATCACAAGGTTCTCCGATTTCTCCGAGGCAGTTCGTCATCCGGAATGCGACCGGGCGACCCACTGTTGCTCCCTGACACCGTGAGAAGGTCAACTACGGAGAGGTCGGCGGCTGACGGTGCTCATCGGAGAACTGGCCGAACGGACCGGGACCAGCGAACGCCTCCTGCGCTATTACGAGCGGGCAGGCCTGCTGCAACCCGGGCGCCTGCCCAACGGATACCGCAGCTACGACGAGGGAACCGAGGCCGCGGTACAGCGGATCCGGGCCCTGCTCGCGGCGGGACTGCCGACCCGGATCATCCGTCAGGTGCTCCCCTGCACCACCCCCGAGGCAACGGTGCTGCCATGCCCCGGGATCTTGGACGCGCTGCGCACCCAGTTGCGGACGCTGGACCAACGGTCGGCCGAGATCGCCACGGCCCGGAAGATCCTGCGGCAGACGATCACCACTGCTGAGACCGCTGAGGCCGCGAAGTCCCCTGAGACCGCAAAGCTCCCTGAGACCGCAAAGTCCCCTGAGGCCGCAGAGACCGCGGCCATCGCGGCCACCGTGCCTGCCGCATCCTGGCCGGAGCAGGCACCGAGGTGAGCCGGCGGGGGCCGCCAACGGCACGCTGATGGCGGCGGCAACGGACCGGCACACGGGAGCGGAACCGTCTCCGCCCCAGATCGTTGGCCGAAGCAGTGGCCTGGGCCACGCCGACTCCATAGCATCGATCCACCAAGGTCGAGACTCCGTCGCACGATCTGCCGGGAGGCCATGTGTTCCGCCGTAGGACAGCGCTCTCCGTATCCGCCACCGCCGGCCTGCTGGCCGCGGCCCCGTTGCTCGCGGCCTGTGGCAGCGGTGCCCATCCCGGGGCCGCGGCTCTCGTGGACGGCAAGCGGATCACCGTCTCGCAGTTGCAGGCGAAGGTGAAGGATGTCCGTGCCGCGCAGGCCAAGTCGCCGCAGGGCGACCAGCTCGTCATGAACACCGGCCGGCTGAGCCTGGCCACCCTCAACGGCATGATCTTCGACGAGGTGCTGGCCCGCGGCGCGCACGATGCCGGGGTGACGGTCAGCCGGCGCGACGTCCAGCGGTGGCGGGCCGCGGCGGAGAAGCAGGCCGGCGGCGCCGGCCGGCTGAAGGAGATGTGGCTCCAGCAGGGCATCGCCCCCGACGAGATCGATGCCATGGTCCGCAATCAGCTGCTGCTCGACGGCGTCGCCCAGCGGCTCGGCGCGGACCGCGGCAAACCGCAGGGCCAGCAGAAGCTCGCCCAGGCACTGGCCAAGACCTCCCGGTCCATGGGGATCGACGTCAATCCGCGGTTCGGCAAGTGGGACGACCAGCAGGTCATCCTCGGCGAGACCAAGGAGCCGTGGATCACCAGGGAGCCGGCGAAGCAGCAGGCCTGAGCCCGGCCGTCTCAGGGGGGCCGGCCGTATCCGTGACGGTCGGTCCGTCCGCCGCGCACCGTCGCCGGCCGCCCACCGCTGCCCCACCGGCTCCGGGCGTTGTCAGTGCCGTGCGTTACGTTCGAGGCGTGAACGCTGACGCCTCTGCCGCCGACACCGGCGCCGGAGCCCACCCCGAGGGCACCGGCACCGGACGCCTGGTCCTGCTCACCACCAGCCACCGGGTCGCCCCCGGGCTCCTGTCCTGGCCCGCCTGGCAGATCCTGCGCGGGGCGGACCGTGTGCTGTGTGCCGACCCGGACCATCCGCAGCTGCCCTATCTGCGGGAAGCCGGCATCGAGGTGGAGACGGCCGCCCCCGCCGCCCGCGAACTCGTCGACTACTGCGTGCCGGGCGGCCGTACGGCCGTCGTCCTGACCTCGGCGGACGGCGAGAGCGCGCTGACCGACGGCCTGGCCCGGCTGGCCGGTTCCGGCCGCGAGACCATGCCGGACCTGGAGCTGCTGCCCGGCTCCTACGACCTGCCCGGCGCCCGGCTGCTCGACCTCGTCCAGGTCATGGACCAGATCCGCGCCGCCTGCCCCTGGAGCAGCATCCGTACGCACCGCGACCTCGCCAAGTACGGCATCGAGGAGGCGTACGAGCTGGTCGAGGCCATCGAGGAGGACGACCGGGAGGCGCTGCGCGAGGAGTTGGGCGATGTCCTCCTCCAGGTCGTCTTCCATGCCCGGATCGCCCAGGACGACCCCGATGAGCCGTTCTCCCTCGACGATGTCGCGGGCGGGATCGTCGAGAAGCTGATCCGCCGCCATCCCCATGTCTTCGGGGAGGCGGACGCGGCGACCCCGGAGGACGTCAGGGCGCACTGGCTGCGGGTGAAGGCGGAGGAGAAGCAGCGCGACTCGGTGACCGAGGGCGTTCCGCTGGCCCAGCCCGGTCTGGCGCTGGCGGCGAAGCTCGCCTCGCGCGCCCGTACGGCAGGGCTAGAGGTGGCGCCCCCGGCCGGCCAGGGCATCGGGTACGAGCTGCTGGCGCTGGCGATGCGGGCCGAGGCGGAGGGCGTCGACCCGGAGGCGGCACTGCGCGCGGCGGCACGGGCCTACCGGGATGCGGTGGTGGCTGCCGAGGGCGAGGCCGGGACTGGGACTGGGGCCGTCTGAGACCAGGGCCGTCCGGGCCGGAACTGTCTCAGGCCGGAGCCGCCGCCCCCGTCACGACGTGACCGGATCTGCCGTTTCTCCGGCGCCCGCCGGTTCCCGCTCCGCGGAGCGGCCCGCCGCCCTGCGACGGCGCCGTAGCCGGTCGGCCAGCCAGAGCCCCACGACCGTCACCGCCAGCGCGGCACCCAGGGCGCACACCCCGCCCCAGCCGCCGATGCCCCACACCACCGACGTCAGCGCCGAACCGACCGCCCCGCCGACGAAGTAGCTGGTCATATAGGCCGAGTTGAGGCGGTTGCGGGCCTCGGGGCGGACCGCGTAGACCAGGTTCTGGTTGCTGATGTGCACCGCCTGTGCGGACAGGTCCAGCACGATCACCCCGGCCAGCAGTGCCGCCAGCGACCAGGCGCCGCCCGACCCGCCGGCCGCGAGCAGGCCCCAGGACCCCAGGAGCAGGAAGGCCGCGGCGCCGGTGACACGGTGCGCCAGGCCGCGGTCCGCCAGCCGTCCGGCCACCGAGGCGGACAGCGAACCGGCCGCGCCCACCAGCCCCAGCGCACCGATGGCCGACTCCTGCCAGCCGTAGGCCGGGCCGGACATCAAGAACGCCAGCGCCGTCCACAGCACGCTGAAGCCCGCGAAGGTCAGCGCGCCCAGCGCGCCGCGCCACCGCAGCACCGGCTCCTGGGCGAACAGCGCCAGCGTGGAACGCAGCAGCGCCGGATAGCGCAGCCCGGCGGGGGTGCGCAGTGCGGGCAGCCGGAGCCGCAGCAGCACCGCCATCAGCAGCATCAGCGCCGCGTTGACCCAGTACACGGTGCGCCAGCCGCCCAGCTCGGCCACGAGACCGGCGGCCGTACGGGCCAGCAGGATGCCCAGCAGCAGCCCGGTCATGACGGTGCCGACGGTCCGGCCGCGTTCGGCGGGCGCCGCGAGGGTCGCCGCGTACGGCACCACGACCTGGGCGGCGACCGAGGTCAGTCCGGTCAGTGCGGTGCCGGTCAGCAGAAGGGCGGCGTTCGGCGCGCTCGCGGTGACGGTGAGGAAGACCGCGGTCGCGGCGGTCAGGGTGACGGCGAGCCGGCGCCGCTCCAGCAGATCGCCGAGCGGGACGAGCAGCAGCAGGCCGAGGCCGTAGCCGACCTGGGCGACGGTGACGACCAGCGCGGCGGTGGACGCGGACAGCTGCAGATCGCGGCCGACGACGTCCAGCAGCGGCTGGGCGAAGTAGTTGCCCGCGACGGACAGTCCGGCGGCGACCGCCATCAGCAGCAGCGTGCCGCGCCCCAGGCCCGGCCGCGGATCCGCCGGGCCCCCGGCGGCCGCCTCCGGTATGTGCCCGGTCATCCGCTCGGTCTCCATGAGATGCCCTCCCGTGCAGCGCCCACGGCCACCGTGGCGGCGGGCGTCTCCCAGCCTGGGCCCGGCCCATCGATGAGTCCAACGCATTGTTGTCATCCCATCCATCGTGAATGGAGATGGCTGCTCCTAGGATCGGTGGCATGGAGCTCCAGCAGATGCGCTATGTGGTCGCGGTGGCCGAGACCGGTGGGTTCACCCGGGCCGCCGAGCGCTGCCATGTGGTGCAGTCCGCGCTCAGTCATCAGATCGCCCGGCTGGAGAAGGAGCTCGGGGCCCGGCTCTTCGACCGGACCAGCCGCCGGGTCCGGCTGACGGCCGCCGGTGAGGCCTTCGTGCCGGTCGCCCGGCAGGCGCTGGAGGCCGCCGAGCGGGCCCGTGCCGAGGTGGCGGCGGCGACCGGGGAGGTGCGCGGGCGGCTGGCGGTCGGTGCGATCTCCACCGTCGCGGCCGTGGATCTCGCCCGTGAGCTGGGCGCTTTCCGGACGCGCTGTCCCGGGGTGCGGATCAGTCTGCAGATGGAGATGAGCGACCGGCTCCTCGAACAGGTGCGGCAGGGCGTCCTGGACGTCGCCTTCGTCGGGCTGGTGCCCGGCGCCCGCACCGTCGGCGTACGGGAGAAGGAGCTGGCGCGCGGTGAACTGGTCGCCGTGGTGCCGCCGGGGCATCCGCTGGCGGAGCGGGAGTGGACCACGCTGTCGCGGATGGCGCGGGAGACGTTCGTCGACTTCACGGCCGGGTCCGCGGCCCGCAGGCAGCGCGATGAGGCGTTCCGTGCGGCGGGGCTGACGTCGGAGGTGGCGTTCGAGGTGACCACCGTCGAGTTCCTGGCGAAGCTGGTGCGGGCGGGCCTGGGCGTCGGGATGGTGCCGGAGGCCATCGCCGCCGAGCTGGGCGGGCTGCACATCGTGCGGGTGCGGCCGGCGCCCGAGCGCACCGAGCGGGTGGTGTGGAGCGGTCTCGGCCCGTCGCCGGCGGCCGTGGCGTTCCTGACGGGGCTGGGGGTGGATCCGGGGTAGCGCGCTGGGGTGCGGCGGGGTGCGGCGGGGGTGCGGTGGGGGCCGGACGGCGCGCGGGCGCACCACGGTGTGCCCAACGGTTACGGTCGGAAGGTGCACGACAAGCCCGACGCCCCCGATGCCGACGCCTCCGCGGACCGGCCCGTCCCCGACGCCCCAGCGGACCGCCCCGCCCCGGATGTCCCTGCTTCCGCGGGTTGCCCCGCTTCCGATGACCCCGCGGGCCACCCCGCCCCGGATGTCCCTGCTTCCGCGGGTTGCCCCGCTCCCGACGCCCCCGCGGGCCCGTCTCCCACCTCCGACGACGCCCTTGCAGGCTGCCCCGCCGCCCCCACCCCCGCGCCCGCCCCCGCCCTGTTCACCTGGGAGTTCGCCGCCGACCCCTACCCCGCGTACGCCTGGCTGCGGGAGCATGCGCCGGTGCACCGGACCGAGCTGCCCAGTGGCGTCGAGGCCTGGCTGGTGACCCGCTACACCGAGGCGCGGCAGGCGCTCGCCGACGGCCGGCTGTCGAAGAACCCGGTGCACCACAGCGAGGCCGCGCACGGCAAGGGCAAGGTCGGGATCCCCGGTGAACGCAGCGCCAACCTGATGACGCATCTGCTCAACATCGACCCCCCGGACCACACCCGGCTGCGCCGGCTGGTCTCGAAGGCCTTCACCCCGCGCCGGGTGGCCGCCTTCGCCCCGCGCGTCCAGGAGCTGACCGACCACCTCATCGACCGGTTCGCGGCGAAGGGCGAGGCCGACCTCATCCATGAGTTCGCCTTCCCGCTGCCCATCTACGCGATCTGCGATCTGCTGGGGGTGCCGCGCGAGGACCAGGACGACTTCCGCGACTGGGCGGGCATGATGATCCGGCACGGCGGGGGGCCGCGCGGCGGCGTCGCCCGGTCCGTGAAGAAGATGCGCGGCTATCTCGCCGAGCTGATCCGCCGTAAGCGCGAGTCGCTGGGGGACACCGCGGAGGCGGACGAGGATCTGATCTCCGGCCTGATCCGGGCCTCCGACCACGGCGAACACCTCACCGAGAACGAGGCCGCCGCGATGGCCTTTATCTTGCTGTTCGCCGGTTTCGAGACGACCGTGAACCTGATCGGCAACGGGATCTACGCCCTGCTGCGCCACCCGGCCCAGCGCGAGCTGCTGCAGAAGTCGATCACGGCGGGCGACACCGATCTGCTGACCACCGGCATCGAGGAACTGCTCCGTTACGACGGCCCCGTGGAGCTGGCGACCTGGCGGTTCGCGACGCAGGAGCTGACCCTGGGCGGGCAGCGGATCGCGAAGGGCGACCCGGTCCTGGTGGTGCTGGCCGCCGCCGACCGCGATCCGGCACGCTTCGCCGAGCCGGACGTCCTGGATCTGACCCGTCGTGACAACCAGCACCTGGGGTACGGGCACGGCATCCACTACTGCCTCGGCGCGCCGCTCGCCCGGCTCGAAGGACAGGCCGCTCTGACGACGCTGCTGACCCGGCTCCCGGACCTCCGGCTCGCCGTGGAACCGGACGCCTTGCGCTGGCGTGGCGGGCTCATCATGCGCGGACTGCGGTCGCTGCCGGTGGAGTTCCCGCCCGAACGCCCTGACCAGCAACAAGGGCAAAAGTGACAGAGAGTCAGGCGCGTGACCTTCGCGTGATCTGCACTACACCGACTTGTGACTACCCGTGACCCCGGCTACCTTTCCACCGACGATCGACGGGCTTCACCCGATCGGCCGAAGCGGTGATGTGGGGGACCGGTGTGACGGTGCGCCTCGTGCGCGTCGGCCGGGCGGGTACCCGTCGAGCAGCTCGCAGAGCTCGTCGTACAACTCAACCGCCGCGCGAAAGGCATCCGCATGCGTTCCGGGAACGGCCGACATCGTCGACCCCGCCAGGCACCGGCCATCTTTGTCACGGCGGGAGTGACCGGCGCAGGTTTCGCCCTGCCACTGCTCGCCGCGAGTGGCGCCCACGCCGCCGACACCGCGACCTGGGACAAGGTCGCCCAGTGTGAGACCGGTGGCGTCTGGAGCGCGGCTTCGGGCAACAGCTACTACGGCGGGCTGCAGCTCACTCAGGAGATGTGGGACAGCTACGGCGGCTCGGCCTACGCCTCGCGCCCCGACCTCGCCAGTCGCTCCCAGCAGATCGCGGTGGCCGAGTCGATCCTCGACCACCGCGGCCCGGACGTCTGGTCCAGCTGCGCGGTGAGCGCCGGCCTGACCAAGGACGGCCAGGCGCCGGAGGTCGACCCGGGCAGCACCGCCACTCCCTCGCCCGCCCCGTCGGACGACGGCGGCTCCCCGGACCCCTGGGACTCGTCCGGCTCCTCCGACCCGTCCGGCACCCCTGACGCCTCGGACTCCGCCGGGACGCACGACCGGCCCGGCGACGAGCCGTCCGATCCGACGCCGTCGCCCGACGCCTCGGACTCCGCCGGCACGCACGAGCCCGGCGACGGGGCCTCCGACCCGGCGACGCCGGGCGACCGGGCCGACGACCCGTCCACCGGTCCGTCCGCCGATCCGTCCGATGACCCGTCGCAGTCCGGCGAGCCCTCCGACGAGCCCTCCGGTGACCCGTCCGACGGCGGCAGCCGCACGGACACCACCGGTACGCCGCGGGAGACGCCCGCGAAGGGCAAGCACCGTGGCGGTGCGGGCGACGAGGGTGCCGACGGCGGCGGCAGGTCCTCCGGCGGCCGGCACGCCTCGCGTGGTGACGCCGAGCGCACCGGCCCGGCGGCCGACGGCGACTACACCGTGCGCCCCGGTGACACGCTGTCAGCCATCGCCTCGGCCCACCGGTTGTCCGGCGGCTGGACGGCCCTCTACGACCGCAACGAGGACGTCATCGGCTCTGACGCGGACCTGATCAAGCCGGGCCAACTGCTCGACCTCGGGCACTCCGCGGGGTAATTCGCCGCCGTTCGACCGCTTTTGGGAAAGTGAGACAAGGGTCTCGTTGACTCGGATGAACCCCGGTGTGTGCCGCCTCGGCAAACCGGGGTTCACCTGCGGGAATGTGACCCGCTCGTGATCAAAAGCGGTCAACTTGGTTCAGATGGTGGGGTTTGAACCCCAAGCCCATTACTGCTTAACGTCAGGACCGCTCGCCAAAGCGGGCCCTTTGATCACACGCCGAGTCCTGCCGGTGATCGGAGGCACTTGACGCGCAAGCGCCGAAGGCAGGAGCGGGGGAACCAAGGTAAGTGCCGGCCCCGCCCGTGAAAGCGGGTCAACCGGCTTGGGGTGAAGCCGCGTGCGCCACGCGCACACGGCCGGGCGATTCTCACAGCCCGAACCCGACAGCTCACCTCGTAGGCGTCGGTGAGGAAACGAACCAGCCATGCTGATCATCAAGGGCAAGCACCGCCGTCCGTCCAAGGCCGTCCGCGTCGCCACCCTCGCCGGCATCGCCGGCGCTGCCGTGGCCGTCCCGCTGATGGGTGCCACCTCCGCCTCCGCCGCCTCCGTCTCCACCTGGGACAAGGTCGCCCAGTGCGAGTCCGGCGGCAACTGGTCGATCAACACCGGTAACGGCTACTACGGTGGCCTGCAGTTCTCCAACTCCAGCTGGGCCGCCGCCGGTGGCACCAAGTACGCCGCGCGTGCCGACCTGGCCAGCAAGTCCCAGCAGATCGCCGCCGCCGAGAAGCTCCTCGCCATCCAGGGCCCGGGCGCCTGGTCCTGCGCCGGCGCCGGCAACCTGACCTCCGGCGGCCCCGCGGCCGACGTCGACACCTCCGGCTCCGCGCAGACCAAGTCCGCGCCCCAGCAGGACCAGGGCTCCGCGAAGGCCGAGACGAAGAAGGCCCCGGCCGCCCCCGAGCAGCACGCCTCGCGCTCGACCGAGCGCAAGTCCATGGGCCACGGCAACTACACCGTCAAGGCGGGCGACACCCTCGCCAAGATCGCCAAGGCGCACGGCAGCGACTGGAAGTCCGTGTACAAGGCCAACAAGTCGGTCATCGGCGGCAACCCGAACCTGATCTTCCCGGGTCAGAAGCTCAACGTCTGAGCCTCCCCTCACCGGGACCGGGCGGGCTCGAGCGGCGGGCCCCCTTCCTGTGTGAGACCGGCTTCCCTGTGAGACCGCCCCGCCCGGCGCGCCCTTCCCCCGAGCGCGTCGCGGCGGGGCTTTTCTCGTCCGGCGCCGCGCCCGGGCCCGCCGCAGTCGGGGCGGCCGCACGCCGGTGACCGGCACCTTTCCAGGTTTTTCCCCGTTCGGCGAACAATGCCGTAAATGCCCCGCTAATTGGGCTTTTGAGAAGCATTCCGGGCCGTTCCGTCCCACGGAGCGGGCCAAGGGCAGGCTGACGCACCCGGGGCCGTTAGGCTCATGCGCAGAACGCCAGACACCCACGAAGGAGACAACGTGCCGTCGATCGACGTCGTCGTAGCCCGCGAAATTCTCGACTCGCGAGGTAATCCCACGGTCGAGGTCGAGGTCGGCCTCGACGACGGCAGCACCGGCCGTGCCGCCGTGCCGTCCGGCGCCTCCACCGGCGCCTTCGAGGCCATCGAGCTTCGTGACGGCGACCCGAACCGCTACCTGGGCAAGGGCGTGGAGAAGGCCGTCCTGGCCGTCATCGAGCAGATCGGCCCGGAGCTCGTCGGCTACGACGCCACCGAGCAGCGGCTGATCGACCAGGCCATGTTCGACCTGGACGCCACCGACAACAAGGGCTCCCTCGGCGCCAACGCCATCCTCGGCGTCTCCCTCGCCGTCGCGCACGCCGCCTCCGAGGCCAGCGACCTCCCGCTGTTCCGCTACCTCGGCGGCCCGAACGCGCACGTGCTGCCCGTTCCGATGATGAACATCCTGAACGGCGGCTCGCACGCCGACTCCAACGTGGACATCCAGGAGTTCATGATCGCCCCGATCGGCGCGGAGTCCTTCTCCGAGGCGCTGCGCTGGGGCGCCGAGGTCTACCACACCCTCAAGAAGGTCCTGAAGGAGCGCGGCCTGTCCACCGGCCTCGGTGACGAGGGCGGCTTCGCCCCGAACCTGGGCTCCAACCGCGAGGCCCTGGACCTCATCCTGGAGGCCGTCAAGCAGGCCGGTTACGCCCCCGGCCAGGACATCGCGCTCGCGCTGGACGTCGCCGCCTCCGAGTTCTACAAGGACGGCAAGTACCAGTTCGAGGGCAAGGACCGCTCGGCCGCCGAGATGACCGAGTACTACGAGGAGCTGGTCGCGGCCTACCCGCTGGTCTCCATCGAGGACCCGCTCTTCGAGGACGACTGGGCCGGCTGGAAGGTCATCACCGACAAGCTCGGTGCCAAGGTCCAGCTCGTCGGCGACGACCTGTTCGTCACCAACCCCGAGCGCCTGGCCCGCGGCATCGAGGAGGGCTCCGCCAACGCGCTGCTGGTGAAGGTCAACCAGATCGGCTCGCTGACCGAGACCCTGGACGCCGTCGAGCTGGCCCAGCGCAACGGCTTCAAGTGCATGATGTCGCACCGCTCCGGTGAGACCGAGGACGTCACCATCGCCGACCTCGCCGTCGCCACCAACTGCGGCCAGATCAAGACCGGCGCCCCGGCCCGCTCCGAGCGCGTCGCCAAGTACAACCAGCTGCTGCGCATCGAGGAGATCCTCGACGACGCCGCGGTCTACGCCGGCCGCTCCGCCTTCCCGCGGTTCCGCCACGGCAGCTGACCCCGGACGGCCCGCTGCCCGCCCGACCGGGGCAGAGGGCCGATCGGGCGAGGCAACCGCCCGGCACCCCGTACGTCCCCGGCGACGGTCCCGTACCGTTGCCGGGGACGTAGCTGCTTGAAGCAGTCCGGCGTCCGTCAGTGAAGGGGAGACGACGTGCCCGCGGACCGGTTCTCGACCGCGACCCGACTCAAGGCGCTCGGCGAGCAGGCCGCCGCCCGCGTCTACCGCGCCCGCCCGCCCCGACGCAACCGCCTCACCGGCCGCGCCGCTCTGCTGGCGCTGGTGATGTGCTCCCTGGTGGTCGCCCTCGCGTACCCGATAAGGCAGTACGTCTCCCAGCGCTCCGACATCGCCGACCAGCGCCGCAAGGCGCAGGACGCGGGCGCCGCCCTCGACCGGCTGCGCGAGCAGAAGGCCCGCTGGCAGGACCCCGACTTCGTACGCCAGCAGGCCCGCCGGCATCTGCACTACGTCATGCCGGGCGAGACCGGCTATATCGTCCAGGACGGCTCCGCCGCCGGCTCCGCCCCCAAGGGGCCGCAAGCGGCGCAGCGCCCCTGGTACGAGAATCTGTGGGACACCGTCGACGCGGCCGACAAGCGGTAGCCTCCGGCTGCCCGTACCGCCGCCGGGCGGCAGCCCGTAGGGTCGGGGCCGGACGGCCGCCCCGCCGCCACCTCACCACTCACCTCACCGAAAGCGCACATGGACACCCCCCCGCCCCAGACCGAGCCCACCGAGCCCACCGACGCGGACATCGCCGCCTTCCGGGAACAGCTCGGCCGCCCGCCGCGCGGCCTGCGCGCCATCGCGCACCGCTGCCCCTGCGGGCAGCCGGATGTCGTCGAGACGGCGCCGCGCCTGGAGGACGGCACGCCCTTCCCCACGCTCTACTACCTCACCTGCCCGCGCGCGGCCTCCGCGATCGGCACGCTGGAGGCCAACGGCGTGATGAAGGAGATGACCGAGCGGCTGGCGACCGACCCCGAGCTGGCCGCCGCCTACCGGGCCGCCCACGAGGACTACATCCGGCGGCGGGACGCCATCGACGTACTGCAGGGCTTCCCCAGCGCGGGCGGCATGCCGGACCGGGTCAAGTGCCTGCATGTCCTCGTAGGCCATTCGCTGGCCGCCGGCCCGGGCGTCAACCCGCTCGGCGACGAGGCCCTGGCGATGCTGCCGGAGTGGTGGAAGAAGGGGCCGTGCGTGAGCCCCTGCCAGGACACCTCCGGCGGCCAGGACGCCCCCGGAGACCGGGACGCTGCCGAAGGAGACGCCAAGTGAAGCGGGTCGCCGCCATCGACTGCGGTACGAACTCCCTCCGGCTGCTGGTCGCGGACGTCACCGTGCCCGAGGGCTCCGGGCCCGGGGTGGCGGGAGAGCTGAAGGATCTCGAACGCCGGATGGAGATCGTCCGGCTGGGACAGGACGTGGACCGCACCGGGCGGCTGGCGCCCGAGGCGCTGGAGCGCACCTTCGCGGTCTGCCGCGAGTACGCCGCGGTGATCAAGGGCCTGGGCGCCGAGCAGGTCCGCTTCGTGGCGACCTCCGCCTCCCGGGACGCGGAGAACCGCGACGACTTCGTCCGCGGTGTGCGGGACATCCTGGGCGTGGAGCCCGAGGTGATCACCGGCGACCAGGAGGCGGAGTTCTCCTTCATCGGCGCCACCAAGGAGCTCACCGGCCGCGCGGATTTGGCACGGCCCTTCCTGATGGTCGACATCGGCGGCGGCTCGACCGAGTTCGTGCTCGGCGCCGACTCCGTCCGCGCCGCCCGCTCGGTCGACGTCGGCTGCGTCCGGATGACCGAACGGCATCTGGTGCACGGCGGCGAGATCAGCGACCCGCCGGCCCCGGGGCAGATCAGCGCCATGAAGGCCGATATCTCCGCGGCGCTGGACCGGGCCGCGGAGACCGTCCCGCTGGACGAGGCCGCCACCCTCGTGGGCCTGGCCGGCTCGGTGACCACGGTCGCCGCGATCGCGCGGGGCCTGGAGGGGTACGACTCCGGGGCCATCCACCACTCGGTGATCTCCCTGGCCGAGGTCCGCGAGATCACCGAGCGCCTGCTGTCCTCCACCCATGCCGAGCGCGCTGCCATCTCCGTGGTCCACCCGGGCCGGGTCGACGTGATCGGCGCGGGGGCGCTGGTGCTGCTGTCGGTCATGGAACGGACGGGCGCCGAGCAGGTCATCGCGAGCGAGCACGACATCCTCGACGGCATCGCCTGGAGCCTCGCCGGCTGAGGGGTGCGGCAGAAGCGGCAGAGGCCGGCAACGGCCTCTGCCGAGGAGCCTTTTGAGCGGGTGAGATGCCCGTCTGAGCGCACTCCGGGGGGCTTCGGAGGGCTCCGCGGAGGGGGCGGCGGAGGGGGCGGCGGAGAAAGTTCGTGAAATCCTTCACATGAAAAAGCCTCCCGTTGGGCGAACAATCTGATCGTCCGACCCTCATTCGAAGGCTCAAGGGCCCCTCGACCCGGAAAATGCGCGGCAGCCGGTGCGCGGGCGGCGCGCTCACGGAGGCGGTGGTTCACCCGCCCGGCGGACGACAATCCCTGATCAACAGGGGTCTCCAACGCCTCGCGTCATACGGTGGTTCCGGTTTGGACTATGGCGTCGATCACGAAGCCGGCGGAGTGTAGCAGATGCCTCCCGGTTGCTTGTGAAGGGGCTCACGAGCGACCCCCCATGTGGGGGTGGATACTCGATTGCATGAGCACCACGGAGCGTCCCAGGATCCTCGTTGTAGGCGGTGGGTACGTAGGCCTGTACGCGGCACGTCGCATCCTCAAGCAGATGCGGTACGGCGAGGCGACCGTCACGGTCGTCGACCCGCGCTCGTACATGACGTACCAGCCCTTCCTCCCTGAAGCTGCAGCCGGCAGCATCTCCCCCCGCCATGTCGTGGTGCCGCTACGACGTGTGCTGCCCAAGGCGGAGGTTCTCACCGGCCGGGTCACCACCATCGACCAGGACCGCAAGGTCGCCACGATCGCCCCGCTGGTCGGCGAGGCGTACGAGCTGCCCTTCGACTACCTGGTCATCGCGATGGGCGCGGTCTCCCGCACCTTCCCGATCCCCGGCCTGGCCGAGAACGGCATCGGCATGAAGGGCGTGGAAGAGGCCATCGGCCTGCGCAACCACGTGCTGGAGCAGCTGGACAAGGCCGACTCCACGACCGATGAGGACGTCCGCCGCAAGGCGCTCACCTTCGTCTTCGTCGGCGGTGGCTTCGCGGGTGCGGAGACCATCGGTGAGGTCGAGGACATGGCCCGCGACGCCGCCAAGTACTACAACAACGTGAAGCGCGAGGACATGCGCTTCCTCCTGGTCGACGTCGCCGACAAGATCCTCCCCGAGGTCGGCCCGAAGCTCGGTGCCTACGGCAAGGAGCACCTCGAGAGCCGCGGCGTCGAGGTCTACCTCAAGACCGGCATGGACTCCTGCGTCGACGGCCACGTGAAGCTCAACAACGGCCTCGAGGTCGATTCCAACACCATCGTGTGGACCGCCGGCGTCAAGCCGAACCCGGCGCTGGCCCGCTTCGGCCTGCCGCTCGGCCCGCGCGGCCACGTCGACACCGGCACCACCCTCCAGGTGCAGGGCACCGACTACATCTGGGCGGCCGGCGACAACGCCCAGGTCCCGGACCTGGTCGGGCGCAAGAACGGCAACGAGAACGCCTGGTGCCCGCCGAACGCGCAGCACGCGCTGCGGCAGGCCAAGGTCCTCGGCGACAACGTGCTCTCCGGCATGCGGGGCTTCCCGCAGAAGGAGTACAGCCACGCCAACAAGGGTGCGGTCGCCGGTCTGGGCCTGCACAAGGGCGTCGCGATGATCGTCATGGGCAAGATGAAGATCAAGCTCAAGGGCCGTCTCGCCTGGTACATGCACCGCGCGTACCACGGCATGGCGATGCCGACGTTCAACCGCAAGATCCGGGTCTTCGCGGACTGGACGCTGGCCATGTTCCTCAAGCGCGAGGTCGTCTCGCTCGGCGCCATGGAGAACCCCCGCGAGGAGTTCTACGAGGCCGCCAAGCCGGCGCCGGCCCCGCCGACCGCCGCCGAGGCCGGGGACAAGACCAAGGCCAAGGCTTCCTGAATTCCCGGTCGGGTACTCCGACCAGCCCGAAGGGCGTCCGCCATCCGTGGGGCGGGCGCCCTTTGGCGTGTCCGCTCTGGCGAAAACCGAGCGGTGTGCGGTTCTCTTGCGTGTGAACGGGACTATCCGGGCGCCCCATTGGCGTTTGCGTGGTGGGTGAATCTTCTTTGCCCGACTCGTCAACACGGAGGTGTGCGACATGGCCGACGCCGCTGAACGGCTCACCAAGCTCGCCGAGGAGGTGCTGGGAGTTCCGCTCCCGGTGCGCATCCGCGCCTGGGACCGCAGCGAGTCGGGTCCGCCGGGGGCACCCACACTCGTCATCCGCCATCGCCGGGCGCTGCGCCGGATGATGTTCAGGCCGGGCGAGCTGGGCCTGGCCCGCGCCTGGGTGGCCGGCGACCTCGACATCGACGGCGATCTCTACGAAGCGCTCGACCGGCTCGCCGGGCTGATCTGGGAGCGCAGCGACGCCCCCACGCCGCACCGCGCCCCCGTGCTGCGCGCCCTGGCCCGCCCGGAGATCCGCGCCGCCGCCCGGGAGCTGCTGGCCCTGGCCGGCGCCCCCGTCCCGCCGGCGCCGCCCGCGGAGGAGGTCAGACGCCGCCGCGGACCGCTGCACACCCTGCGGCGTGACAAGGAAGCCATCAGCCACCACTACGACGTCGGCAACGACTTCTACGCCCTGGTGCTCGGCCCGTCCATGGTCTACTCCTGCGCATACTGGGGGACCGCCGGGGACGGCGTCGCCACTCTGGAGGATGCCCAGCGCGACAAGCTGGACCTGATCTGCCGCAAGCTCGGCCTCCGGAAGGACCTGCGGCTGCTGGACGTCGGCTGCGGCTGGGGCTCGATGGTGCTGCACGCGGCCCGCGAATACGGCGTACGGGCGGTCGGCATCACCCTCTCCGAGGAGCAGGCCACCTTCGCCCGTAAGCGCATCGCCGAAGCCGGGCTGGCCGACCGGGTCGAGATCCGGGTGCAGGACTACCGCGAGATCCATGATGAGCCGTTCGACGCGATCTCCTCGGTCGGCATGGCCGAGCACGTCGGCCGCACCCAGTACGCGGAGTACGCCGACGCCCTGTACGCGAGGCTGAAGCCCGGCGGGCGGCTGCTCAACCACCAGATCGCCCGGCGGCCGGTCCCGGACGAGGAGGCGTACCACGTCGACGAGTTCATCGACCGCTATGTGTTCCCGGACGGCGAACTGGCCCCGCTCGGCCGCACCGTCGGCCAGCTGGAGGAGGCCGGATTCGAGGTGCGGGACGTGGAGGCGATCCGGGAGCACTACGCCCTGACGCTCCGGCAGTGGGTCGCCAACCTGGAGGAGCACTGGGACGAGGCGGCGCGGCTCACCTCCCCGGGCCGGGCCCGGGTGTGGCGGCTGTACATGGCCGCGTGCGCGCTGTCCTTCGAGCGCAACCGGATAGGAGTCAACCAGGTGCTGGCCGTCCGGACGCCGGAGCCCGGGGCGTCGGGCATGCCGCTGCGGGCGCGAGACTGGCGCACCGGCACCCACCGCGGCTGAACGCCCCTACCTACCGCGGCTGAACGACGCCCGCCCACCCGCTGCCGTGACGGAGCGGGCGGGCACGGGGCCGGTGCCGGAGGCGTTATTCGGCCTTGATGGCGGCCAGCATGTTCAGCCGCGCCGCCCGGAACGCCGGCCACAGCGCGGCGAGGACGCCGACGAGCGCGGCCAGGCCGAGGAAGACGCCCATCCGGGCCCACGGCAGCACCAGTTCGTAGGTGGGCAGGTGGAGGCTGATCAGCCGGCCGACCGCCCAGCCCATGAACACGCCGAGCCCGATGCCGAGCACCCCGCCGAACAGCGAGATGACCAGCGACTCCAGCCGCACCATCCGCTTGATGCCGCGCCGGTCCAGGCCGATCGCGCGCAGCATGCCGATCTCCTGCGAGCGCTCGAAGACCGACATCGCCAGGGTGTTGACGACCCCGAGCACCGCGACGATCACGGCCATGGCCAGCAGCCCGTAGAGCATGTTCAGCAGCAGGGTGAACATCGAGGCGATGGCGCTGGAGATGTCCTTCTTGTCCGCGACGGTGACCGCCGGGTTCTTGCCGAGCGCCTTGACCAGGTCGTTCTTGTGCGTGTCGGTGGCGCCGCCGGCCATCTTGACCAGCAGCTGCTTGTCGCCGAGGTTCTTTTGGTGCGGAGCCAGGGTGCGGACGTCCAGGTAGACGCCCTGGAGCATTTGGTTGCCCTTGTAGACGCCGGAGACGGTCAGGGTGGACTTCTTGCCGTCCTGGAACGTCACGGGGAGCCGTGAGCCGGCCCGCCAGTCGTTGCGGGTGGCGGTGCCCTGGTCCACCAGGACCCGGCCGCCGCGCAGGGTACCGAGCGACCCCTCGCTGATGTCGGGGCGTACGAGCGAGCCGAAGTGCGCCCCGTCCACGCCCGTCAGCGGGGTGGGCTGCTGGGCGGCCCGGCCGGTGCCGATCTTCGCCATGCTCGCGCGCATCGGGCTGACGGCGGTGACGCCGGGCACGTCGCGGACCTGCCTCTCCGCGCTGGTGGGCAGCTGGGCGCCGCCCTGCATCGAGAGGGTGTAGTCGGCCTTCAGCGAATCGACGGCCAACCGGTCGATGCCCTTTTGCGTACTGCCTGCGATCACCGTCATGCCGGTGATCAGGGTCAGCCCGATCATCAGCGCCGAGGCGGTGGTGGCCGTACGGCGCGGATTGCGCAGCGCGTTCTGCCGGGCGAGGAGGCCGGAGGTGCCGAAGGCGCGCAGGACGGGGGTGGCCAGTGCGATCAGCGGACGGGACAGCAGCGGCGTCAGGATGAACACGCCGATCAGCAGCAGCATCCCGCCGCCGCCCAGCATGACATTGCCGGTGACGTCGTCGTGTACGGACGTGGCGACGATCACCGAGGCCGTACCGGCGCCCGCGACGAGCGCACCGAGGGTGTTGCGGACCAGCAGCGACTTGGTGGTGGCGACGGCGTGCACGCTGTTCATCGCGGCGACCGGCGGGACCTTCGCGCCGCGCCGGGCGGGCAGCCAGGCGGCGAGGACGGTGATGACGATGCCGATGCCCAGGGCGGCGACGGCCGTGGAGGGCGAGACCACCAGCGGCCCCTCGGGGAACTTCGCGACGAAGCCGTTCAGCACCTCCCGCAGCAGTGCGGCGATGCCGACTCCGGCCACCAGGCCCGAGACACCGGCGATCGCACCGATGAGAAACGCCTCGATCAGCACCGAGCGGGTGACCTGGCGCCGGTTCGCGCCGACCGCCCGCAGCAGCGCCAGCTCCTTGGTGCGCTGGGCGACCAGCATGGTGAAGGTGTTGGCGATCAGGAAGATGCCGACGAAGAGCGCGACGGCGGCGAAGGCCAGCAGCGCGGTCCGCATGCCCTTCATGCTCTGGTCGATCATCTTGGCTTCGTCGTCGGCGAGTTCCTTGCCGGTGGCGGTGGTGGCGCTGCCCTGGGGCAGCGCCTTGTCGACCGCCTGCCGCAGTGCGGTCTGGGACGTCCCGGACGCGGCCTCGACATCGATCTCGCTGTATCCGCCGGACAGCCCGAACAGCTTCTGCGCGGTCTTGGTGTCGAACAGGGCCAGTGAGCCGCCGGCCGCGACCCGGCCGTCGTCGGTGGTGAAGACGCCGGTCAGCTTCTGCTCCCGGACCGGTCCGTCGGCGGAGATCCGGACGGTGTCGCCGACGTGGTAGCCGCCCTTCGCGGCGGTGCCCGCGTCCAGCGCGAACTGGTCCGCGCCGACGGGGGCCGTGCCCTGCTTCAGCGGATAGCGGGCGTCCTTGCCGTCCTTGCCGGGGAAGTAGTTGCTGCCGCGGCTGTTCCCGCCTTGGCCGATCAGCTTGCCGTCCTTGTCGCCGATGCCGGTGAAGCCGTTGGCGGTGCCGGTGACGGAGGCGGCGCCGGGGAGCCGGGCCAGGGTGTCGAGCGCTTTGCCGTCGAGCCGCGCCTTCCCGGCAGGGCTGCCGGGAGGCCCGTCGGACGACGGCGGTGTGACGGCGACGTCGATGTTGTCGAAGCTCTTCTGGGAGCTGGTGCGGAAGGCGTCGGAGATGGTCGAGGTGAAGACCAGGGTGCCGGAGACGAAGGCCACGCCGAGCATCACGGCGAGGACGGTCATCAGCAGCCGGGCCTTGTGCGCAAGCACATTGCGCAAGGCGGTACGGAACATGGTGGGTCCTGGAGGAGAGGTCCGGAGTTCTGGCGGCGGCTGCTGATCAGGTCGTACGAGGCCGGTTGTCGAAGCCCTTCATGCGTTCCAGCACCATGTCGGCGGTCGGGGCGGGGAGGTCGTCGACGATCCGGCCGTCGGCGAGGAAGACCACGCGGTCCGCGTAGGAGGCGGCGACCGGGTCGTGGGTCACCATCACCACGGTCTGGCCCAGTTCGCGCACGGAGTTGCGCAGGAAGCCGAGCACCTCGGCGCCGGAGCGCGAGTCGAGGTTTCCGGTGGGCTCGTCGGCGAAGATGATCTCGGGCCGGGAGGCCAGCGCACGGGCGACCGCCACGCGCTGCTGCTGGCCGCCGGAGAGCTGGCCGGGGCGGTGCTTGAGGCGGCCGGCCAGGCCGACGGTCTCCACGACGCGGTCCAGCCAGGCGCGGTCGGGCTTACGGCCCGCTATGTCCATGGGGAGGGTGATGTTCTCCAGGGCGTTCAGGGTCGGCAGCAGGTTGAACGCCTGGAAGATGAAGCCGATCTTGTCGCGCCGGAGCTGGGTGAGCTTCTTGTCCTTCAGACCGGTCAGTTCGGTGTCGCCGATCCTGGCGGAGCCGCCGGAGATCGAGTCCAGCCCTGCCATGCAGTGCATCAGCGTCGACTTGCCGGACCCGGAGGGGCCCATGATCGCGGTGAACTGGGCCTGCCGGAATTCGACGGAGACCGCGTCCAGGGCGACCACCTGGGTCTCGCCCTGGCCGTAGACCTTGGTGAGGTCCGTGGCGCGGGCGGCCGCCGCGGCGGTGCGGGGGGCGGTGGCGACGCCGGTGTGGGTGGTGGTCACGGGAAGGGGCTCCTGTCGGGACGAAGGACCATCGCATCCGCGACGGCCGTGAGGACAGCTACCGCGGACGGAAGCGGACCTCTCCATCGTGGGACAGAGCCCTGGGCGCGGACGTCAACCCCTGTGCCCGTCCTGGGCCACACCTGGGAGGTAGCCGTGGAGCGGGTGTCATCCCTGGGGAGGAGCGGAACCCTGACGGGCGCTACTGCGTCCGGAGTGGCCGGGCGGCCGGCGCTGCGGCGGCGCGGGGGGCTCGGAGAGGGCGTCGACTTTCCGTCAATTCGGACAAGAAATTGCGTTGCGGGGTGTTCTGGCGAAGGCGGGCCTCAGGCATGTGCCCAAGGCCTGTACCCGGCGCTGATGCACCCTCAGTTGCCAATAAAATAAGACAACCTCGGGAAGAGCGGCCGGTCCGTGTCGTGCGCTGCGGGCTACGCTCGTGCTGCCTCTTTGAGGTGGCATGGGGGAGCCCAGGCCCGGATGGTGGAATGCAGACACGGCGAGCTTAAACCTCGCTGGCCTACGGGCCGTGCCGGTTCAAGTCCGGCTCCGGGCACTGCTCAGCCGCAGCTTTGAGACCTTGAACAAACAACCATATAGACCCGAGGTCCCTGCCGCTCACCGGAACACGCCGGGAACGCAGGGACTTTGACGGTGCGGACGACGAGAGTCGCGCGCGAAAAACTGTGCCGGAAATATCCCGGGTTACCAAGTGAAGTGCCGCCATGGCGGTATCGGGCAAACGGCCCCGCAAGCCGCCCTGTTCGTACCGTGTTCGTGTGAATGGACCCCGCCCAGGGCCTGCTGAGGAGCCGTCAACTCGACGGCTGGTCAGCGGTCTTCAGGCGTACGGGCCGTCCCGTGTGCCGGACTGAGCCCACTGAAGAGACAGACGCCGGACGGTGCGGGCTCTCCGTCTTCGTGGCGCGGTGTTCGCCGTATGCGGCCGTCGAGGGGTGCGCTTCTGGCGCATACCCAAGGTAACTTGAATATTGGATTTCCCTGCCGTCGGTGAGTCCGGATACCCGGCACCGCGCACTTCCTCTCTTGCGCCATCCGGCCGGTGTGCCCGCCCCGATCCGGAAAGCGTCATGTCACTTCTCTTGCCGGGGCCCGCCTTTGTCTTCTTCGCGCCGGTTGCGGAACGGCGGACATGCCCGATGCCGAGGCCGGCCGCCGGACTTTCGGAGGTATTGCGGCGCGAAAGAAAAAGCGCCCCATCACCGTCGGACTCGAGGCGACTCGAGGCGACTCGAGGCGGCGCGAGGCGACGCGCGGCGAGGCGACGCCGTGCGGACGCGCGGAATGGGCCGGCAGGGCGGACGAACGGAACGGACGAACGGAACGGACGAGTAGAGCGGACGAGCGGAACGGACGCGGATCACGGTGGTCGTCCGGCGTTGAGGGCATGCCCGTTGTTGTGGGGGAGTGACAACTTCCCGCCGCTGAAATCGGTTTGCCCGCCCCCTGTTTGGCGAGCTCACCGCTGAGATGATCTCTACGGGCCCGCCATGGGCTTTGTGCGGTTTCTATGAGGTCAGAGGAGACGAAGATGACCGAGAACGGCCAGGTGCTGGTGACGGGTATCGGGGCGATGACTCCGGTCGGCGCCGATGCGTCCTCGTCCTGGTCGGGGCTGCTGGCGGGAGAGTCCGGGGTGCGCGCGCTGGAGGAGGAGTGGGCCATGGACCTCCCGGTGAGCGTCGCGGCCGGACTCACCGGGGATCCGGCCGCCGCGCTGCCGCGTACGGAGGCCCGGAAGCTGGACCGCAGCGAGCAGTTGGCGATACTCACCTCGCGCGAGGCCTGGCAGGACGCCGGTGCGCCCGAGGTCGAGCCCGAACGGCTGGCCGTGGTCATCGGCACCGGCACCGGCGGTGTGCTCACCACGCTCGGCCAGGACGACCTCTTCGAGAAGTCCGGGGCGCGCCGGCTCTCGCCCTTCGCGGTTCCCATGCTCATGCCCAACGGACCAGCCGCGTGGGTCAGCATGGACCTGGGCGCCAAGGGCGGGGCCAGGACGCCCGTCAGCGCCTGTGCGTCCGGTGCCGAGGCATTGGCGATGGGCCTCGACCTGCTCCGCGCCGGGCGGGTGGACGTGGTGGTCGCGGGCGGCGTCGAGGCCTGTCTGCACCCGTTCACCCTCGCCGCCTTCGCCCAGATGAAGGCGCTCTCCACGCAGTCCGCCGACCCGGAGTCGGTGTCCCGCCCGTTCGATGCGGCCCGCAGCGGCTTCGTCATGGGCGAGGGCGCGGGAATCATGGTCCTGGAGCGCGCCGGGTTCGCCCGGGCCCGCGGCGCCACCGCGTACGGCACGCTGGCCGGCAGCGCCGTCAGCTCCAGCGCGAACCACATCACGGCCTCCGACGCGGCGGGCCAGGTCCACGCCATCGAACTGGCCCTGCGCGATGCGGACCTGTCCCCGCGGGACATCGGCCATGTGCATGCCCACGCCACCTCCACCGAGTCCGGCGACCTGGCCGAGGCCGAGGCGATCGGCCGCGCGGTGGGCACCCATGCCTCTGTCACCGCCACGAAATCCATGACCGGCCACATGCTGGGTGCCTCCGGTGCGGTGGGCGCGATGGCGGCGCTGCTGGCGCTCAGGGACGGCGTGGCCCCCGCCGTCCGCAACCTCGACACCCTCGACCCGAGGATCGACCTGGACGTGGTGCAGGGCGAGAACCGCACCGGCCGCTGGAACGCCGCGCTGGCCAACTCCTTCGGCTTCGGCGGCCACAACGTGAGCCTGGTCCTGACCAAGTGACCCTATGGGGAGGGGCCGCCACGGATGACGTGGCGGCCCCTCCCGGCGCTCAGTTGCCGGCTCGGCGCCCGACGCCGTCAGCGCTTCACACCGTCAGCGCTTCACGGGCGGCAGCGCCCGTGCCTCAGCGCTCCACCAGCGTGAACAGGTTCTCCCAGCGGCCGACGATCTCGTCCGTGGAGAAGCGCTGGATGTTCTCCCGGGCCGCTTCGCCCATGGTGTCGCGGAGGTCCTTGTCGGACATCAGGGTGTCGAGATGCCGGGCGAATTCGGTGATGTTGCCCGGGGGAGCGAGGAGGCCGTCCACGCCGTCCGAGATGATCTCGTGGACGCCCGGTGCCACGTCGAACGCCACACACGGCACGGCCGTCGCCATGGCCTCCATGGGGGCCAGCGGGAAGCCCTCGCCGCGCGAGCTGAGGGCGAAGACCGCGCTCTCCCGCAGTGCGCCCGGCACATCGGCCGTCCGGCCCATCCAGGCGACCGTGTCCGCGATCCCCAGGTCCGCGGCCTGCTTGCGCAGCGCCTCCTCTTCCTCGCCGGAGCCGTAGACCCGCAGCGTCCAGTCGGGGTGCTGCGGCGCGACCTTGGCCCAGGCCTCCAGCAGCATGTCCACGCCCTTCTCCTCGTGGAGCCGGCCGATGCTGACCACATGCTTGCGGGAGCGGTCGGAGGGGACTTCCGGGAAGAAGGGCAGCGGGTTCGGCATGAAGCCGACATTGTCCATCCGCTGGCGGATCCAGCGGTCGGCGTCCTCCCGGGTGAGCGTCAGCATCCGGTCGACATCCGCGTAAAACCGCTTGACCCGGCCGAAGCGGGACGACCTACGGCAGGTTTCGAAGGATTCATGGCTCATACCGATCACGCTCAGACCGGCGGTGTCGGCCAGTGCCACCCACTCCATCGCCCACACCTGCGTGACGATCACCACGCCGCCCGGCTTCGCCGCCCGGAACAGCGCGCTCATCTTGGCCGCCTGCTCCCGCATACCGGCCTCGCGGGCGGCGTGGCGGCGCTGCTCGACGACGTTGAGCTTGCCCTTGAGGCCTCGAAGGGGGCGGACGGACGGCGGGTGCTGGGAGTAGAGCGTGGTGGTCTTGAACGGCAGGTCGGCCGCCAGCTCGTGGACCCGCCCCTCGGGGGGCGGCACCACGCCGACGAGGTGCACCCGGTGGCCCCGCTCGCTGAACAGGCGCGCCAGCTGGTGCGACCAACTGGTGACGCCACCCACCTCGTTGACGCTGTTGGAGACGAAGAAGATGTCCCGCGGCTCGGCTGCGTACGACTCGGTCATCAACGGCTCCACTGCGCGAAAAACTGATCGACGATGCTCTGGGCGGCGTTGCCCTGGTCGTATTCCCCGAACTTGGCGACGAATTCCTTGCGGCTCTTCGCGTATTCCGACGACTGCGACTCGAAGGTCTTGATCGCCTGGTGGAAATCGTCCTCGGTGCGGACCACCGGGCCCGGTGCGTGCTCCAGCAGATCGAAGTAGGTGCCACGGCCCTCGTGCACATACTCGTCGTAGTCGTAGGTGAAGAACACCAGCGGCCGGTCGAGCAGCGCATAGTCGAACATCACCGAGGAATAGTCGGTGATCAGCCCGTCGGCCAGCTCCAGCACCGGGGTCACATCGTGGTGCGCCGATACGTCGATGACCCGGCCCTGCACGGTCGGCGGCAGCACCACATGATTGAGGTAGTGCGAACGCACCAGGAGGACATAGCGGTCGCCGAACCGGTCGGCGAAACGCTCCACGTCGAAGGGCAATTCGAAGCGCCCGTGCCGGCCGCCGGCCTTACGGAACGTCGGCGCGTAAAGCAGCACGGTCTTGTCGTCGGGAATGCCCAACTTCGCTGCCAGCGGCCCGCGTTCACGCACGCCCAGGTCCGCCTCCCGCTGCCGGGCGCGCACCAGCGCGTCGTTGCGCGGGTACCCCACCCGCAGCAGCGTCTTCTCCTTGAGCCGGAAGGCCCTGGCGAGGGTGTGCACATCGTGCTCGGAGCGGATCAGGAACCGGTCGAAGCGGTCCAGCGAACGCTGCTGCTCCTCCTGCTGCTGCCGGGTCTGCGCCTTCAGCGCCGGCTGGTCGAAGCCCATGTTCTTCAGCGCCGAGCCGTGCCAGGTCTGGAGGTAGGTGGTCTCCGGGCGCTTGGTGAGCTTGAGCGGGTAGCTCTGGTTGTCCACCCAGAACTCGGCCTGTGCCAGCGCCTTGAGGTAGGGCAGCGACCAGCGCTTGACGAGCGTGGCGTCCTTGGGGAAGCCCTTGGGGGACCCGGCGTACGACCAGATGGCCTCGAACTCCAGGCCCTGCCGGCGCATCTCCTCGTAGAGGGCCCGCGGACTGTCGCTGTACTGCTTGCCCAGGTGGCTTTCGAAGACCACCGTGCGCTTCTTGACCGGCAGCCGGCTGAACACCTCGTGATAGGCGCGGATCTTGTTGTCGCCCGAGAGGACCTTGCCGCGCAGCGCCTTCGCCTTGCGGTAGCCGGTCTTGGCCAGCGTCCCCGGCTTGCCGTGCACCCCGCGGGTGATCAGTTCCTGTACGCGCTCGGCCTTGTCGCCCTCGCTGACCAGGCGGAATGCCAGATGCCCCTTGGCCGAGACATGCGGTTCCAGGTGGTCGGCGACCATCCGGGTCAGCCGCGGCCGCACCGGCAGCGCCCCGGACAGTGCGGTGTCGGCGACGGTGAGCCGGCTCGTGGTGCGCACGCCGTCCACCTCCAGGCGCAGCCGTACGTCCCAGATGGTGTCGACGATGCCCAGCGGGCGCAGCTTCGCGGTGAGGTCGGCGACGGCCTCCCAGTGGACGGCGTCCCCGTCGTGGCGCACCTCCTGCACCGGGAAGTGGAAGGACTGCAGGCTGCGCCGCCGGGCGCTGAACTCCAGCTGGGCCTTGAGCCGCGCACCGGGCGGGATGACACCGAGCGGGTTGGTGATCTTGCCGGTCAGCGAGATGGCCCGGCCGGATTCGCTGAAGCCGGTGAGCTGATTGCGCAGGAACAGCTGGTTGACCGGCTTCTCGTGGTAGCCGATGTCGGTCACGTCCAGGATCTCGCGCCCGAACGCATCGTCGAAGTGGCCGCCGCACCAGTAGATCCGGCCGTCGTGTTCGACCAGCGGCGAGGAGAGCTTGTTGCGGTTGATGAGCGTGTCGACCGCCGGGATCAGGTTGCCCCAGTCACCCTGCTGGAGCAGATACGCACAGATGGCCTGTATCGGCTGGACGTGCTCGTACGCCTCGGGGGCCACGCCGGCGAGGTATTCCCGGGAGAGCTCGGCGAATTCCCGGCGGTAGGCCTCGTCCCGGAACGGCAGATCCCGCAGATGCAGCACCAGGTCGTGCTTGAGGAATTTGACGTCCTTGGCGAGCTTCATCTCGGTCAGCCCGCGCTCGGCCAGCATGGCGTCGATCCGCCGGTGGACCTCCAGCCGGTGGACGTAATTCGTCATCTCGTGCCGGCGGTTTGTCACCGACTTCACGGTGCCCTGCGTGTGGACATTCCAGAAATAGACCTGATTGGGGATCAGGGTGATGCGTTTTGCGGCGAGGTAGGCATCGGCGATAAACAGCAGGTCCTCGTAGAACAACCCCTTGGCGAAGTGGAGATTGTGCTCGATGAGGAATTCACGCCGGTAGCACTTGTTGGTGGAGAGGGTGTCCCACACGAACAGGTCCGGAAATTCCGTTACGGAATCAATGGTCCGGGTGGTGGAATACAGCCAGGAATACCACTCGTCCCGCTTCTGATTGCGGGTGTCCACGTGCAGTCGTACACACTGGCCGGAAACGATATCGGAGCCGGTTTTCTCGGCGGCCTCCAGCATATTCCGGCACGCATTGGGTTCCAGGACGTCATCGCTGTCCAGGAACATGACGTAGCGGCCCCGGGTGTGCTGGATGCCGGCGTTGCGCGGCTCGCCGCACCCACCGCTGTTCTCCGGCAGCTGGAAGGCTCTGGCCCGCCCTGGGTGATCAGCGGCGAGTCGTTGCGCCACTTCGAAAGAACGGTCGGTGCTGCAGTCGTCGACGATCACCACCTCGACGTCCCGGAGCGTTTGATCCAGCACGGACTGAACCGCGGTCGGCAACCGGTCGGCGTCGTTGTAGACGATGACGACTACTGAGACGTCAGGCACAGGCACCTCAACCCTCTTTCGCTACTGTTTCCCGCCAGAATAGCCCTATCTGCACCCCCGGATTACAACTGATCGCGTCCATGGCGCTACGGACGGTGAGTCGCGGGAGAGTGGTAAGGGGTACTCCGGCGTTCGGATCTTGACCATGCGTCAGCCCTGCAGATCCACCCGCCGGGGCAGGATCCGGCCGGCAGGGAAGACGGGTCCCCCCGGGAATCGGTTGCCTGTCGTGCCATGTGACGTCCGTTGCGATCAGACATTTATCGGATTCCGTGCGAAGTGGTCCGGGGAGGGAGTCCCCGGGGCGGCAGACGGAAATGGCAGTTCGGGCACGGCGACCGCACGCGATGACAACCGACGGCGACAAGAGGGCGACAAGAGAGCGGCAAGAGAGCGGCAAGAGAGCGACGAGAGAGCGATGAGAGAGCGACAAGAGCGCGACGGGACACGGCAAGAGCACGGCAAGACCACAGTAAGAGCACGGCACGAGATCGAATATCCGGAATGGCGGGGACGAGGGCGGGGGGACGGTGTAGCGGCAGGGTCGCCCGGCCCGTCGCGTGCCACCTGTCCGGACCCGCGCCGGGCACCTCTCCGCCCTCTCGAACGTCCTCCTCACGGAGGAGGTGTCCGGGCGGGTTCGGGGAAAGATCCTGCTCGAGAACTAGCGACGCCCCTTTGCCAAGCCATTACGCTTGCCGTCGAGGCCGCGCAGGGCGGCCATGGAGGAGTGAGATGAGGAGCAGCAACCCGGTCTTCTCGCGACGGGGGTTCAGCCGCGCCACCGGCTACGCGGGCTTCAACGCACCGCCGCAGGCCGGGGCCGCCGCGAACCCGTACGCCGGAGCCAACCCCTACGCGCAGGGCGGCAACCCCTACGCCCAGGACCAGCAGCAGGTAACCCAGGCACCGCCGCAGTACAGCCCGCAGACCCGCCCGATGACGATGGACGACGTCGTCATGCGTACCGGCATGACGCTCGGCACGCTCGTCGTGGGCGCCACCGTCGGCTGGCTGTTCCTGACCGGGAGCCTCGGCTTCGCGTTCGGCGCCGCCCTGGTCGCGATGGTGCTGGGCGTCATCCAGTCCTTCAAGCGCACGCCGTCGCCCGCCCTCATCCTCGGGTACGCGGCGCTGGAGGGCCTCTTCCTCGGGGCGCTCAGCGGCTTCATCAACGACCTGCCGAAGCTGCACGGCGCCCCCATGCAGGCGGTGCTGGGCACGATGGCGGTGTTCGTCGCCATGCTGGTCGCCTACAAGACGCGGATCATCCGGGTCACCGCCCGGTTCACCCGCTTCGTGATCATCGCGGCCCTCGGCTTCTTCCTGCTGTCGATGGTCAACGTCCTGTTCATGGTGTTCAGCGGGGGCGACGGCCTCGGCTTCCGCAGCGGCGGCCTGGGCATCGTCTTCGGCATCGTGGGCGTGGTCCTCGGCGCGCTCTTCCTGGCGCTGGACTTCAAGCAGGTCGAGGACGGTGTCGCTTACGGCGCGCCGCGCGAGGAGTCCTGGCTGGCGGCGTTCGGCCTGACCACGACCCTGGTGTGGATCTACGTGGAGATGCTCCGGCTGATCTCCATCCTCCGGGGCGACTGACCCCGGACGACGCCGGGCGCGCAAGGCGCCGTACGCGGCCGCTGCGCCGTACGACGGGCCCGCGGGCACATGCCCGCGGGCCCTTCGGCGTGGTGAATGAGGAGTGTCCCGATCCGGACCGGGGCGGGGCCCCGTCACCGCGGATCAGAACTTGCGCGCGGCGCGCCTGAGGTCGTGTTCATGGACAATTGCCTTGGCATGGCCGTAGGCGAGGTTGTGCTCGCCACGGAGCCAGCTGACCTTTTCGTCGAAGCGGAAGAGAGCGGGGCCTTCCTCAACGGTGCGGAGCCAGTCGGAGATTTCCCGGCCGGTGCAGTGCGGGATACGGGAGAGCATGTTCCGGTGGGTCTCTTCTGAGAAGAGCTGAGACATCGGCGCCTCCGGACGCGGTCGATGCTGGTTCTTCAGCCCACCGTGCCTGAGCGTTCGGGCGTTGGCAACCACCCCGGGGTGGCGCATAGGCTCACGGCGTGCTTGACGTGACCCCCTTGCAGACCGCCGTGGACGCCCTCGCCGACCGGCTCCGATCGCTGCCGCAGAGCAGGCTCCACCAGGGTGCCGCGGCCGAAGGCCTGGCGCTGGCACGGCAGTTGGCGACCCGCGCGCAGCTGATCGAGCGGCCGGGCGAGCCCCCGCGGGAGCTGCCGGACGCCGGGGTGTTCGCGGCCGGCGACCAGCTGGCGGTGGCCGGCCACGACCTTGTCGAGGCCCTGCGCGGCGCGGCGGTGCGGATGGCCGGCGCAGCGGGGGATTCTGACGCGAAAAGGGCCCCCGCCGACGAACTGGCGGAGGCCGTGCGATGCGTCCGGGCGGCGGCGGAACGCTGCTGACGCGGACCGCCGCGCCGGGTCAGAGCGAGGCGATGACGCGGTCGGCGAGGATGTAGACGCTCTCCTCGCGGCTCTCGCCCCAGGAGAAGGTCAGCGCGTAGGCACCGGAGATACCGGAGCCGCCCAGCAGTACGGGCGTGCGCCCCGCCTGCAGTGCGCCGGCCACGCGCTCCGCGGTCTCGCGCTGCCCGGGGGTCAGGCAGAGCGTGGTGCCGTCGGTGAAGACGTAGACGTCCAGGGTGCCCAGCGGGCCGGGGCGGACGTCCGCGAGCGGGGTCGCCAGCTGCGCCAGTTCCTCCAGGCGCGCGACGGTGCGCTCGTGATCACTGATCACCGGGGACGGGGAGAAGTCGGGGTGCGAGGGGTGGCGCCGGCGCGCGGCGGCCAGCTCGGCGGACTCGGTCTCCTCGACCGGCTCCAACTCCGGCGCGTCCAGGGCGTCCATGGACTCCAGCGCGTCCATCGCCTCCAGCGCGTCCGGGCCCAGCAGCGGCTCCAGCCCGGCGAGATCCGCCTGGCGGGGCAGGAACGGCTGGATGTCGAACCGGTCGGCATCCAGGCGCTCGGGCAGCTCGCGCTGGTCGGCGCGGCCGTCGAGGAGTTCGTCGCCGAGTCCGGCGAGACCGCCCAGCAGCGACGGGGCGTCGGCGGCGTCCCTGACCTCCTGCGCGGCCCAGAAGGCGCGGGCCTCGGCCAGTTCGCGTTCCCGCTCCTCGGCCAGGGCATCGGCGACGGCGGCACGTATGTCGGCGAGCGGGGTCTCGGCGGCGCGGGCGGCCGGGATGGCCGCCGCGGCCGGGTGCACCGTCCCGGTGCCCGCGACGGCGTCCTGCCGGGCCGCGCCGAGCTCGGCGTGCAGCTCGGCGAGCTGGCGGCGCAGGCCGCGGGCGGTGTGCAGGGCGGCGGCGCCCAGCGCCACGGCGACGGCCGCGGCCAGCAGCAGGACGAGGGTGGTGACGCTCATGCCGAAACCTCTCTTCGTTCGGTCCCGCACGGGCGAGACGCGCACCCATGGGGGATGCGCCCCCGGCCGGTGGCCGAGGGGTCCCCCGGGTGACGCTCGCTCATGCGTCCTCCCCACTTCGCTCGGCGGCCCTCACCTCTTCGCACGGGCCGCGCATCGGTACGTGGACTTCACCCCGGCCTTCGGCCGGGGTGACCCCCTTGATGCGCTCGCTGACGGGATCACTCCTGGTAGCGCCTCGCTCACCGGCGTACTCCCGTTAGCAGAATGTTCTCCGACTTCCTACATCAGGCTGCCGGTGGTCGGCGACCGCTCCGGGTGCACTATGTACCGAAAAGGAGGGGAGCCGGGGGCTCGTTCGCCCGGACGGACCCCTGCTGACCTGCAAGAACGCCTCTCCCCCAGGGCGTTGGTCACAATCCTGGGGGAGATTGGGTCGCGATCTCGTTAACGAGTGGCGCAGGTCACGCCATGTCGCCGCCCGTATCCGGGCGACAGCGATGGGTGTGCGCCGGGCGGTAGTTGGTCCGTTTTGTCGCGCTCCCTCGCGAGCGGCGCGAGGGCGGGCGCATGCGCTCGCGCACGAGCCGGGTCGTCACCGTGTGCTACGAACCGGGGGGCTGGGAGGGCCGGGAGGGTTTGTGGTCGCGGTCGCGGTCGCGCTGAGCTTCGCCTCCGCTGCGGGCAGGTGCCGGGCACTCGTACCTCGCGCCCGACCCTCCGCTACAGCTCAGCTCAGCTCAGCCGCGCGTGTTCATGGTCGCGCTGAGCTTCGCTTCCGCTGCGGGCGGATGCCGGGTACTCGTTCCTCGCACCCGACCTCCACCCTCCGCTACAGCTCAGCTCAGCCGCTCGATGACCATCGCCATGCCCTGGCCGCCGCCGACGCACATCGTCTCCAGGCCGAACTGCTTGTCGTGCCACTGGAGGGAGTTGATGAGCGTGCCGGTGATGCGGGCGCCGGTCATGCCGAAGGGGTGGCCGACGGCGATGGCGCCGCCGTTGACGTTCAGGCGGTCCAGGTCGATGCCCAAGTCGCGGTAGGACGGGATCACCTGGGCGGCGAACGCCTCGTTGATCTCGACCAGGTCGATGTCGGAGACCGAGAGGCCGGCCCGCCGCAGCGCCTGCTTGCTGGCCTCGACCGGGCCGTAACCCATGATCTCGGGGGAGAGGCCGGAGACGCCGGTGGAGACGATCCGGGCCAGCGGGGTCAGGCCCAGCTCGCGCGCCTTGATGTCGGACATGATGACCAGCGCCGCGGCACCGTCGTTCAGCGGGCAGCAGTTGCCGGCGGTCACCAGGCCGTCGGGGCGGAAGACCGGCTTGAGGCCGGAGACGCCCTCGACGGTGACGCCGGCGCGGGGGCCGTCGTCCTTGGCGACGACCGTGCCGTCCGGCAGCGTGACCGGGGTGATCTCCCGCTCCCAGAAACCGTCGTTGATCGCCTTCTCGGCGAGGTTCTGGGAACGCACGCCGAACTCGTCCATGTCCTGGCGGGTGACGCCCTTGAGGCGGGCGAGGTTCTCCGCGGTCTGACCCATGGAGATGTACGCGTCCGGGATCAGGCCGTCCTCGCGCGGGTCGTGCCAGTCGGCGCCCTCCTGCTCGGCGCGCGCCGCGGTGCGGGCCTCGGCGTCGGCGAAGAGCGGGTTGTGGGTGTCCGGCAGGCCGTCGGAGCTGCCCTTGACGCTGCGCGAGACGGTCTCGACGCCGGCCGAGATGAAGACATCGCCCTCGCCGGCCTTGATGGCGTGCAGCGCCATGCGGGTCGTCTGGAGGGAGGAGGAACAGTAACGGGTGATGGTGCAGCCCGGGAGGTGGTCCATCCCCATCTGGACGGCCACGATGCGGCCGAGGTTGTGGCCCTGCTCGCCGCCGGGGAGGCCGCAGCCGAGCATCAGGTCGTCGATGTCCTTGGGGTCCAGCTCGGGGACCTTGGCGAGGGCGGTCTCGATGATCTTCGCGGTCAGGTCGTCCGGCCGCAGATCCTTGAGCGAACCCTTGAAGGCGCGGCCGATCGGGGAGCGGGCGGCTGAGACGATCACGGCTTCGGGCATCACACGGCTCCAAGTGCGCGGGAAATGGGCGGACTGTGAGGGAAGTTACCTGCACGTAGTGCTGAGGTCACGGGGTCCGTGCTGTGATGCGGGCCTCTTTTCTAAGCGGGCGCTTATGGGAACGAGGAGGGGCCGCGGAGTATTCCCCGCGGCCCCGGCCCTGAGGGGGTCTCCCTCGCCTACCGCCTACCGCCTACCGCCTACCGCTGCCCGGCGGGTGCCGGGCGGCCGCCCCGTCACGGGGTGACCGCGGACGGGTCCGTCGGCTCCGGGGCCGGGAGCTGGCGGCGCCTGCGGTGCTTGAGCAGCGCCCAGGGGGCGCGAGAGGCCGTGACCTCCGTGCCGCCCTCGGAGGCCGCCTCGGCGGCCGCCTGCTCGACCGGGAGCAGACCCTCGCCGCGGGCGGGCTCCGGCTGCTCCTTCTCCGGCCACAGGCCGAGCGAGGCACACAGCGTCGGCAGCACGGCCATCGCGGCGGTGGCATAGCCCTCTGCCGACGGGTGGTAGTTGTCCGGCCCGAACAGCTCCCGTGGACGCGCCTCGAATTCGGGGCCGAGCAGGTCGCCGAGCGAGACCGTACGGCCGCCGCTCTCGACCACCCCGATGGTCTGGGCCGCGGCGAGCTGCCGGGAGAGCCGCCGGGCCACCCAGCGCAGCGGCTGGTAGACCGGCTCGATGGTGCCCAGGTCCGGGCAGGTGCCGACGACCACCTCGCAGCCTGCCGCACGCAGTGCGCGCACCGCCTCGGAGAGATGGCGGACGGACTGTGCGGGCGGCATCCGGTGGGTGACATCGTTCGCGCCGATCATGATGACGCAGACGTCCGGGGTCTCGGTGCCGTCCGTCAGCATCAGCTCCACCTGGCGGGCCAGGTCGTCCGACTGTGCGCCGGGCAGCGCCACATTGCGGAAGTCGACGGGCAGCTCGGAGAGCGCGGCCAGGCCGGAGGCGAGCAGCGCGCCGGGGGTCTGGCGGGCGCGGTGGACGCCCTGGCCCGCGGCGGTGGAGTCGCCGAGGAAGCCGAGCCGCAGCGGCGGGTGGTCGGTGCGGTGGTCGAAGGCGGCGCCGTAACGGCCGTCGGCGCACGGCGGAATGTCGCTGGAGCCGCCGACCGTACGGCGTGCCAGCCGGACCTCGGTCAGCAGCACCCCGACGGTGGCCACCCCGAGCAGCCCGATCCCGCCGCCGCCGAAAGCGGCGGCGGTCGCGATCCGCCGGGCCACTCTGGCCCTGGACATCGTCATCGGCATGGGCCGGGCACCTCCCCGCGCAGTGCGGGCGCGCCCTGGCACCGGAGGCCGGACGCGCTCTTGAATCGGCAAGAACTCCTACAACAGGGTGTTGCCCGTTCCTGCACGGAACGCAACGCGGGCCTCCTCTAACGGACCCGGGCAATAGGCTGGCCGCACGGGCGCAGGAGAGCGTGCCCCTGACCGCGGAGACCACCGTGCAGTTTTACGATTCGATGATTGAGCTGGTCGGCAACACCCCGCTCGTGCGGCTCAACAACGTCACTCGAGGGATCCAGGCCACCGTCCTGGCGAAGGTCGAGTACTTCAACCCCGGCGGGTCGGTCAAGGACCGGATCGCCGTGCGGATGATCGAGGCCGCCGAGCAGTCGGGTGAGCTGCAGCCCGGCGGCACCATCGTCGAGCCGACATCCGGCAACACCGGTGTGGGCCTGGCGATCGTCGCCCAGCAAAAGGGTTACAAGTGCATCTTCGTCTGCCCGGACAAGGTGTCCATGGACAAGATCAACGTGTTGCGGGCCTACGGTGCGGAGGTGGTGGTCTGCCCGACCGCCGTCGACCCCGAGCACCCGGACTCGTACTACAACGTCTCGGACCGGCTGGTGCGCGAGACGCCCGGTGCCTGGAAGCCGGACCAGTACAGCAACCCGAACAACCCGCGCTCCCACTACGAGACCACCGGTCCCGAGCTGTGGGAGCAGACCGGGGGCCGGATCACCCACTTCGTGGCGGGTGTCGGCACCGGCGGCACGATCAGCGGCACCGGCCGCTATCTGAAGGATGCCAGTGACGGCAAGGTCAAGGTGATCGGCGCCGACCCGGAGGGCTCCGTCTACAGCGGCGGCTCCGGGCGCCCGTATCTGATCGAGGGCGTCGGCGAGGACTTCTGGCCGACCGCCTACGACCGCACCGTCGCGGACGAGATCGTGGCGGTCTCGGACAAGGACGCCTTCCAGATGACCCGGCGGCTCGCCAAGGAGGAGGGCCTGCTGGTCGGCGGCTCCTGCGGGATGGCCGTGGTGGGTGCGCTGGAGGTCGCCGCCAAGCTCGGCCCGGACGACGTGGTGGTCGTCCTGCTGCCGGACAGCGGCCGCGGCTACCTCTCCAAGATCTTCAACGACGAGTGGATGGCCGACTACGGCTTCCTGGAGGAGGGCGGCGCCGCCGCCCGGGTCGGCGAGGTGCTGGAGCACAAGGAGGGCGCGCTGCCCTCGCTGGTGCACATGCACCCGGAGGAGACCGTCGGCGAGGCGATCGAGGTGCTGCGCGAGTACGGCGTCTCGCAGATGCCGATCGTCAAGCCGGGCGCCGGGCACCCGGACGTGATGGCCGCCGAGGTCGTCGGCTCGGTCGTCGAGCGCGAACTGCTCGACGCGCTGTTCACCCAGCGCGCCTCGCTGACCGACCCGCTGGAGAAGCACATGTGCCCGCCGCTGCCGCAGGTCGGCTCCGGCGAGCCGGTCGCCGATCTGATGGCGGTCCTGGAGAGCGCGGACGCGGCGATCGTCCTCGTCGAGGGCAAGCCGAAGGGCGTGGTGAGCCGGCAGGACCTGCTGGCCTATCTGGCGCGCGAGGCCGGCAAGTAGCGACGGGACCCGGCGGCCGGGGAGTGGGGCGGTGACCGTCCCGCTCCCCGGCCGCTGTCCCGTTTTGCACCTGTCACGGCGTCAAACGGACGTCAGGAAACCGGGTGTCACCGCACGGTGTACGTATGCGTCATGTGCTCGCAGCACGGGCTTAACACGCGTCGGGCAGATTGATGTCACGGCGACAAGGACCTCCGGAGCGGCTCCCGGACCTCCACCGTCGCCACCGGATGCGACGACCGGCTTCACCCGGAACGCGTCCCGTGCGGGGACCGCCGTCGTCCCGCCCCCGGCAGCGCCGGGGTGCGTCGGTCCCCGCACCTTCCGGTTCCCGCCGAAGCCTTCGGGCCGCTGTGGGCTTCAGACTCCCGTGGCCTTCGGGCTCGCGGCTTTCGGGCTCCCGCAGTCTTCGGCCCCGTGCAGGCTTCAGTCCCCTGCGTCGTCGCGGCGGTCCGTGCGTGAGCGCACCAGCCTGTGCAGCCCGCCGCCCTGTACGGCGTTGACGCCGACGATCCCGGCCCAGCACATCAGCAGTCCCGGTTGCCCCGCCAGGCTCGCGGCGATCGCGGACAGCGGCACGGCCAGCACCAGCGAGAGCGCGGCGAGCCCGAATCGCTCCCAGGAGAGCGGGCCGCCGCCCCCGGGGCGCGGTGGCCGGGCGCCGCGGGCCACCTGGACCTGCTGTTCGGCGAGTTGCCGCCGCACCCGCTGGTCGACGCTCCGCTCCAGCTTCTCCAGGAAGGACTCCAGAAGCTCCGACTCGTACTCCGGCCCCAGTTCCTTGCGCGTCTGGAGGGTCGCGTCGAGTTCCTTGCGCAGCTCGGGGTCATGGGTCGCCATGCCCCGAGAATACGGACGCCGGGCGGGCGGCGCGGTAGGGCTAGCCCCCCGATCCGGCTGGATTCAGCTCCTCCTGGGGCGCTGCCGGTCCGACCGTGCGGGCGGTGTCGCGGCGGGCGGTCAGCCAGTACAGGACGGCCGGTACGGCGAGACCGACGAGCCAGGAGATATCGGCGCCGCCGAGCGGTGCCACCAGCGGGCCGGTGTAGAAGTGCGTGGCCAGGAACGGGAGCTGGGCGAGCACCCCGAGGACGTAGACCGTCAGCGCCCGCACGTTCCAGGCGCCGTAGCGTCCTGCGGGGTCGCTGAGCGCCGGGATGTCGTAGCGCTCCTTGGAGATCAGGTAGTAGTCGACGAGATTGATCGCGGACCAGGGTGTGAAGAAGGTCAGCAGGAAGAGCAGGAAGTCCTTGAAGGATGTCAGGAACGAGTCCTTGCCCAGGAGGGCGACGGCGGTGCCGGCCACCATGATCCCGGCGATGTAGGCGGAGCGGCCGCGCGGCGTGAGGGTGCGCTGTCCGCGGAAGCCGCTGACGCTGGTGACCAGCGACATGAACCCGCCATAGGTGTTGAGGATGTTGATGGTGAGTTTGCCGAGGGCGAGGGCGAAGTAGAGGACCGAGGCGATCAGGCCCGCGCCGCCCAGGCCGACGATATAGCTGACCTCGTGCCCCACGAAGGCCGCGGGCGCCGCGGCGGCGGCCAGCGCGCCGAACGTCATCGACCACTGCGAGCCGAGCACCGAACCGGACAGCGTCCACCAGAACGTGGCGCGCGCCGAGGTGTGCCGCGGCAGGTAGCGCGAGTAGTCCGCGACGTACGGGCCGAACGCCAGCTGCCAGGAGGCCGAGAGCGAGACGGCGAGCAGGAAGACCGGCAGCGCGAAGCGGTGGTCGGCGAGGAGCGTGCCGAGGTCGGTGCGCTGCAGCAGCCGGATGCCGAGGTAGACGAAGGTCAGTGCGCAGACCAGGCCGGCGATCTTGCCGAGGGTGTGGATCAGGCGGTAGCCGACGGCCGCGGCCACGGCGGTGACCGCGGCGAACAGGACGATCCCGGGGGTCTCGCCGAGGTGCGTCAGCTCGCCGACGGCCTGCCCGGCCAGCACGCTGCCGCTGGCGAAGAAGCCGATGTACATCACGATGACCAGCGCCAGCGGGACCACCGCGCCGCGCACCCCGAACTGGGCCCGCGAGGTGATCATCTGCGGCAGTCCGAGCCGCGGTCCCTGGGCGGAGTGCAGCGCCATCACCGCACCGCCCAGGAGGTTGCCGAGCAGCAGCCCGATCAGCGACCAGAAGGCGTTCGCCCCGAAGACGACGGCCAGCGCGCCGGTGATGACGGCGGTGATCTGGAGGTTGGCGCCCAGCCAGAGCGTGAACTGGCTGACCGCGCTGCCGTGCCGTTCGTCGTCCGGAACGACGTCGATGGAGCGCCGTTCGACCACACCTGCCATGAGTCCGCCTCGCATTGCCGCCTGTATGGATTCATTCAGGATCGATGGCAGTGAATGGAAGGTCAATAGGTGCGGGAGTAATTCGTGGTGGCGGGGGTGGGGCCGGGGTGTCGGCGGCTGGGCTGATCGGTGGCCGGGCCTGTCGGCGGCCGACAGGCCCGGGCGGCCTGCGGCCACCGGCGGTCGGGTGCCGGGGCGCGGCACTCCTGCCGCCGGGAGCCGGGCCGCGGGCCGACCGACCCGGGTGCCGAAGTGCCCGGCCCGGCCGTTCAGGCCGCGGTGGTCCCGTCCGTCGGCCGCAGCTCGTCCGCGTAGGAGACCGAGACCCGTCGCATCAGCCCGTCCGCGGTGATGTCGTACTGGCCCAGCCGCCACAGCGGCGGTGAGTAGGCGTGCACCGACACCGCATCGTCACTCGCCCCGGTGAGCCGGTGGATGTGGTCCGGGCCGAAGGCGAAGGAGGAGCCCGCGTCGACCGCGGTGGCCAGGTGCTCGCCGCCGATCCGCGGGTTGGACTCGGTCAGTACGCCCTGGACGACCCGGACCGCCCCGGAGGAGAGGTCGTGGTCGTGCCAGCCGGTGTCGTTCTGCCGGGTCCAGCACAGCAGCCAGACATCGACGAACTCGTCGCGGTGCAGGGAGGCGTAGTGGCGCTCGGTGTCCGAGAAGGCGACCTGTTCACGCCACAGGTCCGGGCGGGTGGCGAGCTGCTCGACCAGGTCCTGCAGCTCGCGCTTGTCGAGGTTGCGCTCGGGCAGTGCGGTGAACGGCTCCTCGCCGTCGGGGACCTCGCGGGCGGTGGCGGCCAGGGAGGTGCGGTACGTCATGGGCGGGCTCCTTTCGTCGGGCCCAGCAGGCGGGCCGGGTTGGCGGTGCGCAGGGCGTGGACGGCGGCCTGTGCGCCGAGGTCGGGGAGGACGGGTTCGGCATAGGGGCGGTCGCTGCCGCTGACGACGACGTCGATGCCCGCGGCCCGGACGAGTGCGTCGACCGCGCGGGTGCCGTACGAGGAGGTCTCGTAGAACGCGTTGCAGTCCACCCGGCCGCGGTCCCGGCCGCCGCCACGGGCGACCAGCCGCTCGCCGTGCAGCGGGGCCAGGCCGGCCAGGGCCGCGAAGCAGACCCGCAGGTCGGGGTGGCGTGGCCGGCCGAAGGCGCGGAACGCGAACCACGAGGCGTGCAGCTGCTGGAGGTACGGGACCAGGGCGGGCCACCAGGCCGGCGCGTCCCGGTCTGCGGGCGGGGCCGGGCCGGGGTGGACGAACAGCGGCGCGTCCCGCTCGGCGGCGGCGTCCAGCAGCGGTGCGCAGCGGGCCCACCCCGCGGCGTCGAGCAGCGCGGTGGCGGGCAGCTGTAGCCCCACGCAGCCGCGGGCCAGCTCGCGCCGCAGCGCGTCGGGGTCCGGCTCGGGAGCGGACAGGCAGGCCGAGGCCCAGACGCCGAAGGGGGCGGGCAGGTCCAGCGTGCCGTCGTGGAAGGCGTCGAGCAGGGGTGCGGCCTCGGCGGGCGGCAGATATTCGATGCCGAGCGGGCTGGAGAGCGACACCAGGGCCAGGTCGAGGCCGTCGGCGCGGGCGAGCCGGGCGCGGGCCGCGATGTCGTGGTCGGCGGGGTCGACGGCGTACGGGGGCTCGCCCGGCAGGTGCAGCGTCCAGCCGTCCAGCCGCGGCGGCGTACTGCGGGACCGCAGCAGCTCGAGGAATGCGGGCGGCCAGATGTGCTGGTGGACGTCGGTGGGCACGGGCCTCCCTCGGGGTGCGGGGCGGGGTGCGGGCGGTGGTGCAGGCGGCGGGGCGGCGCACGCGTCGTGGTCCGCGCCCTGGACCGTTTGCTCAACCGCTTCACTTAACCGTTTAACTGATGCGTTTAAGTGAAGCGCTTAACCGCGAGGGCTGTCAAGGGCCTGCCGGGTCCGGCAGGCCGTCGCTGTCCCCGGCGGCAGGCCACTGTCGTCCCCGTCAGCCCGTTTCCGTCCCCGGGGTGCCGCCCGATGGGCCGTTCCGTCGTGACCGGCTGCCGCGCCCTCCTTGGGTAGGCTTCCGCACATGGCCAGGCCCAATAAGCGCACCACCCTCCGCGAGGTGGCCGAGGCCACCGGCCTCTCCACCGCGGCCGTCTCCTACGCGTTGCGGGGCAAGCACGTCTCCAAGGAAACCGAGGAGCGGGTGCGCAAGGCCGCCGCCGAGCTCGGCTACGAGGCCGACCCCATCGCCCGCGCCCTCGCCAGCGGCCGTACGAGCACGGTCGGGGTGCTCGCCGGCGATCTGCAGGATCTGTGGCAGCAGCAGCTGATGGCGGCGATAGGGCGTGAGCTGCTGGCCGGCGACCGCTATGCGCTGATCCTCGACGCGGGCGGCGACCCCGGGCGGGAGCTGTCCCTCGCCAAGCAGCTGCGCGACCAGCGGGTGGACGGCCTGCTGGTCTCGCCGGTCGACCCGTCCGCCGAGGGCTGGTCGGCGATCGCCGACGCCGTGCCGGTGGTCTCCATCGGCGACGCCCTGAGCCGCGCCCGTACGGCGGGCGAGGTGCTTTTCGACAACCGGGCGGGCATCGATGCCGTCCTGGACTACCTCCGGGGGCTGGGGCACCGCAGGGTCACCGTGCTGACCCCCACCGGCCCCTCCACCCCCGACCGCCCCGCCGACGTCTATGTGCGCGAGGCCGCCGACCGCCTCGGCATCGAGGCCGAAGTCCTGCCCTGTCCGCAGGAGTTGGGCGAGGCGACGGCGGTGGCCCGCCGGGTCCTGGCCAACAGCCCGGACGGCCGACGGCCGGCCGGTCCCGTCCCGGTCACCGCCGTCTTCTGCTTCTCCGACTCCATCGCCTACGGCGTCTACGCGGCCGCCGCGGAGGCCTCTCTCACCGTCGGCCGTGACCTCTCGGTCGTCGGCTTCGACGACCACCCCGTCTCCCGGGTCCTCACCCCGCCCCTGACCACCGTCGACTGGGGCCTGAGCGAGATCGCCAAGGAAGCTGCCCGCCTCGCGGTCGCCGCCATCGAGGGCCGCCGGGTCCGCCGCAAGCGCATCCTGTGCGCCCCGCGCCTCTCGGAACGGGGGTCGGCGGTGGCGGTGCGGCGGTAGCCGGCGCCCGAAGGGCCGCCCCGGGCCCCGCCGGTGGCGCACCGTCAGCTCGCGCGAGGGTCGAACTGCCCCGTAAGCGGCTGCGTTTACCCCGAAATTACTCGCTATGGATCTTGCATTTGCGACGTCACCCATAGGCTGATCACGGAATCGATCCACACGGGGAAACGGGGATATATGAGGTTCCGTAAGACCGCTGCGACCGCACTCACCGCACTGACTTTTGCGGGGATGGCAGGTCCCGCCTCCGCGCACAGTGCGCCGCATTCCGCGAAATCGGTGAGTTCCGTCAAGGGCTTCAAGCTGAAGTCGCTCCGGTCGCCGGACGGCAAAACGCTGACGGCCACCCTTTCCATGCCCGCCGGCTACCACTTCACCGTGGCCGGCAAGAAGCTGGAGCTGGTCGGCCCCGGCCATCGGACGGTGGGCCGGCTGGGCACCGCCATCAAACTGAAGAACGGCAAGACGGCGCACGTCAGCTACCGGGCCAAGGGCGCCACGGTGACCGTGCGGGCGACCCGTAGCTTCCGGGATCTCGGCGTCACCGCGCGGAGCGTGGCGGCCGAGAGCTACTCCCAGTGCGCCAACGACAAGATCAAGGATTATGTGGTGTCCGGTGGGATAGGCGGCTGCATAGCAGGCGCCGAGACCGGGTGTGCCGCGGGCGCCACGGCGGGGGCTTTCGGCGGCCTGGTCTCCGGCGCGGTGCTGTCGCTTTCCGATTGCTGATGCCGGGCAAGGAACTGAGCAACGAATTGGGCAAGAAAATGGGCAAGGAATGAGGAAGGCGCTGATCGCCGGAGTTCTCGCGGTCGTGGTCGTTTTCGCGCTCACGCACACGGTGTTCTCCGGATTGACGGAACCTGCCCGGCTCGGGCTGAGCATCGTGGCCGGAGCGGTCGTCGGAGGGGTACTGCGCGGCGTGCAGCTGCGCAGATGACCTGAGACGCGGAGGCGGGCCGGGCCGTGGTGTCCGGCCCGCCTTTGCGCTGTTCTCCCGCATCGGGCGCGTGGGGCTCCCGCGCCCGGCCGGCGGGGGCTCCCACGTCGTGTGCCCGGGTTCTCTCCCGCGTCCGGCCCCCGGCTGCGGAGCCCCGTGCCGGGGAGCAGACTGGTGCCGGATGCTCCGGTACCGTCGGGCGCGTGTGCCGGTGGTCGGCCGACGGGCGGATGGGCGGGTCCTCGATGAAACGGTCCTCGACGAGTGACGCGACGGTGGACGGCGGAGCCGTGCCGGCGGACGGCGGCGCAGGATCCGCGCCCCGGAGGGAGCCCGTGTCCCGGAAGGAGCCCGCGGACCGCCTGGAGGCCCACCGCACCGAGCTGACCGGCTACTGCTACCGGATGCTGGGCTCGGCGTTCGAGGCCGAGGACGCCGTGCAGGAGACGATGGTGCGGGCCTGGCGGGGCTACGACCGGTTCGAGGGACGGGCGTCCCTGCGGTCCTGGCTCTACCGGATCGCCACGAATGTGTGCCTGGACCTGCTCAAGGGTGGTCAGCGCCGGGCCAGGCCGATGGATCTCGCCTCCCCGTCGAGCGTGGACACGCCGGTCGGCCCGGGGCTGCCCGAGGCGACCTGGATCGGGCCCGTACCGGACCAGCGGGTGCTGGCGTCCGCGGCGGACCCGGCGGAGACCGCCGTCGCCCGGGAGTCGGTCCGTCTGGCGTTCATCGCCGCGCTGCAGCGGCTGGCGCCCCGGCAGCGGGCGGTGCTGATCCTCCGGGAAGTGCTCAGCTGGTCGGCGAGTGAGGTCGCCGAGCTGCTGGGAAGCTCGGTCGCCTCGGTGAACAGCGCTCTGCAGCGGGCCCGCGCGACCCTCGCCGCCTCCGGCGACACCGCTGCCGACGTGGCGCAGCAGCCGCTGGACGACGCCCAGCAGGCGCTGCTGCGGCGCTATGTCGACGCCTTCGAACGCTTCGACATGGACGCGCTCACGGCCGTGCTGCACGAGGACTCCACGCTGTCCATGCCGCCGCTCGAACTGTGGCTGCGCGGCCGCGACGACATCGTGAAGTGGATGCTGGGGCCGGGCTGTGGCTGCGAGGGCTCACATCTGGTGCCGGTCGCGGCGAACGGCCGGCCGGCGTTCGGTCAGTACCGCGCGGACGGCGAGCCCTGGGCGATCCAGGTCATCGAGACGGCGGACGGCCGGATCACCGCGCTGCAGTGCTTCCTGGACACCGAGCGGCTGTTCCCGCTGTTCGGCCTGCCGCTCCGCTACGGCGGCCTGCCGCCCGCGTGAGGCCTGCGGCCGCCGCCGGGGCTCAGCTCAGCTTGTGCTTCTTCAGCCAGGCGTCGGCCACCCGGTCCGGGTCCTGCTTCTCCTTGTCGACGAGGCGGTTGAGCTCGGTGAGGTGGGCGGTGGTGAGGGTGTTGCCCAGACGGGCCAGGGCCTTGCGGACCTTGGAGTCCGCCTTGCGGGCGGCGATCAGCGGGACGATGTGCTGGGCGGGGATGAGGTGCTGGGGGTCGGCGAGCAGGACCCAGCCGTTCGCCGCGGTGTCGACGTCCGTGGTGAAGACATTGGCGATGTCGATGTCGCCCTTCTTCAGCGCGCCCTTGACCAGCGGTCCGGAGGAGTCCAGCGCTTTGAACTCCTTGAATTCCACCCCGTACCGGTCCTTGAGGCCGACGAGCCCGACGACCCGCTTCTTCATCTCGGCGGCCGCGCCGAACACCAGCTTGCCGTTGGCCTTGCGCAGGTCGGCGAGCGTCTTGAGGCCGTAGCGGTCGGCGGTCGCGCGGGTCACCGCGAAGCTGTCGCGGTCCTCGGCGGCCGCGTAGGGCAGGATTTCGAGGCCGTCGGGGAGCACGGTGGCCAGCGCGTTCTGCATGGCGCCCGCCTCGGTCTCGGTGGCCTTCTTGTCGAGGTAGAGCAGCAGACTGCCCTGGTACTCGGGGAGCAGGTCGATATCGCCGGAGCGCAGCGCGGGGACCACGATCTCGCGGGAGCCGAGGTTGGGCTTGACGGTGGCCTTGACCCCGGCGGCGGTCAGCACGCCCGCGTAGAGGTAGCCGAGGATCTGGTTCTCGGTGAAGTTGGCGGTGCCGATGACCAGTCCGCCGGTGCTGCTGCCGCTGTCGCCGCCGGCGCCGTCCCCCTTGAGGGAGGTGATGCCGGAGGAACAGGAGGCCAGCAGCGGGGCCGAGGCGCCGGCGAGGAGAGCGGTCAGGGCGGTACGACGGTTCATGGGCGGGGCTCCTCGGTGCGTACGTAAGGGGCGGGGCGGCGGGTGCTCAGCATCCGGGCGGCGGGTGCTCAGCGCGCGGTGGCCGGGCGGCCGCGGAACAGCAGCCGGGTCAGCCCGCCCAGCGCCAGGTCGGCGACGACGGCGAGCACGGCGACCAGGGCCGCACCGCCGAGGACCTGCACCAGGTCGCGCTGCGCCAGCCCGTCGAAGACATAGCGGCCCAGCCCGCCGAAGCTGACATAGGCGGCGATGGTGGCGGTGGCGACGACCTGCACGGTCGCCAGCCGTACGCCGGTCATGATCAGCGGGAGCGCGAGCGGGAGTTCGACCTGCCACAGGACCTGGCGGCCGCGCAGCCCCACGCCCTTGGCGGCGTCCTTGACCTCGGGGTCGACGGCGGCCATCCCCGCGTACGTATTGGTGATGATCACCGGCACGGCGAGCGCGACCAGCGACACATACACCGGCCACACGCTCAGCCCGCCCGCGAGGAAGACCAGGGTGACCAGGCCGACGGTGGGCAGCGCCCGGCCGAACGAGGAGAGGTTGACGGCGAGGAAGGCGCCCCGGCCGGTGTGCCCGATGAGCAGGCCGATGGGCAGCGCGATCACGGCCGCGGCGAGGGTGGCGAGCACCGAGTACTCCAGGTGCTCCAGGACGCGTGCGGCGATGCCCTCGGGGCCCGACCACTGGGCCGGACTGGTCAGCCAGGAGGCGAGGTTCTTCAGGAGTTCGAGCATCGGCGCGTCACGCTGCCTTCCGCCACAGAGAGGTGCGCTGCCGGGAGGTGCCGCGCCGCCAGGGGGTGCACAGCCACTGGACGGTCACCAGCAGCGCGTCGGCGACCAGGGCGAGCAGCAGGGTCAAGGCCACACCGGCAATGACCGGCGTGGGGAAGTTGCGCTGGAAGCCGTCGGTGAAGAGCTGGCCGAGGCCGCCGTAGCCGATATAGCTCGCCACGCTGACCAGGGAGATGGACATGACGGTGGCGACCCGGACGCCCGCCATGATCACCGGGAGGGCGAGCGGCAGCTCGACGGTGAGCAGGGTGCGCAGCGGCCCGGTCCCCATCGCCGTCGACGCCTCACGGACCTTGACCGGGACCGCGTCCAGGCCCTCGACGGTGTTCCGTACGAGGACGACCAGGGTGTACGCGGTCAGACCCACGATCGCGGTGGTGCGGGTGAGGCCGGTGACCGGCAGGAGGAGGACGAAGAAGGCGAGGGAGGGGATGGTGTAGAGGATGTTGGACGCGCCCAGGATGAAGCCGCGCAGCGGCCGTATCCGGTGGGCGAGGACCGCCAGCGGCAGCGCGATCAGCAGGCCGAGGAGGACGGCGGGCACCGCGGTGGCGAGGTGGTCGGCGGTCAGGCGGGCCATCTCGTCGGCGTGGTCGGGGAACCAGCCCCACTCGATGGTCATGCGGGGCGCTCCGTGGCGGAGGGGGCCTTGGGGGGCTTGGCGTCTCCGGGGGTGTCCCCGGGGCTGTCCCCGGGCGTGTCCTCGGGGGCGGGGGGCTCGGAGCCGGGTGTCTCGGGGGCGCGCGCTTCGGAGCCGGGCGTCTCGGAGGCGGGCGTCCCGGGGGCGGTGGGCCCGGCGGCGGTGGGCCCGGCGGCCGCCGCCCGGCCCGCCTCCGCGTGGCTGCGGCCCGCCCGGTCGTGGATGGCGTCGCGGGAGGTGACGCCGGTCAGCACCCCGTCGGCGGAGACCCGGACGACGGCGGCGGCGGGGGAGGAGACCGCCTCGTTGAGCGCCGAGAGGAGGGAATCGTGGTCGCGCAGCGGCCGTACGGCCTCCAGCGGGGCCTCGCCGGCCGTCCCGCCGGCAGGCAGGGCGTCGGCGTCCAGCCACCCCAGCGGTTCCCCGCGCGGCGAGGTCACCACGCGCCAGCGGCCGCCGTCGCGGGATATCCCGCCGACCGGTTCGTCGGCGCGTATCGCCCGGCCGGGGGCGTGCGGGACGTCCGCGAGGGTGGTGAGCGAGAGCAGCTTGAGCCCGCGCTCGGCGCCCAGGAAGTCGGCGACGAAGTCATCGGCGGGCCGGGCCAGCAGCTCGGCGGGCTCGGCGCACTGGACGAGCCGGCCGCCGGTGCGGAAGACCGCGATCCGGTCGCCCAGCCGGACCGCCTCGTCGATGTCGTGGGTCACGAAGACGACGGTCTTGCGCAGCTCCTCCTGGAGCCGCAGCAGCTCGTTCTGCAGCTGGGTGCGCACGACCGGGTCGACGGCGCCGAAGGGCTCGTCCATCAGCAGCACGGGCGGGTCGGCGGCCAGCGCACGGGCGACGCCGACGCGCTGCTGCTGGCCGCCGGAGAGCTGGTGCGGATAGCGCTTGCCGGCGTCGGCGGGCAGGCCGACCAGCTCCAGCAGCTCGGCGGCGCGGGCGCGGGCCTTGCGCTTGCCCCAGCCCAGCAGCAGCGGGACCGTCGCGATGTTGTCCAGGATCGTACGGTGAGGGAAGAGACCGGACTGCTGGATGACATAGCCGATGCCGCGGCGCAGCTCGGCGGCGTCCGCCTCCAGAATGTCGCGGCCGCCGACACTGATCCTGCCGGAGGTCGGCTCGACCATGCGGTTGACCATCCGCAGGGTGGTGGTCTTACCGCAGCCCGACGAGCCGACGAGGACGGTGACCCCGCCCTCGGGGAGGTCCAGGGACAGCTCGTCCACGGCGGTGGTGCCATTCGGGTATCGCTTGCTGACTGCGTCGAACTTGATCATCCGCTGCCCCTTGCCCGGCCTGCATAGTGTCATGCAGAGTCATAGGCGCGTGAATAGAAGTCAATAGGCGGAAGGCAATCGCTTTTACCTCGCCTGCTGCTTCGGCTCACCGTACGGAAAGAGGTGTCGGACTTCCGTCCACAAAGCGCGTTATAAGAGGGAGTTGAACCCCTTGGTATCTCACATGCTGGACAACGGCCCCCCTGTCGGCCGGCGCATCACACTCGACGGCACCGGCCTGCACAGCGCCGACATCGCCGCCCTCGCGGAGCGCACCGCGCACCCCACCGCCCCCGACCCCAAGGCCTTCGCCCGCGCCGAGGAATCCTGGGAGACCGCACGCCGCCTCGCCGCCACCGGCCGGGTCTACGGGCGCAGCACCGGCGTCGGCGCCAACCGCACGGAGGACGTCGGGGCCGCGGATGCCGAGCACGGGCTGCGGCTGCTGCGCAGCCACGCCGGCGCGGTCGGCGACCCGCTGCCCGGCCGCGAGGTCCGCGCCATGCTCGCCGTGCGCGCCAACCAGCTGCTGGCGGGCGGCGCCGGCCTGAACCCCGCCGTCATCACCTCCCTCCTCGCCGCCCTGGACGCCGGCGCGCACCCCGTCGTCAACGAACACGGCGGCGTCGGCACCGGCGACCTGGCCGCGCTCGCCCAGACCGGACTCGCGCTGGCCGGCGAGCACCCCTGGCACTGCGCGTCCGGCGGCCGGGCCCCCGCCCCCATCGCCCTCGACAACAACGACGCGCTCGCCCTGATCAGCAGCAACGCCCTCACCCTCGGCCAGTCCGCGCTCGCCCTCGACGAACTGCGCCGGCTCCTGGCCGCCTCCCTCCCCGTCGCCGCCCTCTCCCTGCTCGCGGTCGGCGGCTCGTACGAGCCCTTCGCCGAGCCGGTCATGCTCGCCCGCCCGCACCCCGGCTCCGCGGCCGCCGCCACCCGGCTGCGTACCCTCTCCGGCGTCCCGCCCCGCCCGGCCCCGCCCCTCGGCCGAATCCAGGACCCGTACGGCTTCCGCTGCATCCCGCAGATCCACGGCCCGGCGCTGGACGCCGCCGACACCCTGGACGAGGTGCTGACGGTCGAGGTGAACGCCGCCGCCGAGAACCCCCTGATCAGCATCGAGGACCAGGCCGCCTACCACCACGGCAACTTCTACGCCGCCCATGCCGCGCTCGCCCTGGACGCCCTCCGGCTGGCCGTGCTGCAGACCGCCCAGCTGTCCACCGCCCGGCTCGCCGCGCTCTCCGAGCCCGACTTCACCCGGCTGCGGCCGTTCCTGGGGGATGCGGCACCGGCCAGCTCCGGCGTGATGATCCTCGAATACGCGGCCGGCGCCGCGCTCGGCGAGATGCGCGCGGTCTCCCACCCGGCCTCGCTCGGCCATGCCGTCCTCTCCCGCGGCGTCGAGGAGCAGGCGAGCTTCGCCTCCCTGGGCGCGCGCCAGAGCCTGCGCGCCGCTACGCACTACCGCCAGGTCCTCGCCTGCGAACTGGTCGCCACCGTACGGGCCTTGCGGATGCGCTCCCTGGAGCCCGACCCGGACATACCGCTCGCCGCCGCCTATGCCTTCGCCGCCGACGCCCTCGACCCGCGGATGGAGGACCGGCCGCTGACCGGTGACGTGGCGGTCGCGGCGGGGCTGCTGGACGGGCTGGCGGAGTTGTAGGGGAGTAGTGGGGCTGTACGGGAGTGGCGGGGCGGCGCGTGGAGCCAGGGTGGTGGCGTGGGGCCGGGGTGCGCTTACGGCCGGATCGCGGCGCGTAGCGCGGGCCGGAGCGGGCCAGGAATTCCGTACAGTCGGTCGACACAGGACAGGACAAGGCCCCCGACCGGGCCGGGAAGAAGAGGCGATGAGCGGGGACGGGGACAACGGCGGCGGAATCGGCGGCGGCGTCGGCGGCGCGACCGGCGACGGACCGCGGGACAGGGCCGACCGGACGCCGGAGGCGCCGGCCACGACGGACACGGGCGCGAGGACGGGCGCGGGTACGGGCTCGGGGGCGGGCGCGGGTGCGAACGCCGGGACGGACATCACCGGCAGGGACACCCCCACCGCCATGGAGGACGCCGCCCCCGGGACGGACGCCACCGGCATGGAGGCCGGCATCTCCGCCGCGGACACCGGTACGGCCGCCCGTCTCCAGAAGCTCTTCGAGGGCCACCGGCTGACTCCCACCCAGCGGCGGATCGCCCACTGCATGGTGCGCCGGGCCGCCGACGCACCCTTCCTCTCCAGCGTCGAACTGGCCGAACTGGCAGGGGTCAGCCAGCCGTCCGTCACCCGTTTCGCCGTCGCCCTCGGCTTCGACGGTTACCCGGCGCTGCGCCGCCATCTGCGCGAGGTCGCCCCTACGGACAAGCCCGGCGACACCGGCTCCTACAACGAGTACCAGCAGGCCGTCCAGGCGGAGATCGACAACCTCCGCCGGCTCGCCGCCGCCCTCGCCGACCCGGCACCGGTGGTCGAGGCCGGCCGCCTCTTCGCCGCCTCCCGGCCGCTCCCCGTCCTCGGACTGCGTGCCGCCACCGCCCAGGCCGCCGGTTTCAGCTACTTCGCCCGTAAGGTCCACCCCGACGTCCGGCTGCTGGACGAGGGCGGCACCATGCTCACCGACCGCATCGACGCCGCGGTACGGGCCGGCGCGAGCGCCCTCCTCTGCTTCGCCCTGCCCCGCCACCCCCGCGAGGTCGTCGACGCGCTGGAATACGCCCGCACCGCCGGCCTGACCGTCGTCACCGTCGCCGACAGCGCCTTCGCCCCCGTCGCCCACCACACCGACCTCCTGCTCCCGGCCCCGGTCGGCACCGGCCTGGCCTTCGACACGGCCTGCGCCCCCATGCTCCTGGGCCGCGTACTGCTGGAGGCGATGTGCGACGCCCTCCCGGACGCCCAGGCCCGGCTGGAGGAATTCGACGCGGGGGCGGCGGCCCGGGGGCTGTTCGTGGAGTAGCGGAGTACGGGTTCCCTGCCGCTGTACGGCCAGAGCCGCTGCGACGGGCTCGCGGCCGTCCGCCGCATCGAGCGGGTGCTCGAAGCGTTGCGCAAGCGCGGTGACTGCAACCCACCCGAGCACCCGCAGCGCGCTCACCGGCCGGGCTACTCCGCCGGGAAGGTGCAGTCGCACGAGAACGGTCCCACGGGGGTCAGCTTCCTCATCGAGGCCTCTCCGCTGTGCCTGGAGGGCACGATGCACCGCAGGACCACCCAGGCGGACACCTCCGGTGGTTACCCCGATTACCCCGACCACTACGGCTGCGACGTTCCATCCGGTGGCCACTGACCTGGAGCGGCCCACCGGTCAGAACCGGTCAGCCTTCGCCGGCGGGAGGGCGTCATCCTGCAGGACCGGGCGGTCACCGTCCGGGTCTGGCGGCGGGCGCACCGCTGGTGGCTGCTGTGCGCCTTCCTGGCGGCGGTTGCTTCGTCCTGTGCGCTGCCGTCGGCCGGCGGGCTGCTGATGGCGGGGGCCGCGCTCGGGCTGTGGAGCAAGGCGCTGTGGCTGGGCCGTTGGGAGCGGGCGCACGAGGCGCTGCTGTGGGTACGGACGGAAGCCGCCACGCGGGGCGGCGCGGCGGGCAAGGAGGTCCGTGAGTACGCCCTGACCGGGACGGCCGCGGGCGATGCCAGGCCCGGCGGGGCACGGCGAGGGGGAGCGCGGACCGGCGGCTCCCGGGCCGGCGGTTCCCGGGCCGGGGGAGTACGGGCCGGCCGCTGAGCGGCACGCGGCGGCGGGCACCCGCCCACGGGCCGCCGGTCGCCCCTCGCCTGCTACCGCCTCTCACCCATTACGGCTTCTCACCCATTACGCCCCCTTGCCCATTACGGCCTCTCGCTCACCGCGGCCCCTTGCCTACTGCCTCCCGAGCTCGCCCAGCGACTTCGCGTGTGCGCCACCGCTTTCCGCGGTCAGCTCCTCCAGGGTCTGCGGGGTGCGGACGGTCGCGAAGCGGACCTCGCCGTCCGCGTCCGCCGCGTAGCCGTAAATCCCGGGGCGGGGGAGGGAGTTGTAGGCGAAGTGGGTGGAGAAGTAGTAGGCGCCGGTGTCCAGGAGGGCGGCGTGGTCGCCGGCCTCCAGGCGGGGGAGCGGACGGTTCTCCGCGACCAGGTCACCCGCGAAGCAGCACGGCCCCGCGATGTCCTGGGCGACCGGAGCGCCCGTCTTGGGACGCCCCTCGGCGTCATAGGCCGCGATCCGGAGCGGCCACGCCTCGGGGACGAAGACCGTGCGGGTGGCGACCTGGGCGCCGGCGTGGGTGACGGCGATGGGGCGGCCGCCGGCCGACTTGGCGTACTCGACCCGGGCGAGGACCACGCCGTGCTTGGCCAGCAGCGAGCGACCGAACTCGGTGACGAGCCCGTAGCGCCCGGACAGCAGGCCGGGGACGGTCGCGTGCAGCAGCGCGGCGTACTCGCGGTAGGTCGGGGTGGTGGCGTCCGAGGAGAAGTTGACCGGCAGGCCGCCGCCGATGTCGAGGGTGTCGATCTGACGCCGGCCGGCCCGCTCGTTGATCTCCTCGGCGATGTCGTACAGGGCCTTGACGCCCGCCGCCATCAGCTCGAGGGGCATGCCCTGGGAGCCGACATGGCCGTGCAGCCGGGTCAGCCACGGGCGGGCGAGGAAGGCCTGTACGACCCAGTCGCGAGCGCCCTCGTCACGCAGCCCGACGCCGAACTTCGAGGTGTCCGTGGCGGTGCTCATCGCCCCGATGGTGCCGCCACCGATCTGGGGGTTGACCCGCAGACCGATGGGTGCGCTGCTCGGCGCCGAGGCCATCAGCGCGTCGATCCGGGCCAGCTCCTCGGGGTTGTCGGCGTTGACGGCGATCCCGAGAGCCAGCGCCTCGCGCAGTTCGGCGAAGGTTTTGGCCGGTGAGTCCAGGACGGTCCGGGCGATCGGCACCCCGGCGGCACGGGCCAGCGCCAGCTCGCCGGGGCTGGCCACCTCACAGCCGAGTCCTTCCTGCGCGAGCAGCCGCAATACGGGCACGAGCGAGGCGGCCTTCACCGCGAACGCATGGAGCACCGGGGTGCCCGGCGCGGTGAACTCCTCGAAGGCGGCGCGGAGTTCGGCTGCCGACCGGCGGATCCCGGCGATGTCGAGCAGCCCGGCAACGGGCTCGCCGGGGCCGACCAGCCCGCGCGCGATGGCTGACTGAATGGCACGGTCTCGCTCCGTGAAGTTCATGGGTCAACTCCATCATTGGGTGGGGGTGCGACGCCAACCGGGAGCCGCCCGGGCCGCCCGTCTCCGCCCGGGCCGCCCGTCTCGGCCTGGGTCATCCGTCTCCGCCTGGACCGTTTGTCTCCGTCTCCGCCTGGGTCATCCGCCTCGGCCCGGACCATCCGTCTCTGCCGCTGCCTGGGCCGTCCGCTTCCCGTGGACCGTCCTCCTCAGCCTGGACCGTCCTCCTTCACCCGTACCGTCCGCATCCGTCCGTATCCCTCCGGACGGTCCGGGGGCGGCTTCCGCTCAGGCCGTCCGGCTGCCGCTCCACCCCGCCTTGCGGTGGCGTTCGGAGAGGCGGGAGCCGGACTCGCGGCGGGCGGCGCGGCGCAGGAGCGGGACGGCGAGCAGGAAGCCGAGGACGGCCCAGGCGGTGAGTATCAGTGCCACGGTCGGCAGCTCCCAGGAGCCGGCCGGTTCCGCGGCGCGCGCGGCGTCCGGCAGGAGGGCCGAGCGCAGGCCCTGGGCCATCCACTTGAGCGGGAAGACCGAGGCGATCTTCTGGACCAGCACGGGCAGCGAGGTGAGCGGGAACATCGCTCCCGAGGTGATCAGCAGCCCCATCGAGGGCAGCATGATCAACGCAAGCGCCTCACGGGGGTTCGGCAGCACGGCGCCGATGGCCGCCCCCAGCGGGACGACGGCGAGCAGTCCGAGCACGCTGACCCACAGCAGTGTCAGCCACCCGCCGGGCCCGTGCGGCAGCGGCCCGTCCACCAGCACCGCGGCGGCTCCCAGCAGGACGGCCAGGATCCCGAACGCCATGGCGACCACCAGCACGGACTTGGCGACGAGATAGGCGGGTATGCCGCCGGGGGTGGCGCGCAGCCGCAGCAGAGCGCCTTCCTCGCGCTCGGTCACCAGGATCTGCGGGAGATTGACCAGCCCGATCTGGAACAGCAGGTAGGCGGCGAAGCCCGCGAGCGTCAGATGGGCCATCGGGACACGGGTGCCGGGGACCTGGTCGCCGATATAGCCGGCGAGCAGCAGCGCGACGACGACGTTGACCAGATGGCCGCCCATCTCCTTGGGGTTGCGGACGAGGTGGCGGAGCTCGATGCCGCCGCGCAGGAGACCGGCGCGCCAGTAGCGGCGGCGCCGCGATCCCGCCCCCGTGGTGGCGCCGGCTGTGGCCGCACGTCCCGCCGTGCCGTCCCCCCGGGCACTGCCCGTCACCACGCCTGCTTCTGTCGAAGTCGTCACTCCGGTCCCCCTCATGCTTCCTTCTCCCCGTCCGAGGCGTCTGCGTCCGAGGCGTCTGTGCCGGAGGCCTCCGGGGCCCCGGCTCCGCCCGCACCACTGGTCCGTGCCCCTGTCCCGTCCTCTGGCCCCGCCCCGGCTCCGTCCCCGCCCCCGGCTCCGTCGTCCCGGTGCACCATGTGCAGGTAGGTGTCCTCCAGCGTGGGGCGGCGGACCTCCAGGTCGGCCACCGGCCCCTGCGTGTCCCGGTGGAGCTCCCAGACCAGCCGGGAGGGGTCCTCGGTGCGTTCCCGGCGGGCCGTGCCGTCGGCCGCCGTCCAGCGGACCTCGGCCTGTGCGGCGGCCCGACGGGCCAGTTCCGCCGGGGTGCCGCCGGCCTGGATCCGGCCGCTGACCAGCACGGCTATCCGGTCGGCCAGCCGCTCGGCCTCGGCCAGATCGTGGGTGGTGAGCAGGACCGTGACGCCCTCGTCGCGGGCGAGCCGTTCGACCAGGTCGTGGAAGCCGCGCCGGGCCTCGGGGTCGAAGCCGGTGGTCGGCTCGTCCAGGAAGAGGAGTTCCGGGCGGCCGACGATCGCCAGTGCCACGTCGAGCCGCCGGCGCTGTCCGCCGGAGAGCCGGTCGACCTGCTGCCCGGCCTGCTCGGTGAGGCCGACCAGGGCCAGCAGCTCCGTGGGGTCGCGGGGAGCGGGGTAGTACAGGGCGAAGTGCCTCAGCAGCTCGGCCACCTGCCAGCGGCGGTGGTCGCGCCAGGACTGCAGGACCAGGCCGATCCGGGCCCGCCAGGCGTCGTCGCCGCGCGCCGGGTCCGTCCCCAGGACGGTGACCTCCCCGGCGGAGCGCTGCCGGAAGCCCTCCAGGATCTCGACGGTGGTGGTCTTCCCCGCACCGTTGGGGCCGAGCAGCGCGAAGATCTCGCCGCGGTGGATGTCCAGGTCGATGCCGTGCAGGACGTGTGTGCCGCCGTACGACATCCTCATGTCGCGTACCCGGATGACGGGCCGGCCGGCGGCTCCGGCCGGGCCCGCGGCGGCCGGAGCGGCCGTCGACGGGGCGACGGCCGGCTCCACAGCGGTCGTGCGCGGGGCGACGGTCGGCTGTTCGGTGGTCGTCATCGGCCCGCCTCCGCGCGCTGTTGCTGTTGCCCTGCCCCTGAGGCCGCCGCCGCGGTCTCCGCCGACGCCGCGGACTCCGTCGCCGGTGCGGGCGACGCCGCGGGTCCCGCGCCCTCGACGATGGCCCGTAGCGCGGCCACATGCCCCTCGAAGGCGGTCCGGCCGCGGTGCGTCAGCCGTACCTTGGTGCGCCGCTTACGGCCGCCGCCTTCCTTGCGGATCTCCAGATACTCCGCCTCCTCCAGAGTGTGCAGCTGCTTGGAGAGCGCGGAGTCGCTGAGCGAGAGGCTGTCGCGGATGAAGGGAAAATCGGCCCACTCCGTGGCGGCGAGCAGGGCCACCACGGACAGCCGGGTGGAGGGGTGGATCAGTTCGTCGAAGCCGCTCGGGGTGCTCATCGGCCTGCTTCCTTCCGGAGGGTTCTCGTGCCGCTCTCGCGCAGTGGGCTGACCGCCCAGCGGTTCGCCGGCCCGATGAAGAGGACGAAGACGCCCGCCGAGACGGTGGCCTGGATCAGGCTGCCGTAGGGCAGTGCCAGCCAGTCGACCAGCCGGCCGGAGCCGAGGATCGTCACCAAGGTCACCGTCATGCCCGCGAAGAAGATGGCGAACGACCGCCAGCTGTGGCGCGAGCGGTGCAGTCGCATCCGAGTCCTGCGGTTGTAGATCACGCCCAGCGAGCCGAGCAGGGCGACATAGGCCGCGAGCACCAGCCAGAACGCCCACTCGGGCAGATCGAGGCCCGAGACGGCGATGAACACCCACATGACGCCGGCCGTGGTGTACGCCGACCCCGCGTCGTTCTGAGCGGTTCGCTCGATCTCGTCGTACACCCGCTCCTGCGGTACCCGGATGCGCTGCAGATCCTTCCAGGCCTGTTCCGCATCCACTGATGTGCTCATGGCCATCGCCTCCCCAAGGCGTTCCAGGCATTCCCCGTTGACTTGCCTACTGGGAAAGTTAGCGCAGACTTTCCCGGTAGGCAAGTAAAAAATGCCGGGCGGGTTGGCCGGTTCACGCGGCTCGCGGCCGGCGGTCCACCGTGCCCTGTTGACTAGTGCTATTCAGCGACCTCAATATGTGAATAGCTCAATCCAATCGACGTCAGGGAGGCACGGCCCATGTCGGGACCGCGACCCGTGCGGGCACCGCGCGGTACGGAGCTGAGTGCTCGGGGATGGCAGCAGGAAGCCGCGCTGCGCATGCTGCAGAACAACCTCGATCCGGAGGTGGCCGAACACCCGGACCAGCTCGTCGTCTACGGCGGCACGGGCAAGGCCGCACGTGACTGGCGCTCCTTCGACGCCATGGTGCGCACGCTCACCACGCTGAAGCAGGACGAGACGATGCTCGTCCAGTCCGGCAGGCCGGTCGGCGTGATGCAGACGCACGAGTGGGCACCGCGGGTGCTCATCGCCAACTCCAACCTCGTCGGCGACTGGGCCAACTGGGAGGAGTTCCGCCGCCTGGAAGCCCTCGGGCTGACCATGTACGGCCAGATGACCGCCGGTTCGTGGATCTACATCGGCACCCAGGGCATCCTCCAGGGCACCTATGAGACCTTCGCGGCCGTCGCGGCCAAGAAGTTCGGCGGCACCCTGGCCGGGACGATCACGCTCACCGCCGGCCTCGGCGGCATGGGCGGCGCCCAGCCGCTCGCCGTCACCATGAACGACGGCGTCGCGATCTGTATCGACTGCGACCCCCGCGCCATCGAGCGCCGCATCGAACACCGCTACCTGGACGTGAAGGCGGACAGCCTCCAGCACGCCCTCCAGCTCGCCGTCGAGGCCCGTGACCAGCGCAAGCCGCTCTCCATCGGCCTGCTCGGCAACGCCGCCGACCTGCTGCCGCAGATGCTCGCCGAGGGCGCGCCGATCGACATCGTCACCGACCAGACCAGCGCCCACGACCCGCTGGCCTACCTGCCGTCCGGCATCGACTTCGACGACATGGCCGCCTACGCCGCCGAGAAGCCCGCCGACTTCACCCAGCGGGCCCGCGAGTCGATGGCCCGGCACGTCGAGGCCATGGTCGGCTTCATGGACGCCGGCGCCGAGGTCTTCGACTACGGCAACTCGATCCGCGGCGAGGCCCAGCTCGCCGGATACGAGCGGGCCTTCGCCTTCCCCGGCTTCGTCCCCGCCTATATCCGGCCACTGTTCGCCGAGGGCAAGGGGCCGTTCCGCTGGGCCGCGCTGTCCGGTGATGCCCGCGACATCGCCGCGACCGACAAGGCGATCCTGGACCTCTTCCCGGAGAACGAGTCGCTGGCCCGCTGGATCAAGCTGGCCGGCGAGCGGGTGCACTTCCAGGGCCTGCCCGCCCGGATCTGCTGGCTCGGCTACGGAGAGCGCGACAAGGCCGGCGAGCGGTTCAACGAGATGGTCGCCGACGGGACGCTCAAGGCCCCGCTGGCCATCGGCCGCGACCACCTCGACTGCGGCTCCGTCGCCTCGCCCTACCGCGAGACCGAGGCCATGAAGGACGGCTCGGACGCGATCGCCGACTGGCCGCTGCTCAACGCCATGGTCAATGTCGCCTCCGGTGCCTCCTGGGTCTCGCTGCACCACGGCGGCGGCGTCGGCATGGGCCGCTCGATCCACGCCGGACAGGTCACCGTCGCCGACGGCACCGCACTGGCCGGCGAGAAGATCCGCAGGGTGCTCACCAACGACCCCGGCATGGGCGTCATCCGGCATGTCGACGCGGGCTACGAGCGCGCCGACGAGGTGGCCGCCGAGCGCGGCGTCCGCATCCCGATGCGCGAGGGCGAAGGCGGGGGCGCGTGACCGCCTCGTTCCACGAGATGTGGGAGGAGCTGCGGCCCCTGGGCCGCCACTCCTCCTCCGGGGGCTACCGCCGCTACGCCTGGACCGGCGCCGACGCCGACTGCCGGGCGTGGTTCCGGGCCCAGGCCGAGACCCGTGGACTCACTTACGAACTGGACCGCAACGGCAACCAGTGGGCCTGGCTCGGCGCCACCGGCTACCGGGACGCGGACCCGGGCGACGCCGTCGTCACCGGCTCGCACCTGGACTCGGTGCCCGACGGCGGCGCCTTCGACGGCCCGCTGGGCGTCGTCTCCTCCTTCGCCGCGCTCGATGAACTCCGCCGGAGAGGAGCGGAGTTCGACAAGCCCCTGGCGATCGTCAACTTCGGCGACGAGGAAGGCGCCCGCTTCGGCCTGGCCTGCGCCGGCTCCCGGCTCGCGACCGGGGCGCTGACCCCCGAGGCCGCGCACCGGCTGCGCGACGGCGAGGGCATCACCCTCCCGCAGGCCATGGAACGCGCCGGATACGACCCGGAGGCCATCGGCCCTGACCCCGAACGGCTCGCCCGGATCGGTGCGTTCGTCGAACTCCACGTCGAACAGGGCCGGGCCCTGGACCTGTCCGGTGACCCGGTCGGCATCGCCTCCGCCATCTGGCCGCACGGCCGCTGGCGGTTCGACTTCCACGGGGAGGCCAACCACGCCGGCACCACCCGCCTGGAGGACCGCCGGGACCCGATGCTCAGCTATGCCGCGACCGTGCTCGCCGCCCGCGAGCAGGCCCGGCTGGCCGGCGCCGTGGCCACCTTCGGGAAGATCAGCGTGGAGCCGAACGGCGTCAACGCCATCCCCTCGCTGGTCCGCGGCTGGCTGGACTCCCGCGCCCCCGACCAGGACACCCTGGACACCGTGATCACCGGGATCGAGCAGGCCGCCGCCGAGCGCGCCACCCGCGACGGGGTGGAACTGGCCGTCGTCCGCGAATCCTTCACCCCCGTCGTGGAGTTCCAGCACGCCCTGCGGGACGAGCTGAGCGCGATCCTCGGCAAGTCGGGGGAGCGGACCGTGCCCGTCCTGGGCACCGGCGCCGGGCACGACGCGGGTATTTTGTCCGGAACGGTGCCCACTGCGATGCTGTTCGTCCGCAACCCCACCGGGGTGTCGCACTCGCCCGCCGAGGCCGCGGACGAGGACGACTGCGCCGCCGGGGTCACCGCACTCGCCGACGTACTGGAGGGGCTGGCGTGCCGCTGACGACGCAGGCAACACCGACGACGTACTGGCTCGAACACGCCTGGCTCGGCACCCACGCCGAGCCGGGCGTGACGGTGGACACCGCGGACGGCCGGATCACCGCCGTTCGCACCGGTACGGACACCCCGCCGCCCGGGTCCACCACGCTGCGCGGCCTGACCCTCCCCGGCCTCGCCAACGCCCACTCGCACGCCTTCCACCGCGCCCTGCGCGGCATCGTCCAGGTCGGTACCGGCACCTTCTGGACCTGGCGCGAGGTGATGTACAGCGTCGCCGACCGGCTCACCCCCGACACCTACTACGCCCTGGCCCGCGCCGCCTACGCCGAGATGGCGCTGGCCGGCATCACCTCCGTCGGCGAATTCCACTACCTCCACCACGCGCCGGGCGGCACCCGCTACGACGACCCCAACGCGATGGGCGAGGCGCTGATCACCGCCGCCGCCGACGCCGGTATCCGGATCACCCTCCTGGACACCGCCTATCTCTCGGCCGGCTTCGGCGCCCCGCCCGACCACCACCAACTGCGGTTCTGCGACGGCACCGCCGAGCGCTGGGCCGAGCGCGCCGACGCGCTCAAGGAGCGCGCACACGCCCGTATCGGCGCCGCCATCCACTCCGTACGCGCCGTCCCCGCCGGGCAGCTCGGCACGGTCGCGGACTGGGCCCGCGAACGGCAGGCCCCGCTGCACGTCCACCTCTCGGAGCAGACCGCAGAGAACGACGCCTGCCGCGAGGCCCACGGCTGCACCCCCACCCGGCTGCTGGCCGACCACGGCGTGCTGGGCAGCCGCACCACCGCCGTACACGCCACCCACCTCACCACCGAGGACATCGAGCTGCTCGGCGACTCCCGCACGGGCGTGTGCATGTGTCCCACCACCGAACGCGACCTGGCCGACGGCATCGGCCCGGCCGCCCGGCTCCAGGGCCGCGGCAGCCCGCTGTCCCTCGGCAGCGACAGCCACGCCGTCATCGACCTGCTCGAAGAGGCCCGCGCCATGGAGCTCGACGAACGGCTGCGCACCCGCACCCGCGGGCACTGGACGGCCGCCGCCCTGCTGCGCGCCGCGAGCGCCGACGGTCATGCCGCCCTGGGCTGGGGCGACGCCGGCGCACTGGAGGCCGGTGCGCTCGCCGACCTCACCACGATCGCACTGGACTCCGTACGCACTGCCGGGCCACCGCCCCGGCTGGCCGCCGAAGCGGCCGTATTCGCCGCCTCCGCTGCGGACGTACGGCACACCATCGTCGGCGGCCGGCAGATCGTCCGGGACGGTGTGCACACTCTTGTCCCCGACGTACCCACCGCCCTCGCAGAGTCCATCGCCGCGGTACGCGGCTGAAGGAGAACACCCCCGCGATGACGACGACCTCCACGCCGACCACCACCGCCATCACCCACATCTCCCAGCTCGTCACCAACGACCCCTCCCTCGGCGAAGGCCCCCTCGGCCTGATCCAGGACGCCACGGTCGTCATCGACGGCGACCGCATCGCCTGGGTCGGTGCTTCCAGCAAAGCACCCGCCACTGACAACGCCGTCGACGCGGACGGCCGGGCGGGCATCCCCGGCTTCGTCGACTCCCACTCCCACCTGGTCTTCGCCGGCGACCGCACCGCGGAGTTCAACGCCCGGATGTCCGGCCGCCCGTACTCCGCCGGCGGCATCCGCACCACGGTCGCCGCCACTCGCGCCGCCACCGACGAGGCGCTGCACGCCAACGTCGCCCGCTACCTCGCCGAGGCGCTGCGCCAGGGCACCACCACCCAGGAGACCAAGTCCGGCTACGGGCTCACCGTCGAGGACGAGGCCCGCGCGCTGCGCATCGCCGCCGAACACACCGACGAGGTCACCTTCCTCGGGGCGCACATCGTCTCCCCCGACTACGCCGACGACCCGGCCGGCTACGTCGACCTGGTGACCGGCCCGATGCTGGACGCCTGCGCCCCGCACGCCCGTTGGGTCGACGTCTTCTGCGAGCAGGGCGCCTTCGACGGCGACCAGGCCCGCGCCGTGCTCACCGCGGGCAAGGCCAGGGGCCTGGTGCCACGGGTGCACGCCAACCAGCTCGGCCACGGCCCCGGCGTCCAGCTCGCCGTCGAACTCGGCGCCGCCTCCGCCGACCACTGCACCCACCTCAGCCCGGCCGACATCGACGCCCTCGCGCAGTCCGACACCGTCGCCACCCTCCTGCCGGGCGCCGAGTTCTCCACCCGCGCCCGCTGGCCCGACGCCCGCCCGCTGCTCGACGCCGGCGCCACCGTCGCCCTGTCCACCGACTGCAACCCGGGCTCGTCCTTCACCAGTTCCATGCCGTTCTGCATCGCGCTGGCGGTCCGCGACATGGGGATGACGCCCGACGAGGCGGTGTGGTCGGCGACCGCGGGCGGCGCCCGTGCGCTGCGCCGTACGGACGTCGGACGGATCGCGCCCGGCGCCCGCGCCGACCTCGCCCTCCTGGACGCGCCCTCGCACGTCCACCTCGCCTACCGGCCGGGCGTCCCGCTCGTTTCGGCCGTGTGGCACCAGGGAGTGCGCGTCTGACGCCCGCCCGGCCGCAGTGACCTCCGCGCCGGCTCACGGAGCCGGCGCGGAGGTTTGTGTCAGCGGCAGGAGCCGGCTTCCGGCACCGGCACGAGAGGGCCCGTCAGCAAGAGAGGGCCTGTCCCGAGTACCCCGGGGCAGGCCCTCCTTTGCGCGGGCGGCTGCCGGTCGCGCGGACCGGCAGGGACCGCGGTCCCTCACTCCTCGACCATCAGCCCCTTGCGGAGCCGCACGAGGGTGCGGGAGAGCAGACGGGAGACGTGCATCTGGGAGATGCCCAGCTCTTCGCCGATCTCGGACTGCGTCATATTGGCGACGAAGCGCAGCGAGAGGATCTTCCGGTCGCGCGGCGGGAGTTCGGCGATCAGCGGCTTGAGGGATTCCACGTACTCGATGCCCTCGAGCCCGTGGTCCTCGTAACCGATGCGGTCCGCCAGCGCGCCTTCGTTGTCGTCCTCCTCGGGCTGGGCGTCCAGCGAGCTCGCGGTGTACGCGTTGCTCGCGGCCATGCCCTCGACGACCTCGTCACGGCTGATGTCGAGGCGTGCGGCGAGCTCGTGCACCGTGGGGGCGCGGTCCAGCTTCTGCGCCAGTTCGTCGCCCGCCTTGGCGAGGTCCAGACGCAGCTCCTGCAGACGCCGCGGTACCCGCACCGACCAGCTGGTGTCACGGAAGAAGCGCTTGATCTCACCGACGATGGTCGGCATGGCGAACGTCGGGAACTCGACGCCACGGCCGATCTCGAACCGGTCGATCGCCTTGATCAGGCCGATGGTGCCGACCTGGACGATGTCCTCCATGGGCTCGCTGCGGGAGCGGAACCGGGAGGCCGCGAACTTCACCAGCGCGAGGTTGAGCTCGACCAGGGTGTTGCGGACGTACGCGAATTCGTGGGTGCCTTCCTCGAGCGTCTCCAGACGCTCGAAGAGGGTCTTGGACAGAGCCCTCGCGTCCACCGGGCCCACCTCGTCGAACGGCGGGATCTCGGGCAGCCCCTCGATCTCAGTCAGTTCCGCCAGATCGGGTTCGGCGGGGAGTGACTGGGAAGGGATCTGCCCGGTCGGGTCGGACGGGGGTGTCGACGATGCGGGCTGCCGGGTGTCGTCGGTGCGCAATTCGTCGAGCCGGGGTGACATGGTCTCCTCCATCGTTCTCGGCATATGGCCGCCGATGCCTCTACGCGAAGCTGCGGTGTGCGGCGCCTCCAAAGCCGGCCGTTTCGGATGTGTGCTTCTACGCCTACCTGGCTTTCCCTGAAGATGGCAAGTACGCGTTGTCCATATATTGGGCAATACGCGGATTGTTCGGCTACCGAGCGGCGTCAGGAAGGCGTAGGGTTCGGACGAGCGCAGTAGGTAAGCAAACAGTCGTCTAGACAGCAGGAGAGGTGCGCGCGCATGGACCGCGGGACGGTCGGCAGTGCAAGCCGGGGCCGGCTTCATGTCGAGATCCGCCATCACGGCGCCAGCGCGGTCGTGACGGTTTCGGGTGAGCTGGATCACCACACCGCAGATCTGTTGCGTGAGTCACTCGAAGGCTGCGTGGACGACGGATATGCACGCCTGGTGGTGGACTGCTCACCCCTTGAGTTCATGGACTCCACCGGCCTCAATGTGTTGCTCGGCGCCCGCCTGAAGGCGGAAGCCGAGGGGGGCGGGGTTCATTTGGCGGGGATGCAGCCGGTGGTTGCCCGGGTCTTCGAGATCACCGGCGCGGAAGCAGTCTTCACGGTGCACGATTCCGTCGACGCGGCCCTGGCCGACTGACATGGCGGCGGTGCCCGGAACGTTGCATTCCGGGCACGTAGTACGTGTCACAACTTCCGTACCCAAGAAGTGGGTGTTCTCACCGTCCGGTCGGGCAGGAGACATCTGAATCCCTTGAATCAGTCAGTATCTGTTTTCCGTGAACAGGCGAATCGGTGAGGTGAAGCGCTGATGAGCACCACCCGGCCGTATCCGCCGGGCGATCTCGGCCCGGAGCCGGGCGGCGCGGGTGCTTCCGCCGCCCCGGCTGCCGCCCCGGTGGGCCAGATCCGCCGACTGCGTCTGGCGGGCACCCGAGGGGCCGTGGCGCGTGGCCGCGACTTCGCCCGGCAGGCGCTGCACGACTGGGGCTGGCTGCCGGCCGCGAGCGCCGACCGGCGTGCCGCGGCCGAGGATGTGCTGCTCGTCGTCTCGGAACTGGTCACCAACGCCTGCCTGCACGCCGAAGGGCCCGAGGAACTGCGGCTGCGCTGCACCAACAAAGTGCTGCGCCTGGAGGTCAGTGACCTCGGCACCGGCTCGCCTGCGCCGCGCAGCCCGCACCGTCCGGGCCGCCCCGGCGGTCACGGCATGTTCATCGTGCAGCGCCTCTGCCTGGACTGGGGCGTGGTGCGCAACGCCGACGGCACGGGCAAGACCGTCTGGGCGGAGCTCGCCGCACCGTCCTGAAGGGCCGGCGGACGTCGCCAAGGAAGAGAAGAGCTGAGCGCGGGCCCGAGGGCCCGCGCTTCGTCGTGTCCGGACCGGCGTGCCGAGGCCGGATTTCCCCGCCGCGCGGCGCCCGGGCGGATCGGGGCTGTGCTTTGCCTTCCCTCGGCAAGGTCCCCGGCGTACCTTGAGCCGCCAATCTGATGTGCCGTCAGTAACGTGCGGCGGTGCGCTCACCGGGAGAAGGGGAATCCGAGGTGGCCCGCTTCTACGAACAGCACGGCAGGCGCCCGGGCCGGGCGGCCGGTCTCGCCGCGGCCGTGGCGATGGCGGCGGGGTCCGCGGTGATGCTCACCGCACCGGCCGCCCATGCCGAGGTCGTTGACGTCAACTACCAGTGCAAAACGCCGATCGGCAGCAAGGGCGCGGTCTCGCCCATCGACATCACGAGCACGCCCGGCGGTGGTGCGTACAAGCTCGTCATGTCCTTCCGCAAGGGCGTCTCCTCCAGCCCCGTCGAGCTGGGCAAGGGCGCCATGAAGCCGAGCGCGCTGATCACGCTGGGCGGCGCGGAGAGCGGTACGGTGCCGGTCACCGGGCCGCCCAATGACCAGGCCATTCCTGCCAACACCCCCATCAAGATCAGTGACTTGAGCGGTACGTACACCCCCAAGGGCAGCGGCAAGGTGACCTTCACCGCCGCCACGCTCACCATCAAGGCGCTGGGCACCACCACCACGTGCACGCCCGCCAACCACCCCAAGCCCTCGCTGACCCTGGACGTGAAGGGGACCGGCGGCTCGGGCGGTGGCTCGGGCGGCGCTTCAGGCGGTGCCTCGGGAAGCACCGGCGCTGCCGCGTCCGGCGGCTCCCCGGGCGGGCAGCTGCCGCAGACCGGACCCGCGGACTCCGCCCTCGCGCTGGGCACCCTCGGCGGCACCGTGCTGCTGGCCGGTGCGGCCGGTGCGCTCTGGCTGACCCGCCGTCACCAGCGGGTGTGACGCGCCGCGTGGGGCGCCAGGACCCGCGTGGTGCACCGCTGTTCTCCGCCCTCCCCCTGCCCGGCCGGCACGGGGAGGTCCCCTTGCAGCAGGAGCCGCCGATGCCCTTCCGTACCCGCACAGCGGTCAGCGGTGCGGTCCTCGCGACCGCCGCCGTGCTGCTGTGCCCCGTGGCGGCCGTGGCCCGGCCGACCGCTGTCCCGGCGGCACCCGGCCCGTCCGTGGCGCCCGCGCCCGGTGACGGCACCGCACCTGGCACAGCGGACCGCCCGTACTTCTATCTGGAGGGCGCGCCGGGCACCGTCATGAGCGACCGGCTGTCCCTGAGCAACCCCACCGGCCGCACCGTCACCGTACGGCTGGGCAGCTCCACGCCCGGCTCGTGGCTCACGCTCGCCTCGACGGAGGTGAAGGTTCCGCCGCACACCCGGGCGAGCGTGCCGTTCACGGTGACCGTGCCGCGCGATGCCGCCCCCGGTGACCACCCCGGTGCGCTGAGCGCCACCTTCGTGGGGCCCTCGCCGGGCGGCGGGAAAGGGAGCGGTACGGGCGGTGACAAGGGCAGCGGCGAGGGCGTCGGCAAGGGCAGTGGTGCGAAGGGCGGCGGCCCGGGCAAGGGCGGCGAGGCGGGCGGGCGGGACGACGTACCGGTCCATCTGCGGGTGACCGGGGCGGCGTTGTCCGCGCTGAGCGTCGAGCAGGTGTCGGTGGACGGGCGGGGTGGACGGGGCGGTGCGGCGGTCATCCGGTACACGCTGGTCAACCGCGGCAACACGGTGCTCACCCCACGGCTGGCGGTGCACGCCGACGGGCTCTTCGGCCCCCTGCTGCGGCGGGCCCCCCGTACTCTGCCGCTCGCGCTGCGGCCCGGCCGGAGCGTCGATCTGACGGAGAAGTGGCCTGACCCGCCCGGTCTGGACGCGGTGGACGTACGGCTCACGGTGACGGCGGGCGGCGGCGCCCACGGGTCCGCCACCGCGACGTATACCGCGGTCCCCTGGGCTGCGGTGGCCGGACCGGCGGTCCTCCTGGCGGCGGGCGGGGGCGGCTTGGCGGTGCTCCGCCGGCGGCGCCGCGGCACGGGCGCGAGCGGGGTACGGCGCGCGGAGAGCGTGCCTCGGACGGCCGGGGACGCGCGGCCGTCCGAGGGCGGAAGGACGGACGCGGCGGGGCAGTTGGCGAGTACCGGATCGGGAGCGCGATCGTGAACGGCGGGACGGGGACAGGGACGGAGACAGGGACAGGGACGGGGGCGGGGGCGGGGGTGAGGGCGGCGCGTCCGGCTTCGGGGGCGCGTACGGATACCGCGGCACCTGCCGCTGCGGCCCCGCCTACGGCGGCGGGGGCGCGTACGGATACCGGCTCTGGCGCGGCCCGCGACGTACGGCGGAGGGGGCGGCGGGCGGTGGCCGTGCTCGCCCTCTGCCTGGCGCTCGGGGCGGCCCCGCTTCCGGCCGCCGCCGCGCCTGCGGCCCCGTACGCCGACGCTGCGGTCCCGAAAACTGCCGCGGATGGGGCCGCGGCGGAGGGTCATCCCACGGTCCACCTCTCCCGGAAGGAAGCCGGCAAGGGCGGCTCGCTCACCGTGACCGGCGGTGGCTGGCGGCCCAAGACGCTGCTCACGCTGCTGATCTGCGGGCAGAACATGATCGGCGGTACCAATTCCTGTGCCAACGGCGACGGACGGGCGGTCACCACCGACGCCCATGGCGCGTTCCGCAGGCGCCTCCCGGTCGCCGAGCCGCCCAAGCCCTGCCCCTGTGTGGTGCATGTGGCGACCGTGACCGGTGAGGCGGCCGATGCGGATGTTGCCTTCACGGTGGCGGGCCACCCGGTGGCGCCGCTGCCCGCGGAGAGCACCGGCGGCCGGCTGACCGTGCTCGCCCAGCCGCGGCTGGCGGGCAGCAGCGGCCTGCTGACCTGGTTCGGCGCCCCCGCGCAGCGCCGGTTGACCCTCACGGTCGGCAATCTCGGCTCGACAGCGGCCAAGGACCCCGTCTTCCGGGTCGGCACCTCGCACGGGGTCTTCGCGACGGAGTGGGAGGAGCAGCAGTGGCGGGGGACCGTACCCGCCGGGAAGAAGGCCGAGGTCACGCTGCCGGTCGAGCTGCCGGCCGGCGCACACGGGGACTATCTGGTCTCGCTCGAATATGGCGGCAAGGTGCTGGCCGAGCAGCCCTGGGGAGTCGGCAGGCCATGGGGCGTGACGCTCTTCTGGGTGCTGCTCTGCGTGGTGGTCCCGACGGCGGTATTCCGCATCGGGATGGCGCTCGTGGACCGGGTGCGCCCGCGCCGGACGGGCGGCACCCGCAGGCACGGCGCAGGACGTACGGCCACGAGCGGATGGACGCCGACGACCGGACGGACACCAAAGACCGGGCGTACGCCCAAAACCGGAAGGACGCCGAAGGACGCACGCACGCGCGCGGCCGGCATCGGACCACGCATCAGGAACCGGACCGCGAGCGAGGGCTCCACGGCCGAACCCGGTACGCCGGGCGACTCCACCGCGCTGCCGTGGTTCACCCCGGACACCGCACCGTCCACCACCACATCAACCGAACGACCGACGTCGAAAGGTTCAGCGTGATGAGGCAACGGAGGAGAGCGGCGGTGGCCTCGGCGGCCGCGCTGGTGCTCGCGGGTGCGGGCATCGTGGCAGCGGCCGGGACCGCCCAGGCGGCCGAGGTGTCGTACAAGACGGAGTGTCTGCCGCCGCCGATATCGGGGCTGCCGCCGGTCGAGGGCACCACGAAGGTGGCGGTCAGCGCGCCGGAGACGGCCAAGGTCGGCGAGGAGATCGAGGTGGTCTGGAAGACCGTCGAGGGGGCTTCCAAGAACCCCGACATCCTCGACCTGGGGGAGAACACCGTCCAGCCGACCGGCACGATCAAGGTGGCCGGGGCGCAGACCGGCGATCTGGCCATGCAGGGGCCGCGGCAGAACCCGCCGATCCCCAAGGGCAGTGCGATGAAGCTGTCCGACATGAAGGGCAAGCTGAAGCTGTCGAAGCCGGGAGAGGTCACCCTGACGCCCGGCTTCTACAACATCAACGTCAACCAGCCGATCTCGACGGACACCAAGTGCTCGCCCAAGGAGACGGTGAAGCCCGCGGTCACCATCAAGGTGACCGACGGCGGCGCCGGTTCCGGCGGCACCACGAGCGGCACCACCACCGGCACCACGAGCGGAACGACCACCGGCACCACCTCCGGCACGACCACCGGAACCACGAGTGGCACCACCACCGGCGGGACCACGACGGGCACGACCGGCGGATCCACCAGCGGAACCACCAGCGGCGGTACGACCACCGGCTCGTCCGGCGGCACGACCACCGGCGGCTCCGGCGGCGACCCCGACGGCACCGCCTACAAGGGCAAGGAAGTACTGGTCCCGTACGCCTGCAAGACGCCCATCGGGGACAAGAAGGCGACCTCGCCGGTCCAGATCAACGCCGTGAAGAAGGCCGGCAGTTACGACCTGACGGTGAAGTTCAGCAAGTCCGTCATGGACAGTCCGGCGGACATCCCCAAGGGCTCGGTCAAGCCGTCGATGGACGTCAAGGTCGGTGGCGCGGACAAGGGGGCGGTGAAGGTCGAGGGGCCGGCGAACGCCGATCCGATCAAGTCGGGGCAGCCGATAGCGATCCCCGATCTGAAGGGCACCTACAAGCCGGGTGCCACCGGCAAGGCCACGCTCACCCCGGGCGTGCTCACCGTCAACGCCCTCGGGACGACCACCACCTGCACCCCGGAGAAGGACCCGGGAGTCTCGCTCGCCCTGGACACCTCGGCGCAGCAGGGCGGCACCTCCGGCGGTACGTCCAGTGGTGCCACGGGCGGTGCCGCGGCCTCCGGTGGCGGCGCGGCGGGACCGGCCAGTGTCTCGGGCGGCAGCGGCAGCAGCGGCGGCCTCGCCGAGACCGGTGCGGGCGACCACGGTGCGCTGACCGCGCTCGGCCTCGTCGCCGGGACGGTCATCCTGCTGGGCGGGGCGGTCTTCACCTTCCTGCCCCGGCGCCGGGCGCGGGTCCGCTGACGCGGCACGTGCCCAGGGATGCCTGACCGGCACGTACCCAGGGACGAATGAGCCGTTACGCCCCAGGGACGTATGAGCTCCACGTCTCCAGGAACGCACGAAGGGGGCGTCGCACCGGCGGTGCGACGCCCCCTTCCGCTGTCCGGGGCCGGGCAGGCGTCAGTTGACGCTGCCCATCAGCTCCTTGATCCGCTTGCGGGACGTCCAGATGCCGAGGCCGGCGATGACGGCGAACACGGCCTCCACGGCGACCGCGCCGGCGGTGTTCAGATTGACGTTCAGCTGCGGCGACGTCAGCAGACCCGACACCGAGTCACCCGCCGTGACCGCGAGGAACCAGACACCCATCATCTGCGAGGTGTACTTGGCGGGTGCCATCTTCGTGGTGACCGACAGTCCGACCGGGGAGAGGCACAGCTCGCTGACGGTCTGGATGAAGTAGATGGCCACCAGCCACATCGGGCTGACCCTGCCGCCGCCCGCCGCGGTGTCGATCAGCGGGATGAGGAAGACCGCGAACGAGACGCCGATCAGCGCGAGGCTGGACGCGAACTTGACGGCGGTGCTGGGCTCCTTCTCGCGCCTGTTCAGCCACAGCCACGCCGAGGCGACCACCGGGGCGAGCGCCATGATGAAGAGCGGGTTCAGCGACTGGTACCAGGACGTCGGGAAGTGGAATCCCAGCAGGTCGTTCGTCGTGGAGTTCTCGCCGAAGATCGACAGGGTCGAGCCGTTCTGGTCGTAGATCATCCAGAAGACGGCGGCGACCGCGAAGAACCACATGTAGCCCGAGAGCTTGGACTGCTCCAGCTCCGTGAGGTCCTTGTCGCGCTTCATCCGGAACAGGACCGCGATCGGGATGACCAGACCGGCGATGGTGATCGGCATCAGCGCCCAGTCGGCGAAGTTACCGGTCACGCCGAGCAGGGTGTAGAAGACGGCCGCGACGGCCAGCCAGATCAGGCCCTTGCGCAGCACGGACGCCTTCTCCCGGTCCGTCGCGGGCTGGGAAACGACGCTGCTCTCCGGGCTCAAGTGGCGGGTGCCGAGCAGGAACTGGGCGAGGCCGAGCGCCATACCGACGGCGGCGAGCGTGAACCCGAGGTGCCAGTTGACGCTCTCGCCGACGGTGCCGATGGACAGCGGGGCCAGGAGGGCGCCGATGTTGATGCCGATGTAGAAGAGCGTGAAGCCACCGTCACGGCGCGGGTCTTGCGGGCCGTCGTAGAGGTGGCCGACCATCGTGGAGATGTTCGCCTTCAGCAGGCCGGAGCCGATCGCGACCAGCACAAGGCCCGCGAAGAAGGACGCCGCGGAGGGCAGGGCGAGCGTGATGTGGCCCGCGATGACGACGAGGGCACCGATGGCCACCGTCTTGCGCGGTCCCCAGAAGCGGTCGGCCACCCAGCCGCCGGGCATGGCGAGCAGGTAGACCATCGCCATGTACACCGAGTAGATCGCCGTGGCCGTGGTGGCCTGCATGTGCATGCCGCCGGGCGCGATCAGATACAGCGGGAGTAGGGCCTTCATGCCGTAGAAGCTGTAGCGCTCCCACATTTCGGTCATGAAGAGCGTGGCCAGTCCGCGGGGGTGGCCGAAGAAGGTCTTGCCGCCATCCACAGGGTTCCCCTGCTGGGCCGCGTCCTTCGTCAGGCTGGACGCCATGGATGCTTCCTTGCTGCTACGGGACGCGTTCGCTGGCCGATACGCGCCCGGGTGGGGGAGACCGGCACCGGCGTAGCCCCGCCCGCCCCCACATCCGGGAGGTTCGGCACCCCGCGAGGGGCCGGCAGGACGGTCGTACTCCGGATTCCACGCTCCCCCGTCCAGCAAGCGCGGCGGACCCGGTCGACAGGTCGATCACTGTCCATCAGGGCTGGTGATTCCAGCCCGGTACACAACGAGGGACCGTTGACGCCAGTGAAGAGTCAAAGGTCCCGGTGGTTGAGCGATGGACGTCTGGCCACCATACGTCTGGTTGCAGGACTGTTGGGCTGCGTGAGACAACGCTCACACCTGCACGGGGAACCATGAGCGCCCCTGCGGGCAACGCGCGCCCTCGCGCGCGCCAGGGGCGTACCCGGCTCGAACTGCAGGAACGGTCCGCCGTCGGCCATCCGCGCTGGTCCGCCCCTCGGTCCGCGGACATCGGACTACCATCGGGCCATGACCCGTGTACTGCTCGCCGAGGATGACGCGTCCATCTCGGAGCCGCTCGCCCGCGCACTGCGCCGCGAGGGTTACGAAGTCGAGGTGCGCGAGGACGGCCCGACGGCGCTCGACGCCGGTCTCCAGGGCAATATCGACCTCGTCGTCCTGGACCTGGGGCTGCCCGGCATGGACGGCCTGGAGGTCGCCCGCCGGCTGCGCAACGAAGGCCATTCCTTCCCCGTCCTGGTGCTGACCGCCCGCGCCGACGAGGTGGACACCGTCGTCGGCCTGGACGCCGGCGCCGACGACTACGTCACCAAGCCCTTCCGGCTCGCCGAACTCCTCGCCCGCGTACGGGCCCTGCTGCGCCGCGGTTCCACCGCCGAGCCCCAGCAGCCGCCCGCCACCCACGGCGTACGGATCGACGTCGAGTCGCACCGTGCGTGGATGGGTGACGAGGAACTGCAGCTCACGGCGAAGGAGTTCGACCTGCTGCGGGTCCTGGTGCGCGACGCGGGACGGGTCGTCACCCGCGACCAGCTGATGCGCGAGGTCTGGGACACCACCTGGTGGTCCTCCACGAAGACGCTCGACATGCACATCTCCTGGCTGCGCAAGAAGCTCGGGGACGACGCCGCCAACCCCCGCTACATCGCCACCGTCCGCGGAGTCGGCTTCCGCTTCGAGAAGAGCTAGGGGCCCGTGCGCCGCCGCCTGATCAACTCCACGCTCGCCGTGGTGCTCGTCGTGATCGCCGTCTTCGGTGTCTCGCTCGTCATCGTCGAGACCCGCACCATCCAGGCCGGCGCCCAGGAGAGCGTGGCGTCCGAGGCGGTCCGGCTGGTCGGGATAGTGGAGAGCCGGCTGGGCAGCGGCGAGAAGATCACCCCGGACATCCTCTCCGAGCAGATCACCGCCAAGCGGTACGCGAAGATCAAGGTGCCGGGCAAGGCGCCGATCGAGATCGGGACGCGGCCCTCGGGCGACGTCATCCAGTCGCAGGTGAGCGGCGACCGCGGTGAGTCGGTCACGGTCGAGGCCTCCCGCTCCATGGTCAGCGCGGAGATCGGGCGGACGCTGCTGGTCATTCTGGCCGTGGCGCTGCTGGCGATCATCGCCGCCGTCATCCTGGCCGTCCGCCAGGGCCGCCGGCTGACCGCGCCGCTCACCGACCTCGCCGAGACCGCCGAGCGCCTCGGCTCCGGCGACCCCCGCCCGCGCCACCGCCGCTACGGCGTCCAGGAGCTGGACCGGGTCGCCGATGTGCTGGACGCCAGCGCCGAGCGGATCGCGCGGATGCTGACCGCCGAGCGGCGGCTGGCCGCGGACGCCTCGCACCAGCTGCGGACACCGCTGACCGCGCTGTCCATGCGGCTGGAGGAGATCACCGTCACCGACGATCCGGACACCGTGAAGGAAGAGGCCACCATCGCGCTGGCGCAGGTGGAGCGGCTGACGGATGTCGTCCAGCGGCTGCTGACCAATTCCCGGGACCCGCGCAGCGGCTCCGCGGTCGCCTTCGACCTGGACGAGGTGGTCAAGCAGCAGATCGAGGAGTGGCGGCCTGCCTACCGCAGTGCGGGGCGGGCCATCGTGCGCTCCGGCAAGAAGGGGCTGCGGGCCGTCGGCACACCGGGCGCGGTCGCCCAGGTGATGGCCACCCTGATCGAGAACTCGCTGATGCACGGCGACGGGACGGTCGCGCTGCGCACCCGCGTCACCGGCAACCAGGCGGTCGTCGAGGTCACCGACGCCGGGCCCGGGGTGCCGCCGGACCTCGGCTCGCGGGTCTTCGAGCGCACGGTCTCCGGCCGGAACTCCACCGGGCTCGGGCTGGCCGTCGCGCGGGATCTGGCGGAGGCGGACGGCGGCCGGCTGGAGTTGCTGCAGCAGCATCCGCCGGTCTTCGCGCTGTTCCTGGCACGCGAGGCGGAGCCCGTCGAGGAGTGAGGCCGTCAGCGGCTCGCGGGGCCGCCGGCGCCTTGCAGGGCCGCGAGAAGGTGCTTTGCGGTGCCGCGAGAACCGTGCGGGACCGGCTACCGGGCCCCGGGGCTACTTCCGGGAGACGCTGCGCGGGCGCTCCGAGCCGTTGGCGAGGAAGGACTCGGCGGTCTCCACGGCCTCCCGCGCGGGCAGGGTGCGGAAGACCCAGGTGCGGTAGGACCAGAAGCGGAAGAGCGTGGCGAAGCCGATGCCGACGAACTTGAAGACATTGCTCTGCAGCGGGCTGTCCCAGTGGAACCCGTACGTCGCGACGTAGAGCAGACCGTTCTCGATCACCAGGCCGACCGCGCTGAACAGCAGGAAGAGCGTCAGCTCCTTCGTCCGGCCCTGTTTGTCGCGGTCACGGTAGGTGAAGTAGCGGTAGCCGAGGTAGTTGGTGCCGGTCGCCACGACGGTCGCGATGATGCTGGCCCGGACGACGGGGACCTCGGTCAGATGCCGCACGAGGTTGAACACCACGAAGTTGACGACCACGCCCGCGCCGCCGACCGCGCCGAACTTCGCCAGTTCCCGAACGAGCGCCTCCAGCCGCGACCGCAGTGCGCTCCGTTCACTCATGGTGATCGTTCAGCTCCTGTCGTGGGCGGTGTGCGCGGCGTCGGCCTGTCCTCCACCTCGTCCGCCTCCTCATGCTAACCAGGGCCCGGGAGCGCTGCCTGCCATCTGTCAGATCCGTGCGCAACGCACCGCGGTCCGAACGGGGCGGCCGACAGTGACCGTGGGCCGACCCACGGTGACAACGGGATCAGCCGACCGTGACACGGAAGTTGAGGCTCCGGGCGCCCTCCTCGTCGGCGGCGCCGGGGCCGCAGCGCCGGCAGCGCAGCAGCCGTAAGTCCGTACGTCCCGGACCGACGGCCTCGAAGGCGAGGTGGCGGGCGGTGCCGGCCGGGGGCGGGCCGCTGGTGCCCCCCTCCGCGCCGGCCGCCTTCAGGACGGCCGGGTCGGGGCGGGGCTCGGCGATGATCCAGCGGTAGCCCCCGGCGGGATCGTCGGGGACCCGCACGCTGAAGCGGTCCCCGGCGGAGACGGCGATCTCGGTGTCGTCCGCGTCATAGACCCTGGGCGCGGATAACTGGCTGAAAACGGAGTGCAGGGCGATCAGCAGAGCGGCGATCGCGACGGCGATCACCAGCCTCCTGGAGCCCCCTGGTATGCCACTGTTCTCCATTCGGCCTCCCCTTTTGCCGGGCCAGGCCCGGGTGCCGGCCCCGCACCCCGGGGCCGAGGGTAACCGCCCGTGTCGATCTTCCACCGGCGATCTTCGAACGTGCGAACTCAGAGGATCATCCAAGCCCGGGTCGGGGCCCGCGCCGCCGTACGGATACCCTGGGGGCGTGACGTTCCCGGTAGTCGGCATGGTCGGCGGCGGTCAGCTCGCCCGTATGACCCACGAGGCGGGTATCCCCCTCGGCATCAAGTTCAAGCTCCTCAGCGACACTCCGCAGGATTCGGCGGCTCAGGTGGTCGGTGATGTCGTCATCGGCGACTACCGCGATCTGGACACCCTGCGCGCCTTCGCTCGTGGCTGCGATGTGATCACCTTCGATCACGAGCACGTTCCCACCGAGCATTTGCGGGCACTGGAGGCCGACGGTATCCCCGTACGGCCCGGTCCCGATGCGCTGGTGCACGCCCAGGACAAGGGGGTGATGCGAGCGAAACTGGACGCGATCGGAGTGCCCTGTCCGCGCCACCGCATCGTCTCCGACCCTGCGGACGTGGAGCGCTTCGCGGCCGAGGGCGAAGGCTTTCCCGTGATCCTCAAGACGGTCCGCGGGGGCTATGACGGCAAGGGCGTCTGGGTCGTACGATCCTCCAAGGAGGCCGCCGAGCCGTTCCGCGCCGGGGTGCCCGTCCTGGCCGAGGAAAAGGTCGATTTCGCCCGCGAACTGGCCGCCAATATCGTCCGCTCCCCGCACGGCCAGGCCGTCGCCTACCCGGTCGTGGAGTCCATCCAGGTCAACGGCGTCTGCGACACCGTGATCGCGCCGGCGCCCGGCCTCGATCCGGAGCTCGCGGGCCAGGCCCAGGAACTGGCGCTGCGCATCGCCCAGGAACTGGACGTCGTCGGCCACCTGGCCGTCGAGCTCTTCGAGACCACCGACGGCCGCATCCTGGTCAACGAGCTCGCCATGCGCCCGCACAACTCCGGCCACTGGACCCAGGACGGCGCGATCACCTCGCAGTTCGCCAACCACGTCCGTGCCGTGCTCGACCTCCCGCTCGGCGATCCGCGCCCGCGCGCCCCCTGGACGGTCATGGCCAACGTCCTCGGCGGCGACTATCCCGACATGTATTACGCGTACCTCCATTGCATGGCGCGGGACCCGCAGTTGAAGATCCATATGTACGGGAAGGATGTGAAGCCCGGCCGTAAGGTCGGCCACGTCAACACTTACGGCGACGACCTGGCGGATGTGCGCGAGCGCGCCGCACACGCCGCCGGCTACCTGCGAGGAACGATCACCGAATGACGACCGGAACTCCCCCGGCCACCGCTGGGAGGTCCCCCCAGCCCGACCGCCGCCCCGCACCGAACGCCGACGCCCCCTCCGCCCCGTCCCCCGTGGTCGGCATCGTCATGGGCTCCGACTCCGACTGGCCCGTCATGGAGGCCGCGGCGCAGGCCCTCGACGAGTTCGAGATCCCCTACGAGGTCGATGTCGTCTCGGCGCACCGCATGCCGCGCGAGATGATCGCGTACGGCGAGGAGGCGGACGGGCGCGGCCTGAAGGCGATCATCGCGGGCGCCGGCGGCGCGGCCCACCTCCCCGGGATGCTCGCCTCCGTCACCCCGCTGCCGGTGATCGGTGTCCCGGTCCCGCTGAAGTACCTCGACGGGATGGACTCGCTGCTGTCCATCGTGCAGATGCCGGCCGGGGTGCCGGTCGCCACCGTCTCCGTCGGCGGCGCCCGCAACGCCGGGCTGCTGGCCGCCCGGATCCTCGCCACCCAGGATCCCGAACTCCTCGCCCGGATGCGCGAGTTCCAGCAGGAGCTGAACGATCAGGCCACCGAGAAGGGCAAGCGGCTGCGCAACAAGGTCGCCTCCCCGGCCGGCTTCGGCTTCGGGGGCGGCAAGTGAGCTCCTCGCTGGACGCGGCGCGGGATCTGCTCGCCCGCTGGCCCGTCGTCGACGGTCACAACGACCTGCCCTGGGCGCTGCGTGAGCAGGTCCGCTACGACCTCGGCCGGCGCGACATCGCCGCCGACCAGTCCGCGCACCTCCACACGGATCTGCCGCGGCTGCGGGCCGGCGGCGTCGGCGCCCAGTTCTGGTCGGTGTACGTACGCGCCGACTACGCGGGCGACAAGGCCGTCAGCGCCACCCTCGAACAGGTCGATGTGGTGCGGGAACTGGTCGCCCGTTACCCCGACGCGCTGCGCCTCGCGCACACCGCCGACGACATGGAGGCGGCCCGCGCCGAGGGCCGGATCGCGTCCCTCATGGGCGCCGAGGGCGGCCACTCCATCCACAACTCGCTGGCCACCCTGCGCGCGCTGCACCAGCTGGGCGTGCGCTATATGACGCTCACCCACAACGACACCATCGACTGGGCGGACTCCGCGACCGACGAACCGCGCCACCACGGGCTGTCGGCCTTCGGCGAGGAGGTCGTCCGCGAGATGAACCGCTGCGGGATGCTGGTCGACCTCTCGCACGTCTCGGCCGACACCATGCGCGACGCGCTGCGCGTCAGCACCGCACCGGTGGTCTTCTCGCACTCCTCCGCCCGCGCCGTCTGCGACCATCCGCGCAACATCCCCGACGACGTACTGGCACAGCTGCCCGCCAACGGCGGTATCGCCATGGCCACGTTCGTGCCGAAGTTCGTGCTGCCGGAAGCCGTCGCCTGGACGCAGCGCGCCGACGAGAACATGCGGGCGCACGGTCTGCACCACCTCGACACCACCGAGGCCGGCATGACCGTCCAGCGGGCCTTCGAAGCCGAACACCCCCGCCCGATGGCCACCGCGGCCACCGTCGCCGACCATCTCGACCACATGCGCGAGGTCGCCGGCGTGGACCACATCGGGATCGGCGGCGACTTCGACGGCACCGCCTTCACCCCGGCCGACCTGGCCGATGTCGCCGGCTACCCGAACCTGATCGCCGAACTCCAGGGCCGCAAGTGGTCCGAGGCCGACCTGGCCAAGCTCACCTGGCAGAACGCCGTCCGCACGCTGCGCGCCGCGGAGGACGTGGCGCGCGCCGAGCAGCAGCGGCGCGGCCCGTCCCACGCGACGATCGAGCAGCTGGACGGCTGACGCCCCGGGCCGGGCCCCGCCCCTCGTGCACCGGGGTCTTCACCTCATGCAGAGGCAGAACGGGTGCCCGGCCGGGTCGAGATAGACCCGCCAGCTCTGCTTCCCGTCGTCGTGCTGGACGAGCTTGGCGCCCAGCGCGACGATCGTGCGCTCGGCCTCGTCGATCTTCGCGCGCGGGACGTCGAAGTCGAGGTGCAGCTGCTGCGGCATGTCCTGGCCGGGCCACTGCGGCGGCTGATAGCCCTCGGCCACCCGCTGGAAGGCGAGGGTCCGGCCGTCCGGCCCGGCGACCTCGACCCAGTTCTCCTCCTCTTCGGTCACCCGCCAGCCGAGCATTTCCGCGTAGAAATCCGCGAGGGCACGGGGGTCGGGACAGTCCAGTGCGACAATGCCGAATGTGATGTGGCTCATGCCCTCACGATGCCACGCCTGGCGGCGCGGCGGCGTGCGTTTTCGGCTGTCCCGCCGTTTTGCGCTTTGCGCTGCGGCGTACGTTGTCGGCCGTCCCGCCGTTTTGCGCTTTGCGCCGCGGTGTACGTCGTCGCCCGTCCCGCCGTGGGTGTTGCTCGCCGTTACGCCTGCGGCGGACCGTTGCCGCGGCGCGGGGCTGTTCGGCTGCGGGACCGCCCCTCCGGACTCCGTCCTGCGGTCCGGCCCCTCTCCGTTGGGGGTCGGAGAAGACCGGTGGGGGTGCAGGCAGGCGGTCAGGCGCGCCCTGTGGACGCACCAAGGGACAGCGGACAGGCGACGCACGCCCCCACCACCTCACCACCCACCCACGGGAGGGGACGGACCGCAGGACGAAGTCCGGAGGGCCGTCACCGCACCCGACCACCCACGCCCGCCGCAGGCGAAACGGCGAACAACACCCGCGGTGGGACGGCCGGGTACGTGGGGGGCGCCGCAAAGCGCAACGCCGACAACGTGGGGGAAAACCCGCTACGCGGAAGGGCGTCCGAGCGCCCGGTACGTCCAGCCCGCCTTGCGCCACAGCGCCGGGTCAAGCGCGTTGCGGCCGTCCAGGATGCGGCGTTCGGCGACGATGTCGCCCAACGCGGCGGGGTCCAGTTCGCGGAACTCCCGCCACTCCGTGAGGTGAAGCACGACGTCGGCGCCGCGTACGGCGTCCAGGGCGGTGTCGGCGTAGCTCAGCGTCGGGAAGAGGCGCCGGGCGTTCTCCATGCCCTTGGGGTCGTAGACCGTCACCTGGCCGCCCTGCAGGTGGATCTGGCCGGCGACGTTGAGCGCGGGGGAGTCGCGGACGTCGTCCGAGTCCGGCTTGAAGGTCGCGCCCAGTACGGCGACCCGCTTGCCGAGGAAGCCGCCGCCGACCGCGTCGCGGGTCAGCTCGACCATGTGACCGCGGCGCCGCATGTTGATCGAGTCGATCTCGCGCAGGAACGTCAGGGCCTGGTCGGCGCCCAGTTCGCCGGCGCGCGCCATGAAGGCCCGCAGGTCCTTGGGCAGGCAGCCGCCGCCGAAGCCGATGCCGGCCCGCAGGAACTTCTTGCCGATCCGGTCGTCGTGCCCGATGGCCTCGGCGAGCTTGACCACATCGCCGTCGGCCGCCTCGCAGACCTCCGCCATGGCGTTGATGAAGGAGATCTTCGTCGCCAGGAAGGAGTTGGCCGAGGCCTTCACCAGCTCGGACGTCGGGTAGTCCATGACGATGAACGGCGAGCCCTCGGCGATCGGGGCGGCATACACCTCGCGCAGCAGCTCCTCGGCCCGCTCACCGGCCACGCCCACGACGATCCGGTCGGGGTGCAGGGTGTCCTTGACGGCGAACCCCTCGCGCAGGAACTCCGGGTTCCAGGCCAGCTCCACCTGCGCGCCGGCCGGGGCGGCCGCGGCCAGCCGCTCGGCGAGCCGGGCCGCGCTGCCCACCGGCACCGTCGACTTGCCGACCACGAGGGCGGGCCGGGTCAGGTGCGGGGCCAGCGCGTCGAAGGCGCTCTCCACGTACGACATGTCACAGGCGTACTCACCGTGCTTCTGCGGGGTGTTCACACAGACGAAGTGGACGTCGCCGAAGGCCCCGGCCTCCTCGTAGGAGGTGGTGAAGCGCAGCCGGCCGGTCGATCCCTCGATCCCGTCGGCATGGCGGCGCAGCAGCTCCTCCAGACCGGGCTCGTACATCGGGACCTCGCCCCGCTGCAGCATCTCGATCTTCTCGGGCACCACATCGAGCCCCAGCACCTCGAAGCCCAGCTCGGCCATGGCCGCGGCGTGGGTCGCGCCGAGGTAGCCGGTGCCGATCACGGTGATCTTGAGGGCCATGGATGCTCCAAACAAAGGGGATGCGGCGCGCAGCGTCGGGGGCTGCGGGGTTGGTCGGGTCACTTCGCTGGGGAAAACGGCGCTGACCGAGCATAGTCGGGCCCGGAAGGGCCATCTCCAGTCGTCGGGCGGGCAGGTCTGTAACTGTCGGCAACCTCACGTATCCGCAGGCAGGGCCCGGCGCCTAGAATCCGGAGAGGTAAAGGGTTACTTAACGGTAGTTAGCACTGCCGACAGCTCACAGGGGAGTGAGAAAGCGTGGCGGGAACCGCTGATTTCGATCTGTACCGGCCGTCCGAGGAGCACGACATGCTCCGCGAGTCGGTGCGCTCGCTCGCCGAGGCGAAAATCGCGCCGTTCGCCGCCGCGGTGGACGAGGAGGCCCGCTTCCCGCAGGAGGCGCTCGACGCGCTGGTCGCCAACGACCTGCACGCCGTCCACGTACCGGAGGCCTACGGCGGTGCCGGCGCCGACGCGCTGGCGACCGTCATCGTCATCGAGGAGGTGGCCCGCGTCTGCGGTTCGTCCTCCCTCATACCGGCGGTCAACAAGCTCGGCTCGCTCCCGGTGATCCTCTCCGGCTCCGAGGAGCTGAAGGCGAAGTACCTGGGCCCGCTGGCCAAGGGCGACACGATGTTCTCGTACTGCCTCAGCGAGCCGGACGCCGGCTCCGACGCGGCCGGTATGAAGACCAAGGCCGTCCGCGACGGCGACCACTACATCCTCAACGGCGTCAAGCGCTGGATCACCAACGCCGGCGTCAGCGACTCCTACACGGTGATGGCCGTCACCGACCCGGAGAAGCGCTCCAAGGGCATCTCGGCCTTCGTCGTCGAGAAGGGCGACGAGGGGGTCTCGTTCGGCGCCCCGGAGAAGAAGCTCGGCATCAAGGGCTCCCCGACCCGCGAGGTCTACCTCGACAACGTCCGGATCCCCGCCGACCGCATGATCGGCGCCGAGGGCACCGGCTTCGCCACCGCCATGAAGACCCTGGACCACACCCGCATCACCATCGCGGCCCAGGCCCTCGGCATCGCCCAGGGCGCCCTGGACTACGCCAAGGGCTACGTCCAGGAGCGCAAGCAGTTCGGCAAGCCGATCGGCGACTTCCAGGGCGTCCAGTTCATGCTCGCCGACATGGCCATGAAGGTGGAGGCGGCCCGTCAGCTCACCTACGCCGCGGCCGCCCGCTCCGAGCGGATCTCGGCCGGCGGCAAGAACGAGGACCTGACGTTCTTCGGCGCCGCGGCCAAGTGCTATGCCTCGGACGCCGCCATGGAGATCACCACGGACGCCGTCCAACTGCTCGGCGGCTACGGCTACACCCGTGACTACCCCGTCGAGCGGATGATGCGCGACGCCAAGATCACCCAGATCTACGAGGGCACCAACCAGGTCCAGCGGATCGTGATGGCGCGCAACCTGCCGCAGTAAGCAGGCCACGGGCGCAGGAGACAGGCCCGGGCACAGGAGAGGGGCCCCGGACCGCAGCAGCGGTCCAGGGCCCCTCTTCGTGTCTTCGTGGTCCGGGTCTCCGGTCAGTTGCCGGAGACCGTGACCTTCTCATCGTTGTTCAGCTGCTGGACCAGCTGGCGGAGCTTGGCCTTGTCCCAGACCAGGTTGCCGCCGGTGGAGCCGGAGATCGGCATGTTCATCGACTTGCCCTCACCGCCGGTGACGCCCTTCATCGCGAAGAACATGTTGCCCAGGGACCACAGGCTCATGTCCTTGTCGACGATGAGCGTGTCCAGGCCGGCGCCCATGGTCGGGTAGAGCTTGAAGGGGTTGAGGACCGTGCCGGGGGTGGCGGTCTGGCTCGCCAGGGTCGCCAGGAACTTCTGCTGGTTCTTCGTACGGTCCAGGTCCTGGCCGGCGAAGGCGTGCCGGGTGCGGACGAAGGCGAGCGCCTGCTGGCCGTTGAGCGTCTGCTTGCCGGCCGGGAAGTCGGCGCCGGAGTTCTTGTCCTTGAACGCCTTGGGGATGTCCATCTCGACGCCGCCGATGGCGTCCACGATGTTGGCGAAGCCGGCGAAGCCGATCTCGACGTAGTGGTCGATGTGCAGCTTGGTGTTGTACTCGACGGTGCGCACCAGCAGCTCCGGGCCGTCCTCGGCGTAGGCCGCGTTGAGCTTGGTGTGCCGTCCGGTGCCCGGGTACTTCTTGCCGGAGGACGAGCCGATGTAGGTGGGTATCTCCACGTCCGAGTCGCGCGGCAGGGATATCAGTGTCGGGCCGTTGCTGCCGTCGTGCAGGATCATCATGGAGTCGGTGCGCTTGCCCTCGGCGGAGCCGGTGTGCAGCTTCTGCTTGTCCGCGGCGGACATGCCCTCACGGCTGTCCGAGCCGACGATCAGGTAGTTCGTGCCGTCACCCGTCGCCGGCCGGTCGATGACCTTGCTCAGGTCCACCTTGCGGCGGAGCTTGCCGTCGGCCCAGAAGTAGGTGGCCACCGAGGCGACCGCCAGCACGGCGACCAGGGCGATGACCGTCCACTTGATGCGCCGGCCCCACTGGGGGCGCGGCCGGCCGGCGCGGCCGCGGCCGTCGTCGTAGCCGTCACCGCCACCGCGGCCGCCGCCGTAGACCTGGCCGGTGTTGTATCCGTCGTGGGCGTCGTCGTAGCCCTGGGACTGCTGCGGCGGCACGGCCGCGCCCCGGCGCGGGGACATCGACTGCGGCAGCGGAGGCTCGTGCCGCTGATAGCCGGGGCCCGCGTCGCGACGCACCTGTGGCATCGCGCGCGCACCCTCCGGCTCGGCACTGCCGCTGCCGTGTCCGTACCGGTTGCCGCTCTGGTCGCCGGACCACCCGCCCCCATTCTCGGCTCCGCTCGAACGGGAGGTGCCCCCTTGCCACTGATTCATAGAAGGAAGTGTGCATGCCCCGCGGGGGTCCTCCATAGAGCGGGTGCCGGATCGGGCCAGTGCTGTTGCAGAGCTGATGCAAAGCTACGGCGGCAGTCCGCCGCATACCGCACGGGCCCGTGACCATTCCGACCTGCACGAATGGAAGCAACCATTCCGGATCGTTTCCGGCAGGGAAGGGGAGACCCGTGTCACGGACCTGCGCAAAGGGCGAGACCAGTCTCACGATCCGCATGGGGCGGGGCCGTACGGGCGCCGCTTAGGCTGGCTGTATGACCGAACTCGTCACCGACAGCGCCGAGGACGAGATCGTGGGCAAGCCCACGTCCGTGTCCCGCATCACACTCAGCCACATCATGACGGCCGGCGACACCAACCTCCTCGGAACGGTGCACGGCGGCGTGATCATGAAGCTCGTCGACGACGCGGCGGGCGCCGTGGCCGGGCGCCACTCCGGCGGGCCCGCCGTCACCGCCTCGATGGACGAGATGGCCTTCCTCGAACCGGTCAGGATCGGCGATCTCATCCACGTCCGCGCCCAGGTCAACTGGACCGGCCGCTCCTCGATGGAGGTCGGCGTACGGGTGCTGGCCGAGCGCTGGAACGAATCCAGCCCGCCCCAGCAGGTCGGCTCCGCCTACCTGGTCTTCGCCGCCGTCGACGAGCAGGGCAAGCCGCGCCGGGTGCCGCCGGTGCTCCCCGAGACCGAGCGCGACCGGCGCCGCTACCAGGAGGCGCAGATCCGCCGGACGCACCGCCTCGCCCGGCGGCGCGCGATCATGGAGCTGCGCGAACGGCGCGCCGCGGAAGGACTCGACGACGCATAGCGGCGACCGCCAGCTGCCCGAGCAGCGCCAGCCCCGCTCCCGTCACGGTGCCCGCCGCCGCGCAGATCACATCGTCGATATCGGCGATCCGCCCGGCCCGCATCAGCAGCTGTGCCGTCTCGACGACCAGGCACAGGCCCACGCCCAGCAGGAACGCCGCGGCGGCCGAGGTGCGCGGCGCCGCAAACCTCAGCAGCAGCGACGCGGGCACGAACAGCGCGGCGGTCGCGATCTGCCGCCGCACCAGCATCGCCAGCTCCCCGGGCTCCAGCTGCGACCCCAGATCGAACAGCCCCTCACCGGGCCGCCACCACACCGTCGCGTCCCCGGAGCCGATCGGCTGGCTCGGCGTGAGCGTCACCACCAGGAACAGCAGCAGCCAGCCGGCCAGCAGCAGCCGGGCCGTGGTGCGCGGCGCGGTGCTGCCGGGGGTGAGCGCCGTCCACAGGGCGAACGCCATCGCCCCCGCCAGCCCCAGGACCAGGAAGAGCGTCACCGCGGTGGGGGTGACGTCCAGCACTACCTGCCACACGATGCGCCCCTTTCAGGCCGTCCAGGCCATCAGCTGCAGCTCCACTTCGTGACATAGACCGTCTCGCCACGCTCCATGACGCCCCGGATGCACTCGTCCGCGAGCATCTCCACCCGGCCGCTCAGCACGACCGCGCCGCCCTGCGTCCGCCGGGTGCCGAACCACCCGGGGAAGGCGGTGATCCGGTCGTTCTTGCGCTGGTAGCCGAGCCGCACGATGATCTCGTCCCGGCCGCTCGCCGCCCCGAGCCGCCGGTAGGCCGCGGTGTACGTGCCGTCGGCCCCCACCGGACCGCGTAGACACAGCTGGCCGCGCACCAGATCCCCGCAGCCGGTCGGTTCCGGCGGCGCCGGCGGCGCCGCGGCGGCGGTGGCCGCGACCAGGCACAGCGCCGCGACGGCCACCACGGTCCGGCGGGCATCGCGGCGGGCGTCCGGACGGCGCGCGGGCGGCCGGGAGACGGCGGTGCGGCGGGGGGCGGGGACGCTCATGCCGGCACCTCGCTTCGCCCGGCCCCGCGCGACGTTTCGCCTCGCCCGGTCCCGCCTGCGTGCGGCGCGCCCGCGCGAGGCCCGCCTGCGTGCGGCGCGCGCCTCCCGGTACGGAGCTCCGTGCGCTCGCTCATGTGCACACCGCCTCGTCACCGGTGATCGCCGCGATGCCGCCCGGCTTCTGCGGCGGCTCCTCGGCCCGTACCCGCTGCACGGCCTGGTGGTCCCGGCCGACCGTCACCTGCATCACCGGCCCCCGCCCGGCCACCGGGCGCAGCTCGGCGCCCGGCAGTGCGGCGGCCAGCGAGCGGGCCGAGCGGTCCCAGCGCGGGTCGTAGGCGATGACCGTGCGCGGCGCCCTGCCGAGGGGGGAGGCGCCGGGCGCGCCGGTGGTGGCGAACCCGGTGGCATGCAGTTCCCTGGCCACCGCGGCATCCGGTCCCGGCCGCTCGCTGCCGTCGCCGACCTGCACCTGGACCTGCCCCGGCGGTACGTCCACGACCCTGGCCCGCGGCTCCTTGCGGTCCCGGTGCACCGCGAGCGGCTTGTCCTCGCGGATCGCCTGGAAGAGCTTCGGCGCCTGCACCGGATCCCACCGCACGGTCGAACCGACGCCGGGCACCGGCTGGGCCACATTGCGCAGCGGGACGGAGGTGAACTCCGAGGACGAGGGGGTGAAGCCGCGCATCGCCTGCCCGAGATCGACCAGGTCGCCCGCCGCGAAGCCCGAGTCGGCGCGTACGGATCCCAGCATCGTGTCCGCGACGTCCCGGAAGCGGATCGGGTTCAACAGCACTCCGGAGGAGGTGATCTTGTGGATGAGGGAGGCGAGGAAGCGCTGCTGGCGCTGCATCCGGCCGAGGTCGGCGGAGCCGTCGACATGCCGGGAGCGCACGTACTGCAGTGCCTGGCCGCCGCTCAGCCGCGACTTTCCGACCGGCAGATCCAGGCCCGTATAGCTGTCGCGCAGCGGCCGTACGGTGCAGACCTCCACCCCGCCGACCGCGTCCACGCTGCGCATGAAGCTGGTGAAGTCGACCTCCAGATAGTGGTCGATGTGCACCCCCGTCATGTGCTCGACGGTCCGCACGGTGAGGCTGGGGCCGCCCTCGGCGTAGGCAGCGTTCAGCTTGATGGCGTGCTGGGCGCGCGGCCGGCCGGTGACCGCGTCCGTGTGCGCGGGGACCTCGGCATAGGAGTCGCGGGGGAGGCTGACCACGCTGGCGCGGTCCCGGTCGGCGGAGAGATGCACCAGCATCAGGGTGTCGGTGCAGTGGCAGGGCGCGCCGCCGAGGTGGTACCTCCGCTTCTCGCCGGGGGTGAGCTTGTCGCGCCCGTCCGTGCCGACGACCAGGAAGTTCAGCCCGTCGCCGCCTCCGGGCCGGTTGCTCATGCCCGTGAAGGCGTCCACCCGGCCGATGCCGCTCTCCACGCCGGTGACCACGGCGTGCCCGACACCGCTCGCGGCCAGCAGCAGCACGGACGCGACCGCGCCGATCCGCAGCCCCCAGCGCGGGCCGGGCGGGCGCCGGCGCGGGTTCGGCCGGGCGGCACGGCGCCTGGCCGGACGGGGGGAGCGGAACGGCGCGGTCACGGGGGACACCTCCGCGGCTGGACGGGCGGGGGGAGGAGTGGGGGAAGAGCGGCGACAGGGGAGGGCGAGCAAGGGGAGTTATGGGGCAAATCCGGCTAGAGCACCGTAGGTCCATATGATCGGATGCACGGCGCCACACGCCGGGCATCCGCCGCCCGGCCACCCGGCTGCGTCCGACGCGGTCCCCCATTCGCGGTAACGTGAGGCGCGATACTGCAGTCTCCCGGCGGGCGCTGCCGTCGCTGGCGGCTCCACCGCGGGCCGTACCCCTGAGGAACCATGCCGCAGCAGCAGCCCCCGGCCGTCTCCGTGATCATGCCGGTGCTCAATGAGGAACGTCACCTGCGCAATTCGGTCCGGCACATCCTGGAGCAGGAGTACGCCGGTGAGATGGAGGTGGTGATCGCCCTCGGTCCGTCCACGGACCGTACGGATGAGATCGCCGCCGAGCTCGTCGCCGAAGACGCCCGGGTGCACACCGTGCCGAACCCCACCGGCCGTACCCCCGCCGCGCTGAACGCCGCGATCAAGGCGTCCCGGCACCCGGTCGTGGTCCGCGTCGACGGCCACGGCATGCTCTCGCCGAACTACATCGCCACCGCCGTCCGCCTCCTGGACGAGACCGGTGCCGCGAACGTCGGCGGCATCATGCACGCCGAGGGGGAGAACGCCTGGGAGGACGCGGTCGCCGCCGCGATGACCTCCAAGATCGGCGTGGGCAACGCCGCCTTCCACACGGGAGGGCAGGCCGGGCCCGCCGAGACCGTCTTCCTCGGCGTCTTCCGGCGCGAGGTGCTGGAGCAGCAGGGCGGCTACAACGAGGAGTTCATCCGCGCCCAGGACTGGGAGCTGAACTTCCGTATCCGTGAGGCCGGCGGGCAGATCTGGTTCTCGCCCGAGCTGCGGGTGCAGTACCGCCCGCGGCCGAGCGTCAAGGCGCTGGCCAAGCAGTACAAGGACTACGGCAAGTGGCGCCATGTCGTCGCCCGCTACCACGCCGGTTCGATCAATCTGCGCTACCTCGCGCCGCCGACCGCGGTGTGCGCCATCGCGGCGGGCCTGGTGGCCGGTGCGACGGTCACGCCCTGGGCGCTGATCGTCCCGGGCGGCTATCTCGCGGCGATCGCCGCGGGGTCGGTGCGCGCCGGCAAGGGCCTGTCGCTCAAGGCGCGCGCCCAGATCCCCCTCGCCCTGGCCACCATGCACATGGCCTGGGGCGTGGGCTTCCTGACCAGCCCCCGCTCGCTCGCCAAGAGGGTCATCGCCAGCCGCCGCCCGGCGGTCATGGCCCCGGTGGCCGGAGCGGCCGGGACGGCGAGCGCGGAGTAGGCCGGGGCCCCGGGGAATCCCTCCAGGGCACCCAAAGCTCCACATACGCCTTCGGGAACCTCCCCTCCACACCCGCCCACCCCCCGAAGGGGGGTGGGCGGCGGGGAAAAACCACTACCGGGGGAACGCCCCTTGCATGGGAGGCCCCTGGAGGGGGAGGCGGATGCCCCTGCAGGGAAGGCCACCGCAGAGGAAAGCCCCACGGCCCGCCGCCCCCCCGGAAGCCGCCTAGAAGCTGTACTGCGGGTTCACCTTCATGCAGGCCTTGGAGTCCTCGCCGTTGAGTGCATCGGCGCTGTCCGGCGCCTTGTCGGCGCCCTTCTCCTCGCCCGACTGCTTCGGGTACGCCGAGCCGGTGCGCCAGTCGCTGCCGACCACCAGCTGCATCCCGGTGGCCGAACTCGACTCCCGGACCGCGCCCTTGGGCAGTCCCAGCGCCTTCGCCAGCGCCAGCGCGTCGCCCCGCTGCCCCTTGTCCCGGTAGGTGACGGTGGTGTCGGCCTGGGTGGTGAGCGCGGAGTCGGTGCTTGCCGCGGTGTAGCCGAGGCCGGACAGCCGCTGCTGGATGACCGCCGCGCGGCCGGAGACCGGGCCGTTCACCGTGCTGTTGGTGCCGTTCTGCACCACAACCTTCAGCTGCCCCTTGGGAATTGAGGGCTTCGGGTCCGGCGCCGGCTTTTTCTTCTTGTCCTTGCCGTCCAGCCCGGTGTCGTTGCGCAGCAGCGCGAAGGTCGCGTCCGCGTCGCCGGGCTTGGGCATGACATACGACTCGTCGGGACTGTACTGCCAGGGCATGGTGACCATCGTGAGGCGCTTGGCCGGCACCCGGTTGAGGTCGCTGCCCAGGTCGTAGAGCTTCTTGACGGTGTCGAGGCCGTCGTCGACGGTCAGCGCCTTGGTCGCGGCCTCCGCCAGGTCACGCAGCTGCCCCGGGTCGGTGAGCTTGGTGCCCTTCTTCAGCTGGCGGACCATCGAGTTCATGTACATGTGCTGGGCCTTGGCCCGGCCGATGTCGGTGTTGTCCTCGAAGCCGTAGCGGGTGCGCAGCCACTGCAGGGCCTGGACGCCCTTGACGGCGTGGGTGCCCTTGGTGAGCTTGAGCCCGCTGCCGTGGCCCTTGCTGTCGTGCGAGTAGACGTTGTTGTCGACACAGACCGGGACGCCGCCGATGGCGTCCGCCATGTCCACCACGCCGGAGAAGTCGACCATCATGAAGTGGTCGATGTAGATGCCGGTCAGCTCCTGCCAGGTGGCGAGCGTGCAGCCCGGACCGCCGTGCTGGAGCGACTGGTTGATGGCCGCGGAGGTCTGCGGATAGACCTTGTGGGTCTTCGGGTCGGTGCACTGCGGGATCGTCACCCGGGTGTCGCGCGGGATGGAGATCACCGACATATTGCTGCGGTCCGCGGAGACGTGCAGCAGCATCTGCACATCGGCGAGCGGCTTGCGGTCCGCGTCCTGCCGGGCACCGCCGAGCTCGATGTTCTTCTTGCTGTTCCGGCCGTCCGAGCCCAGCAGCAGGATGTTCAGCGGGCTCTGCCCGAAGGCGTTGGGATCCGGCTTCTTCAGACCGTCCCCGGCCAGGGACCGCGGGGCCTTGCGGAGGTTGGCGTTGAGGTGCTCGTAGTACCAGTACCCGGCGCCCGCGCCGCCCACTATGAGGACGGCGAGGGTCAGGGAGGTCCAGCGCAGCACCTTGCGGCCCTTGCCGCGGCGCGGCCGGCCCCCCTTGCGGTGGCCGCCGTCCTCCGCGGTCCCGCCGCCGTCACCGTCGCCGGCGGATGCGTCCCCGCCCGCGGCGGGCGTCCAGCCGGGAGCGTCCGGCGGCAGGCCCTTGTCCTCGTACAGCCCGTCGTCCCAGCCCCGCTCCTGTGCATCCGGCGCGTCCGGCGCACCCGGCCGGCGCCGCCGGCGTGATCGGTCACCGCGCACACTGCTCTGCCGCATTGGGCCCTCTCCCCGTTATGAGTCCGATGGTGCGTTCGGCGCCTCGGCGGGGCGGCCGGAGCCCGCTCAGATCACTTCGCGCAGACGTTCTTGTCATCTGCATTGACGTTCTGCACCCCGTCCGGGGTTTCGGTCGGCGCGTCGATCGGTGTGCCCGGAGCCTTGAAGTCCTTGCCGAGGGTGAGCTTCATCGGCTCCCGGGCACCGGCGTTGTGCGACGACTTCTTCAGCGCGCTCTTGGGCAGTCCCATCCAGTCGGCCAGAGTGGCTGCCTGGTCGGCCTGGTTGGGCCCGTATTCGAGGCGGGTGGCGGCCAGCTTCGCCGGGGCGTTGCCGGCGTTGGTGGAGAGCTTGGCGGCCTTGGAGTTCTGCAGCCAGTCCACCGTCTCCTGCGCCGAACCGATCGGTCCGCCACCGTTGGTGACATCGACCCGCACCTGCTCGGGCGGGGCCTTCTTCACCGGAGCGGACTTCTTGCCCTTGCCCTTCTTGCCCTTGGCCAGGGTGTGGTCCGCCCGGACCATCGCGAACAGCGGGTCCGCGGCGGTCTTGTTGAGGATGACGGTGGCCGGGTCGTCGGGGTTGTCCAGCACCGGCACCGTGGCGAAGGTGACCTTGTCGATGTCGACCTTCTTGAGGTCGGTCCCGAAGTCCAGCAGCTTGTTCGCGGTACCGATACCGGTGTCGACGGTGAGCGCCTTGGTCGCCGCCTGGCTGACGTCGTAGAGCTTGCCGGGGCTGCTGAAGGCGCTGGACTTGAGCTTGCGGATCAGCGAGCTGAGGAACTGCTGCTGCATCTTGATCCGGTCCAGGTCGCTGCCGAACCCGATGGCGTGCCGGGTACGGACGAACGCCAGCGCCTGCTCGCCCTTGACGATGTGCCGGCCGGCCTTCAACTTCAGGTGCGACTTGGGGTCGTTGAGGTCCTTGCCCGCACACACCTCGACGCCGTCGACCGCGGTGGACAGCGCCTTGACCGCGTTGAAGTCGGCCATCATGAAGTGATTTACCTTCAGCCCGGTCATCTTCTCGACGGTGCGCCAGGTGCAGCCGGGGTCCCGGCCCTCCTGGCCCAGGCTGGTGTTGAAGCGCACCCCGTGCTCGCCGGGGATGTTCTTCGTCGAGCCGTCCTTCTGCTTCGTCGGGCAGCTCGGGATGTCGGTGATCATGTCGCGCGGAATGCTCAGCGCGGTGGCGTTCGTCCGGTCCTTGGAGATGTGCATCAGGATCGTGGTGTCCGCGTGCCCCACGCTGCCGGCGTCGCCGTAGCCGGAGTTGCCCTTCCCGGAGCGGGCGTCCGTCCCGATGATGAGGACGTTGACCGGGCCCTCGGAGACCGCGTCGTTCTCCACACCGACGTCGACCTTGGAGATGTTGCCGTTCAGCTGCTGGTAGAGGTAGAACGCGCCACCGCAGCCGGCGACGAGGACGAAGCCCACCACACCGGCCGTCCAGTACAGCGCCTTCTTCTTCCCGGACGCCTTCGGCTTGCGCTTGCGGCGGCTCGCCGGGCCCGCGGCCGCCGCGGATGCCGTGCGGCCACCGCCCGCCCGCCGGGCCGCCCGCCCGCCGCCGGCGGGCTCGTCGCCCTCGGCGTCCTCGCCCCGGCGGCCGCGCTGGGTCGGCAGCGGCCGGGTGTCGGTGTCGCCGCCCGACTTGCCCGCGGCACGTCTCGAGCCGGCCGGCTTGCGGTCGGCGGGCCGAGCGTCGGCTTGACCGGCATGGTCAAGTCGCAGCTCGTAGTTGCCGGTGTTCGGGTCGAACACCCACTGATCGGCGGGATCGACGTTGTTGTCGCCCGCCCGCCCACGGCCTTGCGCGTCCACGGTGCCTTGAGTCCTCCGTCGGTGCCACGCGGCGCCATCCCCTCAAGGCGCTCGGTCGGTCGATCGATCGTGTATTGCATGGTCATCGGTCAGCTGGTCCTGCGACCGGATCGCTCACACTATCCGCCCAGTTCAGCGCCCCGCGACGCTCGTGACAAATTCCACGTTCCTACAACTGGGCAATCCGCCCAATCCATTCGCGTCACCGGCCGTACTTTGCGGCATCTTTATTCGCAGACCCCGTGTCCCGCTGTCGTCCCGGGAATGGACGGGCCCGGACCCGCCGGCGGCGAGGGGGTTTCGTCCGTCCGGCCTGCCGGTGCTCCGGCTCCCGTGCGGACCGGCTTCTCCCCGGTGCCGGGCGGGGGTTTCACGGTCACCGGAAGATCGCTGTGCAACTGCCCGAAGAGCCGTCCGGCGTCCGGCTGGACCAGCTCGTCGCGATTGGGATCGTAGCGGTACTCCCGGCGCGGCACGGTCATGAACTGGACCCGGCCGGCGGGAATGCTGCGGGTACTGCGCACCAATTCGTACAGCCCCTTCAGGGAAGCCAGCGCGGCGTCCGTGGTCAGTGAACTCGTCGCGGCATCCAGCACCGGATACAGCCGGGTCGGATTGAGCAGCACACCATTGCTCTGCACTTTCTTCACGAGAGCGCCAAGAAAGTCTTGTTGTCGCTGCATCCGCTGGGTGTCGCTGCCGTTGCCCAGGCTCTTGCGGGCCCGGACGAATCCGAGCGCGGCCTCACCGTGCAGGATCTGCCGCCCCGCGGGCAGGGTGAGATGCGCCGCGGGGTCGTGGACCGGCCGGGGCAGACAGATCTCGACGCCGTCCACCGCATCCACCATCTTCTTGAAGCCGACGAAGTCGATGATCAAGTAGTGGTCGATACGGATACCGGTCAGCTTCTCGACCGTACGGATCATGCAGGCCGGGCCGCCGACCGCGAACGCCCCGTTGAACTGGGTCTTCCGCGGTGCGGTCTCCGTGCCGTCCGGGCGCTTGCAGTGCGGCATCTCCACCATCAGATCGCGTGGGATGCTCACCGCGGTGGCGCTCTTCCGGTCCGCCGCCAGGTGCAGCAGCATCGTGGTGTCCGAGCGCTGGCCGTCGTCGTGGCCGTACTGGCGGTTGTCGCCACTACGGCTGTCGGAGCCGATCAGCAGCACGTTCACGGCGTTCGGCGGACCCGCCGGGGGCCGTTCGGACTCCCACTTCCGCAGCTCCCTCTCGGTGGCGCTGTCGGTGCGGATATTGCTGTTGAGCTTGGCGTAGACCGCCCAGCCGCTGCCCGCCCCGGCCAGCATGACACCGGTGATGCCCAGCGCCGCCCAGCCCCGCCAGCCCCGCGGGCGGCGCGGGGTGCGCGAGGGCCCCGGCCGGCGCGATCCCGGCCCCCCGGCCGGGCGTTCGTCCCAGCCGGTGAACCGTGGAGGCTCGGGGGTCTCGGTCACCTGTGCGTCCATCCCTCACGGAGTCGGCGTCGCGCCGCACGAGGGCCCGGACGGAACAAGAGACGGACGAACCCCGCGCATGGTTGTACGTACTCAAGATCCTGGACCGAAACGGGCGAACCGGCCCGCCACGGGCGCCACCGGTCCGCCGGACGGGGGAGGACCGCACGGCGGGGGCGGCAGGCCTGTGCCCGGTGCGGTGACGGCACCTGGCCCGGTGCGGTGACGGCACCTCGGGCCCGCTGCGGAGACGGAGCCGTGCGCCCGGTGCGGTGACGGAGCCCTGTGCCCGGCGCGGTGACGGCCCGTGGGCCGGTTCAGGGACCGCGCCCGGTGCTCAGTGCGGTGACGGCGCCTTGTACGTGATCTTCTCGCTGGTCTCCCGGGTGGCCGCGGCCTCCGCGCCCGCCCGGTCCGAGTGGCGGCACAGGACCACGGAACCGCCGGTCGCCAGCGGGGCGTAGAGCCCGTACGACAGGCCCTGCCAGGTGTCGTACGGCAGTCCCGACAGCACCCGGGGCGCCTCCGGCATCCCGGCCGCCGCCGCGTCGGCCAGGGCGCGCGCCCCGATGCCCGCGCCGGTCAGCTCCTCGCCGCCCACCACCAGTGCCACGTCCGCCGGATCCACCGGCGCGAACGGCGCGAACCGGTCGCCCTGGCCCGGCGCCTCGACGGCGAAGTCCGCGAAGCCCGCGGGCGGCTGCGGGAAACGGCCGCCCAGCGGGCGCAGCGCCAGCGCCACCCGCTCCCCGGAGCAGGCGCGCGCCGCCTCCAGCCGGTCGGGCCCGGCGACGACGACATCGGCGGCGGCCGGATCGCCGTCCACCTCCGCGACCACACCTACCGAGGAGCAGGCCAGCAGCCAGACGGCGGTCTGCCAGTGCGCGGGCAGCAGCAGCGCGAGCCGGTCGCCGGGCCCGGCGGCCAGATCGCCCTGGAGGTAGTTGGCGGTCTTGGCCACCCAATTGGCGAAGGTCGCGACGGACAGTTCCACGCGCTCGCCGGTGGCGTCGTCGTAGAAGGTCACCAGCGGGCGGGCCGGGTCCGCGGCGAGCGCGGAACTCAGCAGGTCGGCGGGGGTGCGATCGGTGGCGTTCATCGCCGCCAGGGTACGCGCGGCGGCGGCCGTCGGCGGGGCGGGCGCAGCAGTACCGGCCACCGGATCGGCCGATGCCCCGTCAGGTCACCGTTGGCGCGTCGGTCCGGACATGTCCAGGATTTTATTCATGCGCCCTTTCCTCGTGACCTGCCTCGGCGCCGTGTGCACCGCCGCCCTCGCCCTGTCCTCCGCGCCGGCGGCCGGTGCGCATGCCGTCCCCGCCCCGGCCGCAGCGCCGCGCACCACGAGCACCCCCGAGCCGCCCGGCAGCACCCAGTCCCTGCCGGTGCCGACGCCCGGCGCAGCCGCCCCCGACGCCCCCGACCGTGACTCCGCCACGGTGCCCGCGCCCGGCACGCTGGGCCTGCCGGCCCGCACCGTGCACCCGTTCTCCCTCCTCGGGGTGGTCTGGGACGACGCCGCCGCCGCACTGCACGGCCGGGTCCAGGTCCGCACCCGCGCCACCGGCACCACCCGCTGGTCCGGCTGGCAGGACGTCCAGGTCCACAACGACGACGCCCCCGACCTCGGCTCCGCCGAACGGCACGGCAGCGACGTCAGGGGCAGCACCTCTCCGCTGTGGGTCGGCGACTCCGACGCCGTCCAACTGCGGATCACCCCCGCGAGCAGCGACCGCGCACCGGCCACCGTCCCGGCCGGGCTGCGGCTGGAACTCGTCGACCCCGGCCGGACCCCGCGCGGCCTCCGCGGGGCGCACGCCGGCCCGCCGGGCCCGGTCGGCACCGGGGCGGCCACGGCCGCGGCCTCCGCCGCCAACGCCCTGCTCGCCCCGCTCGGTGCCACCGAGATCCCGGCCCTCGACCAGGTCGCCTCCCTGGCCGATTTCGCCGCGGCGGGCCTGCTGTCCCCGGACCGCGCCTACGTCGGAGCGCGCCCGCGCATCGTCACCCGGGCGGGCTGGGGCGCCGATGAGGACCTGCGGGAGAAGGCCTTCATCTATACCGACACCGTCCGCGCCGCCTTCGTCCACCACAGCGGCTCCGGCAACGACTACAGCTGCGACGAGGCCCCCGCGCTGATCCGCGCCATGTACCGCTTCCACGTCAAGAGCAACGGCTGGCGGGACATCGGCTACAACTTCCTCATCGACAAGTGCGGCACGGTCTACGAGGGCCGGGCGGGCGGCGTCGCCAAGCCCGTCATGGGCGCCCACACCCTCGGCTTCAACGCCGACAGCACCGGCATCGCCGTCCTCGGCACCTTCACCGACGACGAGCCGCCGCGGCCCGCCGTCAACGCCATCGCCCGTCTGACGGCCTGGAAGCTCGGCCTGTACGGGGTCGATCCGCGCAAGATGACGAAGCTGCTGTCCGCCGGCGGCAACCGCTTCCCCAAGGGCTCCAAGGTCCCCCTGCACGTCATTTCCGGCCACCGCGACGGCTTCACCACCGACTGCCCGGGCCTGCACCTCTACAACAAGCTCGGTGCCACCCGGGTCGCCGCGGCCGGGCTCCAGGGCCGCTGACCCCGTCGCGGCGCCGGGTGGCCCCGCACGGCCAGGACGTCCGTGCCCCGGCCCCGCGCCGCCACGTGGCCTGAACAGCACGGGGCCGGTCGCACCGCCGGGGGCGTCGGGATGCCCTGTCTGCCTACACTGGTCCGCCGATCGGCCGACCCCAGCAGGAAGCAGACAAGACACCCGTGAGCGTCGCACGTGCAGCCGCCGGGCTGAGGTCGGCGACGAGAGCCGCACCGCTGCTCCCTCCTTGCCCGCCATCGGGCAGAAGGGGCCCGGCGGGCGGAGAAGCGAACAGAGGACACAGTGACTGAAGCGATCCTCCTGGTCGGCGGCAAGGGCACGCGGCTGCGGCCGCTGACGGTGCATACGCCCAAGCCCATGGTCCCGGCGGCCGGCGTGCCGTTCCTCACGCATCAGCTGGCCCGCGCCCGGGCCGCCGGCGTCGAGCACATCGTCCTCGCCACCTCCTACCTCGCCGAGGTCTTCGAGCCGTACTTCGGCGACGGGTCGGCGCTGGGCCTGCACCTGGAGTACGTCACCGAGCACGAGCCGCTGGGCACCGGCGGCGCCATCCGCAATGTCGCCGAGCGGCTGCACTCCGCCCCCGACGAGCCGGTACTGATCTTCAACGGTGACATTCTCACCGGCCTGGACATCGCGGCCCTGGTCGATACCCACCGCACCTCCGGCGCCGATGTCTCGCTGCACCTCACCCGGGTCGAGGACCCGCGCGCCTTCGGCCTGGTGCCCACCGACGACACCGGCCGGGTCACCGCCTTCCTGGAGAAGCCCCAGACCCCCGAAGAGATCGTCACCGACCAGATCAACGCCGGCGCCTATGTCTTCAACCGGTCGGTCATCGACGCCATCCCGGCCGGACGCCCGGTCTCCGTCGAACGCGAGACCTTCCCCGGCCTGCTCGCCGAGGGCGCCCACCTCCAGGGCATGGTCGACTCCACGTACTGGCTCGACCTCGGCACCCCGCAGGCCTTCGTCCGCGGCTCCGCCGACCTGGTCCTGGGCCGCGCCCCGTCCCCGGCGGTGCCCGGCCGCCGCGGGGACCGCCTGGTCCTGGAGACCGCCGAGGTCGCCGACGACGCCAAGCTCACCGGCGGCACCGTCGTCGGGTCGCGCGCAGTCATCGGCGCCGGCGCCCGGATCGAGGGCAGTGCCGTCCTCGACGGTGCGGTCATCGAGGAGGGCGCCCAGATCCGTGACTCGCTGATCGGCGCCGGCGCGCGCATCGGGGCCCGTACGGTCCTGGACGGTGCGGTCATCGGCGACGGCGCACGGATCGGCGCCGACAACGAGCTGCGCGGCGGCATCCGCATCTGGTGCGACGCCGACATCCCGGCCGCGTCGGTGCGCTTCTCCTCCGACCAGTAGCGGGAGGGCCAGGAGCCGGTGGGCCGGAAGGCGGCGGGCCGGTGACCCGTGGGCCGGCAACTCGGTAGCCCCGGCAGCCCCGGAGACGGGCAGCCCTGGAGACCGGCAGCCCGGTGGACCGCTCACCGGGCCCGGCCCGTCGTTGTCCACAGGCCCCGGCACCGCCCCGGCCGCATCGCCTAGCCTGGCCGCATGCCCACCCGTACCTGGCTTCCGCCCGGCCCGTTCGACCTGCACCGCACGCTGGGTGTGCTGCAGCGCGGCCCCGGCGACCCCGCGTTCGCGGTGCGCGGCAACGAGCTGTGGCGGGCCTGCCGTACGCCGCAGGGCCCCGGCACGCTGCGGCTCGCCGCCCGCCCCTCCACCGGCGGCATCGAGGCCGAGGCCTGGGGCCCGGGCGCCGACTGGCTGCTGGACCGGCTACCCGACCTGCTGGGAGCGGGTGACGAACCGGCCGAACTCACCGCGCGGCACCGCATCGTCCATGAGGCCCGCCGCCGTCACCCCGGCGTCCGGCTCGCGAGGACCGGTCTGGTCCTGGAGTCGCTGATCCCCTCGATCCTGGAGCAGAAGGTCACCAGCGACGAGGCCTACCGCGCCTGGCGGCTCCTGCTCCAGCGGCACGGCGAGCCCGCCCCCGGCCCCTGGGACCGGATGCGGGTGATGCCGGATCCGCGCGGCTGGGCGCTGATCCCCTCCTGGGAGTGGCACCGCGCGGGCGTCGACGCCAAGCGCTCGGACACGATCCTGCGCGCGGTGCGTGCCGCCCGCCGCATGGAGGAGGCCGCGCGGATGGACCTCGCGGACGCCACCCGGCGGCTGACGGCCCTGCCGGGCATCGGCCCCTGGACCGCCGCCGAAACCCTCCAGCGCACCCTCGGCGCACCGGACGCGATCACGGTCGGCGACCTGCATCTGCCGAAGATCATCGGCTACGCCCTCACCGGCCGCCGCGGCACCACCGACGCGCAGATGCTCGAACTCCTCGCCCCCTACGAGGGCCAGCGGCACCGCGCGGCCCGGCTGATCCTGCTGTCCGGCCGCGTCCCACCGCGCCGCGCCCCGCGCTTCCCGGTAGGGGACATCGCCCGGCTCTGACCCGGAGGCGAGCGCGTAGGTCAGCGCACGACGACATCACCGCACAACGAAATCAGCGCACGACGACGGCATCAGCACACGACGGCACGACGACGAAATCAGCGCACGACGACGAACTCGTCGGCGGTCCGCGCCGGACGGGGCGCCGGTGCCGCCGCCGGATGTCCGATGGCCACCGCCCCCATCGGCTCCCAGTTCCCGGGGAGTCCCAGCACCTCGCGGACCACGTCCCGGCAGAACATCGTCGACGAGATCCAGGCGGAGCCGAGGCGTTCGCCCGCCAGCGCGACCAGGAAGTTCTGGATGCCCGCCCCATGGGCCACCACGAACATCTCGCGCTCCGCGGCACTCCGCCGCGCGTCGGGGTAGTCGTGCGCGCCGTCCGTCACCATGCACGGCACCGCCAGATACGGCGCGTTGCGCAGCACCTCGCCCCGCCGCACCCGCTTGGCGATGACCTCCTCCGACTTGCCGTCCGCGCGCAGATCCGCGATCCAGGCGTCCCGCATCGCGTCCAGCAGCCGCTCCCGCGCCTGCGGCGACTCCAGGAGGACGAACCGCCACGGCGTGGTGTGATGCGGCGCCGGGGCGGTGAGCGCCGCCGCCACCGCGCGCCGGACCGCCCCCGGATCGACCGGCTCGTCACGGAAGGCGCGGACCGTACGCCGCGCCGTCACCGCTTCGCGTACGGCCTCCGAGGTGCCCAGCCGGAACATGTCGTCCTCGGTGCCGCGCACCATGGCGCGTGCCCCGGCGCCGTCGCCCGCCTCCTCGACGACATGGGGGAGTCCGCGCACCACCGCGACCGGCAGCCCGGCGGCCTTGCCCTTCACCAGATCCCCCGCGGCGGCCAGTTCGTCGGCGGTGGCCACCACCGTCGCGCTGAGCGGATTGCCGTACGCGTCGGTGCCGCCGCGCAGATCGTCCAGCACCCGCACCCCGGCGGCCCCGATGGCGACGTCGGTGAGGCCGGTGCGCCACGGGCGCCCGAAGGTGTCGCTGATGACGACGCCGACGTCGACGCCGAGCTCGGTGCGCAGGCCGGCCCGCAGGGCGCGTGCCGAGGCGTCCGGATCCTCCGGCAGCAACAGCACCGTTCCCGCGGGGGTGTTGGAGGCGTCCACACCGGCCGCGGCCATCACCAGGCCCTGCCGGTTCTGCACGATCCGCAGGGTGCCGCGCCGGGCCACCACCCGCACCGTCTCCCGGTCGATCGCCGCCTCGCGGTCGGTGGCCTCGACCACCCGGCCCTCGGCCTTGCTGACGATCTTTGAGGTCACCAACAGCACGTCGCCGTCGGCGAGTTGGGGCATGCTTTCGGTCGTGGCCGCCGCCGCGATCAGCTTGACGAGATCATCGCCGGGCTGCACCTCGGGCACTCCCGGCAGCGCCCACACCCGGTACCCGGGCACCCCCTCGGGGCCGTTCACGCCCGGACCTCCTCGGCCATGGCCAGCGCCTCGCGCACCATCGCGGCCGTGGCGTCCAGGTCGGTCATCATCAGCGGCACGGCCCGGCAGCGGATCCCGGCCGCCTCGACCTCGGCCACCGCGTCCGCGTCCACGGAGTCCACCAGCCAGCCGTCCAGCAGCCCGGAGCCGTAGTGGCGGGCGACAGCCGCGGCGGTCGACTCCACGCCCACCGCCGCCAGCACCTTGTCGGCCATCCCGCGCACGGGGGCGTCGCCGACGATGGGGGAGAGGCCGATCACCGGCACCCCGGCGTCCGCGATGGCCTCCCGGATGCCCGGCACCGCCAGGATCGTCCCGATGCTGACCACCGGGTTGGACGGCGGGAACAGCACCGCATCCGCGTCGGCGATGGCCTCCAGCACGCCCGGTGCGGGCTTGGCCTGGTCCGCGCCGACCGGCACCACGGCGTGCGCCGGCACCGAGGCGCGCAGCCGCACCCAGTACTCCTGGAAGTGGATCGCCTTGCGTTCGCCGTCCTCGTCGATGGCGACATGGGTCTCGACCCGGTCGTCGGACATCGGCAGCAGCCGTACGCCGGGCTTCCAGCGCGCGCACAGCGCCTCGGTGACGGCGCTGAGCGGATATCCGGCGCCCAGCATCTGGGTCCGCACGATATGGGTGGCGAAGTCCCGGTCACCGAGCCCGAACCACTCGGGGCCGACGCCGTAGGCGGCCAACTCCTCCTTCACCCGGAAGGTTTCGTCGGTGCGGCCCCAGCCCTGCTCCTCGTTGATGCCGCCGCCGAGGGTGTACATCACGGTGTCGAGGTCGGGGCACACCTTGAGCCCGAACAGATGGATGTCGTCACCGGTGTTGCCGATGACGGTGAGGTCCGCGTCCGGAGCCGCTGCCTTCAGTCCCCGCAGAAAGCGGGCGCCGCCGATACCGCCGGCCAGAACCACGATTCGCATGGCCCCAGCATGGCAGGGGCCGGCGGGTGGGTGTCAGGGGGCCGGTACCCCGGACGGGGCGGCCGCGCCACCGACGGCCGCGGCCTGGCTGGGGTGCATCGGCATATCGGTCAGGCCCGGGAAGTAGACGTGCAGGCTGACCGCGGGGGTCAGGGCGTCGTTGACGACCTCGTGGACGTAGCCCGGCGCGAACACCCGCTGGGCGCCGGCCGCGAGCGTACGGGGCCCGGTCGCGGTGTGCTCGGTCAACTCGCCTTCCAGGACGGTCAGCACCCCGGAGGACGCCCCGTGGTCGTGCCGGCCGCTGCCCTGCCCCGGCACCCAGCTCAGCAGCCACACCTCGTATCCGGGGGCGGTGCGCAGCCGGTAATACCAGCGGGTGGTGGTGTCGTAGCGGACGAGCGGCGCCCAGGCGGCGCGGTCGGCGGCGATCGAGCGGGCCAGCCCCGCGAAGCCGGCGACGGTGGTGGGGTGCGAGGGAACGGGCGGCAGCAGGTGGGGGATGGCGAGCGGGTCGCCGGCGATCTGGACGTCGCTGTTCATGGGATTTCGGGTTCCTCGGCCAAGGTGCTGGAGTCCCAGCCGTAGCTGGGGGAGGGCTGCGGCACGGCGCGGGCTCTCCCTGTGGGGGGCGCGGCGCGGTGACGCGGAGCAGGAGTGCTGCGGGGTGGTGCGAGCGAAAAGCTGGAGCTCAGTGGCTTCGACAGCTGGAACAGCGACAGCGGGCCTGCGCAGCGCAGAGCGACCCGTAGGCACGGGTCAGTCGGAGCGCGGAGGTCGCTGGCATGCGGTCCAGGAGACCGGGTTCACGCGGCGATGTCAACTTGATGACTGGTTTGCCGTAAATCTTTCACCCCATCCGGTTACTCCGCCCGGAGAAAGGTTTGTGCAGTCGTTGGCACGGAGACATCGACCGGCAACCGCACCTTCAAACGCCGCTGCGGCCCCGTGATCCGTCTGTGATCTCCCCCGCTTCGGCGCGTGGGGTGCAACGTGAATGCCGCCTGATCGCGTCTTGGTGAGCGACCGAGGATGTGCCGGGTGGCACGCCCGGGGAAGTGTCCTGGTTTTTACTGATTTGAACACTTTCCGCATACGCTTGGTTCCGCCGAGTGAATAAGAGGCCCAATAGCAGATCTCGGCTTGACTGGCCCGGATCACCACACTTGTAATTTCACTCGTGTCGTTCAGCCGGAATCGATCACGGCTTGATCACGGGGACGTAAAGACAGACGAGGGGCGCACATGACCGAGCTGTTCCAGGAATTGCTGGTCGAGGAGGCGGACGAGGAGCTCGGCTGGCAGGAGCGCGCACTGTGCGCCCAGACCGACCCCGAGTCCTTCTTCCCGGAGAAGGGTGGCTCCACCCGCGAGGCCAAGAAGGTCTGTCTCGCCTGCGAAGTCCGGTCCGAATGCCTGGAGTACGCGCTCGCCAATGACGAGCGCTTCGGCATTTGGGGCGGCCTGTCCGAGCGCGAGCGGCGCCGGCTGAAGAAGGCCGCCGTCTGACGATGACAGCGCAGCCGGCCGGACCGACCGGGCGCGGCCTCACGGACCACGCCGCCCCGCCACCTCAACTCCCCATATCCCCCTATAGCGAACACTCCGCCTCCAGCGACTCGTGCGCCGGAGGCGGACTGCTGTGCGCTGCTTCGTACGGGCCCGGTCGGGGTACCGGCGCGAACCATTAGTGTGGGGCCCCGTCCGAGATGCGCCGCCGCCCTGCCGGGCGCGCGCGTCGCCTCGTAGTCCGTCGCAGTGTCTTCCGGGGGCGGGGCCTTAGCGCGACTTCGCCGCGGGCCTTCGAACTCCCGGGTCCGGAGGGCCCGTACCTCGATGTCCGTGCACAGCCAGCCGGCGGCTCAGGCCGCCTCATATGCAGCCGCCACCCCAGAGTTCCCGAGGCACGTCGTCACCGCCGTGATCGTCTCCCATGACGGTGCCCGCTGGCTGCCCGACGCGCTCACCGGCCTGCTCGGCCAGGAGCGCCCGGTGCAGAACGTCATCGGCGCCGACACCGGCAGCGCGGACCACTCCGCCCAGCTGCTCGCCGAGGCCATCGGGGACCAGCGGGTGCTGCACCTCGCCCGCCGCTCCGGATTCGGCACGGCCGTCGACGAAGCCGTCCGCACGGCCCCCGAACTCACCCCCGACGACCTGCCGTACCTGCGCCGCCCCAGCGGCTGGGACCCGGTCAGCCGCACCTGGCGCGACGAGGCGTACGACATGCCGGAGCTGCCGCACGGCGAACCGGTCCAGTGGCTGTGGCTGCTGCACGACGACTGCGCGCCCGAGCCGGACGCGCTCGCCGAGCTGCTGCGGGTCGCCGACGCCAGCCCCTCCGCCGTGATCGTCGGCCCCAAGCTGCGCAGCTGGTACGACCGCCGGCAGCTGCTCGAAGCGGGCGTCAGCATCGCCCGCAGCGGTCGCCGTTGGACCGGCCTGGACCGCCGCGAACAGGACCAGGGCCAGCACGACCAGGTGCGCCCCGTGCTGTCCGTCTCCACCGCCGGCATGCTCATCCGCCGCGACGTCTACGAGGAGTTGGGCGGCTTCGACCGCCGGCTGCCCCTGATGCGCGACGACGTCGACCTGTGCTGGCGCGCCCAGGCCGCCGGACACCAGGTCCTGATCGCACCGGACGCGGTCCTGCGGCACGCCGAGGCGGCCGCCCGCGAGCGCCGCCCCATCGACTGCGTCGGCCGCTTCGTCGCCAACCCGCACCGCGTCGACAAGGCCGGCGCCGTCTACACCCTGCTCTCCAACACCCGCGGCGCGATCCTCCCGTACGTCCTGCTGCGGCTGCTGATCGGCACCTTCCTGCGGGTCATCGCCTACCTCGTCGGCAAGGTCCCGGGCCAGGCGCTCGACGAACTCGCCGGACTCTTCGGCACCCTGCTGCGGCCCGGCAAGATCCTCGCCGCACGGAAGAAGAGAGGCCGCCCCGCGGTCGACACCGGCGAGCTGCGGCCGCTCTTCCCGCCACCCGGCGCGACCGTGCGGGCCACCGTCGAACAGGTCGCCGGCAACCTCGCCGGGCGGGCCGCACCGGATGTGGCCTCGGCCGGCCGGCACGGCGCGGTCGAGTCCGGGCCCGGCGGCGACGACGCCGACTTCCTGGAGGTCGAGCAGTTCGCCCGGCTCAAGCGGATCGCCCGCAAGCCCGCACCGGTCCTCTTCCTCGTCCTGCTGCTGGTCTCGCTGATCGCCTGCCGCGACCTGCTCGGCTCCGGCGCGCTGACCGGCGGAGCGATGCTGCCCGCGCCCGGCAGCGTGTCCGATCTGTGGTCGGCCTACCTCGACAGCTGGCATGCGGTCGGGGTCGGCGGCAGCGCCTCCGCGCCGCCCTACCTGGCCGTTGTCGCCCTGGTGTCGAGCATCTTCCTCGGCAGCACCGGCTTCACCGTCACCCTGCTGCTGGTCTGCTCCGTCCCGCTGGCCGGCCTCGCCGCCTACTTCGCCTCCCGCCCGCTGGTCGCCTCCCGGCTGCTGCGGGCCTGGGCGAGCATCGCGTACGCCTTCCTGCCCGCGGCCGCCGGTGCGCTGGCCGGCGGCCGGCTGGGCACCGCGGTGCTCGCCGTCCTGCTGCCGCTGATGGCGCGCGCCGCCGTCGCCGCGAGCGGACTGCGGCTGCCCGCGGGCACCCGGCCCAGCTGGCGCGCCACCTGGGCGTATGCGCTGCTGATCACCTTCACCATGGCCTTCACCCCGGTCGTCTGGCCGATCGCGGTGCTGCTCGGCACCGCGCTGCTGGTGCTGCGCTTCGCCGGCGGTCACCGCGACCAGCTGGGCGCCCACGGGCTGCGGTTCCTGGTCGTGCTCCTCGCGCCGCTCGTCGTGCTCGCCCCCTGGTCCCTGTCGCTGCTGACCCAGCCGTCCCGCTTCTTCCAGGAGGCCGGCCTCGGCTACGGCGCGGGATCCGCCTCCGTGCTCGACCTCATCGGGCTCAGCCCCGGCGGGCCCAAGGCCGCCGGCGGGGTGCTGCTCTTCGGCGTCGTGGCGGCCGCGCTCGCCGCGACGCTGCGCGACGAGCGGCAGCGCGCGATCCGCCTCGCCTGGGCGGTGGCCCTGGCCGGCCTGCTGTTCGCGGCGCTGGGCAACGGCTCCGGCTGGACCGGGCCCGCGATGCTCGTCTACGGGCTGGCGCTGCTGTGCGCCGCCGCGATCGGCGCCGAGGGCATCCGCACCCGGATGGCCAGCCTCGGCTTCGGCTGGAAGCAGCCGGTCGCCGTGCTGATCGCGCTGGCGTCCGTGCTCGCCCCGCTCTACGCCGCGGTCAGCTGGATGATCACCGGTGCCGCCGGTCCGCTGGAGCGGCGCAACCCGGAGCAGGTCCCGGCCTTCGTCGCCGAGGAGGCCGGCACCTCCGACCGGGCCCGCACCCTGGTCCTCGACGGCACACCCGGCCATGTCGACTACTCCCTCGTCCGCGGCTCCGGAGCCGCGCTCGGTGACGCCGACCTGGCCGCCGCGGCGGGCGAGGACAAGCGGCTCGGCGGCATCGTCGCCCACCTGGTGGCCGGCTCCGGCGCCGACCAGACCAACCAGCTCGGCGGCTACGCGGTCCGCTACGTCCTGGTCAGGGGCGGGGCGCCGCGCGAGATGGGCCGGGTGCTGGACTCCACCCCGGGGCTGACCCGGCTCAGCCAGGACGACGGCAGCGCCCTGTGGCGCGTCGACCGCCGGGTCTCGCGGCTCTCGATCGTCGCGGGCGAGGCCAAGGACGGCACCAGCGCCGGCGAGGCCGCCGCGCCCATCCCCGTACCGTCCGGCCCCGTCGAGGCACACACCAAGGTGCCCGGCGGCGCCGACGGCCGGGTGCTGCGTCTCGCCGACGCCGCCGACGAGGGCTGGCAGGCCACGCTCAACGGCACTCCGCTCAAGCCGCAGACCGTCGACGGCTGGGCGCAGGGCTTCGCGCTCCCCGCGGGCGGCGGCACCCTCGACCTCACCCACGAGAACCCCATCGGCCACACCCTCTGGCTGTGGGCGCAGGGCCTGCTCGCGGTCGTCCTGGTGGTCCTGGCGCTGCCGGGCCGTCGCCGGGAGATCGACGACGACCTGCCCGAGGACACGGTCGCTGAGCGGGCCGCCGTGGCGACCGGAGACGGCCGCCGGGCCCGGCGCCTGCGGGCCCAGGCCGAGGCCGAGGCCGCCGGCGCCCCCGAGGCGGCCGGTCCCGGCATCCCCGGGGCCCGGGCGGGGGAGGCGGGGCAGCAGCCGCTCGACCCGGCCGCCGACCCGATGGCCGCCGCCCCGATGGACCCGATGGCCGCGGCGGCCGCCGCCCAGGACGCGGACGGCATGCCCGGGGCCGCCGGCCCCATGGGAGACGCCGGCCCGTACGGCGCCGTGCCGCAGCAGCAGCCGTACGACGCCTGGCAGGCCGCCCAGCAGGGCGAGCCCGGCATGCCGGGCCACCCCGGCGCACAGCAGCCCTACGCCCCCGCCGACCCCTACCAGGCCGGGCAGTACGGGCAGCCGCCCTACCCGCCGGGCGACCCCTACCAGGCCGCAGATCCGTACGCCGCGGACCCCTACCAGGCGGGCGCCTACGACCCGTACGGGTACGGGCAGCAGCAGTACGGCGACGGCGGGCCGCAGCACCAGCAGCCCTACGACGACGGCACCGAGTACCCGGGGTACTCCGGCTCCTACCCCGAGCCGCGCCGTGACGGGAGCGACCAGCAGTGAAGCGCACCATGATGTCCCTGATCGGCGTGACCGCGGCGCTGGCCGCCGTCACCGGTGTCGCCGCCGTGACCGGACCGGGCGGCGGCGCCCCCGACGCACCCCGCGGCGGCACCCGGCTGCCCGTCCAGCGCTCCACGCTGCTGTGCCCGGCCCCGACCTCCTCCGAGGTCGGCGAGACCGCCTACACCGCCTTCGCGCCCCAGGGCGCCGCCGCCGGCGCGGACGGCAAGAAGGGCACCGCCCAGCTGCTGCCCGCCGGGACCGTCAAGGACACCGGCGGCGCGGACGCCGGCAAGAGCAAGGGCAAGAAGGGCGGCAAGGGGGGCGCGGGCGGCACCGCGGACTCCGCCGCCGGGCAGGCCGTCCCGCCCCGCGACACCAAGCCCGTCGTGCCCCTCCGGCAGGCAGGCCGGCCGGTCACCACGACCACCGACAGCCCCGACGCCCCCGCCCTCGTGGGCACGGCGGACGGCGCCCTCGCCCCCGGCTGGACCGTCCAGCAGACCACCTCGGTCGCCGCCGGCTCCGGCCGCGGCCTCCTGGGCCTGGGCTGCACCACCCCCGACACCACGTTCTGGTTCCCCGGCGTCAGCACCGCCACCGACCGCCAGGACTACGTCCACCTCACCAACCCCGACTCGACCCCGGCCGTCGTCGACCTCGAACTGCGCGGCAAGGACGGGGCGTTGGCGGGCTCGTCCGGCGAGGACATCTCCGTCCCGCCGCACACCACGGTCCCCGTCCTGCTCTCCACCCTCACCAACACCCCCACCACCAACGCGACCCTGCATGTCGTCGCCCGCGAAGGCCGGGTCGGGGCCGCCGTCCAGGCGAGCGACAGCAAGCTCGGCAGCGACTGGCTGCCGCCCGCCGCCGACCCGTCGCCGAGCGTGGTGCTGCCCGGTGTTCCCAAGGACGCCACCTCCGTCCGGCTGGTCGCCCTCGCCCCCGGCGAGTCCGACGCCGACCTGAAGGTGCAACTGGCCACCCCGACCGGAATGATCACCCCGGCCGGAGTGGAGAACCTGCACCTCAAGAGCGGGATGACCACGGCGGTGGACCTCAAGGACCTGACCAAGGGCGAAGCGGGCTCGCTGGTGCTCACGCCCTCCGACAGCGGCTCCAAGGTCCCGGTCGCGGCCGCGCTGCGGGTGACCCGCGGCAAGGGCGCCAAGCAGGAGATGGCATTCATCCCCGCGACCCGGCCCATCGAGAAGCGCGCCACCGCCGTCGACAACCGCGGCAAGGACGCCACCCTCTCGCTGGTCGCGCCCGAGAAGGGCAAGGACGCCAAGGTGAAGGTCACCGCGTCGGCCGGCAGCGGCGGCGGGACCCCGGTCACCAAGACGTACACCGTCAAGGGCGGCACCAGCCTCGATGCCGCCCCGCCCCGCCCGACGGGCCTGAAGGGGAGCTACGCCCTGACGGTGGAGCCGGAGTCCGGCAGCGGCCCCGTCTACGCGTCCCGGATGCTCGCCCGTCCCCAGGGCGGGGTGCCCGCCTTCACCGTCCAGCCGATGCCCGACGACCGCGGCTCGGTCCTCGTCCCGACCGCGGGCCAGAGCCTGTCGGTCCTCACCGGCTGACCGCACCCGCCGCCCACCGACCGCACCTGCCCCCGCGGACCCGCGCGACGGCCTCAGTCCTGGCCGTAGCGCGGGTCCACCGACTCCGGGGCCAGCCCCAGCAGTTCGGCGACCTGCTCGACCACGACCTCGTGCACCAGCAGCGCCCGCTCGTCGCGGCTCTTCGTACGGATCTCCACCGGCCTGCGGTAGATCACGATCCGGTCGCGATATCCGCCCGCGGCCGGCGCCACCCGCCCCAGCGGCACGGTCTCCTCGTCGGCGGCCGCATCCGGCCCGTCGTCCGGCCCGAACCCGGGCACCTCCAGGACGAGGAAGTCGACCTGGGAGAGCTGCGGCCAGCGCCGCTCCAGCCGGTCCCGGGAGTCATAGACAAGATCCACGAACGCATCGGCGCGGGTCACCGACAGCGGCACCTGGGGCGGCGCGATCGGGCCGCGCATGCCGCGGCCGTGGCGGTCGCGGCGGCGGATCCGCGGCTGTGCCGGTCGGGGAGGTACAGGACTGTCCATCAGGATCGAGCGTAGCCGTCCGGCACCGCCTCACACCGGGGAGCGCGGCAAGACGTGGCATGTCGTCGGCTGACCGGAGCTGTCCGCATCACGTTCGTTTGCCTCCCCGCATGAGATCGCGGACCGCCCCCGGAATGGCAGGAAATGTATCGAGTCATGACGGGATTCCTTGCCGCGCGACGCCGGCGCCGGACTGCCCGGCCCAGGTCAGGTCGAGCGGGTGCAGGTCAGACGCATCGGACGAAGCGGGACGACACGGTTGGGTGAGCGGGGGGAGAGTCGTCGCGGCCCGCTCAAGAGTGCGGTACCGTCCAACGTCGTGAGCCCTGTACGTCGCTGTTCGCGCACTGCGTGCGGCCGCCCCGCCGTCGCAACGCTGACGTACGTCTATGCGGATTCGACCGCCGTGCTCGGACCGCTCGCCACCTACGCCGAACCGCACTGCTACGACCTGTGCGCCGAGCACTCCGAGCGCCTGACCGCGCCCCGCGGATGGGAAGTTGTCCGCCTCGCCCTCGACTCGGGTCCGCCCCGCCCCAGCGGTGACGATCTCGAAGCCCTCGCGAACGCCGTACGCGAGGCCGCCCGCCCCCAGGAGCGCGCGGCCGGTGCCGGCGGCGCCCCCGACCCGGGCGCCCGCGACACCCATCCCATGGAGGTCGCCCGCCGGGGCCACCTCCGGGTACTGCGCTCTCCGGATTCCTGAACGCAGCGGGCTGTTGCGCCGTCCGGCCGAGCCCGCAGCGACAGGACGTACCGGCCCGCGGGCCGCACCGCCGCCCGGTAGGTTGGGAGTCCGTAAAGACTCTCCAGGAGGGCTGGCTGTGACTGATCTGTCGCAGATCGTGAAGGCGTATGACGTACGCGGCGTCGTCCCCACCCAGTGGGACGAGACGCTGGCCGAGCTGTTCGGAGCGGCCTTCGCCGAGATCACCGGCGCGGACGCGATCGTGACCGGACACGACATGCGGCCCTCCTCGCCCGGCCTGTCCGGCGCCTTCGCCCGCGGCGCGGCGGCCCGCGGCGCGGACGTCACGGAGATCGGTCTCTGCTCGACCGACGAGCTGTACTTCGCCAGCGGCGCCCTGGGCCTGCCCGGCGCCATGTTCACCGCGTCGCACAACCCCGCCCGGTACAACGGCATCAAGATGTGCCGGGCGGGCGCGGCGCCGGTCGGCCAGGACACCGGCCTCGCCGACATCCGCGCGCTGGTCGAGCGGTGGTCCGACGAGGGTGCCCCGGAGCCGGCCGCGCAGCCGGGCAGCATCACCCGGCGCGACGTCCTGGGCGACTACGCCGCCCACCTGCGCGGCCTGGTGGACCTCAGCGGCATCCGCCCGCTGAAGGTCGTGGTGGACGCGGGCAACGGCATGGGCGGGCACACCGTCCCCACCGTCTTCGAGGGCCTGCCGCTCGAACTGGACGCGATGTACTTCGAGTTGGACGGCTCGTTCCCGAACCACGAGGCCAACCCGCTGGATCCGAAGAACATCGTCGACCTCCAGGCGCGGGTGCGCGAGACCGGTGCCGACCTCGGCCTCGCCTTCGACGGCGACGCCGACCGCTGCTTCGTCGTCGACGAGAACGGCGACCCGGTCTCCCCGTCCGCGATCACCGCCCTGGTCGCCGCCCGCGAACTGGCCAAGCACCCCGGCGGCACGGTCATCCACAACCTGATCACCTCCTGGTCGGTGCCGGAGGTCGTCAAGGAGAACGGCGGCGAGCCGGTCCGCACCCGCGTCGGCCACTCCTTCATCAAGGAGGAGATGGCGAAGAGCGGCGCGATCTTCGGCGGCGAGCACTCCGCGCACTACTACTTCCGCGACTTCTGGAACGCCGACACCGGCATGCTCGCCGCGATGCACGTCCTGGCGGCCCTCGGCGGCCAGCAGGGCCCGCTGTCGCAGCTGGTCGCCCAGTACGACCGGTACGCGGCCTCCGGCGAGATCAACAGCACCGTCGACGACCAGACCGGCCGGCTCGCCGCGATCAAGGCAGCCTACGAGGGCCGCCCGGGCGTCACCCTCGACGAGCTGGACGGACTGACCATCACCGCCGACGACTGGTGGTTCAACGTGCGCGCCTCCAACACCGAGCCGCTGCTCCGGCTGAACGTCGAGGCCCGCGACCGGGCGACCGCCGACCGGGTCCGCGACGAGGCCCTGGGGATCATCCGCGCCTGAGCCGCCGCACCCCGCGCCGCCGGGGCCGCCCGCGCCGCCGGGGCCGCCCGCGCCGCCGGGGCCGGGCCTCGGTGCCGGCCACTGAGCGGTGGCGGCCCCTGGGGGTGGCGGCCCCGGCTGATGGCGGGCACCCGGTGGCGGGCGTACGCGGCACCCTCGCTGCCCGCCACCCCAAAACCCCTCCGAGCACGCCCCCGCCCCCCGCCCGGCGGTAGGCTGGCCACGCCGCAACCGCCCCGAAGGAGCACCCTCCATGCCGGTCGACGCCAGCTTGATCCAGATCCTCGCCTGCCCGGCGTGCCACGCCCCGCTCGACGACCGGACGGCCGACGACCCCGCCGAGCTGCTGTGCACCTCCGGCGACTGCGGCCTCGCCTACCCCGTCCGGGACGGCATCCCCGTACTCCTCGTCGACGAGGCCCGCTCCCAGGGCACGGGAGGCACCCCCAGCCCCGCCTGACCGGGCGCCGCCGGGCCCGCCCCGGCCCCGCCCCGTGTTCCCCCGCCCGTACCGGCGATCGGAGGCCGCGCCCACCATGCTCGACGAGTCACTCCTCGACACCCCTGACGCACTGGCGGGCGCCGACCGTTATGGTCTGCTGCGCGGCGTCGCCGAATCCGGCGCCCGGGTCCGCACCGCCGCCCGCAGCGCCGCCGAATCCGGCATCCCCGAGCTCACCCCCGACGGGCGGCCCCGCGCCGTCCTCGTCGCCGGGCCGGGACCCGCCGCGGCCGGAGTCGCGGACCTCCTGCGGGCGCTCGGCGGCGACAGCTGCCCGGTCACCCTGATCGCGCCCACCGGAGTCGCCCCGCTGCCCGGCGCGCTGCGCTGGACGCTGCCCGGCTGGGCCGGGCCCCTGGACCTGCTGCTGCTCCCCGGCCCGGACGCCGCCGACCCCGGCCTCGCCGAGCTGGTCGAGCAGGCCAACCGCCGCGGCTGCGCCGTCGTCGCCGTCACCCCGGCCGGCGGCCCGCTCGCCGACGCCGTCATCCAGGCCCGCGGCTTGTCCGTCCCGCTGGCGACCACCCCCTACGACGCCGAGTTCGACGTCGAGGGCGCCCCGCCGGCCGCCCCCGGCACCCTCTGGTCGGTACTCATCCCGCTGCTCGCCCTCGCCGACCGCATCGGCCTGCTCAGCGCCCCGCCGGAGGACCTGGGCAAGCTCGCCGACCGCCTCGACCAGCTCGCCGAACGCTGCGGCCCGGCCATCCCGACGTACACCAACCCCGGCAAGACCCTCGCCGCCGAACTCGCCGACTCCTTCCCGCTGATCTGGACCGAAGGCACCATCGCCGGCGCCATCGGCCGGCACTTCGCCACCGAGCTGGCCGGGCTCGCCGGACGCCCCGCGCTCGCCGCCGAGCTTCCCGAGGCGCTCACCACCCACCGCACCCTGCTCGCCGGTGCGCTGGCCGCCGGCGCCGACCCCGACGACTTCTTCCGCGACCGGGTCGAGCAGCCCGCCGCGATGCACGCCAGGGTCGTGCTGCTGCGTGAACAGGAGCCCGGCCCGCTGTCCGCCACCCGCGCCGCCCAGGCGCTCGCCGAGGAGCGCGACACCGCCGTCAGCGAACTGGAGCCGGAGGCCGGCAGCGATCTGGAGAAAGCTGCGGAACTACTCGCCATCGTGGATTTCGCCGCCGTTTACCTGGCGCTCGCCGGCACCGAGTGATCTTTGACGATCGGCCCGCACCCGCAGGCCGGCCGCATGACTGCGCAGCCACGTACGCCCTCAGGAAGCAGTAGTCCCATGGATCGCCTCGCCAATACCGTGCGCCCCTACGCCTGGGGCTCCACCACCGCCCTCCCGGAGCTCCTCGGCACCGCACCGACCGGCGAACCGCAAGCCGAGATGTGGATGGGCGCCCACCCCGGCGCCCCCTCCCGCATCGACCGCGGCGCGGGCCCCGTCTCCCTGGCCGAGGTGATCGACGCCGCCCCCGGGACCGAACTGGGCGCCGACACCGTCCGCACCTTCGGCCCCCGGCTGCCCTTCCTGCTCAAACTGCTCGCGGCCGGCTCCCCGCTCTCCCTCCAGGTCCACCCCGATCTGGCGCAGGCCGCGGAGGGCTTCGCCGACGAGGAGCGGCGCGGTGTCCCGATCGACGCCGCTCACCGCAACTACAAGGACGCCAACCACAAGCCCGAACTGATCGTCGCGCTCACCCCCTTCGACGGGCTGTGCGGCTTCCGGCACCCGGCGCAGGCCGCCGACCTCCTCGCAGCCCTGGACATCGACGAACTCAAGCCCTACGCCGACATCCTGCGCGCCAGTCCGGAGGAGGACGCGCTGCGCGAGGTGTTCACCGCCGTCCTGAGCGCCGAGCACCACGCGATCGCCGGCACCGTCGAGCGGGCGGCCCTCGCGGCCGACCGGCTGGCGGACAAGGGCGGCCCCTACGCCGAGGACTATGCCGCCTACGCCGGCATCGCCCACCACTACCCGGGCGACCCCGGCGTGCTGGCCGCCATGCTGCTCCACCACGTCCAACTCCAGCCCGGCGAGGCGCTGTTCCTCGGCGCCGGCATCCCGCACGCCTACCTCGGCGGCCTCGGCGTCGAGCTGATGGCCAACTCGGACAACGTGCTGCGCTGCGGCCTGACCCCCAAGCACGTCGACGTACCGGAGCTGCTGCGGGTGGTCCGCTTCGAGGCCGGCGACGCGGGAGTGCTGCGCCCCGAAGCGGTGGACGGCGAGGAGATCTACGAAACCCCCATCGACGAGTTCCGGCTCTCCCGCTTCGCCCTGGCCCCCGGCGCCGCCCCGCGCCCGCTCGTCTCCCGCACACCGCAGATCCTGCTGTGCACGGCGGGGACGGCCCGGCTGCGGAGCGGCGGAGCCGGGGGCGGGGCCGGGGTCGACGGTGGTGCCGGTGGCGAGGCCGGCGCCGGGACCGGGGGCGAATTGACCTTGCCACCCGGTGAATCCGCATTTGTACCGGCCGGCGAACACCTCACAATCGCCGGAGAGGGCACGCTCTTCCGTGCGACGGTGGTGGCCTAGAGGCTTCAAGGGGGCCGCCGGGCGAGCGCCGGGTGCCGGAAACCGTCGCGGGGCGCTGGAAACAGTCACCGGGTGCTGGAAACGGTCACCGGGTGCGGAACTGGCCATTGGTGACAAAACCGCCCATTAGGCGCCGGAGACCGCCCCCGGAGTGCCGGAAACGGCCCCCGGGCGCCGCAAACCGTCCGCCAGGTGGCCTCCTGGCGGACGCCCGGCGCAGTGCTGCAACAATGACCGGCGCAGCATTAAAGCGGCGGTAAAGGCCGGACGACGGAAGGGACATGCGGCACTTATGAGCGCATCAGGCGGGACAAAGGCGATCGTTGCGGCGCTGGGCGCCAACCTGGCGATCGCCGCAGCGAAGTTCGTGGCCTTCGCCTTCAGCGGCTCGTCCTCGATGCTGGCCGAAGGTGTGCACTCCATCGCGGACTCCGGCAACCAGGGCCTGCTGCTGCTCGGCGGCAAGAAGGCCAAGCGCGCGGCAACCGCCGAGCACCCCTTCGGCTACGGCCGCGAGCGCTACATCTACGGCTTCCTCGTCTCCATCGTCCTGTTCACCATCGGCGGCGTCTTCGCGCTCTACGAGGGCTACGAGAAGATCCACGAGCCGCACGCGCTGGACAACTGGTACTGGCCGGTCGGCGTCCTGGTCTTCGCGGTCATCGCCGAGGGTTTCTCCTTCCGTACGGCGATCAAGGAGTCCAACGAGCTGCGCGGCAAGCAGACCTGGACCCAGTTCGTCCGCCGCGCCAAGGCCCCCGAGCTGCCGGTCGTGCTGCTGGAGGACTTCGGCGCGCTGGTCGGTCTGGTCCTCGCGCTGGGCGGCGTCGGCCTCACCCTCGCCACCGGCGACGGCATCTGGGACGGCATCGGCACCATGTGCATCGGTGCTCTGCTGGTGGTGATCGCCCTGGTCCTGGCCGCCGAGACCAAGTCGCTGCTGCTGGGCGAGTCGGCCGGCCCCGAGCAGCTCGCCAAGATCCGCGAGGCGGTCGTCGACGGTGAGGTCGTCACCCGCGTCATCCACATGCGCACCCTCCACCTCGGCCCCGAGGAGCTGCTGGTCGCCGCCAAGATCGCGGTCCAGCACGACGACACCGCCACCCAGATCGCCCAGGCCATCAACGCCGCCGAGGCCCGCATCCGCGAGGCCGTACCGATCGCCCGGGTCATCTACCTGGAGCCGGACATCTACAACGAGGCCACAGCCGCCGCCGGCGCCGACCCGTCAAAGACCCCGGGCGGCGCCTGAGCCCTACGGCGGTCACCATCGGCGGCCTGAGCCTCATGGCGGTCACCGTCGGGGGCCTGAGCTCCACGGCGGTCACTGTCGGCGGGGCCTGAGCCCCAGGTAGGCGCCGGCGGTGGGCCTGAGCCTCACGGCAGTCACGGTCGGTGCGGGCTGAGCCCCGGGTAGGCACCGGCGGCAGCCCCGGCACCTCCCCGTGAACAAGCGGCCCCCGCACTCCTGGCGAATCCCGCCGAGCGCGGGGGCCTTCTCCGTACGGCACCCGCCCTACCGATCACGCCCATCGACCACGCCCATCGCTCACCCATGCTGCTCACGCCCGTCGGCCATGGCCTGTCGACCACGGCCCGTCGGTTGCGGTCTATCGGCCACGGTCCCGTCGGCCACGGCCGTGGGTAGCGGTCTATCGACTACGCGCCCATCGATCACGCCCGTCGGTCGCGGCCCAACGCCCACGGTCCAATGACCCCGACCCCACAACACGGTCTACTGACCGAGGCCCCACACCTCGGCCCAGCGACCACGGCCGTCGACCACGGCCTTACCGACCACGGCCTTACCGACCACGGCCTTACCGACCACGGCCTTACGGCCACGGCCCGTCGATTGTGCAGTGAGCCACCGGAATACCGCCTCCGGACCACCGCGTTCAAGGCCCGTAGGGGGCCCACGCACCCCCTACGGGATCTGTTCGCCCCACCCCCTACTGGCGCCCCGGAGAAGCACGAGCGCCCCCTCAGGGGCCCACGGTCGCGCCGCCGCGCAAAGGCGCCCCACCCCGGAATCCACGCCCACCCCGCCGCCCCACCCCGACCGGCACCGCACCCGCCCCGGCCCCTCCTGGCTGGGGTTCACCGGGCCGATCGGTGTAGATTCGTGACCAGTGCCAGACGTCGCTGCTGATGGCGGTCGGTCGGCCCGCACCGCGGACCGGCCGAGGGAGAGAGGGCCTCCGACGGACTGCGCTGCGGCCGACGGGAGGGGTGCGTCCACTTCCGCGTACGCTCGTATGCGCCCCGGTCACCACTGGGGCCCCGGCCCGCGCCGCAGACTGCCAGCCCATCCACCTCGACGCTCGAGGAGCAGCCCGCATGACGACAGCAGCCACCGGCCAGGACTTCAAGGTCGCCGACCTGTCCCTCGCCGCCTTCGGCCGCAAGGAGATCACCCTCGCCGAGCACGAGATGCCCGGCCTGATGGCGATCCGCAAGGAGTACGCCGCCGCCCAGCCGCTGGCCGGTGCCCGGGTCACCGGTTCCCTGCACATGACCGTGCAGACCGCCGTCCTGATCGAGACCCTGGCCGCCCTGGGCGCCGAGGTCCGCTGGGCGTCCTGCAACATCTTCTCCACCCAGGACCACGCCGCCGCGGCCATCGCGGTCGGCCCGAACGGCACCCCGGACGACCCCCAGGGCATCCCGGTCTTCGCCTGGAAGGGCGAGTCGCTGGAGGAGTACTGGTGGTGCACGGAGCAGGCGCTGACCTGGCCGAACTCGCCCACCGGCGGCCCGAACATGATCCTCGACGACGGTGGTGACGCCACCCTCCTCGTCCACAAGGGCGTCGAGTACGAGAAGGCCGGCAAGGTCCCGGCGCTGGAGACCGCGGAGAGCGACGAGCACCGCTCGATCCTGGAGCTGCTGACCCGCACGCTCGACGAGGCCCCGCAGAAGTGGACGAACCTGGCCTCCGAGATCCGCGGGGTCACCGAGGAGACCACGACGGGCGTGCACCGTCTGTACGAGATGCACCGGGACGGGGACCTGCTCTTCCCGGCGATCAATGTGAACGACGCCGTGACGAAGTCGAAGTTCGACAACAAGTACGGCTGCCGTCACTCCCTCATCGACGGCATCAACCGTGCCACCGATGTCCTGATCGGCGGCAAGACGGCCGTGGTCTGCGGCTACGGCGACGTCGGCAAGGGCTGCGCGGAGTCCCTGCGCGGCCAGGGCGCCCGGGTCATCATCACCGAGGTCGACCCGATCTGTGCCCTGCAGGCCGCGATGGACGGCTACCAGGTCACCACCCTCGAGGACGTCGTCGAGACCGCCGACATCTTCGTCACCACGACCGGCAACAAGGACATCATCATGGCGTCGCACATGGCGCGGATGAAGCACCAGGCGATCGTGGGCAACATCGGTCACTTCGACAACGAGATCGACATGGCCGGCCTGGCGAAGCTCGAGGGCATCGTCAAGGACGAGGTCAAGCCGCAGGTCCACACCTGGACCCACCCGGACGGCAAGGTCCTGATCGTGCTGTCCGAGGGCCGCCTGCTCAACCTGGGCAACGCCACCGGTCACCCCTCCTTCGTCATGTCCAACTCGTTCGCGGACCAGACGCTGGCCCAGATCGAGCTGTTCACCAAGCCCGAGGAGTACCCCACCGACGTCTACGTGCTGCCCAAGCACCTGGACGAGAAGGTGGCCCGTCTCCACCTCGACGCGCTGGGCGTCAAGCTCACCGAGCTGCGTCCCGAGCAGGCCGCCTACATCGGCGTCCAGGTCGAGGGCCCGTACAAGCCCGACCACTACCGCTACTGAGCCGGCTCCAGCGGGCGATCACCAACCGGTCGGCCCCGCTGACCGCTGGTGCTCCCCACAGCAGCAGGTGATCCCAGGCCCTCGCCCCTCACGGCGGGGGCCTGGCCCATGAGGACCCCGGACAGACCCGCCGCCCCCGACTCACCGGCACGTCGCCGCCCGAAGGACTCGATCCCCTATGCCCCGCGGCCACTACTCGCTCCACGACCCGCACGATCACACCCCCCTCGGTGAAGAGCACTTCCACTGCGCCACCGGCCCTTCGGGCTGGCGCTATGTCTCCCAGATCGTCACCCCCTCCGGAGACCACGCCGGCTCCGTCGACCTCACCCTCGACGAACTCGGCCGGCCTATCCGCCTCGAACTCCACGCCTCCGCCTGGCAGGTCCGCGGCGCCGCCCTGGAGGGCGTCACCTGGGTCCGTACCGACCCGACCGGTGAACACGCCACCGAAGGCAACGTCCCCGCCCACGCCTTCACCGGCGCGTCCCCCGCATTCCTCATCGCCACCGCGCGCCTCCTGCGCCCCGCCCTCGGTGCCGGTGCCGTCCGCACCCGCCTCGTGGCCTTCACACCCCCCGTCCTCGCCCCCCGCACGCTCGACCAGTCCTGGGCCCTGCTGAAAAGCACACCACACGCCACTGACAACGCCCCCCTCATCGCCGACGAATACCAGGTCAACGACCTGGAGACCGGCGAACAGCACACCGTCCACATCGCCGGCGACGTGGTCCTCTCCGCCCCCGGCATCGAACTCGAATCCCTCGAATCCCCACCGTCGACGTTCCCCTGAAACGCTGCTCCGCGATCTCCGCCCGTCACCCGCCTCTCACCCGTCGAGGCAGGCGTGACGGCAGACCCGTGACGGCAGGCCCTTCACTCCTGCTCGTGGCAGGCCCTGTCCACGACCTGCCACGGCACGCCACGACCTGCCACGGCACAACGCGGAGCGCGCCCGGCCCCGGCCACCGCCCACGCCAGGTCGTCCGAGCCGGCACCAACCGCCCGGACACCGGGCGGGCCCACCCGCCGACCGGCTTCTCACATCCCCCTCGCACCGGCGGCATCACACCGGCGGCGCAAACCCCGTACGCGGCAGCCTCCCCGCTCCACCACTCTCCTCATCACCCCGACGCTCTCGCCGCTCCGGCCCCCCGAGCGCCCCCGCACCGTCCTGACGCGCCTGCGCCCACTCGTCCCTGACCGCGGCACCACTCCCGCCCCCGGGAGCCCCCGCCCCACCCCCGGGCGGTGCCCAGCCTCCTGCCGGAGCCGCCGACACCGCCGCCGAGCCCGACGACACCGCATTCCCGGCCGCCCCGGGGCCCTCTGCCGTCCCTGGGCCCCCCGTCGTCCCCAGGTCTCCCGCTGTCCCCGGGCCCCCTGCCCTACCCGACGACGCGACATCCCCCGCCACTCCCACAGGCCGAACAGACTCCTCCGACTCACCCCGCCAAAACTCCCCACGGCCCGCAACGCCCCCACCGCCGGGAGTACCCCCACCGTCGGCAACGCCCACACCGCAAACCGCCCCGCCCACGGCCGTCGTACCGCCCGCCCCAGCCACACCGCCGTCCCCTGCCGTACCGCTGTCGGTCGCCGTCGCCGTCGCCGTCGCCGTCGCCGCCGCCACCGTCCCTCCGGCCACCACTGCCGCCCCGAACACCCGCCGCGACTCCCGCGCCTGCCGTTCCCCGACCACCGCCGCCAGATACGCCGCCGGATGCACCCCCGCCGGCCCCGGCACCCCGGTGAACTCCCGCAGATCCTCGGCCAGCCGCCCCGCCATCGCCCCGCCGGCCTCCGGATCGAGCTGCCCCATCCGCGTCAGGTACTGCCGCACCGTCAGCCACCACCCATCGGGCACCCGCGACAGATCCAGCGCCCCGACCTCCGCCACCAGCCACGACGGCGGAGGCGGCAGCGCCGTCCCCGCCTCCGCCACAGGCATCCGCTCCCGTATGACCAACGTCCCCGCGAACACATCCCCCAACCTGCGTCCCCGCGCCGACAGCAGGGAGGCGACGGCCGCCACCACCCCCATGGTCATCACGATCTCGATGGCCCCCATCGCCCCGCGCACCAGCGCATGCCGGAACCGGATCGGCCCGCCGTCCTCCCGTACGACCCGCAGTCCGCAGACCAGCTTCCCCAGCGACCGGCCATGGCTCAGCGTCTCGATAACGATGGGTATGCCGACCTGCACCAGTACGAACGTCGCCACCGATACGGCCGCCACCGCCGCACTGTCCATCGACGATGTCGCGCTCAACAGCAGCAGTGAGGCGCCGAGGTAGACCGCCCAGGCCACCGCCACATCGACGGCCACCGCCAGCCCCCGGCTCGGGAGCCTGGCCGGCCGCAGCCCCAGCACCACCGCTTCACCCGTGACGAGTCCACTCACGCCGCGCTCACTCCCTCTCGCTCCCCGATGTCCCGCCCACCCCACGCCGGACACCGCTAGTCTGCCAAGCTGATCCGGCCCCCACCCACGGCGCTGCGAGGAGCGACACCACATGGACCTCGATGTCTTCGTCACGGCCCATGGCGCCGAATGGGACCGCCTCGACACCCTGCTCCACCGCAAACGCCGCCTCACCGGAGCCGAGGCCGACGAACTGGTCGCCCTCTACCAGCGCACCACCACCCACCTCTCCCTCCTCCTCTCCAGCGCCCCGGACCCGGTGCTGACCAGCCGCCTCACCTCTCTCGTGGCCCGCGCCCGCAGTACGGTCACCGGCGCCCGCAAGGCCTCCTGGCGCGACACCGCCCACTTCTTCACCACGGCTTTCCCCGCAGCGGTCTACCGCCTGCGCCACTGGTGGATCCCGACCGCGATCCTCTCCACCGCGGTCGCCGCCCTCCTCGGCTGGTGGATCGCCGCCCACCCCGACGTCCAGGCGGCGATCGGCGCCCAGGAGGACCTGCGCAACATGACCCGCCCCGGCGGCGAGTACGAGACCTACTACTCCAGCCATCCCGCGGCGTCCTTCGCCGCCCAGGTATGGACGAACAATGCCCAGGCCGTCGCCCTGTGCCTGGTCCTCGGAGCCTTCGCCGGCCTCCCCGTCCTGTGGATCCTCTTCCAGAACATGCTCAATCTGGGCGTCGGCATCGGCCTGATGTCCTCGGCCGGCCGCCTCGACACCTTCCTCGGGCTGATCCTTCCGCACGGCCTCCTCGAACTGACCGCTGTCTTCATCGCGGCCGGCATCGGCCTTCGCCTGGGCTGGACCCTCATCGACCCGGGCCCCCGCACCCGCCGAACCGCCCTGGCCCAGGAAGGCCGCTCCGCCCTCGGCGTCGCCATCGGACTCGCCGCGGTGCTCTTCATATCCGGCGCCCTCGAAGGCTTCGTCACCCCTTCCGGCCTGCCCACCTGGGCCCGCATCGGCATCGGCATCGCCGCCGAACTCGCCTTCCTCCTCTACGTCTACATCCTGGGCGGCCGCGCCGTACGTGCCGGAGCCACCGGCGACGTCGACCTCACCGACCGCGAAGCCACCGTCCCGACCGCCGCGTGATGTGCATCGAGCCCCGCTGGCCTGCTAATCTCCTCTTCGCCCCAGGCGCCCGTTGACACGAGCACCAGGGGGAGGTAGATTTGAACGGTTGCAACGAACTGGACAAGTTCATCCGCGACGGTTAGCATCTTCTCCGCTTCGGCCGGAATCTCTCTTCGGCGAGGCGCAACCGACCACTTACCGGAAGCCCCGGTCGATTAATTCGACCGAATCCCTTCTGATAAAGTCGGAAAAGCCAAAAGGCACTCCCGTCCGACGGGAAGCGGAAACGAATTCGGACCGGCAACGGAACGAAATCGGGTCTGCTAGAGTCGGAAAGGCCGGAAAGCGAAAGCCGGACGGTCGACCCGCTCCAACACGGGGCCGGAGACGGAAACGGATCTGGTAAGGTTGGAAACGCGAAGAAGCCGAAAGGCGGAAACGCACCGGCGAAAATCGGGCCCGCAAGGATCTGATAGAGTCGGAAACGCAAGACCGAAGGGAAGCGCCCGGAGATCCTGGTGAAACAGGAACAAAGGAAGCGTCCGTTCCTTGAGAACTCAACAGCGTGCCAAAAGTCAACGCCAGATATGTTGATACCCCGTCGACCGGAAACTTCCGGGAGATGAGGTTCCTTTGAAAAAGTCCACCACGGCCCATGCGGTCGGGGTGGCACACACAGCGAGGACGCTGTGAACGACCGGACTTATTCCGTCTGGTTGTTCCGCTCTCGTGTGTGTTCACCGGATTACCGGTAAACATTCACGGAGAGTTTGATCCTGGCTCAGGACGAACGCTGGCGGCGTGCTTAACACATGCAAGTCGAACGATGAACCTCCTTCGGGAGGGGATTAGTGGCGAACGGGTGAGTAACACGTGGGCAATCTGCCCTTCACTCTGGGACAAGCCCTGGAAACGGGGTCTAATACCGGATACGACTACCGACCGCATGGTCTGGTGGTGGAAAGCTCCGGCGGTGAAGGATGAGCCCGCGGCCTATCAGCTTGTTGGTGGGGTGATGGCCTACCAAGGCGACGACGGGTAGCCGGCCTGAGAGGGCGACCGGCCACACTGGGACTGAGACACGGCCCAGACTCCTACGGGAGGCAGCAGTGGGGAATATTGCACAATGGGCGAAAGCCTGATGCAGCGACGCCGCGTGAGGGATGACGGCCTTCGGGTTGTAAACCTCTTTCAGCAGGGAAGAAGCGAGAGTGACGGTACCTGCAGAAGAAGCGCCGGCTAACTACGTGCCAGCAGCCGCGGTAATACGTAGGGCGCAAGCGTTGTCCGGAATTATTGGGCGTAAAGAGCTCGTAGGCGGCTTGTCACGTCGGATGTGAAAGCCCGGGGCTTAACCCCGGGTCTGCATTCGATACGGGCAGGCTAGAGTTCGGTAGGGGAGATCGGAATTCCTGGTGTAGCGGTGAAATGCGCAGATATCAGGAGGAACACCGGTGGCGAAGGCGGATCTCTGGGCCGATACTGACGCTGAGGAGCGAAAGCGTGGGGAGCGAACAGGATTAGATACCCTGGTAGTCCACGCCGTAAACGTTGGGAACTAGGTGTGGGCGACATTCCACGTCGTCCGTGCCGCAGCTAACGCATTAAGTTCCCCGCCTGGGGAGTACGGCCGCAAGGCTAAAACTCAAAGGAATTGACGGGGGCCCGCACAAGCAGCGGAGCATGTGGCTTAATTCGACGCAACGCGAAGAACCTTACCAAGGCTTGACATACACCGGAAACGTCTGGAGACAGGCGCCCCCTTGTGGTCGGTGTACAGGTGGTGCATGGCTGTCGTCAGCTCGTGTCGTGAGATGTTGGGTTAAGTCCCGCAACGAGCGCAACCCTTGTTCTGTGTTGCCAGCATGCCCTTCGGGGTGATGGGGACTCACAGGAGACTGCCGGGGTCAACTCGGAGGAAGGTGGGGACGACGTCAAGTCATCATGCCCCTTATGTCTTGGGCTGCACACGTGCTACAATGGCCGGTACAATGAGCTGCGATACCGCGAGGTGGAGCGAATCTCAAAAAGCCGGTCTCAGTTCGGATTGGGGTCTGCAACTCGACCCCATGAAGTCGGAGTTGCTAGTAATCGCAGATCAGCATTGCTGCGGTGAATACGTTCCCGGGCCTTGTACACACCGCCCGTCACGTCACGAAAGTCGGTAACACCCGAAGCCGGTGGCCCAACCCCTTGTGGGAGGGAATCGTCGAAGGTGGGACTGGCGATTGGGACGAAGTCGTAACAAGGTAGCCGTACCGGAAGGTGCGGCTGGATCACCTCCTTTCTAAGGAGCATCTAGGCAGCCGCAAGGTTGTCCAGAGCCACTACGTCGGCAAACGTCCGACGGTGGTTAGCTCATGGGTGGAACGTTGACTATTCGGCACACTCGGTTGGTTGTCACTAGTACTGCTTCGGCGTGGAACGTGGGGATTGATGGAGTGGGCCGGGCACGTTGTTGGGTATCTGAGGGTACGGACCGTTGAGTCTGGACCTTCGCGATGCCGGCCCCGGTGAAGCATCCTGGTAAGGGTGTGTGACGGGTGGCTGGTCGTTGCTTGAGAACTGCACAGTGGACGCGAGCATCTGTGGCCAAGTTTTTAAGGGCGCACGGTGGATGCCTTGGCACCAGGAACCGATGAAGGACGTGGGAGGCCACGATAGGCCCCGGGGAGCTGTCAACCAAGCTTTGATCCGGGGGTGTCCGAATGGGGAAACCCGGCAGTCGTCATGGGCTGTCACCCGCTGCTGAACACATAGGCAGTGTGGAGGGAACGCGGGGAAGTGAAACATCTCAGTACCCGCAGGAAGAGAAAACAACCGTGATTCCGGGAGTAGTGGCGAGCGAAACCGGATGAGGCCAAACCAGTCACGTGTGATACCCGGCAGGGGTTGCGTGGTTGGGGTTGTGGGAGTTCTCTTTTGCAGTCTGCCGGCTGTGAGACGAGTCAGAAACCGTTGATGTAGGCGAAGGACATGCGAAAGGTCCGGCGTAGAGGGTAAGACCCCCGTAGCTGAAACATTAGCGGCTCGTTTGAGAACCACCCAAGTAGCACGGGGCCCGAGAAATCCCGTGTGAATCTGGCGGGACCACCCGTTAAGCCTAAATATTCCCTGGTGACCGATAGCGGATAGTACCGTGAGGGAATGGTGAAAAGTACCGCGGGAGCGGAGTGAAATAGTACCTGAAACCGTGTGCCTACAAGCCGTGGGAGCGTCGCTGTATGTGCTTGCACATGCAGTCGTGACTGCGTGCCTTTTGAAGAATGAGCCTGCGAGTTTGCGGTATGTTGCGAGGTTAACCCGTGTGGGGAAGCCGTAGCGAAAGCGAGTCCGAATAGGGCGTTGAGTAGCGTGCCCAAGACCCGAAGCGGAGTGATCTAGCCATGGGCAGGTTGAAGCGGAGGTAAGACTTCGTGGAGGACCGAACCCACCAGGGTTGAAAACCTGGGGGATGACCTGTGGTTAGGGGTGAAAGGCCAATCAAACTCCGTGATAGCTGGTTCTCCCCGAAATGCATTTAGGTGCAGCGTCGTGTGTTTCTTGCCGGAGGTAGAGCACTGGATAGGCGATGGGCCCTACCGGGTTACTGACCTTAGCCAAACTCCGAATGCCGGTAAGTGAGAGCGCGGCAGTGAGACTGTGGGGGATAAGCTCCATGGTCGAGAGGGAAACAGCCCAGAGCATCGACTAAGGCCCCTAAGCGTGTGCTAAGTGGGAAAGGATGTGGAGTCGCAGAGACAACCAGGAGGTTGGCTTAGAAGCAGCCACCCTTGAAAGAGTGCGTAATAGCTCACTGGTCAAGTGATTCCGCGCCGACAATGTAGCGGGGCTCAAGCACACCGCCGAAGTCGTGTCATTGCAGTAATACTCCCAACGGAGGCTGTGATGGGTAGGGGAGCGTCGTGTGCCGGGTGAAGCAGCCGTGGAAACGAGTTGTGGACGGTTCACGAGTGAGAATGCAGGCATGAGTAGCGATACACACGTGGGAAACGTGTGCGCCGATTGACTAAGGGTTCCTGGGTCAAGCTGATCTGCCCAGGGTAAGTCGGGACCTAAGGCGAGGCCGACAGGCGTAGTCGATGGACAACCGGTTGATATTCCGGTACCCGCTTTGAAACGCCCAGTATCGAATCCATTAATGCTAAGGCCGTGAAGCCGGCCTGGAGTCTTCGGACAAAGGGACGTGGTGGAGCCGCCGATCCAAGGTGGTAGTAGGTAAGCGATGGGGTGACACAGGAAGGTAGTCCAGCCCGGGCGGTGGTTGTCCCGGGGTAAGGGTGTAGCCCGTCATCTAGGCAAATCCGGATGACATGCAGGGTGAGACCTGATGCCGAGCCGATTGTGGTGAAGTGGATGATCCTATGCTGTCGAGAAAAGCCTCTAGCGAGTTTCATGGCGGCCCGTACCCTAAACCGACTCAGGTGGTCAGGTAGAGAATACCGAGGCGTTCGGGTGAACTATGGTTAAGGAACTCGGCAAAATGCCCCCGTAACTTCGGGAGAAGGGGGGCCATTGCTGGTGATGAGTCTTGCACTCTGAGCTGGTGGTGGCCGCAGAGACCAGCGAGAAGCGACTGTTTACTAAAAACACAGGTCCGTGCGAAGCCGTAAGGCGATGTATACGGACTGACGCCTGCCCGGTGCTGGAACGTTAAGGGGACCGGTTAGTCACATTTCGGTGTGGCGAAGCTGAGAACTTAAGCGCCAGTAAACGGCGGTGGTAACTATAACCATCCTAAGGTAGCGAAATTCCTTGTCGGGTAAGTTCCGACCTGCACGAATGGCGTAACGACTTCTCGACTGTCTCAACCATAGGCCCGGTGAAATTGCATTACGAGTAAAGATGCTCGTTTCGCGCAGCAGGACGGAAAGACCCCGGGACCTTTACTATAGCTTGATATTGGTGTTCGGTTCGGCTTGTGTAGGATAGGTGGGAGACTTTGAAGCAGCCACGCCAGTGGTTGTGGAGTCATTGTTGAAATACCACTCTGGTCGTGCTGGATGTCTAACCTGGGTCCGTGATCCGGATCAGGGACAGTGTCTGGTGGGTAGTTTAACTGGGGCGGTTGCCTCCTAAAGAGTAACGGAGGCGCCCAAAGGTTCCCTCAGCCTGGTTGGCAATCAGGTGTTGAGTGTAAGTGCACAAGGGAGCTTGACTGTGAGACTGACGGGTCGAGCAGGTACGAAAGTAGGGACTAGTGATCCGGCGGTGGCTTGTGGAAGCGCCGTCGCTCAACGGATAAAAGGTACCCCGGGGATAACAGGCTGATCTTCCCCAAGAGTCCATATCGACGGGATGGTTTGGCACCTCGATGTCGGCTCGTCGCATCCTGGGGCTGGAGTCGGTCCCAAGGGTTGGGCTGTTCGCCCATTAAAGCGGTACGCGAGCTGGGTTTAGAACGTCGTGAGACAGTTCGGTCCCTATCCGCTGTGCGCGTAGGAGTATTGAGAAGGGCTGTCCCTAGTACGAGAGGACCGGGACGGACGAACCTCTGGTGTGCCAGTTGTCCTGCCAAGGGCATGGCTGGTTGGCTACGTTCGGAAAGGATAACCGCTGAAAGCATCTAAGCGGGAAGCCTGCTTCGAGATGAGTACTCCCACCCCCTTTGAGGGGTTAAGGCTCCCAGTAGACGACTGGGTTGATAGGCCAGATATGGAAGCCTGGTAACGGGTGGAGTTGACTGGTACTAATAGGCCGAGGGCTTGTCCTCAGTTGCTCGCGTCCACTGTGTAGGTTCTGAAGTAACGACCTGTGTTTTTGCCGGGTTGGTTAACTTCATAGTGTTTCGGTGGTCATTGCGTTAGGGAAACGCCCGGTTACATTCCGAACCCGGAAGCTAAGCCTTTCAGCGCCGATGGTACTGCAGGGGGGACCCTGTGGGAGAGTAGGACGCCGCCGAACAATCATTGTGGGAAAGCCCCGCACCTTATGGTGCGGGGCTTTTCTGCGTTTGAGGCTCGGAGGCGGGGCATTTCTGTGCGGGCGCTGGAATGCCGGACCCATGGGGTGTGTGGTCAGGGAGGGATATAGCGCAGGGAGGGGCGTTGCGGGATGCAGGGGCAAGGAAGCTGAGCCTTGCGCGCTTTGCCGGTGTCCGTCAGTTTGTTTGCCGGCGTCCTGAGCGCTCTCGTGGGGGAGCGTGCGGCTGCGGTGGGGGAGACAGGCTCCCCTGGAGACACGGTATTGGTCACCCTGTGGGACTGCTGAGTGGTCAAACTGCTGCGTACGCGTATTCGCGTAGCCACGTATCCCGTGAGGCGTGTCTGCTTCTGCCCGGGGCTTGTATTCGGGAGGGGTGGGGGAGGTGGCTTTACAGGCGGCCGGTGGACTTCAGGGTGAGGTAGGCGTCGGCCAGGTCGGGGGCCAGGCGGGCCGGGGTGGAGTCGATGACCGTGATGCCGTGGTGGCGGAGGCGGTCTGCGGTGCGGCGACGGGCGGCGTGGGCCTGTTCCGCGGCGGCGGCTGCGTAGACGGCCTGCGGGGTGTGACGGCCGGCGGCCATTTCCTCGATGCGGGGGTCGGCCACGGCCGCGACGATGAGTTCATTGCGTTGGGTGAGACCGGGGAGGACGGGCAGGAGAGCTTCCTCCACGGGGGCTGCGTCCAGGCTGGTGAAGAGCACGATGAGGGACCGTCGCGGGGTGCGGCGGTGGATGGCGGCGGCCAGGCCGCGGGCATCTGCCTCGACCAGTTCGGATTCGAGGGGCGCCAGGGCATCGGTCAAGGCCGGGAGGAGGTCGCGTGCCGTGCGGCCTTGTACGGAGGCGCGTATGCGGCGGTCGTAGGCGAGCAGGTCCACGCGGTCACCCGCGCGGGCGGCGAGGGCGCCGAGCAGGAGGGCGGCGTCCATGGAAGCGTCGAGGCGGGGGATGTCGCCGACTCGGCCCGCGGAGGTGCGGCCGGTCTCCAGGACGAGCAGGATGCGCCGGTCGCGCTCGGGGCGCCAGGTGCGGACTGCGAGGTTGTGACGGCGGGCGGTGGCGCGCCAGTCGATGGAGCGGGTGTCGTCGCCGGGGGTGTAGTCGCGGAGGCTGTCGAACTCGGTTCCTTCGCCACGGGTGAGGATGCTGGTGCGGCCGTCGAGTTCGCGGAGCCGGGCGAGCTTGGCGGGGAGATGCTTGCGGCTGGTGAAGGGGGGCAGGACGCGCAGGGTCCAGGGGACGTGCCGGCTTCCTTGCCGGGCGGCCAGGCCGAGCGGGCCGTAGGAACGGACCGTGACGCGGACCGCGTGATGGTCGCCGCGGCGGGTGGGGCGGAGCGTCGTAGTGAGGCGGCGGCGTTCGGCGGCGGGGATGCGGATGGTGTGGCGGGACTCGGAGGTGTCCGCGCCGGGGCGGAAGGAGCTCGGGGGCCAGGCGTCGCGGACCGTGGCGCGCAGGGCGCGGCGGCTCGGGTTGGTGACGGTGAGGTGCGAAGAGGCTTCGCCCGTTAGTCGAACTGCTGTGTCACCGGTTCGGGTGATATGCAGCTTTCGCACTGGCGCGGCGAGCAGGAGGTCGCACAAAATTGCTAGCAGCAAGGCGAGTTGGACGAGGAGCACGCCGAGCCAGCTGGGCAGCACGAAGCCGACGAAGAGTGCTCCGAGTGCGGAGATGAGGGCGGTGCGTCCGGTGAGGGCCACGGTGTCGTCTCAGCGGGGGACGGGGAGATGAGCGAGAACGGCGTTGATCACGGAGTCTGCGGTGACTCCTTCCATCTCCGCTTCAGGGCGGAGATGGACGCGGTGCCGGAGTGTGGGAAGAGCGAGGGCCTTGACGTCGTCAGGGGTGACATAGTCGCGGCCGGTGAGCCAGGCCCAGGCTCGTGACGTGGAGAGCAGGGCGGTAGCGCCTCGGGGGGAGACACCGAGAGAGAGCGAGGGGGAGTCTCGAGTGGCACGGCAGATATCGACGATATAAGCGGTGACTTCGGGGGAGACGGCGGTCTTGGCGACCGCGGCCCGGGCGGCGTCGAGGTCGGCGCTGGAGGCAACGGGGCGCAGTCCTGCGGCGCCGAGGTCGCGAGGGCTGAAGCCGGCGGCGTGCCGGGTGAGGATGTCTATCTCGTCGTGGCGGGCGGGCAGCGGCACCGTCAGTTTCAGCAGGAAGCGGTCGAGCTGAGCCTCGGGGAGCGGGTAGGTGCCCTCGTATTCCACCGGGTTCTGCGTGGCCGCCACCAGGAACGGCTCGGGGAGGGGGCGGGCTGCACCGTCGACGGTCACCTGCCGCTCTTCCATCGCTTCGAGCAGGGACGCCTGGGTCTTGGGAGGCGTGCGGTTGATCTCGTCGGCGAGCAGGAGGTTGGTGAAGACGGGGCCTGGCTGGAAGGAGAACTCGGAGCTGCGGGCGTCGTAGACCAGTGAGCCGGTGACATCGCTCGGCATCAGGTCAGGCGTGAACTGGACGCGCTTGGTGTCGAGTTCGAGAGCGGCCGACAGGGCGCGTACGAGCAGGGTCTTGGCGACGCCGGGGGCGCCTTCGAGGAGCACATGACCACGGCAGAGCAGGGCGACGACCAGCCCGGTGACGGCGGGGTCCTGGCCTACGACGGCCTTGGCTATCTCGGTGCGCAGGTCCTCCAGGGAGGTTCGGGCGCTGTCAGCGGTCGGGGTGCTCACGGGGGGCGTGCCTCTCTTGGGAAACGATCGAGGATTCGAGTGCGTCGAGTTGGTCGGCCAGGTGCACCAGGGCTTTGTCGTCCGCGGGGGCCGGACCGAAGAGCAGGGCATGGAGTCCTGCTTCGGTGGCGGGGGTGGAGGTCAAGTGGGTGTGGAGGGCGGGCAGAAGGACGTCGGCCGTGTGGGCGTGCGCCGAGGACACTCCGATGAGGGGGGCGAGACGGGTGCGGGTGGCGGAGCGCAGCACGGCAGCGGCCCGGTCGCGGGCGTTGGCCTGCTCGTAGAGGCGGGCGTGGCCCTCGGTGGTCTCGGCGGCCGGGACGGTGACCGGGAGTCGTTCCGCAACCAGGGGGCCGAGCCTGCGGGCGCGCCACAGGGCCGCCGGCACGGCTGCGAAGGCGAGTTGGAGCAGGGCCCAGCGCCAGCCGGCAGGGATGAGGTCGAGGAAACCGCGCTGGTCGTCCTGAACGGATGACGGGTCGCTCACGGAGGGGAGGTACCAGACCAGATGCTTGTGCTTACCGAGGAGTTGAAGGGCCAGCGAGGCGTTGCCGTGCTCGGCGAGATGGTGGTTGTAGAGGAGGTCGGCGGAGCCGAGGAGCACGGTGTCGCGGCCGTTGTCGGGGGCCGGCAGGCGCAGCAGGGTGGGACCGCCGGTGCCGGCGCCGGGGTAACAGCGATCGGCTCCGTCGAGGGCGGTGGTGTAGCGGAGGCCGCCGAGGAGGGCGCTGCCCGCCCGGCGGGTCTCCGGCAGGGAACAGGAGGGCCGGCGAACCGAGATGGGGGCCGGGGTTTCCATCTGGACGCCGGGGGCGAAGGCTTCGAGGGCCTCTGTTCGCGGGGCGAGCAGGACGGTGCGACCGGGGGTGTGGGCGGTGGCGGTGTGCAGGCCGGTCAGCTGATCTTGTGTCAGCACGTCGGGGTCGGTGACGAGCAGCGTGGTGTCGGGGCCGGCCGCGGCAGCCGCCTCCTCGGAGCTGGTCGCGACCTGGGTGGAGACGCCGTGGGAGGCAAGGAGTTGGGACAGGGCCCGGCTCCCGGTCCGGTCGGCGGAGCGCGGGTCGAGCCGTCCGTGCTGTTCGCCGGACTGCAGAGCCCCGAGGACCACACCGCTGACGACGAGCAGAAGAAGCGCCAGCAGCGGGCCGCGGAACCGGGTCCACAGACCACGAGCGGTGGATGCCGGTGCGGGGGTGTCGGTGGCGGCCGTGGTCATCCGCTGCTCCTGGTCGGGGTGGTGGCCAGGGCGGGCTTGGCGCGCTGCAGATCGGTGTCGAGGCCGGCCAGGAGGGTGTACGCCGCTTCCGTGCCGGGGCGGCCGCCGTATGTGACGTCGTCGAAGGTGCGGGCCGCGGTGCGGAGTTGGCCGGCGTGCTCGGGGAAGGCCCGGCCGGCTTCGGTGGCGGCCTCGTCAGCGGTGCGGCCCGGGCCGGGGGTGAGCAGCGTGCGCTCTTCCAGAGCGAGGACGAGGGCGCGCATGCGGTCCTGGACGGCCTGGTTCCAGTGGCCCTCGGCGGCGTGCCGGTCAGCCGCGGAACGGTGTTCGGCGGCAGTGCGGGGTGCTTCGGCGAAGAGTGCGCCGCCCGTGGTCGGAGTGCGGCGCACCGCACCGAGACGCAGCCGGAGGGCGATGATCAGCAGAACGACGCAGGCGGCGATGGCGAGGAGCCCGATCCAGCCGCCCGGTGTGGTGCCGGCGGCCGCATTGGCCAGTTCGTTGATGCGTGCCCAGAGCCATTCAAGGGCCTGCTGGATCGGGTTGGGGTCGTGCTGGTGGTACCGGGGGTCGGACAGCTCGCGTTCGGCCGCCTCGCGGGCGGGGACGCGTGGAGTCCTCACCGGTATGTCGTCGTCGGAGCGCGCCATGAGTCGTCCGAGCGCGGCCATGTTCCCCCCTCCGGTCACCGCATCAGCTTCCCGGCGTGGCGTCGTCGGGGCGTTGGCCGGGACCGTCGGAGGGCGTGGCGGTGGCCGTGGCCGGGGCAGCCGGAGGCGTGGCCCCGCCGGTGGCCGTCGTGCCCGCCTCGGGAGCGTGTGCGGCGGTGCTTTCCTCCGGGGTGCCTTCCGCGCGGGGGCCGGCCGGCGTGGAGTTGTCCGACTTCGCCCCGTCCGCAGGGGAGCCGGTGGGGGCCGGCGCGGAAGTTGCCGGTGGGTTGCCGGCGGTCGTGCTCGTGGCTGCGGGAGCAGGCGTGGCCGGGTGGGCGCGGGGAACGTCGGCGCCGTAACCGGGAAGCCCCGCGGCGCGGGCGAGTTCGAGGTCGAGTGCCTCACGGCGGATGCGCTGGTCCATGTACAGGAGCGCGGTGACGCCGGCGGTGATCGGGAAGGTGATGGTGGAGCTGATGACGGCTCCGATGCCCAGCACGACCAGGAAAGACCAGCTGGTGGTGTTGCTGGTGCCGTTCGCCCAGTCCATGAGGTTCTCGCCGCCGATGACGAAGGCGATGATGGTGGCCGGGATCTGGATGATGAACTCGACGATGCCCACCAGGAGATAAGCCAGGAGCTGCACCCCCAGCACCCGCCACCAGCTGCCCCGTACGAGCTTCGCGGAGCGGCGCATGGCGGTGATGACGCCCTGCTTCTCCAGCATCAGGGCGGGGGACGCGAGGCTGAAGCGGACCCCCAGCCAGATGCTCACGACGCCGGCAGCCAGCCCGCCGAGCAGGGTGAGGAGCAGCCCCGCTTCCAGCGTGCCGGTGGCGGTGACGATGAGGCCGGGAGCCACGCCGACCGCGCATATCGCCGTGATGAGCAGGGGCAGCAGGACCAGCAGGCCGAGCAGGCGCGGGAGTTGGGTACGCGCATCGCGCCAGGCTTCCCCGGCGCTCACCGGGCGGCCCAGGACGGCACGGCTCACGACCATGGTCAGGAGCCCCGTGACGATGATGGCGGCGAGCAGCCCGATCGCCGCGGTGATGCCGCTGGCGGCGAGCGAATTGAGCATCTGCTGCAGGGATTCGCGGAGGGGCGGGACATTGTCGTCCGCCAGGGAAGGCGCGGAGCGGGAGCCCTGGAACCAGAGGCCGGTGACCACGGTGATGGCGGTCTGTGCGACGACGGCGACGATCAGCGAAATGCCGAGGACCGTGCGCCAGTGGGCGCGCATGGTGGCGACCGCACCGTCGAGGATCTCGCCGACGGCGAGCGGGCGCAGCGGAATGATGCCGGGCTTGGCGGCCTGCGGCCCGGGCGCCCAGGCGCCGCCCCAAGGGGGCTGACTGCCGGGGTGGCTGCCCCAGTGACCGGGGGTGCCGCCCCAACCCGGGCCGCCCCAACCCGCCCCGCCCGGGCCGGGGCCGCCCGGTCCGGACGACGAGGCACGGGAGCGCTCGCCGCCCGCGCGATTACCGCTCCCGTGCGGGCCGCTCTGGCCGGGGATGCCGGTGGGGGCCGACCAGTGGCCGGCGGGGGGCTGTTCCTTGAACCAGTTCGGCGGGGTCGACTGCTCGCCGGGGCCGGACCGGCCCTCCTGCGGGGGCTGCTCTTCCTGAGAGGGCTGCTCCTGAGTGCCGCGGCCCGGCTCGTCGGAGGGAGTGGATCCGGGCGAGGCCCAGCCCGGAGAGTTGTTCATCGTCGCTCCTTCTTGCTGCCCCTCCGCCGGGGCGGTCGGGGTGCGGGGTCCGCGGTGGCAGTCATCGTGTCATGGCCGTCGGTGTGGTGTACCGGTGCCTGGAGTGAGAGGGGACCTTCTGTTCGAGGGTCGGTCGGCGGCAGACTGAGCGAATGGGCGATCAGTACGAGGTATCCGAGGCGGGCGCCGGGGCGCTCACCATTCCGTCGTTGCGTTGGGAGGAGCTGCCCGAGGGACCGGTGGTGGTCCTCCTCGATCAGACCCGCCTGCCGGCGGAGGAGGTCGAGCGGGTCTGCACGGACGTCCCGGCGCTGGTGGAGGCGATCCGGACGCTTGCTGTGCGCGGGGCGCCGCTGCTGGGCATCGCGGGTGCCTACGGCGTCGCGCTGGCCGCGGCGCGGGGCTTTGACGTGGAGGAGGCGGTGGAGGCGCTGGCGCAGGCCCGGCCGACCGCGGTCAATCTGGGCTACGGCGTGCGGAGGGCGGCCGCCGCGTACCGCGCCGCGGCAGCCGGTGGGGCCGATGCCCAGGCGGCCGCGGCGCTGGCCGAGGCGCGGGCCGTGCATGCCGAGGACATCGAGGCCAGCGCACGGATGGCGGAACACGGCCTGGCGCTTCTGGGTGAGCTGCTGCCGGGTGGCGGCCACCGGATTCTCACGCACTGCAATGCGGGTGCGCTGGTGTCCGGGGGCGAGGGCACCGCCCTGGCGGTGGCGCTGGCGGCGCACCGTGCCGGTGAGCTGCGCCGGCTGTGGGTGGACGAGACGCGGCCGCTGCTGCAGGGGGCGCGGCTGACCGCCTACGAGGCCGCGCGCACGGGTATGGCCTACACGGTGCTCCCGGACGGCGCGGCAGGGTCGCTGTTCGCCGGGGGTGAGGTGGATGCGGTGCTGATCGGCGCGGACCGGATCGCGGCGGACGGGTCGGTGGCCAACAAGATCGGCAGCTATCCACTGGCGGTGCTGGCGCGGTACCACCACGTTCCGTTCGTGGTGGTGGCCCCGACCAGCACGGTGGATCTGGAGACCGAGGAGGGGTCGGACATCGAGGTGGAGCAGCGGCCGGGCCAGGAAGTGACGGAGTTCTCGTTGCCGTACGCACAGGGGCCCGGGGGCGAGGCGGGCACCGGCATACAGGTGGCGCCGTTGGGCGCACAGGCCTACAACCCGGCCTTCGACGTCACTCCGGCGGAGCTGGTGACGGCGATCGTCACGGAGGCTGGAGTGGTGTCGCCGGTGACCCGGAACGGGCTGGCAGGCGTGTGTTCCACGTCACGATGGAGTAAGTCACGATCAGGTAATGGGATGATGGCCGAATGAAGGGACGCGTCCTGGTCGTCGACGACGACACCGCACTGGCAGAGATGCTTGGCATCGTGCTGCGCGGCGAAGGTTTTGAACCGTCGTTTGTGTCGGACGGTGACAAGGCCCTTGCGGCCTTCCGCGAGACCAAGCCCGATCTTGTGCTGCTCGACCTGATGCTGCCGGGGCGGGACGGTATCGAGGTGAGCCGGCTGATCCGGGCCGAGTCCGGAGTGCCGATCGTCATGCTGACCGCAAAGAGCGACACCGTGGATGTGGTGGTCGGGCTCGAATCGGGCGCGGACGACTACATCGTCAAGCCGTTCAAGCCCAAGGAGCTGGTGGCCCGTATCCGGGCGCGGCTGCGGCGTTCGGAGGAGCCGACGCCCGAGCAGCTGGCGATCGGTGACCTGGTCATCGACGTGGCGGGCCACTCGGTGAAGCGCGAGGGGCAGTCGATCGCCCTGACCCCGCTGGAGTTCGATCTGCTGGTGGCACTGGCGCGCAAGCCGTGGCAGGTGTTCACGCGTGAGGTGCTGCTCGAGCAGGTCTGGGGCTATCGGCACGCCGCCGACACCCGGCTGGTCAATGTCCATGTGCAGCGGCTGCGCTCCAAGGTCGAGAAGGACCCGGAGCGGCCGGAGATCGTCGTGACCGTGCGCGGGGTCGGCTACAAGGCCGGGCCCAGCTGAGATGACCCGGGACGGTTCGGCCCCGGAGGGAAAGCGGGGGCGCACCGTCGACCCGGTGGGCGATATGTCCTTTTCGGCGAAGGTGTCCGCCTGGCTGCTGCGCGGGGGGCAGCTACTGCCCGACGGCGCGGTGAGCGGGCCGGTGCATCCTCTGCTCCGGCTCTTCAGCCGCTGGGTGCGGCGGCCGCTGCTGCCCGCCCTGCGGCTGTGGCGGCGCAATATCCAGCTGCGCGTGGTGGCGACCACGCTCCTGATGTCGCTGGCCGTGGTGCTGCTGCTCGGTGTCGTGGTCGTCGGCCAGGTCCGTAACGGCCTGCTCACGGCCAAGGCGCAGGCCGCGCAGAGCCAGGCCGTGGGCGGCTTCAGCGTCGCCCAGAAGATGGCCGACGGCGCCGACGACACCCGGCCCGACGACACCGCGCGCACCGGCAACCGCGGCACCCAGGACTCCGCGACCTGGCTGACCGGCCTGGTCGAACAGCTCGCCAGCGGCGGGCAGGGCGTCTTCTCCGTCGTGGCGCTCAGCTCCGATTCCGACGAACCGTTCGGTGACTCCAGCCCCGGTACCCGCGGTCCGCGCGCCTCCGGCGATGTCGATCCCGAGCGGAGCGTGCCCCCCGAGCTGCGGCGGAAGCTGGAGACCAAATCCGGCACGTTCCGCCAGTACACCGAGATCAAGCGCATCGGGTCGGACGACGGCCTGCCGGCGCTGATCATCGGCAAGCGGCTCAACGATGTGAACAGCAACCAGTACCAGCTCTACTACCTCTTCCCGTTCAGCCAGGAAGAGGAATCGCTCAAGCTGGTGACGGGGACGCTGGCGACGGCCGGGGTGTTCGTCGTGATCCTGCTCGGCGCGATCGCCTGGCTGGTGGTGCGGCAGGTCGTCACGCCCGTACGGATGGCCGCGGGGATCTCCGAGCGGCTGGCCGCCGGTCTCCTCCAGGAACGGATGAAGGTCACCGGCGAGGACGACATCGCCCGGCTCGGCGAGTCCTTCAACAAGATGGCGCAGAACCTCCAGGTCAAGATCCAGCAGCTGGAGGAGCTCTCGCGGATGCAGCGCCGCTTCGTCTCCGACGTCTCGCATGAGCTGCGTACGCCGCTGACGACCGTACGGATGGCGGCCGATGTCATCCACGAGGTGCGGGACGAGTTCGACCCCGCCACCGCGCGCTCCGCCGAGCTGCTGCGCGGCCAGCTCGACCGTTTTGAATCCCTGCTCGCGGAGCTGCTGGAGATCAGCCGGTTCGACGCCGGGGCGGCCGCGCTGGAGGCCGAGCCGATCGATCTGCGCGATGTGGTGCACCGCGTCATCGAGGGGGCCGAACCGCTCGCCGAGCGCAAGGGCACCCGGATAGTGGTGCGCGGCGCCGAGCAGCCGGTGATCGTCGAGGCGGACACCCGCCGGGTGGAGCGCATACTGCGCAATCTCGTCGTCAACGCCGTCGAGCACGGCGAGGGCCGCGAGGTGGTCGTGCGGCTGGCGTCCGCGGGCAGCCCGAGCGGCGGTGCGGTGGCCGTCGCGGTGCGTGACTACGGTGTCGGCCTCAAGCCCGGCGAGGCCGCCCGGGTCTTCAACCGTTTCTGGCGTGCGGACCCGGCCCGGGCCCGTACGACCGGCGGTACGGGGCTGGGCCTGTCCATCGCCGTCGAGGACGCCCGGCTGCACGGCGGCTGGCTGCAGGCATGGGGCGAGCCGGGCGGTGGCTCGCAGTTCCGGCTGACGCTGCCCCGTACGGCGGGTGAGACGCTGCGCGGATCCCCGATCCCCCTGGAGCCGGAGGACTCGCGGCGCAACAGCGGACTGGACGAGACGGGTCAGCCGCGGGCCGGGGCGGCACGCAAGACGTCCACCATCCCGGTGCAGACGCGTGCGTCACAAGCGGCTGACACCGCAGTCTCCGCCCTGGAGCCGAAGGTGTCCTGGCCGGCGGCCGACCCGACGGCGCTGCCCGGCAACGGTGCCCGTGTGGTGCCGCACAACGGGGGCGCAGGGCGCGACGAGGCGGCGCACGGCGAGAGTGCGCGCACCGACGAGCCGGCCGATGAGGGCCGGGACGAGCAGGAAGCCGAACGGGGCGTGGATCGGGAAGGCGGGCTGCGTGGACACTGAGCGCGGAGGCGGGCACGGGGCGCGGACCGGGTCCCGTACGCGCGCCCGCAGGGGAGCCGGGCCGGCGCGGACCTTCCTGCTGCTGGGCTGTGCGGCGGCGCTGCTGGCCGGGTGTGCGTCGATGCCCGACGGCGGGGACGTCACCTCGGTCGACCAGTCGCCGCGCTCCGAAGGCGAGTCGCAGGTGCGGGTCTACGGAGTCCCGCCGCAGGACGGTGCGCAGCCGACCAACATCGTCCGCAGCTTCCTCGATGCCACGACCAGCGACGAGGCGGATTTCCGTACGGCCACCCAGTATCTGGCCAAATCGGCGAAGCGGACCTGGCGGCCGTTCCAGGTCACCAATGTGCTCCAGGAGCGCCCGAAGCCCGAGCCGAAGTCGCTGCCCAACCGGGAGGACTCGAACGGCTACACGGTCACCCTGTCCGGCAGCCAGGTGGCGGCGGTGGACGACAGTCACGCCTACACCCCCGAGGAGAAGCCCTACCGCCAGACGATCCACCTCATCAAGGAGGACGGGCAGTGGCGGATCGACCGGCTGCCCAACGGGCTGGTGCTCGGGCTGTCGGACTTCCAGCGCATCTATCGCTCCGTCAACAAGTACTACTTCGCGTCCTACAACTCCGAGTCGGGGGAGCCGAAGGCGAACCGGAACGTGCTCGTCGCGGACCCCGTCTATCTGCGGCAGCGAATAAAACCGATCACGGCCAGCGTGGAGGCGCTGCTGTCCGGGCCCACCGACTGGCTGAACCACGTGACGACCTCGGCCTTCCCGACCGGCACCCGGCTGGCCGCGCACGACCTGGCGCTGGACGACTCCAACGCGCTGCGGGTCAAGCTCAGCAAGGACGCGGTGAACACCGACAGCACCCAGTGCAAGCAGATGGCGGCTCAGCTCTTCTTCACCGTCCAGGACATGACGCGGGCTTCGAAGATCAGCGAGGTGGAGCTCCAGGACAACAGCGGCAACTCGCTGTGTTCGCTGTCCCAGGAGCAGGCCGAGCAGGACTTCGCCCCGTCCCCGGGCGCCGGGCGTTCCGGCAAGGAGTACTTCATCGACGCCGACCACAAGGTCGTCGGCATGTCGGACTCCGCGACCGAACCGACGCCGGTGCGCGGGCCGTTCGGCACCGGCAATACCCCGCTGCGCTCGGTCGCCATCTCGCGCGGCGAGGACACGGCGGCGGGTGTGTCGGACGACGGCCGGTCGCTGTATGTGGCCCCGTTGGAGGACGGCATCGGGCGTGGTGATCCGCTGCTGACCAGTACGGGTTCGGCCAAGAACCCCGACAGGGGGCTGACGGCGCCGAGCTGGGACGGTCTGGGGGATCTGTGGATCGCGGACCGCGATGCGCACGGTTCACGGCTGCTGCGGCTGCGTGAGGGCAAGAGCGCCCCCGAAAAGGTCGCGGTGCCCGGTCTCGGCGACCGCCGGATCAAGGCGATCAAGGTGGCCGCTGACGGTATCCGGATCGCGGTCCTGGTGGAGGACAAGGGCCGTACGACACTCCAGTTGGGCCGGGTCGAGCGCGACGGGAGTTCGGCGCATCCCGAGCTTTCGGTGCAGGAACTGCGGCCGATCGCACCGCAGTTGGAGGATGTGGTGGCCGCATCCTGGGCGGGCGGCAGCCGGTTGGTGGTCGTCGGGCGGGAGTCCGGCGGAGTCCAGCAGATGCAGTTCATGGAGACCGACGGTTCGGCGTCCAATGCGCAGACCCTGCCCGGCGTCAACGGTGTCATCGCGGTGGCGGCCTCGGAGGACGAGACCCGCCCGTTGATCGCCGATGCCACGGAGGGCATTGTGCGGCTGCCTCCGGACGCGAACTGGAAGACGGTGGCGAAGGACGGGACGGCGCCGGTCTATCCCGGGTGAGCGGGGCCCGGGGCCACGGGCCCCATGACCCGTGATCGGTGACCGTGAGCCGTGGACGGTGACGGGCGGTCGGGCGACGCGGAGGAGTGGCGTCTGCCCGGTGCCGATGGCGGTCCGCCATGTCTCCGTCCCGGGTCGGGACGTGCGAGGGGTACGGGCTACCGCGAGCGGCCGGTGCCTGCTGACCCCACAGGCCCACAGGGCGCAGACCCGTAGGCCCACAGACCGGCAGGCCGCAGATCCCGCAGACCCTGCAGATCCCGCCGTTCGGCGCCCCCTCGGCCATGGTTATCCACAGGGGTGGTGGCCGCGCCCGGACGGCGGGACAGTGGAGTCATGCAGGGGGTGTGGCGCGAACTGGCAGGTCTGGTGCTGCCGGTCGACTGCGCGGGGTGCGGCCGGCCGCGTACGGAGCTGTGTGCGGAGTGTCGCCGGAGGCTTGCGCGGGACGGACGCGGGGCGCAGCGGGTGCGCCCGTGGCCGAGCCCGGCGGGGCTGCCCCGGGTGTGGGCGGGGGCGCCCTACGCCGACGAGGTGCGGGCGGTGCTGCTGGCCCACAAGGAGCGAGGTGCCCTGCGGCTGGCCGGGCCGCTGGGGGCGGTGCTGGCCGGGGCCGTGCGAGGGCTGGGAGTGGGGGCCGGCCCCCAGCTGCTGGTGCCGGTGCCCTCGGCCCGGAGGGCGGTGGCCGGGCGGGGCCATGATCCGGTGCGCAGGATGGCGCTGAGGGCGGCCGGAGAGCTGCGGCGGGCGGGCGTGGGAGCCCGGGTGCTCGATGTGCTGCGACAGCGTCGCACGGTATCCGACCAGGCGGGACTGAGCGCCCGCCAGCGGCTGGCGAATGTCGCCGGTGCACTGGAGGTGCCGGGCCCTGCCGCGAGGCTGCTGGCGGGGCGGCCAGTGGTGCTGGTGGACGACCTGGTGACCACGGGGGCCACCCTCGCCGAGGCGGCCAGGGCGGTCAGGGCGGCCGCCGGCCGGGTGACCGGGGCCGCGGTCGTGGCGGCACCCCGCAGCGCCTTCACCGCCGGCCGTGAAGCGAGGGAGTCACTACCACGTGGCAGATAGGCGAGGAGGAAAAGTCACCCAAATGGAGCCGAGGGCTCCGAGGGGGTGCCGACATCCGTCCGGGAGAGCTATGTTCGGTTGTGAGGACTTGGCGAGTGTTTTGCCTCGAATGTCGTGATGGGTGCGTTCAGGGGTGTTTGCGGCGACCCTGAAAACGGGGGAGTGGAGAGCCGGTCGTCGGGGGAGGAGGAGGTGAAAGTCGCCAAGTCCGAGGCTTCGGCAACCACCGGAGCCTGGTGCAAGAAGGAATTGCTCCGCCTGATGAGCGGAGCGATCCGGGAACGGAGTTCTGCGTGGACATCGTCGTCAAGGGCCGCAAGACAGAGGTGCCCGAGCGGTTCCGCAAGCACGTGGCCGAGAAGCTGAAGCTGGACAAAGTCCAGAAGCTCGACGCCAAGGTGATCAGCCTGGACGTCGAGGTGTCCAAGGAGCCAAACCCGCGGCAGGCCGACCGTTCCGACCGGGTGGAGATCACGCTCCACTCCCGTGGCCCGGTGGTCCGGGCCGAGGCCGCCGCGGCCGATGCGTACGCCGCGCTGGATCTGGCCACCGCGAAGCTCGAGGCGCGTCTGCGCAAGCAGCACGACAAGCGCTACTCGCGTCGCGGCAACGGCCGCATCCCGGCGAGTGAGGTCGCTGTCAGCGTGCCGGATGCCGCGAGCCTGAACACCAACGGCGAACTGGCCGCCGCCGAGGCCGGCCAGACGGTGCCGACCACGAAGATGGGATGTATCGACGTCCAGGGCGAAGGACCCCTGGTCGTCCGCGAGAAGACCCATTCGGCCGCGCCGATGCTGCTCGACCAGGCGCTCAACGAAATGGAGTTGGTCGGGCACGACTTCTACCTCTTCGTCGACGCCGACACCAAGCTGCCGAGCGTCGTCTACCGCCGGCACGCCTACGACTACGGAGTCATTCACCTGAACCCCGACTTGTTCGGGGAGGAGGAGCCCGGCGGCGCAGGCGGCGCGCTGGGTGGCTGAACCCCACTCGCTCGGTGCCCCCGGCGCACGCCGGGGGCACCATCGTGCCCGGAGGGGGCAAGAGTTGAAGCCGTATAGTGTTTGTGCCGACCAGGGAGTATGTGGACACGTAACGGCGACGTGCCGGGGAGGCGGTCGTATGGCATCGATCGGGCCGGCAGGGGGCTGTTGTCAACCAGCCTTATTTCCAAGCTCTGGCCTCACGGCCGAGTAGTTGACGGGGAGGACCCATGGGGGACAGTTTCGGGCCTGTGCGCGGCACCGCGGATGACCACAGCGGTGCCGGGGGTGACGACGAGGCCGGCCGGGCCGTGAGCATGCCGCGCAAGGAGCCGATCAGGGTCCTGGTCGTGGACGACCATGCACTCTTCCGGCGGGGGCTGGAGATCGTGCTGGCCCAGGAAGAGGACATCCAGGTCGTCGGCGAGGCGGGGGACGGTGCGGAGGCGGTCGACAAGGCCGCGGACCTGCTGCCCGACATCGTGCTGATGGACGTACGGATGCCCAAACGCGGCGGCATCGAGGCGTGCACCTCCCTCAAGGAGGTGGCCCCCAGCGCAAAGATCATCATGCTGACGATCAGCGACGAAGAGGCCGATCTCTACGACGCGATCAAGGCCGGCGCCACCGGCTACCTCCTCAAGGAGATCTCCACCGACGAGGTGGCGACCGCGATCCGCGCCGTGGCGGACGGCCAGTCGCAGATCAGTCCGTCGATGGCGTCCAAGCTCCTGACGGAGTTCAAGTCGATGATCCAGCGTACGGACGAGCGCAGGCTGGTGCCCGCGCCCCGGCTCACCGACCGTGAGCTGGAGGTCCTCAAGCTGGTCGCCACGGGCATGAACAACCGCGATATCGCCAAGGAACTCTTCATCTCCGAGAACACGGTGAAGAACCACGTCCGCAACATCCTGGAGAAGCTGCAGTTGCACTCCCGGATGGAAGCGGTGGTGTACGCGATGCGGGAGAAGATCCTCGAGATCCGGTGAGCCGGTCGGCCCTGATCCGGTGACCTGGGGAGCCGGTCGGCCGTGTCAGTCGGCCCGGTGAGCGCGGCCTTGGCGCCCGCCGGGTGACCGGGGGCGGGCGAGCCCCCGCAGTCACCGGCCGGTGCTACTGGTCACCCGTACGGGTGAGTTCCGCGCGCAGTGCGGTGGTCAGCTTCGGATCGTCGCAGCGCTCCACACGTATCTCATCGCAGCCGACCCAGGTGGCGGCTTCCCGAAGGGCCCGGGCCATCGGGGCGACGGCCTTGGAGTCCTGCATCGAGACCTGGCGGGCGACGAGGGTGGTGCCCTCACGCGCCGGGTCCACCCGGCCCACCAGCCGGCCGCCCGCCAGCAGGGGCATCGCGAAATAGCCGTGAACCCGCCGGGGACGCGGGACGTATGCCTCCAGCCGGTGCGTGAAGCCGAAGATCCGCTCCGTGCGCGGCCGGTCCCAGATCAGGGAGTCGAAAGGCGAGAGCAGGGTGGTGCGGTGCCGGCCGCGGGGCGGAGCGGCCAGCGCGGCAGGGTCGGCCCAGGCGGGCTTGCCCCAGCCCTCCACCTCGACCGGGACCAGACCGGAGTCGGCAACCACGGCATCGACCTGCTTGGCCTTCAGCCGGTGGTAGTCCGCGAGGTCGGCGCGCGTGGCCACCCCCATGGCGGAACCGGCCTGGGCGACCAGGCGGCGCAGGCAGGCGGCGTCGTCCAGATCGTCGTGGAGCAGGGCGTCCGGGACGGCGCGCTCGGCGAGGTCGTAGACGCGCTTCCAGGCGCGGCGCCGGGTACAGACCACCTCGCCGGTGTCCAGCAGCCACTCCACCGCGATCTTGGTCTCGGACCAGTCCCACCACTCCCCGCCCGTGCGCCCGCCGCCCAGCTCCGAGGTGGTCAGCGGGCCCTCGGCCTTGAGGCGGTCCAGGACGGCTGCACAGGAGCGCGCGGAGTCCTCCATGACATGCCAGCGGTAGCCCTTGGCACGGCGGGCGCGGCGGCGGAAGGCGAAGTGCGGCCACTCCTCGATGGGCAGGATGCAGGCGGCGTGCGACCAGTATTCGAAGCTGTGGGGCCGTGCAGCGGGCGCGGAAGAGGATGCGCTCCAGTAGGCGGACTCGACGGCGGGGCGGCCGACGGCGCCGAGGCGGGCGTAGGGCACCAGCTCATGGGAGCGGGCCAGCACCGAGATCGTGTCCAGCTGCACCGCGCCCAGATGCCGCAGGACCCCGCGCACCCCGGCCCGGCGGTCCGGCGCGCCCACCAGCCCCTGGGCCCGCAGCGCCATGCGCCGGGCGTCGTCGCGGGACAGGGCGGTCACAGGCTGCGGCAGAGGCGGTGGCTGCGTCACGGCGGTCATGCGGCACAGCGTAGGGGCGGGCACTGACAACGGCCCCGGGCACGGGAATCGCTGCTGGTGGCGGCGTTCCCACGCCCGGCCGGAGCCGGGACCGTAGTGGCGCGGCGGACCGCCCGGGCCGGGGCGCGCAGCTCGTCGCCCGGCCGGGGCAGGGCAGCCGCGGCCGGCCGTCAGCCGGGGTAGGGCAGATACGGGGTCGTGTCCGGGCGGCGGGTGCCGGCTCGGCCGGCCGATGCGGACTCCCCGGCCAGGTCGGACTCAACGGCCAGGCCGGGCTCCCCGGCCAGGTCGGACGGGAGCAGGGAGCCGATCCAGACGTCCCGGCGGGTGCCCTCGCGCACCGTCTTGGCGCGCAGCGTGCCCTCCATATGGAAGCCGAGCTTGCGGGCCACCGCCCGGGAGCCTTCGTTCCCGGCCTCCGCATGCCACTCCAGGCGCTCCACCCCCAGGTCGTCGAAGCCCCAGCGCACCACGGCGCGGGCCGCCTCGACGGTGCGGCCGCGGCCGCGGTGCCCCTTGGCGGTCCAGTAGCCCAGCTCGGCCTGCCGCTCGGGGGTGTGCAGCCGGGCGAGGCGTACCAGGCCCATCGCGCCCACCAGGGAGCCGTCCACCCGGGAGACGACGGCGAAGTGGTACGTGGTGTCGTCGCGCCAGCCCTCGGGGACGACCGTACCGACGAAATGCTCCGCGTCCTCGATGCCGTACGGTGACGGGACACCCGTCCAGCGCGGAATATCGGGCTCCTGGCACGCGGCATGCACCGCGGGCGCGTCGGAGGGCTCGAAGGGACGCAGCACAAGGCGCTCGGTGGCGAGGGTGACGGGCTTCATGACGTGAGTCTGCAAGGTGGCATGCAGCGCGGCGAAGGGTTTTCCGCGCGATTCCCGGCACCTGCCCGGCACCTTCTCGCGGCCTCGTGCGTTCACGCTGGGGAGGGGGCAGCGGGGTTCGCTGCGGCGGACCTCCCGGCCCGGCAGCGTCCTCCTTTACGATGGCCGTTGCGGCGGGGCCTGCCCCCTTGGAAAAATGCCGCGCCCGCGCACTCGACCGTGCAGGCCCGACCGGCAAGGAGACCAGCCCAAGTGTCCGTCTTGACGAAGATCATGCGTGCAGGCGAAGGAAAGATCCTGCGCAAACTGCACCGCATCGCGGGCCAGGTCAACTCCATCGAGGAGGACTTCGCGGCGCTCTCCGACGCGGAGCTGCGCGCCCTCACGGATGAGTACAAGGAGCGCTACGCCGACGGCGAGAGCCTCGACGATCTGCTGCCCGAGGCGTTCGCCACGGTCCGTGAGGCCGCCCGGCGGGTACTCGGCCAGCGCCCCTACGACGTCCAGCTGATGGGTGGCGCAGCCCTTCACATGGGGTACGTCGCCGAGATGAAGACCGGTGAGGGCAAGACCCTGGTCGGCACCCTCCCGACGTATCTCAACGCGCTGTCCGGCAAGGGCGTCCACCTGATCACGGTGAACGACTACCTGGCCGAGCGCGACTCGGAGATGATGGGCCGGATCCACAAGTTCCTGGGCCTGACCGTCGGTTGCATCCTCGCCGACATGACGCCGGCCCAGCGCCGTGAGCAGTACAACTGCGACATCACCTACGGCACGAACAACGAGTTCGGCTTCGACTACCTGCGTGACAACATGGCATGGTCGCAGGACGAACTCGTCCAGCGGGGCCATAACTTCGCGGTGGTCGACGAGGTCGACTCGATCCTCGTCGACGAGGCCCGTACGCCGCTGATCATCTCCGGCCCGGCGGACTCGGCCACCAAGTGGTACGGCGACTTCGCCAAGTTGGTGCGCCGCCTGAAGCGGGGCGAGGCCGCCAACCCCCAGCGCGGCGTGGAGGAGACCGGCGACTACGACGTCGACGAGAAGAAGCGCACCGTCGGCATCCACGAGTCCGGTGTCAGCAAGGTCGAGGACTGGCTGGGTATCGACAACCTGTACGAGTCGGTGAACACCCCGCTCGTCGGTTACCTCAACAACGCGATCAAGGCCAAGGAGCTCTTCAAGAACGACAAGGACTACGTCGTCATCGACGGCGAAGTCATGATCGTCGACGAGCACACCGGCCGTATCCTCGCCGGCCGCCGCTACAACGAGGGCATGCACCAGGCCATCGAGGCGAAGGAAGGGGTGGAGATCAAGGACGAGAACCAGACCCTCGCCACAATCACCCTGCAGAACTTCTTCCGCCTCTACGACAAGCTCTCCGGCATGACCGGTACGGCCATGACCGAGGCCGCCGAGTTCCACCAGATCTACAAGCTCGGCGTCGTCCCGATCCCGACGAACCGCCCGATGGTCCGTATGGACCAGGCGGACCTGATCTACCGCACCGAGACCGCGAAGTTCGACGCGGTCGTCGAGGACATCGTCGAGAAGCACGGGAAGGGCCAGCCGATCCTGGTCGGCACCACCTCGGTCGAGAAGTCCGAATACCTCTCCCAGCAGCTCAACAAGCGCGGTGTCGCCCACGAGGTGCTGAACGCCAAGCAGCACGACCGTGAGGCGCCGATCATCGCGCAGGCCGGCCGCAAGGGCGCCGTGACGGTCGCCACGAACATGGCCGGCCGTGGTACGGACATCAAGCTCGGCGGCAACCCCGACGACCTGGCCGAGGCGGAGCTGCGCCAGCGTGGCATGGACCCGGTCGAGCACGTCGAGGAGTGGGCGGCCGCGCTGCCCGCCGCCCTGGAGCGCGCCGAGGCCGCGGTCAAGGCGGAGTTCGAGGAGGTCAAGGAGCTCGGCGGGCTCTACGTCCTGGGCACCGAGCGGCACGAGTCGCGGCGCATCGACAACCAGCTGCGCGGCCGCTCCGGCCGTCAGGGCGACCCCGGCGAGTCGCGGTTCTACCTCTCCCTGGGCGACGACCTGATGCGGCTGTTCAAGGCGCAGATGGTCGAGCGGGTCATGGCGATGGCCAACGTCCCCGACGACGTGCCGATCGAGAACAAGATGGTGACGCGGGCGATCGCCTCCGCCCAGTCGCAGGTCGAGCAGCAGAACTTCGAGACGCGGAAGAACGTCCTGAAGTACGACGAGGTGCTCAACCGCCAGCGTGAGGTCATCTACGGCGAGCGCCGCCGCGTCCTGGAGGGCGAGGACCTGCAGGAGCAGATCACGCACTTCATGGAGGACACCATCGACGCCTACATCCAGGCGGAGACGGTCGAGGGCTTCGCCGAGGAGTGGGACCTGGACCGCCTGTGGGGCGCGTTCAAGCAGCTCTACCCGGTCAAGGTGACGGTCGAGGAGCTGGAGGACGAGGCCGGCGACCGCGCGGGCCTCACCTCCGAGTTCATCGGCGACGCCGTCAAGGACGACATCCACGCGCAGTACGCCGCCCGCGAGGAGCAACTGGGCTCGGACATCATGCGGGAGCTGGAGCGCCGGGTCGTGCTGTCCGTACTGGACCGCAAGTGGCGTGAACACCTCTACGAGATGGACTACCTCCAGGAGGGCATCGGCCTGCGGGCGATGGCCCAGAAGGACCCGCTGGTCGAGTACCAGCGCGAGGGCTTCGACATGTTCACCGCGATGATGGAGGGCATCAAGGAGGAGTCCGTCGGCTACCTGTTCAACCTGGAGGTCCAGGTCGAGCAGCAGGTCGAGGAGGTCCCGGTGGAGGAGGCGGCGGAGCCGGCCTCGCTGGAGAAGCAGGAGGCGGTGCCCGCGGGTGCGGGGCGTCCGGAGATCCACGCCAAGGGCCTGGAGGCGCCGCAGCGGCCGGACCGGCTGCACTTCTCCGCCCCCAAGGTGGACGGCGACGGCAGTGTCATCGAGGGCGACTTCATCAGCGACGAGGAGGCGGTGCCGGCCCGTTCCGAGGCGGACGGTCTGACCCGCGCCGAGCGGCGCAAGGCCCAGAAGAGCGCCGGGCGTCGCCGCAAGAAGTGAGCTAGGAGGCGGCCCGGGCATCTGGTGCCCCGGCCGTGAGAACAAGGGCGCCCCGGCCGGAGAACGGCCGGGGCGCCCTTGCGTTGCCGGGCAGGTCCGCTGTCGCGCGGGTCCGCTGCCGGGCAGGTCTGCTGCCGGGCAGGGCGTCCGCTGCGTCGCCGGGCAGGTCAGGAGGCCGGGCCGCGGAGTGCCGGGGACGGGCCGATGTCGAGGGCGGCGCAGCGCCACCGGGAGTCGGCGCCCAGCTCCAGCCGGAAGGCCAGGGCCCGCAGCCGCCCGTCCGCCGCGATCCGGGCGAAGGCCTCGATGACGCCGCGGCGCGGCCGGCACAGTCCGCAGTCGCGCACGGTGGGGGCCTCGCCGCGCCGGCCGGACGCCGTGACCGGCCGCAGCGGCGCCTGCGGGGCGAGCTCCGCCAGCCGGTCGTACGCGGCGGGCAGGGCATGCCCCAGCAGGGCGTGGACGGGGCGCTGTCCGCTGAGCGCGAGCACCAGCTGATGGGCGAACCAGTGATGCGGCCGGCTCTCGTGCGCCCTGCGCCGCGCCGCGGCGCTCGGCAGGGGGACACCGGCCGCGTTCACGGGCGTGGACGGGGCGGAGGTGCCGGACCGCCGGCTCGCGGCGGCGGCCAGGGCTGCGGAGCGGCCGGGGTGCGGGGCGCCGCGGGTGGGGCCGCGGCCGGCGGAGCCGGGGCCGCGACGCCCCGGACCGGTGCCACGGGCGGGCGAGCCGGGGCCGCTCCCTGCGGGGCCGAGGGGACGGCGGTCGGCGGTGCCGAGGGGACGGCGGTCGGCAGGGGAGCGGCCGTCGGCGGGCGAGCGGCGGGGCCGGGGGACGGTGGGGGCCGTCTCCGGTGTGCCGGCGGGGCGGGGGCGAGGACCGCCGTCGTCGCCCGGGGTGCCGGTGGAGGGCGTGGACGCGATGCCGGCAGGGGGCGCGGGCGTGGTGCCGGCGGGCGGAACAGGCGTGGAGTCTGAGGGGCGAGGGGGCTGAATGGGCCGAGGAGGCCGGGCGGACCGAGGGGACCGAGGGGACCGAGGGGACGCCGTGGGCCGCTCGGCGGGCTCGCTGCCCGCGGCTGTGGCGGCCGTAGCGGCTGCGGTGAGTGTGGTGACCGTGACGGATGTGCTGTGCGCCGTGGTGCCGTTCGTGCCGGTCATGCTGGTGATCGCCCCCGTTGTGCCGGGCCCGTGAATTACTGGGCGGTAGCTTTCTTGGTGGGGAACTTCGTATCGGCGCGGTCGGGGCGGCAGCAAGGCGCGAGGGGACCGCGGCGAAGGGTGCGAAGAGTTCACCCGTCCGTGGTGCGGGCCTGCGGCCAGGCCTCGGGAGCGGGGTGGAAGCCGGGCGCCGGGCGGGTGGCCCGGGGGGTGCCGGGGCGGCACGATGGGGGACTCGCGCCCGTATGCTGGCGGGACAATCTTCGGAGTCGAGCGAATCGAGCGGAAGCGGCTGCCATGCGCGTCTATGTCCCCCTGACCCTTTCCGGTCTCGCAGAGGCGCACAAGAACGGCGAACTGGGCCCCGGCCCCCTGGACGCGTACGCCGTCACGCCCGCGCTGCGCGAGTGGTACGTCTCGGACGACATCGAGGAGCTGGAGTACGCCGCGCTGAACCGCGCCGCGCAGGCCTCGCTGCGGCTGCTCGCCGGGCACCCGGACCTCGCGCGCCGGCGCGTGGTGGTGGCCGTGGACGTGGCGGACGGCGCCGCGGTGGCGGATCCGGACCGGGGCCTCGACCCGTCGGCGCTGGGCGAGGTGCGGGTCGCCGGGCCGGTGCCGTTGTCGAAGGCCGCCGCGGTGCATGTGGATGCCGCGGACGCGGAGGCGGACATCGCGGCGGCCGCCGCGGCGCTCGGCGCGGCCGACCAGGGCGATGACGATGCGCAGTTCACGGTGGACGGTGCGGAGGACCACGACCTGATGTGGTTCGGGGTGCAGGAGATCCCGCATCTGATCGGGTGAGCGGCGGCCTGTCCGCGGAGCCGGCCGCGTTGTCAGTGGCGGCGGGTACTTTTTCTTCAGGGGAAACGCACGGGGAACGACGTGGGGGACCACATGGGGAAGCACGCGACACACATCGTCTGGGACTGGAACGGCACCCTGTTCCACGACATCGACGCCGTCATCGGGGCGACGAACTCCGCCTTCGCGGAGATCGGGCTGGAGCCGATCACCCTCGAGACGTACCGGGACCTGTACTGCGTGCCCGTGCCGCGGTTCTACGAGCGGCTGATGGGACGCCTGCCGACGGACGCCGAGTGGCTGGTGATGGACGAGGCGTTCCACCGCCACTACAGCACGCACCGCCTGGGCTGTGAGCTCGCCGAGGGCGTGGACATGCTCCTCGAGGGGTGGCAGACGGCCGGACGCAGCCAGTCGATCCTGAGCATGTACGGGCACGACGAGCTGCTGCCGATCGTGCGTGACTTCGGGATCGAGTCGCGGTTCGTGCTGGTGGAAGGCAGGACCGGGCCGTCCGGGGGCAGCAAGAGCGCACACATGGTGCGGCATCTGGCGGCGATGGAGGGCGTGGATCCGGCGCGCACGGTGGTGATCGGTGACGCCGTGGATGATGCCGTGGCCGCGCGGGACGCGGGCGCCCATGCGGTGCTCTACACGGGCGGCTCCCACAGCCGGGCGAGCCTGGCGGCCGCCGCGGTGCCGGTGGTGGACACGCTCGCCGAGGCGGTCGAGCTGGCGGGCGGTATAGCCGTCTAGGCTGCCGGGCCGCGGTGTGGGCGGGCAGGTGTCTCGTGCGCCGCTCCTGCGGGCGGCCGCCGGGCCGGTGTGGTGCACGACACCACGCACATGCCACCGCGCCGCGCCGTTGTCCAGAAGGGCCAAGTTCGGGCCGTGGTTTTGTACGCACACGGCCCATGACGGCACCCGTGTGGGGAGCGATAGCCTTGCACCGTGATCAGCGCGATAACCCGCGGGGGCATCGAGGCCCCTGCCGTGCGCCCGGGGCACCACCGTGACCGGGCGGCCGCTGGTCCTTGCGGCCAACACTCGCCGTCGACTTCGTCAAGAACTGTCGATAACGGCACGGCCCTCTCTCATCGCGGCATAGCGTCGACAGCGACAGGACACCTCGCGTCGCGGCGGCGTTGTGCGGCTTCCATCACGTTCTTCCACAACGTCACGCAACGGCGCGCGACAGGAGCCAGAGGACATGCAGACCAAGCTGGACGAAGCCAAGACCGAGCTGCTCGCCAGGGCCGCCCGGGTCGTAGAGAGCAGCCCTGCCGGGGGTAAGCACCCGGTACGGGGGCTCGACCCGGACACCCTTGCGGGATACCTCCAGCGCTACTACCTGCACACCGCGCCCGAGGACCTGACCGGCCGCGACCCGGTCGACGTCTTCGGCGCCGCGCTCTCCCACTACCGCCTCGCGGAGATGCGTCCTCAGGGCACCGCGAACGTCCGGGTGCACACCCCGACGGTCGAGGAGAACGGCTGGACCTGCAGCCACTCCGTCGTCGAGGTCGTCACCGACGACATGCCGTTCCTGGTCGACTCGGTCACCAACGAGCTCTCCCGGCAGGGCCGCGGCATCCATGTCGTGATCCACCCGCAGGTGATCGTCCGCCGTGATGTCACCGGCAAGCTCATCGAGGTCTTCGACTCCAGCTGCGACGCGCACAGCAGGAACGGCAAGGGCGCGAAGCTGCCGCACGACGCGGTCACCGAGTCCTGGATCCATGTCGAGATGGACCGCGAGACCGACCGCGAGGATCTGCAGCAGATCACCGCGGACCTGCTGCGGGTGCTGTCCGACGTCCGCGAGGCCGTCGAGGACTGGGAGAAGATGCGCGCCGCCGCCGGCCGCATCGCCGACGAGCTGCCCGCCGAGCCGATCGCCGACGATCTGCGCGGCGAGGACATCGAGGAGGCCCAGGAGCTGCTGCGGTGGCTGTCCGCCGACCACTTCACCTTCCTCGGCTACCGCGAGTACGAGCTGGCGTCGGTGCCCGGTGAGGGCGGCGTCGACGAGGACGTGCTGACCGCGGTGCCCGGCACCGGCCTGGGCATCCTGCGCGCCGACCCGCCGCACCACGAGAGCGCCGACGGCCACCCCGTCTCGCCGTCCTTCAACCGGCTGCCCGCGGACGCCCGCGCCAAGGCCCGTGAGCACAAGCTGCTCATCCTGACCAAGGCCAACAGCCGCGCCACCGTCCACCGCCCCTCCTACCTCGACTACGTCGGCGTCAAGAAGTTCGACGCCGAGGGCAATGTCATCGGTGAGCGGCGCTTCCTGGGCCTGTTCTCCTCGGCCGCGTACACCGAGTCCGTGCGCCGGGTCCCGGTCATCCGCCGCAAGGTCGCCGAGGTGCTGGAGGGCGCCGGGTTCAGCCCCGACAGCCACGACGGCCGCGACCTGCTGCAGATCCTGGAGACCTACCCGCGCGACGAGCTGTTCCAGACGCCCGTCGACGAGCTGCGGTCCATCGCCACCAGCGTCCTCTACCTGCAAGAACGCCGCCGGCTGCGGCTCTACCTCCGCCAGGACGAGTACGGCCGCTACTACTCCGCGCTGGTCTACCTCCCGCGCGACCGCTACACCACCGCGGTGCGGCTGCGCCTGATCGACATCCTCAAGGAAGAGCTCGGCGGCACCAGCGTCGACTTCACCGCCTGGAACACCGAGTCGGTCCTCTCCCGGCTGCACTTTGTCATCCGGGTCGAGCCCGGCGCCAGCCTTCCCGAGCTCACCGACGCCGCCGCGGACCGCCTCGAAAGCCGGCTGGTGGAAGCCGCCCGCTCGTGGGCCGACGGCTTCGGCGAGGCGCTGAACGCCGAGGTCGGCGAGGAGCGCGCGGCCGAGCTGCTGCGCCGCTACGGCCACGCCTTCCCCGAGGGCTACAAGGCCGACAACAGCCCGCGCAGCGCCGTCGCCGACCTCCAGCACCTGGAGAAGCTCACCGGTGAGCCGGGCAAGAACTTCTCGGTCAGCCTCTACGAGCCGGTCGGCGCGGGCCCCGGCGAGCGCCGCTTCAAGATCTACCGCAGGGGCGAGCCGGTCTCGCTGTCGCGGGTGCTGCCCGGCCTGAACCGCCTGGGCGTCGAGGTCGTCGACGAGCGCCCGCACGAGCTGCGCTGCGCCGACTCCACCATCGCCTGGATCTACGACTTCGGGCTGCGGATGCCCGAGCACGTCAAGGGCGACGACGCCCGCGAGCGTTTCCAGGACGCGTTCACCGCGGTGTGGACCGGCGCGGCCGAGAGCGACAACTTCAACACGCTGGTGCTGCGGGCGGGCCTCAACTGGCGCCAGGCGATGGTCCTGCGGGCCTACGCCAAGTACCTGCGGCAGGCCGGTGCGACCTTCAGCCAGACGTACATGGAGGACACCCTCTCCAACAACGTCCACACCACCCGGCTGCTGGTCTCCCTCTTCGAGGCGCGGATGTCCCCCGGCCGGCAGCGGGCCGGCACCGAGCTGACGGACGGGCTGCTGGAGGAGCTGGACGGCGCGCTCGACCAGGTCGCCTCCCTGGACGAGGACCGGATCCTGCGCTCCTTCCTCACCGTCATCAAGGCGACGCTGCGCACCAACCACTACCAGAAGGACAGCGAGGGCCGGCCGCACGCCTACCTGTCCATGAAGCTGGACCCGCAGGCCATCCCCGACCTGCCGGCGCCCCGCCCGGCGTACGAGATCTGGGTGTACTCCCCGAAGGTCGAGGGCGTCCACCTCCGGTTCGGCAAGGTCGCGCGCGGTGGTCTGCGCTGGTCGGACCGCCGGGAGGACTTCCGTACGGAGATCCTGGGCCTGGTCAAGGCGCAGATGGTCAAGAACACCGTCATCGTGCCGGTCGGCGCCAAGGGCGGCTTCGTCGGCAAGCAGCTGCCGGACCCCTCGCAGGACCGGGACGCCTGGCTGGCCGAGGGCATCGCCTGCTACAAGACCTTCATCTCCGGTCTGCTGGACATCACCGACAACCTCGTCGGCGGCGAGGTCGTCCACCCGCAGAACGTCGTCCGGCACGACGAGGACGACACCTACCTGGTCGTCGCCGCCGACAAGGGCACCGCGACGTTCTCCGACATCGCCAACGAGGTCGCCGAGTCGTACGGCTTCTGGCTCGGTGACGCCTTCGCCTCCGGCGGCAGCGCCGGCTACGACCACAAGGGCATGGGTATCACCGCCCGCGGCGCCTGGGAGTCGGTCGAGCGCCACTTCCGCGAGCTGGACCACGACACCCAGACCGAGGACTTCACCACGGTCGGCGTCGGCGACATGTCCGGTGACGTCTTCGGCAACGGCATGCTGCTCAGCGAGCACATCCGGCTGGTCGCCGCCTTCGACCACCGGCACATCTTCATCGACCCGAACCCGGACGCGGCGACCTCGTACGCCGAACGCCGCCGGCTCTTCGAGCTGCCCCGCTCCTCCTGGGCGGACTACAACACCGAGCTGCTGTCCCAGGGCGGCGGCATCCACCCGCGCTCGGCCAAGTCCATCCAGATCAACGCGCAGGTGCGGGCCGCCCTCGGCATCGACGCCGGGATCAAGAAGATGACGCCCGCCGACCTGATGCGGGCCATCCTCAAGGCGCCGGTCGACCTGCTGTGGAACGGCGGCATCGGGACGTATGTGAAGTCCTCGGTGGAGACCGACGCCGATGTGGGCGACAAGTCCAACGACGCCATCCGGGTCAACGGCGAGGACCTGCGGGTCAAGGTCGTCGGCGAGGGCGGCAACCTGGGCCTGACCCAGCTGGGCCGGATCGAGTTCGCCACGGCCGGCGGCAAGATCAACACCGACGCGATCGACAACAGCGCCGGCGTGGACACCTCCGACCACGAGGTGAACATCAAGATCCTGCTCAACTCCGTGGTCGCGAACGGCGACATGACGGTCAAGCAGCGCAACAAGCTGCTGGCCGAGATGACCGACGAGGTCGGCGCGCTGGTGCTGCGCAACAACTACGCGCAGAACACCGCACTGGCACTGGCCCTCGCCCAGTCCTCCAGCATGCTCAACGCCCAGCAGCGCTTCATGCGCCGCCTGGTGCGCGACGGCGACCTCGACCGGGCGCTGGAGTTCCTGCCCACCGACCGGCAGATCCGTGAGCGGCTGAACTCCGGGCGCGGACTGACCCAGCCCGAGACCGCGGTGCTCCTGGCCTACACCAAGATCACGGTCGCCGAGGCGCTGATCCAGACCGGGCTGCCGGACGACCCCTACCTCCAGCGGCTGCTGCACGCCTACTTCCCCTCGGCGCTGCACGAGCGCTTCGCCGAGCAGGTCGACGGGCATGCGCTGCGCCGCGAGATCGTCACGACGGTGCTGGTCAACGACACCGTCAACACCGGCGGTACGAGCTTCCTGCACCGGATGCGGGAGGAGACCGGGGCCTCCCTCGAAGAGGTCGTGCGGGCGCACACCGCAGCCCGTACGATCTTCGGGCTGAACCAGGTCTGGGACGACGTCGAAGCGCTCGACAATGTCGTCGCGGCCGATGTCCAGACCCGGATCCGGCTGCACTCGCGGCGGCTGGTCGAGCGCGGCACCCGCTGGCTGCTCAACAACCGCCCGCAGCCGCTGGAGCTGTCGGAGACCATCGGCTTCTTCGCCGAGCGGGTCGCCGGGCTCTGGAAGGAGCTGCCGAACCTGCTGCAGGGCAGCGACCTGGAGTGGTTCCAGACGATCCTGGACGAGCTGACCGCCGCGGGCGTGCCCGAGGCGCTGGCGGTCCAGGTGTCCGGCTTCTCGTCGGTCTTCCCGGCGCTGGACATCGTCGCCGTCGCCGACCGGATGGGCAAGGAGCCGCTGGATGTCGCCGAGGTCTACTACGACCTGGGCGAGCGGCTGCGGATCAACCAGCTCCTCGACCGCATCCTGGAGCTGCCGCGCAACGACCGCTGGCAGTCGATGGCCCGCGCCTCGATCCGCGAGGACCTCTTCGCGGCCCATGCGGCGCTGACCGCGGATGTGCTGTCGGAGGGCAACGGCACCTCGACGCCGGAGCAGCGGTTCAAGGCCTGGGAGCAGGCCAACGCGGCGATCCTCAGCCGTGCCCGGGCGACGCTGGAGGAGATCTACGGCTCGGAGGGGTTCGACCTGGCGAACCTGTCCGTGGCCATGCGGACGATGCGGACGCTGCTGCGCACCCACAGCTGACGCCACCACCGCGTCGGACGGCCCCGGAAGCCCAGGCTTCCGGGGCCGTCCCCGTTCCTGCGGACACCGCCCTAGCGGTGGGCCTCGTAGGCCTTGATGACCTCGTCCGTGGGGCCGTCCATCAGCAGCTCGCCGTGTTCGAGCCACAGGGTCCGGTCGCAGGTGTCGCGGATGGAGTTGTTGTTGTGGCTGACCAGGAAGACGGTGCCGGCCTCCTTGCGCAGTTCGCGGATGCGGGCCTCGGAGCGCTTCTGGAAGCTGCGGTCGCCGGTGGCCAGGGCCTCGTCGATCATCAGCACGTCGTGGTCCTTGGCCGCGGCGATGGAGAACCGCAGCCGGGCCGCCATCCCGGAGGAGTAGGTGCGCATCGGCAGCGAGATGAAGTCGCCCTTCTCGTTGATGCCGGAGAAGTCGACGATGCCGTCGTAGCGCTCGCGGACCTGTTCGCGGCTCATGCCCATGGCCAGGCCGCCCAGCAGGACGTTCTTCTCGCCGGTCAGGTCGTTCATCAGGGCCGCGTTCACGCCCAGCAGCGAGGGCTGGCCGTGGGTGTAGACCTTGCCGCGCTCGGCGGGCAGCAGCCCGGCCACCGCCTTGAGCAGCGTCGACTTGCCCGAGCCGTTGGAGCCGATCAGGCCGATCGACTCGCCCCGGTAGGCGGTGAAGGAGACGCCCTTGACCGCGTGCACCTCGCGCACACCCGACGAGGGCTTGCGGCGGACGATGCGGTTCAGCGCCGCGGTGGCACTGCCCTTGCCGGCGCCGGTGCCGTAGACCCGGTAGACGATGTGCAGATCGTCCGCGATCACCGTCGGGATACGGGCCTCGGCGGCCTCGGCCGGCCGGGTGCCGTTCGTGGGCTCGGCCATGTCCCCGCCGTTCCTCTGTTCCGTCATGACCTCAGCCACGTCCGTACCGCTCCTCTGCCTTCCAGAAGTACACAAAGCCCACGACGCCGGCCAGCAGGGCCCAGCCGGCCGCGAACGCCCAGACGTGCGGGGGAAGCTGGTTCGCCTTGAAGCTGTCGATCAGGGCGAAGCGCATCAGGTCGATGTAGACCGCGGCGGGGTTGCCGTTCAGCAGCATCACCACGAACTGCGGGAGGTGCTTGCCCTGGATGATCAGGTTGATGCTGAACATGACGCCGGAGGCGTACATCCACGTCCGCATGATGAAGGGCATCAGCTGCGCCAGGTCCGGCGTCTTCGCCCCCATCCGCGCCATGACCATCGCCAGGCCGGTGTTGAAGACGAACTGCAGCGTCAGCGCCGGTACGACCAGCAGCCACGACCAGGTCGGGACCTGCCCGAAGCACAGCAGGATGACCCCGAGCACGCCCATGGAGTACAGCAGCTGCTGGAGCTGCGCCAGGCAGAACGAGATCGGCAGGCAGGCCCGCGGGAAGTGCAGCGCCCGCACCAGGCCGAGGTTGCCGGAGATCGCCCTCGTGCCGGCCATCACCGAGTTCTGCAGGAAGGTGAAGACGAAGACCCCGGTCACCAGGAACGGGACGAAGTCGGGGACGCCCCTCTTGGTGCCGATCAGCACGCCGAAGATCAAGTAGTAGACGGCCGCGTTGAGCAGCGGGGTCAGGACCTGCCAGAGCTGGCCCAGCTTGGCGGTGGTGTACATCGCGGTGAGCTTGGCGCTGGCGAACGAGGTGATGAAGTGCCGCCGGTGCCACAGCTGGCGGGTGTACTCCGGCAGCGAGGGGCGGGCGCCGCTGACCGTGAGGCCGTGGCGTTCGGCCAGCGTGCGCAGCTCGGGGTCGGGAGAGGCGCCGGAGGCGGGCGCCGGGGTGGGCGCCGTTGCCGGGGGTGCGAGGGTCTGGGGCATGGAGGAGGCCGCTTTCGCTTGCGTACGGGGGCGGGGGAACGAGAACGGGGCCATACGACGGAACGGGGCCGTATCGTCGCGACGTCGACACTAAAGGGAGCTCACGTCGAAACGCAACCGTAGCGTCGTGACGCTATGCTCGAGGCATGGCACAAGACGGCAGCGGGAACGACTCCGCGGCGGCGCGCCGGACCCCGGCAGGCGCCGCCGTGCTACGCGAGGACAAGACCGAGGCGATCCGTGCCGCGGTCTTCGAGGAGCTTGCCGCGGTGGGCTTCGCCCGGATGTCGATCGAGGGCATCGCGCGGCGGGCGGGGGTGGGCAAGACCGCCGTCTACCGGCGGTGGCGCTCCAAGCTGCACCTCGTGCTCGATGTGGTCTCCGCGGTGGCCGCGGCGGGGATGCCCACGCCGGACACCGGCTCGCTGTCCGGCGACGTACGGATGCTGCTGGAGGTCGCGGCCCGGGCGCTGCGGCACCCGATGGCCTCGCAGATCATTCCGGACCTGCTGGCGGAGGCGGCCCGCAGCCCCGAGCTGGCGAGTGCGCTCAAGGCCGCGCTGCACGACAGTCAGGAGGGCGTCGCCGCGGCGATGGTGGCGCGCGCCGTCGAGCGCGGGGAGATCCCGGCCGGAGCGGACGGGCGGCTGGCCCTGGATCTGCTGACCGGGCCGCTGTACTGGCGGTTGCTGGTCGTCCGCGACGAGGTGCCCAAGGGGTATCTCGACGCGCTGGCGGCCTCGGTGGTTGCGGCGCTCGGGGCGGAGTGAGGGCGGGGCGTCGGCGGGTGGTCGGCGGGCCGGGCGTTGACGGGCAGGGCGCCGGCGGCTGGGTTGCCGGTTGGTTGTCGGCGGGCCCTTAGGGCGGGGGCGAACGGATCCCGTAGGGGGTGCGAGGGCCCCTTCGGGCCACAACGAGGCGGAGTGGGGCGGGTATTCCCCGGGGCGCGGCCCTTCCCGGGGCGGCGCTTCCGGGGGAGCGGACGCAGGCGCGGATGCTTGCGTCGCAGTCGCAGTCGCAGTCGCAGTCGCGGGTGCGGGTGCGGGTGCGGGTGCGGGTGCGGGTGCGTGCGTCGTCGGAAAGTTCCGGGGTGCTCGTCATGAATCTGGTCAAGTAGGGAGTTTCGGGGCGAGCGGGGTCTCCGGCCGCCCGAATACTGAGTGCGTGTCACCCGCGCACCCGCCCCGTGTATCCCGCCGCCTGCTGCTCCAGGCCACCGGCGTCGGCGTGCTCGCCGCGACGACGGGCGTGGGCGTCTGGGCCAGGCTGACGGACGACGGCGCCCGTACGGCCGGACCCGAGGGCCCCGGACGGCCGCTGACGGACCCGGCGGACCAGTCCTTCCTGCAGGTCATCGCGCATGCCGACGACGGTCTGTACTTCATGAACCCCGATCTGGAGCAGTCCCTGCGCAGCGGGGCGCGCTCGGTCACCGTCTGCCTCACCGGCGGCGAGGCGGACGGCCGTAACGTCAGCCCGCGCACCCACGACCCCGCCCGCGTCCCCGGGGACCGGGCCGCCTTCGCCCGGGCGCGGGCCAACGGCCTGCGCGCCGCCCATGCCGCGATGGTCACCGGCGACCCGGCCGCCCGCTGGGACGTCGCGGCGCTCTCCCTGCTCCCCGGCTTCGAGGTGGAGATCCAGACGCTGCGCGACGCCCCGCGGCACCAGCTGATCTTCCTGGGGCTGGTGGAGGCCAGGGCCGTCTGGCAGGCCCGGGCCAGGAGTCTGCGCGGGCTGTGGCTGGGCGCCACCGGCACCCTCCCCACGCTGCGCCCCGCCGGCACCCCCGTGAAGCGGCGGTTCCACTACACCCGCGACCAGGTCATCCAGACCCTGGTGGCGGTCCTCGACCGGGCCGGGCCCACGGTCGTGCGCACCCTGGACCCGAACGCGGTGCACTCCCCGAAGCGGCCGCCGGCCACCGCGGACCGCGACCCCCGCCTGGCCGGGCTGCGCTACTACGACCACCAGGACCACACCGCCGCCGCCCGCTTCGCGCAGGCCGCACTGGCCGTCTACGGGGGCCGCGGCCGTCCGGCGATCGTGGAGAACTACCTCGGCTACGAGGACGGCGTGCTGCCCCACGACCTCGACCTCGCCGCCGCCCGCCGCAAGGCCAGGCTGCTGTCGGTCTACGGCTGGGCAGACCACCGCGCCTGCGGCGACCCGGCGGGCTGCGGGGACCGCAAGGTGGGCGGCTCGGCGCTCAGCGGCGGCTCCCGCGACTGGACCCGCAGCACCCGGCTGCGCGCACCCGGCTCCAACGCCTGGTTGCGCCCGGCCGGCGACGGCCGGCTCACCGCCTTCGCGGTGCTGGGCGGGACGGCGTACTGCTGGGCCGAGACCCGTCCGGGCAGTGGGAGCTTCGGTGTGCCGGTGCCGGTACCGGGGCTGACGCCGGTACCGGTGCCGGGGCTGATGCCGGTGCCGGAGCGGGGCAGCGGTGCGCTGCTGGAGGGGCAGATCCATGCGGTGTGCGGCCCCGGCGGCGCGCTCCAGCTGTTCGCCTCCCGCACCGTGCTGCCGGGCCGCAACGCCGCCCACCACCGCGAACTGCTGACCGCACCGCAGACCGGCACCACCGCGGACGGCGTACCCGTCTTCGCGCGCTGGGAGCCGCTGGGTTCCCCGGACCCGGACCCGGTCCGGTCGCTGGAGACCGGCTTCCCGGCGGCGGTGGCCACCCCGGACGGCACGGTGCATGTCTTCGTCCGCACCTGGGACGGCAATGTCGCCCACCGCAGCGGCCCGCACGGCAGGCACTGGTCGCCGTGGGAGCGGCTGGAGGGGCCGGTCAGCAGGCTGACGGCCTCACCGCGGATCGTCGACGGGCTCGATGCCTGTGTGGACTCCGTGGGGCTGATCCATCTGGCCGCGCCGACCGTCGGGACCGTGCAGCACTGGGTGTCGAAGGAGCCGGGGCAGATGCCGCGGCCGGCCGCGGCCACCGGGCTGCCGCAGCCGGGCGGCCCGGTCAGCCTCGTCCCGGTGGCCGACGGCGCGGTGCGGGCCGTCTTCCGGCGGTCGGTCACCGCCCAGGTCCTGATCGCCGAGCGGCAGCGGATGATCGGCGCCTGGCGGGTCTCGGCGCGCTGCGCGGCGGTCGGCGGCTACGGGCGGGTGGCGGCGGCGCCGGTCGGCAGCGGCGGCCGGATGGTGCTGGCGGCGCGCGATGACGCGGGCGAGGTACGGATGGCGATGGCCCGGGACGGCGCCGGCCCCTGGCAGCGGGGCCGGGTGGCGCATTCGGCGGCGGCCGGGGTCGCCCAGGACGCCGCGGGGCGGGCGGTGGTGGTCGCGCTGGGCCTCGACGGCAGGCTGTACACGGCGCGGCAGACGTCGGTCGGGGAGTCGGTGCGGTTCGGGGGCTGGCGGGCTCAGGCGGGTCCGCCGGAGCGGGCGGGCGGCGGGCCGGCGTGAGCGGAGGGCCCGGCAGGGGTGGTGGGACCGGCAGGAGTGGTGGGCCCGGCAGGGGTGGTGGGAAAGGCCGGAGCGGAGGGGCCGTCCTGAGCGGTGGCACCGGGCGGGTCGGCCGGGTCGGCCATGTCGGCCTGGTCGGTGGCACCGGCCGGAGCGACGGGACCGCCCGGAGCGCACGGCGGGTTCCGGGCGGGCGGGCGCAGGATGCGCCGGGAGAGGAGATAGCTGACCGGGAGCGCGCACAGCGCCGCTACCAGCGGCGCCACCGTGGTGCTCATCCGGCACCAGCCCACCAGTGCCACCAGCCCCGCGCTCTGCACCCCGTAGTTGGTGACCTGGGTCAGCGGGAAGAGCAGGAACTTCGTCCAGGTCGGGCGGGTGCGGTAGGTGACGTAGGTGTGCAGGAAGAACGAGCCGGTCATGCTCGTCGCAAAGGCGGCGGTGTAGGCCGCGAAGTACGGCAGCAGGTGGTGCAGCGCCAGATAACAGGCGGAGAACGTCAGGGTGTTGACCCCGCCGACGGCGGCGAAGCGCACGATCCGGCCTCCGGGGTGGCCGGACGCCGGCAGGGCGCGCATCAGCGGGCCCGTGCACCGGCGGTGGCGGCGCCCGCCGAGCCGGGGGCGGGTGCCGTGGCGGGAACCGTTGCCGTGGCGGGGGCGGGCGTGGTGACGGGCACGGGCGCCGTGGCGGGGACGGGCGCTGCGTCGGGAGCGGGCGAGGTGGCGGGGACGGGTGCCGTGGCGGGGATGGGCGCTGTGACCGGTACGGGCGCCGTGGCGGGAACGGTGGCGTTGCTCTCCTTGACCAGGAAGTGCGGCCGCCGCTTGGCCTCGTAGTAGATCCGCCCGATGTACTCGCCGATCAGCCCGAGCATCACCATCTGCAGCCCGCCCAGGCCCGCGATGATGGCCACCAGCGTCACATAACCCGGCGCGGTGACGCCGCCGACGAGGGCCGCACCGATGACCCACAGGGTGTAGACGGCGGCGAGCGAGGCCAGGCCGAGCCCGGTGTACAGGGCCCGCCGCAGGGGGCGGCAGTTGAAGGAGAGCATGCCGTCGATGCCGTAGTTGACCAGTGAGCCCAGGCGCCACTTCGTCTCGCCGGCCTCCCGGGCGGCATTGCGGTAGTCGAAGGTGACGGTGTCGAAGCCGATCCAGGAGAACAGGCCCTTGGAGAACCGGTTGTACTCCGGCAGCGAGAGCAGCGCGTCCACCGCCTTGCGCGACAGCAGCCGGAAGTCGCCCACCCCGTCGGTGAGTTCGACATCGACCCACTTGTTGACGGCGCGGTAGTAGAGCCTGCTCAGCGCGGTCCGCAGCCGCCGGTCGCCGGTCCGGCTGCGCTTGGCGACGACCTGGTCGTGGCCGAGCTGGTAGAGGTCGAGCATCGTCTCGATGAGGCCGGGCGGATGCTGCAGATCGGCGTCCATGAGGATCACCGCGTCGCCGGTCGCCGCCCGCAGGCCGGCCAGTATGGCGGGCTCCTTGCCGAAGTTACGGCTGAAGGAGAGGTAGCGGGTGGTGCCGCGGTGCTGCTGGGCCAGGCCGCGCAGCCGGGCCAGGGTGCCGTCGGCGCTGCCGTCGTCGACATAACACAGCTCGTACTCGACGGCGAGCCCGGCGAGGACCGCGCGGACCGTCTCGTCGAAACGGCTCAGGACGGCTTCTTCGTTGTAGCAGGGGACGACGATGGAAAGCTTCATGAGCAGGCCTCTTCGCCGGGGTCAGGGGCGGCTCAAGCGCCGTCCCCGGAACGTAATTCTACAAATCTGTTGGTTTGTCATGAGGTGTCCGGCGTGGCGTGGTGAGGCGGAGCCACCGCCGGCCACGTGTGGTGCCGGAAACCGCCACCCCGGCAATCGCCAGCGCCGCCGCGCCGCCCACCGCGAGGCCCGTGTGCAGGCCCGGCGGCAGGTAGGAGCAGGACAGCCGGGTGGCGCCCGGGCCCAGCGGGACGGCCGGCAGACCGCCGAACGAGTGCGGCGCGTGCAGCGGTCCGCCGTCCACCGAACAGCCCCAGCCCGGGACGGCGGGGAGCGCCAGCACCGCGCTGCCCTTGCTGCCCGGGCGCAGCCGGGCCGTCAGCCGGTGGCCGCCGGCGGCCAGTTCCAGCGGGCCCCGGGCGCGCAGCGCGTGCACCGCCGCCGCCAGCCGGCGCCCGGACAGGCAGCCGATCGGCCGCTCCGGGAGGTGCTGCCGGCCCCGGCCGGTGAAGCGCACCGCCACCGTGCCGTCCGCGGGCACCCGGCCCAGGACCCGCAGCGGATTCGCGGTGACGTCCTGACTGCCGGCCCCCGTGGTGCGCAGGCCCAGGCCGCTGACCTCCCCGGAGAACCAGGGGGCGTACCACAGGACGGTGCTGCCCGGGGTGCACCGCACGGTGAAGGTGGTCCCGGCGCCGGTCTCGCCCGTGCCCTCCGGGCCCCCGCCGTTCGTGCCCGTGCCGTTCGCGCCCCTGCTGTCCGGGTCCCCGCCGTGCGCACCCGTGCCCTTCGTGCCCCCGCTGCCAGGGCCCGCGCCCTTCGCACCCCCGCCCGTCGCCCCCGTCGCCCCCGTGGCCGGCCGCCGCGCGCCGGGCAGCAGCCAGCCGTCACGGTCGCGCAGCGGGGTCTCGCCCGCGGTGGGCGTCAGGGCCGGCACCTCGTACACGGCCGAGCCCAGCACCCGCTCCTGGCGGGCGAACACGGTCTCCTTGCCGGCGGGGCGCGGGAGGGTGTCCCGTACGGTCACCAGCGGTGCCGGGCGCGCCGGATGCGGGGTGAACAGGGCGCGCCGCTCCGGCACCGGGGACAGATAGCTGCCGACGCCCATGAGCGCCCGGCCCACCGGGTCCTCGAAACTGAGGGTGTGACGGCCCCTCATGTACCAGCCGGCGCCCAGGCTTCGCAGGGTGCGGGCGGTGACCGCGGGCGTGAAGCTGCTGTAGTACGAGCCGCCCTCGCCGCCGATCAGCAGCGGGTCGTTGTTGGCGAACTCGTGCGGGCCGGGGTCGGTGCGGCTGCGCGGCCAGTCGGCGCGGGCCAGCAGCCCGTCCCGGGCGGTCAGCGACGGGCCGGAAAACGTGATCTTGGGCTGGAACCAGGCAATCGCGCCCCGCGCCGCGGACGCCGACAGCGCCGTGTACGCCGAGCCCAGCAGGACCGTGACCGCCAGCGCGGCGGTGGCGGCGGCCCGGGTGCGGGCGGTGCGCGACCTGCCGAGCGCGGCCAGCCCCAGGAGGGCCGGCACACCGCCGCCGGCCACCAGGATCCAGGTGTCGGCGCCCACCGCGCCCCGGTCGCGGCTGAGCCAGGCGAGCAGCGCGACCGCCGCCGCGCCCGCCGCCAGCTCCCGGGGGCGCGGACGGTGCGCCAGCGCCAGCCAGGCGATCATCACGAGGATGCCGCTGAGCACGAAGGCGGCGCGGTACGGACTGCCGTTCGGCAGCGCGAAACCGTGCCACAGCAGGATCGTCGGCTCCTGGACGAAGGAGGCCGCGACGCCCGCCGCCAGGGCGCACCAGCCCAGGCGCACCCGGAGCGGTACGGCCCGCACGAACGGGAAGGCGGCCACCAGCAGCAGCCCGAGGACCCCGATGGAGATGTTGGGGACCGGTGTCCCCGGGTGCCCGCCGGGCAGTAACTGCGCCCACTGGTCGAGCGGCGCCGGCCGGTCGTCGTAGGACACCGCGGGAGCGGGCTGGGCGGCCCGGCTGGCCTCCAGGGTGACGGTCAGCACGGGCGCGGCGAGCAGAATGCCGGCCGTCGCCATCGAGGCCGCGCGGGCCAGCGCCCGCAGCCTGTCGCGCCACGGCATCGTGTCGGCCGTCAGCAGCCGCACCACCAGCACCAGTGCCATCGCCAGGGTCGCCATCGCGGCCGTGTAGAAGTTGCCCGCCCAGGCGAGGGCGACCAGCAGCGTTCCTGCCACCCAGCGGGTTCGGAGCAGACACCAGTCCGCGGCGATCCCGGTCAGGGGCAGCGCCACCAGGCCCCACATCCACATCGGGTCGGCGAAACCGTCGTTCAGCACCCAGGCGCACAGCCCGTACCCCACCGACAGCAGCGCCCGCAGCGGACCGGAGCCCTGCCGCAGCCGCCCGAGGAAGACGGTCATCAGCGCGGCGCCCAGGCCGATGCTGAACAGGGTGACCAGGAAGACCGGCAGGTCGGCCAGCGCCCGGGGGAAGAGCCCGACGAGCCAGGAGAAGGGGTTCATCAGGTACGTGAAGAAGTCGGCGAGGAACGGCACGCCGTAGCCGCTGCTCCAGTTGAAGAACAGGTCGCCGCCGGTGGTGCCGTGCAGCAGGTCCCACAGCCGGGCGTGGAACGGGACGAACTGATTGCCCAGGTCATTGACGGCGCGTGAGCGCGGGCCGAAGGGGTAGCTGCCGTAAAGGGTGAGCGCGAGGCAGTACGTCCCCATGGACAGGGCCGCCGCGAGCCAGGGTGCCGTCCGCTGCCCGGGGGCGGTGCGCGCCGTGGCCGGGCGTTCACTTACGGGAAGAGGCCGGGCAACCTCCAGCGGCCGGACCGCCTCTTGTGGGGTGGCGGGCGTCGGAGCCACCGGTACTCCTCCACGATCGGCGAACGTTCACCCCACGTTATATGTCTTAATCACCCCCTTTGCCCGGCTGGGGCGCCCGGCATTTCGGGGATTGCGGAAAGAGTGGAGGGCATGGTGCCCGTTCCTGACGACCTCGTGGCCGCGGCCGGCGACGGACCGGATGCCACGGCGACGCCGACCGTCTCCGTGATCGTGCCGGTGCACAACACCCTGCGCTACCTCGACCGCAGCCTCGGCTCGGTCTTCGCCCAGACACTGGACCGGCGCCGGATCGAGGTGATCGCCGTCGATGACGGCTCCACCGACGGCAGCGCCGCATGGCTGGACGAACAGGCCCGCCTGCACCCCCACCTGACCGTGCTGCGCCAGGAAGCCTCGGGCGGCCCCGGCAAGCCCCGCAACACCGGGCTGGACCGTGCCACCGGCGACTACGTCTTCTTCCTCGACTCCGACGACCGGCTCGGCCCCGGGGCACTGGACCGTCTCGTGCACATGGCCGAGCGCTGCGGCTCGGACGTCGTCTACGGCCGGATCGTCGGCGCCGAGGGCCGCGCCGCCCCCGTCGACCTGCGCACCACCAGCGACAAGGTCTCCGTCTTCGACTCCCCGGTCTACTGGTCCCTGGCCGCCTTCAAGCTCTTCCGCCGCTCCTTCCTCGAAGAGCACCGGCTGCGTTTCGTCGAGGGCCGGCTGCTGGGCGAGGACCTGCCGTTCGGCATCGCCGCCCTGCTGCGCGCCGAAACCGTCTCCGTCCTCGCCGACCAGGACTGCTACTACCTGCACGGCCGCGACGACGACAGCAACGCCAGCCGCCAGGACACCGACTGGTGCGACTACCTCGACTACATCGGCACCGTCCTGGACGGCCTCGCGGCCGAGGTCCCGCCCGGCGAACAGCGCGACAAGCTCATGATCCGGCACTTCCACGGCGAGATACTCATGCCCTTCGGGGCCGCCTACCTCGCCCGCGACGAGGCGGACCGGCAGCGGATGGCCGCGGCCGCCCGCCCGCTCGTCGAGCGCTACCTCACCGACCGGGTCCGGGCCGCGCTGCCGCCCCGGCTCCGGCTCCGCGCCCACTGCCTGCGCGCCGGGCTCGACGAAGCGCTGACCGCCGTCGTCCGGGCCGACACCGAGCGGCAGCCCGGCCCGCCGCGCATCGCCGACGGCCGCGTCTACGCCGGATACCCGTACTTCCGCGACCCGCAGCACGCCCTCCCCGACGCCTGCTACGACCTCACCGACCGCGTGGTGCTGCGCCAGCGCCTGATCCGCTGGGGCTGGGTCGGCGGCGTCCTGCACCTGTGGGGCACCGCCGAACTGCCGCTGCTCGGCGGCGACACCGTCGAGATCCTGCTGCAGCGCAGCGGCGCCGCCCACCGCATCCCGGCGCGGTACGCGGACGGCACCTGGCAGGCCGCCGTCGACCCGGCGACCGCCGCGGACGGCGCTCCGCTGACCGACGGCGTCTGGGGCCTCAAGATCGCGGTCACCGCGCACGGCGGAGCGGACGCGACAGGGCCCGCCTTCCGCCGCGAGGCCTGGCTGGCCCCCGAAGGCGGGCCGAACGAGCGGGAGTGCACACCGCGGATCATCGGACGCGGCCCGGCGGGCCCGGCCGTCGCCGCGCTCTTCCTCTCCGTCCCGCACGGCCATCTCCACCTCGACGTGGACAAGGACGGGGCCCGCCGGCCGCTCGGCGGCGACCTGCGCGGCACGGCACACCGCACCCGCTCGGGCCGGGCCCGCCTCGCCGCGCACCTCACCCTGCCCGGCTGCCCCGTGGACGCCGGACTGCGGCTGATCCTCCACGACGCGACCCGCACCGTGGCCCTGCGCACTACCGTCGAACGGGGCGCCGGCGACCACTACACCGTGCGCTCCGGGCTGCGCGGCGGCCCCCCGGGCACCTGGCAGGTGTCCCTGCGGGTGACCGCGGGCCCGCTCCGCCGTGACCTGCCGGTCCACACGGCCGGCGGGCGGACGCCGCTGACCCTCACCGTGCCCGAAGCCGCCCTCCCCACGAAGCTGCTGCGCCGCCTGCGCCGCTGACACCGGCGCCGGACCCCTTCGGCCACCGCCGAAAATCCTTGTGCGTGCCGCCCCCGCGGGACGAGGCTGACCCACCATCAGGCACCTGTACAGGTGCACCCGCGACGACCATCTCGCGGGGCCATTTGACCAAGGGGGAACGTCACATGTCCGTATGGAAGCGAGCCGGAATGGCGGCCATGGCCGTCGCGGCGCTGGTCGTCCCGGCGGGCGCGGTCGTCGGGACGGCAGGAACGGCCGCGGCCGCGGCGGGCGGCACCGTCCAGGGCTGCCCCTACGGCGCGGTCTGCATCTATCCGCAGAACGCCGGATGGAACGGCGGCCACCCGTCGCTCTTCTACTACAGCTACGGGGCGCACAACCTCAGCAACCAGGTCGGGACGCACCGCATCTACAACAACCAGTCCGGGGGCGCGACCATGCGGACCTGCACGGGCTACAACGGCACGGGATGCCAGGGCTACCTCTCGCCCGGCTACTACATCGACAAGGACCTCACGCCGATCAACTCGATCACCCTTCAGCCGTAGACGGCCCGTAGCAGGCCGGGCGGCACGAGCGCGCCCGGGGCGGATCCGGTCAAGGACCCGCCCCGGGCGCTGCCGTGCGCCCCGGCACACCGTGCGAGGGCCGCCCGCCGGGCGCACGCTGGAAGCAGGGGCTCCGGAGGTGATCGTGATGCTGCAGACCGTTGTCGGATGGCATGTCGACATGGAATTCGAGGAGGACACCCACCGCACCCGCGCCGCGGCCCTCGTCCGGCTTCCCGACGGGACCGAGGTACGGGCCCACGGCTACGCCAGCCGCCACCCCGTCGACTCCAACCAACCGAGGGTCGGCGAGGAGGTCGCGGGAGCCAGAGCGCTCAACGAACTGGCGATGCAGTTGCTGACCAAGGCGCACGACGAGATCGACGAGGCCTCTGGCCGGACCTCGCACATGCTGGCCTGACCCGCGCCCGCCCCGGCACCCGATCCGCGGGCCCCGGCCGGCCGGGGCCCGCGGCCCGCGCTCAGCCCTGCGGACGGTGGTGCTGCCAGCCGGCCCAGGCCGAGGTGATCATGTCGCGCACATCGTGGCGGGCCTTCCAGCCCAGCTCCGCGGCGATCCGGTCGGCGGCCGCGACCACCCGGGCCGGGTCACCCGCACGGCGCGGGGTGACCTCGGCGGTGACCCCCTGGTGCCCGGTGATCTCGGTGATCAGATCCACCATCTCGCGCACCGAAACGCCCTCGCCGCGCCCGATGTTCAGCGTCAGATCGCGCACCGGACCCGGCTCGGCGAGCTTGCGGGCGGCCGACACATGGGCCTCGGCGAGATCGGCGACATGGATGTAGTCGCGGATGCAGGTGCCGTCGGGGGTGTCGTAGTCATCGCCGAAGATGCGCGGCGCGGCGCCCTCGGTGAGCTTCTCGAAGACCATCGGGACGATGTTGAAGACCCCGGTGTCCGCCAGCTCGGGAGCGGCCGCCCCGGCGACGTTGAAGTAGCGCAGGCAGGCCGTGCTGATGCCGTGCGCCTTGCCCGCCGCACGGGCCATCCACTCGCCGACGAGCTTGGTCTCGCCGTACGGGTTGATCGGGGTGCAGGGCGTCTCCTCGGTGACCAGATCGACATCCGGCATGCCGTAGACCGCCGCCGAGGAGGAGAACACCAGCCGGCCGACACCGCCCGCGGCCATCGCCTCCAGCAGCGTCTGCAGACCGAGCACATTCTCGCGGTAGTAGTGCAGCGGCATCTCGACGGACTCGCCGACCTGCTTCTTGGCGGCCAGGTGCACCACATCGGTGATGCCGTGCTCGGTGAGCGTGGCATCGAGCAGCGCACGGTTGAGCGTGGAGCCGACGACCAGGGGGACGCCCTCCGGGATCCGGGCGGCCACACCCGTCGTCAGATCGTCGAGCACGACGACGCTCTCGCCTGCCGCACGCAGGGCCCGTACGACATGGGCGCCGATGTAGCCGGCACCACCCGTGATCAAGTAAGACATAGTGCCCATCCTAGGTCGGGGTAGAGGAGTGCGGGGACAAAGAACCGGGGCGGCTCAGCCGCGCAGCCGCCGGGCGGCGATCCGCCACACGCTGCGCAGGCCCGAGGCGACCCGCAGGGACAGGGCGCCGCCGGTCGTCGCATACGGCTGCACCAGCAGCACGGCATGACGGCGGCTCGGCAGCACCTGGCGGCGCAGCCCCGGGCCCAGGGCCCGCAGCGCCGCACGGAAACCCGCCCCGTCCGCGCAGCTGACCTGCGCCATCAGGTCCCACGGCTCGGGGTCGGCGCAGTGCGGGCCGCCCCGCTCGGCCAGCGCCGCGAGATCCAGGACGACCTCGGCGGTCCAGCAGGCCTGGGACCCGCCGACGGCCGGGGCCGGGGTGAGGGCGGCGGTGTGGACCGGGCCGCGCCGGTCGTCCCGCCGCCGCCGCAGCTCGATGTCGATGCTCTCCGGCCCGGAAGCGGCCAGCCGCCCGTACAGATCGTGCACCCGCAGCCGCAGCACACCGGGACCGCCGGGGGACGGTTCGGCATCTATGGTCACCGGCAGCCGGTGCATCGGCTTGGTGCCCATCGCGTCCAGCACGACCTCGGGCAGGTCCGCCGACCACACCGCGCGGCCGCCGGCCTCCGCGTACGGCGGCAGCAGCCGGCCGGGCCGGGCCGCCAGCTGCGTCAGCCGCTCCAGGTCCCGGGGGGCCGGCGAGGCCAGCACCACCCGGGCCAGCCAACGCGCCGGGGCACGCGCCGCGCGCAGATCCGCCTCGTCGAAACCCGCCAGGTAGTCGCGGGTCAGCCGCCACCACTCGGCGCGGTAATCCGCGCCGCGGGTGTGCAGCTCACGGACGTACATCCGCAGATCGTGGTCGAGGAACTTGGTGGCCGCGGCGTGCGACAGCGCCTCGTGCCCGGCGTCCAGGAAGATCTGCACGCTGGCGCGGTGCGCCGCGATCCGCGCCTGCCAGTTGGCGACGTCATTGCGGTCCAGCGAGATCGACTGCCGGGCGGCCGAGCGGCGCACATGCCAGATGTAGACCTGGTCGGGGATCGTCACGAGGCGCGGGGCGGCGGCCAGCACCCGCGCCGTGAACACGAAGTCCTCGTAGGTGAAGCGGCCCTCGGGGAAGGTGATGGCGTGCTTGTCGAGGAACGCCCGCTCGTAGAGCTTGTTGACGCACAGCGTGTCCCTGACCAGCTGCGGGGCGGCCTCGGGGGAGCTGTGCACCGCCGTCTCGCGGTAGAGGCCCGGCTGCCAGGGAACATCGCGCTGCGCGGGCAGCTCACGCCGCACGCAGGCGCCGGCCACGACCGGGGCGTCATGCTCACCAGCGGCGGCCAGCAGCGCCCGGGCCGCACCCGGGGGCAGCACATCGTCGCTGTCGAGGAACATCACGAAGCGCCCGGTGGCGGCCCGCAGACCGTCGTTGCGCGGAGTGCCGCAGCCGCCGCTGTTCGTGTCGCGGTGGATCACCTTCAGCCGCGGTTCGCCGTGGGCGAGGGCGTCCAGGGCGGCACCGGTGCCATCGGTGGAAGCGTCGTTCACCGCGATCACTTCGGTGACCGTTTCGCCGGGAGGTCCCTGAGCGAGCGCGGAGCGCACCGCATCGCCGACATGACCGGCATCGTTGAAGGCGATGACGACGATGCTGACCTGAGCGGAAGGCGTGATGGTGGGCCCCGTCAGCGGATCGAGGGCTTCTTTCACAGTCACTGAATCTACATTTCGTGTCGACAGCATCTCTTGGCGCGAGCGGGTTCCGAACCTGTTTCCGATGGTTCAGAGGGCGAATCCCGTCGAGCGGTTGCACCCCTTGCTCCCCTTTTCCCGCCCTCTTGCCGTCTTCTTACGGTCGGGAACCGGGGGCCCGGGGGTGTACAGACCCGTAAGGGCGCCTGCACATGCTGTAACGACGCGAGTGCCGCACGATGTTGATCCGCATCCCACCACCTTGCGACGGACCGGCCCCGGTCACCGCTCCATCAGATCCGCGACCCGGCCGGCCGCACCCCCGTCGTCCCGGTGACAGAACGCTTCCCGGAAATCCGCGTACGCATCCGCCCCCGCGGCGGCGATCTCCTCCAAGTCGCCCAGCGCGTCGACCAGTTCACCGGTCGAGGTGAGCAGCGGACCCGGCACCCGGGCCTCGAAGTCGAGGGTGAAACCGCGCAGCGTGTCGCGGTAGTGCGGCAGATCCGGTGTCAGAAAGAGCATCGGACGTCCGGTGTTGGCGAAGTCGGCGGCCAGCGACGAGTAGTCGGTGACCAGGACGTCCGCGGCCAGCAGCAGTTCCGTGGCGTCCGGGTGCGCGGACACGTCCAGGGCGAACGGCGCGTGGTGGGCGGGCAGCCGGTCGGCGACCAGCGGATGGGAGCGCACCAGCAGCACATGGTCGTCCGCCAGCTCCCGCCGCGCCAGCTCCAGATCGAGCGGCAGATGCAGCCGGTGGTGGCCCGCGTCGTAGGCCAGATCGTCGCGCGGCGTCGGCGCGTACAGCACCACCTTCCTGCCCGGCTCGATGCCCAGGCGCTCACGGACCGCGGCCGCCCGCAGATCACGGTCCGCGGCGAAGAAGGCGTCGGTGCGCGGCAGCCCGGTCTCCAGCAGCCGCCCGGAGTAGCCGAGCGCGGAACGCAGCACCGGGGTGCTGTGCGCGTTCGGCGACAGCAGCACGCTCCACTGCCGGCTGACCCGCGGCCGCGGCGCCAGATGCGCCAGCCCCGCGCACAGCGTCCCGGCCAGATCGGCACCGATCCGCTTGAGCGGGGTGCCGTGCCAGGTCTGGATGATGCGCTGCCCGCCGCGCCGGGTGAACCACCGGGGCAGATGGGTGTTGGTGACCACCCAGCGGCTGTGCGCCAGCGCACCGTGCCACTCGGCACTGCCCACCAGCACCGCACGTGCCGTCTCCGGCACCGCGGTCTGCGCATCGCGCACCGCCCACAGATGCTCCACGTCCATACCCCGGCGCACCAGCTCCTCGTGCACCGCCCGCGGGGAATCCCCGTACGCCCGCCCGCCGAAGCTGCTGTACAGGACGGTGTCGCGCAGCGGACGGGAACGGTGCAGCGCATAGTGCTGCTCGCGCAGCACCCGGCGGCGGTAGGGGCCGCGGTCGGTGGCGGGCAGCGCAGGGCCCGCCACCACGAGCGCTTCGTCGTGCCGGTGCCGGTCGAGGGTGAGCGGCTTGCCGCGGACCGTACGGGTCGCCGGCAGCCCGCCCAGGAGGGACGGCAGCGCGCGGACCGGGGCGTCCAGCGCCGAGCCGGGCGCGCCCTGCTCGCGCAGGTGCAGCGTCCAGCGGCCCTCGCGCAGCGGGAGCGGGCCGGCCAGCGAGGGCAGCGCGCCGAGCGGCAGCGAGCCGTGGAAGCGGCCCTCGTCATGGACGGTGGGGAAGGCCAGCTCGGCGGCGTGCGCCCCGTGCTTGAGGACCAGTTCGGTGGCGTGCGGCGCGGCGTCCGGCAGCCCGCCCGTCACCAGCAGGGTGCCGTCCGTACGCCACATCGCCCGGTCCAGGTACGGCTGCGGGGTCCGGTCGTGCAGGACCAGGTTCCCGGCCGGACCGGCCGCCACGACCAGCTCACGGCCGTGCGGCAGCGGATGGGCGGCCGGCGCCAGCCCCGGGGCGCAGGCGATCGGGCCGGTGCCGCCGTCGGGCAGCACCACCTCCGCCGCCCAGCTCTCGGTGTGGGCCGGCGGGATCGCCCGCGGCGCACCGTCCCGCGGGGGCCGGGCGGCGGCCAGGGCGTCGAGACGGATACGGAAGGTGAGGGGCGGGGAGGTGGCGCGGAGGGCGGCCCCGGGGGCGGCTCCGGGGGCGGCTCCGGGGGTGGTGCGGGGCGCGGCCCGGGGGGCGGCGTGGGGCGCCTCGTTCGCTTGCTCCGTTCCTGTTCCCGGCGCCGTTTCCGTTCCCGTTCCCGTTCCCGTTCCCGTTCCCGTTCCCGTTCCCGCCGGAGGCTCGGTCTCCACCGGGAACGACACCACCGTGCCGGTCCCCTGGTGGGTCAGCCGCAGGGCCGCGGGCGGCGGGCCCGGTGTGGTGACGGTCAGGTCCAGGGCGCCGGCCGCCGCCGCACGGTGGCCGGTCAGCCGGTGGGTTGGACGGGCCACCGAAAGCCGCAGCCGCCCGTCCGGGTACCACGGCGTGATCCGCACCGCGCCCGCACCGTCCCCGGGCAGTTCACGGGCGCACGGAGCGGCGCCGGAGCCGGTCTCGGCGGCGTGCAGCGCCGCGGCCCGCACCACCCCCGCCGACGCCAGCAGCACCCCCACCGACCAGTCGTTCTCCTCCCAGCGCCCGCCCTTGCGCAGCCGGGCCGGATCGAGCCGCAGCTCGAAGCCCGACCAGTCGTAACAGTGCAGCTCCTGGCCGGACTCGGCGGTCGCCTCCGGCATCGCCACCGGCCGGAGCGGCAGCAGGATCCGGCGCCGCCCGCACGACAGCACCGCCGTCCTGAGGTAGCCGTGCCGGGTCGCCGCGTCCAGATTCCGGATATAGGCGTAGCCACGCAGCACCAGCACACCGCCGCGCCACTCCGCCTCCCTGACCCGGGCCCGTACGGGGAAGTCGGCGCGGTCCAGCCGGGTCACCCCCGGCGGCAGCTCCAGCGGCGGGGTCAGCGGCAGCACCGCGCGCTTGCGCAGCGGCGGCCCCGCGACCGCGAACCCGGCCGGGTTACGGGCCTCATGCGTGAGCAGGGTGAGCAGATCGGCCAGCCGCCCGGCACGGATCAGATACCAGCGCATCCGCAGCTCGACGGGGAGCGTGGGGAACAGCCGCGGATCGACCCCGGAGAGGAAGTCGCGGGCGCAGTCGAGGAACGCGGTCCGGCACTCCGGCGCGGCCGCCGGCAGCGCCTCGACCAGATCGAGCAGCCCGTCGGTGAGCTGCGCACGGTCGTAGTCGCGCTGATAGGCACGCAGCCGGGCGTGGGCCGGGTCGGCGAGGAAGCGCCGGATGCCGGCCACCGCCGCGAACCGGTCCCGTACGCCCCGGGCATCGGGCCTCAGATGACGGTCGGGTCCTTCCGGCAGCCGCCAGTAACAGACGTGCTCCCGCAGGACGTCGACCGCGTCGGCCAGGAACAGCGCGGGCAGCGTCACCGCCGCGTCATGGCACAACTCGCCCTCGGGGAAAGCGAATCGGTGCTTGTCCCAGAAGGTGCGGCGGAAGACCTTGTTGCGGGCGAAGTCGTCCGACAGCAGGGTCAGGTCATCGCGCAGGCGGGTGCGCAGCGCGGTGGCGCGGGCGGCCGGATGGCGCGCCGACTGACTGCGGCCGGCCGCGCCGAGCCGGTAGACATTGCCGGTCGCCAGGTCCGCGCCGGACCGGTCCAGCAGGCCGACGAGATCCTCGTACGCGCGCGGCAGCAGTACGTCGTCGGCGTCGAGGAAGGCCAGATAGCCGGTGTGCGGATAGGCGTGCCGGGCACCGGTGTTGCGGAGCGCGCCGCAGCCGGGCGCGGGAGGGCACCCGGGGTGGTGGACGATCCGGAACCGTGGGTCCCGCTCGGCGAAACGGCGGGCGAGAGCGGCGGGACCGCCCCGTGCGGCGGTGGCGTCCCCGCCCCCGTCCGCGGGTGGGCCGTCGTCCACCATCACCACATCCAGACCGGTCAGCGTCTGGGCCGCGACCGACTCCAGGCACTCCTCCACATTCCGCTCGGACCCCTCGATGCGATGGACCGGGACGACGACGGTGAGCCGAGGCTTCATACGCGGACCAAGCCTTTCCGGACTGGCGAATGCACAAGACCGGTCCGTTCAACTCGCCCACGGCGGCACGGTCACCGGATCTGCGCTGAAAGGGTGAGAGGCCCCGCCGGTCGTCCGTGTGTGCAGGGCCGCGTGTCCGTGGGTGCAGGACTGCGCGTCCGTAGGTGGTGGGCCGCTGTGTCCGTGGGTGGAGGATGACGCTCGGCGCGCGCATTCGGCGCGCCGTAGCGCCGGGCCGCGTCCGATGCCGTAGACCCGTTGCACAGCTTTACGGCGTTTTGCACGCCGTGTTCCCCAGGGAAGGTGACCGCGTCCCGATGCCCGGCAGAACCGACAGCTCCGCCGCCACCGACAGCGCCGACGCCGGGCCGCCCGGCAGCGACACCCGGACCGCCCGGCCCACGCGCCCCACGGGTACCGCGCCGTCCGCCTCCACCGCGCGGCTGCCGGCCGACCCGGGACGCGGCGGCCCGGCACGGCTGCTGCCCGCCCGGTCCCCGTACCGCAGCCAGCTGCGGCGGATCGGCACCGGCCGGGTACTGGAGATCGGCTGCGGGCCCGGCGACACGCTCGCCGGCTGCGCGCCCGGCAGCGTCGGCGTGGACCACGACCCGCAGTCCGTGGCGCGCTGCCGCGAACGCGGGCTGACCACCTATACGGCCGACACCTTCCTGGCGAGCCCGCACGCCCGGCCGGGCACCTTCGATGCGCTGCTGACCGCGAACGTCCTGGAGCATCTGGACGACGAACAGGTCGAGGGGCTGCTGCGGGCCTACGTCCGGTACGTACGGCCGGGCGGCGGAGTGCTGCTGATCACCGCGCAGGAGGCCGGGCACCGGGCCGGGCCCACCCCGGTGCGCTTCACGGACTTCGCCCTGCTGCGCGCCTTCGCCGAGTCCGCGGGCCTGACCGTACGGCGCACCTACTCCCACCCGCTGCCGCGCCCGGCCGGGATGCTGCTCCGGTCCAATGTGTTCGTGCTGGTGGGGCAGGTGCCCCGGTAGGGGAGCCCCCCACCAGGGCTTGCCGTCGGCCTCAGCCCGGCGGGGGCCTGTCCGCGGACCCGTCGGCGCGCACGGGCCCGCTACCGCGTACGGGTCCCTAGTGCGTACGGGCCCGCTTGCGGACCCTCACCAGGGCGCGGGTGACGACCGGCGGCAGCACGTCGAGGGTGACCCGGCGCAGCGTGCTGCGCGCCGGGACCGGCCGGCGCGGGGCCGGGCGGGCCGCGGAGGCCTTCGGCGACTGCGCCCCGGGCCGCTGCACCGCGCGGGCGGCGGAAGTGTGCCGGGAGGCCGGATGGCCGGGCTCCTTGGCGCCCTTGGCGCTCAGCCGGACCAGCGGGGCATCGTTGACGTACTGCACCTCGTGCCAGATGTCGCCGCGGGACGCGATCCACTCCAGCAGCGCCTTCTGCAGCGGCTCCGGGTCGCCCCAGGTCCCGTAGAACTTGGTGCCGGTGATGCAGACCGGGCGCAGGCCCTCGTTCGTGACGGCCTGCCAGGTGGCGGCGGCCACCCCGGGACAGTGTTCGGCGCGGTAGTCGTCCATCACCACGATGCCGTGGGCGGTGAGCAGCTTGCGCACCGCGAGGATGTCGCCGTGCACATGCTCGTACAGATGCGAGGCGTCGATATGCGCGAAGCGCACCGAGCCCTCGTCGACATGGTCGCTGACCAGCGAGCTGAGCCCCTGGACGATGGTGGGCAACTCGTCGTGGAAGGCAAGGTAGTTGGCCTCGAAGGCGCGGCGGGTCAGCGTCGCGTAGGACTTGTTCATCTCCTTGGAGTTGGAGACGTCCTCGGCGGGGGAGTCGAAGAGATCGCAGACCGTGAAGCGCTCGTCGGGGCGCAGCCGCGCACCGAGGAAGATGGCGCTCTTGCCCATATACGCGCCCAGTTCGAGCAGGTCACCCGGCTCGGAACGGTCCTGCTGGTGCGCCAGGAACCAGTCGAAGAGCAGCTGGTCGGCGGTGAAGAACCAGCCTTTGACCTCGGACAGCCGGGTGGGGCGCGGGAGCTGTTCGGCACTCTGGTCTGCGAGGGGGGCAGTCATGTGCGGTCCGTCTCCAGACGGTCGGGAACGTAGGGCTGAGTACGTCGCGTGCGTGAGGGAGTACGTGCGGTATGTGCCGGCGCTGTCTGCCGTGGATGTGGCGGTGTGGCGGTCGGGCGTACGGCGGTATGGGCGTGTGGCGGTACCGGGTGCAGGGGGTGTGCGGGGGTACGTCTGCAGTTGTCCGCACCTGTGCGGTCTATGCAGTTTTGGATGCGCCCGGCGTCATGCCGCAGCGCACGGGCGCGGCCTCGCGGGGACCGGGGCGCCCTCACTCGATCACTCGATACGAGAGACACGCGGGCCACACCCGGGCATCTCCCCGGCGGCACCCTGTCGCACCGCCGCGCCCTGTGGCGCCCTGTCGCGCCGGCACACCACGCGCGCCGACCCGCCCTACGCACCGCCGCACCCTGCAGGGCACGGCAGCGACGTCATCGTAGGCGCAGCAACATGAACGGAAGATGGCGTGCGGACGGGCACCGGCGGGCCCCCGTGCGGAGCTCACTTCACGGCGCCCGCCATCACCCCGGAGACGAACTGGCGCTGGAAGGCGAAGAAGACGATCAGCGGCACCACCATGGACAGGAACGCGCCGGGCGCCAGCACATCGATGTTGTTGCCGAACTGCCGCACCTCCTGCTGCAGCGCGACCGTGATCGGCGGATGGCCGCTGTCCGCGAAGATCAGCGCGATCAGCATGTCGTTCCACACCCACAGGAACTGGAAGATCCCCAGCGAGGCGATCGCCGGGCCGCCCAGCGGCAGCACGACACGGGTGAACAGCCGCAGCTCGCCCGCCCCGTCCAGCCGGGCCGCCTCCAGCAGCTCGCGCGGGATCTCGGCAAAGAAGTTCCGCAGCAGGAACACCGCGAACGGCAGCCCGAAGGCCGTATGGAAGAGGATCACCCCGGCCGTCGTCTCGAAGAGCCCGACCGCACCGAACAGCTTGGCCACCGGGATCAGCGCCACCTGCACGGGCACCACCAGCAGCCCGACGACGACCATGAACCAGCCGTCCCTGCCGGGGAAGTCCATCCAGGCGAACGCATAGCCGGCCAGCGAGCCGATGACGACGACCAGCACCGTCGCCGGCACGGTGATCGCCGCCGTGGTCAGCAGCGAGCCCATCACCTTGTCGTTGGCCAGCAGCTGGCTGTAGTTGTCCCAGGTGATCTGGGCCGGCTTGCTGAAGACCTGCCACCAGCCGGACTCGGCGATCCGCTGCGGGCTGCGCAGCGAGGACAGCAGCAGCCCCACCGACGGCATCAGCCAGAACAGCGCGACCAGGACCAGGAAGATCCGCATCGCGCCACCGCCGGTCCGCGCCGCCATCCGGGCCGCGAGCGGCCGCCCGGCCCGCCCGGCCGCCGGCCCGCCCCGCCCGCCCCGCCCGCCCAGCCCGCCCCGCCTGCCCCGCGCCGCCCGTACGGCGCGCCCGCCGGGGAGGGCGCCCCCGCCCGGCCCGGCACCGTCCACGGTCGTCATCGGCGACGCTCCTTCCGTATGCGCCGGAGATTGACGTACATCACCGGCAGCACGAGCAGCAGCAGGAAGACGGCGATCGCGCTGCCCAGGCCCTCGTCGACATCCGTACCGAACGAGGACTGGAAGAGCTGGAGCGCCAGGACGTTGGCGGACCGGATGCTGGAGCCCGGGGCGATGATGTAGACCAGATCGAAGATCTTCAGCACATTGATCATGAGCGTGACCAGCACGACCACCAGGACCGGCGCCAGCAGCGGCACCGTGATCCGGCGGAAGACCTGCCACTCGCCCGCGCCGTCCACCCGCGCCGCCTCCAGCAGCTCACGCGGAACACCCGCCAGCCCCGCCGCGATCAGCACCATCGCGAAACCGGCCCACATCCAGACGTACGAGCCGATGATGGCCGGGGTGACCAGCGCCGGGCCCAGCCAGTCGACGCCGCCGTAGGCCTCGGCGAAATCGGCCGCGGGCAGCCGGAGCCGGGCGCCCTCGGCACGGTCCGCGGGCAGCGCAAAGGTGCCGTCGGCCGCCGTCGTCGCGGAGGCGACCACCCGGCCGCCCCTGACCGCCTCGACCGTCAGCCCGGCCAGCGCCTTCTCGTTGCCGTCGATGACGCCGGGGCGCCCGCCGCCACCACGGGTGAAGTCCAGCCACACGGTGCCGGTGACCCTGCCGGGACGGGGCCCGGCGGCGGCCGCGGCGCGGGCCCCGCGCAGATCGCCCGGCTGCACGGCGACCAGCGGCAGATTCACCGGTGACGCGGCCCGCACGGCCGAACGTGTGGTGAACGCACCGCCGCCGGACGGCGCGAGACCGGACCGCGGCCGCGGTTTGGCGCCGGGGAACGGGGCCGGTTCGGAGAAGGTGTCATGGATGCCGACCCACACCGCGTTGGCGACTCCGCGCTCCGGATCCTGGTCGTAGACCAGCCGGAAGATGATGCCCGCCGCCAGCATCGAGATCGCCATCGGCATGAACACGATCAGCTTGAAGGCGGTGCCCCAGCGGATCCGCTCGGTCAGCACCGCGAAGATCAGCCCCAGCACCGTCGAGACGGCCGGCGCCACCACCACCCAGATGATGTTGTTCCGCAGCGCGGTACGGATGCCGTCGTCGGAGAACATCGCGCCGTAGTTGCCCAGCCCCACGAATCCCGTGCCGGACGCGTCGAACAGGCTGCGGTAGACGGAGAAGACGATCGGGTAGACGACCAGCGCCCCGAGCAGCAGCAGGGCCGGCAGCAGGAACACCGCGGCCGTCCAGGGGCGGGCGCCCAGGACGCCACCGCCCGGGCGGCGCTTGCCCCCGCGGCCCTGGCGCCTGCCGCCGCCGTCCGGGCGCTCGCCACCGCCGCGTCGGCCGCTCTCGCCGCTGCCCCGGCCGCTTTCGCCGCTGTCACTGGCCTTGCCGGCCGCTACGGCGCTCATCGTGACGGTCCCCCCGGTCCCGGTCGAGGTGGTCGGTGCTTGGCCCCTGGTGGCCGCTGCTCAGTGCTTGGTGGCCGCTGCCCGGCGGCCGGCGACAGGCCCTCAGCGGCCGAACGCCATCGCGTGCGGCCTCCGCCCGAACGACGCCGCGTACGGCCTCGGTGCCCGAACGACATCGCGTGCGGCCTCAGCGCCGAACGACGCCCCGTACGGCCTCCGCGCCCGAACCCCATCGCCTACGCCCCCAGCATCCGAGCGACGCCACGTACGATCTCAACGTCCGAACGACTTCGCGGCGTCCTTCTCCAGCTGAGCCTGGGTGCCCGCGATGTCCTTGGGGCTCTTCAGGAAGTCCTGCAGGTCCTTCCACTCGCCCTGGCCCGGCTTGCCGCCGAAGGAGGCGGGCGCCTGGTCGGACATGTCGAAGCGGAAGTCGTCGCCCGCCGCGATCAGCGCCTTGGCGATCCGGCGCATCACACCGTCGGCGTACGCCGCCTGGTCGAGCTCCTTGTTGGGCGAGATGAACCCGCCCGCCTGCGCCCAGATCTTGGCGGCATCCGTCGACGCCAGGAACGTCAGCAACGCCTGTGCCGCCTTGCCGTCCTTGAGGGCCACCGCCACATCGCCGCCGGTCACCACCGGGGACCTGGCGCCCACCGCAGGGAACGGGAAGACCTTGGCGTCCGTGCCGACCTTGGCCTTCGTCTGGGTGATGTTGGCGGCCGCGAAGTCGGCCGACGAGACCATCGCGGCCTTCGGGGTGTCGCCGCTGAAGGTCTGGGTCACCGACGTCGGGAAGTCCGTCTGCAGCGCACCGGAGTTGTCGCCCGCGAGCAGATCCTTACGGCCGAAGAGCTGTCCGAGCGTGGTCAGCGCCTGCTTGACGGAGGCATCGGTCCACTTGATCTTGTGCTGCGCCAACTGGTCGTACTTCTCGGGCCCCGCCTGCGAGAGGTAGATGTTCTCGAACCAGTCGGTCAGCGTCCAGCCGTCCGCACCGCCCACCGAGACCGGCTCGACGCCCGATTCGGAGAGGGTCTGCGCCGTCTTGAGGAAGTCCTTCCAGGTCTTCGGCTCCTGGGTGCCCGCGTTGTCGAACGCCTTGGCGTTGTACCAGACCAGCGACTTGTTGCTGGCCTTGAAGTAGACGCCGTACGGCGTGCCCTTGTGCGCGCCGAGATCCTGCCAGCCCTTGCTGTAATTCTTGGCGAGTTGCGCCTTGGCGGTCGGGCCGAGCGGCTTGAGCCAGCCCTTCCCGGCGAACTCGCCCAGCACACCGACCTGCTGGAGCATCGCGATGTCCGGCGGCCCGCCACCGGCGATCTTGGAGCCGATGAAGCCGGCCATGTCGTCGCCGCTGGGCACGAAGTCGACCGTGGCGCCGGTGCGCTTTTCGAACTCGTCCAGCACCTTGACGAAGTTCTCCCGCTCGGGGCCCGTCCAGACCGCGGTGACCTGCAACTTCTGGCCCTTGAGCTGGGGGAGCTGCACGGTGGGGGCGGTGCTGCCGCCCTTGCTGCCACCGCCGCCGTTGTCCTTCGTGCCGCCGCCACTGCTGCCGCTGCCGCACCCGGCCAGCGCCAGGGCGAGCGCCGTGCCTACCGCCACCGCGGTCGTGGCGCGTACAGCCGTGCGGTCGAGTCGTCCGAGTCGTCTGCGCATCCCCGTAGCCCCTTGTCGCCGCGCCTGCCGTGCCGGGTGCAAGGGGAGCCGCGCCCTGCCGTGCCACGGTGCCCCTACTGTGCCGTTCGCCTCGTGCGTACGCACCTACCTGCGGATCGCGTCGCGCCATATGTGCCTACGCGCCGTACGCGTCGTGCTGTACGTGCCTACGTGCTGTACGTGCCTACGTGCCGATCGCGTCGCGCCGTACGCGCCTGTGCGTCGCACGATCGTGCGGATCGCGTGTGCGGATCGCGTCGTGCCGTGCGGTGGTGCGTGGTCGCGCTGCGCCTCGTCGTGCTCTGCGGTGTCCGCCGTGCTCTGGGTGTGCGACAGTCCTACGCCCTGGCCACCGGCTCCGCAATACCGCCTCCCCCGCCAACTGCCCTTTCGTGACGCGGCTGTTATGGGCGGGGCGCGCGGGGTTCACAACGCTGCTATGAGGGGCGCGCGGGGTTCATGACGGAACGCACACCCGCTTCACGAAGGAACGCACACCGGCTTCACGACGGAGCGCGCACCGGGTTCACGAAGGAGCGCACACCGGGTTCACGACGGAACGCGCACCGGGTTCACGAGCGGCGGGGGCCAGAGGCGGTGAACGGGGCGGCGGTGGCGGCAGGCGCCGGAGTTCACGCCATGGCGGAGCACCGCGCCCCACCACGAGGCCGCGGCCCACCGGGCCCCAACCGCGAGGCCGGCCCACCGGGCCCCACCACGACGAGGCCGCCCCCGGCCTCACCCCGACGAGGCCGCACCCCCCGACTTCACAACAACGGCGGAGCCGACCCCGCGCCCGAGGACTGGGCGGCCCGCTGCAGTGCGCTGGCCAGCAGGGCCAGGTCCGTGGGGCCGTTGCCCAACTCGCGCAGCGGGCGCCGGGCCGGCGGGTCGCCCATCCGCTGCCACTCCAGCGGTACGACCGTCGGCCGGAGGGTGGAGGTCCGGGGTATCCGGCCGGTGACCCGGCCCGCCTGGAACGGTGTCGAGGAGCCGTCCGCCGCGCGGTGCAGCCGCCCGCGGCCCGCGGGCACCGGCTCGGACGGATCGTCGGAGGCGCCCAACCGGACCCGCAGACCGGCCCGTTCGCTGGTCGCGGTCTCCGCCGTACGGTCCGGATGACCGGTGGCGGCTATCAGGTGGACCCCGAGCTCCGCGCCGTCCCGGGCCACCGTCTCCAGGGCGCGCACCACGGAACCGGCGGCCGGCCGACCGGTGCTGCCCAGCGCCGGGGCCACCAGCGCATCGAAGTCGTCGACGAGCACGAAGAGGCGGGGCATCGGCGCGGCCGCGTCGGCGCCGCCTTCCGTGGCTGCCGGGCCGGCGGCGGGCGGTTGCGTGGTGCTGCGGGCGCGCAGGCGGAGGGTTCCGGTCGTGGACGGGTCCGCCGCTGCGCCGCCGTCCGTTCCTCTATCACGGCAACGATTACGGAGAGTAGTTGGTTCCTGCTCTCCGTAATCACGGCTGCCGCGACTCTCGCGGCTCTCGCGGCCTTCGCGACTCTCACGCTCCGGGTTGCCGCTCTCGGCCGAGCGGCGCGGGGCGACGATCCGGGGGGCCGGCAGATGCTTGGCGCGCCAGTCGGCGAACGGGGTGCCGGCCAGTATTTCCGTCCGCCGCTTCAGCTCGGAGGACAGCGCCTGGGCGAACTCCCGCATCCGGACCGGGTCCGAGGCGGCGAGGTAGGTCGTGACATGCGGCAGGTCCGTACAGACCCGCAGCCCCTCACCGCGCTCGCTGCCGCCGCCGTCCACCAGCACCAGCGACAGCAGATCCGGGCGGTCGGCAGCCGCCAGCGAGGCGGCCAGCGAACGCAGCAGTTCGGTCTTGCCGGTGGCCGCCGCGCCCTCCACGACGAGGTGCGTGCTGTCGGCGGCGAGGTCGGCGCAGAGCGGGCCGTGCGGCCCGGCGCCGAGCACCGCGGCGGCGCCGGGCCGGTCGGTGTCCAGCGCGGCGGCCCAACGGGCCATCAGGGATGCGGGAGTGGCGCGGGCCAGCCCCAACTCGTCCAGCAGCCGTGCCGAGTCGGGCAGCGGGACGGCCGCACGAGGCGCCGTCCGGCCGCCGGAAGCGGCCGTCGCATCGCTCTCGCGCAGCGGCGCCAGCGCCCGTGCGAACCGCTCGGCCCAGGCGCCGGAGACCGCGTCCACCGTCGCGACCGTGCCGTTGGGCCCGGAGCCCGGCTGGACGACGCGCAGCGCCGTGGCGACATCGCCGCTGAGCACCGCCACCGCCCCGCACTCGCCGAAGGCGGGTGATGCCGCCCGGGCCGCTTCGTACGTCGAGGCCAGCGGAAAGGCGGGGGAGGCGGCCGGCGTCTCGGCCAGGCACAGGAGGTGGATACCGGCCGCCGGGCCGCCCGCGGCGAGCCGGGCGGTGGTCTCGCGCAGCGCGGAGGTGCCGGGGTCGCCGTCGACGACCAGGAGGGTGTACGGGCCCCGGTGGCGGGCGGCGGCGGAGGCGGTCTCCGCCCGCTCGGCGTCCGCCCAGCCCGGGCCCAGCGGGCTGTCGTCGAGCCGGCGCACCAGCTCGGACGTACGGGCCGCGGCCTGTTCCTTGTCGTACGCCAGGAGCAGCCGGCAGTCCTGGCCGCGGTCCGGGCGGACCTGCGGCAGCCAGCCGAGCCAGGACCAGTCCGCCACCCGCTCCTCGGCCGAACGCGCCCGGTCCGCGCTGATCAGCACGATTTCCAGGGCGCCGGGGGAGTGCAGGGCCGTGAGCTGGGCGAGGGCGCTGCGGGCCAGACCGGTCAGCCGCGTTCGCGGCCCGGCGAGACCGAGCGAGCCCGCCCGGCGCAGATCGACGGTGACGGGCACGGCGGCCCGGCCGCCGTGCCGGGCGGCGGTCCCCAGCCGGACGGTCAGTGCGTCGGGGTGGTCCGCGCCGCGCTCCCAGAGCCGGGGCCCCGGTCCCAGCGCGGTGAGCAGGACCGCGGCGGCATCCGGCCAGCGCTCGTCGGCGGCCGGCCCGGAGAGCGTTTCCGGTGCCGGGACGCCCTCGGCGGGGTCCGCGAAGGCCGCCCTGGAGGCGCCGACGGGTTCGTACTCCGGTGCGAAGGTGTCGTCCGGCCGCTCCACGGCGGGCCGGCCGCCCGCCAGCCGCCGCGCCCAGGCGCCGATGCCACCCCGTCGCCCGCCTTTACGGGATCCCTCATCGGCCCGGGATCCTTCATCGGCCGGTGCCCAAGAGTCCGGTGCCAAAGACTGCTGCCCGCCGTGCGTCCGGTCCTGCGCACCGGCCGGAAAGGCGTCGCTGCGCTCCCGGACGCCGGGGCCGAAGCCGTCCGCCGGGCCGGCGCCGGTGGTGCGGTCGTAGACATGGCCCGTGGAAGCACCGGGGACGGGAGCCGCGCCGACGCGGGGCGGGGCGGTGTACCGGGTCGGGGTGCCGCGCAGGGGAGTGTCCCGCCGCCCCGACGGGTCCGGGTCCGGTGTGGTGGCGGAGGCCCGTAGGGGAGCGGTGGCGTCGCCGGTCACCCGGGCGCGGGCGCCGGCTCCCGTGTACGCCCCCTCCGCGGCGGACGTGGCGCCTCGCGGGCCCGATGACGCCCCGTACGTCGCGTCGTAGGCCGCGTACTCCCCGGCCCCCCCGTACTCCCCGTGACGTGCCGTCCGGCCCGCCACCGCCTCTCCCACCGCCGTCGCGTCCGCGTCCGGATGCGCACCGGCCGTGCCCGGGGCGATCCGCAGATGCCCCTCGCCGTCCGGGGCGGTCGGCAGGGCGGGGTCCGGGACGCTGGGCGCGGACTGCAGGCGCAGGGCGGATTCCCCGATGCGCAGCAGGGCGCCGGGCGGCAGGGGTGCGGGACGTTCGCCGAGGTCGGTGCCGTCCACGACGGTGCCGTTCGTGGAGTGCAGATCCGCCACGTACACCGCGCCGTCCGGCTCGACCGTCACGGCGCAGTGCAGCCGGGAGACATCGGGGTCGTCGAGGGGGACGTCGGCGTCGGCCGAGCGGCCGATGCGGATCTCGCCGCCGTGCAGCAGGTGTACCCCGCCGGCATCGGGGCCGGAGACGATGCGCAGGCGGGCGGAGCCGTGCGGCAGGCCGTGTGCCGGGGCGGGGCCAGGGCCCTGGAGGGAGAGCACCGCGCCGTCGATCAAAGGCGGCTCGCCGAGCCCCGCGCGCTGCGGATCGAGCCGTTCGGACCCGGCGTAGAGCACGACGGGGCCGCTGCCGCCGCCGGGACCGCCGACATCCGCACCCGAGCCCGCCACGGAGGCCGCGAGCGCGCCCGCCACCGCCGCCAGCGCGGTCCCGGCGGGGGCCGTCACGAGCACGTCGCAGGTCCGTGTGGTGTGGCCGCTGCGCGGCCCGAGGACGGTCAGCCGGATCTGCATCGCCGTCAACGGTCCCTTCTGCCGGGATCCGCCGGGGGACCGCTCTTTCCCCCCACCGCACCCGGGCACGTCGGCACGTACAAGTCCCAAGTGCACGTCACGACAAAGGCCGCGCGCCCCCACCGCATCGTGCTGGGTGCATCCTCGCACCTGCCACTGACAACACGCCCGCCGACCGCCATTCAGTGATCTTGATTGGTCTTCTAAGGGCGAAAAAGTGCCTCCTTGCGTGCCGTGCCCGGCCGGATTTCGACTGCCGTGGTCAGCTCGGAACCACTTCGGAACGCTGCGGAATGTTCCTGGACGGCTTCGGAACGGTCCTGATCGGAATGCCGTGGGCGGTGCCGGGTACCAGCCGCACGCGGCAGGCAACCATCCGTTTCCCGACTGCGTCTTTCCCACAAGCCCGTCCCGGGCCGCCGGACCGAAAAGTTTGTACGACGGCATTACAGTGGGCCGGACGGGCCGCGCGGAGTGGATCAGCGGAGTTGATCAACTGACCCGGCGGGCCGGGCAAGAGAACCACCACGACCAGGGAGCGCATGACGTGCGGCCGGTAGGCAGCAAGTACCTGCTCGAGGAGCCGCTGGGACGCGGCGCCACGGGCACCGTCTGGCGTGCCCGCCAGCGGGAGACGGCGGGCGCCGAGGCCGCCGTGGCAGGAGAGCCCGGCGAGACGGTCGCGATCAAGGTCCTCAAGGAGGAGCTGGCGCACGACCCGGACGTGGTGATGCGCTTCCTTCGGGAGCGCTCCGTCCTGCTGCGCCTCACCCACCCCAACATCGTCCGCACCCGCGACCTCGTCGTCGAGGGCGATCTGCTCGCCCTGGTCATGGACCTGGTCGACGGTCCCGACCTGCACCGCTATCTGCGCGACAGCGGCCCCTTCAGCCCGGTGGCCGCCGCGCTGCTCACGGCCCAGATCGCCGACGCGCTGGCCGCCAGCCATGCGGACGGCGTGGTGCACCGCGACCTCAAGCCCGCCAACGTCCTGCTCGCCGGGTCGGACGGCAGCGGCGAGATGCACCCGATGCTGACCGACTTCGGCATCGCCCGCCTCGCCGACTCCCCGGGCCTGACCCGCACCCACGAATTCGTCGGCACCCCCGCCTATGTGGCGCCGGAGTCCGCCGAGGGCCGCCCGCAGACCTCCGCCGTGGACATCTACGGCGCCGGAATCCTGCTGTACGAGCTGGTCACCGGCCGCCCGCCGTTCGCCGGGTCGACCGCACTGGAGGTGCTGCACCGCCACCTCAGCGAGGAGCCGCGCCGCCCCGGCACGCTCCCCGAGCCGCTGTGGACGGTGATCCAGCGCTGCCTGAGCAAGCGCCCCGAGGAGCGGCCCAGCGCCGGGAACCTCGCCCGGGCGCTGCGCACCGTCGCGGACGGCATCGGGGTGCACGCCACCCCGGCCGCGGCCGAGGCCGCCCTCGGCGTCGCCGCGCTGCTCGCCCCCGACCCCGCACCCGCGACCGTCCCCGGAACGGGCGCCGACGGCAGCCAGGGCCCCGGAGGCGACGCCGACCCCACCCAGGTGCTCCCCTCCGGTGCCGGTTCGTACGACCCGGCCGCGGCGACCAGCGTGCTGCCGTCCACGGGCGGCCCGGGTGGTCAGGGCCCCGGCGGGCCGGGCGCCGACCCGACTCGCGCCATGCCGCCGATGCCCATGGGCGCACCGGCCGGCGGACCGCAGAACCCCGACAACCCCCATCCCTGGGAATCCCAGATGCGGGCCGCGCGCGACCGCAACGAGCAGACCCAGGTGCAGTATCTGGATCCCGCCGAGGACCCGCTGCGCCGCCGCCCGCAGCGCCAGGCCGCTCCCCAGCAGCAGCCGCCGCAGCACCCGCAGCAGCCCCAGTACCGTCAGCAGCCCGCTCCGGCGCCGTACGGCCAGCAGCAGCCGCAGGCCGCCCCCCGGCGCCGCCAGGAGCCGCCGCCGCAGCGCTACGAGCCGCAGCGGCCGCCCGAGCCGGAGCCCCGGCCCCGGCGGGAGCCCCGTCAGCGCAGCGCCAACCCGATGAAGATCCCGGGCCTGGGTTGCCTCAAGGGCTGCCTGTTCACGCTGATCCTGCTGTTCGTGGCGGCCTGGCTGGTCTGGGAGCTGACCCCGCTCCAGGAGTGGATCGGCACGACGCGGGGCTTCTTCTCGCAGGTCGGGCACGTCTTCCACAGCGTGCAGCGGTTCGTGCAGAAACTCGGCGGCTGACGCCGTCCGCCCGCGGCCGCACCGCCGCGGGCGCCCCGGACCTGTTCCGGACGGTCATCGACGGGCCCGGCCCCGCCTCTCCACAGGCGGCGCCGGGCCTGCGTCATGAGCGGCCCCGTCAACCGGCCCGTGAACGATCCCGTGAACGGCCCCGTCAACCCACCTGTGAACCCACCCAGTGGATTTGTCGACTTCTGACGGTCAATTTCGCTCACAGAAGTGAAGGTTGCCACGTTCCGGGGCACGGAACCCCCTGGCACCCGCGTAGCTTTGACGCCAACCTCAGCCCCCGCAGGACGCTCGGGGGCCCGACACGTCGGAGCAGTCTTGGCACGGAAGATCGGCAGCCGGTACACCGCCCACCAGATCCTGGGGCGCGGCAGTGCCGGCACGGTATGGCTGGGCGAGGGTCCCGAAGGGGCCGTGGCCATCAAGCTGTTGCGTGAGGATCTCGCCTCCGACCAGGAACTCGTCGGCCGCTTCGTACAGGAGCGGGCGGCGCTGCTGAGCCTGGCGGACCCGCATGTCGTCGGCGTCCGCGATCTCGTCGTCGACGGCAACGACCTGGCGCTGGTCATGGACCTCATCCGGGGCACCGATCTGCGCACCCGTCTGGAGCGCGAGCGCCGGCTGGCCCCGGAGGCCGCCGTCGCGATCGCCGCCGATGTCGCCGACGGGCTGGCCGCGGCGCACGCCGCCCGGATCGTGCACCGCGACGTCAAGCCCGAGAACGTCCTGCTGGACATGCAGGGGCCGCTCGGCCCCGGCGGTGCGCACCCCGCCCTGCTGACCGACTTCGGCATCGCCCGGCTCGTCGACTCGCCGCGCCGTACCCTCCAGCCCCCGGCAGGGGGGAGCTCCGGCTCGCTCCGCTCGTCGGCCAAGGTCATCGGCACCCCCGACTACCTCGCCCCGGAGATCATCGAAGGCCTCCCGCCGCGCGCCTCCGTGGACGTCTATGCGCTGGCGACCGTCCTGTACGAGCTCCTGGCCGGGTTCACGCCGTTCGGCGGCGGGCACCCCGGGGCGGTGCTGCGCCGCCATGTGACCGAGAGCGTGGCCCCGCTGCCCGGCATCCCCGACGAGCTGTGGCAGCTGCTGCTGCAGTGCCTGGCCAAGGCGCCGGCCTCCCGGTTGCGCGCCCCCGAGCTCGCCGCCCGGCTGCGCGAGCTGCTGCCCGGCCTGGCCGGTATCCCGCCGCTGGACATCGACGAGCCGGAGGAGGAGCAGCCGGAGGACGAGCAGGAGAGCGCCGCCGCCTCCCGCGAGGAGCCGTTCCACCCGTCCCCGCACCCGGGGGAGGCCACCCCGCCGCGCGGCGCCGTCCCGCTGGTCCAGGGCGCGGTCCCCGACTCCAACCGGGACACGCACACCAGCATGCGGGTCCCGGGACCGGACGAGCTGGCGGGCGGCGCCCACGGCACCGCCCGCGCCCCGCGTGCCGCCGGTGAACGCCGGGCGGGCTCGGCCCGGCACCGCTCGTCGCCGGACGCGGTGCGCCGCCGCCGGATCAGGCTCGGCGCGGCCGCCGCCGCGGTGGTCGTGGCGGCCGGTCTGGGCGGCTGGCTGGCCTCGGACGACGACACGGCGGGGGACGCCACACCGGGCGTCCAGCAGCCGGATCCCGGCACCCCGTGACGGCCCGCCGCGCGGCCACCGCGCCCCGCCCGCGCGGCGACAGGACCCCGCCGCCCGGCCACCGGGCCTGCGGAGACGGACGTCCGCCCCCGCCACCGCCCGCGTGCGCGGGACGGCGGACGGCCCGCCGGGCGACCCGCCCCCCGCGGTTTCCGGCGGGTCCGACCTGCCGGGGCCGGGTCACGCTGACGGCGGCAGCCGTTAGGCTGGGTGCGTGGCAGTCGTCGATGTATCCGAAGAGCTGAAGTCCCTCTCCTCGACCATGGGGTCGATCGAGGCCGTCCTGGACCTCGACAAGATGAGGGCCGATGTCGCCGTGCTCGAGGAGCAGGCCGCGGCGCCGTCCCTGTGGGACGACCCGGAGAACGCACAGAAGATCACCAGTCGGCTGTCCTACCTCCAGGGCCAGCTGCGCAAGGCCGAGGACCTGCGCGGCCGGGTCGACGACGTCGAGGTGCTCTTCGAGCTCGCCGAGGCCGAGGGCGACGAGGACGCCAGGGCCGAGGCCGAGACCGAGCTGACCGCCGTCCGCAAGGCGGTCGACGAGCTGGAGGTCCGCACCCTCCTGTCCGGCGAGTACGACTCCCGTGAAGCGGTGGTCAACATCCGTGCCGAGGCCGGTGGCGTGGACGCCGCCGACTTCGCCGAGAAGCTGCAGCGCATGTATCTGCGCTGGGCCGAGCGGCACGGCTACAAGACCGAGCTCTACGAGACCTCGTACGCGGAAGAGGCCGGCATCAAGTCGACCACCTTCGCCATCAAGGTCCCGTACGCCTACGGCACGCTCTCCGTCGAGCAGGGCACACACCGCCTGGTGCGCATCTCGCCGTTCGACAACCAGGGCCGCCGCCAGACGTCGTTCGCCGGCGTCGAGGTGCTGCCCGTCGTCGAGCAGACCGACCACATCGAGATCGACGAGTCCGAGCTGCGGGTGGACGTCTACCGCTCCTCCGGCCCCGGCGGCCAGGGCGTCAACACCACCGACTCCGCGGTCCGGCTGACGCACCTCCCCACCGGCATCGTCGTCTCCTGCCAGAACGAGCGCTCGCAGATCCAGAACAAGGCGACCGCGATGAACGTCCTCCAGGCCAAGCTCCTCGAGCGCCGCCGCCAGGAGGAGCAGGCCAAGATGGACGCGCTCAAGGGCGACGGCGGCAACTCCTGGGGCAACCAGATGCGTTCCTACGTCCTGCACCCGTACCAGATGGTCAAGGACCTGCGGACCGAGTTCGAGGTCGGCAACCCCACCGGGGTGCTGGACGGCGACATCGACGGCTTCCTGGAGGCCGGTATCCGCTGGCGCAAGCAGCAGGAGAAGTAGCGGATCCGCGCACTCCGTACGTGAAACAACTGCCTCCTTCAGGGAGGCAGTTGTTTTTGCTGTGGCGGTTTGGTCACAGTCGTATGTCCATGTACCACCCACCGCTTGCCAATTCGGGCATCGGGGCTTTATTCGGCCTTGACGATAATGGCCGAACTGGGAAGGCTGAGCGCGGCATGCGTATGTCTGGGGCGCGTGTAAGAACGGGGAATTGAGCGGCCTGCCCGCAGTGCGGAGCCGAAGCTCGTGCACCCCGACATCGGCTCGTCGCCCCGTACAGCGGTGCACCCATGACGAGTTCAGCTACTGGGGGTAGCAGTACATGACGAAGAAGACGCGGCTGCGCGTAGCGCGCATTGCGGCCGGCGCAGTGATTGCGGCCGGTGCGTCGCTCACCGCGGCCGGAGCTGCATCTGCGGCTGATGTCAACTCTGGCACGAACCAGGGTGGCAGTGGTCTGCTCGGCGGCATCCTCGGTGATGTCCTCGGCGGCGGCACCGATGACGACAGCACCGGCGGTACGGCCGGTGGCGACGAGACCACCGGTGGCTCCACCGGCGGCGAGATCGGTGGCAGCACCGGCGGCGACGAGACCATCGGTGGCAGCACCGGCGGTGACCAGACCACCGGTGGCAGCACCGGCGGTGACGAGACCACTGGTGGCAGCACTGGTGGCGACCAGACCACCGGTGGTTCCACCGGCGGTGACCAGACCACCGGTGGCAGCACCGGCGGTGACGAGACCACTGGTGGCAGCACTGGTGGCGACCAGACCACCGGTGGTTCCACCGGCGGTGACCAGACCACCGGTGGCAGCACCGGCGGTCACGACACCACCGGCGGTAGCACCGGCGGCCACGACACCACCGGTGGGAGCACCACCGGCGGTGACGAGACCACCGGTGGCAACTCCAGCACCGGCACCGGCACCGACAACGAGGGCACCAAGCCGATCGAGCAGCCCGGCCAGGGCAAGGAGCAGATCGCTGACACGCCCGGTCAGGCAAAGCAGCAGGCCAAGGGCGGTGAGCTGGCGGAGACCGGTTCCTCCGGCACCACCTTCCTGCTGATCGGCGCCGCGACGATGATCGCGGGCGGTGTGGGCTTCCGTATGCTGCCCCGTCTGGTCAACAAGAACGGCGGCGGCGCCGCGGCGGCCTGACGCTGACGCGGTACAGCTGGAGTACAGCTGGAGGGGCCCGGGACGCATGATGCGTCCCGGGCCCCTCGGCGTTTGTGTGACGGCCGCCGGAAAGTCCTCGTACGGGTGGTCGGCGGGAAAGTCCCGTACGGGTGTCGGGCGGATCGGTGTCAGACGGCCTGGTGGAGCAGTACACCCAGCGCGATCAGCACGATCATCAGCGCCACCAGCATCGCCGGGCTGAGCTGGGCGAAGATACCGCCCGCTTGCTGCTGAAGACGTTCTCTGCTGGCCCGGCACACGGGGCAGCGGCCCTCGTTCACAGGGGCCGCGCAGTTGGCGCACACCAGTCGGTCGTACGTCATGCGACCTCCTTCTCCACTGCACCAACGCACCGGAAGGCGCATTGGTTCCCTCTCCCACTGTGCCAGCTCATGGCCCAAACGGCGCGCCCCGCAGAATTGTGCGCCTTTTGTCCCGTAGGTGCCGTGAATAAGCGCACCAACCGCCTACGCCGACTGGGCCGCCCTGCGAGGTTCGCGTATGGTCACGCACACCGACGGGAGCCGCAACTCGGCAACCGTGCCCCTATTCAGGTCGACCGTGGTGCATCAGTGATCCGATTCGACAACGTCTCCAAGACTTACCCGAAGCAGAACCGCCCTGCACTCAGGGACGTCTCGCTCGAGATCGAGCGCGGCGAGTTCGTCTTCCTGGTGGGCTCCTCGGGCTCCGGTAAGTCCACCTTCCTGAGGCTGCTGCTGCGCGAGGAGCGCGTCAGCCACGGCCATGTGCACGTCCTCGGCAAGGACCTCGGGAAGCTCTCCAACTGGAAGGTCCCGCAGATGCGGCGCCAGGTGGGCACGGTCTTCCAGGACTTCCGGCTGCTCCCCAACAAGACCGTGGGGGAGAATGTCGCCTTTGCCCTCGAGGTGATCGGCAAGCCGCGCGGCCAGATCCGCAAGACGGTTCCCGAGGTCCTCGAACTCGTCGGACTCGGCGGCAAAGAGGACCGTATGCCGGGTGAGCTCTCCGGTGGTGAGCAGCAGCGCGTCGCCATCGCCCGGGCCTTCGTCAACCGCCCGATGCTGCTCATCGCGGACGAGCCCACCGGCAACCTCGACCCGCAGACCTCGGTCGGCATCATGAAGCTGCTGGACCGGATCAACCGGACCGGTACGACGGTGGTCATGGCCACCCACGACCAGCAGATCGTCGACCAGATGCGCAAGCGGGTCATGGAACTCGAGAAGGGCCGGCTCGTACGCGACCAGTCGCGCGGCGTGTACGGCTACCAGCACTAAGCGTGTACGGCCCCCAGTACTGAAAGGACGCCATGCGCGCCCAGTTCGTCCTGTCGGAGATCGGCGTCGGTCTCCGCCGAAACCTCACGATGACCTTCGCAGTCATCGTCTCCGTAGCCCTCTCGCTGGGCCTGTTCGGCGCCTCGCTGCTGATGCGCGACCAGGTCAGCACGATGAAGGGCTACTGGTACGACAAGGTCAACGTCTCCATCTTCTTCTGCAACAAGAACGATGCCGACACCGGCACCAACTGCGCCAAGGGTGCGGCCACCCAGCAGCAGAAGAACGACATCAAGGCCGAGCTCGACCGGCTGCCGATCGTGCAGAAGCCGGTGGTGTACGAGTCCAGCGACCAGGCCTACAAGCACTACAAGGAGCAGTTCGGCGATACGCCCGTGGCCGGAGTGGTGACGCCCGACCAGCTTCCCGAGTCCTTCCGCGTCAAGCTCAAGGACCCGACGAAGTACGCCGTCATCAAGTCGGCGTTCTCCGAACGGCCCGGCGTCCAGGAAGTACAGGATCAACGGGACACCGTCGAGCCGCTGTTCAACCTCCTCAACGGCATGAACATCGCCGCGATAGTCGTGATGGCGCTGATGCTCGTCGTTGCGCTGATGCTGATCGTCAACACCGTCCGGGTGTCGGCGTTCAGCCGCCGGCGGGAGACCGGGATCATGCGGCTGGTGGGAGCGTCCAGCTTCTATATCCAGATGCCGTTCATCCTGGAGGCCGCCATTGCGGGGCTGCTGGGCGCGGCCTTTGCCTGTGTGCTGCTGGTCGGCGGCAAGTACGCCCTGATCAACAACTGGCTGGCGAAGAAGATCCAGGTGGTCAACTTCATCGGCTGGGACTCGGTCGCGGCGGTGCTCCCGCTGGTCCTCCTGATCGGGCTGCTGATGCCCGCGCTCGCCGCGTTCTTCGCGTTGCGCAAGTACCTCAAGGTGTGAGCTTTGCCAAGGGGCGCCGTACGGTCAACTTGCCGTACGGCGCCCTTTTGTCCCCTAGACTCACCGGCATGTCGGGCCCGTGTTCGTACGACCGGCCCCGCCGCATTCGCCGCGGGGCGGCCCTGACGTTGTTCCTCGCCGGCGTGCTCGCCACCGGCGCGGCGACCGGCACCTGGAGCGAGAGTGCCCAGGGCGCGGCCGGGCGGCCCGCACCGGCCCGCGCGGCGTCCGGCGCACGGGTCCCCGAGTCCGCCACCGCGGACCGCGCGGCCGTCGAGCGCGCCGCTTCCGAGGCCGTCGAGGACGGCAAGTCCGGTGCGCAGGCCGCCGCTGACGTCGTCAGCCGCAGCGGCGACCGCTGGTCGACGATCTACAGCGCGGACGAGTTCAAGGATTTCCAGGCGCAGTTGGACGGCGGCTATGTCGGCGTCGGGCTCTGGGTGCGGCAGGCGCCCCACGGCCGGATCGAGGTGTCCCGGGTCCAGCCCGGCGGCCCCGCCGCGCGCGCCGGTATCGCCGTGGGCGACCGGCTGCGCGCCGTCGACGGCCGCCCCTCCCGGGGCGCGCCGGTCACCGACGTCGTCGCCCGGCTGCGCGGCGCCGCCACCGGCGGTTCCGGTCAGCCCGCCGCCGCTGCCGGCACCCCCGTGACACTGGACCTGCAGCGCGGCACCCGCCGCTGGTCGGCCGCCTTGCACCGCACCCGGCTCAGATCCCGCAACGTCGTCATCGACCGTCCTGCCGGTGCGCACGGCCCGACCCGCGTCAAGATCGCCGCGTTCGGCAAGGGCACCGGTGCGGTGGTCCGCCGGGCGGTGCGCCGCGCCTCCCCGCAGGGCGGCATGCTGCTCGATCTGCGCGGCAACACCGGCGGCCTGGTCACCGAGGCGGTGGCCACCGCCTCCGCCTTCCTCGACGGCGGTCTGGTCGCGACGTATGACGTACGCGGCAGCCAGCGCGCGCTGTACGCCCGGCGGGGCGGCAACACCCGTATCCCCCTGGTCGTCCTCGTCGACGGCGGCACGATGAGCGCCGCCGAGCTGCTGTCCGGGGCGCTCCAGGACCGGGGGCGGGCGCTCGTGGTGGGTTCCAGGACCTTCGGCAAAGGCACGGTGCAGATGCCCAGCACGCTGGCGGACGGTTCGGTCGCCGAGCTGACCGTCGGCCACTACCGCACGCCGTCCGGCCGGAATGCCGACGGCGACGGCCTCACCCCCGACGTCACGGTCGGATCCGGGGCGGAGAAACGGGCTCGCACAGTATTGAGTGGCCTCGGGGGCGGTGCGTAGTGCGAAAATGGCAGCACTATGGCTAAGGACAAGGGCAAGGACAAGACCCCCGGGCGCAAGCTCGTGGCGCAGCACAAGAAGGCGCGGCACGACTACCTCATCCTGGACACCTACGAGTGTGGCCTGGTGCTGACCGGCACCGAGGTGAAGTCGCTGCGGCAGGGCCGGGCGTCGCTGGTGGACGGTTTCATCCAGATCGACCGGGGCGAGGCCTGGCTGCACAACGTGCACATCCCCGAATACGCCCAGGGCACCTGGACGAACCACAGCGCGCGGCGCAAGCGGAAGCTGCTGATGCACCGCGTGGAGATCGACAAGCTGGAGGCCAAGAGCCAGGAGTCGGGGCACACGATCGTGCCGCTGGCCCTCTATTTCAAGGACGGCCGGGCCAAGGTCGAGATCGCCCTGGCCAAGGGCAAGAAGGAGTACGACAAGCGGCAGACGCTCCGCGAGCAGCAGGACCGCCGCGAGACGGACCGCGCCATCTCGGCGGCGCGGCGCCGGCAGCGGGCCTGATCTGCCCGGACGGGCCCGTACCGGCCGGTCCGCGAGGGAATACGCTGGCACCGGCCCGCGTTGTTCCCGTACGATGGGAGCACACCCCACGAGGGGTGTGGGTACCACCTTGAAAAATCAACATGGGGATGATCGGTTTCGACAGCGGATGTCGAAGCAGGGGAAGCGAGTCGAGGAAGCGGCAATGATCTCGTTAACCATATGTCGCAACCAATAATCGCCAATACCAAGCGCGATTCCTTCGCCCTCGCTGCCTAAGTAGCGACTTGCGAAGTGTCAGCCCGGGGCTGTTCCCGACCCGGATCCTGGCATCGACTAGGGAACTAAACTTCTAGACCCGGTCACGGGGTTTAGAAGGAAATCAAACAGTGGCTGAGCCCGTCGGAGACTTGTTCGCGTGATCTCCGGGGCCGAGAAAATCGCAGCGAACTGCACTCGGAGAAGCCCTGATTCCGCACCGTTGGACGCGGGTTCGATTCCCGCCATCTCCACTCATCCCATGTGAGGCCCAGGCCCCGCCGTCCCAGGACGGCGGGGCCTGAGTCGTTTGCGTGCCGTGAGCTGGGTGACGGCCGCCGCGAGGGCGGCCGCCGCCGCGGGCACCCCGTAGGCCGCGCCCGCCCCGGCCAGGTGCTCGACCGCCCAGCCGCCGCCCGCCGATCCGGCCGCGATCCCGCCCAGCAGCGCGGTCACGGCGAGCGTCATGCCCTCGTTGAGCTGCCCTGGCGGTGTCAGCGACTGGACGAGTCCCATGCCGGTGACCATGGTCGGCGCCGTCGCCATACCGGCCAGGAGGAGTGCGACGGCCAGCGTCGCCGGGCCCCCTGTCGTGGCCGCGAGCGGCGGGAGCAGCATCAGGGCCGCCATCGCCGCGGTGCAGCCGAGGAAGCGGTGGCCGGCGGCCCCCCAAGCGGTTGAGGAGCCGGGAGGGACGCCCTTGGTCGGGCGGAGCAGGCCGTAGAGCAGCCCGGCCGCGCAGGAGCCCGCCGCCTGCAGGGCGAGCAGTCCGCCCGCCGCGGACCGTATGCCGTGCGCGTCGGCGAAGGCGAGCGTCACGACCTCCAGGGAGCCGAAGACCGCGCCGGTGGCGAGGAAGGTGGCCAGGAGCGGTGGCAGCCCCGGCAGGCGCAGGGGAGAGCGGGTCCTGCCGGTGGCCGGGGCCGGCGTCACGGGTGGTTCGGTGCGGCGCTGGGCCGCGAACAGCAGCACCCCGGTCAGCAGCAGCGCCGCGGCCACCGCCGTGCCCGCCTCGGGGGCGAGGGTGGTGCACAGCAGCGTGGCGAGCACCGGCCCGAGCAGGAAGCACAGCTCGTCGGCGGCCTGTTCGAAGGAGTTGGCGGTGTGCCGGGCGGCCGGGTCGTCGCGGAAGAGGTGCGCCCAGCGGGCCCGGGACAGCCCGCCGGTGTTGGGGGTGGTGGCGGTGGCCGCGTAACAGGCGAAGAGGGTCCAGTCGGGCGCGCCGTAGTGGACGCACAGGAGCAGGGCGAGCGAGTCGAGGACGGCGAGCGCGGTGGCCGGGACCGCGATCCGGGCCTGGCCGTGACGGTCGACCAGCCGGGCGGTCCACGGCCCGGCGAGCGCCGTCGCCGCCAGCCCGGTCGCGGTGACCGCTCCGGCCAGTGCGTAGGAGCCGCGCGAGCCGGCGATCATCAGCACCGCGCTGACGCTGAGCATCCCCATGGGGAGGCGGGCCGGCAGGTTGGCGGCCGTGAAGGCGCGGGTGCCGGGGACGGCGAAGATCCGGCGGTAGGGGGCGAGGGGACGAAAGCGGAAGAGGGGACGGAAGCGGGTGCGGAGGCGGACGCGCCGCGGGGCCGGGCGTACGGGCGATGGGGGTCCCCCCGGTCGAGCGGAGCCGAGAGTGGGGGAGGTGACCGGGCGGGCGGCGAGGAAGAGGATCATGCCTCTACGGTCGCTGTCGCCAAGGCCGCCCGTCCAACACCTGGTCAGCGCCCATTCACGCACCTGTGTTGTCAGTGTGCGGCGGCCCGCGGCAAGCACCGGCAGAAAACGCTGCTGCCAGGATGACCCGATGCCGTACGACATCGATCCGCGCCTGCTCCGTGCTTTCCTCGCCGTCGCCGAGGAACTGCACTTCACCCGCGCCGCCGCCCGGCTCTACGTCGCCCAGCAGGCGCTGAGCCGCGACATCCGGCGTCTGGAGCGGGAGTTGGGCGCCGCGCTGTTCGTACGGACCACCCGCCAGGTCTCCCTGACGGCGGACGGGGCACGGCTGCTGCCCCTCGCCCGGCGGGTGCTGGCCGCGCACGACGAGCTGGCCGCCGCCTTCCGGGCCGCCCCCGAGCGGCCGCTGCTGGTCGATGTGGGGGTGCCGATCGGTACCGCCCACGGGGTGCTGGAGGCGGCCAGGGACCGGGTGCCCGACAGCTGTGAGCTGGTCGCCCGCTTCCACAGCGGGCTGACCGGCGCGGCGGCCGAGGTGGCGGCCGGCCGCCTAGATGTCTCCTTCGGCCGGATCGCGGCGCTGCCGCCCGCCGTGCGGGCCGGTCTCGACCATCAGCCGGTCCGGCTGGAGCCGATGGCGGTCCTGCTGCGCGAGGACCATCCACTGGCCGCACGGCCCGCCGTCGCCCTCGGTGAACTGGCCGGCGAGACGCTGTACGCGGCCGCCGGGAATCCGCAGACCGCGGAGTGGACGGACCTGGCCGAGCGGCTGTTCGCGGGCCGCGGCATAGCGGCCGCCGAGCCGTTCCCGGAGATCGAGGGCTCGCAGGAGTTCGTCCGGGTGGTGCGCAAGCGGGGGTGGTCGGTACTGGCGAGTGTGGAGTTCATCGAGGTGCCGGGCATGGTGCTGCGGCCGCTCGTCGATCCCGTACCGCTCTCACCGGTCTCGATGGTGTGGCGGCGGGGCCTGCGGCATCCCGGGCTGGACGCGTTGCGGGCGGCCGCTCGCGAACTGGCCGGCCGGCACGGCTGGTTGGCGCCGCCGGGCAGGGCGTGGTGGCTCCCGGAGGCGGATGCGCGGGTGATGGGCTTACGGGGGTGACGGCCTGGCGTATGCGGCGTTCGGAAGAAGATACGGCCGCAGAGGCAACCCCGGGCGCGTGAATTCTTTCCTTAACGGCAAGGAAATCCGTCAGGAACGAACAGGGGGAGCCGTGCGACGGCCTTCACATCTCGCGGTGGTGGCGGCCGCGCTGACCTTGACCGCCACGGCGGGCCTGGCCCTGACCGGCTGCGGCTCGGCGCGGATGTCGGCGCTGCATGCCCAGTGCACGACCAAGGGCCTGCGCTGGACGCTCACCGTCCTGAAGAAGAAGCCGCACACCGAACAGCGCGAGGCCCGGCTGTCCATCGCCAACAGCGGTTCCGGGCCCTGTGTGTTCCACGGATTCCCGGCCTTCGAGGTCCACCTCGGCAAGGGGCCCGAGTCGGACGCCCAGGGCCATGGCAAGACCCTGCCGATAGACCTGCCGCGCGGCGGGACCATCACGGCCCCCCTGCGCTACCGGGACTGCCCCGCCGGCACCCAGCCGAACGCCGCCATGGTCACCAACGACCTCGCCGTGGTGTCCGCGCCGCGTGACTACCCCGGCCGCCAGGCGGTCGTGGCACGGGACGAGAAGGGCAAGCGCCTGCGGATGACCCTCTGCGCGGACCGGATATGGATGGGCCCGCCGCGGGAGGCGGCCGAATAGCCCCGGTTACGGGGCCTCGGTTACGGGGCTGGTGTGGCGGCAGCGCTACCTGAGGCGTACGAGGTGAACGAGGCCCAGGCGCCCGGCGAGAAGTCGAGGTGCGGGCCCTGTGGGTCCTTGGAGTCGCGGATGTGGAGGGTGGACGGGTGGGCGGCGCCCCCTATATCGGCGTCGGACGTCAGCACGCTGCTGCGTTGCGCCTCGGCATAGGCCAAGTGTGGGTGGTCGGGGGTTTCCAGCAGCACGCATGGCCCGTTCAGCCCGGTGCCGGTGACCTTATGTGCGCCCGTACTCATCACGAGTACGGGATCGCGTACTGGGCACCGTAGTTGCGCACTGCGACCGTCGTCGTATGAACGGAGAGAGGCAACTCCCCTGCGCACGCGAGCGGTTCTACCGGCCTGAGCGACGATCGGTGCCGAGGGCGAGGGAGTTGATGCGGGCGGCGCTCGCGGAGTGGGGCTGTCGGGGAGCCGGCGGACGCGGTGTTGCTGTGTGTGAGCGAGCCGGCGGCGAACGCGCTGCGCCACGGGGTGCCGCCGGGGCGCGGTTTCCAGCCGTACGTGTGGCCGCCCGCGGGTGGGGTGCTGCGGCTGGAGGGGCAGCACAGCGGGGACGGGTGGCCGCGGGTGCGGACGGGCGCCGGGCCGGTGGACGAGGACGGGCGCGGGATACTGCCGGTGGAGGCGCCGGCGGACAAGTGGGGCGTGGGGGAGCGGACGCCCGGCAAGGCCGTCTGGTGTGGGTTCGCCCTGCGACCGGCCTGGCGGTGAAGGTGTACTACAACCGTTGGACAGGTGTTGCACACGGCTTTAATCTGTCCTGTATGGCAGCAACGATAGGGTTTCGGCCCACCGAAGAGGATGCGCGGATCATCAAGGACGCCATGCGTGGTGGCGAGGGAACCAGTGACGTGATCCGGCGTGCGCTGCGGCTCCTGGAGCGTGAGGAATGGCTCTCCCATGCCCGCAGCGACGCAGAGCGCCTTGCCGGTGAGGACCTGACCACGGAAGAGGACGCCTGGTGATCCGCGGCGCCGTCTACCGCGTCGACTTCGGCGATGCGAAGCGCGGGCACGAGCAGCGAGGGCGCCGTTTCGGCCTGGTGCTGAGCCCTACATCCATGCCTTGGAGCGTCGCCACCGTTGTCCCGACGTCCACCAGTGCGCAGCCCTCGGTCTTCCGGCCCGAGGTTGCACTGGCAGGGACCAGTACGAGGTTTCTGGTCGATCAGATCCGCACGGTCGATACCTCTTTCATTCACGGTGACCCCATCCACTATCTCGACCGTGATGAACTCGCCGAAGTCGAACATGCCGTGACGCGTTACCTCGGGCTCTGACAAGGTCCGTCCCTCACCGCCCGCCGCCCCGCCGCGTGAGTGCAAGGTTGCGTCGCCGTCACCGGGCGGCACCGTACGGAAATCCGTCGTCCCTAGCGTCGGGGAGCAGGACCCGACCCCCTGGGAGGCGCGATGACGGCCGCGGCAGCAGAGACCCGTAGCGAGAAGCCCGATGACAGCCCTGCCGGTGGCCGTACCGGTGGTTCCGGGGGCGGTCCCGAGGGCCGTACCGAGGGCCGTACCGGGGGCCGTACCGGGGGCCGTGCGCGGAGGGGCGGACGGTGGATCGAGTACTGGGATCCCGAGGACGAGGGGTTCTGGCGGGAGACGGGGGAGCGGGTCGCGCGGCGGAATCTTGCCTTCTCGGTGGTCTCCGAGCACATCGGGTTCTCCGTCTGGAGCCTGTGGTCGGTGATGGTGCTGTTCATGGGGCCGGAGTACGGGATCGATCCGGCCGGGAAGTTCTTCCTGGTGGCGGTGCCGACGCTGGTGGGCGGGGTGCTGCGGGTGCCCTACACCTTCGCGGTGGCGCGGTTCGGCGGGCGCAACTGGACGGTGCTCAGCGCGACGATGCTGCTGGTGCCGACCGCCATGGCGGCGGTGGTGATGGAGCCGGGCACGTCGTACGGCACGTTTCTGCTGGTCGCGGCGCTGGCCGGGGTCGGCGGCGGGAACTTCGCCTCCTCGATGACCAACATCAACTCTTTCTATCCGCTGCGGAAGAAGGGGTGGGCGCTGGGGCTGAACGCCGGTGGCGGCAACATCGGGGTGCCGGTGATCCAGTTGCTGGGGCTGCTGGTGATCGGGACGGCGGGGGCCGCGCATCCGCGGATCGTACTGGCCGTCTATGTGCCGCTGATCGTCCTCGCGGCGGTGCTCGCGGCGCTGTTCATGGACAACCTGGCGCCGGTGACGAACGACACCGGGGCGGCTCTCGACGCCGCCAGGGAGCCGCACACCTGGGTGATGTCGCTGCTGTACATCGGCACGTTCGGGTCGTTCATCGGCTACAGCTTCGCCTTCGGGCTGGTGCTGCAGAACCAGTTCGCGCGTACGCCCCTGCAGGCCGCCTCGCTGACGTTCCTCGGGCCGCTGCTGGGCTCGCTGATCCGGCCGGTCGGCGGGCGGCTGGCGGACCGGTTCGGCGGCGCCCGGATCACCCTGGGCAACTTCGCGGCGATGGGCCTGGCCACGGGCGTGGTGATCTACGCGTCGGCGGAGCGGTCGCTGCCGGTGTTCCTGGCCGGGTTCATCGCGCTGTTCGTGCTGACGGGGCTCGGCAACGGCTCCACGTACAAGATGATTCCGGGGATCTTCCAGGCCCAGGCGCTGCGTCGCGGGCTGGCGGGGGAGGAGGCCGCGGTATACGGACGGCGGCTCTCGGGGGCGGCGATGGGGCTGATCGGGGCGGTGGGCGCGTTCGGCGGGCTGGCCATCAACCTGGCCTTCCGGCAGTCGTTCCTGGTGGCCGGGTCGGGCACCCCGGCGTTTGTGTCGTTCCTGGCCTGCTACGTGGTGTGCGGGGCGGTGACCTGGGGCGTCTACCTGCGTCCGGCGGTGCGCGGGCGGCGTACGGGGCAGGGGGCGCAGGCGCCGGTGGGTGAGGCGGACGGGTCGGCTGCGGCGTCCGCGGGGGACGGGGAGCGGGGGACGGTGTACGTGGAGGTGTGAGCGGCCGGGCGGGACGGGCGGGCGTGGAGGGCCGGGCGGGGCGCTGGTGGTGGTGTCCGGTCCCCGTGGTGGTGGTGTCTGGTCGCCCTGGCCGTCCCCTGACTGTCCCTGGCCGCCCCCTGGCCGTCCGGTGGTGGGTTCCTGGTGGGTTCACTAGCCCGTACGGCGCGGGCAGAGGCGGCCCTGTCGTAACCGCGGGGAAATACTGGAGGACCGGGACCGTCACGTGCCGTTGGCACCTTGGCTTCTTGACACCCTGGCACGTGGTGCCGCCCGAGCCGCGGCGGCAGTGCAGCACACGGCAGTACAGGCAACTACGGCGAAGTACGCGGTAGTACACAGCAGAACACCACTCTGGGCGGAGCGGGACGACCATGCACGATCAGCAGCAGGAGCAGGACGAGCGGGAGCACGACGGGCGGGAGCCGGCGGCGTCGGAAGCGAGGCCGGAAGCGAGGCCGGAGTCCGAGCCGCAATCGGCCGTCCGGCCGCTCGACGGGTTCACCGTCGGGGTGACCGCGGCCCGGCGGGCGGAGGAGCTGGGCGCCCTGCTGGAGCGGCGCGGCGCGCAGGTCATGCATGCGCCGGCGCTGCGCATCGTCCCGCTGCCGGACGACACCGAGCTGCTGGCGGTGACCCGGGACCTGATCGACCGGGCGCCCGATGTCGTCGTGGCCACCACCGCCATCGGCTTCCGCGGCTGGGTGGAGGCCGCGGAGGGCTGGGGCCTCGGCGAGGCGCTGCTGGACCGGCTGACCGGAGTGGAGCTGCTGGCGCGCGGGCCCAAGGTACGCGGTGCGATCCGGGCGGCCGGGCTGACCGAGAAGTGGTCGCCGGCCTCCGAGTCGATGGCCGAGGTGCTGGACCGGCTGCTGGCGGAGGGCGTCGCCGGGCGCCGGGTGGCCCTGCAGCTGCACGGGGAGCCGCTGCCGGGCTTCGTGGAGGCGCTGCGGGCCGGCGGTGCGGAGGTGGTCGGCGTCCCCGTGTACCGGTGGATGCCGCCGGAGGACATCGGGCCGGTCGACCGGCTGCTGGACGCGATGCTGGCGGGGTCCCTGGACGCGGTGACCTTCACCAGCGCGCCGGCCGCCGCGTCACTGCTGCGCCGGGCCGGGGAGCGGGGGATCCGCGAGGAGGTGCTGGCGGCGCTGCGGCGTGAGGTGCTGCCGGTGTGCGTGGGGCCGGTGACCGCGCTGCCGCTCCAGGCGGAGGACGTCCCCACGCTGCAGCCGGAGCGCTTCCGGCTCGGGCCGCTGGTGCAGCTGCTGTGCCGGGAACTCCCGGGCCGGGTGAAGCCGTTGCCGGTGGCCGGGCGGTCGCTGGAGATCCGCGGGCACGCCGTCGTGGTGGACGGTGCGCTGCGGCCGGTGCCGCCGGCCGGGATGGCGCTGCTGCGTGCGCTGGCGCGTCGCCCGGGCTGGGTGGTCTCCCGTGCGGATCTGCTGCGCGCGCTGCCGGGGGCGGGCCGGGACGAGCATGCGGTGGAGACCGCGATGGCCCGGCTGCGGGGGGCGCTGGGCGCGCCCAAGCTGATCCAGACGGTCGTCAAGCGCGGCTACCGGCTGTCGCTCGACCCGCATGCGGACACGGACAAGTACGGCGGGGAGTAGCGGGGACACGTCAGGCGGGCAGCAGGGGCGAGCAGCACGGATACGTACGGCGGGCAGAAGCAGCGAGCAGCACGGACACGTACGGCGGACAGCAGCGCAGAGCCACCCCCTACGCCGGGTTGTTCACCCGGATCTTGGACTGGCCGTGCGGCCGCCTCTCCCAGTCCTCCATGAAGCGCGCCTCCAGGCCGTGCTTGCGGGCCAGGTCGAGCAGGGTCTCGGTCCGGTAGTAGAAGTCCTCGCGCAGCACCTGGTGTTCGGCGCCCTCGGTGCGGTCGAAGGTGAAGTCGAAGAAGCCGCCGGGCGCCAGGATCCGGCCGACATGGGCGAGGCATTCGTCGATGACGCCGAGCGGTGAGTGCGAGAAGACGCTGTGCGCGTGGACGACGTCGAAGTGGGCGGACGGCAGGAAGTCCAGCGTCAGATTCTGGGTGATCGTCAGGTGCGGCAGCTTGGCCTGGAGCTCGTAGGCGGTCAGGGTCTGCTTCGCGGAGATCAGGATGTCCGGCGAGATGTCGATGCCGTAGTAGTGGCCGGCGTCCAGGTGGGCGATGAAGCGCCATCCGGCGCGCAGGTTGCCGCAGCCGATGTCCAGCATCCGGTGGCCGGGCGTCAGACCGTGTTCGGCCAGGTAGTCGAACTGCATCTCGCCCAGCGCCAGCCAGCGCTCATGGCTGCGGCTGCCGACCGCGGCCTCCGGATTGCGGCCCGTGTCGGAGGCTATCACCGCCCGGTAGTACGCGACATGGTCGGGGTGCTTGAGGCGGAGCCAGGTGTCGCGGGCGGTGCGCTTGACGTACGGAGTGATCCGGGCCGGGTGGCGGACCGCGTAGCCGATCTTGTGGGTCAGGCTGGCGCGGTTGGTGAGCAGGGACGTGCGCGGCATGGAGACCTTCCTCCTGAAGGGCGAGGAGCGCTACGGCAAAGCGCTACGGCAGGCACTGCGGCAGGCGCCGTGGCAGGCGCGACGGCGTGCGGCGGGACGGGGCGCGCGCCCCGTGAACCGCCGCGCCGCGAACTATACATAAGGCGTATACACCTAGGGTCTACATGTCGTGTTTACTTGTCAGCGTCCGTGGAGCGGCCGCCTCCGGAGGGTTCCGGCGGGCTCGTGGGCCGGGCACTCTGGAAGCACACACGTTTGGCCCTAAGGAAGTGACAGGAACATGGCGGCGCCTTGCGACCTGCGGTTCGACTGCGGGCGGATCTGCCTGGACCTGGCGGCCACGGCCGGCGGCGCCCCCGCCGAACGGCTCACCGGAGAACGGCCCACCGCTGAACGGCCCACCGCCGAACGGCTCACCGGCCCGGACCAGTTGCGGGCCTGGCTGGTCGGAGCGGGTCTGGTGCCGCCCGGCACCCCGCTGGACGGCGTCGACGGCGGCTGGGTCGCCCGCTTCCGCGCCCTGCGCGAGCTGCTGGGCCGGGTGGTGCACGACGAGCTGCGAGGCCGGGCGGCCGAGGCCGATCTGGCGCTGCTCAACTCCGCGGCCGCGTCCGGGCAGCCGCCCGCCGCGCATGCGGTACGCACCGTCGACGGCTCCCTGGCCCGTGCCCTGGACGGCCCGCCCGACTGCGCCGGGCTGCTGGCCGCGGTGGCCCGGGACGCGATCGGGCTGCTGACCGACGCGGTGGCCCGGCAGCAGCTGCGGCAGTGCGAGGGCGAGAGCTGCACCCTGGTCTATCTGGACACCTCGCGCGGACGTCGCCGCCGCTGGTGTTCCAGCGAGGTGTGCGGCAACCGGGAGCGGGTGGCCCGCCACCGGCGGCGGACGACGGTACGCAGGGACCAGAACGGAAGTGCTGGTCAGCGGGAGCAGAACGGAAGCGTCGGCCGGCGGGAACAGGTCGCCGGTCAGCGGGAGCAGGCCGGAAGTGCCGGCCGCAGGGACCAGAACGGAAGTGCTGGTCAGGGCGTCGTGACCGGAGCGGAAAATTTTTCCGCCGAACTCTGAGTAACCCGCCCGTCCCGTCCGTACTCCTCACCGCAAGTCCGATTCATGGCAGGGTCCCCCGGCGATCTTGGGCGATCTGGGCTATCGACCCGGGAGTTGGAGTGCGTAAGGATGCCGTCGTGGCAGACAGGACGACACCTGACGAGGAGCTCATGCGAGCCCTCTATGACGATCACGCGGGCCCGCTTCTCGCCTTCGTCCTGCGATTGGTGGCCGGCGACCGGCACCGCGCGGAGGACGTGGTGCAGGAGACGCTGGTGCGCGCCTGGCGCAACGCCGACCAGTTGCAACGGGCGACCGGCTCGATACGACCCTGGCTGGTGACCGTTGCACGGCGGATCGTGATCGACGGGCACCGCAGTCGCAAGGCGCGGCCCCAAGAGGTCGATCCGACCCCTCTGGAGACGATGCCGGCCGCGGATGTCATCGACCGCGCGCTGCGCATGATGACGATCTCCGAGGCGCTGAGCGACCTGAGCCAGGCCCATCGAGAGGCCCTCGTCGAGACGTATTTCAAGGAACGTACGGTCAACGAGGCAGCGGAGGTGCTGCGCGTACCGGCCGGGACCGTGCGGTCCCGGGTGTTCTACGCGCTGCGCTCCCTGAGACTCTCGCTAGAGGAACGAGGAGTAACGGAGTGAACCCGCCCACGCAGCCGGACCGGCACACCGACGTCGGCGCCTATGCGCTGGGTGTCCTGGACGGTGCCGACGCCGACCGGTTCGAGGCGCATCTCGTCGGCTGCCACCGGTGCGCGGCCGAACTCGAAGAACTCATGGGCCTGACACCGGTACTGGCCGAGTTCAAACAGTCCGCTCCTACCCCGCAGACGATCACGGCCGTCCCCGGCCCGGGGCTGCTGGACGGGCTGATGGGCGAGGTCGCCGCCACCCGGCGGGGCCGTGCCCGGCGCCGGTTGTTCCTGGTCGCCGCCGCCGTCGTGCTGATCGTCGGCGGGCCGCTCGCCGCGCTGAAGCTGGGCCCCCAGGACTCCGGTGAGAAGCCGGCGCCGCCGCTGGCGAACGCCGTGCGGGCCCAGTACGCGGCGGGCGAGAAGGCGAGCTCCGTCGACCCGGACACCAAGGTCTCGGCGGGCGTCTCGATGGCCGCCCGGCCCTGGGGCACCCAGGTGGTCCTGGAACTCGCCAACGTCAAGGGGCCGCTCACCTGCGGCCTGGTCGCCGTCGGCAAGGACGGCAAGCGGCAGACCGTGACCACCTGGGCGGTGCCCAAGGGGGGCTACGGCATCCCGGGCGGCACCGCGAAGTGGAACCGCGAGCCCCTGTACGCGGCGGGCGGCGCGGGCTTCAACCGCGGCGACATCGACCACTTCGAGGTCACCACCACGGAGGGCAAGCGGCTGGCCAAGGTGAACGTCTGAGCGGCGCGGTCCGGCGCCCCGGGCCGGGTACGGCACGGGGCGCCCGTCAAGGACCGCCATGCCTTCGACCGGCAATCCCCCCGACCGGGTCCGCCCGATGTAGCGGCTTGATTCAACATCCGACCAAAATCGCCCGACTTTGTCCCTTTCCCCAGGTGCGCACGGTGCCTGGTTCGCGTACGGTTGACGGCTGCCCTACGCACAGGAGAAGGGGGCCTGGGTGGCCGCGCACAACGCCACGCACGCACCGGATCACGCTTCGGATTCCGTTCGCGACCGCGAGATCGAAGCCGAGCAGACGCATCTGGACCGTGTCTACCGGCGCCTCGAGGAGAAGATCCACGAGGCAGAGTTCCTGATGGACGACGCCGCCAAGCGCGGCCAGGTCGGCACGCCCGGCGCGCTCGCCGAGCGCGACGCCCAGGTCTTCCAGGCCGGCGTCCATCTCCACCGCCTGAATTCGGAGTACGAGGACTTCCTCTTCGGCCGGATCGACCTGCTCCTCGGCAAGGACGGCAAGAAGGGGCCGGACGGCGCCTTCACCTCCGTCGAGCCGGCCGACGGCGCGATCGAGGACCATCGCGCCGCGATCGCCGAGACGCTGCACATCGGCCGCCTCGGCGTCCTCGACGCGGACTACTCCCCGCTGGTCATCGACTGGCGGGCGCCGGCCGCCGCGCCCTTCTACCGGGCCACCCCGGTCGCCCCGGGCCGGGTCGTCCGGCGGCGGGTGATCCGCTCCAAGGGGCGCCGGGTCCTCGGCGTCGAGGACGACCTGATGCGCCCCGAGGTCACCGCGACGCTGGACGGCCAGGAGCTGCCCGCGATCGGTGACGGTGCGCTGATGGCCGCGCTCGGCCGGGCCCGCAGCCACACCATGCGGGACATCGTCGCCTCCATCCAGGCCGAGCAGGACATGGTGATCCGGGCCCCCGCCGCCTCCGTCACCGAGGTCGAGGGCGGCCCCGGCACGGGCAAGACCGCGGTCGCGCTGCACCGCGCCGCCTACCTCCTCTACCAGGACCGGCGCCGCTATGCGGGCGGCATCCTGATCGTCTCCCCGACGCCGCTGCTGGTCGCGTACACCGAAGGCGTCCTGCCGTCGCTCGGCGAGGAGGGCCAGGTCGCCATCCGGTCGCTCGGCTCGCTCGTGGACGGCGCCGAGGCGACCGCGTACGACCCGCCGGCGGTGGCCCGTATCAAGGGCTCGTCGCGGATGCAGAAGCTGCTGCGCAAGGCGGCCCGCGGGGCGCTGGAGCTGGCAGGACCGGTGGCCGCGGCGCCGGAGGACACCGGCGAGGAGCCGGGCGGCACCGGCAAGGAAGGCGCCGGCGAGGGGCCGGGCGGGGGCGGCCAGCTCTCCCTGGAGGATCTTTTCGCCGCGCCCGCGCCCACGCCCGCGGGCGACGGGGCCGGGAACGGCTCCGGCGGCGGGGAGCGTCCGGGCCGCCGGACCCGCTCCAGACCCTCCCGCCCCGCCCCGGCCGCCCCCGCCCGGCTGCGGGTCGTCGCCTTCGGCGGCCGGATCGAGCTGGACGCCGACGAGCTGCACTCCATCCGGCAGTCCGCGCTCGGCGGCACCGCCCCGGTCAATCTGCTGCGCCCGCGCGCCCGGCGGCTGATCCTGGACGCCCTGTGGGCCAAGTCCGGCGCCGCCCGCCGCTACACCGACCCCGAACTGGCCGCCGAGGCCCGTGAGGGCTTCGACGAGGACATCACCACCGAGTCCGGCTTCCAGGAGTTCCTGGACGCCTGGTGGCCCGAGCTGACCCCGCGCGGGGTGCTCGCCGCGATGGCCGACGAGCGCCTGCTGGGCCGCTGGGCGCGCCGGGTCCTCAACCAGCGCGAGGTCCGCCAACTGGCCCGCTCCCTGCGGCGGTTGGACGGCACGGGTGCCGCCCCGGCCGCCGCCGGGGATACTCCCGACCGGGCCGCGGGGAAGGGCCCGCTGTCGGTGCACGATGTCGCCCTGCTGGACGAGCTGCAGATGATCCTCGGCGCCCCGATGCGCCCGCCCCGGCCGCGCGAGGCCGACCCGCTGGACCATCTGACCGGCCTGGAGGAGCTGACGACCTACACCGAGCGCAACGGCGGCGGCCGCAGCCGGCGCGAACGGCTGGAGGAGGAGCGCACCGACTACGCCCATGTCATCGTCGACGAGGCGCAGGACCTGACGCCGATGCAGTGGCGGATGGTCGGCCGCCGCGGCCGGCACGCGACCTGGACGGTCGTCGGGGACCCCGCGCAGTCCTCGTGGTCCGACCCGGACGAGGCCGCCGTCGCCCGCGACGAGGCGCTGGGCACCCGCCCGCGCCGCCGTTTCACGCTCACCGTGAACTACCGCAACCCCGCGGAGATCGCCGAACTGGCCGCCAGGGTGCTGGCGCTGGCGATGCCCGGGATGCAGTCGCCGAAGGCGGTCCGCTCCACGGGCCTGGAGCCCCGCTTCGCGCGCGTCGCGGACGGGGACCGGGCGGACCGTGCGGACCGGGCCGCCGCCGACGGCGACGCGGCGCTGGCCGAGGCCACGGTCGCCGAGGCCGGGCGGCTGCTGGGCGAGGTGGACGGCACGGTCGGCGTCGTGGTGGCCATGAACCGCCGCGCGCAGGCCCGCCGTTGGCTCGCCCCGCTCGGCGACCGGGTGGTGGCGCTGGGCTCCCTGGAGGCCAAGGGGCTGGAGTACGACGCCACCCTGGTGGTCTCGCCCGCCGAGATCGCCGACGAGTCCCCGGCCGGGCTGCGGGTGCTGTACGTGGCGCTGACCCGGGCCACCCAGCAGCTGACCGTGCTGTCGGCCGCACGGGACGAACCGGACGCGGCCGGGGTGCCGGACCTGCTGCGGGACTGACCCGGGCGGGCGGGGCCCGCCGGGCCCGGCTCTGCGCCCCGCTGTCCCCGGCTCTGTGCCCCGCCGTCCCCCCGCCTCCGCACCCCGCCGGGCCCCGGTCCGGCACCCGTACGGCGGGCGCGGCCGGGTGCTGCGCGCCGCCGTACGAGGGGTCTTGAAATACAGCCCGCGGGACGGGATTCGCTTCCGGGGATGGTTTGTTAGCCTGGGTGACGGCACCGGCCCGATCCAAGCCCCCGGGCCCAACCATCGTCGCTACGAGCGACCACTTGCCGCGAGGCGAGCATGGCGGGTCGGTGTCATAGACCAGCGGAAGAGGCCCACGTCACCCGGTGACGTGGGCCTCTTCGTCGTGGACGCATATTCTCGTATGATGGAAGTTGTTTTCCGGAGTCGCCGTGCCCGCGAACACAATGTTCGCAATGCGAGGCGGCTACCGCGTACTCCGCGGTAGGTGCGACGATCGGACGGCAATCCAGCAACACGGTGAAAGCAGAGGAAGTCGGCCATGGCAACGGCGCCCAGCGTCTCCTACTCGATGACGGTCCGGCTGGAGGTGCCCGCGAGCGGAACCGCGGTCTCCCAGCTCACCACGGCCGTAGAGTCCAACGGAGGCTCGGTGATCGGCCTCGACGTCACGGCATCCGGGCACGAAAAGCTCCGGATCGACGTCACCATCGCGGCCACCTCCACCGCCCACGCCGACGAGATCGTCGAGCAGCTGCGCCACATCGAGGGCGTCTCGCTCGGCAAGGTCTCCGACCGTACGTTCCTGATGCACCTCGGCGGCAAGATCGAGATGTCGTCGAAGCACCCCATCCGCAACCGCGACGACCTGTCGATGGTCTACACCCCCGGCGTCGCCCGCGTCTGCCAGGCCATCGCCGACAACCCCGAGGACGCCCGCCGCCTGACCATCAAGCGCAACAGCGTCGCGGTCGTCACGGACGGCTCCGCGGTGCTGGGCCTGGGCAACATCGGCCCCAAGGCCGCGCTGCCCGTCATGGAGGGCAAGGCGGCCCTCTTCAAGCGCTTCGCCGGTATCGACGCCTGGCCGCTGTGCCTGGACACCCAGGACACCGACGCGATCGTGGAGATCGTCAAGGCCATCGCCCCCGGCTTCGCGGGCATCAACCTGGAGGACATCTCCGCGCCCCGCTGCTTCGAGATCGAGGCGCGGCTGCGGGAGGCCCTGGACATCCCGGTCTTCCACGACGACCAGCACGGCACCGCCATCGTGGTGCTCGCCGCGCTCACCAACGCGCTGCGCGTCGTCGGCAAGAAGACCGAGAACGTCCGGGTCGTGATGTCCGGCGCGGGCGCGGCCGGCACCGCCATCCTCAAACTGCTGCTCGCGGCCGGCGTCCAGCACGCCGTCGTCGCCGACATCCACGGCGTGGTGCACGCGGGCCGCCCGGACCTGGTCGACGCCGACCCGGACTCGCCGCTGCGCTGGATCGCCGACAACACCAACCCCGAGCGGGTCACCGGCACCCTCAAGGAGGCCGTGGTCGGCGCGGACGTCTTCATCGGCGTCTCCGCGCCCAACGTCCTGGACGGCGACGACGTCTCGCAGATGGCCGACGGCGCGATCGTGTTCGCACTCGCCAACCCGGACCCGGAGGTCGACCCGGCCGTCGCCCGGCAGACCGCCGCCGTCGTGGCCACCGGCCGCTCGGACTTCCCGAACCAGATCAACAACGTCCTGGTGTTCCCCGGCGTCTTCCGCGGCCTGCTGGACGCCCACTCCCGTACGGTGAACACCGAGATGATGCTGGCCGCGGCCGGTGCCCTCGCGGATGTCGTCCTGGAGGACGAGGTCAACCCGAACTACATCATCCCCAGCGTCTTCAACGAGAAGGTCGCGGGCGCGGTGGCCGGAGCGGTCCGGGAAGCGGCCAAGAGCGGCGACCCGTCTGTGACGGCCACCACGACGGTCTGAGTACGGCGCGTCGCTGGACACGCCGTCGTTGGGGCCCCCATAGGGTGGCGGGCAGCAAGCGACCGCCGCCCTGTGGGGCCGGCCCGGAGCGGGAATGATACGGAGCGTCACCACTAACGAGGCAGTGGCGCTTTTCGTGTGACCCTCCTGGGTGCCGGATTGGCTTTACCGCCGCAGGTGGGGGCAGGATGCGTAATCGGGCGCGAGGGTCTGGCACCAGACCCGGGTCCGGGGACTGTCCGAGGACCCTGGCAGCATCGGCTTCGATCTCACGCCTCATTGGCAAGAAGAACACGGGAGTACAAACATGAACCGCAGTGAGCTGGTGGCCGCTCTGGCCGATCGCGCCGAGGTGACCCGCAAGGACGCCGACGCCGTTCTGGCCGCCCTCGCCGAGGTGACCGGCGAGGTCGTCGCCAAGGGCGACGAGAAGGTCACCATCCCCGGCTTCCTGACCTTCGAGCGCACCCACCGTGCCGCTCGCACCGCGCGCAACCCGCAGACCGGCGACCCGATCCAGATCCCGGCCGGCTACAGCGTGAAGGTCTCCGCGGGCTCCAAGCTCAAGGAAGCCGCCAAGGGTAAGTAACACCCCCTAGCACGGCACAAAGGCGGTCATCCCTCCCAGGGATGACCGCCTTTCCGTATGCCCCGGGGGCGTTGCGGTCCGGAAAGCGGCGCTGCGCCCGTCCGGGGCGGCCGCTGTCCGCCGCGATCAGGCGGGACGGGCGAACGGGAAGTCCGCCAGGTCCACGTCCGCCAGAGAGGCCACCACGGCCGTGCGGGGGCCAGGGACGATGCCCGGCACGCTCGGTACGGCCAGCAGCCGGCAGCCCGCCGCCAGCGCCGCCGAGGCGCCCGTGGGGGTGTCCTCGACGGCCAGGCAGTCGGCCGGGTCGACGCCGAGACCGGCCGCGGCGGCCAGATAGGGGTCGGGGTGCGGCTTGCCGCGCGGCGCCTCGCCCGAGGTGACCGACAGGGCGAAGCGGTGCGCGCCGAGGGTGCGCAGCACCAGATCGGCGACATGTCGTTCGGAGGCGGTGACCAGGGCGGCCGGGATGCCCAGGGCCCGCGCCCGGTCCAGCAGCCGCAGCGCACCGGGCTGGACGGTGACACCGGCCGCGACCCGGGCGGTGAAGTCCCGGTCCAGCCGGGCGGCCGTCCGGGTGACGTCGCAGCGCACCCCGTACGCGCGCACCAGGCGCCGGGCGGCGTCGTCCACCGGGGCCCCGGCGAAGTCCGCCAGCACCTCGTCGGTGGCCGCGAGGCCCTGCTCCCGCAGGAATCCGGCCACCGCGTCCAGCCACTGGTGCTCGGTGTCGACGAGGGTGCCGTCCATGTCGCACAGCAGGGCCGCGGGGAGCGTGGGGGCGGGCGGGGGGATCACGGGCATGGGCGGGCTCGCAGTTCGCTGGAGAGGGCGTGAGGAGTCAGGCGTGGGGGCGGGAGGCCGGCGGCGCGGCGGCGCGGTGGCGCCCGGGGCAGGCGGCGGCGCCCGGCGTCAGTCGGCCGGGGTGCGGGCCAGCGGGTTGGCCTGGGTGGAGTTGCGGACGGTGAAGACCACCGCGCCGGGGCGGTAGCGGTCGTCGGAGGTCTCGACGGGGCGGCCCTCCGCGGTGGTCGTGGTGCGGCGCACGCGCAGCAGCGGGCTGCCCCGTCGCACCCGCAACTCCCGGGCGTCCACGGTGCCGGCCGCCAGGGCGTCCAAGTGGTGCTCACCGTGGGCGAACACCAGCCCGCGGGAGTCCAGGAGTGCCTGGGTGACCGACTCGCAGCCGTCGGGCAGCTCCTCGACCGCACCGGCGATCCAGCCCGCGTAGACCGTTCGCTCCAGCAACACCGCCTCGCCGTCCAGGGTCCGCAGCCGCAGCACCCGCAGCACCTCGTCGCCGGGGGCCAGTTGCAGCAGCGCGGCCTCCTCGGCGCCGGCCGTGCCGCGGACGCTCTCGCGGACCCGGCCGCCGGGGGTGTGGCCGCCCGCGTGCGCCCACTGGGCGAAGCTGCGCAGCTCGGTGAAGCTCTGGCTGGGCGCGGTGCTCAGGACGAGGTGCCGGGCGCCCTGGCGGGAGCCGATCATGCCTTCGGAGAGCAGCGCGGCGAGCGCCTGGCGGACCGTGCCGCGCGAGACGCCGTGGGTGGCGGCGAGTTCGGTCTCCGGGGGCAGTGCGCTGCCGACGGGGAGCCGCCCGTCGGTGATCTCCCGGCGCAGCGCCTCGGCGATCTGCTGGTGGCGTCGGGTCAAGGGGACTCCTCGCGGCCTGGTGGTGAGGTGGCTGGCAGGACGGCTCCTGGCCCTGCGGACAGGGCCGGAACGATCGGGTCAGCTGTGCACAGATGTAGATGTCCACGTAGCCACGGGGTATGCGTCTAACCGCTGCGCCAAGCTCTAAACCTTTTCCATTATAACGCTTATGACCTGCGGTTTTTCTGCTCCAGGGGGTTGGTCTGGGGTTCATCTTCCGGTTATTTTGACGGGGCTTACTAGACGGCGGCTTGTCCATACAGGTGGAGGGCCAAAGAGCCAGGAGTAACCAGTGAAGCCACCCCGACCGGCGGGTATGCGCCGGGCGTTCGCCGGCGGCGTCGCGGTCCTTGTGACCGCCACGGCCACCGGTGGCTGCGGCTACGCCCCGGCCGCCGTCACCAGCAAGGCGGCCACCGCCCGTTCGGCCGCGGACCTCGGCGGCATGGACGCCCTCGTCAAGGCCGCCAGGAAGGAAGGCCGGCTCAACGTCTATGCGCTGGCCCCCGATTGGGCGAACTACGGCGAGATGATCAAGACCTTCGAGCGGAAGTACGGCATCGAGGTCAACAACGAGAACCCCGGCGGCACCAGCCAGCTCGCCCTCGGCGCCGCCGACAAGCGCCGGGGCCAGGACCGCGCCGTCGACGCCCTCGACCTGGGCACCGCGTTCATGCGCAACGCCCAGGGCAAGCGGCTGCTCGCGCCCTACAAGGTGACCGGCTGGCGGGACATCCCCCGCGCGCAGAAACAGGCCGACGGCTCGTACCTCAACAACTACGGCGGCTATATCTCCATCGGCTGCGACGCCAAGGCCGTCAAGAAGTGCCCCAAGACCTTCGCCGAGCTGCTGGAGCCGCAGTACCGGAACAAGATCGCGCTCAACGGCAACCCGGCGGAGTCGTCCTCGGCGTTCTCCGCGATCTTCGCCGCCGCGCTCGCCAGCGGCGGCTCGTTCGGCGACGTCCGGCCCGGCCTCGCGTTCTTCAAGAAGCTCAAGCAGCGCGGCAACTTCGTGCCCGTCGAGTCCTCACCGGCCACCATCCGCAAGGGCGAGACCCCGATCTCCCTCGACTGGGACTACCTCAACCTCGGCTACCGCAAGGAACTCCTGGCCAAGGGCGTCGACTGGCAGGTCGCCGTGCCGTCCGACGGCCCGTACTCGCAGTACTACAACCAGGGCGTCAACGCCTACGCCCCGCACCCCGCCGCCGCCCGGCTGTGGCTCGAATTCCTCTACAGCCCCCAGGGCCAGAACATCTGGCTGCGGGGCTACTCCCGTCCCGCCCTCCTCGACCGCATGGAGAAGGACGGCACCGCCGACAAGAAGGCCGCAGCAGGCCTCCCCGAGGTCCACGGCACCCCGAAGTTCCCCACACCGGAACAGGAGGACGCCGCCAAGGCGGCCATCAACGAGGGCTGGGGCAAGGCCGTCGGCTGACCCCCCACTCACCCCCTCCCCGCCCCCTTGGAGACCTCCCGCGCATGAGTGACCGACCCGCGACGGACGCCGGCCCGCCCGGCCGCCGCCGCACCGCCCGCCGCCTGCACTGGCCGGCCGTCCTGCCCTTCTTCGTCTTCCTCGCGCTGTGCTTCGGCCTGCCGGCCGGCGCCCTGGTGTACGGGGCCTTCACCGCCACCGACCCGGCCACCGGACACAGTCACGCCACCCTCGACAACGTCCGCCAGTCGCTCAAGGGCATCTACGCCACCGGCCTCGGCGGCAGCGTCCAGCTCTCCTTGATCTGTGCCCTGCTGGCGACGCTCTGCGGCACCCTCATCGCGCAGGCCGTCGTGGCCTCCCGGCGCCCCGCCCTGCGCCGCGCCGTGGTCGCCGCCTGCGGGGTGCTCGCCAACTTCTCCGGCGCCCCGCTCGCGTTCGCCTTCGTCGCGACCCTCGGCACCACCGGCACCCTCACCCGGCTGCTCTCCCTCGGCGACACCGGGTTCAGCCTCTACACCACCGCCGGACTGGTCCTGGCCTACCTGTACTTCATGATCCCGCTGATGGTGGTGACCGTGCTGCCCGCGCTCGACGGGCTGCGCACCCAGTGGCGGGAGGCCGCCGCCTCCTGCGGCGCCACCCGCGGCCAGTTCTGGCGGCACATCGGCCTCCCCGTCCTGCTGCCCTCGCTGCTCGGCGGCGCGGTGCTGCTCTTCGGCACCGCCTTCGCCTCGCACGCCACCGCCGCCGTCATGGTCGGCAGCTCGGTGCCGCTGATCACCGTGCAGATCTCCAACGCACTGGCCGGAAACGTCCTGGCCGGCCAGGAGAACCTGGCCCTCGCCATGAGCCTCAACATGGTCGTCATCGCGCTGCTGGTGATGGCCGTGCAGATACCGCTGCAGCGCAGGAGCGCCCGATGGCTGGGATGACCACCGCCGCGCAGCCGCCCGTGGCGCCGCCCTCGGACCGCGCCCCCGAGCCGCGCCCCGCACCCCCCGCCCGCGGCCGCCGCCCCTACGGACGCCTCGCCGTCCTCCTCCTGGCGTTCCTCTACTTCGCCCTCCCGGTCGCCGCCTCCCTCTGGTTCACCGTCGACGACCCCGTCAAGGGCTTCTCCCTCGACGTCTACACCGGCCATCTGGTCTCCGGCGACATGCTGGGCAGCCTGCTGCTCTCCGTCGAACTGGGGCTGGCCACCGTCGCGCTGGGCCTGCTGCTGGTCGTCCCCGCCATGGTCGTCGTCCACCTCCGGCTGCCCCGGCTGCGCCCGCTCGTCGAGATCCTGTGCATGACGCCGCTGGTCGTCCCGCCGATCGCGCTGGTCGCCGGGGTCAACACGGTGCTGTCGTGGGCACCGGACCTGGCGCGGACGCCCTTCTACCAGACCCTGATGGTCATCCAGGACGAGAACTTCCCGCTCGTCCTCGTCCTGCTCTACACCGTCATGTCGCTGCCGTTCCTCTACCGCTCGCTGGACGCCGGACTGCGCGCCGTCGACCTCAAGACGCTGGTCGAGGCCTCCCGCAGCCTGGGCGCCGGACGGCTGACCACGCTGGGCCGGGTGGTCGTGCCCAACCTGCGGCCCGCCGTCGTCAGCGGCGCGGTGCTCAGCCTGGCCATGGTGCTCGGCGAGTACACCGTCGCCTCCGTGCTCGGCTACCGGCCGTTCGCCGTGTGGATGGTGGAGGTCGGCAACGAGGAGGCCGAACTCGCCGGTGCCGCCGCCATGCTGAGCCTCTTCCTCACCTGGGGCCTGCTGCTTCTGCTCACCTTCTTGGCGGGCGGCCGGACCCGCCGTACCCGCCGGCAAAGGACGACGTCATGACCGTACCCGTACACCTCAAGGGGCTGCGCCGGAGCTTCGGCGCGACCACCGCGCTGGACGGCCTCGACCTGGAGATCGCGCTGGGCGAGATGGTCGCCCTGCTCGGTCCGTCCGGCTGCGGCAAGACCACCGCGCTGCGCATCATCGCCGGCTTCGAGACCGCCGACGGCGGCGAGCTCACCATGGACGGCCAGGACGTCACCCAGGTCCCCGCGCACCGCCGCGGCATCGGCATGGTCTTCCAGTCCTACAGCCTCTTCCCCAACATGACGGCCGCCCAGAACATCGGCTACGGCCTGCGGGTGCGGGGCTCCGCCGCCGCCGAACGCACCGCCCGCGCGGCGGAGTTGCTGGAGCTGGTCGGTCTGCCCGGCCGGGAGGACCACTATCCGCACCAGCTCTCCGGCGGCCAGCAGCAGCGCGTCGCACTGGCCCGCGCGCTCGCCGTCCGCCCGCGCGTGCTGCTCCTGGACGAGCCGCTGTCCGCGCTCGACGCCAAGGTGCGGCTCAGCCTGCGCGAGGAGATCCGCCGCATCCAGCTCGAACTCGGCATCACCACCGTCTTCGTCACCCACGACCAGGAAGAGGCGCTGTCGATGGCCGACCGCGTCGCCGTGATGCAGGGCGGGCGGCTCGAACAGTGCGCCGCGCCCGCCGAGTTGTACGAGCGCCCGGCGACCCCGTTCGTCGCGGAGTTCGTCGGCACCATGAACCGCCTGCCCGGCACCGTCAGGGACGGCGGGGTGGTGGAGCTGTTCGGCCGCCGCCTGCCGGTCCACGGGGCGGCGCCGCGCGGCAGTGAGGGCCGTGCGGTCGAGGTACTGCTGCGGCCGGAAGGCCTCGCCATCCGTACGGACGCGGGCGCGGAGGGGATGTCCGCGACCGTACGGGTGGCGACCTTCCTCGGCGCCACCACCCGTCTGCACCTGACCACCGAGACCGGCGTCCAGCTCAAGGCCGACGTGCCCAGCTGGGAGGCCGGCGAGCTGACACCGGGCGCACGGTGCACGGTCACACCGCACGAGAAGCCGGTGCTGGTGACGGACTGCTGAGCGGGGCTTCACCGGGGGGAGTCCCGCTCAGCTCCTGCGGGGGCGGGGGGAGCGGCGGAAAGCCGCTCCCCCGGTGCCCGGCCGGCAGGGCGCCGTTCACCCTGCGCACGGTCGGCTGTGCGCCGTTCACCCGGCCCGGCAGTGCTCCGGCCTCAGTTGACGGGCAGGGCGCCGTTCGGCAGTTCGACGTCGGCGCCCAGTTCGACGAGTTTCTCCATGAAGTTCTCGTAGCCGCGGTTGATCAGGTCGATGCCGTGCACTCGGGAGGTGCCCTGCGCCGCCAGCGCCGCGATCAGGTACGAGAAGCCGCCGCGCAGGTCGGGGATGACCAGGTCGGAGCCCTGCAGCTTGGTCGGTCCCGAAACGACCGCGGAGTGCAGGAAGTTGCGCTGCCCGAAGCGGCAGGCGCTGCCGCCCAGGCACTCCCGGTAGAGCTGGATGTGCGCGCCCATCTGGTTGAGCGCGGAGGTGAAGCCGAGCCGGGACTCGTAGACCGTCTCGTGCACGATCGACAGGCCCGACGCCTGGGTCAGCGCGACGACCAGCGGCTGCTGCCAGTCGGTCTGGAAACCGGGGTGGACGTCGGTCTCCAGGGCGATGGCGTTGAGCAGGCCGCCCGGGTGCCAGAAGCGGATGCCCTCGTCCTCGATCTCGAAGGCGCCGCCGACCCTGCGGAAGGTGTTGAGGAAGGTCATCATCGACCGCTGCTGCGCGCCGCGGACGTAGATGTTGCCCTCGGTGGCCAGCGCCGCGGACGCCCAGGAAGCCGCCTCCAGACGGTCCGGGAGGGCGCGGTGGGTGTAACCGCCGAGGCTGTCGACACCGGTGATCCGGATCGTCCGGTCGGTGTCCATGGAGATGATCGCGCCCATCTTCTGCAGGACGCAGATGAGGTCTTCGATCTCCGGCTCCACGGCGGCGTTCGACAGCTCGGTGACGCCCTCGGCCAGGACGGCCGTCAGCAGCACCTGCTCGGTCGAGCCGACCGACGGGTACGGCAGCCGGATCTTCGTGCCGCGCAGCCGCTGCGGGGCCTCCAGGTACTGCCCGTCGGCGCGCTTCTCGATCGTCGCGCCGAACTGGCGCAGCACGTCGAAGTGGAAGTCGACCGGCCGGCCGCCGATGTCGCAGCCGCCCAGGCCGGGGATGAAGGCGTGGCCCAGACGGTGCAGCAGCGGGCCGCAGAACAGGATCGGGATCCGCGAGGAGCCCGCGTGCGCATCGATGTCCGCGACGTTGGCGCTCTCCACGTGGGACGGATCGAGGATCAGCTCGCCCGGCTCGTCACCGGGGCGCACCGTGACGCCGTGCAGCTGCAGCAGCCCGCGCACCACACGTACGTCGCGAATATCGGGCACGTTGCGCAGCCGGCTGGGGCCGCTGCCGAGGAGGGCGGCGACCATGGCCTTCGGCACAAGGTTCTTCGCGCCGCGAACCCGGATCTCGCCCTCGAGCGGGGTGCCGCCGTGGACAAGCAGTACGTCGTCAGTAGAGACGGTCATGGATCTCGCGTTCCTGGAGACGGGCAGGGGCCAAGCTGAAATGGTAAGGGCGGGCGGGGGTGAGTCCGTAGGCCCGTGCAGCCTTTGAGCATGTAATGGCTTTGTCACAACACGCTCCGCTACGGTCCGCCTTTGATCTGTAATCGACCTTTGGCCGAAATTGCCGGGTATGTCGTGAATGGATCGTCCGGTGCCGGGGTCGTGCGCCGGTGCTGCCGCCGTACGCCCTGCCCTGCTCTCGCCCGGGTCAGGGCGTTGACTCCCCGCTCCGGCCAGAAGTGCGGGATCATGTGGCCATGACCGAGGTGTCCTCGCTCACAGGGCGGCTACTCGTCGCGACGCCCGCGCTCGCCGATCCGAACTTCGACCGCGCGGTGGTGCTCCTCCTCGACCACGACGAGGAGGGCTCCCTCGGCGTGGTCCTCAACCGCCCCACGCCGGTCGGTGTCGCGGACATCCTCGCGCCCTGGGCGGCGCTGGCCGGTGAGCCGGGGGTGGTCTTCCAGGGCGGTCCGGTGTCACTGGACTCGGCGCTCGGGGTGGCCGTGGTGCCCGGCGGGCTGTCCGGCGAGGGCGGCATCCCGTCCGTGGACAGCGGCGCCCGGGCGGGCGGCGACGGCGCGGAGACGGCCGGTGTGCCGGCCGCGGACCGGACGGGCGTGCAGTCGGGTGACGAGCCGCTGGGCTGGCGCAGGGTGCACGGCGCGATCGGACTGGTCGATCTGGAGGCCCCTCCGGAACTCCTCGCGGCGGTCCTCGGCAGCCTGCGGATCTTCGCCGGGTACGCGGGCTGGGGCCCGGGCCAGCTGGAGGACGAACTCGTCGAGGGCGCCTGGTACGTCGTCGAGTCCGAGCCCGGCGACGTCTCCTCGCCCGACCCGGAGCAGCTGTGGCGCGCGGTGCTGCGCCGGCAGCGCAACGAGCTGGCGATGGTGGCCACGTATCCGGACGATCCGTCGCTGAACTGAGCGTTGCTGAGCCGGCCGTTGCTGAACCGGCGTCCCTGAATCGGCCCTGGCCGGGTTGCGGTTCGCGGGTGGCGGCTCGTGGTTTGCGGGTGGATGCCGGGCGCGGGCGGTGGAGCCGAGGGAGCTCCGGGGCGGGCAGGCGGAGTTCCGGGCCGGTGCCGGCGGGCGCGTCGCGGGCCAGATTTTGTTGACGACTTGATTATTGTGACGGCTTCGTCATGGGGAACTGTCAGACCCCGTCGCTATGGTTCGAGGCGACAGGGGACGGTGCGTGGCCGCGTCGGCGGGGCCGCGCTGGACAAGCGGGGGAGAGCGCCATGCACAGGCCGAGCCTGCCCGAGGACCTGGATCATCCACAGCGCCTGTGGGCGCGCGCCGCGACGCTGGCGGTAGTGGCGGCCGCCGTGGACGACTGGGACGAATTCTCCTGGGGCAACCAGGGATTGCAGTGCTGGAACGACGGCGGAAGCTACTGGTGGCGGCTGAAGCTGTTCGAGGACGGCCGGGCCCTGCTCTGCGGCCAGGACTCCGACGGCAGCCACACGCACAGCGGTGGCCGCCAGATCGACTTCCTGGCCGGCGGCCCCTCATGGCTGCCCTGGGAGCAGTTGCGCGAGGACGCCGAGGGCAATCTCTTCGGGTTCGTCTACTGGTGGCAGGACGGCGCCTGGGCGCGCGCCCCGTACCCCGAGAAGCTGCCGGACGACGGCCTGGAGATGGCCATGAGCTGGGTCGCGCCCGGCGACGACGCGGCCGGGGACATCGCCGAGGTCCTGGTGGCCCGCACGGAGACGGAGGTCGACGCCCTGGCGGCGGTCCGCGCCTTCCTGGCCGCCGCGGAGGCCCGCAGGGTCGGCGCCCAGGACATCACCACCCTGCTGGACGCGGTCTGCGGCCAGGACTGCTGGTACGAGGTCCGCCCGGACGCCGCACTGGCCTTCGCCACACAACTGGGCCTGACGGCCGGGTCCCGGGGCGGGGTGGCGGTGGCGTCGTAGCGGGTGCACGCCCGGCGGCGGGTCGTGCGCTCCCCCCGGCGGCGGGCCGACGCTCCCGGGTCGTGCCGGGCGTGAGTACCCTTGGCAGTTATGAGCACTCTTGAGCCCGAGCGCGGGGCAGGTACGGGGACCCTCGTAGAGCCGACACCGCAGGTGTCGCACGGCGACGGTGACCACGAGCGCTTCGCCCACTATGTCCAGAAGGACAAGATCATGGCGAGCGCGCTCGACGGCACCCCCGTCGTGGCGCTGTGCGGCAAGGTCTGGGTACCGGGTCGCGACCCGAAGAAGTACCCGGTCTGCCCCATGTGCAAGGAGATCTTCGAGTCCATGGGCGCCGGCGGCGACAAGGACAAGGGCGGCAAGGACGGCAAGGGCGGCGGCAAGAAGTAGCAGCCGCCGGCCGGGGCGCGCCGCACCGTCCGTGGCGCGCCCCGCCGTACCAGGGGCGCCCGGTCGCTGCGAGGCGCCCCGTCGCCGTGAGGCGGTCCGCCGCCCGTCCGGCGTGACGAAGCCGTCGGTGACGCGTCCCGCCCCGTGACGCGTCCCGCCCCGTGAGGCGCCCCGTCCCGTGACGCGCCCCGTCCCGTCCCGTGAGGTGACCCGCCCCACGTCCTCATCTCGCCCTGGCGCGGCTGGTCTTCGGCACGTGCATGCGCCCGTTTACGCCGAATACGCCGAACCGCCCCGGCCCCGGCGGGAAGATGGCAGCATCGGCCGTGCGGGCCGCCCCCGGGCCGGCCTGTTTCTCCTCTGGGCACTCGTACCGGCTCTGGGCACTCGTACGGGTGGGGAGCTCGTACAGGCGGGGACTCATACGGGCCGACCGGTCCCGGGCCGGGTGGCGCGGTGAAGGACGGACGGTATGCCCGACACGGACATCACCCCCACGGCACCGGGCGGCGGGCTGGTCCCGGCGCCGCTGAGCATCGACGGGCCCTACCGCTGCGCCGTGCGGCTGGGCGAGGGCACCGCGTTGGCCGCCGGGCCCGGCACCGAGGACACCGCGCGCTGGCTGCGCGCCACTCTCGGCGCGGCCTTCGGCCTGCCGCTGCCGCCCGGTTCCGCCGACGCCGCCGGCACCCTTGTGCTCGCCCTCGACCCGGCCCTGCCCGCAGAGGGCTACCGCCTGGAGGCCGCCACGCACCGGGGCGTACGGATCACCGGCGGCGGCCCGGCGGGCGTCTTCTGGGGCGCGCAGACGCTGCGTCAGCTCCTCGGCCCGCACGCCTTCCGCCGGGCCCCGCTCGCACCCGGGCGCGCGGCCGTCCTGCCGCAGCAGACCATCGAGGACGCTCCCCGCTTCGCCTGGCGCGGCATGCTGCTCGATGTCGCCCGGCACTTCCTGCCCAAGGAGGGGGTGCTGCGCTACCTCGATCTGCTCGCCGCCCACAAGCTCAACGTCCTGCACCTCCACCTCACCGATGACCAGGGCTGGCGGATCGAGATCGCCCGCTATCCGGAACTGACCGCGACCGGCGGCTGGCGGGAGCGCACCAAAATCGGTCACCGGGCCTCCCCCCTCTGGGACGAGCGCCCGCACGGCGGCTACTACACCCAGGACGACATCCGCGAGATCGTCGCCTACGCCGCCCAGCGGCATATCACCGTCGTCCCCGAGATCGACATCCCGGGACACTCGCAGGCCGCCATCGCCGCGTACCCGGAACTCGGCAACACCGACGTCATCGACACCACCTCCCTGAAGGTCTGGGACACCTGGGGCGTCAACCCCAACGTACTGGCGCCCACCGACAACACCCTGCGGTTCTACGAGCAGGTGCTCGACGAGGTCCTGGCGCTCTTCCCCTCGCGGTTCGTGCACCTCGGGGGCGACGAGTGCCCCAAGGACCAGTGGAAGGCGTCCGCCACCGCCCGGGCCCGGATCGGCGAGCTGTCACTGGCCGGTGAGGACGGGCTGCAGAGCTGGTTCATCCGGCACTTCGACCGCTGGCTCGCCGCCCGCGGCCGGCGGCTGATCGGCTGGGACGAGATCCTGGAGGGCGGATTGGCCGAGGGCGCCGCGGTCTCCTCCTGGCGCGGCTACGCGGGAGGCATCGCCGCGGCGAAATCCGGCCATGACGTCGTGATGTGCCCCGAGCAGCACGTGTACCTGGACCACCGTCAGCATCACTCCCCGGACGAGCCGGTGCCGATCGGCTTCGTACGGACCCTGGAGGACGTCTACCGCTTCGAGCCGGTGCCGCCGGAGCTGACCGCGGACCAGGCCGCGCACGTCCTGGGTACCCAGGCCAACGCCTGGACCGAGGTCATGGACAGTCAGCAGCGCCTCGACTACCAGGTGTTTCCCCGGCTGGCCGCCTTCGCCGAGGTCGCCTGGTCGCGGCTGCCCGCACCGGCCGACCGCGACTACCAGGACTTCACCCGGCGGATGGCTGTCCACTACGCCCGCCTCGACGCCCTGGGTGTCGGCTACCGCCCGCCCGGCGGCCCCCTCCCCTGGCAGAAACGGCCCGGCGTGCTCGGACGCCCGATCGACGGGGCGCCCCCAAACGTGTGAGCCCCGGTGCAAGGAGGGCGCTCGCAGGGCCGGACCCTGGGACGGTGGTCCGGTACGGCGTCACCCCGCACCACGGCACTTCCGTGGCCGGGTATCGCCGTACCGGGCACTGCTGTACCGGGCATCGCCGTAGCGGTGGTGTGCGCCCGGCCGGACTCCTCCGCCGATGCGCCGCACCGCAGTTCCCGCACGGCCGGCGGCGGACGAAACCGGACCAGCACCCTGTTCGGGGACGGATCGCCGGTTCGCGGACCCTCGCGCCGGGGGCCCGGGAAGATGTGCCAGAGTTGCCACGTCCGAGCCGTGAGCACGTACCGTACGGCGGAGCGGAACTGCCGGGACACCGGGGAAGGGGCAGCTGGCTTGACCACGCACGCACCGCACGCGTCGCACACGGTGACGTTGCCGGCCTCGCTCGACGAGGCGGTGGCGGCGCTCACCGCCATGCCTGCCGCCGTGCCCGTCGCAGGCGGCACCGATCTCATGGCGGCGGTCAACGCCGGACTCCTCAGGCCCGCAGCCCTGGTGGGCCTCGGCCGGATCAGCGAGATGCGCGGCTGGCAGTACCTGGACGGCCATGCGCTGCTCGGCGCCGGCCTCACCCTCGCCCGTATGGGACGCCCCGACTTCGCCGCCCTGATCCCGGGCCTCGCCGCCGCCGCCCGCGCGGCCGGCCCGCCGCAGGTCCGCAACGCCGGCACCCTCGGCGGCAACATCGTGACCTCGGCGCCCACGGGCGACACCCTCCCGGTGCTCGCCGCCCTCGAAGCCACGGTGATCATCGCCGGCCCCGGGGGCAGCCGCCGCGAGATCCCGGTCAGCCACCTCCTGGCGGGCCGGGAGATGCTGGGCCCCGGTGAACTCGTCGGCTTCGTGCGGGTGCCGCTGCTGCACGCCCCGCAGACCTTCCTCAAGGCCACCGGCCGCACCGGCCCCGGCCGGGCCACCGCCTCCGTCTCGCTCGTCCTGGACCCGGCCCGGCGCGGGGTGCGCTGCGCGGTGGGCGCCGTCGCCGCCATGCCGCTGCGTCCCCTGGAGGCCGAGCAGTGGGTGGCCTCGCTCATCGACTGGGACGGCGAACGCGGCCTGGTGCCCGAGGCGCTGACGGCCTTCGGTGACTATGTCGCCGCCGCCTGTATCCCCGACCCGGCACCGCCCGAGGACGGTTCGGAACCGGCCGCCCTGCCGCCGGCCGCACTCCACCTGCGCCGTACGGTGGCAGCCCTGGCCCGCCGCGCACTGGGGAGGGCGCTCTCATGAGCGAGCGCAGCGTGGGGCTCCCCCCGGCCGGAGGCCGGGAGATCATCATCGAAAGGTGCGCGCCTCGCGAAGGCGGGGCCGAGCGAAGTGAGGGCTCGGCATGAGCGACGCCGACAACCGCCATCCGTACCAGCCGCACCCCGAACACGGCTGGCAGCCGCTGCCGCAGGGCGGCGAGTACGAGTCGGAGGCGACGGCCTTCGTACAGCTCCCGGAGGGCTTCACCACCGGGGCCTACGGCGGCGGATCACCCCGGTACGGCACCCCGGGCACCGAACCGCTCGCCGCACCCGGTCACGGCTACACCCCGCCCGCCTCCTTCACCCCGCACGAGCCCGCGCCGCCGGTCGCGGGCGCGGGCACCGACCCGTCGGCCACCGGCCAGTGGACGATGCCCTTCGCGGACCCCTCGGCCGGATACGCCGACTCGTCCGCGGGATACCCGGCCCAGGCGGAGTACGCGGCCCACCACGGCGCCGCCGAGGGCTACCACGGCGACGCCCCCGAGGCGGCCCGGTCGTGGCACGGCGACCCGGTGGACTGGCCCGTCGCGGGCAGCCCGGAGGCCGGCAACCACGGCGCCTGGTCGGTCCCCGCCGCGGCGGACGACGGCCTGGAGGAATCCGGCGAATACCTGGTCGACGATGACGGACTGACGGGGCATACGGCCCCTTCCGGCGGTCATCCGGGCCACCCCGCCCATGGGGGGCATCACGGACATCCCGGCCCTGTGGGGGCCGGTGGCGCCACCGGTTACCAGGGGGGCGGGTACCCGGGCGCCGGCGCGTACGACGGTGCCGGGAACCCGGCGGACGCCGCCGAGGCCGCCGGTACCGGGCACTGGAACTTCACCACCGGTCCGGCCGCCACCGGTGGAGCCGAAACGCATCCCGCGGCGCCGCACGACGCTTCACGCGGTGGCGCGGTGCCCGCACACTTCGGCGGCGCCGCGGGCGACCCGTACGCGCACGAACACGGCCTCCCGGGCCGCGGCACCGAGCCGGAGGCCGAACGGCCCCGCGGCACGGACCCGTCGGGCGCCGACCCGTACGGAACGGGCGCGGGTGTCCCGCACGGTGCGGCAGGTGGCGCGGCAGGCGCGGCGACCGGGCACTGGTCGCTGCCGGCCGACGCGCTGGCCCAGTGGCCGCCCGCCGGGGACCCGGTGCAGTCGCCGCACGACGGGCCGCGGCACCAGGAACCGGCGGACCGGCCCGACGGGATGGTGGACGCGCCCGGCGCAGCGGCCGACTGGACGATCCCGGCGGCAGCAGGCGAACGGCGGGAGGACTCCGGCGAGTTCGCGCTCACCGACGCGGCCGGGCACAAGACGCCCGCCACCCCGGCTGCTGACGGCCTTGCGGACGCGGTGCCGCAGCACGGCGAGCACACCGGGCTCACGGACCTCGGCGGCCGCACCGACCTCGGCGGTCTCACGGACCTCGACGGCCTCGCGGACCCGAGAGCCGCCGGGCACGCCGGCGAGGGCTCAGGGGCGGAGGGCAATGCCGGGGCGGACGGGAGTGCCGGGGCGGACGACACCGCCGGGGCACACGAGAACGCCGGGAGGGGCGAGACCCTTGGGGCGGTCGAGCGCCCCGGCGAGGACGGCAGCGGCACCGCCGACGCCACCGGTAGCGGTAGTGGCAGTGGCGGCGGCAGCGGGATTCCGGCCGGTGACACCGAGGGCCCCGTCGGGGCCGAGGTGGCGGACGAGGCCGATGCGGCGGGAGAGAGCGACGCCGAAGACTTCGACGAACACCCCGCCGCCTCCTACGTCCTGCGGGTGAACGGCATCGACCGGCCGGTCACCGACGCCTGGATCGGCGAGTCGCTGCTCTACGTGCTGCGCGAGCGGCTGGGCCTGGCCGGCGCCAAGGACGGCTGCTCGCAGGGCGAGTGCGGGGCCTGCTCCGTCCAGGTGGACGGGCGGCTGGTGGCGTCCTGCCTGGTGCCCGCGGCCACCACGGCGGGCAGCGAGGTCCGTACGGTCGAAGGGCTCGCGGAGAACGGTGAGCCCTCCGACGTGCAGCGCGCGCTGACCGCCTCCGGTGCGGTGCAGTGCGGCTTCTGCGTACCGGGGATGGCGATGACCGTCCATGACCTCCTGGAGGGCAATCACGCCCCCAGCGAGCTGGAGACCCGTAAGGCGCTGTGCGGCAACCTCTGCCGCTGCTCGGGCTACCGGGGGGTGCTGGACGCCGTCGACGAGGTCGTCAAGGCCCGTGCGGAGTCGGCGGAGGCCGCCTACGGACCGGCGGACGACACGGACGGGTCGGCGCCGGCGGACACCGCCCGTATCCCCCATCAGGCAGGCCCCGCAGACCCCATGGGCCACGCCCCGCACGACCAGGATCCGCACTCGGGAGGCTCCGCATGAACGAGCGCAGCAGGGGAGCCTCCCGGGCCGGATGCCGGGGGAGAGACATCGAGAGCACCGAGAGGTGCACGCCGAGCGGGTACGAGACCGGGCGAAGCGAGGTTGCGGCATGAGTGGCACGTCCGACGGCGCAGCGGCCGTCACCGCGACCCCCGCGGCGGGCGTCCCGATCCCCCCCGAGGAGCCGCTGCACGGCCTGGGCGTGTCCCTGCCGTCCGCCGACGCACCGGCCAAGGCCGAGGGCACCTTCCCGTACGCCGCCGACCTGTGGGCCGAGGGGCTGCTGTGGGCCGCGGTGCTGCGCTCGCCGCACCCGCGGGCGCGCATCCTGTCGATCGACACCCAGCACGCCGAGGAGATGCCCGGCGTGCGCGTCGTCGTCACGCACGAGGACGTCCCCGGCGACGCGGGGCACGGCCGGGGCACCGCCGACCGCCCGGTCTTCGCCAAGGACGAGGTCCGCCACCACGGCGAGCCGATCGCCGCGGTGGCCGCCGAGCACCCCGACACGGCGCGGCTGGCCGCCGCCGCCATCGCCGTCGAGTACGAGATCCAGGACGCGGTCACCGACCCCCAACTGGCCTTCGAGGCCGAGCCGTTGCACCCGGACGGCAACCTCATCCGGCACATCCCGCTCCGCTTCGGCGACCCCGATGTGGTGGGCGAGGTGATGGTCGAGGGGCTTTACCGGATCGGCCGCCAGGACCCGGCGCCCATCGGGGCCGAGGCCGGACTCGCGGTGCCGCGCCCCGACGGCGGCGTGGAGATCTACACCGCTTCCACGGACCCGCACACCGACCGCGATCTGGCCGCCGCCTCCTTCGGGCTGGAGCCGGACCAGGTCAAGGTCGTGGTGACCGGTGTGCCCGGCGCCACCGCCGACCGCGAGGACCCCGGCATCCAACTGCCGCTCGGCCTGCTGGCGCTGCGGACGGGCTGCCCCGTCAAGCTCGCCGCCACCCGCGAGGAGTCCTTCCTCTCGCACGCCCACCGCCACCCCACGCTGCTGCGCTACCGCCACCATGCGGACGCCGACGGCACGCTGGTCAAGGTGGAGGCCCAGATCCTGATGGACGCCGGTGCCTACGCGGACACCTCCGCCGACGCGCTGGCCGCGGCCGTCTCCTTCTCCTGCGGCCCGTACGTCGTCCCGCACGCCGTGGTCGACGGCTGGGCGGTGCGCACCAACAACCCCCCGTCCGGCCATGTGCGCGGCGAGGGCGCGTTGCAGGTCTGTGCCGCCTACGAGGGCCAGATGGACAAGCTGGCCGCCCGGCTGGGCCTGGAGCCCGACGAGATCCGGCTGCGCAACGTCATGGCCACCGGAGACCTGCTGCCCACGGGGCAGACGGTGACCTGCCCGGCCCCGGTCGCCGAACTCCTGCACGCCGTCAAGGAAGCGCCGCTTCCCGAGCTGCCCAAGGACGCGCCCGAAGCGGAGTGGCTGCTGCCGGGCGGTCCCGAGGGGGCGGGCGAACCGGGCGCGGTGCGCCGCGGTGTCGGCTATGCGCTGGGCATGGTGCACATGCTCGGCGCGGAGGGCACCGACGAGGTCTCCACCGCCACCGTCAAGGTCAGCGGCTCGGTGGCACACGTCATCTGCGCCGCGGTCGAGACGGGGTCGGGGTTCTCCACCCTGGCGCGGCAGATCGTGCAGGAAACCCTCGGCATCGACGAGGTGCATGTCGCCGGCGCCGACACCGACCAGCCGCCGGCCGGCGCGGCCTGCCACGGGCGGCACACCTGGGTCTCCGGCGGCGCCGTCGAGCGCGCCGCCAAGATGGTCCGTAGGCAGCTGCTGCAGCCGCTGGCCCACAAGTTCGGGATGTCCACCGAGCTGCTGCAGATCAACGACGGCAAGATCACCTCGTACGACGGGGTGCTCAGCACCACCGTCGCCGAGGCGCTGGACGGCAAGGAACTGTGGGCCACCGCCCAGTGCCGCCCGCATCCCACCGAGCCGCTGGACGAGGCCGGCCAGGGCGACGCGTTCGTCGGCCTCGCCTTCTGCGCGATCCGCTGCGTCGCCGATGTCGACATCGAACTCGGCACCATCCGCGTCGTGGAGATGACCGTCGCCCAGGACGTCGGCCGGGTGCTCAACCCCCGCCAGCTGCGGGCCCGTATCGAGGCCGGGGTCACCCAGGGCCTGGGCGCGGCCTTGATGGAGAACCTGCGCACCACCCGCGGCCAGGTCCGCCACCCCGACCTCACCGGCTACGCGCTGCCGACCGCCCTGGACGCCCCGGACATCCGCATCGTCAAGCTCGTCGAGGAACGGGACGTGGTCGCCCCCTTCGGCGCCAAGCCCGCCAGCGCGGTCCCGGTCGTCACCTCCCCGGCCGCCGTCGCCTCCGCCGTCCGCGCCGCCACCGGCCGCCCCATCGGCCGCCTCCCGATCCGCCCCCAGGCGGCGGTGGCGCAGGTGGTGCAGCAGCAGGGGGCCTGAGGGGGCGGGTACGTGGCCCGGCGGGGCCCGCGCGGCCCCGCTCCCGCTCCTGGCCGGAGCCTGCGCAGGCCGCGGCGGGATGCGGATTTACGTCACTCGCTTGCGAGGAAGGGAGGGTGGCGAGATCACTTACCACGTCGAGGCCAAGAAGCGTGACGACCGGGAGGTCCCCGGCGTGCGGAACGGAGACGGCCGGTGCGGGCCCGACGCCCCTGAGGGCGAGGCGGATCCCCGCGCCCTTCTGAAGAAACTGGCCCTGTGGGCCGGACTCGCTCTTTGCGTCGCCTTCATTGCCTGGGTGGCCTGGGGGTTCTTCCAATTCGACCACGACATCGACCATCCCCGCGAAGGCGGCTTTTCCGGCTGGCAGTGCGACGCCGGCCGCGACTGCGGTTCCTGACGACGTGCCGCTCCCGGCCCATTGAGGCGGAAACCGAGACGAACGGTGAGGGGCCGGGCTCCTTGGGAAGAGACCGGCCCATCCGTCGCCCCTGGTCGGAGCGTATGGAGGCCGTGGCGGGATTCGAACCCACGTAACTCGCTTTGCAGGCGAGCCCCTGAACCACTCGGGCACACGGCCGGGTTGGTGTGCTGAACCTGACTGTATGCCGCGTGGCGGGGTGTTCGGCAAGAGTGCGGAGCAGAGTGGCGTGAAGCTGCAATACGGGGCAACCCGAGGCAACAGGAGGCAACGCGGGGCAACATGCCGTTCATGAAGCGGGGCTCCGGTGGGGTGGCCGCTCAGGCCGAGTGCAGGAACTCCTCCACTGCCGCCCTGAACAGCTCCGGGGCGTCCACCCATGGGTAGTGGCCCACCTCGTGCAGGGGCCGGACCCGTGCGTCGGGGAAGGACTCGGCCACCAGCTCGCCCGCGCGCATGCCCGTCACCCCGTCGTGGTCACCGGTCACCACCAGCACCGGGCAGCTCACCTCGCCCAGCCCCGATACCAGCGCCTCTCGCAGCTGCTCGTCCACGCCCTGCCAGAACCCGGCCCGCGGCACCGGGCCCAACTGCTCGCCCTCGGTGGCCGCATGGGCCTGCTGCGGCTCCTCCCACCGCCCGTAGGCGAGCGGCGCCGCGGCGAACAGCAGGGCCCGTACCTCGTCCATGTCGGAGGTCTCGGCCAGTTGCCGCACCGCCGCCGAGGCCTCCGGCCACCACTGCTCGTGCTCGCGTGCGGCGAAGATCTCCTGTGCGTCGTCGGGGAGTTCGCCCTGCAGCCGGGAGCCGGGGCAGACCAGGACCAGCCGGGTGAGCCGCTGCGGGTGCCTCGCCGCGTACGCCTGGGCGACCGCGGCCCCCGCGTCGTGGGCGAGCAGGGCGAACCGCTCCAGGCCCAGGTGCGCGCGCAGGGCCTCGACATCCTCGGCGAGCTGCGGGAAGGCGTAACGGGAGGGGTCGGCGGCGGCCGGGGAGGCGCCGGTGCCGCGGCTGTCCAAAACGATCAGCTGCCGGTGTGCGCTCATCCCGCCGAGGTCGCCCAGATACGCGGCATCCCGTCCGGGGCCGCCGGCCAGACACACCAGGGGCGGCAGGGGCGAGTCGGCCAGGCCGAGCACGCTGTAGTGGAGCTCGGCGTTGTCGTACGTGCGGAAGTGCGGCATAAGGACAGCTTGCCCGACGACGGGCGATGTACGGCCGGTCCGTGTCGTGTGGTGCCGGTCCGGGGTCCGGGGGCCGGGGTCCGGTCCGTGCCGCGTCGGTCCGTGCCGTGTCCGGTCCGGGGCCGGTCCGGCCCCTGCTGTGCCGGTCCGGGCCCGGACCGGTCCGTGCCGTGTCATGCCGTGCGGTGCCGGACCGCCCCCGGCCCCCCGGCGTAGGTCCTATGGACGACCCGGTTCCCGTCCCTGGACAGGGGCACCGCCGTCGTACGGCCCTTACGCTGGCTCGATGACCGCTGATCGCCCCCGCCGCAGCGCCGACCCGTCCCCGGGTACCGGAACCGAACTCGCCCCGCCGTCGGACACCCCGGCCGGCGACCCGGCCCGCGACCAGGCCGACGCGGCGGCCGCCACCCCGGCCGCCACCGGCGGCATCCTCGGCCGGGCCCACCGTGCGCTCACCTTCGGCATCATCTCCGTCGTCTCGGTCGTCGCCTTCGAGGCGATTGCCGTGAACACCGCGATGCCGGTCGCCGCCCGCGCGCTGGACGGGATCGGTCTGTACGCCTTCGCGTTCTCCGCCTACTTCACGGCGAGCCTGTTCGCGATGGCGCTCGCGGGGGAGTGGAGCGACCGGCACGGACCGCTCGCGCCGCTGTTCGCCGGGATCGCCGCGTTCGGGGCGGGGCTGCTGGTCGCGGGCGGTGCGCAGAGCATGGGGATGTTCGTCGCGGGCCGCGGGGTGCAGGGCATCGGCGGCGGGATGGTGGTGGTCGCGCTGTATGTGGTGGTGGGCCGCGCCTACCCCGACCGGCTGCGCCCGTCGATCATGGCGACGTTCTCGGCGGCCTGGGTGGTGCCGGTGATCGTGGGCCCGCTGGTCGCCGGGACCCTCACCGAACAGTTCGGCTGGCGCTGGGTCTTCCTCGCCATCCCGGCACTGATACTGCTGCCGCTCGCGGTGATGCTGCCCGCGCTGCGCAAGCTGCCCCGTACGCGTCCAGGGCCGGGCGGCGGCGCCCGCCAGGTCCTGGGCAACCGGCGCTGTCTGCTCGCGCTGGCCGCCGCCGTGGGCGCCTGCCTGCTGCAGTACGCGGGCCAGCATCCGGCCTGGTTCGCGCTGCTGCCCGCGGCCGCCGGACTGGCCCTGCTGGTCCCGGGCATCGTGCGGCTGCTGCCGCGCGGCACGTTCCGTGCGGGGCGCGGCCTGCCGAGCGTCGTGCTGATGCGCGGTCTGGCCGCCGGGGCGCTGGTCGGCGCCGAGAGCTTCATCCCGCTGATGCTGGTCACCCAGCGCGGGCTGTCCCCCACCCTCGCCGGTCTCTCCCTCACCGGCGGCGGACTGACCTGGGCGCTGGGCTCGTACGTCCAGAGCCGGCCGCGTCTGGAGCCGTACCGGGAGCGGCTGATGGGCCTGGGCATGGTCCTGCTGGCGGCGGCCATCGTGGCGGTGCCGCTGGCGCTGCTCGACACGGTGCCCGTCGCGATCGTCGCGGTGGCCTGGACGGTCGGCGGGTTCGGTATGGGCCTGAACATCTCCAGCGGCGGCGTACTGCTGCTGAAGCTCTCCCGTCCCGAGGAGGCGGGCAGCAACTCCGCGTCCCTGCAGATGTCGGACGCGCTGGGGAACGTCACCTTCGTCGGGGTCAGCGGGGTGCTGTTCGCGGCCTTCGGCGGTGGCTCGATCGCTGCGCACGGGCCCGCGGCCACGGCCGGCGCCGCCTCGGCGAGCCATCCGGCGGCCTTCGCGGCGGTGTTCGCGGCGATGGCGGTGGTGGCGCTGGCCGGCGCCGGTGTCACGAGTCGGTTGCGACCGGAGCGGGCGTGAGGACGTCGCGCCGAGGCCCTGTCACCGGCCCGACCTGCAAGCTCACCCCCACCCGGGTCGGCCGGCGAATGTGACCTCGGTCCCACCCCGGGGTGAGCCGGTGCCGTAACCCCGGAGCGTGAACCGGGGCACGGGTAGGCTGACGCGGTTGCCGATCGCCGAGTTCAGCCGACGGAGACCGTGACTACCACCACCAGCGCCACCAATAACCATCACCTGTCCCCGGCCTTCCCGGGACGGGCCCCTTGGGGTACCGCGAACAAGCTGCGTGCCTGGCAGCAGGCGGCCATGGACCGCTACATCCAGGCACAGCCGAGAGACTTCCTCGCCGTCGCGACGCCCGGAGCCGGCAAGACGACGTTCGCGCTCACGCTCGCCTCGTGGATGCTGCACCACCACGTCGTGCAGCAGGTGACGGTCGTGGCACCGACCGAGCATCTGAAGAAGCAGTGGGCCGAGGCGGCGGCACGGATAGGGATCAAGCTCGACCCGGAGTACAGCGCGGGGCCGCTGGGCCGCGAGTACCACGGCGTCGCGATCACCTATGCCGGTGTGGGCGTACGGCCCATGCTGCACCGCAACCGGATCGAGCAGCGCAAGACGCTGGTGATCCTCGACGAGATCCACCACGCCGGTGACTCGAAGTCCTGGGGCGAGGCGTGCCTGGAGGCGTTCGAGCCCGCGACCCGGCGGCTCGCGCTGACCGGTACGCCCTTCCGGTCCGACACCAACCCGATCCCGTTCGTGACGTACGAGGAGGGCAACGACGGCATCCGCCGCTCCTCCGCCGACTACACCTACGGCTACGGCAACGCGCTCGGCGACGGCGTCGTCCGGCCGGTCATCTTCCTCTCCTACAGCGGCAATATGCGCTGGCGGACCAAGGCGGGTGACGAGATCGCGGCCCGGCTCGGCGAGCCGATGACCAAGGACGCGGTCTCGCAGGCCTGGCGTACCGCGCTGGATCCGCGCGGCGAGTGGATGCCGAACGTGCTGCGCGCCGCCGACCAGCGGCTGAGCGAGGTCCGCAAGTCCATCCCGGACGCCGGGGCGCTGGTGATCGCCTCCGACCAGGAGCAGGCGCGGGCGTACGCCAAGCTGATCCGGGAGATCACCGGGGAGGGTGCCACGCTGGTGCTGTCCGACGACACCGGGGCCTCCCAGCGCATCGACGACTTCGCGTACTCCCAGGACCGCTGGATGGTCGCGGTCCGGATGGTGTCCGAGGGCGTCGACGTGCCGCGGCTGGCGGTCGGGGTGTACGCCACCACGATCTCGACCCCGCTGTTCTTCGCGCAGGCCGTGGGCCGTTTCGTACGGTCCCGCAAGCGCGGCGAGACCGCCTCGGTCTTCCTGCCCACCGTCCCGATGCTGCTCGGCTTCGCCAACGAGATGGAGGTCGAGCGCGACCACGTCCTGGACAAGCCGAAGAAGGACGGGGAGGAAGACCCGTACGCCGAGTCCGAGAAGGAGATGGACGAGGCGAACAAGGAACAGGACGAGGACACCGGCGAGCAGGAGCAGTTCTCGTTCGAGGCGCTGGAGTCGGAGGCGGTCTTCGACCGGGTGCTCTACGACGGTGCCGAGTTCGGGATGCAGGCCCACGCGGGCAGCGAGGAGGAGCAGGACTACCTCGGCATCCCCGGACTGCTGGAGCCCGACCAGGTGCAGATGCTGCTGCAGAAGCGGCAGGCCCGGCAGATCGCGCACAGCAAGAAGCGGCCGGACGAGGAAGCCGACCTGCTGGAGCTGCCGGCCGAGCGGCGCCCCGTGGTCACGCACAAGGAGCTGCTGGAGCTCAGGAAGCAGCTGAACACGCTGGTGGGGGCTTATGTCCACCAGAGCGGAAAGCCGCATGGCGTGATCCACACCGAGCTGCGGCGGGTGTGCGGCGGGCCGCCGAGCGCGGAGGCCACCGCCGGGCAGCTGGGTGAGCGGATCAAGAAGGTACGGGAGTGGGCCACGCGGATGAAGTGAGTCCGGCCGGGGCCTGAGGGGCCGCCTGGGGTCTGTGATCCGTGGCCTGTGGGTGGGGGCGGTGTGCCGGTGGTTGCGGCGCGCCGCCCCCGCCGTCGATTCCGGCACGGCACACGCACCCCTCCCGCCGTCGCTTCCGCCCATACCGCCCGAACGGCTCTGTAGCCCTACCTGAAACACCACGGGACGCTCTGGACGGACCTATGGGGATATTCCGGGCGGGAAAGCCCGGATTCTGGACGGACTCTTCCGCTCACCGGACTGGCTCGCTACTGTCCCGGTCACGCACACGCCCCGTGGCAGCGCCGCCGCGGAGCGCAGCCGGTGCCATGCGGCCGGCGGCCTCTAGCGCGCGCTGCTCCGGGACTCGCAGCGCGTCACGTCGAGAGCCGCCACTCACCCAGGAGGCGTCGTGACCGCAGAGACCTCCCAGACCCTCGACCGAGGGCTGCGCGTCCTCAAACTGCTTGCCGACACCGACCACGGTCTGACCGTCACCGAGCTCTCTCACAAGCTCGGCGTCAACCGCACGGTGGTCTACCGTCTGCTGGCCACGCTGGAGCAGCACGCTCTGGTCCGCCGCGACCTGGGCGGCCGCGCCCGGGTCGGCCTGGGCGTGCTGCGCCTGGGCCGGCAGGTGCATCCGCTGGTCAGGGAGGCGGCGCTGCCCGCGCTGCGGTCGCTCGCCGAGGACGTGGGGGCCACCGCGCATCTCACCCTCGTCGACGGCACGGAAGCGCTGGCCGTCGCCGTGGTGGAGCCGACCTGGACCGACTACCACGTGGCCTACCGGGCGGGGTTCCGTCATCCGCTGGACCGGGGGGCCGCCGGCCGGGCCATCCTCAAGGCCCGGCAGGGACGCCTCCAGGACGCCGGACTCGCCCTGACCCACGGGGAGTTGGAGGCCGGCGCGAGCGGCGCGGCGGCACCGCTGCTCGGGGTGAGCGGCATCGAGGGCAGCGTGGGCGTGGTGATGCTCGCGGACACCGTCTCCGAGCGGATCGGGCCGCGGGTGGTCGACGCGGCCCGGGAGGTGTCGGAGGCGCTGCGCTGAGGAGGCGTGGTGCCTGTCTTCGCAGCAACCTGGTGCCCGTCTTCGGAGTGCGGGGGCGGCCGAGGCCACGGGGTGTGAAGGGGCGGTGGCCGTGTGGTGAGGCCGCAGCGCCTTACGGCCCTGGTGGTGCGGGGGTCAATTAGGCTGGCGGGGTGTCCTCACGCACCCGTGCCCTGGCGCTCTGCGCCGCCCTTGTCCTGGCCCTCGTCCTTACGGCGGTCCTCGCCCCGCTGCCGTTCGCTGTCGCCTATCCCGGCATGACGGCGAACGTCCTCGGCGACGACAAGGGCAAGCCGGTGATCACCATCACCGGCGCCGGGACCCGTAAGACGAGCGGACAGCTGCGGATGACCTCGATCGTGGCCACCGGACCGGACGCCTCCGTCCACCTGCCGGACATCATCGAGGGCTGGTTCCGTACGGACGAGGCCGTGATGCCGCGGGAGGCGGTCTACCCGGTGGGCAACAACACCGAGGAGATCGCCGAGCACAACGCGAAGCAGATGGAACAGTCGCAGGACACCGCCACCAGCGCCGCGCTCGGGCAGCTCGGCAAGTCCGCCAAGGACATCAAGGTCAAGCTGAGCCTTGCGGACGTCGGCGGTCCGAGCGCCGGGCTGATGTTCGCCCTCGGCATCGTCGACAAGCTGGACGGCGACGGCGCGGGCCACGACCTGACCGGCGGGCGCAAGATCGCCGGTACGGGGACCATCACCGCCGGCGGGAAGGTCGGCGCGGTGGGCGGGGTCCCGCTGAAGACGCAGGCCGCACACCGGGACGGCGCCTCGGTCTTCCTGGTCCCGCGCAAGGAGTGCACCGATGCGCGGGCGGAGCTGCCGAAGGGGATGCGGCTGATCCCGGTCACGACGCTCGACGGCGCGGTGGACGCCCTGAAGGCCCTGCGGACCGGGGGCAAGCTGCCGACCTGCTGAGCCGGACCGGGGGCAAGCTGCCGACCTGCTGCGCCGGACCGGGGGTAAGCTGCCCACCTGCTGAGCCGCCCCACCGCCCCGCCCCGGGCCGTCCGCGTCACGCCTCCCGTGTCACGCCGCCCGCGTCTCACCCCTCCTTGATGAACCCCTCCCGGATCAGCCAGTCCTTTGCGACCTCGTGCGGGTCCTCGCCGTTCACATCGACCTTGCGGTTGAGCTCCTGGGCGACGGTGTTGTTGAGCGCCTTGGTGACCGGGGCCAGGACCTCGGCCATCGCCGGGTACTTCTTCAGGGCCTCGGCGTTGATCTCGGGAGCGACGTTGTAGTTGGGGAAGAAGTGCTTGTCGTCGGCGAGGACGTGCAGATGCATCGCCTTGATCCGGCCGTCGGTGGTGAAGACCTCGCCGAACGCGCAGGTGCCCTTCTGCGTCTCGGTGTAGACGACGCCGCCGGTCATCTTGCGGATGTTGCCGGAGGGCACGTTCATGCCGTACGCCCGCGCCATGCCCGGCAGGCCGTCGTTGCGGGTGGCGAACTCGTTCTCCACGCACATCGTGACGGCGCCGGGGTTCTTGTGCGACAGCGCCGCGACCTGCGAGAGGTTGTGCACGCCCAGCTTCTTCTGGTTGGCGGTGTTCAGCGCCAGCGCGTAGGTGTTGTTCAGCGTCGAGGCCGGGAGCCAGACGATGCCGTTCTTCCGGTCCTCGTCGCGGACCGCCTTCCACTGCTGCTGCGGGTTGACGATCGGCTTGGTGTGGCCGAGGTAGGTGATCCAGCCGGTGCCGGTGTACTCGTACGCGGCGTCCGCCGTGCCGGACTTGACGGCCTCCCGGGCGCCGATCGAGCCCTGGATGCTGGTCTTGTCGATGACCTTGGCCCCGGCCGCCTCGAAGACGATGCCCATCATCTGGCCGAGGATGATCTGCTCGGTGAACTCCTTCGAGGTCACGGTCAGCTGCGCTCCGGTGAGCGGGCGGCCCGGGTAGCCGGCCTTCGCCCCCGGCAGCACGGTGTCGCTCATCGCACTGCCGCTGACCAGGCCGCATGCGCTGAGCACGGTGGCGAGCAGGACGACGAGGAAGCGGGCGCCCCGGCGCCTTCCGGGGCGGCCGTGCGCGGCCGGACGCGGGTGGATCCTCATACCGTCGCCTCCAGTCCGCGTGGCCGCAGCAGCAGTTCGGCCAGCGACGCCAGCCATTCGACCAGCAGGGCCAGCGCCACGGTGAGCACCGAACCGAGGATCAGTACGGGCATGCGCTGGGTGACGATGCCTGCCGAGATCAGGTCACCGAGGCCGCCGCCCCCGCCGAAGGTGGCCAGCGTCGCGGTGCCGACGTTCAGCACCAGCGCGGTGCGGACACCGGCCAGGATCAGCGGTACGGCCAGGGGGAGTTCGACCTTGGTCAGCACACCCGTGGGGGACATCCCGATGCCGCGGGCGGCCTCGGTCAGCGTCGGATCGATGCCGCGCAGCCCGGCGATGGTGTTGGCGAGGACCGGCAGCACGGCGTAGATGACCATGCCGACGATCGCCGAGCGGGCCCCGATGCCCAGCCAGATCACCAGCAGGATCAGCAGACCCAGCGCCGGGACGGCCTGCCCGAGGTTGGCGAAGGCCATGGCGACCGGGGTGGCCCGGCGCAGTTTGGACCGGGTCAGCGCGATCCCCAGCGGGATCGCGATGATCAGCACGAAGAAGGTGGAGATCGCGGTGAGCTCGATGTGCTGCTGCAGCGCCAGCCATACCTTCCCGTTGTCGACCGCCTGGTGGGCGATGGAGTCCAGGCGGGCGCCGCGGAACCACAGCCAGGTGGCGAGCAGTGCGAGGACCAGGAAGACCGGCATGAAGGTCCACTTCTGCCAGCTGATCCGGCGCCGGCCCTTGGCGGCGGACGGGACCGGCGCCTCACCGGCCGCCCCCTCCCGCTCCTGCATCTCGGCGTCGTCGCGCAGGGCGAAGGCCTCGTGGTCGCCCGTCGGGCGCTCGCCGTGGTGCGGGCTGCTCCCGTCGTGGGGGCTCATGCCTCCATGCCTTCCTGTTCCAGCTGCGTCTGGCGGGCGCGCAGCTCCTGGAGCTGGTGCTGGTGCTCCAGGGCCTCCATCCGGTCCGCCTCCAGCAGTTCCTGGACGTTGTTCATCAGCGTCTCCATGTCGACCACGCCGATGTACTCGCCGCGCCGCCCGGTGACCGCGACCCGGCCCGCGCTGTCGGTGAGCACCGCCTCCAGCGCGTCGCGCAGCGTCGCATCCCGGGTCACGGTGTGCTGTACCGGCGTCCCGGCCCGGGCCAGCGACTCCTTGGCCAGGGCCAGATCGCCGCGGCGCAGCCATTTGTACGGGCGGTGGTTGGGGTCCAGCAGCAGCAGTTCGTTGTGGGAGCCGGCGCGGACCCGGTCGAAGATGGACTCCAGCGGGTCATCGGTCCTGGCGGTGGGGAAGTCGACCACGCCCACGTCCCGTACCCGGGTCAGGTTCAGCCGCTTGAGCGCCGCCCCGGCGCCCACGAAGCCGGAGACGAAGTCGTCGGACGGGTTGGTGAGGATGGCTTCGGGGGTGTCGAACTGGGCGATGTGCGAGCGCTCGCGGAGCACCGCGATCCGGTCGCCGATCTTGATGGCCTCGTCGAAGTCGTGGGTGACGAAGCAGATGGTCTTGTGCAGCTCGTGCTGGAGCCGGATCAGCTCGTCCTGGAGGTGGTCGCGGGTGATCGGGTCGACGGCGCCGAACGGCTCGTCCATCAGCAGGACGGGCGGGTCGGCGGCGAGGGCGCGGGCCACCCCGACGCGCTGCTGCTGGCCGCCGGAGAGCTGGCGCGGATAGCGGCCGTGGAACTCGCGCGGGTCCAGGCCGACCAGGTCGAGCATCTCCTCGACCCGGTTCCTGGTCTTCGACTGGGACCAGCCGATCATCTTCGGGACCAGGGCGATGTTCTGGGCGACGGTCATGTGCGGGAAGAGGCCGGACGCCTGGATGGCGTAGCCGATCTTGCGGCGCAGCTTGACCGGGTCCATGTCGGTGACGTCCTCGTCGCCGATCCGGATCCGCCCCGAGCTCGGCTCGATCAGCCGGTTGATCATCTTCAGGGTGGTGGACTTGCCGCAGCCCGAGGGCCCCACCAGGATCACGATCTCGCCGGCCTTGATCTCCATGTTGACGTTGTCCACCGCGGGGACGGGGTTCCCCGGATAGATCTTCGTCAGGTTCTCCAGCTGGATGCTCGCGCCGGAGGCGGCAGCGGTCTCGGGCGTCTCAGGCACGGATCCCCCTGGAGATGGTCAGGCGTCCGATCAGGACGTAGGCGGCGTCGAAGAGAAGAGCGAGGATGGCGATCCCGAGGGTGCCGGAGAGCACCTGGTTGAGGGAGTTGGCACTACCCAGCGAGGCGATCCCGCGGAAGATCTCGTTGCCCAGGCCGGGGCCGGAGGCGAACGCGGCGATCGCCGCGATGCCCATCAGCATCTGGGTGGCGACCCGGATGCCGGTGAGGATGGGCGGCCAGGCCAGCGGCAGTTCGACGCGGAAGAGCCGGGCGGCGCGGGACATCCCGATGCCGTTGGCCGCGTCGATCAGGTCCGGGTCCACCCCGCGCAGCCCGACGATGGCGTTGCGGACCACCGGCAGCAGTCCGTACAGGGTCAGCGCGATCACCGTCGGGGGGACGCCCAGGCCGACGATCGGGATCAGCAGACCGATCAGGGCCAGGGACGGGATGGTCAGGATGGTGGCGGTCGAGGTGGTGGCGAGGTTGCCCGCCCATTCGCTGCGGTAGGTCACCACCGCGATGAAGACGCCCAGCAGGGTGGCGAGCACCATGCACTGGAAGACGGCACTGGCGTGCTGATATGTGTCCGTCAGCAGCTGGGCGTGCCGGGTGCCGACGTACTCCCAGAAGCTCACTCGGTCTCCTCGGTCAGTCTGCCGATGCCTGTTTCACCAGCGGGACGATTCGCAACGGAACCGGATTTTCCATCACGATTGCCGTCGATGCCCGCACGATGCCATCAAAGCCCACAACCCGGTCGATCACCCGCTGCAGATCGGCGTTGGACCGGGCGACAAGCCTGCAGAGCATGTCCCCATGTCCGGTCGTTGTATGCAGCTCCAGCACCTCGGGAACGGTCGTCAAGTGGGCACGTACGTCGTTTCCTTGCCCTTGTTTGATCTCCAGCGTCGCAAATGCGGTCACCGGATATCCGAGGGCCGCCGGGTCCACATCCGGTCCGAAGCCCCGGATCACTCCATTCGACTGAAGCCGGTCGAGCCTGGCCTGGACCGTCCCGCGGGCCACCCCCAGCCGCCGGGACGCCTCCAGCACCCCGATCCGCGGCTCCTCGGCGAGCAGTTCCAGCAGCGCCCCGTCCAAATGATCGATCGCCATCGTTCGTACCGCCCTTGGTGATGGTCATCATGTACAGATAGCCGGGCGACTTCGCCCTTTCGCTATACATAGTGCCCAGAAGATTCGCGAACTATTGCGCACCTTGTGGATCGGGGGGACTCTGCGGGCATGGCAGACACCACGATGCACACGCAGCCCCTCGCCCCCGACACGGCCCGGCAGGCGGACCCCTTCCCGGTCAAGGGGATGGACGCGGTCGTCTTCGCCGTCGGGAACGCCAAGCAGGCCGCGCACTACTACTCGACCGCCTTCGGGATGCGGCGCGTCGCCTACTCGGGCCCGGAGAACGGCAGCCGCGAGACCGCGAGTTATGTGCTCGAATCCGGCGGCGCCCGGTTCGTGTTCACCTCCGTCATCAAGCCCACGACCGAGTGGGGCCGCTTCCTCGCCGACCATGTCGCGGCGCACGGCGACGGCGTCATCGACCTCGCCATCGAGGTCCCGGACGCCCGCGCCGCCTACGAGCACGCCGTCGCCCAGGGCGCCACCGGCCTGGAGAAGCCCCACGAGGTCCACGACGAGCACGGCACCGTCGTCCTGGCGGCCATCGCCACCTACGGCAAGACCCGGCACACCCTCGTCGAGCGTTCCGGCTACGACGGCCCCTACCTGCCGGGATTCGTCGCTGCCGAGCCCCTGGTGGAGACCGGCCCGCGGCGCTTCCAGGCCATCGACCACTGCGTCGGCAACGTCGAACTCGGCAAGATGAACGAGTGGGTGGCCTTCTACAACAACGTCATGGGCTTCACCAACATGAAGGAGTTCGTGGGCGACGACATCGCCACCGAGTACAGCGCGCTGATGTCGAAGGTCGTCGCGGACGGCACGCTCAAGGTCAAGTTCCCGATCAACGAGCCCGCGATCGCGAAGAAGAAGTCGCAGATCGACGAGTACCTGGAGTTCTACGGCGGCCCCGGCGTCCAGCACATCGCGCTGGCCACCAATGACATCGTCGCCAGTGTCCGGGCGATGCGGGCCGCCGGCGTCGAATTCCTCAACACTCCCGACTCCTACTACGACACCCTCGGCGAGTGGGCCGGCGAGACCCGGGTGCCCGTGGAGACGCTCCGCGAGCTGAAGATCCTGGTCGACCGCGACGAGGACGGCTATCTGCTGCAGATCTTCACCAAGCCGGTCCAGGACCGGCCGACCGTGTTCTTCGAGATGATCGAGCGGCACGGTTCCATGGGCTTCGGCAAGGGCAACTTCAAGGCGCTCTTCGAGGCGATCGAGCGGGAGCAGGAGCGGCGCGGCAACCTCTGAGCCTGGCGGCGGGGCGGTGTGCCTGAGCCTGGCGGCGGGGCGGGGCGGGGCGGTGCGCCCACGGCGGGTGGTGGGTGACGGGTGCGGGCCTCCGGGCCCGGGTGCGGGGACTGCTTCGCTTGACGTCCCCGCACCCGGGCCCTTCGGCCCGCACCCTTCCGTCGGCCGGCGGCTGTCCGTCTCGTCCGGGTGTCCCCTCGGTGCTGCCGGCCGGTGGGTGCCGTTCCGGGTGGGTGGTGATCTTCCGTGTACGGCCCATGGATGCGAGGCTGAGGGTATGGACCTCATCGCACGACTGCGCGCCGGGCTCCCGGGGGAAGCGATCCTCACCGACCCCGATGTGACCGGCTCCTACGCCAACGACATGGCGAGCTTCTGCGAGGCCGGGACGCCCGCCGTGGTCGTGCTGCCGCGCACCGTCGAGCAGGTCCAGCACGTCATGCGGACGGCCACCGAGCTCCGGGTGCCGGTCGTCCCGCAGGGGGCGCGTACAGGGCTGTCGGGAGCCGCCAACGCCTCCGACGGCTGCCTCGTGCTCTCGCTGGTCAAGATGGACCGGATCATCGAGATCAATCCCGTCGACCGGATCGCGGTGGTCGAGCCCGGTGTCATCAACGCCGTGCTGTCCCGGGCGGTGAACGAGCACGGCCTCTACTACCCGCCCGACCCCTCCAGTTGGGAGCAGTGCTCGATCGGCGGGAACATCGGCACCGCCTCCGGCGGCCTGTGCTGCGTCAAATACGGGGTCACCGCCGAGTACGTCCTCGGCCTGGACGTCGTCCTTGCCGACGGGCGGCTGCTGACGACCGGCCGGCGCACCGCCAAGGGCGTCGCCGGCTATGACCTCACCCGGCTGTTCGTCGGCTCCGAGGGCAGCCTGGGCATCGTCGTACGCGCCGTTCTCGCGCTCAAGCCGGAGCCGCCCGCGCAACTGGCGCTGGCCGCCGAGTTCCCCTCCACCGCGGCTGCCTGCGAGGCGGTCTGCGAGATCATGGCCCGCGGACACGCCCCGTCGCTGCTGGAGCTGATGGACCGTACGAGCATCCGCGCGGTCAACGCCATGGCGCAGATGGGTCTCCCGGCCAGCACCGAGGCGCTGCTGCTGGCCGCCTTCGACACCCCCGATCCGGCCGCCGACCTCGCCGCCGTCGGTGCGCTGTGCACCGCCGCGGGCGCCACCGAGGTGGTTCCGGCCGAGACCGCCGCCGAGTCCGACCTGCTGCTGCAGGCCCGCCGGCTGACCCTGACCGCGCTGGAGCGGGTCAAATCCGCCACGATGATCGACGATGTGTGCGTACCGCGCTCCCGGCTCGCCGAACTGCTCGACGGCACCGCCGCCATCGCCGAGAAGTACGACCTGACCATCGGTGTCTGCGCGCACGCGGGGGACGGCAACACCCACCCCACGGTCTGCTTCGACGCCGCGGACCCCGATGAGTCCCGGCGGGCCAGGGAGTCCTTCGACGCCATCATGGCGCTCGGCCTGCAACTGGGCGGCACCATCACCGGTGAGCACGGCGTCGGGGTCCTGAAGAAGGAGTGGCTGGCGCGCGAACTGGGGCCGGTGGGGCTGGAGTTGCAGCGCGGCATCAAGGGCGTCTTCGACCCGCTGGGCATTCTCAACCCCGGAAAGCTCTTCTGAAGCACCCGCGTCCCGCCGGCCCGGCCGGGACCCGGATGTGCGGGGCAGGGGGAAGGGCGGTTGACTTCACCCATGACGATCAACGATCCGCACAGGTCGGGTGAGGGCATGGTCACCTTCCGGGTAACCGGGAAGGGCGTCGACGACCTCACCTACGCCGTCCAGGCGCCGGGCGACTCCGGGGGCGAACAGCAGGTGGCCCGGCCCGAGTTGCCGTGGTTCGTGGTGACCGACGCCCGGGGCGTGGGCGCGATGCCGATGCTCACCCTCACCCTCGAGGGGCCGGACGCCTACGCCGAATGCGAGATCCTGACGGACGGCGCACCGGCCGTCCGGGGCAGTGTGCACGGCCCCGCGGCGACTGCCGTGTTCATGGCACGTGCCGCCGCCTCGTAAAGTTCCGGCATGGATTACGCACCCCTCATAGCAGCAGTGTTCCTCCTCATCGGTGGCTCCGGCTTCGCCAGGGCGAGTGACCTCCGGGCCAAGCGGCAGGACCTGAGGCTCCGGCGGCTGGAGCGCAAGGTGGACCTGCTGCTCGCGCACGCCGGTATCTCCGAGCCGGAGGACCCCAGGATGGCCGAGCTGGACGCCCTGCTGGCCCAGGGCAAGAAGATCCAGGCGATCAAGGTGCACCGCGAGGTGACCGGTTCAGGACTCGTCGAGGCCAAGGAAGCGGTCGAACGCCGGATGCGCTGACGGCCCGTTGGGCAGAGGATGGCCGGAAGGACCCGCCGGGCCCACCGGGCTCTCACGTCCACGGGCCCCCTCACGCCCACGCAGGAAGCGAGAGCCGATGGCAGCGACGGAAGCGACCCAAGCCGCTGATGAGGCGTATGACGTCATCGTGCTGGGGGCGGGGCCGACCGGCGAGAACGTCGCCGACCGGGCGCATGCCGCCGGGCTGAGCGCGGTGGTCGTGGAGAGCGAACTGGTCGGCGGCGAATGCTCCTACTGGGCGTGCATGCCCAGCAAGGGCCTGCTGCGCCCGGTCACCGCCCGTGCCGACGCGCGCCGGGTCCCCGGCCTCATGGACGCCGCGGACGTGCCCCTGGACGCGCCGGCGGTGCTCGCCCACCGTGACGAGGTCGCCTCCTACTGGAAGGACGACGGACAGCTCCGCTGGCTGGACTCTGTCGGCATCGACCTGGTGCGCGGCCACGGCCGGCTGGCCGGGCCCCGGCGGGTGGTCGTCGACGGCGGACGGGTGCTCACCGCCCGGCACGCGGTCGCGGTGTGCACCGGAAGCCGCGCGGTGCTGCCCCCCGTCCCCGGGCTCGCCGAGGCCAGGCCCTGGACCAGCCGCGAGGCCACCAGCGCCAAGGCCGTGCCGGGCCGCCTCGTGGTGGTCGGCGGCGGCGTGGTCGGCGTCGAGATGGCCACCGCCTGGCGGGCACTGGGCTCCTCCGTGACGCTGCTGGTACGCGGCGACGGGCTGCTGCCCCGTATGGAGCCGTTCGCCGGCCACCTGGTCGCCGAATCGCTCGCCGAGGCCGGGGTCTTCCTGCGGACCGGCGTCGAGGTCCGCGAGGTACGCCGGGAAGCCCCGGGCGGCCCGGTCACCGTCCTGCTGGATTGCGGCGACGAGATCGTCGCCGACGAGCTGCTGATCGCCACGGGCCGGACGCCGCGCACCGAGGACATCGGCCTGGACTCGGTCGGCCTGACCCCCGGCTCCTGGCTGGACGTCGACGACAGTCTCCGGGTGACGGGCGTGACCGGCGGCTGGCTCTACGGCGTCGGCGACGTCAACCACCGAGCCCTCCTGACCCACCAGGGCAAATACCAGGCCAGAATCGCCGGCGCCGCCATCTCCGCGCGCGCCCGGGGCGTCCCGATCCTGGAGTCCGACCGCTGGGGCGCGCATGCCGCCACCGCGGACCGCCTCGCCGTCCCGCAGGTCGTCTTCACCGACCCCGAAGCCGCCTCCGTGGGCCTGACCGCCGCCGCGGCGGAGCAGGCCGGGTACCGCACCCGGGTGATCGACCAGGACGTCGCCGCCGTCGCCGGGGCCTACCTGTACGCGGACGGCTACCGCGGCCGGGCCCGGATGGTCGTCGACCTGGACCGCGAGGTGCTGCTCGGCGCCACCTTCGTCGGCGCCGGGATCGCGGAGCTGCTGCACTCCGCGACGGTCGCGGTGGCCGGCGAGGTCCCCCTGGAGCGGCTGTGGCACGCGGTGCCCTCCTACCCGACGATCAGTGAGGTGTGGCTGCGGCTGCTGGAGGCGTACCGCGGCTGAGGCTGTCCGCGCCGGCCGGTCAAGCGCTGTCGGCGCCGGGCCGCTCGGACGCCGGGCCGCTCAGGCGCCGTCCGCGCCCAGCGCCGCCGCGATCCGCAGCTGCCCGGCGCCCTCGTCGGCGCGCCCCTGGCGCTCCAGGGTGCGGCCGAGCATCAGCCGGGCGTACGACTCGACCGGATCGCGGTCCAGGACGGCCCGCAACTCGGCCTCGGCGCGCCCCAGTCGGGCGGAGTGGTAGTAGGCACGGGCGAGCAGCAGCCGCGGGGCGACCGGCTGCGGGTCCTCGTCCACCAGGCCGCGCAGGATCCGGGCCGCGGCCGTGAAGTCCTTCGCCTCGAAGAACAACTGGGCCCGCGCCCAGCGGTCGGCGGCGGTCCCGTGCTCGTAATAGGCCGCGTCCCGGGCCGCGTCCCGGGACGCGTCGTACGCCGCCGGACCGCTGCCGTACGCCGCGACACCGCTGCCGTACGCCGTGGAGCCGGTGCCCTGACCCGTCCGTGCGCGGTGGTTCTCGCTCATACCGCGCCCAACAGCGCGGCCCGCGGGAACATTCCGCCTCTCAGGGCGGCGCGGTGCGGCGCCGGCCCCCTCACCCCCGACCGTCCCCCGAAGACCAGGCCCGCCGCCCTCACGCCCCGGGCTCGGGCGCCTCGTCCGAGGGCAGCGAGCCGCCCAGCCGCGGATCCTCCGTCGCCTCCGTCGGCGCCATGGCGAGGAGATCGCTCAGTCCTTTGTCGAGGTTCAGATGCCCCTGCTCGGATCCCGGCGGCACCACCCGCAACGTGCGCTCCAGCCATGCGGAGACCGCGGGGGCCGGCGTCTCCAGCAGGGCCCGGCCGTCGGGCGAGTCCAGCTCGATGCAGACCAGGCTGCGCCCGTCGAGCTTGGTCGGCCACACCCGTACATCGCCGTCGCCGCACGGCCGGAACACGCCCTCGACGAGCAGTTCGCGGGCGAAGGTCCACCGGACCGGGGAGTGGGAACCGATATGAAACGTGACATGGACGGCGTACGGGTCGTCCGTCCGGTACGTCAGCCGGGCCGGGACCGGAACACTCCGCTCCGGTGACACAACCAGGCCCAGCTCCAGCTCTCGCTCCACCACGGTGTGCATGACGTCCGCCTCTCTTCGCGCCCGCGGGCACCCGTACCGGGCCCGCGTAGGGGGAGAGGCGCAAGGCGCCGGACCATTACGCGACTTCGTACAACTTTTTTCCCTCGCCTCTTCCAGGTGGTCGTGGGCGGGCATGGGTACGAGGACAACCGGGGTCTGATAGATGTGGACGCCGCGTTGCGGCAGACTGCACCCCACACCCACCAGGCCGAGTACAGATACGGGACTTCGGACATGAGCGCCCCTACCTCAGGATCCGCCGGCGGTAGCCCTACGCCAGGCTTCTACCCGGACCCGTCCATCCCCGGCTACATCCGGTACTGGAACGGTGCCGCATGGGTGCCGGGCACCAGCCGGCCCGCCCCCGCCGAGGGCGAGGCGATGCCCGCACCGCCGCCCGGCGTGGCCCCGCCCTCTTCCCCTGCCATCGAGGAGACCGGACCGGTCTTCTTCGACGAGGAGGGGGCGGCCGGCGGCTCCGCGGTGCCGGCCGTACGCCAGAGCGGCGAGGTCGAGACCCGTCCCGCCACCGGCTGGGACGACCCGGCCCGGCTGCACGGCACCGGCCCCGAACCGGCCGCCTCCTGGCAGGCCGACGCCTCCCGGCAGGCCGGCTACGGCGCCGAGACCGACCGCCGGATCTCCTGGGGCTCACCGGACCAGGCGCCCGCCGGCACTCCGTCGGGCGCCGCTCCCTGGGGCGGGGTGCCGCCGCAGCGCGAAAAGGGCGGCGCCGAGGCCCCGGCCGGCGAGGCGCCCGGTGCGACCGCGCCCGCGCGCTCCGAGGGCCCGTCCGACGGGACGGTCGCCATCCGGGCCGTGAACCCGGCCGCGCGCCGCGGCAGCAACTCCGCGGACCAGGGCACCACCGCGATCCGTGCGGTACGGCCCGGCGCCGCGCAGCCCCCCAAGGGCGGCGAGACCATGGCGATCCGGGTCGCGGACGGCGGCCGCACCCCGTCCGCCGCGCCCGGTGACGCTTCCCCGCAGTCGCTGCCGTCCGTCGGCGACCGGCAGCAGGGCAGCCCGGCGCCGCAGCAGACCCCGAGTCCTGCCCCGCGGAACCAGGCCGCCCCGCAGGCTTCACAGACCCCGCAGCACCAGGCTTCCCCGACCCCTGCGCCGAGCCCCGCGCCGCGTCCCGCCCCGCAGAGCCCGGCGCAGCAGACCCCCGGCGCGCAGGCTTCCGCCCCCTCGGCCGGCTTCCCGGCGCAGGGCGGTGCCGCACCGGCCGGATCCGGCGCACAGGGCGCCGACGCCGACGGCGTCATCCCCTGGAAGCCGCCGGCCGCCGCCGATCCCTTCTCGGCTCTGGCCCAGGCCGCGCAGGGCCACCCGGCCGGCCTCGGCCGCAGGCTGGCGGCCCGGCTGATCGACACGCTGGTGCTGGGGGCGCTCACCGCCGCGGTGGCCGTTCCCCTGTGGGGCACCGTCACGGACCACATCGACGCCAAGGTCGAGGCGGCCAAGCAGTCCGGCCGCCAGATGACGGTCTATCTGGTCGACGGCACCACCCTCCCGGTCTTCGCCACGATCCTGGCCGTCCTGCTGCTCGGCGGTGCGCTCTACGAGGCGCTGCCGACCCTCAAGTGGGGCCGCACCCTGGGCAAGAAGCTGTGCGGCGTACGGGTCCTCGACATCGAGAGCCATGACACCCCGGCCCTCGGCGCGGCGCTGCGGCGCTGGTTCGTCTACAGCGTGCTCGGCGTGCTCGTCGTCGGCGTGCTGAACGTGCTCTGGTGCCTGTTCGACCGGCCGTGGCGCCAGTGCTGGCACGACAAGGTCGCGCGGACGTTCGTCGCCGCCGGCTGAGGCTCCTGACCGGGCCGCCCGCCTGGCCGGTTTGCCGGGCCGGCCGCCCGGCCGGTGGCCGTCCCCCGAACGGACTTCGCCGGATGCGGCGGGCCGCGACAAGGGGTCGACTCGGGCCATGAGTACCGACCAGCCCCGGCCCGGTTCCGGTGAGCCGCCGGAGGACGACCCGTTCCTGAAGAAGCCGCAGGAGCCCCCGGCGGGCGGCGCTCCCCGTAACAGCGCGCCCCGTGAGAACGGCACCCCTCGCAACCACGCGCCGCGCGGCAACGGTACGGGCGGCAACGGCACGGGCGCCGGTGCAGGCGGCACGCCGCCTCCGGGAGGCCAGCCGCCTCCGGGCGGGACTCCGCCGCCGGGAGGTACCCCGCCCCCCGGTGGCACCCCGCCTCCGGGTGGCACCCCGCCTCCGGGTGGCACCCCGCCGCCCTACGCGGGCGCCCCGTACGGCAGCGGCCCGTATGCCGGTGACCCCTACGGCGGGCAGCCCGGCCCGGCCGACCCGCTGGCCGGTATGCCGCCGTTGGCGAACCGCGGGCGCCGGCTCGTGGCGCGCATCATCGACGCGATCATCATCGGGGTACCGGTATCCGTGATCATGACGCTGATCGTCGGCGGGGTGGACTACTTCAGTACCGACAGCGTGGAGGCGGGCAGGCAGTCGACGGTATCGGGCGTCACCATGCTGGCGTATCTCATCTACGAAGGGCTGATGCTCTCCAGCCGCGGCCAGACCCTCGGCAAGATGGCGATGAAGATCCGGGTGGCGATGCTCTCGAACGGCTCGATCCCCACCGCGCAGGCGGGCTGGACCCGGGCCGCGGTCTATACGCTGCCGGAGATCGTGCCGTGCTGCGGCTTTATCTTCTGGCTGGTCAACGTCCTGTGGTGTACCTGGGACCAGCCGTATCACCAGTGTCTGCACGACAAGGCGGCGAAGACCGTGGTGGTGTCCACCCAGGCCCAGGCCCAGGCCCAGACACAGGCCCAGACACAGGCATAGACGGCTGAAGCCCGCTCGGCGTGAGCGCCCGCTGCGGTGTGCGTGCTCGTCCTGGCGTGACCACCCGCCTCGGCGTGAGTGCCCGCCCCGGCGTAACCGGCCGCCTCAACGCCTCAGCGTGACGGCCCGCCTCAGCGTGAATGCTCGCCGATCCGGGTGTCCGTGGCGGCGGTGGCCGGTTCGGCGAAGGGGCCCCAGGGGGCGGGGGAGGACGATGCCGCCATGGGCCTGTGGTGCTCGGGCGGCGTCGGTACGGCCTTCAACGGGGCGGGCGCGGCGGGCGCCTCGTCCCGTACGAGACGCCGGCGGACCACCCGCGGCACCCCGGGCATCGGGACCGTCATGGCGACCAGCAGTCCGAGCCCGAGCCCGGCGATGGCGATGACCGCGACCCCGATCCCGGTCTGCGTCTGCGAGAGCAGCAGCATCGCGAGGGTGGAGAGAAAGACGGTGGCCGAACCGTAGGCGAGCTGTGCGGGGGTCGGACGAGGCATGGCGGGATCCGTCCTCGGAGGGTCGGCAGGGGGGTGTGGGTCAGGGGCGCGCCATCAAACGAGCCTACGGTCCTTACTTCCCGAGCGGAACGCCAAGTAAGCGTGACCTAACCCACGGTCCCGGTGCACAGGGGGCGCACAACGCCGGCGCCCGGGCCAATGTCCGCTGCCGTCATGGCTGTTGGGGGCGGGGGCGCATGTCCGGCGGGCATATACACCGGGTCTCTGCCGGGCGAGTGGGCACCCGCGGCGATGCTGCCGCGCGGTGTCCGATAGCCGTAACTGGCGAGCCGAGTAACGTACTTCGCTGACGTGCCCAAGTCAAGATCTGTCTTTTTCCCCGTACTTCCGGTCGAATGCCGTCGAACAGTGACCGGTTCGAAGGGGAGGACAGCGCCAAGTGAGAGACAACAGAACGGTGTTCAGATCGGCCGCCCTGGCCACGGCAATCGCCGCGATCGGGGCGGCCGCTTTGTCTTCGGGGGTGGCCGCGGCCGACGCGCAGGGACCGTCGCCCGTGGCCAGGCGCCATGACCCGGCCCCCGAGCGGACCGTGGACCACGATCTCAAGGGGCCCTTCAGCGACCGGCAGGCGGCCGAGCGCAAGGAAGCGCTCCAGCAGGTCATCTCCGGTGACGCCAAGGCGACCGTGCGGGGCGGTTCCAAGGTCGTCAAGCTCGGCAAGAGCAAGTACGTCGAGCTCGCCCGGCAGAAGACCGACAAGATCTTCACCATCCTCGTGGACTTCGGTGACAAGGTCGACGACACCACGATGTACGACCCGGACGGCGACGGCCCCAAGCCGCCGGTGAAGAAGTACGGCGGCGACCCCGGCCCGGCGCACAACAAGATAGCCAAGCCGGACCGTGCCACGGACAACAGCACGGCCTGGCAGAAGGACTTCAACCAGAAGCACTTCCAGGACCTCTACTTCTCGCACGACAAGAAGAAGGAGTCGCTGGCCAAGTACTACGAGAAGCAGTCCTCGGGCCGCTACTCGGTCAACGGCGAGGTCTCCGACTGGGTCAAGGTCGACGCGAACGAGGCCCGCTACGGCTCCAACTACTGCGGCCAGACCAACTGCGCCAGCGCCTGGGACCTGATCCGCGACGGCGTCAACCAGTGGGCCAAGGACCAGAAGGCCAAGGGCCGCACCGACGCCCAGATCAAGGCCGACCTGTCCAAGTACGACCAGTGGGACCGCTACGACCACGACGGCGACGGCAACTTCAACGAGCCCGACGGGTACATCGACCACTTCCAGATCGTGCACGCCGGCGAGGACGAGTCCGCGGGCGGCGGCGTCCAGAAGACCAACGCGATCTGGGCGCACCGCTGGTACGCCTACGGCACCGACGCCGGCAAGACCGGTCCGGGCGCCAACAAGGCGGGCGGCACCCAGATCGGCGACACCGGGATCTGGGTCGGCGACTACACCATGCAGCCGGAGAACGGCGGACTCGGCGTCTTCGCCCATGAGTACGGCCATGACCTGGGCCTGCCGGACGAGTACGACACCACGGGCACCGGCGAGTCCTCGGTGGACTTCTGGTCGCTGATGTCGGGCGGCTCCTGGCTCGGCACCGGCAAGGACAACATCGGCAACCTGCCCGGCGACATGAGCGCCTGGGACAAGCTGCAGCTGGGCTGGCTCAACTACGGCAAGGCGAAGGCCGCCAAGAAGTCCACCCACAAGCTGGGCGTCGCCGAGTACAACACCAAGAACAAGCAGGCGGTGGTCGTCGAACTGCCCGCCAAGAAGGTCAAGACCGACATCGTCGCGCCCGCCGAGGGCTCCCACCAGTGGTGGAGCGACATGGGCAACGACCTCAAGAACACCATGACCCGGCCGGTGGACCTCACCGGCAAGTCCAAGGCGGCGCTGACGCTCAAGGGCTGGTGGGACATCGAGAAGGACTACGACTACCTCTACGCCGAGGTCTCCACCGACGGCGGCAGCAACTGGACGGCGCTGGACGGCACCGCGAACGGCAAGGCCATCCCGCGCGACGGCAGCGACAAGCCCGCCCTGACCGGCACCGTCGCCGCCTACCAGGACCTCGCCTACCCGCTGGACGCCTACGCGGGCAAGAAGATCGACCTGCGCTTCCGCTACCAGACCGACGGCGGCACGGCGCAGAAGGGCTTCGCGGCCGACAGCATCGGCGTCACCGCCGACGGCAAGGCGCTCTTCAGCGACAACGCCGAGAGCGGCGACAACGGCTGGACCAGCAAGGGCTTCTCGCGCATCGGCGCGTCCTTCACCAAGGACTACGCGCAGTACTACCTCGCCGAGAACCGCCAGTACGTGTCGTACGACAAGACCCTCAAGGTCGGCCCGTACAACTTCGGCTGGACCACCGCCAAGCCGGGCTGGGTGGAGCACTTCCCGTACCAGAACGGCGTGCTGATCTGGCTGTGGGACACCTCGCAGCCGGACAACAACGTCGGCCAGCACCCCGGCTACGGCCAGATCCTGCCGGTCGACGCGCACCCCAAGGCCGAGCGCTGGGCCGACGGCAAGCTGATGCGCAACCGCTTCCAGTCCTACGACTCGACCTTCACGCGTTACCGGACCGACGCCCTGACCCTCCACAAGGACGGCAAGCAGGTCAAGGTCACCTCGAAGCCGGGCGTGACGCTCTTCGACGACCGGCACGGCGTCTACTACGACAAGGCGAACCCGACCGGTGGTGTGATCGTCCCTGACACCAACACCCGGATCAAGATCGCCAAGGAGGCCCGGGACGGCTCCTCGGTGACGCTTCAGGTCGGCCCTGCCGGTAAGTAAAAGGTAAAACCGCAGGTCAAGAGCTGTGCGGCCGCCGCCCCCTAGCGGGCGGCGGCCGATTCGCGTTTAGATGCGTTCTACAGTTCCTTGTTGACGCGAAGTCTCACGGGGGGAGATATGACGATGTCCGGTGGCGGTTTCACCAGGCTTCCCGGCGGAAGCGTGGTGGTCGCCCTGTCGCTGCCCAGGCCGCCCCACGGGGCCCGGGGCGGTCTGTACGACTGCGATTGCCGGGTGCGGGTCCTGGTCCATGCCGTGAACCGCCAGCGCGCCCTGACCAGGCTGCGCAACCTCGGGCTGCGGGCCGTCTACCTGCGCGGCAACACCGAGCCGCCCACACCCGACGAGATCACGGCTGTCCTGCACCATCCGGACGGCCTGGTCTGGCGCGAGGCCCCGGAGGACGACACCGAGTCGTGGCACCCGATACGGGCGCTGCTGCGGAACCCGGCCCGCGCGCTGCGGGAGGAGGGACCGGATGACGACCGCCCGGCCTCGGCCGCCTGACGGGCCCCGCGGGCGGCTGAAGGGCGCGTCGTGCGGATCAGCCCGGGTGGCTCCCCACGACCCCCTAGCCGCCGAGGACCACCGGCTTGCCGGTCAGCTCGGCGCCGGCCGCCCGCAGCTCCTCCAGCGCCCGCTCGGTGGTGTGCGCGGCCACCCCGGCGGTCAGGTCCAGCAGGACATGGGTGCGCAGCCCGGCGCGGATCGCGTCCAGCGCGGTGGCCCGGACACAGTGATCGGTGGCGATGCCGACCACATCGACCTCGCTGACGCGGTGCGCGTGCAGCCAGTCCGCGAGCGGGGTGCCGTTCTCGTCCGCGCCCTCGAAACCGCTGTAGGCGCCGGCGTGGGCCCCCTTGTCGAAGACCGCGTCGATGGCGCCGGAGGCGAGCGCCGGGGCGAAATTGGGGTGGAAGCCGCTGCCTTCCGTGCCGGCCACGCAGTGCACCGGCCAGGTGGTCTCGTAGTCGGGGGTGGCGGAGAAGTGGCCGCCGGGATCGATGTGGTGGTCCCGGGTGGCCACGACATGGCGGTAGCAGCCGCCGGCCGTCTGGCCGATCAGATCGGTGATCGCCGCCGCCACATCCGCACCTCCCGCCACCGCGAGGCTGCCGCCCTCGCAGAAGTCGTTCTGCACATCAACGACGATCAATGCCCGGTGCATGGTGCGTGCCTTCCGGCTGGAATCGGGGGAGGGGCGCGGAGCGGTGGTGTGACCGAGGGTAGCCACTGGAGGGGGATTGCGGGAGTGGTGCGGAGCCGGGCGGTGCGGCGGATGCCGGTCGGTGGCCGGGGGGCGCCCGGCGTCCGGAGCCCGGAGCCCGCCGCCCGGCACCCGTAGCCGTCAGACGTACTCGGTCGCCAGCACGGGCTCGCCGCGGGAGAGCTGGGTAGCCGACAGCGGCAGCCGGTCGCGGGCGGCGATATGCCGGGCGCGGGCGGCGTCCAGCGGCTCGCGGGCCACCACCGTGCCGCCGCTCACCAGCGGCACCAGCAGCTGCCGGTCGGCCAGCTCCGCCGGGACCGGCCCGGTGCCGATGACCTCGGCGGTGGCCACACCGTCCTCGTCGAGCCGGCGCGCGGCCCATTTGCGGCCGCCGAGCGAGCTCTTGGCGCCCATCGACTTCTTCGCGACCGGCCGCAGCGGGGCGCCGGGCGCCTCGCTGTCGGCGCGGGCGACCAGCTTGTAGACCATCGAGCAGGTCGGGTGCCCGCTGCCGGTCACCAATTGGGTGCCGACGCCGTACGCGTCCACCGGCGCGGCGGCCAGCGAGGCGATGGCGTACTCGTCCAGGTCGCTGGTGACCACGATCTTGGTCTTGGTGGCGCCCAGCTCGTCGAGCTGCTGGCGCACCCGGTGGGCGATCAGCAGCAGATCGCCGGAGTCGATCCGGACGGCGCCGAGACCGGGTCCTGCCACCTCCACCGCGGTGCGTACCGCCTCCTCGACATCGAAGGTGTCCACCAGCAGGGTCGTCCCGCCGCCCAGGCTGTCGACCTGCGCGGTGAAGGCGTCCCGCTCGGTGTCGTGGAGCAGGGTGAAGGCATGCGCGCTGGTGCCGACGGTGGGGATGCCGTAGCGGAAGCCGGCCGCCAGGTCGGAGGTGGTGTGGAAGCCGCCGACGTAGGCGGCACGGGACGCGGCCACCGCGCCGAGCTCATGGGTGCGCCGGGCGCCCATCTCCATCAGCGGGCGCGCGCCCGCCGCCACTGACATCCGGGAGGCGGCCGCGGCCACCGCGGAGTCGTGGTTGAGGATCGAGAGGATCACCGTCTCCAGGAGGACCGCCTCGGCGAAGGTGCCCTCGACCCGCATGATCGGGGAGCCCGGGAAGTAGACCTCCCCCTCCGGGTAGCCCCAGATGTCGCCGCGGAAGCGGAAGTCCGCCAGCCACGCCAGCGTCGGCTCGTCGAGGATGGCGCGCTCGCGCAGGAAGCCGAGGATCGTCTCGTCGAAGCGGAAGTTCTCCACCGCGTCCAGCACCCGGCCGGTGCCGCCCACCACGCCGTAGCGGCGGCCCTCGGGAAGCCGGCGGGTGAAGACCTCGAAGACCGAGTGCCGGTCCGCGGTGCCGGACCGCAACGCGGCCTGCAGCATGGTGAGTTCGTACTGGTCGGTGAAGAGCGCAGTCGACGGCACGGCCACCGGCAGCCCCAGGTCTGCTGTGTTCATGGGGAAGATGCTACCCCCAATACTCGTCACTTTGACGATAGTGCTCCGGGAGCGACAAAAGACCGCCCGCGGGCGCCGGGTCCGGCCCGCCGACGCGGCCCGCGCGAGGGGCATTTGTGCGTCGCCCGCCCCCGGGTGGCAGCATGGGGCCTGTGAGCGCCCACCCGTCACCCACGATCATGCTCCGGCCGCATCGCTGCACCCTCAGTGTCCCGGTCGAGACCGAGCGCCCCCAGTCGAGCGAGGCACCCTTCGAGGTCCCCGAACCCGACGTCCCGTGGGTCACGATCGTCCACAACGATCCGGTGAACCTCATGAGCTACGTCTCGTACGTCTTCCAGTCGTACTTCGGCTACTCCAAGGACAAGGCCCATCAGTTGATGCTCGACGTCCATCACAAGGGCCGCGCGGTGGTCTCCAGCGGCAGCCGCGAGGAAATGGAGCGCGACGTGCAGGCCATGCACGGCTACGGCCTGTGGGCGACCCTCCAGCAGGACCGCCGATGACCGGGCACTTCGAGCCGCTGCCCGGGGGCGGCGCCGCCGTCCCCCTCGACGAGGTCGAGATCTCCATCCTGCGCAGCCTCGCCGTCCAGCTGATGGAGCTGATCGGCCCGGGCGAGGAGGCCGGGGAGAGCGAGAGCGACGACCTGCTGGCGTCGATCTTCAACGACGGCCCCAGCGAGCCGCCCGCCGACCCGGTGCTGGCCCGCTTCTTCCCCGATGCCTACGGCGGACCCGATCTCGTCCCCGACGACGATGTGCGCGCCGCCTCCGCCGAATTCCGCCGCTACACCGAGAACGATCTGCGTGCGCGCAAGCGTGAGGACACCCTGGCGCTGATCCGGGCGCTGGACGGCCTGGCGCCCGCCGGTGACAGCGCGCTGCTCCGCCTCGACCCCGGCGAGTGCCGGCAGTGGCTGGGAGCCCTCAACGACCTCAGGCTGGCCATCGGAACCCGGCTTGAAGTGACCGATGAAGAAGATGGCGGAGAACTGCTGCGGCTCCCGGACAGCGATCCGCGCAAGCCGATGGTGATGGCTTATCTCTGGCTCGGCGGGCTCCAGGAGACCCTTGTCGAATCCCTGATGGGCTGAAAACAGGGCGTTCCACCCCTGTTATTACCGCTGTGTTCGCTCAGCGGATGCTCAAATCCGGATAACGATCGCATCACCTCGGCCATGTGAATTGCGGCACTTCAGGGTCCTTGTCCGCTTTCTCTCGTGGTTTGATTCACGCCATCCCTAGGCGGTCCGAGAGACGCCGTGATACATGTTCACGACCTGCCGTGAGCGACGCCACCCCTGTCGCCGCGGGAGCGCTGTGCCGGCCGACCGTCGGCGTGCAGGAACTCCATCCGGGGGGATCGGGACCCGATCCGGACAGACCGGGTCGGAATGGAGAAAGGCGCACCACACATGACCTCTGCGCAGGTCGACAAGCAGCACGACGGCAGCGACGCAGCTGGGACGGCCCCCGAAGAGGGCTACCAGCGAGGTCTGGGAAACCGTCAGATCCAGATGATCGCCATTGGCGGCGCCATCGGTACCGGACTTTTCCTCGGAGCCGGCAAGGCGATCTCGATGGCGGGGCCGAGCATCATCCTCGCCTACGCCATCGTCGGTCTGGTCATCTTCTTCATCATGCGGGCCCTGGGCGAGCTGCTGATGTACCGGCCCGTCTCCGGATCCTTCTCGGAGTACGGCCGCGAATTCCTCGGCCCGTTCATCGGCTTTGTGACCGGCTGGACGTACTGGCTGTTCTGGGTCGTCACCGGCATCACGGAAGTGACCGCCGCGGCCACGTATGTGCAGTACTGGAACAAGGGCATACCGCAATGGGCTGCGGCCCTGGTCTTCACCTGTGCGCTCTTCGGCATCAACCTGATCTCCGTGAAGATCTTCGGTGAGCTGGAATTCTGGTTCTCGATGGTCAAGGTCACCGCGATCATCGGCATGATCCTGATCGGCCTCGGCGTGATCACCCTCGGCTTCTCCGACGCCGGTGACACCGCCTCCTTCACCAACCTGTGGTCCCACGGCGGCTTCTTCCCCAAGGGCATCGGCGGCACGCTGATGACGCTGCAGATCGTGATGTTCGCCTTCCTCGCCGTCGAGCTCGTCGGCGTGACCGCGGGCGAGGCGACCAACCCGAAGAAGGTCCTGCCCAAGGCGATCAACACCGTGCCGTGGCGGATCGGCCTCTTCTACATCGGCGCGCTGATCATCATCCTGTCCGTCGTCAGCTGGACGGTCTTCAAGCCGGGCGTGAGCCCCTTCGTCGCCGCCTTCCAGCAGATCGGTCTGCCGGCCGGTGCCGGCATCGTCAACTTCGTCGTGCTGACCGCCGCGCTCTCCTCGGCCAACTCCGGCATGTACTCCACCGGCCGGATGCTGCGCGACCTCGCGCTCAACGGCCAGGGCCCGAAGTTCTTCACCAAGCTCAGCAAGAACGGCCTGCCCACCTGGGGCACCGGCGTCTCGGTCGCGATGATGCTGTTCGGCGTCTACATCAACTACCAGTGGCCCGGCGAGGCGTTCAACTACGTCGTCTCCTTCGCCACCATCTCCGGTATGTGGGCGTGGATCGTCATCCTGGCCTCGCAGCTGCGCTACCGCGCCAAGGCGAACCGCGGCGAGCTGCCGCAGTCCGAGTTCAAGGCTCCCGGCAGCCCCTACACCTCGGTCTTCGCGCTGGCCTTCATCGCCATGGTGATCGTGATGATGGGTGTCGACCCGGACGCCAGGATCTCGCTCTACGCGGCTCCCGTGTGGGCGCTCATCCTGGGCGTGGGCTACCTCTGCATCAAGCGGCGGGACGCGGCGAACGGCCTGACGGCCGGCGCGGCGCCGCAGGGCACCAAGGGCCCCAAGGGCTGAGGCACCACCCGGACGAACCGGGCGCCTCCCCTCGGCGTCCAGCATGCGGGCCCGCTCGTACCACTCTTCGGTACGCGCGGGCCCGCTGTTTATTCTTGGCGCCATGCTGACCCTTACCAAGGCGCTCTTCGACCAGATCGTCGAGCACTCCCGCCAGGACCACCCCGACGAGGCCTGCGGCGTGGTCGCCGGCCCGGCGGGCAGCGGCCGCCCCGAGCGGTTCATCCCGATGCTGAACGCCGCGCGGTCGCCCACGTTCTACGAATTCGACTCCGCCGACCTGCTCAAGCTCTACCGCGAGATGGACGACCGGGATGAGGAGCCGGTGATCGTCTACCACTCGCACACCGCCACCGAGGCCTACCCCTCGCGCACCGACATCTCCTACGCGAACGAGCCCGGCGCCCACTATGTCCTGGTCTCCACCGCCGACACCGATGACGCCGGACCCTTCCAGTTCCGCTCGTACCGGATCGTGGACGGCGAGGTCACCGAGGAAGAAGTCGAGGTCGTGGCGGCCTACTCCTGAGGCCGTCCCACCTGGTGTACGCCAATCGTCCGCATGGTGGGACGAGGTTCCAATGCCCGGACCGGGAATCGATACGATGACCGCATGGTTGACCACGACGTGAGCGAGAAGAGGCCGGGCATGCTGCTGCTCGCTCCGCTCGCCATACGTCGCTCCGCATCCGCACTGCTGGGCGCATTCGGCTGCGGAGCCGCACGGCTGCACGTGGATCTGTGCCGCCTTTCCAGCGCCATCTGTCCGCGCTGCGCCGCCGCCTGAGCCGGCCCGTCAGGGCGCGCGGCGCGCGCCGCCCACAGCCCCGCACCTCCGGCGTCACCCGACGCCCTCCCGGCACGCCGTAACGCCGTGCACCCGGGACCCACCGCCCCGCCATCGCATCTGGACAGGAGCACTCCCATGGCCATCGAGGTCCGAATCCCCACCATCCTGCGCACCTACACCGACGGCGAGAAGGCCGTCGAGGGCAGCGGAGACACTCTTGCCGACCTCTTCACCGACCTGGAGAGCCGGCACACCGGCATCCGCGAGCGCCTGGTCGACGGCGAGCAGCTGCGCCGCTTCGTGAACGTCTACCTCAACGACGAGGACGTCCGCTTCCTGGAAGGCATCTCCACCAAGCTCGCCGACGGCGACAGCGTGACGATCCTCCCGGCGGTGGCGGGAGGTGCCGGGGCGCAGCCCCGTCCGGCAGGGGTGGCGGTCGGGTGGCGGGCGGGAGGCATGCGCTGATGCGGTACGACTCCCCGCTGGCGGCGGTCGGGAACACCCCTCTCGTCCGCCTCCCGCGCCTGTCACCCTCCGAGGACGTCCGCATCTGGGCGAAGCTGGAGGACCGCAACCCCACGGGCTCGGTCAAGGACCGCCCCGCGCTGCACATGATCGAACAGGCCGAGAAGGACGGCCGGCTCACCCCCGGCTGCACCATCCTCGAGCCCACCAGCGGCAACACCGGCATCTCGCTCGCCATGGCGGCCAAGCTCAAGGGCTACCGCATCGTGTGCGTCATGCCGGAGAACACCTCCTCCGAGCGGCGCGAGCTGCTGGCCATGTGGGGCGCCGAGATCATCTCCTCACCCGCGGCGGGCGGCTCCAACACGGCCGTCCGGGTGGCCAAGGAGCTGTCCGCCGAGCACCCCGACTGGGTGATGCTCTACCAGTACGGGAATCCCGACAACGCCGGTGCGCACTACGCCACCACCGGCCCCGAGATCCTTGCCGACCTCCCCTCCGTGACCCATTTCGTGGCCGGTCTGGGCACCACCGGCACGCTCATGGGCGTCGGCCGCTATCTGCGCGAGCACGTTCCCGGCGTCCGGATCGTCGCCGCCGAGCCGCGCTACGACGACGTGGTCTACGGGCTGCGCAACCTCGACGAGGGCTTCATCCCCGAGCTCTACGACGAGTCCGTGCTCACCACCCGCTTCTCGGTGGGCTCCCACGACGCGGTCCGCCGCACCCGTGAACTCCTTTCCGAGGAGGGCATCTTCGCGGGCATCTCCACCGGCGCGGCGCTGCACGCGGCGATCGGCGTGGGCACGAAGGCCGTCAAGGCGGGGGAGAGCGCCGACATCGTCTTCGTCGTCGCCGACGGCGGCTGGAAGTACCTCTCCACCGGGGTGTACACCGCCGAGTCCACGGAAGCGGCGATCGCGACGCTGCACGGCCAGCTCTGGGCGTAGCTGCCGGCCGGCGGTCCGGCCGGCGGAGCGGGGAGAGCCGGCGGAGCGGGCAGATCCGGAAGGGTCGGACGGAGGAGCCGGAAGGGCCGGACGGACGAGCCGGAAGGGTCGGACGGAGGAGCCGGAAGGGTCGGAAGAGCGGCCGTGCGGCCCGTGTCCGGTACGCAGCCGCCGTCGTGGTGCCCTGCCGCGGCGGCGGGGCTTTCTCCCGGGGGCGCGGGGCAGGACTCTCCGGGGCGCGCCGGTATGACCTTTCGGGGGCGCGTCGCATGGCCGTCCGGGGGCGCGTAGGCGGATGCCGGGCGCCCCTCGGTGCACATTCACCTCGTTTCGGTGAGCGGCCCCCGCGACCGGGGGCCCGGCGGCACACCAGGCCGTACCGGCCGGGGCGCACGGGCGTACGGACGTACGGGGCGACAGCCCAGACTGGTGATTCCGCCCACAGCTCGCCCCGCCGGAGGAGCTACCGGCCCCTTTGCGCCTTACGCTCGGGGGCACCGCACCGACCGCCGAGGACCCGGCACCACCCGGCAAGGACCCGCCGGGAATCCCGGCATGGACCCTTCCCCGAGCGCTCCGGTGTGCGAGCAGGGAAGACCGCTATACCGCCGCCCCCGCCCACGGAGGTTCACGCCCGCTATGAAGCTCACCGTCGTCGGATGCTCGGGGTCGTTCCCTTCCGTGGAATCGGCCTGTTCGAGCTACCTCCTCGAGGCCGACGGCTTCAGGTTGCTCCTCGACATGGGCAACGGCGCCCTGGGCGAACTGCAGCGCCACATCGGCCTCTACGACCTGGATGCCGTACTCCTGTCGCATCTGCATGCCGATCACTGCATCGACCTGTGCGGCTACTTCGTGGTGCGCTACTACCGCCCGGACGGCGGACGTTGCGCGCCGATGCCGGTCTACGGCCCGGCCGGCACCGAGCGCCGGCTGACCGTCGCGCACGCCGATCTGCCGTACGACGGCGCCATGAGCGAGGTCTTCGGGTTCCGCAACCTGACGCCGGGCACCTTCACCCTCGGGCCGTTCACGATCCGCACGGAGCGGGTCAGCCACCCGGTGGAGTCCTTCGCCTTCCGGATCGAGCACGGCGGCCGGTCCCTGACGTACTCCGGGGACACCGGCCCCTGCGAGGCGCTGGAGCGCCTTGCCGCGGGCGCCGACTTCTTCCTGTGCGAGGCATCCTTCACCTACGGCAAGGAAGACATCCCGGATCTGCACCTCAACGGCCGGGAGGCCGGCGAGATCGCCCAGCGGGCCGGCGCGGGCCGGCTGGTGCTGACCCACATCCCGCCGTGGACCGACCCGGCCATCGGCATCCGTGACGCCCAGAAGGCCTATGACGGGCCGGTCGAGGTCGCCAAGGCGGGTGCGGTCTACGAGATCTGAGCACCTGCCAGGTCCGAGCGGGGGCCAGGTCCGGGCGGGTCGCCGCGCGCCATGACGAAGGGCCCCGGAACCGTCCGACGGTTCCGGGGCCCTTCGTCATGGTGTGGGCTGCGCGGCTTACGCCTTCGTCAGATCCTCGATCTCCTCCTCGGGCTCCCGGCCCGGGGTGGTGAGGTTGAACTTGGTGATCGCGAAGCGGAACAGCAGGTAGTAGACGGCGGCGAAGACCAGGCCGATCGGGATGATCATCCAGGGCTCGGTGGCCAGGTTCCAGTTCAGCGCGTAGTCGATGAAGCCGGCGGAGAAGGTGAAGCCGTCGTGCACACCGAGCGCCCAGGTCAGAGCCATGGAGATGGCGGTCAGCACGGCGTGGATCGCGTACAGCACCGGGGCGATGAACAGGAACGAGAACTCGATCGGCTCGGTGATACCGCAGACGAAGGAGGTCAGCGCGAGCGAGATCATCATGCCCAGGACGGCCTTGCGGCGCTCGGGGCGGGCACAGTGCGCGATGGCGAGGGCAGCGGCCGGCAGACCGAACATCATGATCGGGAAGAAGCCGGACATGAACTGCCCGGCGGACGGGTCACCGGCGAAGAAGCGGCCGATGTCGCCGTGCGCGACCTTGCCCGCGGCGTCGGTGAAGTCGCCGAGCTGGAACCAGGAGACGGTGTTGACGAACTGGTGCATGCCGATCGGCAGCAGCGCGCGGTTGATCAGGCCGAACAGCCCGGACCCTGCCGCACCCAGGCCGGTCATCCACTCGCCGAAGCCGGAGATGGCGCTGCCGATGGGCTCCCAGATCAGCAGGAAGAGCACGCCGACGGCGGTGCCCACGAAGGCCATGATGATCGGGACGAGCCGGCGGCCGTTGAAGAAGCCCAGCCAGTCCACCAGCTTCTTGCGGTGGTAGCGCTGCCACAGGGTCGCGGCGAGCAGGCCCATGATGATGCCGCCGAGGACGCCGGGGTTGTTGAGGACCGGCTCGACCCACTTGCCCTTCTCGATATGGCCTTCCGTGACCGGGAACGCCTTGAGGACATTGCTGTAGACCAGGAAGCCGACCAGAGCGGCGAGCGCCGTGGAGCCATCGGACTTCTTCGCGAAGCCGATGGCGACGCCTATGCAGAACAGCATGGGCAGGTTGTCGAAGACCGCCCCGCCGGCGGCGGCGAAGACCTTGCTGACGTCGACCCAGCCGAGGCCCTTCTCGCCGAAGACGTCCGGCTGGCCGAGGCGGTTGAGGATGCCCGCGGCGGGAAGGACGGCGATCGGGAGCTGGAGGCTGCGGCCGATCTTCTGCAGGCCCTGGAACAGGCCGGATCCCCGCTTCTTCGCGGGGGCCGCCTTGGTGGCGGTGGCCGAACTCATCGGATTCCTCCTGGTGAGGCGGGCACTCAAAAGGGGGGACGGCCCGCGTTTGGTCTACACCTTGGTCTACACCACTAGTGGTTTAGACCATTCTTAGCACGTAGACCTGACATAAAGGAATCCATTCTTCCAAGTGGTGTGGACCACACGACAACCGGCCCCCGGGCAGTGGAACCCGGGGGCCGGCGGCGCGGCGCGTCCTCCTACTTCACGTTCTCCCGTTCCATCGCGTCCCCCACCTCGTCCGGCTCCCGGCCGGGCGTCGGCAGATGGAATTTCGTGATGACGAAACGGAAGAGGGCGTAGTACACCACCGCGAAGCACAGGCCGATGGGGATGATCAGCCAGGGTTTGGTCGCCAGACCCCAGTTGATGACGTAGTCGATCAGGCCCGCCGAGAAGCTGAAGCTGTCGTGCACCCCCAGCGCCCAGCACACCCCCATCGACACCCCGGTCAGCACGGCATGGATCGCGTACAGCACCGGCGCGATGAAGAGGAACGAATACTCGATCGGCTCGGTCACGCCCGTCACGAACGAGGTCAGGCCGACCGACAGCATCATGCCGGTGATCTCCTTGCGGCGGTGCGGCTTGGCGCAGTGCGCGATCGCCAGCGCCGCGGCCGGCAGCGCAAACATCATGATCGGGAAGAACCCGGTGGTGAACTGCCCCGCGTCCGGATCGCCCGCCAGGAACCGGTTGATGTCACCGTGGACGACCGTGCCGTCCGGCTTGGTGAAACTGCCGAACTGGAACCAGACAAAGGTGTTCAGGAACTGATGCAGGCCGATCACCAGCAGGGCACGGTTGGCGACACCGAAGATCCCCGCACCCCACGCCCCCAGCCCCGACAGCCATTCACTGAAGCTCGTCAGCGCATCGCCGATCGGCTGCCAGACGAACAGGCACAGCACCGCGAACACCAGGCCGACGAAGGCCATGATGATCGGGACCAGCCGGCGGCCGTTGAAGAACCCCAGCCAGTCCACCAGCTTCACCCGGTGAAAGCGCTGCCAGAGCCAGGCGGACAGAAACCCCATGACGATGCCGCCGAACACTCCAGGGTTCTGGAACGAGGCCTGCGTCACCGTCAGCTTCCGGTCCACGCACACCCCGCTCCACAGGCCCGCCTGGGTGTACGTCTGGCCCGCGGCGCAGCCCGCCGGAAACGCATGCATGACCGAGAAGTAGACGAGGAACCCGACCACCGCGGCCAGCGCCGTCGAGCCGTCCGCCTTCTTGGCCATACCGATCGCCACACCGATACAGAACAGCAGCGGCAGCCCGAGCCCCGAATCCAGCAGCGCGCCGCCCGCGGCCGCGAACACCTTGCCGACGGCGTCCCAGCCCAGCCCGTCCGCGCCGAACACATCCGGCTGGCCGAGACGGTTGAGAATTCCCGCAGCGGGCAGGACGGCAATCGGCAACTGCAGACTGCGCCCCATCTTCTGCAGACCCTGGAAGAGATTCGACGTCCAGTTCCTGCCCGGCGCCGCCGCTGCGTCCGAACTCATCCGTGTCCTCCCGGCAGTCGGCCCGTCGGCAACCGGCCTCGTGCTTGGCGCATACTGGTGGTGTAGACCACTCGTGGTGCGGCCGGACGTTCCGGTGCGCACTCCGGTGATCGCCATCCTTCGCGAGAGCGCGGACAAACGCCCATATTGTTGGGCTGAACGTGCGTTACGGTGTGAAAACCGCACGGCTGAACCGCCGGCGGCCGAGACAAGCAGGAGTGGACATGGCCAGCAAGGCTGAGAAGATCGTCGCCGGGCTCGGCGGACTCGACAACATCGAAGAGGTCGAGGGCTGCATCACCCGCCTCCGCACCGAGGTCGTCGACTCCTCCCTCGTCGACGAGGCCGCCCTCAAGGCCGCCGGCGCCCACGGCGTCGTCAAGATGGGCACCGCGATCCAGGTCGTCATCGGCACCGACGCCGACCCCATCGCCGCCGAGATCGAAGACATGATGTGAGCTGACGAGCCGGCCGCCAGGCCGCTCGAGACGGCCCCGCCCCGGACGGTCCACCGCCCCGGAGTGGGGCCCTCGTCATTCCCGATAGGGTCTACGCCATGTCTCGCATCGACGGCCGCACCCCCGAACAGCTCCGCCCGGTCACCATCGAACGCGGCTGGAGCAAGCACGCCGAAGGATCCGTCCTCATCTCCTTCGGCGACACCAAAGTCTTCTGCACCGCATCCGTCACCGAGGGCGTACCGCGCTGGCGCAAGGGCACCGGCGAAGGCTGGGTCACCGCCGAGTACTCGATGCTGCCTCGCTCCACGAACACCCGCGGCGACCGCGAATCCGTCCGTGGCAAGATCGGCGGCCGCACCCACGAAATCAGCCGCCTGATCGGCCGCTCGCTGCGCGCCGTCATCGACTACAAGGCCCTCGGCGAGAACACCATCGTCCTGGACTGCGACGTCCTCCAGGCCGACGGCGGCACCCGTACCGCCGCCATCACCGGCGCCTATGTCGCCCTCGCCGACGCGGTCACCTGGGCCCAGGGCAAGAAGCTCATCAAGCACGGCCGCAAGCCGCTGACCGGCACCGTCTCCGCCGTCAGCGTCGGCATCGTCGGCGGCACCCCCCTCCTCGACCTCTGCTACGAGGAAGACGTCCGCGCCGACACCGACATGAACGTCGTCTGCACCGGCGACGGCCGCTTCGTCGAGGTCCAGGGCACCGCCGAGGCCGAGCCCTTCGCCCGCGACGAACTCAACTCCCTCCTCGACCTCGCCGTCGCCGGCTGCGCCGAGCTCGACGAGGCCCAGCGGGCGGCACTGGCCCGCACGCTCTGAGGGGAGCGATGGCCGGAGCGGGCGGGGCGGGGCGGCGGGCCGGCTGTCCGCGGGCGGGCCGGGGCCTGAGGTGGCTCGGGGTCTGAGGTGGCCCGCCGGTCTGAGGCGGCCTGGGGCGCCTGAGGTGTCCCGGGGCCCGAGGTGACCCGCGGTCTGAGGCGGTTCGCCAGCCTGAGGCGGCCCACTGCGCGAACCACCACGCGGAAACCCCGCGCCACAGGGGGAGGCCCCGCACCCTCCCCCTGTGAGGCTTTTCTCATGGGACGTCCCTCTCTGGAAAAGGCCCCCGTGGCCATCGCATGGTGGAGCCATGCCCACAACTGCCGCGACCGCGCCCCGCATCCGCGCCCGCACCGGCGGGCCCCAGGACGACTCCCGGCTCCTGGAGCACATCCTCGGCTGGACCCTCGTCGTCGTCCTCGCCATGCTGCTCACCCAGACCGGCCTCGTCTGACCGCCGGGACGGCTCCCGCGCCTGACCGCCGGGACGGCTCCCGCGCCTGACCGCCGGGAGGACCCCCGCGTCCGGCCCCGCGTCCAGCTCCCGTCGAGTCCGGTCCCCGCGCCCGGCCCGGTCCTCGCCGCCGGCCCCGCATCCGGCTACCGCGCCCAGCCCCCGCATCCGGCTACCGCGCCCAGCACCTGCCTCCCGTCCCGCTCCACACCCCGGTGTCCGATCCCGGCCCCCGGCGCCGGTGGACGGGCAACCAAACGGCCCCGTCCCGCGTTTCTTCCTTTGCCCGAGCATGACCCGAGGGAAGGAACCGCACCATGGCCCCGCGCACCCGCCGGCACCGTCGCCCCGCCACCACCGCATGCGCCGCGTTAGCCGTCGCGACCCTTGCGATACCGCTGCTCTCCGGCTGCGGGGCGGTCCAGAAGGCCATGGACTGCGCCAAGACCGCCACCTCCGTCGTCAATGCCGTCGACAAGCTCCAGCAGGCCGCGGACAACTCCCTCACCGACCCGCAGAAGGCCGAGCAGGCCCTCGACAACATCGACACCAACCTGCAGAAGCTGAGCAAGGAAGCGAACGATCCCGAGCTGTCCAAGGCCGTCGACAAGACGAACAACGGCATCAAGGCCGCCCGCAAGGACCTCGACCGCAACAAGGCCCCCGACATACAGCCGATCGTCGACGGGGCCCAGGACATGACGAGGATCTGCACACCGGGATAATCACTGCCCATGCAGCCTCACACCGGTGGACACTCCGCAGCCCCCCGTCGCCTCATCCTCGCCACCCGCAACGCCGGCAAGGTCACCGAACTCCGGGCCATCCTGGAGACCGCCGACCTCGATGTGGACCTTGTCGGCGCCGACGCCTATCCCGAGATCCCCGACGTCAAGGAAACCGGCGTCACCTTCGCCGAGAACGCCCTCCTCAAGGCCCACGCCCTTGCCCAGGCCACCGGCCACCCCGCCGTCGCCGACGACTCGGGCCTCTGCGTGGACGTCCTCGGCGGCGCCCCCGGCATCTTCTCCGCGCGCTGGTCGGGCACCCACGGCGACGATCAGGCCAACCTCGCCCTGCTCCTCGCCCAGCTGGCCGACATCGCCGAGGAACACCGCGCCGCCCACTTCTACTGCGCCGCGGCCCTCGCCCTCCCCGACGGCACCGAGCGCGTCGTCGAGGGCAAGCTCGAAGGCACCCTCCGCCACACCCCTTCCGGCACCGGCGGCTTCGGCTACGACCCCATCCTCCAGCCCCTCGGCCACACTCGTACCTGCGCCGAACTGCCCCCCGCCGAGAAGAACGCCATCAGCCACCGCGGCCAGGCGTTCCGGGCGCTGGCACCGGTGGTGCGGGAGTTGCTGGGCTGAGGCGATAGCCGGCCCGAAGGCACGAAAACGGCCTCCCCGTCCGATGGCGGGGAGGCCGTATGCGCAGGTGGGCCCGGTGGGACTCGAACCCACGACACACCGGACCTAAACCGGCGCCCTCTGGCCAACTGGGGTACGGGCCCGCGCGCCTACTTTACTGTGCCCGGGCGCGCGGCTGTGCGGGGATGGCCGAGTGCGCCGACCGGGAGGAAAAAGTCCTCGTCTGGCTGTGGCACGAGGGACACAGATAGCGAAGGTTCTCCAGACGACTGTCCAGCCGGTCACCGTTGATGTGGTCGATCTCCAGGACGAGCCGCTTGCCCTGCCAGGTGTCCCCGAGACCGCACTCCGCGCACTGCCGGGAGACGTTCTTCTCATCGAGGGCGCGGCGTAAGAACGTTGTCTTCTCGCGTCGGGAACCAGGCTCGCTTCGCCGCAGGATGGCGTCGGCGGACTTGCGTGCCGGGGAAGGGAGCCCACGCCTGTGGCCCTGACCGGTGAAGTGCCCGGTCGGCAGGCCGTATGCCTCGATGCTGCGTTTCAGTGCTCTTCGCGATGTGCCGTTGTCGGTCAGGGCGAGGCGGGCGAGGACTCCGGCGAGACTCTGTGAGGACGCCACGGCCTTTTCCAGATCGTCGCGTGGAAGCAGTGAGGAGCCAAGCCCGCGAGGGGTGAAGTGGGAGGTGTCGATGCCGAATTGATCCAGCTTCCTGCGGAGGTGGGTGTACGCGCTGTCGTACGGCGGTACCTCCATGTACGCCATCATTTCCCGGATGCTGTGGGACTGCGCGGCGGCTTCTTTGAGCAGTGCCTCGGTGTACGAACGGTGTCGGCGGCGGGGGAGCGGTTCATCGACGAAATGCGTGGTGTCGATGCCGTGGTGCTGCAGCCGGTCGCGTAGGTATCTGCGCGGACCGCTGCCCAGGGGCGCCCCGAGCCGGCGCAGCATGTCGACCAGGCTGGTGGAGGCAGCGGCCGTACGGGTCAGCACGTCGCGGGTGTAGATGAGGCGCCGGGCCATGGGCAGGGCTCACTTCCGCCGCGGCTTGCGGCCGCGATAGGTGTCGGTCACCGCATGGCAATTGGGGCACAGCAAGCGCAAGTTGGCTGGGCGGTTGTCCCACCAGTCACCGTTGAGGTGATCGACTTCGAGGCGCAACGGCTTGCCGTTCCACTGCGCCTCCGTGCCGCACATGACACACCGCTCCGGAACGCCCTTGCACAGTAATTCCTTGCGGAGACGTTCACCCGCGGTGCGGCCGCCCGCCGGCGAGCCCAGTACCAGACGATCGCGCTTGGTGACCTCGGGGCGCTCCCGGGGCAGAGGGGTGAAATGCGAGGTGTCGATGCCCAGTTCGGCGAGGCGTCGGCCGATGTGTGCGTGATTTCCGCCGACCGGGCTGATGCCGAGGCGGCGTACGACCTCGGCAATGCTGTGCGAGCAGGCCGCGAGGTGGCGGAGTCTGGCCTCGGTGTGCCGTACGCCGGGGACGGCGAAGTGTGCGGTGTCGACGCCTGCTTCCCGCATCCTTGCGCGCAGGTAGCGTCTGCTGCCCGGCGTCGGTGTCCCGCCGAACCATCGCACGGCGCCGTCGAACGAGGACGACGCACGCGCGGCCTCCGCGAGCCGTTCGGGCGTGTACTTGACCGGCATGCTTTCCCCCGTCCTGCGCGCAGGCCCCTCCCCGCGCATCCTCTCGAACAGAACAACGATCGAACGCGGAGCCGGTTACGGCAGGGGCGGGAAAGCGGGGACGGAAAAGGCGGGGCAGGAAAGACGGAAGGCCCCCGGGGGCGTTCCCGGGGGCCCTTCCGCGTTGTGGAGTGCGGTTCAGAACCGCGGTTCCGGAGTCTGGGACTCGATGAGTTCGACGGCTTCCTTCTTGGTGGCGACGGAGGGCGGGGAGCCGTCGAGGGGCTGCTGGGCGGTTTCCTTCATGCAGGCCACGGCGATGACGCCGACGAGGGCGGCGCCCATCGTGTAGTAGGCGGGGACCATGACGTTGCCGTGGAAGGCGCCCATCAGGGCGGTGATCACCAGGGGCGTGGTGCCGCCGAAGAGGGAGACGGCCAGGTTGTAGCCGATGGAGAGGGATCCGTAGCGGACGTTGGTGGGGAAGAGCGCGGGGAGTGCGGCGGACATGGTGCCGAGCAGGCAGACCAGGGAGAGGCCGAGGAGGGCCATACCGCCGATGACCGCGCCGAGGCTGCCCTGGTTGACCAGGAGGAAGGCCGGGATGGCGGTGAGGAAGAAGCCGAGCATGCCGGCCATCAGCAGGGGCTTGCGGCCGTAGCGGTCGTTCAGTTTGCCGACGGTGCTGATGACGCACATCAGGGCGACCATGGTGCCGAGAAGGATCAGCAGGCCGTGGGACTCCTGGTAGTGGAGGGTGTCCGTCAGGTAGGTCGGCATGTACGACAGCAGCATGTAGTCGGTGATGTTGTACGCGCCGACCAGGGCGATGCACAGGATGAGGGTGGGCCACTGCTGGGCGAAGATCTCGCTGATCTTCTTCTTGGGGGCGTTCTCGGACAGGTGCGAGAACTCGGCCTCGGCCTCGACGACGGAGCCGGTGGCGCTGTGGGTGTGGGCGGCCTCGAACTTCTGGAAGGCGGGGGTCTCGTCGAGCTTGACCCGGAGGTAGAGACCCACCAGGCCGAGGGGACCGGCGATCAGGAACGGCAGGCGCCAGCCCCAGCTGTTCATCGCGTCGTCGCCCACGGTGGAGTTGAGCAGCAGCACAATGCCGGCGGCACCGGTGTACCCGATCAGGGTGCCCATCTCCAGGAAGCTGCCGTAGAAACCGCGCTTCTTGTCGGGGGCGTACTCGGCGATGAAGGTGGAGGCACCGCCGTACTCACCACCGGTGGAGAAGCCCTGGACGAGGCGGAAGAGGATGAGCAGGACCGGGGACCAGAAGCCGATGGTGGCGTAGGACGGGATCAGGCCGATGCAGAAGGTGCCCAGCGCCATCATGATCATGGTGAAGGCGAGGACCTTCTTGCGGCCGATACGGTCGCCGAGAGGGCCGAAGTAGGCGCCGCCCAGGGGGCGTACGAGGAACGCCACCGCGAAGGTCGCGAACGACGACAGCAGCTTGGTGGTGTCGCTGCCGCCGGGGAAGAAGACGTTGCCGATGATGACCGCGAGATAGCTGTAGATCCCGAAGTCGAACCATTCCATGGCGTTGCCGAGCGCCGCGGCCTTCACGGCACGCTTGACCACGCGCTCGTCGGTGACGGTGATGTCGGTGCGCCGCAGTTTGGGATTCTTGCGCCGGGCGACGGCACGGAAGAGCACCCGGTGACGCTTGAGCGCTTCCCGGTCCTGGTCGGGCACGGGGTCGGCTTCGGTGCTGCCGGTCGGCACGAGGCGGTCCTCTCGGTCGGTCAGCGCGTGGGTGCGCGGGCGGGGTACGACAGGTGCGCCTGCGCAGCGGAGCGCCGATCCAAACCACTCTGAAGGGATGAAGCGATATTCGTCACGCGCGGCTGGCCCGTCCGGCGCACGGGAGGCGGGATGCGGCGGGGCGGGGCGGGGATCGCGCCAGGGGTGCGGCAGGGCTTGTTACAGGACTGGTACACAGCCGAGTGGTCACCGCAGCGTTCGGGCAATCAGCCTGTGTCCGGGGGGCGGCAGAGTGAAGCGTCGGGCGCGGCATGCTTGTGTGCCGGGTGGGGGTACGGGGCGTGGTCCCCGGGAGGAGAACGTGATGACCGACCGCGAGAGGTCTCGCCGGCTCCCGGCGCGTACCGTGCTGGCGGCCTTCGCCGCGGTGACGGTGCTGGCGGCCGGCGGGGTGTGGTTCGGCCAGGCGTCGGACCGTGCGTCGGCGGTGGACGCCGCGCCGAAGACGGCGGCGGTGCAGGACGTGAAGGAGGACGGCAAGCCGCCCTCCGGCCTGCCGGGGGTGCGGGACTGCGGCTTCGGCACCCCGGTGTCCAAACCGCATGTCATCACGCTGGCCTGCCGGGACGCGGGGACGGTGGCGACCGGGATCTCCTGGAAGTACTACGGTGCCAGGGAGGCGTTCGGTGCCGGCGTGGTGCAGGTGGAGAAGACCACGGGGGGCGGTGCGGATTCCGGCTTCCCGGCGACCTTCCGGCTGTTCGCCCCGAAGGCGGTCGACGGGGGGCTGGTGTTCACCGGTCTCGAAGTGCGGTACGAGGGCTCGACGCCGCTCGGTGACACGACGGAGATGTACAACCTCGCGTGATGGGCATTCGAGGCCGGATCGCCCTGGCCATTTCAGGTATGACGGCGCTGGCCGTGGTGGTGCTCGGTTTTGCGGTGCACCACATAGCGGACGCCGAGCGGGAGCGGGCGGCGCGGGCGTATCAGGACGACCGGCTGAGTTCGGCGCTGCAGATCTACGAGCGGGACGGCACGCGGGCGCTGGGGGCGCAGGTGGACGATGCGACCCTGCCGTCGCCGTTGCGGGACGCGGTGTTCAAGAACCGGTCGGGGACGTACATCAGCGGTGGTGAGGACCCCCGGGTGTGGGCGGCGACCGGGGTCGGGGGCTCCGGCGAGGGCGCGCCGACGCGGACGCTGTCGGTGTCCGCGGCCTACCCGCACGACGATCCGTCGCAGCTGGCGCTGGACCGGGCGCTGCTGATCGCGGGGTGCGGCACGGTCGTGCTGATGGCGGTGGTGTCGTGGTTCGTCGCGCAGCGGCTGTCGCGGCGGCTGCGGCTGAGTGCGGCGGCGGCGCGGCGGATCGCGGCGGGGGAGGCGCCGGACGCGGATGCGCTGGCGAGCAACGGCCGCGACGAGGTGGCCGAGTTGGGCCGGAGCGTGCATCACATGGCGACGTCGCTGGCGGCCCAGGCGCAGGCGGAGCGCGAGTTCACCGCGGATGTGGCGCATGAGCTGCGGACGCCGGTGGCCGGTCTGGTCGCGGCCGCCGAGCTGTTGCCGCAGCCGCGGGCGGTGGAGCTGGTGCGGGACCGGGCGCAGGCGATGCGGCGGCTGGTGGAGGACCTGCTGGAGGTCTCGCGGCTGGACGCGGGGGTGGAGCGGGCGGATCTGGACGCCTGTGAGCTGCCGTCGCTGGTGCGCGGGATCGTGCAGCGGGCGGCGCGCCAGCGCGGGGTGGACGAGGTGTCGGTGTCCGTGGAGGGGGAGCCGCGGATCGTGGAGACGGACCGGCGGCGGGTGGAGCGGGTGCTGGTGAACCTGCTGGCGAACGCGGCCAAGCACGGCAAGCCGCCGATCGAGGTGGTGGTGGCGGGGGCGCGGATCGTGGTGCGCGATCACGGCCCCGGCTATCCGGCGGAGCTGTGTGCGGAGGGGCCGCGGCGGTTCCGTACGGCGGCGCCGGAGCGGGGGACCGGGCACGGTCTGGGGCTGACGATCGCGGCCGGGCAGGCGGGGGTGCTGGGGGCGCGGCTGGACTTCGGCGCTGCCGCGGACGGCGGCGCCGAAGCGGTGCTCGAACTGCCGGAGTGGGAGGGGCCGGCGTGCCCTACAGCCCCAGGTCCTTGATGATCTTAGCGACATGCCCGGTGGCCTTGACGTTGTAGAGGGCGCGCTCGACCGTGCCCTCCTCGTCGAGGATGACGGTGGAGCGGATGACGCCGGTGACGGTCTTGCCGTAGAGCTTCTTCTCGCCGAAGGCGCCGTAGGCCTCCAGGACCTCCTTGCCGGGGTCGCCGAGGAGGGTGACCTTCAGGTCCTCCTTCTCCCGGAACTTGGCGAGCTTCTCCGGCTTGTCGGGGGAGATGCCGATGACGTCGTAGCCGTGGCCGGCGAGGAAGCCGAGGTTGTCGGTGAAGTCGCAGGCCTGCTTGGTGCAGCCGGGGGTCAGGGCGGCCGGGTAGAAGTAGACGATGACCTTGCGGCCCCGGTGGTCGGCGAGCGAGACCTGCTTGCCGTCCGCGTCGGGCAGGGTGAAGGCGGGGGCGGTGTCGCCCGGCTGCAGTCGCTCGCTCATGACTCTCCTTGGTGTGGGTCCGTAGGGTCCCGAGGCGTGGGGCCGTACGCCCCCGACATTAGCCAGCCGGGGCGCGGAGGGGCGCCGGGGGCGTCCCGGGGCGCCTCGGGGGTGCGAAACGGGGGTGCTGTGGGGCGCAAGGGGGCGTGAGCTGACAGACTGTCCATCACGAATCGGCAGTCAGCTGTGTGGCCGGTTCCGTACGGGGCCTCGTGCCCGGCCCCCGTACGCATCGGCGCGAGACGACGGAGGCAGCGCGGTGGCGGAAGCCAGGACCCCGGCGCAGATCGAGGCGGACATCGTCCGCAGGCGGCAGGAGCTCGCCGTCACGCTCGACGAGATCGGTGTGCGGCTGCACCCGAAGACGATCATGGACGACGCCAAGGCGAAAGCGGCGGCCGCCGTGGACCGTACGGCGGGGCGGGCATACGTGGCCGCCAATCGTGCGGTCTCGGACGTGCGGGCCCAGTTGGTGTCGCAGGACGGGGCGCCGCGGCTGGAACGGATCGTTCCGGTGGCGATGGTCGGTGTGGCCGTGGTCGGTCTGCTGACGCTGCGCGCCCGGCGGCGCCGCTGAGGGCTGTCCCGGGTGCGGCCGTGGTGCCTCCCGGACGCCGCCGGGCAGGTACGGTCATGCCGTGAGCCCGAATAACACCAAGGACACCCACGACAAGCTGCCGATCCGGATGCTGCACGACCGTGTGCTGGTCCGGACGGACATCCCCGAGGGCGAGCGCCGCTCGTCGGGGGGCATCGTCATTCCCGCGACCGCTGCGGTCGGCCGCCGCCTGGCCTGGGCCGAGGTGGTGGCGGTCGGGCAGAACGTGCGGACCGTCGAGGTGGGGGACCGGGTGCTGTACGACCCGGAGGACCGGGCCGAGGTCGAGGTGCGCGGCGTCGCGTACGTGCTGATGCGCGAGCGCGATCTGCATGCGGTGGCCGCGGAGCGGCTGGAAGGCGCGGAGGACGCGACCGGGCTGTACCTGTAGCCCGATCCGCAGGCCTCGCCCCTTCAGTAGCTGTAGCCCCCCTTCGTACCCCACGGGCGGTGACCGAGGTCACCGCCCGTTTCGCTGCCCTTTGCTAGCCTCGGACGCACCCGACGAGACGCGCCGTACCGGGTCACGACAAGACGACGCACCCCTGGTGAAGCTCTTGTCGCGGAGGTGCCCGTCATGGCCTGGATCCTGCTCGTGATCGCCGGACTGCTGGAGGTCGGCTGGTCGGTCGGGATGAAGTTCACCGACGGCTTCACCCGGCTGTGGCCCAGTGTGTTCACCGGCGCGGGCATCGTCGCCAGCATGGCCCTGCTCTCGTACGCGGCCCGGAGCCTGCCGATCGGTACCGCCTACGGCGTGTGGGTCGGCATCGGGGCGGCCGGTGCGGCGGTGGTCGGCATGATGACGCTCGGCGAACCGGCCACGGCGGCCCGGATCTTCTTCATCTGCCTGCTGCTGGTGGCGGTGGTCGGGCTCAAGGCGACCTCGGGGCACTGAGGGGGTGACCTCGGGGCACTGAGGGGGCGTACGCCGCCGCCCGGTGCGCCACCCCCGGCCGCTGTGGCGTCTGCCCGCTGTGGCGCCTCCCGCTCGCGCCCCTGCCCGCTGTGGCTCCTGCCCCCGGCCGCCGCTAACCGCCCTCGCCCCACCGCCACCGCAGCCGCTGCTCCAGGTCGTCGCTCTGGGGCTCGAACGTCGGGGTGTCGTGGGTGGGCTCGGCGGTCGGTGTGGGTTCGGCCGGGGTGGTGGGGGTGGGAGGTTCGCCGGTCGGGCGGGTGGGGGCGCCGGTGGGCGGGGTGGGGGCGGTCGATCCGCTCGGGCCGTCGGACGGCGAGCCCGAGACGTCGGGGGAGGCCGAGTCGCTGCCGGACGGCGAGGGCGACACCGGCTCCGCGCCCTCCTCCAGCTGCAGGTCGAAATCGCGGACCGGGCGCCCGTTCAGCGCGGCCGCGGTGTAGTCGGCCCAGATCTGGGCGGGGTAGTCGCCGCCGTTGACCCGCGCCAGCCCTCCGGCGCCGTAGAGGGGTTCCTGGGCGGCGCTCTCCGGGTTCTGGCCGAGCACCGCGACGACGGTGGCGAGATCGGGTGTGTAGCCCGCGAACCACGCGGCCTTGTCGTCCTCCGCGGTGCCGGTCTTGCCGGCCGCGGGCCGCCCGGCGCCCTGGGCCGCGGTGCCGGTGCCGCCGTCGACGACGCTGCGCAGGATCGAGGTGGTGGTGTCGGCCGCGGCGCGCGGGATGGCGGTGGTCTCCTCGCGCTCGGGCAGCTCGACCTCCTCCTGCTCGCTCTTGGTGATCTTGTCGACCAGGGTGTACGGCCGGTGGCTGCCGTGGTGGGCGAGGGTGGCGTAGACCTGGGCCATGTCCAGGACGCTGGGCGTGGCGGTGCCCAGCGAGATCGCGCCTTCGGACGAGGCGAGGCTGGGGGTGCCCGCGGGGATGCCCAGGTCGACGGCGGTGGCCTTGACCTTGGCGGGGCCGACGTCGATGCCCATCTGCGCGTAGACGGCGTTGACGGACTTGTCGGTGGCCTCGCTGACGGTGATCGGGCCGTAGGAGCGGTCGTCCTCGTTGGCGGGCGCGAAGCCGGTGGAGCGGCCGTGACTGACCGTCATCCGCTTGTTGGTGCCGTCGTAGACGGTGTTGGGGGTGATCCGCTCGCCGTCCTGGGTGGTGGAGTTGTTCTGTACGGCGGAGGCGAAGACGATCGGCTTGAAAGTGGAGCCGACCTGGTAGTCGCTGCGGGTGGCGCCGTTGACGAACTGCTTGGCGTAGTCGATCCCGCCGTAGAGGGCGACGACCCGGCCGCTCGCGGGGTCGATGGAGGCGCCGCCGGCCCGGACGGAGCGGTCGATCTTCCGGGAGTCGTCGAGGCGGTCCATCACCCGGGTGTTGACCGCCTTGACGAAGGCGTTCTGGCGTTTCTTGCTGATGGTGGTGGTGATGCGGTAGCCGCCGGTCCGCAGGGTGTCCTCGTCGAGGATCTTGTTGTCGGTGAGGTAGTTCTTGACCGCTTCGACGAGGTAGCCGCGCTGGCCGGACAGCCCCGCGGAGGGCTTGGCGGGCTTGGGCAGGGGGAACTCCAGCGCGGCCCGGTCGGCCGGGGTGAGCCACTTCTGCTTCACCATGCCGTCCAGGACGTAGTTCCAGCGGGACAGCACCCGCGCACGGTTGCCGGGGTGGGCGGTGATGTCGTAGGCGCTGGGGGCGTTGAGGAGGGTGGCGAGGTAGGCGCCCTGAGCGGTGGTCAGCTGCTCGGCGTTGCGGCCGTAGTAGGACTGGGCGGCGGCCTGGATGCCGTAGGCGTTGCGGCCGTAGTAGCTGGAGTTGAGGTAGCCCTCCAGGATCCGGTCCTTGCTCACCTCGCGGTCCAGCTTGATGGCGATGAAGAACTCCTTGGCCTTGCGGGTGACGGTCTGTTCCTGGCCGAGGTAGTAATTCTTCACGTACTGCTGGGTGATGGTGGAGCCGGACTGCTTGCCCTTGCCGGTCACGGTGTTCCAGGCGGCGCGGAGCATCGCGGCGGGATCGACCGCGGACTCGGAGTAGAAGTCGCGGTCCTCGGCGGCGAGTACGGCCTGCTGGACGGATTTCGGGACCTGGCCGAGGGTGACGTTCTGCCGGTTGATCTCGCCGTCGCGGGCCAGCTCGGAGCCGTCGGAGTAGAGGTAGACGGTGCTCTGGGCCTTTGCGGCGCTGTTGGCCGGCGGGATCCCGACGAGCAGATAACCGGCCACCAGCCCGCCGATGATGAGCAGCAGGAACAGCAGCACGGTGCCCAGCACCGCGCGCCAGGTGGGGAGGACACGGCGCCAGCCTGTGCGTTGTCCGCTCATGTGGGTAAGGACTCCTCGGCCGCCGCCGAAGGTTGTACCGCGGCGGTCGTGTCGTGTCGGGGGATGCGCGCGGGAGGTCGCCGGAGCACCTGCCGCCCGTGGGGAAACTCTCGCATCATGTGCCCCGGTCGGGCGGGGTGGCGCGCACCGGAGTCCGCCAGCTGACCGGCCGAACGGCGCCCGTGGCTCACCCGAAGCGGTGATAAAGCGATGGCGGGTTGCCGTGCACGGTGGCTAGGCTCCGGTGCTTTGGCCGTCCGACGATTACGGGGCTGGGGGGAACGCGTCGTGTGGTACGCCGCGGTGGCAGCCGGCAGCTTCCGGCGGTACGCCACCTACCGCATCGCCACCGTGGCGGGCGTGTTCACCAACACCGTCTTCGGCTTCATCGTCGCCTTCACGTATATCGCGCTGTGGGACGAGCGGCCGCATCTGGGCGGCTACGACCAGGCGCAGGCGCTGGCCTTCGTGTGGACCGGGCAGGCGCTGCTGGCCTGCACGGGCCTGATGGGCAGCGGCGGTCTGGAGGAGCTGCAGGAGCGGATCCGCACCGGCGATATCGCCGTGGACCTCTACCGGCCCGCGGATCTGCAGTTGTGGTGGCTCGCCGCGGATCTGGGGCGGGCCGCCCTGCAGCTGGTTGCCCGCGGGGTGGTGCCGATGGCGGTGGGCGCCCTGGCCTTTCCGCTCGCGCTGCCCGGTGATGCGCTGACCTGGGGCTGTTTCCTGCTGTCCGTGCTGCTCGGGGTGCTGGTCAGCTTCACCCTGCGCTATCTCGTCGCACTGGCCTCGTTCTGGCTCCTCGACGGCACGGGACTGGCCCTGATCAGCGGCCTGGCCTGCATGTTCTTCTCAGGGATGGTGCTTCCGCTGCGGGTCTTCCCCGGCGCCCTGGGCGAGGTCGCCCAGCTGCTGCCCTGGGCGGCGGTCCTGCAGGTGCCGGCCGATGCGCTGGTGGGCGCGCGCAGCGGCGGCGCGCTGCTGCGGGGGCTGGTGTTCCAGGCCGGGTGGGCCGTGGCGCTGCTGGCGCTGGGACGGCTGGTGCAGTCGGCGGCGACCCGCAAGGTGGTGGTGCACGGTGGCTAGAAAGACACCCCCTGGCGGCGGGCCGGGGGAGCGGGCCGGCGGCGGGGGACGCGTCGCCGAGGGGATCTTCGCGTACGGGCTGATCGTGCGGATGTGGATGCGCTCCGCCCTCGCCTACCGGGCCTCGTTCCTGATGATGGCGTTCGGCAACTTCGCGGCCAACGCCCTGGACTTTGTCGCGATCATGCTGATGTTCTCGCGGATCGACGCCCTCGGCGGGTTCTCGCTGCCCGAAGTGGCCTTCCTGTACGGGACGTCCGGAGTGTCGCTGGGCCTGGCGGATCTGCTGCTGGGCAGCATCGAAGGGCTGGGGCGGCGGGTGCGGGACGGCACCCTCGACGTCCTGCTGCTGCGTCCCGCGCCGGTCTTCGCGCAGGTCGCGGCGGACCGTTTCGCGCTGCGCAGGCTGGGCCGGCTCACCCAGGCGCTGCTGGTGCTCGGCTGGTCGCTGCCGCATCTGCCGGTGGAGTGGACGGTGGGCCGGGTGCTGATGGTGCCGCTGATGGCGGTGTGCGGAACGGCCATCTTCGCGGCGGTCTTCACCGCGGGTGCCGCCTTCCAGTTCTGGGCGCAGGACGCGGCCGAGGTGCAGAACTCCTTCACCTACGGCGGCCACGCGATGCTGCAGTACCCGCCGACGGTGTTCGCCAAGGAGCTGGTGCGCGGGGTCACCTTCCTCGTCCCGCTGGCCTTTGTGAACTGGCTGCCCGCGCTGCGGCTGCTGGGCCGCCCCGATCCGCTGGGGTTGCCGGGCTGGGTGGACTTCATGGGGCCCGTGGTGGCGGCGCTGATGTGTACGGGGGCCGGGCTGGCGTGGCGGCTGGGGCTCCGGGCGTACCGGAGCACGGGAAGCTGACCGGGCCTCATGTGCGGGAACGGGACGGCAGAGGAGGACACGTGGTGAGGGAAACCGCCGGGGCGGCGCCGCTGATCGAGGTGGACGGCCTGGAGAAGGTCTTCTCGGTGCGGCGCAAGGCGGGCCGGCTGCGGCGGGTGCGCCAGGAGGTCCGGGCCGTGGACGGCATCTCCTTCGGGGTGCCGCGCGGCGAGATGGTCGGCTTCATCGGCCCGAACGGCGCCGGGAAGTCCACCACGATCAAGATGCTGACGGGCATTCTGGTGCCCAGCGGCGGCCGGCTGCGGATCGCGGGCATCGACCCGTCCCCGGGGTCCGGTCTGCGCGCGGGCCACGACCGCGGGCGGACCCGGCTCGCCCGCCGGATCGGGGTGGTCTTCGGGCAGCGCACCACCCTGTGGTGGGACCTGCCGCTGCAGGACTCCTACGAGCTGGTGCGGCGGATGTACCGGGTCCCGGACGCCGTCTACCGCGCCAACCTGGCCCGCTGTACCGAGCTGCTGGACCTGGGCCCGCTGCTGGCCGTACCGGTACGGCAGCTGTCGCTGGGACAGCGGATGCGCGGCGACCTCGCGGCCGCGCTGCTGCACGACCCCGAGGTGCTGTATCTCGACGAGCCGACCATCGGCCTCGACGTGGTCAGCAAGGCGAAGGTGCGCGGGTTCCTGCGCGAGGTGAACGCCGAGCGGGGCACCACGGTCCTGCTGACCACCCATGACCTCACCGACATCGAGCAGTTGTGCCGCCGGGTGATGGTCATCGACCACGGCCGGCTGGTCTACGACGGCGGCCTCGACGGGCTGCGGGCGGCCGGTGAGGGCGAGCGGACGCTGGTGGTGGACCTGGAGCGGCAACTGCCCCCGATCGAGGGCGTACCGGGCGCCCGTACGGTCAAGGTGGACGGGCCCCGGCAGTGGCTGGCGTTCCCGGCGTCGCAGAGCGCGGCCCCGCTGGTCGCCGCCGTCGCCGCGCGCTATCCGCTGGTGGATCTGTCGGTGCGGGAGCCGGACATCGAGACCTTGATCGCCGAGTTGTACGCGAGCGGCCGGAAGCGACCGGAAACCGGGCAGAGCGAGGGCAACGCGAGCCGCGCCCTCTAATGTGTCCGTATGACTGAAGACCTCCCGGAATTGCGCGCTTCCGATGCCGACCGTGAACGGGTCTCGGAGATCCTGCGGGATGCCGTCGCCGAAGGGCGGCTGGCGATGGAGGAGTTCGACGAGCGGCTGGACGCGGCCTACAAGGCCCGCACCTACGGGGAGTTGGAACGCCTCACCGCCGATCTGCCGGTGGCCGCGACCGCCCCGGCCCCGCTGTCGCTGCGCAAGGAGAGCACGGCGCCCACGCCGTGGGCGGAGCGGATCGTGGACGGCACGGAGGGCTCATCGGCCGGCCTGGCCTGCATGGGCGGCTTCCAGCGCAAGGGCCGGTGGACGATCGGGCGCCGCTTCACGGCGGCCTGCCTCATGGGCGGCGGCGAGATCGATCTGCGCGAGGCGCGCTTCGCCGGTCCCGAGATCGTCATCTCCTGCTGGGTGCTCATGGGCGGGGTGAACATCATGGTGCCGCCGGGCGTCGAGGTCGAGATGCGCGGCCTGGGCCTCATGGGCGGCTTCGGCTCGCGCGAGGACGGAGTGCCGGGTGAGCCCGGTGCGCCCCGCGTGATCATCAAGGGCCTGGCGATGATGGGCGGCGTCGGCGTCGAGCGCAAGCTGCCGAGGGCCGAGAGGCGGCGCATGAAGGAGGAGCAGCGCCGTCTGAAGGAGGAGCAGCGGCGCATGAAGGAGGAGCGCCGCCTCGACGGTCACCCGCGCAAGGAGTTGGGCTGAGTCGGCGGCCCCTGCTCCGTTCGCGTCAGAGCGCGGCGGGCGCGGCCAGCTTGAGGTGAGCGAGGTTCACCGCGTTCGCCATCGCCCGGAAGCCCTCGTCGCTCGGGTGGAGATGGTCACCGGAGTCGTAGGAGGGCCGCAGCCGCACCGGGGCCGCCGGGTCGCGCAGCGCCTTGTCGAAGTCCACGACCTCGTCGTAGACGGTGCCGGAGCGGATGATGCGGTTGACCTGTTGGCGCACCGAATTCAGCAGGTTGGAGTAACCGCGGTGCCCCCCGAACGGGGTAAGGGTGCTGCCGGTGACGCGCAGCCCGCGGGCGTGCGCCTGCCGGACGATCTCCCGCATCCCCGCCACGACCTTCTGCGGGTCGAGCTGGCGCGGGGTCTTGAACAGGTCGTTCAGCCCGATCTCGACGATCACCGCCTTCACCCCGGTCCGCGACAGCCCATCGCGTTCCAGGCGGGACAGCACGCTGGGCCCGTTGTTCGGGGAGAACCGGGAGCCGTTGACCAGCAGGCGGTTGCCGCTGATGCCCTGGTTGAGGACGCCGTAGCGGGGCGCGCCCGGCTCGTTGCGCAGCCTCGCCGCGAGGAAGTCCGTCCAGCGGTGGTTGGCGCCGGCGGTGGAGGTGATGCCGTCGGTGATCGAGTCGCCGATCGCCACGACCGAGCCGCGGGCCTGGGTGCTCCATACGTCCACACCGGTCAGATAGCGCCAGTACGGGCTCTGCTCGGTGTAGGCCGCGCCGGTGGCGTCCTCGGCCCGGTCGCCGCGCGCCAGGTAGGAGGTCTGCCGGGCGTACGGGTGGTAGGTGGCGGGCCCCGAGGGGGACGGGGAGTACGTGGTGACCAGCAGGTCCGCGTCGCCCGGCACCTTCAGCCGGGTCGGGTCGCTGGTGACCGCGCCGCCCGCCGGGATGGTCACCGCGGGCTTGCCGTTGAAGGAGAGCCGCCGCATGGTGCCGCTCGCGGCCGTGGGGTTGCTGGGGGCCGCGGCCAGCGCCAGGGTGGCATGGCTCACCACCAGCGGGCGGGTGCCGTAGAGGTTGGAGAGCTGGATGCGCACGCCCGCCCCGCCGACGCTGGTGTGCACGACGTTGCGTATCGACATCCCCGCGTAGCCGTTGAGCGTGCCGGGCTCGGCCGCCGCCGCGGCCGCCGACCAGGTGCCGACCCATTGCCCGGAGACCGCCGGCGCGGCCGGGTCGCGCGGCTTGTGCGAGGAACCGTCCAGCCCCCCGCCGTCGCCGCCGAAGCCGACGAATATGGCGGTCGAGATCAGCACCACCACTGCCGCCAGACCGGCGAGCAGGGAGTAACCCACACTTTTCGTCATGCGGGAGGGGTCTCCTGGGTAAAGCGGAGCAGCACGCTCCGGGCGGGCAAGGGCAGCGGATGATCAGCGGCACCGTTGCGGTCCGATCGGTCCATCATGATCCCACGGACCTCCGGGGTGCCGCCCGTCGCCCCGCTCGATGCCTCCCTGGCATGGACGCGGGGAACTCGTGGTGCGTTCCAGGAGTAGGTCACAGTGGGATATAGGTCCGTAGCGGCGGTTGTGTGTGCGCAGCGGGGCGGTCCGGAGGATGGCGGGGGGCACGGTGGGAGCGGTGGAACGGATGGAACGCACAGATGCCGGTACGGCGCCGGGAGCGGAACGGGTGCCGGAGCCGGGAGCGGCGCCGGCGGGCCGGAGGGCACCGGGCGGCGGCTTCGCGTACGGCGCCGCCGACGAGGAGCGCCGGCGCGCCGTACGCCGGATGAAGGCGACGGCCACCGGCCTGCTGCTGGCCGTCGCCCTGGTCTACGTCCTGGCGAAGTGGGCCGGGGCCTCCGGGGCGGGCGGCTGGACCGGGTATGTCGCGGCGGCCGCGGAAGCCGGGATGGTCGGTGCGCTGGCCGACTGGTTCGCGGTCACCGCGCTGTTCAAGCGGCCGATGGGGCTGCCGATCCCGCACACCGCCATCATTCCCACCAAAAAGGACCAATTGGGTCAGAGTCTGGGGGATTTCGTCGGCGAGAACTTCCTCTCCGGCGAGGTCGTCCGCCGCCGGCTGCGCTCCGTCGGCATCGGCCGCCGGGTCGGCGGCTGGCTCGCCGAGCCGCAGAACGCCGACCGGGTGACCGCCGAGCTCTCCACCGCGCTGCGCGGCGCGCTGACCGTCCTGCGCGACTCCGATGTGCAGGCGGTGGTCGGCGAGGCGATCACCCGCCGCGCCGACGCCCACGAGATCGCGCCCGGGATCGGCACGATGCTGGAGAAGGTCGTCGCCGAGGGCGGCCACCGGCGGGTGGTGGACCTGCTCGTCGCCCGCGCCCATGACTGGCTGGTCGAGCACGGGGACTCCGTGATGAGCGCGGTCTCCGGCGGCGCACCCGGATGGACCCCGCGGTTCGTCGACCGCAGGGTGGGCGACCGGGTCTACAAGGAGCTGATGCGCTTCGTCACCGAGATGCGGGACATGCCCGAGCATCCGGCGCGCGGGGCGATCGACCGCTTCCTGCGGGACTTCGCGGCCGATCTGCAGTCCGACCCGGACACCCGGGCCAAGGTCGAGCGGCTGAAGTCCGAGGTGCTGGGGCGCGGCGAGGTGCAGGACCTGATCACCTCGGCCTGGGGCTCGGTGCGCGCCATGATCGTCGCCGCGGCCGAGGACGAGCGCAGCGAGCTGCGGCTGCGAGTGCGGGCGGCGCTGCTGTCCCTGGGCCGGCGGCTGGCGGACGAGAAGCGGCTGCAGGACAAGGTGGACGGCTGGCTGGAGAACGCGGCCGTCTATGTGGTGACGACGTATCAGCGCGAGATCACCTCCCTGATCACCGACACCGTCGCCGGCTGGGACGCCGAGCACACCTCGCGGAAGATCGAGGCGCACATCGGCCGTGACCTGCAGTTCATCCGGATCAACGGCACCGTCGTCGGCGCACTGGCCGGCCTCGCCATCTACGCCGTCTCGCAGGCCTTCGGCGGCTGACCGCCCGCCCGGGGGCCGGGGCGTGCGCCGCCTCTGGTGGCTTCGGCCCGCAGGGCTTACGGTGCCCGCGTGCGGGAGCGGAGACCGGTAGTCGTACAGGGGCGGCGCACCCGTCGCTCCCGTGCCGCGCGGGCGCTGTGGACGGGTGCGGAGCTGGCCGTGACGCTCGGCGCCGTACTGCTGCTGCTCGTCGTCCACCAGCTGTGGTGGACGAACCGTCAGGCGCAGCACGCGGCCCACGACCAGGTGGACCGGCTGGAGCGGACGTGGCACACCCGGCCGCCATCTGCCGTGCCCCCGGCGCCCGGTGACGACGACGAGGCGGCGGCGCGGACCGCGCACGGCGGCCCGACGCCCCGGACTCCCGCCCGCCGCACCGCAGGACGGCCCCCGGCGCCGCCGCGCAACGCCGCGTACGCCGTCCTGCGCATCCCCCGGATCGGCCTGACCGCCCCCGTCGCCCAGGGCGTCGGCAAGGCCGCGGTCCTCAACAAGGGCTATGTCGGCCACTATCCGCACAGCGCCCAGCCCGGCGAGAGAGGCAATGTCGCGCTGGCCGGCCACCGCAATACCCACGGCGAGCCGTTCCGCCGTCTCGACCGGCTGCGCGCCGGCGACACCGTCCTTCTCGACACCGACGGGGCCCGCTACACCTACGTGGTCCGGCGCACCCTGCCGCGGACCACCCCCGGCGACGGCACGGTCCTCGCGGCGCTCCCGTACAGCAGCGTGCACCCCGCCTACCGCTTCACGGCGCCCGGCTCCTATCTGACCCTGACGACCTGTACGCCGGAGTACACCTCCACCTACCGGCTGGTGGTCTGGGGCGTGTTGCGGTCGACACAGTCACGGTGAGGGCGGCGGTGGGTGGCCTAGGCTCTCCCCCCGTGCGAAACGAGACCTCCGGCGGGCGATCCCCGGGTTCGAGAAGGCGCCCGGCGCTGCTGTGGCTGCTGCTGCCGTATGTGCTGTTCCTGGCGGTGCTGCCGCTGGTGAACCGGGTGACGCCGACGGTGCTCGGCCTGCCGTTCCTGTTCTTCTGGATGCTGGTGGCGACGCTGGCGACACCGCTCGCGGTGGGGCTGGCACGGCGCGGCGACCTCAAGCGGGGCCGGGGATGAACGCCACCGTATCCACCGCGGTCTTCGGCGGTTTCATGGTGCTCACCGTCGCCCTCGGCCTGCTCGCGGTGCGCGGGCGGGGCTCCGGCGGGGGACTGGCCGAATGGTCGGTGGGCGGCCGGAGCCTGGGGACCGTCTTCATCTGGGTGCTGATGGCGGGCGAGAGCTATACGAGCTTCAGCTACCTCGGCGCGGCCGGCTGGGGCTACAACTACGGCGCCCCGGTGCTCTACGTCCTGGCCTATATGTCCTGCGGCTATGCGCTCGGGTACGTGGTCGGGCCGATGCTGTGGGCCTACGCCCGCCGCCACCAGCTGGTCGGCATCACCGACATGGTCGCGCACCGCTACCGGGCGCCCTGGCTCGGCGCCGCCGTCGCGGTCCTGGCCACCGTCTGCCTGCTGCCGTACATCCAGCTGCAGATCACCGGCATGGGCGTGGTCGTCTCCACCATTTCCTACGGCGCCATCAGCCTCAACTGGGCCTATTTCATAGCCTTCGCCGTCACCACCGCCTTCGTCGTGATCAGCGGTCTGCGCGGCAGCGCCTGGGTGTCGGTGCTCAAGGATGTCCTCGTCATCGGCACCCTCGGCTTCCTCGCGGTCTATGTGCCGCTGCACTACTTCGGCGGCTACGGGCCGTTCCTGGACCGGATCGTCGCCGAGAAGCCGCAGTGGCTGACCTTCCCGGGCCATGCGTCGGGCGGACTGGGCCCGGTCTGGTTCATCACCACCACCGTCGTCAACTCCCTGACGGTGGTGATCTTCCCGACGACCGTGGCGGGCTATCTGGGCGCCCGCAACGCCGATGTGCTGCGCCGTAACGCGCTCTATCTCCCCTTCTACAACGTGCTGTTGTTCGTGCCGATGCTGCTGGGTATGGCGGCGCTGTTCGTGGTGCCCGGGCTGGTGGGCGCGGACTCCAATCTCGCGCTGTTCAAGCTGGTGGTGGACTCCCTTCCGGCCTGGGCCGTGGGGCTGACCGGGGTGGCCGCCGCCCTCTCCTCCATCGTGCCGATGGCCGTTTTCATGCTGGTCATCGGCACGATGTGGGGGAGGAGCGTGCTGGGGGCGCGCGCGAACCGTGACACCGGGGCCGGGGCCGGGGACGGGGAGGTTTCCGGAGACGGCGGACGGCGGACGGCGGACGGGCGGCAGAAGCTGTGGTCGCAGGTGGTCGTGGTGGTGGCCGGGGCGCTGGCGCTGCTGCTGACCTACACCGCCCCCGACACCCTCGTCCGGCTGTCCTTGATCTCGTACGAGGGCATGGCACAGCTCGTGCCGATGCTGCTGCTGGGGCTGGTGTGGCGGCGGCTGACGCTTCGCGCCGCGGTGAGCGGCCTGGTGGCGGGCTTCGCTCTCGTCTGTGTCCTGGTCTTCGGGGGACACGACCCGGTCTGGGGGATGAACGCGGGGATCGTCGCGCTCGCCGTGAATGTGGCGGTGGCGCTCGGGGTCACCTGGCTGGGGCCGCGCGATGCGGATGCCAGGCCGGACGCCGAGGTCTTGGCGCTGGACGACGAGTTCCCCCGGGACGGTGCCCTGCCGCGGGACGGGGCGGCCGGCCCTACGGCGTCGTCGTGATCTTCTTGCCCTCCTTGGAGACCGCGAACCACAGGCCCATCTTGCCCTGGCCGTTGATGTCACCGGGCTGCTTGTCGCCGGTGAACCAGTAGACCGGCCAGCAGTCGACGGCCAGCTGGCGGGTGCCGTCGGGGCGGGTGACGGTGGAGATGAGCTTGGGGGCGATGCCGTTGAGCTTGGAGCGGTCGGCCGGCTTGGCGGGCTTCCAGGTGTCCAGGCAGGCGTCGTTGCAGCCGAACTTCATCGGCCAGGCGCTGTCCTTGTTGAAGCGGTAGAGGGTGCGGCCCATGTTGTCGACGAGGATCGAGCCGAGCTGCGGGTGGTCGAACACCGAGACGTCGCCGGGCTTCTGGGCGCCGGCCTTCTTGCCGTCGGCGGCCAGCGCGTTCCAGGTGCCGCCCACGCCCTGGCCCTTGGTGTCGCCGGGCTTGGTGTCCTTGGCGTAGCGGTAGGCGGGCCAGCCGCCGATGGTGAGCTGCTTGGTGCCGTCGGCGCGGGTGACCGAGCCCAGCTTGCTCTTGTCGATACCGGCCGGGGCGGTGGCGCCGTCGGCGGGGACCACCGGCCAGGTCGTGGCGCAGGAGCCGGAGCAGTTGGACTTGGACGGGTCCGCGGTGTCCTTGTCGAAGCGGTAGAGGGTCATGCCCTTGGCGTCGGTGACGACCGGGCCGAGCTCGGTGTCCTGGTGCAGGGCCAGCTCGCCGGCGCTGGGCGCGGCCTGCGGGGCCTTGCCGCCGCTGTCGCCGCCCGCCTGGCCTCCCGCGCCGCCGGAGGACCCGTAGCCGTAGTCGCTGGTGCCCTGCCCGGCGGGCTGGACGTTGTCGGTGGTGGCGGTGCCGGCGCTCTGGTTGGCGCTGCTGCCGCAGGCGGCGGTCAGGGCCAGGGTGGCGACCGCCGCGGCCGCGAGACCCGCACGACGTCGAGTGCTCATGATGTCTCCTTGGTCGGTTGGTGAGTGTGTCGCTTGCCGAGGTGAGGGCTGGGACGGTGGCCCGGGCGGCGCTGCGGCCCGGGGCCCCGGCGGGGTGCCGTCGCCGGGGGAATACGCGCCTGGGGGTGCCGGGCGTTCAACGGGGCCGAAGAATTTTCTCCGCGGGCAAAAACCTTGCCCGGCACGCCGGTTGGCGCCCCGCACCCGCACCTCAGCTGCCGCCCTGCACCCGCAGGGCGAGTGCCGGACAGCGGCGCACCGCGAGCTGCGCCCGGCGCCGCATCCGCGCCGGCAGCGGCATGCTGGCCTTCTCCGGATAGCCGTCCGGGCCCAGCTTGATGATGCCGGGCACCACATCCGCGCACAGGCCGTGGCCGCGGCACAGCGTCCAGTCGACCAGCAGCCTCTCCTGCGGCGGCGCGACCGCCCGGGAGGGGGCGGGGGCCGGCTGGGGGACGGTGGACGGCAGCGGCCGGCTCCCGGTGACCGGCAGGGCACCGGTCACCGGGCGGCCGCATCCGAACCCCTGCGCATGCCGCTCGAACTCCTCGGGGAAGGCGGCCAGAGCCGAGGCGACAAAGCGCGCGGTACCGTCCGGATGGCTGCAGGCGCCGCGCTTCTCGACCGCCCGCATCCGCGCCTGGACGGCTTCCAGGGCGGCGGCCCCGCCGCCCCGCACGGCGCGGTCGAGCTGCTCGGCGAGCGCGGGCAGCCCCAGCACGCAGGGGCCGCACTGGCCGGCCGACTCGGCACCCATCCACTGCGCGACGCGTACCGTCTCGCCGGCCGGGCAGGTGTCGTAGGGCAGCGGCAGCACCGCTCCCGCACCGAGCACCGCGTTGTACTCGGCCAGCGACTCCTTCGACAGACACGCGGTCAGCGCGTCGGTGGGCGAGATGAAGGTGCCGTGGTAGCCCCCGATCAGCACGCCCTGCCCCTGGTCCATGCCGCACAGCGCCAGGACCCGGGCCAGCGAGACCCCGTAGGGCACCTCCACCACCCGGCTGCCGGCGACCGTCAGCAGCAGCGTGCCGGGCTCCGTGGGCAGGCCCGTGGTGCGGTAGCCGAGCGCTCCGAGCCGGGCGGCCACGGCGAGCTGGGCGTAGGTCTCGGTGTTCGACAGCAGCGTCGGCACACCGTTCAGCCCCCGCTCGCTGGAGCGGATCTTGCGGCCCGAGGGCAGGCCGGCGCCGCCGCCCAGCCCGTTCGTCATCGCGGAGCCCTCGCCGGTGACGAACCGTTCGGTCAGCAGGGTGACCCGTAACGTCGGCCGCACCGGGCCGCGTTCGTCGATGGCGCTCTGCACGGACTTCAGCACGTCCATGCGGGTCACGCCGATCGCGACCTCCTGGGCGCCGAGCGCGTCGGCGGCCAGCAGGGCGCCGTCGAGCATCAGATGCGGGGCGTGCAGCAGCAGCGCGGTGTCCTTGAGGCAACTGGGCTCGCCCTCACTGCCGTTGACGACCACCGCGCCCTTGCCGTCGGCCTTGCGCATCCCGTCCATGACGGCGGTGAGCTTGCGGGCGAAGGGGAAGCCCGCACCTCCCCGGCCGCGCAGGTCGATGTCCTCGGCCAGCGCCACCAGCTCCGTGGAGCTGAGCTGGGGCAGGCCGCCGTGCCGGGACAGATGCGCCACCCGGCCCATGCGCGGCATCTCGTCGAGCCCCGCCAGCAGGCGGGGCGGGCCGAAGGACGCCAGGGTCGGCACGGGCTCCGCGGGGCCGGGGACGACCGGGAGCGGGCGGGTGGGGGCGGGGGCGGTCATGGGAGTTCTCCTGTGTTCCTGCGTGAGTCGCGCATCCGCAGCGCGAGTCGTACGGCCACCGCGACAAGGCAGATGGCGTAGCCGGCGAGGGCATAGCCGGCTGCGGGGCGGCCCGCCCTGAGGCCGTGCACCAGGGCCAGCCCCCAGGCGGCGTACGCGCTCATGTGCAGCCCCCGCCACCACCGGGAGGCCGTGATGCCCGTGAAGGCGCCGCGCACCGCGCCGGTCACCGCGACGGCGACGAACACGTAGGCGGCGAGGGTGCCGAGGCCGATGAGGCCGGGGCGGGCGCCATCGGTGAAGGGCACCGCGGCGGCCATCGCATCGGTGTGGCCCTCGGTGACCTTGACCCAGATGTGCAGGCCGAGGAAGCCGAGGCCGGCGACGCCGGTGCCGCGGTGCACGGCCTGGGCGAGCAGCCGGTGGCCGGAGTTCAGCACCATCCGGTCGGTGGCGGCCAGGCCCCACAGCACGGTGACCGACAGGGAGACCAGCGCGAGCACCCCGGCGCCGAAGTCGAGGAAGTTCAGCAGGCCGTCCATCGCGCCGGAGCGCAGCATGACGGCGAGGAAGAGCAGCAGTGCGGCCGGAAGCGCCGGGCGGAGCACGGCGGTTCCGGCGAAGCCGCCGGCCGGTCGGCGGGCCGGCGGCCCGGGTTCGTTCGGGGGACGCCGGGGGCGAGGCACGAGGGGCGAAGGCCGGGCTCGGTGTGCGGCGCGGCGGCTCTGCATACGCGGTGCGGACATCGGACCTCCCGGTGTCAGGGCGCGGGTGCGGGATGCGAATTTCGATGAAATCTCCCGGGGGCGTAATTTGCCCGGGGCTTTTGTTCGGGTGACCCCCGGTAACACTAAACATTCTGTAACCGGTCGGATACGCAGGGCCGTTATCCGGATGTGTAAAAGCATCTCCGAACGTGTTCAGGCTTTCGTAAGGTTTATCGCGCTGTGACAAATTCCTGCACTGGCATCGCGGTCCCGCGGGGTGACTCCGGATGATGCCGACTCAGGCGCACGGGGGCGCCAATCCCCAGTAACAACCGCATCCCCGCCAGGATCGAGGTAGCGATGTGTGATCTCCTGAACCGCATCTGGTCGCGTCCACGAGGTGAGTGGAACCGGGTAGTCAGAAATGAACTTCCGGATCTCGCCGACAAGTTGGTCGCGGAGTTGCAACGCGGATTTCCCGCATTGTCCGCACTTCTCGGGGATACTCCCGTAGAAGAGGCGCAATGGGCACTTGAACAGGCCTTGCTGACAGTTCTTGGGTACCAAAAAGAGTCGGAGAGTAAACCTCGGGCCGTGCCGTCCGTGGTGACTCCGATGCCGGTGGCCCGGGCCCGCCAGGACCTGTTCGACGTCCTCGCCGGACAACGGGAAATGCCGGACGAGGGGTTGACCGAGCTGTCCCGCGCGGCCGGCTGGCCCATCCCCGACACCCTCCAGGCCGTCGTCCTCGCCACACCCGTCGAGGCCGCCCAGCTCGCCGCGGCGCTCGGACACGCGCTCATCGGCTCGGTCGACGGATACACCTGTCTGTTCGTCCCCGACCCGGCCACCCAGACCCGGGCCCGCCTGGAGGCGGCGCTCAAGGGGCGGCCGGCCGCGGTCGGCCACGTCGTACCGGCCACCGACACCGCGTCCTCGCTGCGTTGGGCCCGCTATCTGCTGACGCTGGCTCCGGGCCGGGTCGGCCCCGAGTCGCGGCCCGCGTTCGTCGACGACCATCTCTCCGCGCTGCTGCTGCTCCAGGACGAGTCGCTGGCCGACGCGCTGACCTCCCGCTGGCTGGGCCCGCTGGAGGAGCTGACGCCCCGGCAGAGCGAACGGCTCGAAGTCACCCTGCTGGCATGGCTGGAGGGCGGCGGTGCCCCCGAAGCGGCCAAACTGCTGCATGTGCACCCCCAGACGGTCCGATACCGTCTGCGTCAGATCGAAAAGCTCTTCGGCCCGGTGCTGCGCGATCCGCGCACCCGCTTCGAGCTGGAGATGGCGCTGCGCAGCCGCCGCCTGATGGCGCATGTCCGCAGTTACCGCGCACGGGCCGGCCGCCGCGCACGGGCCGTCGCCTCGTCCATACGCCCGCTGGGCATGGCCCGTGAGGCCCGCGTCAACGGCCTTTGAGGACCGGCGGATGCACCACCGCGCCCCTTGAGCTGACGGCCGACCGGAACGGTGGGGGCCTTCCGGCACTACGACAGCCACCCGGCGCCGAGCAGCGGCCCCGACCCCCGGACATCCGGGTCGGGGCCGCTGCTTTGGCGTGGGCCGGGGGCGGTTGGCAGGGGCGAGGGCCAGGGGCCCACGGCCTCGGGCGACGGCCTCGGGGTGACGGCGCGGACGACTGCCACGGGCTGCGGACCAGAGGTAAGGGGCCAGAGGGACAGGGACCAAGCGGCCACGGCCAAGGGTCGCGACCACCGACCGCCGCGACCCTTGACCACTGCCCCTCCGGTCACCGTGCCCTCCCCCGGGCCACCGCGCCCCCCGGCCATCGCGCCGGCCACCGCGCCCCCCACCCAAGAGCCCGTGAGTGAGCCCCCTGGGGGATCCCCAAGGGGCTCAGGGCTCACCAGGGCCGGTCTCAGGTGCAGTTACGGCCGCCGTTGATGCAGTCGACCGCCTTGCTCATCAGCTGGTCCGGCATCACGTTGATGAAGTCACCGTGGTCGGTCACCGGTTTGTGCAGCTGCTCGGGGAAGCTGTCCACCGCGAAGCTCTGGCCCTGCGGGACGTCGTAGGTGATCCGCTGGGTGAGCTGCGGGATCGCCTTGAAGCCGTTGGGGCAGACGCCGTTCTGGTCCGAGAACGCCACGTGGTCGCGGTGGTTGCCGCTGTCGATGTCCCGGCCGTTCCAGCAGTTCTGGAAGGCGAAGGTCCGCACGACCTGGGAACCCTCGGGGCACAGCGGGTACTTGTCCTTCAGCTGCCGGTCCTCGAAGCCGGTGCAGCTCCAGGAGGCGTTGGCGTTCTTGGTGCCGTTGGTGAACGCCTTGGCGTCACCGGTGATGATCTTCATGAAGCGCGGCATCGCCTCGACCTGGCCGACCTGGCTGCCACGGAACTTCAGGGTCACCGTGGCCGGGGTCAGGGTCGTGCCGACGTTGGCGTCCTGCGCGGCGCCCGGCTTCTGCTCCGCGTTGCCGTCCAGCTTGCGCAGCACGGGCCAGTAGTGGGTGGACTGGTCACCGTTGTTGCAGGTGGTGTCCGAGGCGGCGAGCTTGTTGTCATCGGCGAAGGCGTCGGTGGCCTTGTTGCCGACGTAGTCGTGGGTGTGGTGGGCGCCGTTGCTGACGCCCGGGGTCACGATGACGTTGTCGGAGTTGAAGTGGCCGTCCTCGTTGCGCCCGCACTCGGTGGTGAAGGTGCCCGTCGAGGCGTTGCCTCCCTTGGGGGCGGCGAACGGCGGTGCGTCCGCGTTCGGCTGGACGGTGGTGATGTCCACGAAGTCATCGGGAGAGGGACCCCCGGCCTGGCCCTGCTGGCCGCCGTTCTGGCCCTGCTGGTCCTGCCCCTGCTGGTTCTGGCCCTGCTGGTTCTGGTCCTGCTGGTTCTGGTCCTGCTGGTTCTGGTCCTGGCCTTGCTGCCCCTGGGTCTGGGTCTGGTTCTGCCCCTGGTACCAGCCGTCCTGCACGGACTTCGTGGAGTCGTTGCCCCCCGCGCCGGCGCCCTCGTTCACGGGCTTGGTGGTGCAGCCGCTCATCTTGAGCAGGTAGCCAGGACGCTTGGTGTTCTTGGCGATCGCGGTGACCATCATCTTGATGGTCTTCTCGCGCTGCGCCTTGAGCGGGGACATGACGGCGGTACCGCTGCCGCCCATCATCTTGTGGTACGCGTCGTGCACCTGCTTGTCGAGGGCGGACAGCCCCTTGGAGACCGGGAGCTGGGCGCTGCGCGGGATGGTCCGCAGCCGTTCGCCCACATCGGGGCAGGAGATGGTGATGCCGGACGCGGTGTGCTGATGGCCGGACGCCGTGCCGGGGGTGGTCTGGTTGCCCGCCAGCGCCGTCGTGGCGTAGGCGGCCAGCCCCCCGCCGCCCAGCAGGAGGGCGGTGGCGCCGATGAGCATTCTGTTCGTCAAACGCGAGCGTTTATGGGCCTGTTGCCGTTGCCTCATGAGATCACTTCGCTTCGTCCGATGTGAGGGGTGTCGTCCTGGTTCGGTTCACAGGGGCCGTGGTGGACGCACCGCAAAGCGGTGCCTGCGACCGGTCAGCTGTTGTGCAGGGTGTTGAAGTCGACGTTCCCGGTCTTCTCCAGGACCGTGATGTGGTCCAGCACGACGCTGTTGGCGCGGTCCGCCAGGGCGCGCACCATCGTGTTCTTGGTCTGATCGCGGACCAGGGCGATCAGCCCGAAGACCTTGCCGTGAGCCCGGCGCAACAACTCGGCCAGCGTCGCGTCGAACTCCTTTCCCTGGGCGTTCTTGAGCTGCCCGAGCCAGCCCTGCTGGGCGACGTTGGGCTCGGTGGGCAGGTCGACGCCCAGCGCCCGCCCGGCCTCGTTCGATCGCCGGTCGAGCTCGGTGTGTCCCGCCACGAGGTGGTTGCCGGCCGTGCGGACCGCGGGGGTCGTGCCGCGCTGCTGGGCCATCCGGCCCGAGGGCAGCTCCCACAGCCCGGCCAGCTTGACCTTGCGTACGAAGTCCCGGTCCATCGCGGTGAGCGGACCGTAGCGGGTGTCGACCGTGCCGCCGCCGTCGTCGTCGTACGAGAGGGTGGTGGTCGCCGCGGCCGCGGACTCGCCGAAGAGCTGGACGGGCAGCAGCAGCGCCCCGAGCGTGGCCACGAGCGCGGCCACCACCAGGCCGGTGGCGATGGTCCGCCCGGATGTTGCGGAATTGCTGAGGATGGACCGCACACGGCCTCCCGGTTCGTCACTACTGGAATCCCACCGGACGCTAAGTGCCGCACCGGGCCGGCGGGCCCGGGTCCTCACCCCTGGACAAATAACGGCCGGGCCCGCCGTGGCACTGCTACGGTGCCGCGTGCGGGCCCGGCCGGGAAACGGGTGACGTGCGTCGGATTTCGTGTGCCCGGCCGGACCCGTCCAGCGTGGTGTGCGCCGTGCTCAGCGTGCGTACAGCCCCGCCGCGGTCCAGCGGCGGCGGTCCCGCCGCGTGCCGGGCTCCTCGCGCTTGCCCTCCGCGTACAGGGCGTCGATCTCCGCCGCGTACGTCCGGACGATCGCCGCCCGGCGCAGCTTGAGCGACGGCGTCATCAGCCCGGACTCCTGGCTGAACTCGCCCGGCAGCACCCGGAAGGCGCGGATCGACTCGGCCCGCGACACCGACGCGTTCGCGCGCGCCACCGCCCGCCGCACCTCCGCCTGCAGCTGCTCCTCCGGCGTCGGTGCCGTGCTGTCGGCGCTGGGCTCGTCCCGCAGCTTGCGCCAGTGCGTCAGCGCCTCGGGGTCCAGCGTGAGCAGCGCGGTGACATAGGGCCGGTTGTCGCCGACCACCACGGCCTGCGAGATCAGCGGATGGGAGCACAGCCGCTGCTCCAGACCCTGCGGGGCCACGCTCTTGCCGTTGCTGGTGATGAGCATGTCCTTCTTGCGGCCGGTGATGGCGAGATAGCCGTCCTCGTCCAGCTGCCCCAGGTCGCCGGTCGGCAGCCAGCCGTCGTAGAGCCCGCTGCCCGTGCCGTCCTCGTCGAGATAGCCGGCGAACACCACCGGACCGCGCACCCACACCTCGCCGTCCAGCGCCAGATGCACCGCGGTGCCCGGCAGCGGGCGGCCGACCGTCCCGAACCGCACCTTGCCGGGCGGCTGTACGGTGATTGCGCCGCTGGTCTCCGTCAGGCCGTAGCCGTCGTAGACCATGATGCCCATCCCGGCGAAGAGCAGCCCCAGTTCGCGCAGGAGCGGTGAACCGCCGGAGACCGCGGTGTGCACCCGGCCGCCCAGCGTCTCCCGGATGCGGGAGTACACCAGCCGGTCGTAGAGCGCGTGCCGGGCCCGCAGGAACGGGTCGGGCCCGCGCCCGGTGCCCCGCGCCTCCTCGGCCAGCGCCTCCGCGTAGCGCACCGCCACCGTCATCGCCGCGTCGAACGTCCGCCGCCGGCCCGCCGCTTCCGCGGCCAGCCGGGCGCGGGTGCAGATCTTCTCGAAGACGTACGGCACCGCGAACAGGAACGTCGGACGGAACGAGGCCAGGGCCGGCAGCAGCTCCTCCGACGACACCTCGGGCTGATGGGCGAGCTTCACCCCGCCGCGCAGACACGCCACCTGCACCATCAGCCCGTAGATCTGCGCGAACGGCAGAAAGGCCAGCAGCGAAGGGCGTTCGCCGGGCGCGGCCAGCAGCCCGCCCCAGCCCGCGTAGAGGGTGTCGCACTCGGCGGCGAGATTGGCGTGGGTGATCACACAGCCGCGCGGGCGCCCGGTGGTTCCCGAGGTGTAGACGATCGCCGCGATCCCCTCGGGGGAGACCATGTGGCGCAGCCGGTGCACATCCGCCTCGGGCAGCCGGGTGCCCTCCTCCGTGAGCCGCCGGACGCAGTCCAGGTCGAGCTGCCACAGCCGGCGCAGTCCGGCCTGCTCGTTGCAGGCCTCGGCCACGGTCATGGCCTGGGCCTCGTTCTCGACGACGATCGCGGCGACCTTCGCCCCGACGAGGATGCAGCGCAGCTGCTCGGCCGATGCGGTCGGATAGACCGGTACGAGCTGTCCGCCGATCGCCCACAGCGCATAGCTGAACAGCGTCCACTCGTAGCGCGTACGGGACATCAGCGCGACCCGGGCGCCGGGCCGTACCCCGTCCGCCAGCAGCCCCCTGGCCAGGGCCATGACTTCGTCCCGGAATTCCGCCGCGGACACCTCCTGCCAGCCGCCGGGCGCTCGGGCGTCGCGGCGGGCGAGCTGAGCGAAATCCGGCTGGTGGTCCGCGGTGTCGAAGACGGAGTCGGCAAGACCGCCGGTCCGCAGTCGCGCCGCCACGGCCGGAACGCTGATGTCGCGCACAGCACCTCCTAGGTGTTCCCCCTTGGCCCCCTGGTCCTGCCGTCGTCCCGACGACGGCAGGGGGGCAAGTTATCGGCCGGTGTCCACGCTGCCCAGGTCTGTGGCTACTCTTGAGCGGAAGCCGATAAGTCTTGACGACCTGACAACCCGGGGAGGGCGCCGGATGTACCGCATCGTCGATGGATGGCGCCTGTACACCTCGGCACTCTTCTTCGTCCTGGCCGGCTTCCTGCTCACGCAGACCGGGCTCACCACCGCCCTGACCGCCGCCGCGACCACCGGCGCGCTGCTGCTCCTGTGCCGCGCCTTCCTGATCGCGGCCTGCGCCCGGCCGCTGCCACCGGGTCGGATCCGTACGGCCCTGCGCGACCGGGAGCGGCGTACGGCCTTCCTGCCGCAACGTGATCCCGACGCGTCCGGCCGCCCGCGCCCCCGAGCACCGGGCCGTCCCCTCCCGACGGCCGCGTAGGCGCCCGGTCCGTTCACCGCACCGCATCCGGTCTGCTCACCGCACCGCATCCGGTCCGGTCACCGCACCGCATTCCGCGTCCGCGCGGCTCGTCACGCCGAATCCTCATCCCGGCACGACGAGACCCGTGGAGGGCTCACCCATGTCCATGTTCGGCTTCCTCGGCGACGCGCTGGCGCACGGCGCCGACGCGCTCGCCCCGCTCTTCGGTACCGCGGCGATGGCCGCCACCATCGTTTCGTGCACCCTCGGCGTCCGCGCCGCGCTGCACCCGCTCGCCCGGGCGGCGGCCCGCGGGGAGAAGGCCCGTACGGCGCTCGCCCCGCAGCTCGCCGCACTGCAGCGCAAGCACAAGGGCCACCCCGAGCGCCTGCAGAAGGCGACGTCCGAGCTGTACGCCGAGACCGGCTCCTCGCCCCTGGCCGGCTGTCTGCCGACGCTGCTGCAGCTGCCCGTCTTCTTCGTGATGTACCACCTGTTCTCCACCGGGGGCGGCCTCCTGGACCACACGCTGCTGGGGGCGCCGCTCGGCGGCCACTGGAGCCAGGCGCTGGCGGACGGCGGGCTCTTCGGGCCGCAGGGACGGGTCTACCTCGTGCTGTTCGCGCTGATCGCGGCCGTCGCCACCTGGAACTTCCGCCGGGCCCGCGCCACGATGGCCAAGGCCCCGCAGCCGGCCGCGGGCGCCGGCCCGGCACTGCCCGGGATGGCCTCCATGGCCAAGGTGATGCCGCTGCTGTCCTTCGGCATGCTGATCACGGTGGCCGTGGTGCCGCTGGCCGCCGGGCTCTACACGGTCACGACGACGATCTGGACGGCGTGCGAGCGGGCACTGCTGCACCGGGACCGGGGCCGGGACGGGAAGCAGGACCGGGAGCGCGGCGAGGGGGACGCGGCCACCGCGGCGGCCCCGTCCGAGGGGAAGCCGGCTGCAGGGAAGCCGGCTGCAGGGAAGCCCGCCGAGTCGCAGCGTCCGGCTCCGCAGCGTCCGGACCGCAAGGGCGCGCCGAAGACCCGCGCGGCCCGGCAGCGCGCGGCCCGCGCGAGGGCCAACTCCCGTACCGGGGCCGACTCCCGGAGCAGGACCCGCCCGGCCGGCGGGCCGAAGCCGCAGTCGGACGGAGCTCCCGGAAAAGCGGCCGGGGAGGCCGTCGGGAAGGCCACCAGGGAGGCCGTCCGGGAGACGGTCGGGGAGACCGCCACTACCCCCCGGTAACGGTCCAGTCCGTGAACGGGGTCTTGCAGACCGGACCCCGTTCTTGGACGATCGACCAAATCGCTCGATGGCCGTCCCCCATCGGCCGGCCCGGAATTCCCTTTTTCCGGGCCGACCTTCGACCACGGGAGTGGAACCGATGAAGCTGATGCGTGTCGGAACGGTGGGGGCGGAACGCCCGGCGCTGCTGGACGAGGCCGGGGTACTGCGGGACCTGTCCGGCCTGGTGCCGGACATCGACGGAGCGCTGCTCGCCGACGACGGAACACTGGCGCGCCTGCGCGCCGCCGCCGCGTCCGGTGAGCTGCCACCGCTCGACGGGGCCGGACTGCGCACCGGTCCGCCGCTGGCCCGGATCGGCAAGATCGTGTGCATCGGGCTGAACTACCACGACCACGCCCGGGAGACGGGGGCCGCGCCCCCCGGGGAGCCGATCCTCTTCATGAAGGCCCCGGACACGGTCGTCGGCCCCGAGGACACCGTGCTGGTCCCCCGGGGCAGCGTGAAGACCGACTGGGAAGTGGAGCTGGCCGTCGTCATCGGCCGCCGCGCCCGCTACCTGGAGAGCGACGCACAGGCGCTGGCGGCGGTGGCCGGCTACGCCGTGGCGCACGACGTCTCCGAGCGCGCCTTCCAGATCGAGCGCGGCGGCCAGTGGGACAAGGGCAAGAACTGCGAGACGTTCAACCCCCTGGGCCCGTGGCTGGTGACCGCCGACGAGGTCCCCGATCCGCAGGCCCTCGGCCTGCGGCTGTGGGTCAACGGCGACCTGAAGCAGGACGGCACCACCGCCGACCAGATCTTCCCGGTGGCCGAAGTCGTCCGCTACGTCAGCCAGTTCATGACCCTGCACCCCGGCGACGTCATCAACACCGGCACCCCGGCCGGCGTCGCCATGGGCCGCCCGGAGCCCAAGCCGTACCTGCGCGCCGGTGACGTCGTGGAACTGGAGATCGACGGCCTGGGGCGGCAGCGCCAGGAACTCAAGGACGCCTGAGCGGCACGCCGGCAGGGAAGGGAGGGCGCCACCGGCCGCGCGCCGGGGCCGCCCCTCCTTCCGTATCCGGCGTATCCGGCCGGTCGGGCCGCAGGGGCCCGCTCACCCCGCTGACAGAAACCGCTCCAGCCCCTCCACCACCAGCGCATGGTCGTCGGCCTGGGGCAGTCCCGACACCGCGACCACGCCGACCACTCCCGTCCCGCGCAGCCGGACCGGGAACGCGCCGCCGTGTGCGGCGTAGCGGTCCGGGTCGAGGCGGGAGGAGTCCTCGAAGGTGCGGCCCTTGGCGCGGAACCGGGCACCGACCAGGTACGAGGACTCGCCGTAGCGTTCGACGACGGCGGACTTGCGGGCGATCCAGGCGTCGTTGTCGGCGGAGGTGCCCGGCAGGGCGCAGTGGAACAGCTGCTGGGCGCCGCGCCGGATCCCGACCGTCACCGCGGCGCCGCGCTCGCGTGCCAACGCCACCAGCAGCGAGCCGAGTTCCCAGGCCTCGTCGTTGCCGAAGGTGTCGAGGACCAGCCGCTCCTCCTGCGCCGCCAGCTCGTCCACCGAGCCGGCCGCCGCCGCTGGATCCGCCGGGCTCATCCGTCCGCCCCGATGCGGACCGTACGGCCTTCGGCGGCGGAGAGCTTCGCGGCCTCCAGGACGCGGAGGGCGGCCGCGGCCTCGGTGGCGGTCACCGGCGGGCGGCCGCCCTCGCGCAGCGCCCGTGCGATCGCGGCGTAGTACGCGGGGTAGTCACCCGGCAGCGTCGGTACCCGCTCGCCGCCACCGCTCTGCGGGGAGGACCCGGCACCGATCCTGCCCCAGCGGGACTCCGGCTCCACGCCCCAGTCGCCCTCACCGTCACCGGGCCGGCGGCCCTCGCGCAGCGCGGCCTCCTGCGGGTCCAGACCGTGCTTCACATAGCCCGCCCGGCTGCCCAGCACCCGGAAGCGCGGGCCCAGCATGGCCGCGGTGGCGCTCATCCACAGATGGGAACGGACGCCGTTCGCGTGGGTGAGGGCGATGAAGGAGTCGTCGTCGGCCTCCGCGCCCGGGCGGCGGACCACGGACTCGGCGTAGACGGAGACGGGCGGACCGAAGAGGACCAGCGCCTGGTCGACGAGGTGGCTGCCGAGGTCGTAGAGCAGTCCGCCGATCTCCGCCGGGTCGCCGGACTCGCGCCAGCCGCCCTTGGGCTGCGGCCGCCAGCGCTCGAAGCGGGACTCGAAGCGGTAGACGTCGCCGAGCTCGCCCTGCTCGATCAGCGTGCGGGCGGTGCGGAAGTCGTTGTCCCAGCGGCGGTTCTGGAAGACGGAGAGCAGCAGGCCGCGGTCCTCGGCGAGCGCGGCGAGCTTTTCGGCCTCGGCGGCGGTCGCGGCCAGCGGCTTGTCGACCACCACCGGCAGACCGGCCTCCAGGGCGGCGGTGGCGAGCGGCACATGCGTCTTGTTCGGCGTCGCCAGCACGATCAGATCGAGGTCCGCGGCGCGGGCGAGCACCGCCTCGGGGGTGTCGACCGTAACGACCCCGGGATGCTCGGCACGGGCCTGTGCCTGCCGCTCCGGGTGGGCGGTCGAGACGGTGTCGAGCCGCAGGCCCTCGGTGGCCGCGATCAGCGGGGCGTGGAAGACCGAGCCCGCCAGGCCGTAGCCGATGAGGCCGACGCGGAGCGGGTCGTGGGGCGCGGCGGTGCCGGTGGAGTCGCTCTTCTCGCTCATGGCTCCCACTTAAGCAACGCTGTTGCCAAAGTGCAAGCGATGCGGACAATGGGTGAGTGACCAGCAATGACCTCTCCCGCGACGGCTCCGCTGCCGGCCCTCCGGGCGCCAATCTCCCCGCCCTGCGCGGCCACAATGCCGCGCTGGTGCTCGGGCTGCTGCGTGCGGCCGGCGGAGAGGGCGTCAGCCGGCGGGAGCTCGCCGGCCGCACCGGGCTGACCCCGCAGGCCGTCAGCAAGATCACCGCCCGGCTGCGGGCCGACGGCCTGGTCGCCGAGGCGGGCCGCCGCGCCTCCACGGGCGGTAAGCCCGCCACCGTGCTGCGGCTGGTCCCCGGCGCCCGGCACGCCGTCGGACTGCATCTGGACCGCGATGAGCTCACCGTCGTCCTCGCCGACCTCGCGGGCGAAGCGGTCGGCGTACGCCGTGCCCCGCTCGCTTTCGAGGCGGGCGCCGGGCAGGTGCTCGCCACCGCCGAACGGGAGATCGCCGCCCTGCGCGCCGAGGCCGGCGGCCCGCCGGTGCTGGGCGCCGGGGTGGCCTGCCCCGGCCCGCTGGACCACACCACCGGCGTCCTGCACCGGGTCACCGGCGCGCCCCGGTGGGACGGCTTCCCGCTGCGGGACGCGCTCGCCGAACGCCTCGGCCTGCCCGTCGTCCTCGACAAGGACACCAACGCGGCGGCACTGGGCCTGGCTCAACTGAGCCTGGCTGCCCAGGGGATACCGGCCGGCGCCGGTTCGTTCGGCTACCTCCATCTGGGCACCGGCCTCGGCGCCGGGCTCGTCCTGGACGGCAGTCTCTACCGCGGCCCGCGCACCGGCGCCGGCGAGTTCGGCCACCAGATCGTGCAGTGGGACGGCCCGCGCTGCGGCTGCGGACGGCGCGGCTGCATCGAAGCGCTGTGCCTGGCGGCGGTGGCCCGCGGCGATCTGCCGGGCGCGGCACGGGCGTTGGGCGTGGGCGCCGCCAACCTCGTCGAGCTGCTGGACATCGACCGGGTGCTGCTCGGCGGACGCACCGTACTGGCGAACCCCGACGAGTTCCTGACCGGCGTGGCCGGTGCCCTGGAAGCCCAGGCCCGCGCCCGCGGCAGGGCCCCGGTGCCGGTGGCGCTCGCCCGCGGCGGCGCACGGGCGGTCGCCGACGGGGCGGCGGAGCTGGTGCTGGCGCCGCTGTTCGGGGGGCGGCAGTCCGGGCTCGCGGGCCGCAACCTGCAGTGGGACGGTCTCACCCACCCGTGAACTCGTACCGCATTTCATAGAGATGGCCCGCCTTGACCATCACCGTGACCTCGATGGGGCGGTCGCCGTCGCTGTGGACGACGCGCAGGGTGCGTAGCACGGGCAGGTCGCCGGGCAGCTGCAGCGCGGTGAACTGCTCCTGGGTGGGTACCCGGGCCGAGAGCCGGTCCACGCTCAGCCGAGGCGGATAGCCCAGCTCGGCCAGGAGCACCGGCGTTCCGCCCTTGACCTTCTGGCGCTTGGTGAGGGCCGTGCCATGCGCGATCTCCAGCGGGTAGTAGGAGCTGACCAGCTCCACCGGCTCGTCGTCGATCAGCAGGAGCTGGTGACGGAGCTGGGCCGTACCGCCCTCCGGGAGACCGAGCACCGCGGACACATCGGCGGGCGGCACGACCTCCGCTACCCGGAGCAGTCGGCTCCGCGCCTGAGTGCCGAGCTTCTCTGCTTCGGTGAGCCAGCGGTACCGGTCGCCGGCGTCGGCCGGAGCCATGTACGAGGCCGGCCGCATGGTCCGCTGCCGGCGTTCGCGTACGGTGACGGCCGATCCGGCGCGCCCGACGACCAGGCGCTCCTCCTTCAGCAGCCCCAACGCCTTCTGCACGGTCGCGTTCGACGCCGCGAACCGCTCCTTGAGCCGTTCCGTGGACGGCAGCCTGGCGCCGGGCGCGAGGTCGCCGTTCATGATCTCGTCGCGCAGATCGGCGGCGATACGTGCGTGCAGGGAGCGGCCGTCGGCGTTGTCGGTCTTGTCGTGGGGCACGGTCATCCGATCCTGATGTCGTAACGCAGTCGCTGCAGTGGTGCGGGCATGACCATTCTGTCCGCCTGGAGGGGGCGGCCCTGGGCGTCGAGCGTGCGCCGGAGCAACTGCAGCACCGGCTGTGACGGCGCACATTCCAGCGTCGCGGCCTCCTCATCACTGGGCAGCCGCGCCCCCACGTCCTCCTGTGCCCGGACGCCGACGTACCCGAGTTCGGCGAGCAGGGTGACCGCTCCGCCCGGAATCTTCGCGGTCCCGGCGAGGCGGGTGCCGCGCGCGATGGCCACCGGATAGTAGGTGTCCGTCAACTCGCACGGCCGGCCGTCGAGATACATGACCCGTCGCCGCACGACGACGGTCTCCCCTCGCCCCACGCCCAGTGCCTGTGCGATCTCGTCCGGCGCGGCCACTTCCCCGGCCTCCAGGATGCGCTGCCCGCCCCGCCGCCCCTTGGCTGCGGTCTCGGCACTCCAGGCGTCGCGCTCCCCCTGCCCGCGTGGGGCCAGGTACGGCACGGACGTGGTGACCCACTCGACGCTGTCCACGGCATCCTCCCTCACGCGACCACCACCTTTCCGCTCAACTGTGCTGCCTTACCGAACAAGTGGCAAGGACGAGGCTATCTACAACCTTGCTGCTCTTCGCGAATAGCAGTACATTCTGCGATGTGATGTACCCGACGTGAGGTGGTGGTTGCCGATGTATCTCCCACGGCGACAGCAGGCCCGGCTGCTTCCCTGGGAAGGCTCCGAGGGCAAGCCTTGCTACGTCATAGGCGAGGGCACGGGACCCGTGTCGCGGCTGGCGGACGAGGTGGAGTCGGCACAGGTCGGGATGGCAGCCGCCTTATTGGGGCATGCCCGGGCGATGCTCGACGAGCGGCAGGTGTCGGATGGTGAGCTGCGGTTTCTCGCGGAGCGGCTGGTCGAGGCGTTGCGGGATGTGCTGCGGGTCGCCGAGAGCCGGGGAGCAGGGCGTGATGCGGCGGAAGATCCGGAGTGAGCGCGAGGATCAGGGGTACCGCCCGCTGACTTAGGGTGGGGGCGTCGGCCGTACGTGCGACGCGTGGGTCACTCGCGTGGGCCACGCCACATGCGGGAGACGGCCGGCGCCCCTGGTCATCACGTACGGCAGGAGTCCGGCAGTGGCAGAGCGCAAGCCGATCGAGTCATGGCTCACCGACATGGACGGCGTCCTGATGCACGAGGGCATTCCGGTCCCCGGGGCGGACGCCTTCATCAAGCGGCTGCGGGAGTCGGGCAAGCCCTTTCTCGTGCTGACCAACAACTCCATCTACACCCCGCGTGACCTGCACGCCCGCCTGAACCGCATCGGGCTGGAGGTGCCGTGGGAGTCCATCTGGACCTCCGCGCTGGCCACCGCCCAGTTCCTGGACGACCAGCGGCCCGGCGGCACCGCGTACGTCATCGGGGAGGCGGGCCTGACCACCGCCCTGCACGACATCGGCTACGTCCTGACCGATCACTCCCCGGACTACGTCGTCCTCGGCGAGACCCGCACCTACAGCTTCGAGGCGCTGACGAAGGCGATCCGGCTGATCAACGAGGGCGCGCGGTTCATCGCCACCAACCCCGACGAGACCGGCCCCTCCCCGCAGGGCGCGCTGCCCGCGACCGGTTCGGTGGCCGCGTTGATCACCAAGGCGACGGGCGTCGATCCGTACTTCGTCGGCAAGCCCAACCCGCTGATGATGCGGCACGGCCTCAACGTCATCGGCGCCCACTCCGAGACCTCCGCGATGATCGGCGACCGGATGGACACCGATGTGCTGGCCGGACTGGAGGCGGGCATGGAGACCTTCCTCGTCCTGACCGGACTGACCCGCCCCGAGGAGGTCGACCGGCACCCGTTCCGGCCCTCCCGTGTGGTGGACTCGATCGCGGATCTGATCGACCTGGTGTGAGTGGCGCCGGGGGTGCGTGAGGCGGGGCGGTCGGCGTCCGGCCTGCGGCGTCCAACCCCTATGGCGTCCGTCCTACGGCGTCCGGCCTTCGGCCTCCGGCGTGCTCAGTTGAACGACCTGGCCGGGCGGCCGATGTCGGACCGGCCTGGTTCCGGGCGTCCGGCGGTCACGGGTGTCCCGCGCCGTGGATCGCCCGTGCCCCGGGGCGGCCCGCGCCGTGAGCGGCCGGACCACCGACGCCGTGGACGTGTGGCGCCGCGGACCACCGGGCCACCGGCTCCCGTGGACGTGCGGCGTCCCGGACCACCGGATCACCGGCGTCCCCCCCGGTGGACGGCCCGGGCCTCCGGCGCCGCTGACCTCCACCCGAACGGCGCAGCCCCGGACCGTTAGCGGATGCGGTCGGGCGCGGGCGGGCGGACCTTCGGAGTTATCGGAGGTTCACCATGCGCTCACGGCAACTTGCTCTCTGCGCCGCGGTCGCGGCCTGCGCGGTGATGACGCCGCCCGTGTACGACGGGGACGCACGCGCCACCGGGACCACCGGGACCAAAGCGGTCTCCGCCGCTCTTGCCTCGGCCGTTCCCGCCTCAGCCGGCTCTGCCTCGGCCAGGCCCGCCTCGGCCGTCGCCGCTTTGGCCCCTTCCGGCGGTGCGGTCACTCCCGGCGGTGCGGTCACTCTGCGGGGCCCTGGCGGCCACGCCGGGCGGGTCACCATCCGACCGGTGGCCTTCGCTGACGCGGTATCGCCCGCCCGGGCCGCGGGGGGCTTGGTCACCGGCGCCCGGATACGTTCCGGCGCCGCGTCAGGACCCGAGGCCGCTGCTGCACACCCTGCGCGGGCCCTCCACCCTGCGCAGGTCCTCCATCCCGCGCCGGCTCTCCGCCCGGCTCCCGCGGTCCCTCCCGCTCCGGGCCCCCGCGCCGGCGTGCCCGCCGAGGCCTCGCCGAGTCGCGAGCTGAGCAGCACCTCGGCCGTCGGCCTGGTGCTGGCCGGCGGCGCCTTCCTGGTCATCGCGGGCCAACTGCTCCGGCTCCGGATGCGACTGCGCCGCGAGCGGCGGGGTGAGGCCGATGAGCACTGAGGGACAGGTGAGTGGTGACGGGCAGGTGAGTGGTGACGGTCAAGTAGGCACTGAGGAACGGGTGAGCGCTGAGAATCGGACGAGGGCTGCCGAACAGGGAAGGGATGCGGCCACGGTCGGGGTGCCGGCCCTGTCCGGCGCGGCAGGCAGCAGGGACGGTGCGCGTGGCTGGGACGGGGGCCATGCCACGGCCCTGGCCCCCGGCACGCGGGGCGCCTCCCCTTCTTCCTGTGCCCTCCGTGTCTCCGGCCTCTACGGCACTCATGGCCCCCACGACCTCTACGGCCCCCACAGACCCCTCATCCCCTTCGCCCCACCCGACACCAACCTCACTCCCACCCCAGGCCCCAGCCGCCACCCGGCCCCCACCCCCGGAAAGCTCCTCGCCGGTGTGGCCTGGGCCGTGCTGCTGCTGGGGCTGTGGCTGTGGGGCCGTGATCTGGCGGACGGGGTGGCCGCGCAGCTCGCCACGACCGGTGATGTCGCCGCCGCCGGGCGCCCGTTGGGCCGTCAGGCACCTCCGCACGCGCATGCGGCGGCGCCCGGCGCCGGGACGGCAGAGCCCGTTGGCCTCACCATCGACGCCCTCGGTGTACGGGAGGGCGGCATCGTCGCACGCGACCTCGACGAGCACGGCATCCTCACCCCGCCCCCGGACACCTCCCCGGCCCTCGTCGGCTGGTACGCCGAAGGCCCGCAGCCGGGCGAGGCGGGCGCCGCGCTGCTCGTGGGCCGGGGCAGCGGCAACCGCGACCCAGGAGCTCGGCAGGCCCTCGTGCACCGTCTGACCGCCCTCAAGCCGGGGGAGCGGATGGACATCCAGCGCTCCGACGGCAGCACCGCACGCTTCACCGTCGAGGACGTCCAGCTCTACGACGGTGACCGCTTCGACGCGCGCAGGGCCTACGCCGCCCGCGACCGGGGCCGCTCCGAACTCCGCCTGATCGTCGACGACGGCGGCAACGGCCACCCCGCCCCGCACGCCCGTGGCAACGGGGCCTCGAACGTGGTCGTCGTGTCGGCCTACTTGACGTCCCTTCAGGCAGCGGACACCCGGGACGGCTGAACCACCACCAACGCCCACGGGGACGGCTGAACCATCACCCGCGCCCATGAGGTGGCTGAACCCTCACCCGCTCTACGGCACGGCTGAACCATCACCCGCGCCATTCGTCAAGTGTCTTAGCAGCCTGTGGACAGCCCGTCCACAGGCCGACCCCGGCGGATGGCCGTGTGCCACGATGGTGAGGCCGGCGGTCCCCGCCGGCCCTGTTCGATGTTCGAGGGGGAGTGGATGTACGGCGATCTGCGACGGACGGCCGCTATCGGTCCGCCCGGCGGGCCCTGCGACGGCCGGCGGCGGACCGCACAGGCCGGGGCGGCATCGACAAGGGCGGCGGTGGGGGCACTGGCGCTGCTGCTGCTCGCCGGCTGCTCCTCGTCCGGTGACAACGACGGCAGCGTTCCGGGTAAACCGGGCCAACGCCCCAAGGCCGTCGCCCCGTTCTGGGTCAACCCGGACAGCAAGGCGGCCCGCCAGGTATCCGACTACGGCAGCGACGGCAAGGCCGCGGACGCCCGCCTGGCCAACAAGATCGCGGCGCAGCCGGTCGCGGAGTGGATAGGCATCGACGACCCGGAGGGGGAGGCGCGCGGCTTCACCCAGGCCGCCGCCAAGGCCGACCGCGAGGCGCTGCTCGTTCTCTACAACATCCCGCACCGCGACTGCGGGCGTTACTCCCAGGGCGGTGCGGCCGACGGCAACGCCTACCGGGCCTGGCTGGACGGCGTGCTCAAGGGCATCGGCGACCGCCCCACCACCGTCATCCTGGAGCCCGACGCGCTGCCGCACATCGCGGACAAGTGCACCCCGCAGCAGTTCCACGAGGAGCGCTACGCCCTGCTGACGGAAGCGGTCGGCAAGCTCAAGGCACAGCCCCACACCAAGGTCTATCTGGATGCCGGCAATCCCCACTGGATCAAGGACCCGGGCCAGATGGTCGAACCCCTCAAGCGGGCCGGCATCGACCGCGCCGACGGCTTCGCGCTGAACATCTCCAACTACCAGACCACCGCGGAGAACACGAAGTACGGCAAGCGGCTGTCCGACATGGTCGGCGGCAAGCCCTTCGTCATCGACACCAGCCGCAACGGCAACGGTCCGGCCCCCGGCGGCGACGACCCGGAGAACTGGTGCAACCCGCCCGGCCGCGCCCTGGGCACCCCGCCGACCACCAAGACCGGCGATCCCCGAATAGCCGCCTACCTGTGGATCAAACGCCCGGGGGAGTCGGACGGCACCTGCAAGGGCGGCCCCAAGGCGGGTACTTGGTGGCCCAAGTACGCCCTGGGACTGGCACGCAGCGCCGAATAGCGGGCGCAGCGGCCGCAGAGGGTGCAGCGGCCGCAGGTCCGTCCGGACCTGCGGCCCTCTACGAGCTGCCCTGCCGGCGGCCCTACGACCAGCCCCCGGGAGCTGCCGTACGAGCTGCCCCGGGAGGTGCCGTCACCCTCCCTGCCCCCGCGTCTCCGGCACCTTCACCCACACCGCCTTCGACGGGGTGCCGTGCCCGTCCACCGCGTTCAGCATGTACCACCCGGGCGGCACCAGCGACGGGTCCTTGGGCAGGGTGACCGTCACTCCGTCCCCGCCCTTGGCCACCGTGAAGTCCAGTGCGATCGAGCGCTGTTCGACATTGGTGACATGGGTGAACGAGCCGGGCCGCATCAGCCGCATCTTCTTGATGCCGGCGGCGTGCGGGGAGCCGAAGGTCGCGCTGCTGCCGAGGGAGACCGTCTTCGGCCCCTTCTCCGTCAGCTCGGGGCGCGACTTCCGGTAGAGGTACGGCGGGGTGTAGAGGTCGATCTGCTGCTGGAAGACGCCCGGCTTGGTGTTGTCCTTGTCGGCGTAGAGGGAGTCCGAGCCGAAGGTCATCACCCGGCCGTCGGGCAGCAGCAGCGCACCGGAGTGGTAGTTGCGTCCCACCAGCGGGTCGGCCACCTGGCGGGCGGAGTTGGTCGCCGGGTTGTACAGCTCCGCCTTGAGGATGTTGGAGTCGCTGCGGCCCCGGTAGTCACCGGAGCCGTTCGTGGTCAGCACCGTGTCGTCCGGCATGATCACGCTGCTCGGGTACCGGGCCTTCGCATACAGCGGAGGACCGTCCTTGAAGCGCGGCGACGGGGCGTGCAGATCCACGATGCGGGTCTTGTCCGTGGACTTCGGGTCCTCGCCGACCCCGCCGCCCCCCAGCACCATGTACCGCTGCTCCTGGGCCGGCGGCAGCAGCACCGACATCGAGGTCTCCAGGATCTTCGGATCGCTCATCCCGGGCACGACCTGGAACTTGTTGGACTTCAGGTCCCAGATGCCGGGGGTGCGGCCGATGTTGTCCGGACCGTAGCCGGCGTTGGAGCCGGTGTAGAAGATCCGGCCCTGGTCGGTGAGGAAGAGTGCCGGGTAGGTCGGGAAGAAGCGCCGCTTGGGCAGGTAGGTCCACTTCTTCGTCTTCGGGTCGTAGACCTCCTGCTTGCCGGGGACCACCTGCCCGATCTCGTCCAGCCCGGAGACGGAGAGGACCTTGCCGTCCTGCAACGTGGTGAGCGTCGGATACCAGCGGGCCTCGTTCATCGGGTTGACGGGTATGTAGCGCTCGGCCACCGGGTCGAACTCGAACGAGTCCTTGATCCCCTGGAAGTCCTTCTTGTCGAAGGACAACTTCTGCGCGATGCCGTAGAAGTTGTGGGCAGCCGCGCCCGTCAGGCCGTGGATCCGGTAATTGTCCTGGGAGCCGGTGGAGTGGCTGCGGCCGTCCTTGAGGGCCTCGACATAGACCCGGGACTCGCTGTGCACCACGCTGACCTTGCCGGTGGCCGGGTCGGTCTTCTTCTTCGCCCGCGGCACCACGACCGGGTCCTTGGAGGCGAAGGTCTTGCCGTTCTGCTTGCCGGTGAAGAGCGTGCCGGCCGGGAAGGTCTTCGGGGCGTCCGGGTCCTCGTTGTAGATGATCATGAGGCCGCCGGCCTTCTTCACATCGCCGTTCAGCTTCTCGTAGCGCTGGGTCCCGCCGGCCACCAGCAGCTTGCCGTCGGGCAGCTGGGTGTGCCCGGAGCAGAAGAGGTCCTTGGGCGTGGGGATGTTCTTGAAGGTGTTCTTCTCCGGATCCCACAGGACCGTACGGAACGACTTGGCCTTGAAGTTGGCCGCGTTGTTGCCGGAGCCGGCGACCAGCAGCACCTTCCCGGTGTGCAGCAGGGCCGCGTGGATGGTGTTGATGCGGTACTTGTCGGGGACGTTGACGACGTCCCAGTGGCCGTTCGCCGCCTTGTACTCGGGCTTGTTGATCTTGTACTGGTGGTACTGCTCCGAGGCGAAGCCGTAGAGGGCCGGCCCGTTCATCGCGGCGAGCGCGAGCACCACCGCCGCCGCTATCGCCACTCGGCGGGTGCGACGGTTCGGACGGTACTTCATGTGTGACGTCCCCCAAGGGCGATCTGCAGAGTCTGTTCGGAGCTGACGGCCGGGGCGTCGGCCTGATCAGTGGTCTGACCACGGTCCTGGCCACGGCCCTGGTCGGGGCCCTGGCCGGTGATCTGGTCGAGGGCCTGGTCAGGACCCCCAGGCCGGCCGGCGGACGGCTCGGCCGACTGGCCGGCGTCCCGAGCGGCGGCCCGGCCGGCGGTCGGCGCCGCACCGTCCGGGGCACCGGCCGCGGCGCCGGGCGCGGCACCGGCGGGGCCACCCGGAGCGACGGCACCCGAACCGTCGCCGGTACCGGCGGCACCCGCACCTGCGCCACCCCCGGCAGCCGCCTCCCTCCGCTTCCGCTCCTCACCCCGTACGGTCAGCCGCCAGGCGATGATCGGCGCGGCGGTGATCAGCATCGCGAGCGTGGCCCAGGTGACCATCGCCGGATGGCTGTGCCCGAGCACGAACGAGGCGACCAGCGAGCCCCCGAAGACGAGCAGGAAGAACAGGTGCACCCGGAATGTCCCGAAGAGCGTGTCCGGGCTGGACGAGTCGCCCTTCGGCGTGACCACGAACTTGCTCTTGCGGCGCAGCACCGTATCGAATAGCGACCGGGCGTAGATCGGCGCGGACAGCGCGGACATCACCATGCCGGCGACCCCGCCGGAGCCCTCCGGCTCGTGCGGCGAGACATTGTGCCGCCGGTTCCAGATGTACAGGCCGATCTGCAGCGCCGAGGCATTGCCGTAGAGCATCATCCACACCGCGGGATCGATCTGCACACCCGAGGCACCCAGGCCCAGGAACAGCGCACAACTGAGCGCCGCCAGGATCCAGTTCAGCGCCGACATCGGGTAGAAGATCACCATCATGGTGTAGTTGAAGAGCCGGCCCGCCGGCAGCGTGAACGGCGCCTTCCAGAACTGCTTGAGGATCGTCTCGTACGTCCCGCGCGACCAGCGCAGCTGCTGGGTGAAGAAGTCGGTCCAGGCCGTGGGCCCCTCGCCGACCGCGAGCACGTCCGGGGTGTAGACGGAGCGCCACTTCTTCCCGGTCTGCGGGTTGCTGTGCCGGTGCATCTCGAAGCCGGTCGCCATGTCCTCGGTGATCGAGTCGTACAGCCCGCCGATCTGCTTCAGCGCGCTGATGCGTACGGCGTTGGACGTGCCGACGAACATCGGGGCGCCGTAACGGTTGCCGGCCCGCTGGACCAGCGCATGGAAGAGGAACTGCTGCGACTCGGCTGCCTTGGTGACGAAGGTGTCGTAATTGCCGTAGACCTGGGGGCCGATGACGAACCCCACGTCCGGGTCGCGGAAGAAGCCCAGCATCCGCTCCAGGTAGTTGGGCAGCGGCACGTGGTCGGTGTCGACGGAGGCGAAGTAGTCATAGGCGTCGCCGTGCGCCTGCAGCCAGGCGTTGTAGTTGCCGTGCTTGGTCTTGGCGCGGTGCGGGCCCTTGGCCTGGTTCCACTCCGGGACGCCCTTGCGGCTGAAGTGATGGACGCCCAGGCGCCGGCAGACTTCCTTGACCTCGGGGTCGTCGCCCTCGTCCAGCAGCCAGACGTGCAGCAGACCGCGGTGGCGGATCTTGACCGCCGCCTCCAGCGTCTTCGTCACCATGGCGAGGGGTTCCTTGCCCGGCACGAACGAGGTGAGGAAGGCGACGCGGGTGCCGCTCTCGGGTATGACCGGGACGGGGTCGCGGGCGACCAGGGTGGCATGCGCGTTGGACAGCACATTCATGCACCGGAACAACTCGATCAGCCCGATCGAGACCAGCATGACGACGTCCAGCGCCGGCAGGAAGTCGTAGGCGGGGTAGTCGCGTTCGGTCCAGTGGCTCGGCTGCATCAGCCAGACCAGCAGGCCGAACGAGACCAGCGGCGCGGCGCCGAGCAGCAGGGCCGCCCGTATGCGGTGCGGTTCGTCCGCGAGCAGTGAGCGGTAGCGGACCTTGTACGGCTTGTCCGGGTCGGGCCGGGTGAGCGGTCCGGCCAGCCGGCTGTAGTGCTCGTAGTCATAGCGCGGCAGTGGCTTGCGCTGGGTCCGCCGCTGCCAGTGCTGGCGTGGCACGCGCAGGCGCGCCGTGGCCGACGGGTCGTACGGGCGCTGCGGCCGGGAGCCGTCAGGCGGCGACGTCATGAGTCCATCCCCCCGCACGCAACCCTGGCTGCGTGCCGTCTGTGCTGATGGCCCGAGTCTGCGGTCCCCCGCGACCGACTCGGGCGCTCTACTGTCGGCCGCCTGCACCGTCGGACGGTTGGCAGCCGTCCTTCGGTTGCGTATGCAACGCTGCCGCGATCCTGCCAAAGCGGCGATTTCCCCGTGTTCACATCACGCCATCCGGCGTGCCCGGCTGTTCCCGCTCGGCTGGATGCGGCCGTCATTTCGCCGAGTTATCAGGTCAGGTTCCCTAACCGCCGTCGTGATGGCAAGAGTTGTCCAGGGAATTGTGTACAAGAGTGCGCAAGATGGGGCCGCGTGTGGCGCGGGGCACATCACTTTGATGCGGGACTGGGGTCAATTCTCCCGCTGTCAACGGATATCGGGGCAATCGCCGAGGCGTCCTCGCTCTGGGTGCCCGGCAGAATCCCGTGCGTAAAGGGGGTGCCCCGGACCGATATTTCCCCGGCGGAGCCGCCTTCAATCGGTAAAAACGTGCGGCGCGCCGAGGGATTCCCGGGCGGGGTGCGACGGGGGTGTGGAGGTCGCCGCAACCTGAACAAACAGCCTGCTCAGGGGACTTGACGGACCGGATGCGCGGCGTGGATCGACATCTGCGGGAATTCGCCGGCCGGGCGGCCGAGGGGTGGATCCGTGACGCGTTCGGCCCGTTTGCCGACTCTGGTGAAGTTACCTCCGAGTATGCCGATTTGGCCGAAGGTGTGGCTGCTTCCCGGGAGGGAAGGCAAGGGAATCCCTGCCCGCTCGGCCCATTGGTGCCCCTCGTCGGGGGAGTGCTGGAACTGCCTTCCGTGGGTGACGGCGCCGCGATTTCCGGAGCCCTGTCGCGATGACGCCGTCGCCGCCTCGGTCGGCCCGGCTGCCTTGGTCGCCGGGATCGCGGCCGCCGGTCGAGGGGTGGGTTCAGGGATGGGTTCAGGGGCGCGCGATCCGGTACGACGTAAGCAGCCGAGCGGCGAGCCTGCGGGGGATGGGAGGGGTGCCGCAGGCGAGTGAATCTGTATGCGATCGGGTCATTACCGTTTGTGATCGCAAGGAAATGGCCGCTGGGGAAGCGACCGCAAGGAAGTCGACTGCCGCCGCGGGAGGGGGGCGCCGCTGAAGGGGGAGAGGGGCGCGGGGTGCGGGTGGCGATCCGTCCGGTCGACCCCATGACTGAGGCCCCCCGCATGGCGAGGGGCCTCAGTCTTACGTGCGCCGCCAGGGACTCGAACCCCGGACCCGCTGATTAAGAGTCAGCTGCTCTAACCAACTGAGCTAGCGGCGCGCGCTGACCTGAAGAACTTTACACGAACGCGAGAGGTGCTCCGTACCCCCAGCCGCTGTGCTCACGCACTCGGTCCATGTGATCCCGGCCACGCGCGGCGGCGTCCGGCAGCTCCGCCCTGCCTCATCGAAAGGGTCACCCCATAGGGGACAAAAGACTCTCGGGGGCGGGGCCTTCTTCCCGCGGTCCGCCCGCATTGGTTCATGAAGATCGATTTCGGCTACTCCGTAGCGGTAGGCCATCAGTTGCCCCGTCAACATGCGATATTCCCTGCCGGTTGAGAGGCTGAAGCGAACGTCGGGACGAAAGAACGGAGTGCGCCCGGAGGGTGTCGGCCATGGCGTCCGTCACTCCTCCTCTCCCGTTTGCAACCCCACCCTCCACAGCAACGTCTGCCAGGACGCGCGCCCCGGACCGGGTCCCCGGGACTCGCCCCTCCGTCGGAAAGGTTGATCGTCGTGGTGTCGACAGCCAAGCGCACCCTTGAGATGCAGCTCCTCCTCGGGCCGGACGAAGCGGTTCCGGTGGCCGGCCGGTTCAGCTATCGCAGCGACCGCCCCTACGAGGTCGAGGTCGCGTTCATCAGCCGCGGCCAGAAGGTGGCCACCTGGCTGTTCGCCCGTGAGCTGCTGCTGGCGGGGTTGCACGACGAGGCAGGTGAGGGGGACGTACGGGTGTGGCCCTTCCGCCAACCGGGCGCATCACGTCGGGTGCACATCGAGCTGTCCACCGATGACAGCGTGTGTGAGCTGTCGGTGCGCGCGATCGAGCTGACCGCCTGGCTGGAGCAGACCACGGCGATCGTCCCGCCCGGCCATGAGGACCGCTATCTCGACATGGACACTCACCTGGCCCGGCTGTTCGCCGGGAAGTGCTGAGGGGGACAGGGCGATCATGATCACGACTTCGACTTCGACTTCGACTTTGAGCACGGGCGCGACTACGGCCGGGACCGAGGCCGGGACCGGGTGCACCGACGCGGGCACGGCTGCGAGTCCGGCGGCGGCCACGACCACAGCGACGGTCACGGCTGCGACCACGGCCGCGACCGCGCCGGGGGCTGTGAGCGCGAACGGGGCTTCGCGTGTGCCCGTGGCCCGGTCCGCGGCCACGGCCACGGACGGGGGCGGGGCGCCGACCGGACCTGCGGACGTGGCAGCGACCGCTCCCGGTGCCGGTATACCCGCCGCCGGTGTGACCGGCTCGTCCGCCGCGACGCCGGCGGTCTCCGGAACGCCGGCCCCGACACCGGACTCCGCCCCCGGCATACCGTCGGCCGCCCAGGCCGCCCAGGCCGCCCAGGCCGCCCCGGCCGCCCCGGCCGCCCAGGCCGCCCCGGCCGCCCCGGCTACCCCGGCTACCCCGGCTACCCCGGCTACCCCGGCCACCCCGGCTACCCCGGGAGCCTCAGCCACTCTGGGTGCCCCAGCCACCCCAGGCGCCTCCGCCGCTCCCGTCGAACCTTCCTCCGCCTCCCCGCACGACCCCTGTGCCCACGGCTTTCTGCCCGAGCGGCCGCCCGTCCGTTCCATGATCGGAACCTGGACCCGGCTGGACGCCATGGCACGCGCGGCCGCGGTCGCGCCCGACCGTGCGGCCGCCATCGCGCTCGTCGAACGAGCTCGCCGTGCGGAGGAGTTGTCCGCTCTGCGGCAACGCGTCTCCCGCCTCTCCCTGCGCAACGCGGAGGCCGCCGCCCTGCGGATCGCGGTGATCGCGGTCTCCTGCGGCTGGGGCGGACTCGACCCGCAGGCGCCGGCCGCCCGCAAGGTCGCCGACGAGGCGTTTCTCGACCTGTGGGCGGCGATCGCCCACCGCATCGACCACGATCAGTTCGTCGCCCTGCCCACCCTCGCGCTCCACAACTGGGTCCCCGAACGCAAGCCCCGCCGCCATATCCCCATAGACCAACTGGCCCGCACCGAAGTGCTCGTGCCGATCGTCCGCTGGGCCCCCGAGGGCCAGCCGCTCAGCCGTCTGGACCGGTTGATGCTGGCCGCGACGCGCCTGGAGGCGCACGGGATCTGGCTCTTCCGGCTCGCCGAAACCCTGGCGGGCCGGTCGCCCGACGACTGCTCCACCCCGACGGCGCTGCGCCGCCTGGTCCGTGTCCAGCATGCGCTGCGCGCCCAGCTTCTTGCCGAAGCAGCGGAACTGACGGCTGCGCCGGCCACACTGCAGCAGCGTGCGGTGCTCGGCGCGCTCGCCGAACAGGGCGCCCTGGAGCCGCCGGTCCTCCAGGCCGCCGAGGCGGTGCTGGGCATCGGTGGTCGCCGTATGGGCGAAGGCCGGCGCCAGTTGCTGCGACGCCATCTTCCGGCCCAGCACCGTGCCTGGCTCAGCGCGATGGACCGCCACTGTGCACCCGTACGGACCCTCGCCCACCGCGGCGGCCCCGACGCCGCCGTCTACCGCGAGGCCCAGGAGTCCCTGATCGCCCTCCGTCGCACCTATACGGCCCTCGTCCAGGCCGCCGCCCGCCCCACCACGGCCCCGCTCACGGCGGCAGCCTGAGACCTGACCTGACCTGACCTGGCCGGACCTGCCTGGCTTCACCGTGACCTGGCCTGCCTGATGCGGCTTGGCCCCACCCTGACCTTGACGTGACCTGGCTTGGCCTGACCGGACGGGGCCTGCCCCCCCGAACCGCCGCGCCCCGACCCGGCCCGCCTACTGCGCCCGGCACGCCGCTCCCCGCAAGAGCCCCCGGGCGTCCCGGCGCGGTTCCGTCCGCTCCGGCGTGGCTCCGCTCCGCCCCGGCACGGGCACGGCTTCAGACCGCCGGTGTGATTGGTCTGGACATGTCATTGACCCAGTCCTACTCTGCTAGTTGGTCTAGACCGCAGAGTCGGCACCGCAGTGCACTGCATTTCTCCCGGCACGGAACTCCCCCACGTTCTTCAGGAGCGAAGCATGCGCAAAAAGATCAGTGCGGCCGTGATCGGCCTCGGCGTCCTCGGTGTCTCCCTCCTCTCGACGGGCAGCGCCTCCAGTCACGGCTATAGCGATGCGCCACCCAGCCGGCAGGCGCTCTGCGCCAACGGCACCGTCAAGGACTGCGGCGCGATCCAGTACGAACCGCAGAGCGTCGAGGGCCCCAAGGGCTTCCCGGCCGCCGGCCCGGCGGACGGCAGGATCTGTTCCGGCGGGCACGAGAACTTCGCCCAGCTGGACGACCCGCGCGGCGGAAAGTGGCCCGGCACCAAGCTCTCGCCCGGGCAGGGCTACACCTTCACCTGGCGGCTGACGGCGCGCCACTCCACCACGGACTTCGAGTACTTCATCACCAAGGACGGCTACGACCCCGGTAAGCCGCTCACCCGCGCCGACCTGGAACCCCAGCCGTTCATGACGGTCCCGATGGGCGGCGCCCGGCCGGGCGAAACCGTCCAGCACCAGGGCACCGTCCCCACCCAGAAGTCCGGCCGCCACATCATCCTCGGCGTCTGGAACATCGCCGACACGGGCAACGCCTTCTACGCCTGCTCGGACGTCGACCTCTCCTGACGCCCTGGCCTGGCCTCCCCGCCCCCCCGGGGAAGGCCCGGCCCCAGGTGCGGCCCAGCCGCCACCCCTCCCCACCTGACGCCACGTCAGCTACCCTCCGGCGCCATGGCAGCCAACGGCACCAGCAGCGGTCAGGAACGTTCCGGCGCCGCCACCGTCGCGGAGCTCGTCCAGGCGCAGTGGGGTGATCACCGGGTGGGGGCGAAGTACGAGGATCTGGTGCTCACCCATCACGAGCTGGCGGGCGGCGCCGCCGCACGGGCGGCACTGCTGGGGGAGCTGCTGCCGCGCGGTGCCGAGCCGCACCTCGGGGTGCTGCTCGGCAATGTGCCCGAGTATCCGCTGTGGCTGAGCGCGGCGGCGCTCGCCGGGGCCGCGGTCGTGGGGATCAATCCCACCCGCCGCGGGCCGGAACTCGCGCGCGACATCAGCCATACCGACTGCGCGCTGCTGATCACCGAACGCGCCCTGCTGCCACTGCTCGCCGGCCTGGACCTCCCCGTCCCGCCCGGGCGGATCCTCGTCGTGGACGACCCGGCCTACCGGGACCTGCTCGGACCGCACGAGGGTACGACACCCGGCGAGATCGCGGCCGGCGGACGCGGGCACGGCGCCACCCGCACCCCGGACCCCGCCTCCCGGATGCTGCTCTACTTCACCTCCGGCTCCACCGGCGCGCCCAAGGCCGCCCTGTGCACCCAGGGCCGGCTGGCCGCCGCCGGACACTCGCTGGCCAGGCGTTTCGAGGTGCGCCGGGATGACGTCCACTACCTCTGTATGCCGATGTTCCACGGCAATGCCGTGATCGCCGGCTGGGCCCCGGCGCTCGCCGGCGGGGCCGCCGTGGCGCTGCGCCACCGCTTCTCGGCCTCCGCCTTCCTCCCCGATGTGCGCCGCTACGGGGCCACCTATTTCACCTACGTCGGCCGGGCCGTGCAGTACCTGCTCGCCACCCCGCCCGCCCCCGACGACCGGGACCACACGCTGCGCTGCGGCTTCGGCACCGAGGCAGGCGCCGTCGACGCCGCCCGCTTCGCCGAACGGTTCGGCGTCCGCCTGACCGAGGGGTACGGCTCCTCCGAGGGCGGCGCGGCGATCCAGTGCACCCCGGACACCCCGCCCGGCGCCATCGGCCGGGCGGCCCCCGGAGACGATCTCGCCGTCGTCGATCCGGAGACCGGTGCCGAGCTGCCGCGCGCCCGCCTCGATCCGGCGGGCCGGCTGCTGAACGGGAACGAGGCGACAGGGGAGCTGGTCAACCGCGGCCGCAGCTCCTTCGAGGGCTACTGGCGCAACCCCGAGGCGACCGCCGCCCGCACCCGCGGCCGGGGCGAAGACCGGGTCGGCGCGGGCTGGTACTGGACCGGCGACCTCTTCTTCCGCGACACCGAGGAGTTCTTCCATTTCGCCGGGCGCACGGACGACCGGCTGCGCGTCGACAGCGAGAATCTGGCCGCCGCGATGATCGAGAACATCCTCGCCCGGTACGCCCCGGCCGCCGGCGTGGCCGTGTACGCGGTACCCGACCCGGTCGCGGGGGACCAGGCCATGGCGGCCCTGGCGCTGCGGGACGGCGCCGTGTTCGACCCGGACGACTTCGTGGCCTTCCTCGCCGCCCAGCCCGATCTCGGGACGAAGATGGCCCCCCGGTTCGTACGGACCATGGACGCGCTGCCGGTGACCGCCACCCACAAGGTGCACCGGTCCGCCCTGCGACGGACCGGGTTCCGCTGCCCGGAGCCGGTCTGGTGGTCCCCGTTCGCCCGGTTCGCCCCGGTCATGCCGCTCACCCCGGTCGCCCCGGCCATCCCGGTCGGCCCCGTCGTTCCGGCCGGCCCCGCCGTTCCGGCCGGAACCACATACCGCCGGTTCACCGCCGCGGACCGGGCCGCACTGCTGACGCTGTACCGCGACCACGACCGGATCCACCTCCTGGACCGGTGACCCCCGAAGGATGGCCCCCCGGCGATCCGGGGGCCCGGCGATCCGGGGGCCGGCGATCCCGGTCCCGGCCAACCGGCCCACCCCACCCCGTCCGGTCCCGCCCCGCCCCGAAGCGCCCCGCCCCGAAGCGCCCCGTCCCGCCCCGCCCCGACACAACAAAAAGTGGGCGTCCCCGGAAAACCGGAAACGCCCACTTGATACGTGCGCCGCCAGGGACTCGAACCCCGGACCCGCTGATTAAGAGTCAGCTGCTCTAACCAACTGAGCTAGCGGCGCGCGCTGACGAAAGAAATACTACCTGGTCGAGAGGGGTGCTCATGACCGCGGAAGCGGGTCAGGGGCGAAGGACCTCAGATCGCCAGCGACAGCAGTACCGGCGCGGCCTGGCGGTTGAGGGTGTCGGCAGCCTGGCGCAGGCGGTGGGCGTGCTCCAGCGGCATCGAGAGGGCGAGGCAGCCGACCGTCGCACCGGCGGTGATCGGTACGGCCGCGCAGACCGTGCCGACGGCATACTCCTGGAGATCGAGGACCGGGACCGTGGGCGGCTGGCTGTCGAGCTTGTGGAACAGGACCTTCTCGTTGGTGATCGTCCGGGAGGTGAGCCGGGCGGTCTTGTGGCGTGAGAGGTGATCCTTGCGCCCGTCGTGGTCGAGCTGCGCCAGCAGGCATTTGCCGACCGCGCTGGCGTGCGCCGTGCGGTGGAATTCGGCCCACTCGTTGACCTTGGGGGCCAGCGGTCCGTCGGCGTAGTGGAGGATCTTCACCTCGCCGTCGATGTACCGGCTGATGTAGACCGCCGCGCCGACCGAGTCGCGCAGGTGGTCGAGGGTGAGCTGCAGCTTGTCGCGCAGTGCCTGGTTGCGGTCGCCGCCCGCTCCCAGGAGCAGGAGCGATTCCCCTACGACGTAAGCGCCGTCGGTGACCTGCTCGACGTAGCCCTCGCGCCGGAGCATCGACAGCATGTGGGCGAGCTGGCCCGGGGACAGCCCCGTTTCGCGGGCGATCTGCGCATCGGTCACACCGTTGGTGTGCCTGGAGATCGTTTCGAGCACGCGAAGGGCGTACTGCACCGAATGGAACGGCGCGGTCGGCTCGGGCTTCAGCGCCACGGTGTCCCCCTAGCAGGTTGTTACCGCTTGCGTCATGACGGTCGTTGGTGGTCTCGGCCGGCGCTCGTGCGGCCGATCCCGGACAACGGCGTTGCCCCACGATAGCGGTCAACGGCCCTCGATGGAGGGGGTCTTGACTGGAAAGAAGCGTGCCCGCCGTTTCTGTACTGGGGGTTGGGACTTCGGCATATGCCAAGGTCATGATGCCCCCGGTGTCCTGGTGCTTTGCGCCCCCCCCCGGCAGCCGCATACCCCCGGACGGGGGCGGGGGTGAGCCCCGGAAGGGTACGGAACCGGCCACATCTGTGGCCGGTTCCGCGAGCCGGCCGAAAGCCGGACGCCCGGACCTTCGAGACCCGGGGATCCAGAACCGGCCGTACGGCGCCGAGTCGGCTCACCCCGGGCGAACGCACCTGACGCCGGGAGAGCTGACGACATCGCGACAGTGCACGACACCGCACCCGGCGCCCGGCGGCCGCCGTTCTACAGCACCGCGCTCAGGAATTCCCGGGTGCGCTCGTGCTCCGGCTCCGTGAAGATCTTTTCCGGGGAGCCGGATTCGATGACCCGGCCCGCGTCGAACATCAGGACGTCGTCGGAGATGTCCCGGGCGAAGTTCATCTCGTGGGTGACGCACAGCATGGTGATGTCCGTGGTGTGCGCGATGTCCCGCAGGACGTCCAGCACCCCGGCCACCAGCTCCGGGTCGAGCGCGGAGGTCACCTCGTCCAGCAGCAGCACCTGCGGGCGCATCGCCAGTGCCCGGGCGATGGCGACCCGCTGCTGCTGGCCGCCGGAGAGCTGGGTGGGGTACTTGTCGAGGTGCGCGGTCAGGCCCACCAGGTCGAGGAGGTCGCGGGCCCGCTCCTCGGCGGCGTCCTTGCTCAGCCCGAGGACGTGCACCGGCGCCTCGGTGATGTTCCGCAGCACCTTCATGTTCGGGAAGAGGTTGAACTGCTGGAACACCATGCCGATGTTCTTGCGGACCTCGCGGATGTGCTTCTCCCCGGCCGGGACGAGCTTGCCGCCCTTCTCCTCGTGGGTCAGATACTCGCCGCCGACCTTGATGGTGCCCTCGTCCGGCTTCAGCAGCGTCATCAGCAGCCGCAGAATCGTGGTCTTGCCGGAACCGGACGGGCCGATGAGCGTGACGTGCTTGCCCGAGGAGACGGTGAAATCCAGGGAATCCAGGACGGTGTTGGTACCGAACCGCTTGGTCACGTGGTCGAAGCGGATCAGCTCGGCGCCGCCCCCGGACTCGGTCCGGTCGGTGCCGCCGTCCGCCTGGTTGGCCGTTTCTTTCGAGGGGGTGCTGTCAGCGGACAAGGCGACGCTCCAGGGCTCGCAGGAGGAGGGAGGTGGGGTAGGAGATGACCACGAAGAGGATGCCGACGACGGTGATCGGCTCCAGGTAGTCGAAGGTGGTGGCGCTGATGCTGTTCGCCTGGAAGAGCATGTCGGCGACGGTGATGCCGGCCAGCAGCGGCGTGTCCTTGAACATCGCGATGACGTAGTTGCCCAGCGCGGGCACCACCCGGCGGAACGCCTGCGGCAGGATCACCGCGATCCAGGTGCGCCGGCGCGGCAGGCTCAGCGCCGTGGCGGCCTCCCACTGGCCTTCCGGCACCCCGTCGATCCCGGCGCGGTAGACCTCGGAGGTGTACGTCGAGTAGTGCAGGCCCAGGCCGATGACGCCGGTGGTCAGCGGCGAGAAGGCCAGACCCCAGCCCGGCAGCACGAAGAACAGGAAGAACAGCTGCACCAGCAGCGGGGTGTTGCGGACGAATTCGACGAAGATGCTGACCGGCCAGGTCACCCAGCGGCTCGGTGCGCGCAGGGCCAGCGCCCACACCAGCCCGAGCGCGAAGGACACCAGCGAGCCGTAGATCGTTGCCTGGACGGTGATCCACAGGCCCTTGAGGATGTCGGGCATGATCTCGCCGACGTAGCTCCATGACCAGTTGTTCACGGCTTTCCTCCGGTGGCCAGCGCCTCGGGGCCCTGCTTCTCGACGGGCAGTTTGCGGGAGAACCAGCCCTCACCCTTGGGCACCGCCCGGCCGACCGAGGCCTTGGCGCGGCGTTCCAGCACCCGCATGATCCGGGTCATCACAAACGCGACCGCGAAATACAGGACGAGGATGATGCCGTAGATCTGGGCGCTCTGGCCCGTCGACAGCCGGGCGAGCTTGGCCTGGAAGGTGAGTTCGCCGATGGACAGCAGCGAGGCCAGCGCGGTGCCCTTGAGCAGTTCGATCAGCAGGTTGTTGAAGGGCGGCATCATCTCGGGAACGGCCTGCGGCAGTATCACCTTCCGCAGCCGCTGCCAGGGCGTGAAGCTCAGCGCGATGGCCGCCTCGCGCTGGGCGGGTGCCACCGCCTGGACGGCGCCGCGGACGATCTCGGAGCCGTACGCGCCGTACGACAGGCCCAGCGCCAGGGTGCCCGCCCAGATACCGACCAACTGCCAGCCCAGCAGCGGCAGCGCGAAGAACAGCCAGAACATCAGCACCAGGGCCGAGGTGCCGCGGAAGAACTCCACGTAGACCCCGGACAGGAAGCGGACGATCCAGAACCGGGAGGTGCGGGCCAGGCCGATGCCGAAGGCGACGGCCGCGGCCAGGGCGGCGCTGTAGACCATCAGCTGGATGGTGATCCACAGACCCTCGAAGAAGAGTTGCCACAGGGCGCCGGTCACTTCTTACAGAGCTCCTTCGCCGTGAGGTCGGTCTGGAACTCCTTGGTGAAGCCGTACGGCCGGGCGATGCGCAGGAGTTCGCCGCTCTTCTTCATCTTCTGCAGTTCGCGGTTGAAGGCGTCGCGCAGCTTGGTCTCGCCGATCCGGAAGCCGTATCCGCCGCCGTCGCGCTGGGGCTTGCCGTCGACCTCCGGCGTGAACGGTGCGGTCATCTCGACCTTGGGGTGGGCGCCGGTCTTCAGCGCCTCGATCATGGTCAGCGCGGTGCCGGCGAAGACGTCGATCCGGCCGGCCTCCAGGGCCTCCATCCCGGCGATCTGGTCGCCGTAGGTCTGGATGGTGCTCTTCTTGACGCCGTTGCCGACCGCGTAGTCGATCTCGGCATAACCGATACCCGAACCCATCCGGTAGTGCCCCTTGGCGATATCCGCATAGGTATGGATATTTTTCGGGTTTCCCTTGAGTACGAGGAAAGCGTCCTTGCTCTCGTAATCCGGGTCGGAGAAGAGAACGGCCGCACAGCGGGCCTTGTTGATGAACATTCCCGCGACGATCACGTCGTACTGGAAGGAGTGCAGCCCCGGGACCAGTGCGCCGAATTCGACCGGTACCGGCTCGAAATTCCTGATGCCCAGCCGCCGGAAGATCGTCTTGGCGACCGCGGGGGCCTCGCCGGTCAGCTCGCCCTTGTCGTTGATGGAGGCGTAGGGCGGCTCGCTGGCGATGCCCATGCGGACGGTGCCCTTTTTCCGCAGATCCTCCAGTTGGTGCCCGCCCCCGGTCGCCCCGGAGACATCCACCCGGGAGCAGCCCGTGCCCGCTCCCATCGCACCCGCCGCGCCGAGCGCCGCCACCCCCGCGAGCAGCGTTCGCCGCCGGATGCCTCCGGCCAATTTTCTCTTGATCATTTTGGTGTTCTCCTGTGGTGGAGCCATGGGCGCGCGGCTACCCGAACGCCTGGCATATATGCCGATCGTTTCCAGCCCTTGATAGAAGCGCCCCGGAGTTGTTCCGTACGCCGGTATTGCCCACCTACGATCGGGGCATGACCGATCGCTTCATCGAAGTCTCCCTGGACAAGCGCGGCGTGAGCTGCACGGCCAAGTTGCTCGACGACCGCGCGCCGATCACCTGCAATGCCGTATGGGACGCGCTCCCGCTGGGCGGCGACGTCTATCACGCCAAATACGCCCGCAACGAGATCTACGCCCTGCTCGCACCGTTCGCCCAGGAGGAGCCGCCGCTGGAGAATCCGACGATCACTCCGATCCCCGGCGACCTGTGCTACTTCACCTTCACCGACACCCAACTGGGTACGAAGTCCTACGGTTACGAGACCCAGGCCAAGCACCAGGGCCGCGCCACCGTTGTCGACCTTGCGCTGTTCTACGAGCGCAACAATCTGCTGATCAACGGTGACGCGGGCTGGGTGCCGGGCATCGTGTGGGGCAGTGTCGTCGACGGCCTGGACCGGATGGCCGACGCCTGCCAGGACCTGTGGCGGGCCGGAGCCCTGGGGGAGAGCCTCAACTTCCGGCGGGCCTAGGGTCTGTCGTCAGAGTCCCGTCTGCCTCGTCGTCCCGTCCTCCGCCCGCAGGCGGACGACGGGACGACGCGGTCGGCCCCTGAGGGCAGTGGTCAGCCCCTGGGGGCAGGAGGCGCGGGGATCGCCGCGGTCCCCGCTTCGTAGAGGGCGTGTGCGGCGCGCAGGACCAGCGCGTCCGCGTGCCGCGCGCCGACCAGCTGGACGCCGATCGGCATCCCGTCGCCGTCCACCCCGCAGGGCACCGTCGCGGCCGGCTGCTGGGTGAGGTTGAACGGGTAGGTGAACGGCGTCCAGCCCGTCCAACGGGTGTGGCCGGATCCGGGCGGTACCTCGACGCCCGCCTCGAAGGCGGTGAGCGGCTCCGTCGGGGTCACCAGCAGGTCGTAGGCGCTGTGGAAGCGTCCCATGGCCTGACCGAGCGCCATCCGCGTATCGACCGCGGCCAGATAGTCCAGTGCGCTGTAGCGGGCGCCCTGCTCGCAGATCTCCTGGAGTCCCGGGTCCAGCAGTGCCCGGTCCGCGTCGTCCAGATGCTGCACCACCCGGGCCGCGCCGCTGAACCACAGCGTGTGGAAGGCCTCCACGGGGTCCGCGATGCCCGGGTCGATCTCCTCGACGGACGCGCCGAGCCCGGCCAGCGTGTCGACGGCCCCCCGGACCGCCGCGGCGACCTCCGGGGCCACCGGTACGTCCCAGCCGAGCGAGGGGCTGTAGGCCACCCGCAGCCCGGAGACCGGACCCGCCAGCGCCTCCCGGAACGACCCGCCGGCCGGACCGAGCTGGGACCAGTCCCGCCAGTCCGCGCCGCAAATCACCTCCATCATCAGCGCCGCGTCCGCCGCGTCCCGGGTCATCGGCCCGACGTGCGCCAGCGTCCCGAACGGGCTCGCCGGATACAGCGGCACCCGCCCGTAGGTCGCTTTGAGGGCGAAGATCCCGCAGAACGACGCCGGGATACGGACCGAACCGCCGCCGTCGGTACCCAGGCTCAGCGGCCCGGCGCCCAGCGCCACCGCCGCCGCACTGCCGCCGCTGGAGCCGCCCGCGGTGCGCCCCGGGTCGTACGGATTGCCCGTCACCCCGTGCCGCGGACTGTCGGTGACGCCTTTCCAGCCGAACTCCGGGGTGGTCGTCTTGCCGACGAACACCGCCCCGGACTCCCGCAGCCGGGCGACCGACGGGGCGTCCTCCTCCCACGGCCCCTCGGCCCGCACCGTCCGCGAACCGCGCAGCGTCGGCACGCCCCGGGTGAGGATCAGGTCCTTGACGGTGACGGGCACCCCGTCCACCGGCCCGGCAGGCGTACCGGCCCGCCAGCGTTCCTCCGCTTCCTTGGCGGACGACAGCGCCTCGTCCGCGTCGATCCGGGTGAAGCAGTTCGTCGCGGCCTGGGCGGCCTCGGCGCGCTCCAGCACCGCCCGGGCCGCCTCGACGGGAGAGAACTCGCCGGCCGCGTACCCGGCCGCCAGGCGGGTGGCGGTGAGGTCGGCGAGGTGGGTCGGTTCGGTGGTCATGCGTCCTCCGAGCGTTGGCCGCCCCGGGCGGGACGGTGGCGGGGGCGAGGTGGCGCGCCCGGTCCGGCAGCGGGCGCCGTCACCGCACCGGTACGTACCCGAGCCGCTTGTCGACGAGGTTGTGCAGCGGCTTGCCGGCCGACCACTGGTCGAAGTTGTCCTGGAACTGCTCGGCGAGGGCGTCCCGCCAGCCCAGGGTGTCGCCGCTCATATGGGGCGAGACGATCAGATGCGGGACGTCCCACAGCGGGCTGTTCTCCGGCAGCGGCTCCTGCTCGAAGACGTCCAGCGCCGCCGCCGCGATCCGCCATTCGCGCAGCGCCGCGACCAGGGCGTCCTCGACGACCAGCTGGCCGCGCCCGATGTTGATGAACCGGGCCCGCGGCGGCATCCGGGAGAACGCCGCCTTGTCGAACAGGCCGCGGGTGGCCTCGGTCAGGGGCGCCGCGCAGACCACCCAATCCGCCTGGGGCAGGAGGCCGTTCAGCGCGTCACTCGCATGGACGAGGCCGAATTCCGGGTCGTCCCTGCGCTCCCGGCGGCCGACCAGATCGACCTTGACACCCAGTGCCAGGAGAGTGGTGCCGATGGCCCGGCCGATCGGCCCGGAGCCCACCACCACCGCCCGGCTGCCGCCCAGGCGCAGGGTCTCGCGGTGCTGCCAGCGCCGCTGCCGCTGCAGCTCCCAACTTCCGTAGAAGTCCTTGGCCATGGCGATCACCAGCCCGGCCACATACTCGGCGATCGGCTGCTCGAAGACCCCCCGGGCGTTGGTCACCAGGGTGTCGTCGGCGATCAGCGCCGGGCACAGCAGCTGGTCCACCCCCGCGCTCGCGGTGTGCACCCACCGGGGCCTGGGGCCCTTCTCCGGCCAGGCTCTGCGGATCGCGTCGGAGGTGAAATCCCACGCCAACAGCACGTCGGCGGTGGGGAGTCGGTCGGCGAGGGAGTCCTCATCGGTGAAGATCACCCGAGCCCGGCCGGTGAGCCGGTCGAGCTTCGGCGGCGGGTCGGAACCGAGGACGAGGACGGTGCTTTCGGACATGGGCCAGAAACCGTTCTGAAACGTGAGCCTCTTTCCATGGAAAGGGGCGCCGACAGATGCCTGGGATGCGAGGATTGACCACGCTAAGAAGTCGTATCTACCGTGTCAACAACGGCTCTGTTCCGACGTCCCGGCTTGATCCGGCTGCACCTCATCCCCGGCCACTGGCCTGGCCATCCCAGCCCTTCGTTTTTGTTCTAGGGGCCTTCATGGACGTCTCTTTTCTGGGTGGCCCACAGCCGCAGCTCGGCGTGGGCGTCGTCGCTCCCTTCGACTTCGCTCTCGACAGAGAGCTGTGGCGCTGGGTCCCCGACGACGTGTCCCTCCACCTCACCCGCACCCCTTTTGTGCCCGTCGAGGTCAGCCTCGATCTGGCCCGTCTGGTCAGTGAGCACGAAACGCTGCACGCCGCCGTCCAGGCGCTGTGCGCGGTATCACCGCAGGTCATCTCCTATGCCTGCACGTCCGGCAGCTTTGTCGCCGGGGTGGCGGGCGAGCGGGCCATGTGCGCCGCCATGGCCCAGGCGGGGGAGGTTCCCTCCCTCACGACATCGGGCGCACTGATCGAAGCGCTGCGCGAGATCGGCGCACGGCGCATCGCCGTGGTCACGCCCTATACGAAATCGGTCACCGACTCCCTGGAGGACTACCTCGGCGAAGCAGGCATCACGGTCACCGGCCGCGCCTACCTCGGGCTGACCCGGCACATCTGGAAGGTGCCGTACCGCGACGTCGTCGACATGGCCCGCGCGGCCGTCGTCGGCTCCGCCGATGCCCTCTTCATCAGCTGTACGAATCTGCCGACCTACGACGTCATCCCGCAGCTGGAGGCCGAGCTGCGGATGCCGGTGCTGTCCGCCAATCAGGTCACGATGTGGGCCGCGCTGCGTGCCATCGGCGTCCAGGCGGTCGGCCCGTACCAGGCGCTGCTCGATCCGGTGGCGCGCCGAGGCCCGGCCGCGATGACCGGATCGGAGCCGGCCGGACCGGGCGAGGCTCTGACGGGGGCGACCCCCGAGGCCGCCTTCGCCGGATCCGCCGCGGTACCGGACGGGGAGGCCCTCGACGGTCTGGAACCCCCGCCCTATCCGCCCGAGGACACGGGAGGTCTGCCCCCGGTGTGAGGCGGGTCCGTGCCTGTCCGCACACCACGGATGCTGCCGGTGTGGTCCCACCCGCCGGCAGCGCCCCTTCCGCACCCGGCACCACCCGCGTTCACGGACGCACCCGCGTTCACGAACGCCCCTGCACCCGCAGCCGTACACGCAAGGGAGAACTGCATGGCATCGGTCGGTTTCCTCTACCCCGGCTACTCCGCGGAGGATGACTACCCCAGGCTCGAATCGCTCTTGGGCGGCGTGGTCCGTCTGCCCCTCGTGCACACCGACATCGGCGAGGACGCCCACCGGGTCGACGCGCTGCTGGAGATGGGCTCCGCCGGGCGGCTGGCGGCCGGTGTCGACGAGCTCAAGGAGCGCGGCGCCGAGGCGGTCGTCTGGGCCTGTACGAGCGCCAGCTTCGTCTTCGGCTGGGAGGGCGCCCATGAACAGGTCCGGGAGCTGTCCGTCACCGCCGGCCTGCCCGCCTCCAGTACCTCCTTCGCCTTCGCCCATGCCATCCAGGCGCTCGGGGCCCGGCGGGTGGCGATCGCCGCCACCTACCCCGACGACGTGGCCGAGCGCTTCCACGCGTTCTTGAAGTCCGCCGGTACGGAGGTCGTCTCGACCCGCGGGAGCGGCATCATCACCGCCGCCGAGGTCGGCACCTGGGGCAGCGAGGAGGTGCTGGCGCTCGCCCGGGCGGGTGACCATCCCGACGCCGAGGTGGTGCTGCTGCCGGACACCGCACTGCACACCGCCGAACATCTGCCGGCCCTCGAAGCGGAGCTGCGCAAGCCGGTGCTCACCGCCAATCAGGTGACGGTCTGGGAAGGGCTGCGGCTGCTCGACCGCACGATGTCCTGCCCGGTGCTGGGCACCCTCTTCTCGCGGACGGCACACGTCTAGGAGACGCCCCCGGTCCGCCACTCCGGTCGGACCCGGGCCTGGCGATCCGGCCCGGTGATCCGGCCCGGCGACGAACCGGGAATCCGGCCCGGCGATCTGACCCGGGAATAAGTGGAGAACGTCTCCGGTTGTCCTCCTCGCAGACCACCGACGCGAGGAGGACCCGCACCGTGAGCGGCGAGAAGGACAAGGCCCGGGGCAGCGACGAGGCGATCCGCGACAGCGGCGACGGGATACGGGGCGCCGCTCAGGGCACCGCTCCGGTTCCCCTGTCGGTGCTCGACCTGGTGACGGTCGGCGCCGGCCACACCGCGTCCGACGCGGTCCGTACGGCCGTCGGCATCGCCCGGACGGCCGAACGCCGCGGCTTTCACCGCTACTGGGTCGCCGAGCACCACTCCATGCCCGGCGTAGCCTCCTCCTCGCCCGCGGTGCTGCTCGCCCACCTCGCCGCCCACACCGAGCGCATCCGCCTCGGCTCCGGCGGTGTGATGCTCCCCAACCACGCACCGCTGGTGATCGCCGAGCAGTTCGGCACCCTGGAGGCGATGGCCCCCGGCCGTGTCGACCTGGGCCTGGGGCGTGCCCCGGGCACCGACGGAGCCACTGCCGCGGCGCTGCGCAGGACGGACCGGCTGCATGAAGGGGCGGACGACTTCCCCCAGCAGCTGGCCGAGTTGACCCGCTTCCTCGACGACTCCTTCCCCGACGGCCACCCTTACGCCAGGATTCACGCGGTCCCCGGCCCGGTGCAGGCCACCTCGCCCGGCGGCGTGCAGTCCCGGCACCGGCCGCCCCTGTGGCTGCTGGGCTCCTCCGGGTTCAGCGCGCGGCTCGCCGGCTCCCTCGGACTGCCGTTCGCCTTCGCGCACCACTTCTCCGCGGCCAACACCCTCCCCGCCCTGGACCTCTACCGCGCGTCCTTCCGCCCCTCCGAGGTGCTGTCCGAGCCGTATGCCCTGATCGGGGTCGCGGCGCTGGCCGCAGAGGAGGAGCGGGAGGCCCGCCGCCAGGTGCTGACCGGCGCGCTGTCCATGGTCCGGCTGCGCAGCGGCCGCCCCGGCCTGGTCCCGAGCCCCGAGGAGGCCGAGGCGTACGGCTTCAGCGACATGGAGCGGGACTTCGCCGACAACTGGCTCGGCAATGTCATCCACGGCACCCCGGACGCCGTCCGCCAGGGCCTGGACGATCTCGCCAAGCGCACCGGCGCCGACGAACTGATGATCACCGCCAACGCCCACGGCGGCCCGGCCCGGCTGCGCTCGTACGAGCTGATTGCGGACGCGTACGGATTGCCGGCGTAGCGCGTCGTGCGCGGGGGCTGCGGCCGGTGGTGATTCCGCCGGACCCGCGCCGCGGGGGCTGCGCGCCGTCGCGGCGGGATTCTCTTTCCGGTGCGGACGGAACTTTGTTCCGCCCGCACCGGTGAGTCCGGGGCGCCCGCGCCGGCTGGTCCGGGCGCTGCCCGCGCCGGCGCGCTGTTCCGCGTGCCGCGGTACTCAGGCCCCCGTGTGGCGGCCCGCGTCGAGCAGGGCCTCGACCCGGTCGGGGGCCACGGGGCGGGAGTAGAGCCAGCCCTGCCCGGTGTCGCAGCCGATCCGGCGCAGCCGCTCGGCCTGCTCGGTGCTCTCCACGCACTCGGCGGTGACCGTGAGGCCGAGCCGGTGCGCCAGCGCCACCAGCGCCTCCACGATCATCTCGTCCGCCGGGTTCGGGTGCTCCTGCGAGCGGAAGCCGCGGACGAAGGAGCCGTCCAGCTTCAGCACGGACACCGGGAGACGGCTGAGGTAGGCGAGGTTGGAGTAGCCGGTGCCGAAGTCGTCGATGGCGATCCGTACGCCCATGTCGCTGAGCGCCTGGAGGGCCTGCAGCGGCCGCCCGGCCGAGCCCATCACCGCCGACTCGGTCAGCTCCAGCTGCAGCAGCTGCGGCGGCAGCCCGGTCTCGGCGAGGATCCCGGCGACATCGGCGACCAGGTCGGAGTCCCACACCTGACGTACGGCCACATTGACGCTGACGAACAGCGGCTGGCCGGGGTGCGCCAGCTGCCAGGCCCGCGCCTGGTGGCAGGCCCGCTCCAGGACCCAGCGGCCCAGCTCGACGATCGCGCCGTTCTCCTCCGCCAGGGCGATGAACCGATTCGGCGACAGCGTCCCGAACTGCGGGTGCCGCCAGCGCACCAGCGCCTCCACCCCCTGCGCCCGGCCGTCGTCCAGCCCGACCAGTGGCTGGTACTCCAGGGTGAATTCGCCGCGGTCGACGGCCGGCCGCAGGGTGCTGGAGAGCGCCTGCCGGGTCATCCGGTGGGCGTTGCGTTCCGGGTCGAAGAGCGTCCAGCGGGCCTTGCCGTCCTCCTTGGCCCAGTACAGCGTGGTGTCCGCGGCCTGCATCAGGCAGGTCGCGGTGGTACCGGTGGCGGTCCGCTCCACGACGCCGATGCTCGCCGACACCGACAGCCGCTGCCCGGCCAGGTCGAACGGCCGCTGCAGCGCGTCCAGGACGGACTGGGCCAGCTCGGCCAGCTGGTCGGTGCCGGTGGAATCCTCCACCAAAAGAGCGAACTCGTCACCCCCCAGTCGCGCGACGAGATGCCCCGTCCGGCCCGGCCCGCGGTCCGCCGCGCTCTCCGCGCAGCGCGTCAGCCGCTGGGCCACCGCACTCAGCAGCCGGTCGCCGACGCGGTGCCCGAGGGTGTCGTTGACGGCCTTGAAACCGTCCAGGTCGAGGTAGCACAGCCCGATCCGGCCGGTACCGGCCGGGGCGAAGGAGGCGGTCTCCAGCGCGGCGGAAAGCCGCTCGAAGAACAGCGCCCGGTTGGGCAGCCGGGTCACCGGATCGTGCATCTGCAGATGCCGCAGCCGGGCCAGCAGATCGTGCCGGTCGCTGATGTCCGCCGCCGACAGCAGCATCCGCTCCTCGCCGCTGAGCGGTTCCGGCGTCAGCGGCTCGACGGTGACCTCCACCCAGACGGAGTGCCCCTCGGGGTGCTTGAGGCGCCGGGTGCAGCGCAGCCGGTCGCTGCGGCCGCACAGCACCTCGCGGTAGGCGGTCCACACCAGCGGGTCGGCGCCGAGGTCGGTGAGGTCCGCCGCGGTGGCGGCGACCAGCTCGGCCGGGTCGGCGCCGACCAGTTCCCCGAAGGCGGAGTTGGCGGCGAGGACCAGGCCGTCGCGGTTGAGGACGGCCATCGCCAGCCGCGCGGCGTGGAAGGTGGCGCGGTAGTCGCCGAGGGAGGCCGCGGCGTCGTCGCAGCGGCCGGCCGGGGCGCGCCGGGCCTCGGCGGATGCATTGGTCGTACCATTACGCTCCGTCACTGAGGGAAGCGTCGCTCCGGGCGTGCGGCCCGGACTGTCGGGGTGTCCGCTCACTGCTCGCTCCCGCATGGCGCTGTCTCGTGATGGAGGGGGGATCTCGCGCTGGAAAGTGTGGCGATCATAGAGGCTGGCGCCACGGCCGATCCAGCGACGCAGCCGTGATCATCCGCTCGCATGACGGATCTTCAGCCATTTCTGCCCGGGTCTGTTCGTACCGAATGCCCCATTGGCTGTTTGTGACTTTCCGTTACGAAGCAATGAAGGCGCGCCGGTCACTCTTCCGGGTCCGCAAAACAGGACGAATAGCATTAAATCGCCACAGGGTAGATGAGGTCTCCGAATCCGTCCCTGGAGGTAGATGTGCCGCGCGCCCGGACACCCGACGGGGTGGATCGCCGCCGTCTGCGGCGCGTCGCGGCCGTCGCCACCTCTCTGAGCGCGCTCATCGCGACCTCCATCGTCGCCGGACCCGCCACCGCCTCCGAGGCCGCCCTCTCCTGCGCCCTGGGGCGCACCGACGCACACCACTCCGAGGGCCTGGACACCTGGAACGGCGCCTACCCGCGCCCGGACCGTCCGCTCAACGCCGTCATGATCTTCCTGTCCTTCCCGGACGCCCGGCCGTCCGCCTCCCCGCAGGAGCTCTCCCGCGCCTACTTCCCCGCCACCTCCGGCTTCTTCGACCGCGCCTCCTACGGAAAGTTCCGGCTGCGTCCGCACATCCAGCGCCACTGGGTCCGGATGCCCCGCCCCTCCGTCTCCTACGGAATACGGCGCGACTGGGATGCCGGCCGGCGCTCGGACTATCTGCGCGACGCGGTCGCCGCCGCCGACCCGTCCATCGACTTCGGCCGCTATGACGTGGTCTATTTCGTCGCCGACCCGGACGCCCCCGGCGTCGACTCGGACGCCACCAAGGTCGTCAACCTCCAACAGCCGATGCGCGCCGACGACCGCGATCTGCGCCGGTTCGTCACCGTCTTCGAACAGAGCCCGCCCGATCGCAATGTCCTCGCGCACGAAACCGGACACGTCTTCGACCTGCCGGACCTCTATCACCGGCCGCAGAGCGGCAAGGGTGACTGGGACACCTATGTCGGTGACTGGGACCTCATGGGCAGCCAGTTCGGTCTGGCGCCCGACCCCTTCGCCTGGCACAAGTGGAAGCTGGGCTGGATCGCCGACAGCCAGGTCGACTGCGTCGATCTGACCAGCCCCGCCCCGCACTCGCTGCGCACCCTGTCCGCCCCCGCGGAGCCCCGGTCCCAGCGCCGGCCGCGGCTCCTGGTGGTCCGTACGGGGCCCGACAGCGCACTGGCCATCGAGGCACGCGGTGCCCTGGGCAACGACCGCTCCCTGTGCACCGAAGGCGTCCTGGTCTACCGCGTGCGGAGCGAGACCCCTTCCGGATCGGGCCCCGTGCAGGTCCTCGACGGGCACCCGGGCACCTCGGCCTGCGGGGGCACCTCCGTCTACCCGCCGCTCGCCGACGCGCCCCTGGGCGTGGGGGAGAGCATGGACGACGCCCGGGACGGCGTACGCATCCAGGTCGCGGGACGGACGACCGACGGGGACTGGGCGGTCAAGGTCGGGCGCGGCTGACGCCCGCCGGCGGACCGGGGCGAGGCGTACGGCCGGCGGGGAGCGATCCGGGCAGGCAACGACGAAGGCCCCCACCGGAGTGGAGGCCTTCGACTGTCTGTGCGCCGCCAGGGACTCGAACCCCGGACCCGCTGATTAAGAGTCAGCTGCTCTAACCAACTGAGCTAGCGGCGCCTGCTGACGGGGAAAACATTAGCATCATGGCCAGGGAGGACAAAAATCGGTTTGTCTCAGCCCGCGGTCAGCGCCGAAACGCGGTGCTGAGCTGTGGTTTCCCGCCCGGGACCGGCCGGCGAGCGGGCGGCGCGCACACAGGCCCACAGCAGTACGTCCGGACCGGGCAGCCAGGGGTTGCGGACGTCCGGCGCCACCAGCCAGCGGGAGACGGACGGGGCGGCCACGTCCTCGGCCGCCGGGAGCACCGGGTAGGCGGTGGCGTCGGCGGGCACGTCCCCGGCGGCCGTCCGGCGGGGGTGCAGGGGCGGGACGGTCACCGCATCGCCGCTGCCGTGGCACAGCAGCGGGGGAACGGCGGCGGCCCACTCCTCCCAGACGAGCAGCGCCGGCAGCCGCTGGGCCGTCCCCGGGGCGGCGAACAGCAGGATGCGGCCGCGGTGTGCCGCCACCGGCCCCGATCCGGGGCCGTCGGACCATAACCGGTCGACCATGTGCCGCCCGAAGAGCGCCGGGGCGTTGATCACGTCGAAGGCGGTGCCGCACGGCAGTGCGCTGGGGGCGGCCGGGCGGGTGGCCCACAGGGTGTGCATCTCGTCCGGGCGGGGGCTGGCGGAGGCGAGCCAGTCGGCGCCCGCGAGGGTGACGTACGCCGCGGTGGGAAAGGCCAGGGTGCGGGGGGTCTCAGGCAGCCAGTCGGTCATGGGGGACAGGTCTACCGATGCGGCGTCCGCGCACTGAGCTGATTGGTGGAAAACGGGACGGGACGCCGCGGGAGCCGGTATCTTGCGCCCTTTGCATATGCCAGCGGCTCATGATCATGGACCATGAGCCGTGGGGGCGGGCGGCGCGGAAGCGGTTTTTGAAGCGGTCGGCGGGCCGGGGCGCTCAGTCCGTCTCGCCCGGCAGGGTGCTGCCGCTGCGCATCAGGCTGCGGCCGAACTCGATCATTTTCTGCGCGTAGTCCTCGGTCCACTCCGCCTGCTCGGCGAGGGTGGCCAGCGGCATCCGGTCGAACCTGCTGGGGTCGGCGAGCTGGGCGGCGGCCAGCGCCTGGAACTCCGTGGCGCGGTCGGCCGCGGCGCGGAAGGCGAGAGCCAGCTCCGTGGCGCGGCCGAGCAGCTCGCGCGGGTCCTCCATCGACTCCAGGCCGAAGAAGTGCTCGGGGTCGGTGACGGCCTCGGGCGGCTCGAAGAGCAGCTGCGCGGGCTTCATCCGCCGTGGTCCCGGCGCCGTACCACGCGGGTCGGGAGCCGGTCGCGGCTCGGACATGTACCTACCTCCAGATCGTGTGCCGCATTCCATTGTCCCGCCCCGCGCAAGGGGGCAGGCGCGGGTGTCCGCCGCCTCCGTTCCACGGGCCGGTGAGAGGACGGGGACTCGACACCTCTCGGCCCGCCCACGCCTCCTGACGTCACGCCGAAGACGTCACGCCTCCTAAGGACGCCACGCCACCCGGTGTTCCGCCAGGTGGGCGAGGACGGCATGGTTGGCCTCCCAGCCGTCCGGGAACTTGACCGTGACGCCGAGGCGGACCGGCTCCGTCGAGGGGTGCTCGTCCAGCAGGTCGGCGACGCCCGCCCGGCAGACCACGATGCAGGCGTGGCGGTGGCGGGAGGCGAGCACACACAGCCGGCCGGTCTCCAGATGGAACGCGGTGGCGTCGGGGCGGCCGGAGAGCGGGTGCAGGACGACCGTGACATCGAACTCGCGGCCCTGGAGACGGTTGGCGGTGTCCACCGCGACCCCCGAAACCCCCAGCTCGGCGAGCGCGGCGCGGACGGCCGCCGCCTGGTCGCGATGGGCCGTGCCGACCGCGATACGGTCCGCCGTGAGCGGCACCGGGACGGCCGCCCCGCCGTCCGGATCCCGCCGGGCCTCGCTGGTCGCGGCGCCCCCGCGGTCCAGGAGCCGGCGCACGACCTGCGCCACCGCGCGGACCGCCTCCGGGTCCGTACGCGGCGTACGGCGGGCGGGGAGTTCCAGCAGGCCCCAGCCGGACTCGGCGGCCTCGTCCAGGACCCGGTCCACCCCCGAGCCGTCGCCCGGCACCCCGAACGCCAGCCGGCGGTCGCCGTGTCCGGTGCCGCTGCGGAACGGGGTGTACGGGTAGAACGCGGCGGAGACCAGCGGCGCGGCCGAGGCGGGCAGCCGCCAGGAGACCGGCAGCCGGTGCTGCGGCAGATCGGGGTTGTGGGCCAGGAGGGTGGACACCGCGCTCGCGGACGGGTCGTACGCCAGCCCCGCCCACTGCTCCGCGCCCACCACGCTGAACGGGTCGAGCTGGCCCGGGTCGCCGACGAACAGCGCCCGCTCGAAGAGCCCGGCGACGCTCAGCAGCGCGTCGGAACGCATCTGGTAGGCCTCGTCCACGATGGCGTGCCGCCAGGGCTCGTCGACCTTGGTGTACGCCCACTTCGCGGCCGTGGACACGACGATGTCCATCCCGGCCAGATCGGCGGCCTTCGCGGACGTACGGACCGCGGGCAACTCGGCCAGCGCCGGGTCGAACGCGCCGGGCTCGCTGCTGTGCAGCCGGCCGACCGGCAGCTCGGGGTCCTTCTCGGCGAGCCGCAGCACGAGGTCGTCGACCTGGGCGTTGGTCTGCGCGACCACCATCAGCGGGCGTCCGGCGGCGGCCAGTTCGCGGGCCGCCCGCACCACGAGGGTGGACTTGCCGGCGCCGGGCGGGGAGTCGACGACCACACCGCGCCGGGAGCCGTGCAGCGTGTCGTGCAGGATCGCGTCGGTCGCCGCGGCGGCCGCGGCGGCCGGATCGAAGCTCTTGGCCGCGGGAACGGGGGCGGGTGCGGATGCCGGGGAGTCCTGAGGGGCCGTCATACGGCAATGCTCTCCGGGGCGGCCGGGTGCCGGGCGCGGTTCACAGGAAGTCCTCCGTGGTCACGGGGTCGGGGGTGGCGTACGGCGCCTGCGCGGGGCCGGTGGGGCCGTTGAGACCGGGCGGGGGGCCGCCGTGGGTCCACGGGGTGTCCTCGGGGTCCGGGAGCTCCGGGCCGCTGCGCGGGGCGTGTTCGAACAGCGTCCAGCACACCGGTGCGTCCGGCTCCGGCACCGAACCGGGCTCGGGGGTCTTCCCGCGCCCCATCCCGCCCGTCAGCCGCACCACCAGGGCGCCCGGCTCCCCGGGCACCGGCGCGACGAACTCGGCGGTCTGTGTCTTGCCGTCCGCCAGGGGGCGGTAGAGCTTGCTGCCCCCGGACAGCTGCGGGCGGTCGGCCGTCCGCAGCGTGACCAGCGGGCGCGGCATCGGCCGCTTGCCCTCCGAGAAGGCCATCTCGACGGCGGTGACCGTGCCCTGGAACGCCTCGCCGGCCAGCCGCCGCCCCGCCATCACCAGCGGATCGTCCAGGGCTTCCTGGGCGTCCAGCTGGGCCTGGGCCGTCTCCCGTGCGGACAGCTTCTGCGCGGCGGTGACCGCGTCGTCCTGACGGGGCTGCGGGGGCTCCCCGGCGCGCACCCGGTCGCGGTGCGCCGTGTACGACCAGCGGTCGCGCTTCCAGCGGTCGGCGACCCGGGCGCCCTCGGGGAGCGCCCGCAGCAGGTCGAGACCGTGCCAGACGGCGTCCCAGGCCGGCCGCAACTGCCCCTCTACCAGGGCGCGGAGCGCGTCCTCCGCGCCCGGCAGCCCGGCGTCGTAACGGGCCATCGCGGGGGCCAGCAGCCGGTTGTCGAACGCCGGGTCGGTGGCCGGGCCGGCCGGCGGGCACAGCAGCTGCCCCGCCGCGTCGCGCGCCGACTCCGCACGCTCGGCCGCCTCCTGGCCCGACATCCCCGGCGGCGGGTCGATCCAGGACAGCAGCGCGCCCAGGTGCTGGTCCTCCAGCACGCTCTGGCCGGTGGCCCAGTGGCGGGTCAGCAGGCCCGTCATGGACAGCAGCAGGCTCGCGCCCGGGACCCGCGCCCGCTCGCCGAAGTGGGTCAGCCAGCGGCCCAGCAGCGGGACGTGCGGCGGCGCGGGGTACGGCGCCTCCGGCTCCTGCTCGGCCGTGCGCCGGAACCGCATCGAGCGCCCGAGCAGCCGGACGAACTCGATCCCCGCGGCGCTCGGCACGATCAACTGCGGTGCGTCCGCACACAGTTCGACCTGCACCGGGACCTTCTTGCCGGTCTCCGGGTCGGTCTCCTTGCGCTCCTCCCACCCGATGGCGTCCGCGTAGCCGTCCACATACGGCAGCACCGTCTCCGCCAGCTCGGCGAGGAACGCGAACCGCAGATCGCGGTCGCGGGGCTGCGGAACGGCCAGCAGCACCGGCTTCTCGCGGTCCGTGCCGACCAGCGCGCCCAGCGGGGCGCCGGCCTCGCCCGCGGTCGTCAACGGGACGAAGACCAAAGGGCGCTCGGACAGATGGCGGTGCAGGGCCGTGCAGCGCGGCCGCGCCCGGCCCTCGGCGACCGCCTCCATCCGGGCCAGCGTCTCGATCAGTGACATCCCGGCTCCTCCGTCCGCGGCGTTGGCACGGCGGCACCGGCCAGCGCCTCGGCGCGCAGCGCGGCGGCCCGGCGCAGCGCCAGCACGGCCGGGTCCTCCTCCGCCGGGGCCTCCTCGCCCGCGCCCGCGGGGTCCGCCTCGCCCGGGTCCGCGGGGTCCGCTCCGCCCGGGCGGGCCGCCGTCAGCACCTCCTGGATGGTGCGCAGGCCGCCCAACTCGCCCCGTACGCCACGCCCCAGGGCCTCCACCGCGCCCTCCTGGCGGGCGCGCGTACGGCAGTGGAAGGCCAGCTCGCAGGCGGCCAGGCACTCGGGGGCGTAGGCCGCGCCGACCGCCTCGACGGCCTCGGACAGCTCCTCGGGCGGGCGGGTCGCCGTCTTCCCGTCGTCCGCGAGCCGCAGGTCGAAGGTGGTCCGTGCGGGCAGGGCGGCGGCGATCTCCTCGACCCGGGTCAGGCGGGCCAGCTGGCGCCGGGTGGTGGCCAGTTGTCTGCGGACGTCGACGGCGGCGGCCGTGGGGAGGTTGGAGAAGTCCTTCGGGCACACCAGCAGCACCCGGTCGCGGACGTGGACCGTGCGGCCGGTGCGCGCGCCGGCGTGCCGGGCCACCGGTTCCAGGGCCAGGACGTACACCGCCGCCTGCCGCGCCGCGGCGCCCACCTTGGCGGCGTCCGCCGAACCGTCGATCATCGGGAAGGACTTGATCTCCACGACTGTCCAGCTGCCGTCCGGATGCACCACCACCGCGTCCGGCTCCACATAGGCGGGCGAGCCGGCCACCTCGACGGCCAGCATCGGGTGGTCGAGCAGCGCCCAGCCGCCGGCCGCGGTCGCGTCGCGCAGCGCCAGCGCCGTACGCGCCGCCCGGCCCGCGGGCCCGGCCGCCGACAGATCCGGGGTGGCGACCTCTTCGGGCACGGGCGCCGGGGTGCCGGGCGCCAGCCGCTCGTGGACCAGCCGCAGCAGTTCCGTGCCGCCGTCGGCCTTCACCCGGGCCTCGAAGGCATTGCCGCGGACGAGGGCGAACTGGGACTGGCCGTACGCCGCGGGCGAGCCCAGCGCCCGGGCCAGCGCGCCCTTGTCGATGCCCGCGCCGTCCAGCAGCGCACGGCGGTGGCAGCCGGGGTTGGCGGCCAGCGCGGCCAGTGCGCGGGCGTCGAGGGGGCGGGGGTGTACGCCGGGGCCGCGCAGCTCGGTGAGCCTGGCCCGGCCCACGCGGGGAGCTGCCTCCGGCGGCGGGCTCGGTGCCGCCGTCGGCGGCTCGGCCGAGGGCGCGGCCGGCGCGGGGCGGCTGTCGCGGAAAACGTTCACCCGCGGAAGTCTCGCATCCGGCACTGACATGCGGGGTGACCGCCTACGAACCGGTTGTCGGTGGAGGCTGGTTCTCGGCGGCGGCCGTACGTTGTACGGCGGGGTTGTTCCGGCGGGTTCCCGGCGGGCTCCCGATGTGCTCCCGGGGAGTCCGGGGCGGACCTCGGACGGACCTCGGGCGGACCTCGGACGGCTCCGGGCAGACCTCGGCAGGCCCTGGAGGTCTCGGTCCGCGCCCGTTGGACGGCGCTCCCGACCGGATGCCACTCCCGGGCCGGACGGCACTCCCGCACTCCCGCCCGGACCGTACTCCCCGCCGGGAACAGCCCCCCGCCGCCGGTCAGCGGCAGGGCGGCCGCCCCGGCCGGGGACAAATCGACCCGATGCGCGATGATGGAAAGCCCGCGGTCAACGCCGCCCGCACCGAGAACGACCAGCCGGGAAACCGGCGAGAGGTACGACCATGGCACCGCGCATTTTCCTGGCCAGGCACGGGCAGACCGAGTGGTCCCTGTCCGGCAGGCACACCGGCCGTACGGACGTCCCGCTGCTGGACGAGGGCCGGCGCGGCGCCAAGCTGCTGGGCGAGCGGCTGCACCGCACCCCCTGGGACGGCCTGCCGGGCGTCGAGGTCCGCACCAGCCCCCTGGTGCGCGCCAAGGAGACCTGCGAGCTGGCCGGTTTCGGCGACCGGGCCCAGCCGTGGGACGCGCTGATGGAGTTCGACTACGGCGCCTACGAGGGCCTGACGCCGGCCGAGATCAAGTCGGGGCGGCCGGACTGGCTCATCTGGCGCGACGGTGTGCCGGAGGGCGAAACGCTCGCCGGCGTCGCCGCGCGGGCGGACGAGGTCGTCGACTGGGCGCGTTCGGCCGACCGCGAGGTGCTGGTCTTCGCGCACGGCCACATCCTGCGCGCCCTGGGCGCCCGCTGGCTGGGCCTGGACATCTCCTTCGCCGCCCGGATCCGGCTGGAGCCGACCTCCCTGTCGGTACTCGGCTGGGCCTACGGCGAACCGGCGATCGAGCGCTGGAACGACACCGGGCACCTGGGCTGAAGAGGGCGGCGGCACCGGGCATCTGGGCTGAGGAAGGCGGCAGTACCGGGCACCTGGGCCGAGGAGGGTGGCGGCACCGGCACCTCAGTTGAGGTGGGTGGCGGTACCGGGCACCTCGGCTGAGGTGGGCAGCGGCCGTCCCTCTGGGCGCTTCCGCCGTACCCCTGCGTGCTTCCCCCGCCCCCTCCCCCTTCGGGGGAGGGGGCGGGGGTGGGTTCGGGGGTGGGGGGAGGGGGGAGGGGGCGGGGGGAGAGCCGCACCGCCGGCCGCCGTCAGCAGCCGGCGCCCGCGCTCCCCGCGCTCCCCGCGCTCCCCGCGCTCCCCGCGCTCCCGCGCGCCCCGCGGGGTCAGCGGAGTCAGTGCCCCGCGGGCCCCACGCCCCCCGTCGCGTCCTGCCCCGTCGCGTCCTCCCCCGATGCGGCCGATGCCGCGTGCCGCTCCAGGAAGCTCGCGACCGCGCCGCAGTCGCGGTGCGCCCACAGCGTCCGGGCCGTGCCGTCGAGCATGGCTCGGATACGGGCCGAGCGGACCTGTTCCAGCAGCGCCAGCACCCGGACGCCGGCCGCGGCGGCCTCCTCGGGCTGCCCGCTGTCCGCGAGATCACCCGCGAGCTCCGCGGTGAACAGGGCGATATTGCGGGTGAAGTGGGGGTCCTGCAGGGTCACCGCCCGGCGCGCATGCTCCACCGCGCGCCCCGCCTCACCCAAAGCCGACCAGCACTGCGCCTCCAGCCCCGCCAGTTCGGCCTCGCCGTAGAACGACATCCACTCCGGGTCGCCGTCCCGCGGCCCGCTCGCGAAGTGCCGCTCCGCCCGGGCCAGCGCCTGCTCGCAGCCGGATCGGTCCGCCAGCACCGCCCAGCCGCCCGCCTCACGCAGCGCCAGCAGCGACAGCAGCCGCGGCGAGGCCAGATGCCGGGCGGCCTGCTGGGCGGCCTGGGCGGCACGCACCGCCTCGCGCGGACGGCCGGCATCGCGGGCCAGAAAGGCCGTATTGCAGAAGGCGTGGGCCTCCAGGGCCGCATCGCCGCAGACCCGGGCGGTGGCCAGCGCCTCCGCGTAGTGCGATCTCGCGTCGCCGAAGCGGCCCGAGTCATGCGCCAACCAGCCGACGGTGATGGCGAGTTCACCCGCCCCCGCATGCAGCCGGTCGGACACCGATCTGCGCCGGACGTCCGCGTCCAGCAACTCGTAGGCGGCGCGCAGCGGCTGGGTGGCGCGGCGGTAGATGCCCTCCGCGCCCTGCCGGTCGTCCAGCAGCCGGATCTGCCGGACCGCCTCCTCGACGGCGGTGGCCTCGGCGGCACCGGCGCGGCCGGCCGCGGCACGCGGGCCCGGCACATGGGCGGATGCGGTGGCGGCAGCGGCCTCGATGGGGTGCAGTGCGGCAAAGCCCAGGGCTGCCGCCGGGCCGCCGGTGATGAACGCGCGACGCAGCACGTCGCTCTCCTCGTGGATCTGGATACAGGTATCGCGGTGGTCGGGGTCGGTTGCCAGGGGCGCGGCGTCGGCCGCCGCGGTACGCGCCCCCCGTCCGCGTACCGCCTCGCGCGGCGCGAAGCCCATGTCGGGCAGCGTGAGGCCGGGGAACATGTGCCGGAACACCCGCTCGTAGGCGTAGTTCGGACACCGGATCTCCCCGGACTCGACGCGGCCCACATAGCGGGCGTCGCACGAGACCTGTTCACCGATCTCACGGGCGGACCGTCGGACCGCCGCCGCGAACTCGCCTGGTGACAGCCGGCCGCGCAGCTGTCGGAAAGCGAGGTTCGGACGGGCGGGTACGGTGCGGGACGACGCTGAACTTGCTGGTGGCGACGCCATGGCGGACCCTCTCCGTGCCCTCTCCGTGCCATCAGGTGACGATGCCGCCTCCTGGCGGTGCGGCGGGTTGACCGTACCGGCTGTGATGGCTCCGATACGCAGAGTTTGGCCACAAATCGGATATCTCGCGCGCGATCTGCCATGAACTGCCATCCTTTGCAGCGTTACGCCGCCGTAGCTGTTGACACGCCTGACCGTTGAAGTCGGTGTAAAGGGTCTGGTGTGTGCAGGAGGAGGGGTTCTCCGTGTGGGAGACCGGCGTGAGCAGGGGCGGCAACGGGTCCGCGGGCCAGGCCGTCGCAGACGGGGCACCGGCCGTACCGGCGCAGGCGTGCGACCTCGTGACGGTGCCCGCCCGGCAGGGGCTGGAGGCCGTGGACATCCTCCGGCTGCGGGAGGGTGTCGGCCCGGTCCTGCACGACGGGGTCTGCGACACCCTCGGCTTCCTGGTGCCCGCGGGTACCGCGGCGGGCTGGGACGTGCCGGGCAGCGCGTGTACCCAGACCTCCGGGAGGGGTATCGCGCTGGGTGCGCTGTGCGGGGAAGGTGTCCCGGCGCACCCGCCGGTGACCGACAGCGGGTGGCTGGTGTCCCCGGAGGGTGCGGGCACCGCGGCCACCGACCCGGCCGTGCTGCGTGCGGCACTCGGTGAAGCGGCCCGCACCATCGAGGCCGTCGACCGCTGTCAGTGAGGCCGGCCGCAGGGCGGGCGCGTCTTACGTCCCCTGCGCGGCCGGTGCGCTGTCCCTCGCCGGGCGGGGGATGGTGGTGGCGCCGCGCCGGTCGCCGAGCCGGCGCTGTACGCCGCGCAGCAGCCGCGTCGCGGTGAATCCCGCGCCGTGGACGAAGCGCATCGACGGGCCGAACGACGGGGCGGTCAGCAGCCCGGCGAAGAACAGCCCGGGCCAGGACGACTCGAAGCAGGAGCTGAGTTCGGGTGCTCGGCTGCCGCCCACCGTCCGCAGCGTGATGCGCACCGGGGGGACGAGCAGCCGCAGCCGCCCGAGGTCGGGGTGGAATCCGGTGGCCGCCACCACGTGCTGGGTGTCCAGGGTCTCGGTGCCGCCCTCCGTATGGGTGAGGTGGAGCCGCACCCCGTCGTCGAGAGGGGCCGCCGCCCGGATCCGGTGGCCCAGCAAGGTGGGTACCGCCTGCTCGAAGCGCTCCCGCAGCCACCAGGCGCCGGCCGGGCCCGGCGCGGTCTCGGCGATCCGTACCCGGGTCGCGGCGGGCAGCCGGCGCACCGCCCAGGGGGCCTGTGACCACAGCCGGTTCGGCCAGCCGGTGCCCAGCGCGGAGTGCGGGTCGCGCAGCGCGCGCAGCCGGCCGCGCTCCAGCGGCTGCGGCGGGGAGCTCCAGCGCAGCCGGTCGGCGCGGGCCACGAGGCGGGGCCGGGCGCCCTGTTCGGCGAGCAGGGCCGCGGTCTCCAGCGCGGACTGGCCGGCGCCGATCACGGTGACGTCCTGACCGGAGAAGCGGCGCAGGTCGCCGTGGTCGCTGCTGTGCGAGGCGAGGTGCGGGGGGAGTTCGAGCAGCGGCCAGGGGCGGTTGACGAAGGGCATCACACCGACGGCGAGCGCAACGGTCCGGGCCGCGATCCGCTCGCCAGTGTCCGTGTCGACGTGGAAGCCGTCGCCGTCCGGTCGTACGGAGGTGACGGTGACCTCCTCGGTCTGCGGTACCGCCTGTTCGCCGAACCATCTGCCGTACGCGGTGAAGGTGCCGAGCGGCAGCGGGACGCCGTGCTCGGTGGTCAGGTCGTGGGCGGCGCCGTAGGCCGCCAGGGTGTGGCGGCCGTCCGGGTCGGAGAGCGGGGAGGCCCAGGGCTCGGAGGTGAGGAACATGCCGTCGGGCATGTGGTCGCGCCAAGTGGCCATCGGCCGGCCCAGGACCCGCAGCCGCAGCCCGGCCGCCGCCGCATGCGCGGCGATCGAGAGTCCGTAGGGGCCGGCGCCCACCACCACGAGGTCGTACATGGAAGCTGCCTGCTCTTTCTCTTCGTGCGGTACGGACGGAAGCGACCGCGGGGGCGGGGCGGGCGCACCGCCGGGCGGAGGGGGGTGCCCGCCCCGGACTGCCTACCTGTTCGAGAGCGGGGTCGGGGCGGGTGACCGGGAAGGATCCGGCAGCGAGACGGCCGCCGCGGACCGCGCCGCCGAGCGGCCCTGCGGCGGAGGCACCGCCGCGGGGCTCCGGCGGCGGGCCGGGGCGGCGGCCAGCGCCTCCTCGTAGACGGACATCAGGGCCTCGGCGCTGCGGCCGATGTCATAGCGCCGCACCACCGGCGGGACGGGCAGCCGGCCCGGTCCGTGGCGTCGCAGCTCGCGCAGTGCGGTGGCCAGTTCATGGACCCCGAGGCTGAAGTGGCGGGCGCCGGGGGCCTGGTCGGCGGGCAGTTCGTCGACGGCCGGGCAGCTGCCGTAGAGCACATGCAGCCCGGAGCCGAGCGCTTCCAGGACGGCCAGGCCGAACGCCTCGTCCGGGGAGGGGGAGACGAAGACGTCGATGGCCGAGAGCAGGCCGGGGATGTCGGGGCCGTCGGCTCCCTGGGGGTGGGGTGCCTGTCTGCAGGTTCCCTGTCCGTGGGTTCCTTGTCCGAGGGCTCCCCGCGGGCCGGCTCCCCAGACGGCGGTTTCCCGCCCGCTGAACGCGGCGTCGACCGCTCCGTCGCGCTCGCCCAGCAGATGGATCCGGTCGCCCGAGCCGAACTGCTCCGCCATCTTGCGCAGCATCTCCCGCTCCGGCCCCGCGCCGGCCAACAGCAGGTGGACGCCCGGTAGTTGGGTCACCGCCCGGACCAGCACGTCGAACCGCTTGCCGGGCACCAGCCGGCCGGCCCCGCCGACCACGAACGCGTCCAGCGGCAGCCCCAGCCGGGTGCGGACCAGGGCCCGGGCAGCCGGATCGAACGCAAAACGGTGCGCCTCGATGCCGCCCGGCACCACATGGATCCGCTGCTCCGGTACGCCCCAGCGGCGCAGCCGGGCGGCGACGGTGTCCGAGACGGCGACCGTCGCCGTCCCCAGCCGTTCGGTGGCCCGGTAGAGCGTACGGACGCCCCGGGTCAGCCGGCGGCCCTCGATGACCGCGTCGCCCAGCGAGTGCTCGGTGGCCACCACGGCTCGTACGCCGGCCATCCGGGCGGCGATCCGGCCGTAGACGCAGGCCCGGTAGAGGTGGGTGTGCACCAGGTCGTAGCCGCCCTCGCGGATCAGTCCGGTGAGGCGGGGGAGCGCGGTCAGGTCCCGGTTGCCCGTCATTCCGAGGTGGGTGACGGGCGTGCCGTCGGCCTCGATGCCCTCGGCGACCGGGCCCGGACGGGTCAGGGTGACGACCTCGCAGTGCGCGGGCAGCCGGCGCAGCAGCAACCGCAGCTGCTGCTCGGCGCCGCCCACGTCGAGGCCCGTAATGACGTGCAGAACCTTCACCGGATGCCTCCTGGGGTAGCGGCCGGGGTGGTGGTCTCGTAGGGGGCGGCGCACGGGGGCGCGGCGGGTGGGGAAGGTGCTTTCGGCGCGGCGGGTGTGTGCGGTGCGGCGCCGGCCGGCGCGCCCGCGCTCATCCGCGCTCCCGCCGCACCGGCGGGGCCACGGTGCGCAGCAGGATCCGGAGGTCCTGCCACGGCGACCAGCTGTCGATGTAGAGGTTGTCGAAGCGGGCCCGGTCCTCCGGGGAGGCGCCGCCGCGCAGCCCGTGCACCTGCGCAAGTCCCGTCAGGCCAGGACGCATCCGGTGCCGGGCGTCGTACTCCGGGCAGGCCTGGGTGCACTGCCGGACGACGCGGGGGTGCTCCGCGCGGGGACCCACCAGGCTCATATCGCCGCGCAGCACGTTCCACAGCTGCGGCAGCCCCTCCAGCGCGGTCCGCCGCAGCAGCCGGCCGACCCGGCTCATCCCGCCGTCGTCGGCCCCGCCCGGCTGGTTCGTCTCCTCGTGCGCCGCGGGCCCGCTCCGTCGGCTCGCCTCCCCGTGCGCCGCGGGCCCGCGCAGGGTGCGGAACGTCAGCAGGGTGAAGCCGCGCCCGTCCCGGCCGGTCCGTTGCTGCCGGCGGAGCACGCCGGGTCCGTCGGCGAGCCGTAGCGCGAGGGCACAGCCCAGCAGCACCGGGGCCGCGACCAGCAGCGCCGGACCGGCCAGCGCGAGGTCCAGGGCCCGCTTGCGCCGGCCGCCGTGCCGCGGCGGGGCGGTGTCCAGCCGGCGGCAGGCGAAGCCCCACAGCTGGTCGGTGCCCGCATGCGGCGGGTGGCCCTCGCGGGCGGCCGCCGGGCCGGCCAGCCAGATCGCCGAGCCCTGGTCGACGAAGCGGCGCAGCAGCGCGGCGGTGTGCGGATCGCCGTACGGCGGCAGCGTGAACACCACGTCCCGCACGGTGTGCCGGATGACGGCCCGGTTGAGGTCCGGCGCGGAGGTGAGCCACGGCAGCGGCAGGCCCCCGCGGGCCCGGGCAGCGGCGGGCCCGCCTGGCGGCAGCGGCGCCGGGGGGACCAGTCCCACCGGGCACAGGCCGTACTCGGGGCGGGCGTGCAGCACGGCGGCGAGCTGCCGGGCGGCCGGGTCGGCGCCCACGATCAGCGCGGCGCGCGGCCGGCGGCGGGCGGCGTTGCGGCGCGCCCGGTAGACCGTGGCCCGGCCACCGCACAGAAGCAGGGTGTGTGCCGCCACCGCGCCCGACAGCACGACCGGTGGCAGCGCCCGCCCGGGGTCTACGGCGGCGAGCACCGCGGCCGCCGCGCACCACAGAACGGCGGCCCGGCCCAGCAGGTTCGGCAGGTCGTTCAGCGCGTTCGGGGCGGGGCCGGGACGGTAGAGACCGGCCCGGTGGTGGAGCAGCAGCACGGCCGGCACCAGCGCGGCGAGCGCCGCCGGCGCCGCAGCGGTGCCCAGGGCGAGCAGCGCGGCGCCCGCGGTGGCCAGGCAGTCGGCGGCCGGCAGCAAGGCGGCGGTCCGCCGCCGCAGGCAGCGGCCGGGCCGGGGCGGGGGCAGGGTCCTGGGGACCGGCCCGCGGGGCGGACGGCCCGCGGCGGCCGCCGGCCGGGGTACTGCCGACGGGGGCAGGACCCCGGCGGAACGGGGGGCGTCCGCGCGATTCGTCGTCATCGGCTGATCCGCTCCCTGCTCTCCGGGCACGCCGCACCGAGCAGTTCGCGGTACAGCCCGAGGACGGCCGCCGCGGTGTGCCGCACGTCGTACGCCGCCCGCATGTGCTCCAGGGCCCGCTGACCCAGCGCGCCGCGCAGCTGAGGGCGGGTCAGCAGGCCGCATACGGCCTGTGCCAGGGCGGCCGGGTCCGCGGGCGGCACCAGGCAGTGCGGTGCGGCCCCGGGCGGCAGGCTCTCCCGGGCCCCGCCGACATCGGTGACCACCACGGGGCGGCCGCAGGCCATCGCCTCCAGAGGGGCCAGCGCCATGCTTTCCCGGTGGGACGGGAGGACGACCAGATCCGCCGCCCGGTACCAGGGGACGGCGTCCCGCGCCGCGCCCGCGAACCGCACACCGGGTGGTGCGGCGGCATGCAGCAGCTCCCGGTCCGGGCCGTCGCCGACCAGCACCAGCCGGGCGTCCGGGACGACCGCGCGGACCGCGGGCCAGGCCCGCAACAGCGACAGCTGGCCCTTTCGCGGACACAGCCGCCCCACGCACACCACCAGGGGCGCGTCCGGCGGCAGATCGCCGAGTGCGGGCAGGTCCCGGCGCAGCGCACGCCGCACCGCGTCCTCACGGTAGGCGGGCGCGCAACGGTCCAGGTCCACCCCGTTGCGGATCACCGCCCACCGGGCCGGCACCCCCGCTTCGGCGCCCCGCAGCCGCTCCGCCTCGCTCACGCACAGCACCCGGTCCGCCCAGCGCGCGGCGTACCGCTCACAGCCGAGCGCCGGCCGCGACGCCGTCCCGTCGGCCGACTCGAAGGACCAGGTGTACGGCTGATGGACCGTCGGGATCCGGCCCCGGACGGCCAGACGGGCCGCGAGCCCGGCCTTGGCGCCGTGCGTATGGACGAGGTGCGGGCCGAGCCGCCGGATCAGCCGGGCCAGCCGTCCCCTCTCCCCGGCGAGTGCCGGGCCCGGGGCGCGGCGGGCCGGCCACGGCACCACCTCGGCGCCCGCCGCGGCGGCGTCCCGGTGGAGCACCCCACCGGGCGGCGCGGCGACCACGGCCCGCAGCCCCGCCGCCACCTGGGACCGCACCAGGTCGGTGACGACCCGGGCGACCCCGCCGTCGACGGGGCGGGAGACATGGAGAACCGTTGGCCGCTCTGGGCACTGCAGGTCTTGCGGCAGCACGCACTGCTCCCCTGATGACCGAGCTGACAGAACTCTCTGCGGGAATTGCCGGGGCGCGCCGCTCAGCGCCTGGAACCGGTCCGGAGGAAGAGCGCGCCGAGCAGATATCCCCGATTGCGGGTGGTGAAGCGGAAAGCGAGCCGATCGCCGCCGGACCGCGGTGCCGGCCTGCCGCCGAATTCTCCGGAATGACATCCGGGAGTGCTGCGGCCGGCGGGCAGCCGCCGCGGCTGCCGGCCGAATTCGGTGACCGCCGGATTCATGATGACCGCCGGTTTCACGGCGACCGCCGGGTTCCTCGCGTCGGAGACCGGTGCGCATACGACGTCGCGCATGGTGCGGTCCATCGATTTCCGCATGTCTTCCTCTCCGACTTCAATCAGTCAAACTGGAGAGCACTCTGACAGAAATCATGCTGGAATCCGTGGCAGGCACGCCGGACCCCCCTCGGCGATTCCGATGAACGGAATACCGGACTTCGCCGAGGGGCGCCTTACCACCGGACGGGCTAATAGTTACTGCCATAAGAGCTAATATCGTCCCGGACGGGGGAACGCCCGTACCCCTGACTCTTTTCGTTCGTTGTGACCGGTTGCCCCATTCACGAACTGAAAGGAGAATGGGATGAAGCGCTTTGTCAAGGCCGCCGCGGTGAGTGCGGCCAGCTGCGCCGTAGTGCTGAGTGGCGCAGGCATTGCCTCAGCCAGCGGAGACGGTCACCACGGCGGTCGTGGTCACAACCACTTCCGCAGTGACCACCGTGCCCTCTACAACCACCGCTCCGGCGCCAACGCGGCGGGCTTTGCCGCAGGCTCCCCGGGCATCCTCAGTGGCAACAATGTCCAGGTTCCGATCAACATTCCGATCAACATCTGCGGCAACAGCCTCAGCGTTGCCGCGTTGCTGAACCCGGCCTTCGGGAACGTCTGCCTGAACCGGTGACCCGGCGCCGGTCCGGAGGGATATCGGGCCGGCACGGGTCGTGATGTGCAGTTGGCGGATCACCCCGGCCTCGGTCGCGGGTGGTCCGCCACTCTGCCCGATGCGGCCGGGCGCCCCGCCGTACCGGTCGACATCACCTCGCTGACCAGCGGATACGGCCTGTGGGGCAGGGGCCATACTGGAGGGCATGGCGAAGAGCAGACGCGGGCGCGGCGGGCCGGAGCCCGTCACCGAATCGGTGGACGGCGGGCTTGCCGAGCTACGGCCCGACCGGGACCGGACGCGCGGCTGGACGCTGCTGATCGACGGTGCCCCGCAGTCGCATGTGGACCTCGACGACCCGGCATATCTGGACTTCTCCTATCAGCGGCGGCTCGGGCACGTCGCCGACCTGGCCGGACCCGCGGGCAAACCGCTGCGCGCCGTCCATCTCGGCGGCGGCGCCCTGACCCTGGCCCGCTATGTCGCGGCCACCCGCCCGCGGTCCACCCAGCAGGTGGTGGAGATCGACGCGCCGCTCGTCGGCCTCGTGCGCCGGCAGCTGCCGTGGGACAGCGGCTGGCGGATACGGGTGCGCGGCGGTGACGCCCGGGCCGGTCTGGCGAAGATCCCGGACGGCTGGGCGGACCTGATCATCGCCGATGTCTTCGGCGGTGCGCGCACGCCCGCGCACCTGACCAGCACCGAATTCCTGACGGAGATCCACCGGGCGCTGCGGCCCGGCGGGTTCTACGCGGCGAACCTCGCGGACGGGCCGCCGTTGCGGTTCCTGCGCGGCCAGATCGCCACGGCCCATACGGTCTTCCCCGAGCTGTGCCTGACCGCCGACCCGGCCGTACTGCGCGGCAAACGCTTCGGCAACGCGGTCCTGCTGGCCGCGGACGGGCCGCTGCCGGTCGCCGAACTGACCCGGCGGGCGGCCACCGATCCGCAGGCCGGCCGGGTCGAACACGGCCGGGCGCTGCTGGACTTCACCGGCGGCGCGGCACCGGTCACCGACGCCACGGCTCTCGCCTCACCCGCCCCGCCGGCCGCAACCTTCGACTGAGGCAGGGCGCGGCTCGCCGCACGGCCCCGGGCGCTCGCCGCCCGCCCCTGGCCGCGCCGTGCGGCGGTGCCGGGCCGTGCGGCGCCAAGTCGGCCATGGGGGCGCCAAGTCGGCCGTGGCGGGCCGGCCGTGGGGCGCTACGCCGTCGGCCCGGTGGTCTGCACCGTCGGCGGATGGCCGTTCCAGGTGCAGAACACGGACGTATGGGTGGTGCCGCCGGAGAAGTCGACCCGGATCCATCCGTCCTGCTTCCACACCTGCATCTCCCAGCCCGAGTTCGGCGTCGCCGACACCAGCTCGGCCGCCCGGCCGCCCATGTCGAAGACCACCCGCCCGCCCGCCGTGGAGTAACTCCTGACCCGGCCGTCGGTGGCCGGTACGGAGCTGCCCGAGGTGGCGTCCGGGTACCCCGGCCGGGGGGTGGCGCTGGGGGACGGGGCGGACGGGCGGGACGGTGTGCCGTCGTCGGGCGCCGGGGCGCGGTCGGGTGAACGGGACGGCCTGGGGCGGTGGGTGGAGGAGACGCGCGGTGCGGCGGCGTCCTTCCCCGCCTGCGAGGCCACCTGGTCGGAGATCGGCAGCGCGCGCGGTGCGTCGTACGCGGTGGCGGACAGCACGGTGTGCACGCCGAACCATGACAGGGTGACCGCGGCACCGGTCGCCAGCGTCCAGGCCGCCGCATGAACCAGTCCTCGTTGCATCCGGCTCATACTGCCCCACCCGACCGCCCTGTTGCAGCCCGTCCCGCACGTCCCAGTGCGCTGCCCGCTGTCAACCTCGGGCAGGGGACACCGCCCGAATGGCGTACGGTGCCGCCCATGGCACGTGTGCTCGTCGTCGAGGACGACCAGTTCGTACGCTCGGCCCTGATCCGGCATCTGACCGAGGCCGCCCACTCGGTACGCAGCGTCGGTACCGCTCTGGAGGCGCTTCGCGAGGTGGCGCACGTCGGCTTCGACGTCGTCATCCTCGACCTCGGCCTGCCCGATCTCGACGGTGGCGAGGCGCTGAAGATGCTCCGCGGCATCACCGATGTCCCTGTGATCATCGCCACCGCCCGCGACGACGAGGCCGAGATCGTCCGGCTGCTGAACGACGGTGCCGACGACTACCTCACCAAGCCGTTCTCCGTCGAGCACCTGTCGGCCCGGATGACGGCCGTACTGCGCCGCTCGCGGGCCGCCGCGGCCGGCGCGGATGCGCCCTCCCGGGTGATCCGGGTCGGCGGCCTGTCCATCGACCCGCTGCGCCGGCAGGCCGAACTCGACGGCGCCTCCCTCGATCTGACCCGCAGGGAGTTCGACCTGCTGGCCTTCCTCGCCGGGCGCCCCGGCGTCGTCGTCCCCCGCAAGGAACTCCTCGCCGAGGTCTGGCAGCAGTCCTACGGCGACGACCAGACCATCGACGTCCATCTGTCCTGGCTGCGCCGCAAGCTGGGCGAAACCGCGGCGCGGCCCCGGTACCTGCACACGCTGCGGGGCGTGGGCGTGAAGCTGGAGCCACCGCGGTGAGCTGGGGGTACCTCCCAGCGGTAGCTGGGGGAGCGCGCGAGGCAGCCGGACCGCAGACAACCGCGAAAGCCGCACCTCTGCGCCTTGCGGGCGGAGAAGCGAAGGATGAGACGCAGTGAGATGGGCCCTGGTCAAGGTGGCGCTGGCGGTCACCGCCATGGTCGTGGTCGCGTTCGCCGTCCCCCTCGGACTGGTCGTCAAGGAGCTGGCCCGCGACCGCGCCTACTCCAATGCCGAACGGCAGGCCGCCACCATCGGCCCGGTCCTCGCCATCACCACCGACCGCACCCAGCTCGAACGCGCCGTCGCCAGCGCCGAGACCGGACCCGGCGGCCGGATCGGCGTCCATGTCCCGGCGAGCGGCCGGAACGGCAAGCCCGCCGAGATCGGTGCCCGGCGTGCGGCGGAGAAGGATGTGGCGGCCGCCGCCAAGCTCGGCCGGGCGTCCATCTCCCCGGTCCCCGGCGGCTCCTCGCTCCTCCAGCCGACCGCCGTCGCCTCGGGTATCGCCGTCGTCGAGGTCTTCGTGCCCGACGCGGCGCTCACCAAGGGCGTCGCCACCTCCTGGGTGGTGCTCGCCGGGGTCGGCCTCGCGCTGGTCATCGGCTCGGTCGCCGTCGCGGACCGGCTCGGCACCCGCATGGTGCGGCCGGCGGAGCGGCTGGCCGGCGCGGCGCACGACCTCGGCACGGGCAAGCTCGGCGTCCGCGTTCCGGAGGACGGCCCCAAGGAACTGCGGTCCGCGGCCAGCGCCTTCAACGCGATGGCCGACCAGGTCGTCCAACTGCTCGCCAACGAGCGCGAACTGGCCGCCGACCTCTCGCACCGGCTGCGCACCCCGCTGACCGTCCTGCGGCTCAACGCCGCCTCGCTCGGTGACACCTCGGCCGCCGAGCAGACCCGGGCCGCCGTCGAACAGCTGGAGCGCGAGGTCGACCAGATCATCCGCACCGCCCGTGAGCAGAAGGCCCAGACCCGGCAGGCCGCCGCCGCGGCCGGCTGTGACGCCGCCGAGGTGATCCGCGAGCGGATGGACTTCTGGTCGGCGCTCGCCGAGGACGAGGGCCGCGCCGTCCGCATCGCCGGCGCGGACCGCCCCGTACGCGTCCCCGTCGCCCGCCCCGAACTCGGCGCCGCCCTGGACGCGATGCTCGGCAACGTCTTCCGCCACACCCCCGAGGGCACCGCCTTCGCGGTCGATGTCCACAACGCCGAGGACGCGGTGATCGTGCTGGTCTCGGACGCCGGCGGCGGCATCGACGACCCGGACGCGGCGCTGCGCCGCGGGCACGGCGGTGGCGGGGCCGGCTCCACCGGCCTCGGCCTGGACATCGTGCGGCGGCTGGCCGAGTCCACCGGCGGCGATGTGCGCCTCGGCCGCTCCGTCCTCGGCGGCACCGAGGTCCGGGTCTGGCTGGCCCTGGACGACCGGCGCGCCCGTCCCGGCACCCGCCGCGGCCACCGGCTGCGCCGCACGCTCGGCATCCGGCGCCGGCGGACCGCGCGCACCGGCTCCTGAACGTCCGCCCGACGGGCAGCTGACCCTGGTTCTTAACCACCCCCTTCCGCTTCCTTAAGGCGCCCCTAAATCCCCCAACCTCCGCACCATTACCGGCATTTGTCCGTTTCCCTGTCGCTAGCGTGCGGGACGCACCACGGTGCACCCCACCCACGCACCGCGGTGCACCCCCGCCCCCCATGTGACGACAGGCAGGCACGAGATGAGTTCTTCGGCACACCGCCGGCGCAAGAGCCGCACCACCAAGCTGATCGTGAGCGGCGCGGCCGCCCTGGTCGCGGCCGGCGGCGCCTTCGCCGTCGCCGGATCCGCCCTGGCAGCCAAGGCACCGCGGACCACCACCGGCGCGCAGGCCCCGAAGGCCGCCGCCGGCTTCGCCCCGTACGCCGACACCTCGCTCGCCCCCGCCTACGACCTGGCCGGCACCGCCCGGAAGACCGGGGTGAAGAACTTCAACCTGGCGTTCGTCACCTCCGGCGGCGGCTGCACCCCCAAGTGGGGCGGCTCCGGCGAGCTCGGCGACGACCAGGTGGCCCGGCAGATACCCGCCCTGCGCAAGGCCGGCGGCGACGTCCGGGTCTCCTTCGGCGGCGCCACCGGCACCGAGCTGGGGGCGGCCTGCGGCTCCGCGGACGAACTGGCCGCCGCCTACGGCAAGGTCATCGACCGGTTCAAGCTCACCAAGGCCGACTTCGACATCGAGGGCGGCGCGCTGCCCGACACCGCCGCCAACACCCGCCGTGCCCAAGCCCTCACCCAGCTCCAGAAGAAGCACCCCGGTCTCGACGTCTCCTTCACGCTGCCGGTCATGCCCGAGGGCCTGACCCAGGACGGGGTGAACCTGGTCGCCGACGCCAAGAAGAACGGCGTCAAGATCTCCGCGGTCAACATCATGGCGATGGACTACGGCGCCTCCTACAGCGGCGACATGGGCACCTACGCCATCCAGGCCGCCACCGCCACCCAGGGCCAGCTCAAGAAGGCGCTCGGCCTGAGCGAGGCGGCCGCCTGGAAGACCGTGGCCGTGACCCCGATGATCGGCGTCAACGACGTCCAGAACGAGGTCTTCAAGGCCGACGACGCCACCCAGCTGGTGAAGTTCGCCCAGCGGAAGCACCTGGCCTGGCTGTCGATGTGGTCCGCCACCCGCGACCAGGCCTGCCCGGGCGGCGCCGGCACCTCGGCGCAGCCCACCTGCAGCTCCGTCCAGCAGAAGCCGCTGGACTTCACCAAGGCCTTCGCCGCGTACACCGGCTGACCCCCACCGGCGGCCCGGCCCCCCCAACCGGACCGCTCGCCCGAGAGACGGGGCGCAGCGGAAACCCCCCACCGCTGCGCCCCGCCGCCGGCTGCCTGCGTGCCCCGCCGCCCGCATGCCCCGGCACCTGCCGCGCCCGTCTCCCTACCGCCCGTGCGCTCCGCCGCCCGCGGCCCGCCGCCCGCGGCCCGCCGCCCGCGGCCCGCCGCCCGCGGCCCGCCGCCCGCGGCCCGCGGCCCGGGTGCCCCAACTCCCGTACGCGGCCCGCGCACTCAGGCCGCACCGCTGCGTACCGCCGTGCGGAAGGCGATCGGGGTGCTGCCCGTCTGCCGCTGGAAGAACTTGCTGAAGTTGGTGGCGTCGGCGAAGCCCAGCCGGTCCGCGATCCGGGCCGCGGAACGGTCGCCGTGCGCCAGCAGCCGCTTGGCCTCCAGCGCCACCCGCCGGTCGATGAACTCCTTGGCCCCCACCCCGGCAACGGCCTCGGTGGCCCGGGAGAGGGTGCGCGGCGCATAGCCCAGCGCGCGGGCGTAGTCGGCGACCCGCCGGCTGCGGGTGAAGTCCCGCTCCACCGCGTCCCGGAAGCGCAGATAGGCCGCGCTCGCCGCACAGGTTCCGTCCCCGGCCCCGTCCGCCTCCCCGCCCGGATGCGCGGCCCGCAGCACCAGTACGGCCAGCAGATGCCGCAGCACATCGAGATGGACCTCCAGCGGCAGCCCGACCGGCGACCCGAACTCCCCGTGCAGCTGCCGCATCGCCTCGTCCACTCCCCGGGCCGCGGCGCCCTCGGGGTGCCGTACGGGCGGCCCGTACCAGTCCTCGACCCGGGCCGCGGCCGCGGTCGCCGGATCCAGGAAGCCGGCCTCGAAGAGCACCAGCCGCCCCTCCGCGCCCGTCAGATCACCGAAGTGCTGGACCTGCCCGGGGCGCGACCACAGCAGGTCGCCCGGCGCGAGGACGTGCTCCCGGAAGTCGACGCTGTGCACCAGCCGGCCGCCGTCCAGGACCAGCAGATGGTGGAAGCCGGGCCGGTGCGGGGCGGACAGCCGGCAGGCGTCCGCGCGCGCCCTCAGCTCCGCGAGCGTCAGCACCTCCACCCCCGTCGGCCGCCCGGCCGGCGCGGAGAACGCCACCTCCGGGATCTCCGGCGACGGCTCCCGGCCGTCCTGTCGCTTTTTGACCATCACCGGTCCTCTCGGCACCCCGAAATGCCCTGCTGGTCCCTCTAGCGTAGAAGACGTCAGCCCGACGGATGACGGAAAACGGAAGTCCTCGCCGGACGTACGCAACAGCTGGGAGACCACCATGTCCACGATCGCGCTCTTCGGGGCCAACGGCACCATCGGAAGCCGCATCCTCCACGAGGCCCTGCGGCGCGGCCACCGGGTCACCGCGGTCGTCCGCGACCCCGCGAAGATCACCACCACCCACCCTGACCTGACCGTGACCACCGGCGACGCCCTTGACCCGGCCTCCGTCGCCGCCGCGGCCCGGGGCCGGGACGTCCTGGTCAGCGCGGTCGGCGGCGGCGACGGACCGGGGCACACCGCCACGATCAGGCCCGCCGCCGAGTCCCTTGTCGCCGGGCTGCGCACCCTCGGCGACACGGCGCCCCGGCTGATCTCCGTCGGCGGCGCCGGCTCGCTGCGCACGCCGGACGGCGCGCGGGTCTGGGACGCGGAAGGCCTTCCCGCCTTCCTGCTGGAGATCATGCACGCCCACGGCGACGCCCTGGACTTCTACCGCTCCGTCGTCGATGTGCGCTGGACCAGCCTCAGCCCGGCCGCCACCATCGAGCCCGGCGAACGCACCGGCAGCTACCGCACCGCCCTCGACGACCTGATCACCGACGCCGAGGGCACCAGCCGGATCACCGCCGAGGACTACGCCGTCGCCGTCGTCGACGAAATAGAGCAGCCCCGCCACATCGGCAAGCGCTTCACCGTCGCCTACTGATCCGCAGCCCCTCCGCAGCGACTCCTCTATAGCGGCACCTCTGCAGCGGCACCTCTACAGTGGCGCCCGGCCCGTCGCCCGGCCGCAGCCGGTCCCCGCTCTCCACGCCCGCCAAAACGCCAAGGCCCCCGACCTGAGGTCGGGGGCCTTGATGTGGGGTGAGTAACGGGACTTGAACCCGCGACATCCTGGACCACAACCAGGTGCTCTACCAGCTGAGCTATACCCACCATGACCGGTGCTGTGTGGTTCTTTTTCCCCACCGGCTGAGAAAAAGTGTACAGGGTCCGAAGGGGTGCTCGCGCCCAGGTTTCGTGTCCTGGGGCGGAGGGCGTGTCGTGCGGGTCACGGCGGACCCGCCGGGGCCCGCACGACACGCGCCCTGCGTGTGACTACGGCGTGGACTGCGGCTCGGCAGGAAGGACGTGCTTGGCGGCAATGGCCTTCGCGGTGTCCGAGTCGGGGCCGGGCTGCGGCACGAAGACCGCCTCCCGGTAGTAGCGGAGTTCCGCGATGGATTCACGGATGTCCGCCAGCGCCCGGTGGTTGCCGCTCTTGTCCGGGCTGTTGAAGTAGGCCCGCGGATACCAGCGCCGGGCCAGCTCCTTCACGGACGAGACATCGACGATCCGGTAGTGGAGGTAGTCCTCCAGCGTCGGCATGTCCCGCAGCAGGAAGCCGCGGTCGGTGCCGACGGAGTTACCGCACAGCGGCGCCTTCCGCGGCTCCGGCACATGCTGCTTGATGTACGCAAGCACCTGTGCCTCGGCCGCCTCCAGCGTCGTGCCGCCGTCCAGTTCCTCCAGCAGCCCGGAGGTGGTGTGCATCTGGCGCACCACCTCCGGCATGGTGCCGAGTGCTTCGGCCGGGGGGCGGATCACCACATCCACCCCGTCGCCCAGCACATTCAGCTCCGAGTCGGTGACCAGAGCGGCCACCTCGATGAGCGCGTCATTCGCCAGCGAGAGGCCGGTCATCTCGCAGTCGATCCACACCATGCGATCGTTCATACATCTCACCCTACGGGGCGCTCGCGCTGTCCGGGCAGCACGGGGCGGACGGTTCCCCTCCCCACCGCGGTTTCCGGCAGCCGGGAGGCGTACACATCCGACTGCGGTTTGCCCGCTTCGCCCGCTTCGGCGGAGCCCAGGCCGTGGCCGGCCAGCGCGGCGGCGGAGAACCGCTCCGCGCCCGCCCCCAGGGCCGCCCGCTCACGCTCCGGCCGCTCGGCGCGCTCGGCCCGCTCCGGTCTGAGCGCGGGCTCGGCCGCCCCGTTCTGCGGCCGCCGTGCGCGGTAGGCCGCCCGGTAGGCGGCGGGCGAGGCGCCCAGCTGCCTGCGGAAGTGGCCGCGCAGGGCGACCGGCGAGCGGAAGCCGCAGCGCCCGGCGACCTCGTCCACCGAATAGTCGGAGGTCTCCAGCAGCCGCTGGGCCTGCAGTACCCGCTGAGTGATCAGCCACTGCAGCGGAGCGCTCCCCGTCAGGGACCTGAAGCGCCGGTCGAAGGTGCGGCGGCTCATGTACGCGCGCGCGGCCAGCGTCTCCACGTCGAACTGCTCGTGGAGGTGTTCCAGCGCCCAGGCGACGACCTCGGCCAGCGGGTCGGCGCCGATCTCTTCAGGTAATGACCTGTCGAGGTAGCGCTGGTGCCCCATATCGGACGCGGTGCGGCGGGGCGGCACGACGAGCCGGCGGGCCAGCGCGTTCGCGGCGTCCGCGCCGTGGTCGGTGCGCACGATGTGCAGACACAGGTCGATGCCGGCCGCCGTTCCCGCGGACGTGAGCACATCGCCGTCGTCGACGAAGAGCTCACGGGGATCCACATGGACGGACGGATAACGCTTGGCGAGCGTCGGCGCGTACATCCAGTGGGTCGTTGCCGGACGGCCGTCCAGCAGTCCGGCCGCGGCGAGGACGAACGCCCCCGTGCACAACCCGACGATTCTGGCCCCTTCTTCATGCGCGCGGCGCAGCGCGTCGAGCGCCGCGGGCGGCGGCGCCTGGGTGATGGAGCGCCAGGCCGGCACGACGACCGTCCCGGCACGGGAGATCGCCTCCAGCCCATAGGGGGCGGACAGTTCGAGCCCCCCGGTCGTGCGCAAAGGCGCATCTTCGCCCGCGCACACAAGCAGCCGGTACCGCGGAACGCCTGCGTCCTGTCGGTCGATGCCGAAGACCGAGAGCGGAATGGAGCTCTCGAAAATGGGGCCGCCGCTGAAGAGGAGCACCGCGACTATTTCGCGGCGTCGTCGGGCGGCGAGCTTGCGTGCGGCATCTGGTACGGCAGCGGAGTCCTGGCTCATGGCACTTAAGCCCCCCTCGGTCGTCTCGCCCTCTCGGTCCTGCACAGTTCCCCCGCTGTTACTACCAAGATCGAATCTACTGTGTTCCGTGAGGATGGAGTGCCAAGTTCACCACCCGCTGGTATGTCGATATGGCAACTTGGCGCGAAGCATTCGATCACGAAGCGTTCCACTCGTCGGGCCTACATGGGAAGTACGCGTCTCGGCTCTGCCCGTTCGAAGTAGGGCACAACCATGCCCAGCGGTCCTTTCCTCCCTGCTCACACCAGGGTTGAGGGGGGCTCGGGGCAAGGTGTGGACCTCGGCCGGAAGTTGGCTGAAAACGGTCGCGCGCAGACTTGCAAGCGCCTCAATCGACCGGCGTACGCCCTTCGGAGTGCCGACCGCCGCCCTGCGCCGTCGACCCCAAATATGCCCTTCCGTCCCGGTGTCTTCCGGTCTCGCGCACGCGGATGCGCGCGGCGGTCCGTTCGGATTGCCGCAGCAGGGCGCGGCACGCACAGGTCACCGCGGCCAGACCGGCGGCGGTACCGGCCGCGCCGGTCCAGGAAGCGCCGCTGATGATCAGTACGAAGGGCACCAGGGCGCAACTGAAGGCGCCCCAGCGCATGACGTCGCTCACTGGGTCGGGTGATCTGTCGGACGGCAACGGCACCGTGTGCTCCCCTCGGACGGGCTGCTACTACAACGCCGGCGGCGATCATGGGTCACCGTGAGGGGTACGTACGGGGGCAGGCCGGGGCATTGCCATCCGGGCCACGCTCCGGCATGCTCCGGGGAACGTTCGAGGCCCCACCCCACCTCGCGCGGGCGCTCCGCGTCCGCAGCGGGCTCTGGGCAGCGGGGGAGTGGCGCCGTACTCTTGGGGTATCGGGTTGGGAAGATGATTCCCAGTCGTATCGTTCCTCTTTGAACTATGGCTCCCGCACCTCGATCGAGCCAGCTCAGTCAACTGCCGGATCAAGTCAATCGCCGTTCCCCGTTCGCCCCTCCGCAAGAGGATGTCCTCGCCGAGACACCAATGGCCGGTCACGAAATCCCCGAACCCGCGGACCGCAAGCAGGTCGCCGATCCGATGGCGGACCTCGAAGCGGCGGAAAAGACGCGCCATTCCTGCGACCCCGCGTTCCGGCACGGCGTCGTGGTCGGCTTCGACGGCTCCATGTCGAGCGAGCGCGCATTGGCGTATGCAATCGGTATGGCCCGGCGCCTCGGCTCCGGGTTGATCATCGTCCATGTGGCCAACCGGCTGCCGACGACCGTCTGGGCGGGCTGCGAGCCCCCGGTCTTCGTGGACGTGCCGGATCACCGCACCGAAGTGCTCGGTCTGGAGCTGGCCTGCGCCGATCACCTCACCGAGGTCCCCTGGGTCCTCGTCGAGCGCGGCGGCGACATCTGCCACGAGCTGGAGGAGGTCGGCCGGGAGTACGAGGCCGACGCGATCGTGGTCGGCTCGACCCACGGCATCGTCGGCCGGATCTTCGGCTCGGTGGCCGGCCGGCTCGCCCGCCGGGCGCAGCGCCCGGTGATCGTGATCCCCTGACCCCTCCGCGCCACCGCCCCCAACTCCCCCTACCGCGCGTCACCTTCACACCGGACGGCCGGCTCTCCGCGGACTGTGCACAGGTGAGGGGGCGTCATGAGGGCGGTGTGCAGCCGCATTTCCACCGGCCCGCGCAGGTGAATTGTGCCCCGGCGAAGGGTAGAAAACGGTCACGTGGGCGCGCCGCATCACGGGCCCGGCGGCCGCGCGCACGGCAACTTCGTGCTGCCGGCCGGGAGGTGACGGTTTCCCGGGGCGGTGGCGCCCCTTTTGCGCCTGAGCCGGCGCCGCTTTCGCGGAGGTGGGGGCCCGCCGTGGGGGTTGCTCAATTGTCGCTTCGGTGGGGCGGATGTTTCACCGTGGCTCGGGAGGTTCCGCCCCACCGTCGGTGCGGGGTTCTACTCCACCGTGACGGACTTGGCGAGGTTGCGGGGCTTGTCGATGTCGCGGCCCAGGGCCAATGCCGTGTGGTAGGCGAGCAGTTGCAGCGGGATGCCCATCAGGATCGGGTCCAGCTCGGGCTCGTTCTTCGGCACGATGATGGTGTGGTCGGCCTTCTCCTGCTCCTGGTGCGCGACGGCCAGGATGCGGCCGCTGCGGGCCTTGATCTCCTCCAGCGCGGCGCGGTTCTTCTCCAGCAGGTCGTCGTCGGGGACGATCGCCACGGTCGGCATCGCGGGCTCGATGAGGGCGAGCGGGCCGTGCTTGAGCTCCGAGGCCGGGTAGGCCTCGGCGTGGATGTAGGAGATCTCCTTGAGCTTCAGGGAGGCCTCGCGGGCCACCGGGTAGCCGCGCACCCGGCCGATGAACATCATCGACTTGGCGTCCGAGTAGGCGGCCGACAGCTCCTTGATCTCTTCCTCGCCCTTGAGGATCTCGTCGATCTGGCCGGGCAGCTTGCGCAGGCCCTCGATGATCCGCTTGCCGTCCGCGACGGACAGGTCACGGATCCGGCCGAGGTGCAGGGCGAGCAGCGCGAAGGAGACCACCATGTTGGTGAAGCACTTGGTGGAGACCACACAGACCTCGGGGCCCGCGTGCACGTAGATGCCGCCGTCGGTCTCCCGGGCGATCGCGGAGCCCACCACATTCACCAGGCCCAGGACCCGCGCGCCCTTGCGCTTGAGCTCCTGGACGGCTGCCAGCACGTCGTAGGTCTCACCGGACTGGGAGACCGCCACGTATAGCGTGTCGGGGTCCACGACCGGGTTGCGGTAGCGGAACTCGGAGGCCGGCTCGGCGTCCGAGGGGATGCGGGCCAGCTCCTCGATCATCTGCGCGCCGATCTGGCCCGCGTGGTACGAGGTGCCGCAGCCCAGGATCTTCACCCGGCGCACCCCGCGCGCCTCGCGGGCGTCGAGGTTCAGGCCGCCGAGGTGCACGGTGGAGAAGCGGTCGTCGATCCGCCCGCGCAGCGCGCGGTCCACCGCGGCCGCCTGCTCGGAGATCTCCTTGTGCATGTACGTGTCGTGGCCGCCCATGTCGTACGACTCGGCCTCCCACTCCACGGTGGTCGGCTCGGCCGAGGTGCGGGAGCCCTCGGTGGTGTACGTGCGGTAGTCGTCGGCCTTGAGGGTGGCCATCTCGCCGTCGTCGAGGGTGACGACCTGGCGGGTGTGCGAGACCAGCGCGGCGACGTCCGAGGAGACGAACATCTCGTGCTCGCCGATGCCCAGGACGACCGGGGAGCCGTTGCGGGCGACGACGATCCGGTCGGGGAAGTCGGCGTGCAGCACGGCGATGCCGTAGGTGCCCTCGATGTGCCGCAGCGCCTCGCGGACCCGCTCCTCCAGCTTCTCGGCCGTGGAGCGGCCGATCAGGTGGGACAGCACCTCGGTGTCGGTCTCGGAGGCGAAGACGACGCCCTCGGCGGTCAGCCGGGTGCGCAGGTCGGCGGCGTTGTCGATGATGCCGTTGTGGACGACGGCGACCTTGCCCTCGGTGTCGAGGTGCGGGTGGGCGTTCTCGTCGGTGGGCGCGCCATGGGTGGCCCAGCGGGTGTGCGCGATGCCCGTGGTGCCGGCGAACCGCTTCGGCACCCGTGACTCCAGCTCCCGGACCCGGCCCTTGGCCTTGGCGGTCTTGAGGCCGCCCGCGGCCTTGCCGGTGCCCTTGGCGTGGATGGCGATGCCCGCCGAGTCGTAGCCGCGGTACTCCAGGCGCTGCAGGCCCTCGAGGAGCAGCGGAGCAACATCACGTTTGCCGATATAGCCGACGATCCCGCACATACAGTGACCCTCCGAGAAGAACGTTGTGGCAATGGTTCGTGCCGCCCGGCGCCCCGGGCGTGGCCGTCAGCCGTAGACGACGCGGCGCAGCTGGCGGGCCGAGAGATCGGGCGGGGCCACGGCGCGGTGCGGCATCTCGTGGCGGATCCGTTCGAAGATCTCGTCGTTGCGCAGCCCCTGGGACTGCAGCTCCCGATGGCGCCGGCGGACGAATTCCTCCGTCGTCTCGTCGAAGTACGCCAGCACATCGAGCACCACCCGGGCGGCCTCACCGCGCTGCAGCGGTGTGCTGCGCACGAGGTGGTCCACCAGGTCATCGTGCGGCGCCTCAGCGCTGCGGTTACGGCGTTCGAGCACCCGTCGATATTGCGGGTCGCCGCACGGATACGCAAGAAATCTGCCCGATATCGGGCACGTCACTGAATCGGCGGCCGGAAAGTGGTCTACACCTTGACCGGAATCGAGGCTCACGGTACGCATGGTCACCGTTCGGTCGCTCCATGCCATGCACGACGTCATGCACAAGGTTCGCCGAAGGGACCGTCGATGAGACGACGCAGACTGCTGTTCTCGCTGCTGCTGGTCGCGGCGGCGGGGCTGGGAACCGCCGCCGTACCGCCACCGGGCGCCGCGCACGCCGCCGCCCCGGCCGCCACACCACTGGACCAGGTGATCCCCGCCCCCGCGTCCGTGCACAGCACCGGGGACGCGTACACCCTCGGCGACCGCACCCGGATCCGTGTGCCCGGCGGCTCCGGCGAGGCCGAGCGGGTGGCCGGCTATCTGGCGGGGCTGCTGCGGCCCGCCACCGGCTTCGGACTCCCGGTGACCACCAAGGACGGCCGGGACGGCATCGTCCTCCGGCTCGGCGGCAGCGGCACCAAGGACCTGGGGGCCGAGGGCTACCGGCTCACCTCGGGCGCCCGTGCGGTCACGATCAGCGCCGCCCGCCCGGCCGGCCTCTTCCACGGCGTCCAGACGCTCCGGCAGCTGCTCCCGGCCGACGCGGAGCGGGCGGACGCCCGGCGCGGCACCTGGCGGATCGCCGGGGGCACCATCGCCGACTCACCGCGCTACGCCTATCGCGGCGCGATGCTCGACGTCTCCCGGCACTTCTTCACCGTCGCGCAGGTCAAGCGGTATATCGACCAGCTCGCCATGTACAAGATCAACAAGCTGCATCTGCACCTCTCCGACGACCAGGGCTGGCGGATCGCCATCAAGTCCTGGCCGCGGCTGGCGACCTACGGCGGCTCCACCCAGGTCGGCGGCGGCCGCGGCGGCTACTACACCAAGGACGACTACCGCGAGATCATCCGCTATGCCGCGGCCCGCTATCTGACCGTCGTCCCCGAGATCGACATGCCGGGCCACACCAACGCCGCGCTGGCCTCCTACGCCCCGCTCAACTGCAACGGCCAGGCGCCGCCGCTCTACACCGGCACCCAGGTCGGCTTCAGCTCCCTGTGCGTCCCCAAGAAGGAGACGTACGACTTCGTGGACGACGTCCTCCGCGAGCTCGCGGCCATGACACCCGGCCGCTATCTCCACATCGGCGGGGACGAGGCGCACTCCACCAGCCATGCGGACTACGTGACCTTCATGGACAAGGTGCAGCCGGTGGTCGCCAAGTACGGCAAGACCGCGATCGGCTGGCACCAGCTGACCGGAGCACACCCGGCGAAGGGCGCCGTGGCCCAGTACTGGGGCTACGACAAGACGGGCGCGGCCGAGCGCCGGCAGGTCGCCGACGCCGCCAACAACGGCACCCGGCTGATCCTCTCGCCCGCCGACCGCGCCTACCTCGACATGAAGTACGACAAGAACACGCCGCTGGGCCTGAACTGGGCCGGCTACGTCGGCGTCGAGCGGTCCTACGACTGGGACCCGGGCAGCTACCTCGACGGTGCCCCCGCGGACTCCGTCCTGGGCGTCGAGGCGCCCCTGTGGTCCGAGACCCTGTCCACCTCCGCGCACCTCGATTACATGGCCTTCCCCCGGCTGCCGGGCATCGCCGAGCTGGGCTGGTCGCCGGCGTCCACGCACGACTGGGACGACTACAAGGTGCGGCTCGCCGCCCAGGGGCCCCGCTGGGACGCGCTGGGCATCGGCTATTACCGCTCGCCGGAGGTGCCGTGGCCCGCGAAGTGAGCGGGTGAGAGACATCGCCGTCGGCCGCTCCGCGGCCGGCCCCGTCGCGCGGGGCCGGCCGCAGGACCGGCGCAGTGCATCCGGTCAGGCGCCCAGGCCCAGCTCCCTGGCGATCAGCATCCGCTGGACCTCGCTGGTGCCCTCGCCGATCTCCAGGATCTTGGCGTCCCGCCACATCCGGGCGACCGGGTACTCGTTCATGAAGCCGTACCCGCCGTGGATCTGGGTGGCCTCACGGGCGTTGTCCACCGCGATCTCGGAGGAGTAGAGCTTGGCGAGCGCGGCCTCCTTCTTGAAGGGCTCGCCGTGCACCAGCCGGGACGCGGCATCACGCCAGGCCAGCCGGGAGGTGTGGGCGCGCATCTCCATGTCGGCGAGCTTGAACTGGATCGCCTGGTTGGTGCCGATCGCACGGCCGAAGGCCTGCCGCTCCTTGGCGTAGCGCACCGACTCGTCCACACAGCCCTGGGCCAGGCCGGTGGCCAGGGCCGCGATCGCGATCCTGCCCTCGTCGAGGATCCGCAGGAACTGGGCGTAGCCGCGGCCCTCCTCGCCCACCAGGTTGGCGGCCGGGACGCGGACGTCGGAGAAGGACAGCTCGCGGGTGTCCGAAGCGCTCCAGCCGACCTTGGAGTACGGGGCGCCGACCGTGAAGCCCGGCGTGCCGGACGGCACGATGATCGAGGAGATCAGCGGGGCGCCATTGTCCTTGCGGCCGGTGACGGCAGTGACCGTGACCAGGCCGGTGATGTCCGTACCGGAGTTGGTGATGAAGCACTTGCTGCCGTTGATCACCCAGTCCCCGCCGTCGCGTACGGCGGTGGTACGGGTGGCGCCGGCGTCCGAGCCGCCGTCCGGCTCGGTGAGGCCGAACGCGCCCAGCACCTCACCGCTGCACAGCTTGGGCAGCCACTCGCGCTTCTGCTCCTCCGTGCCGAAGTGGTAAATCGGCATGGCGCCCAGCGAGACGCCGGCCTCCAGGGTGATGGCCACCGAGGAGTCGACCCGGGCCAGCTCCTCCAGGGCGATGCCGAGCGCGAGGTAGTCGCCGCCCATCCCGCCGTACTCCTCGGGGAACGGCAGGCCGAACAGGCCCATCCGGCCCATCTCCTGCACGATCTCGTACGGGAACGCATGCTGCTCGTAGTACTCGCCGATCTTCGGGGCGACGACGTCGTGCGCGAACGCCTCGACGGTGCGCCGGAGTTCTTCCAGCTCGGCGGGCAGACGGTGGTCCAGTGACATGAGGGTCACTCCTTGGGGGAGAGGGCGCGAAGGGTGCGGGAGGGGCTCGGCCGGCCCAGGACGTCCGCCATCCACACGCTGGTGGCGGCCAGCCGGTCCAGGTCGACCCCGGTCCCGATGCCGAGACCGTGCAGCATCCACACCAGGTCTTCGGTGGCGAGGTTGCCGGTGGCGCTCTTGGCGTAGGGGCAGCCGCCGAGGCCGCCCGCCGAGGCGTCGACGGTGGTGACGCCGTGCTGCAGCGCGGCGAAGGTGTTGGCGAGGGCCTGCCCGTAGGTGTCGTGGAAGTGCACGCCGATCCGGGAGGTGGCCACGCCGGCCTCGTTGAGGGAGGCCAGCAGGGTCTGCACATGACCGGGGGTGGCCACGCCGATGGTGTCGCCCAGGCTCAGCTCGTCGCAGCCCAGGTCGAGCAGCGCCCGGCAGACCCGGACGGTCTGCGCGACGGGCACCGGCCCCTCCCAGGGGTCGCCGAAGCACATCGAGAGGTAGCCGCGGACCTGCACCTTGGCGTCCTTGGCCCGCGCGACGACCGGGGCGAACATCGCCAGCGCCTCGTCGACCGTGCGGTTGAGGTTGGCCTTGGCGAAGGACTCGGTGGCGCTGCCGAACACCGCGATCCGGCGGGCGCCCAGGGCGAGCGCACGGTCCAGACCGCGTTCGTTGGGCACCAGCACCGGGAGCCGGTGCGGATCGATGCCGTCCAGCTGCGGGAACAGCTGCTCCGCGTCGGCGAGCTGGGGCACCCACTTGGGGTGGACGAAGCTGGTGGCCTCGACGGTCGGCAGGCCGGCGTCGGCGAGCCGGCGGATGAACTCCGCCTTGATCTCGGTGGGCACCACGGTCTGCTCGTTCTGCAGGCCGTCGCGCGCGCCGACCTCATGGATCCGTACGCGGGTGGGCAGCCCCTCCGCGGTGACCTCCATCGGCAGTCCGGCCGCGGTCATCGGGTGCTCCCCTCCTCGGCCCCGGGCTCGGTCGCGGTCGCGGCGGCCTCGTCGGGGTCCTCGTGCGGGGTGATCACGGCCAGGATCTGGTCCATGGCGACGGTGCTGCCCGCGGTGACGTCCAGTTCGGTGACGGTGCCGGCGTGCGGCGCGGAGATGACGTGCTCCATCTTCATCGCCTCGACCACCAGCAGGCCCTGGCCCGCGGCCACCTCGTCGCCGACGGCGACCTTGACGACGGTGACGGTGCCCGGCATCGGGGCGGCCAGGGTGTCCGCGCCATGGGCCCCGGCGGCGCCGCGCAGCGCGGCGGCCACCGGGTCGTACGAGGTCACCTGCCAGGAGTCGCCGTCCCGGCCGAGCCAGTCGCCGCTGCGGTGGAAGGTGTGCAGCACCCCGTCGGCGGTGACCCGTACCCGGTCCGGCGTGACCTGCCAGGACGCCTCCGCGCCCGGCCGTACGTCGTGGGCGACGGGGTCGTGGCCGGGGACGCGCAGCCAGTGGCGGACGGGCGCGGGCTCGCCGCCGAGGCGGAAGCCGCTGGGCGCGGCGAACGGGTCGCGCCAGCCGCCCCCGTCCACCGCCGGCTCCAGGGCGGCCTGCCGCACCGCCGCGGCCGCCGTGTACACCTCGTCCGGCACCCCGCCGTCGACCAGCCCGGCCGCCTCGCGCTCCACCAGCCCGGTGTCCAGCTCGCCGGAGACCACGTCCGGATGGGCCAGCAGCCGCCGCAGGAAACCGGCGTTGGTGGTCACCCCGAGGGTGACCGTCCCGGCCAGCGCGGCCCGCAGCCGGCGCAGCGCACTCGCCCGGTCCGGGCCGTGGGCGATGACCTTGGAGAGCATCGGGTCGTAGCGGCTGCCGACCTCCACGCCGCGGGACAGGCCGGAGTCCGTGCGCAGCCCGTCGCCCTGCACCTCGTGCAGCGCCAGCACCGTGCCGCCGGTCGGCAGGAAGTCGCGGGCCGGGTCCTCGGCGCAGATCCGGGCCTCGATGGCGTGCCCGGTGAGGGTGATGTCCTCCTGGGCGTGGCGCAGGTGTTCGCCGGCCGCGACCCGCAGCTGCCACTCGACCAGGTCGAGGCCGGTGACCAGCTCGGTGACCGGGTGCTCGACCTGGAGGCGGGTGTTCATCTCCATGAAGTAGTACGAGGCCGGGTCCTTGCCCGGGACGATGAACTCGACGGTGCCGGCGCCGCGGTAGCCGCAGGAGCGGGCCGCCTGCACGGCCGCCTCGCCCATCGCGGCGCGGGTCGCCTCGTCCAGCAGGACCGAGGGGGCCTCCTCGATGACCTTCTGGTGGCGGCGCTGGAGGGAGCACTCGCGCTCGCCGAGGTGGATGACGTTGCCGTGGCCGTCCGCCAGCACCTGGATCTCGATGTGCCGGGGCCGGTCGATCCAGCGCTCGACGAGGAGGGTGTCGTCGCCGAAGGAGGAGCGGGCCTCGCGGCGGGCGGAGGCGATCTCGTCGGCCAGCAGCGCTTCCTCGCGCACCAGCCGCATGCCCTTGCCGCCGCCGCCCGCGGACGGCTTGAGCAGCACCGGCATGCCGATCTCCCGTGCCGCCGCGGCCAGTTGGCCGTCGTCCAGCCCGCTGCCGGAGGAGCCGGGGACGACCGGGACGCCGGCCTCCCGCACCGTCTCCTTGGCACGGATCTTGTCGCCCATCAGCTCGATGGCGTCGGCGGACGGGCCGATGAAGACCAGCCCGGCGTCCGCGCAGGCACGGGCGAAGGCGGCGTTCTCGGCGAGGAATCCGTAGCCCGGGTGGACCGCCTGGGCGCCGGTCCTGGCCGCCGCGTCCAGCAGCCGTTCCACGGACAGATAGCTCTCGGCGGCCGGGGCCGGGCCGATGCGCACGGCGGTGTCGGCCTCGCGGACATGGCGGGCGTCGGCGTCCGCGTCGCTGTAGACCGCGACCGAGCGGATGCCGAGGGCGCGCAGCGTACGGATGACACGGACCGCGATCTCGCCGCGGTTGGCGATCAGCACGGTGTCGAAATTGGTGGCCATTGCTGGGGACATCCCTCTCACATCCGGAAGACGCCGTAGCCGGGCGCGGTGCGGTCCTTCTCGGGCAGCGGGGCGTTGGCGCAGGCGGTCAGCGCCAGGCCCAGCACCTGCCGGGTCTCCAGCGGGTCGATCACGCCGTCGTCCCACAGCCGCGCGGTCGCGTAATAGGCGCTGCCCTGGGTCTCGTACTGCTCGCGGACCGGCGCCTTGAAGGCGGCCTCCTCCTCGGCGCTCCACTCCTCGCCGTGCGCCTCCAGCTGGTCGCGCTTGACGGTGGCGAGGACGGAGGCGGCCTGCTCGCCGCCCATCACCGAGATCTTGGCGTTCGGCCACATCCACAGGAAGCGGGGGGAGTAGGCCCGGCCGCACATGGAGTAGTTGCCCGCCCCGTAGGAGCCGCCGATGACGACCGTCAGCTTGGGCACGCGGGTGCAGGCCACCGCCGTCACCATCTTCGCGCCGTGCTTGGCGATGCCGCCGGCCTCGTACGAACGCCCCACCATGAAGCCGGAGATGTTCTGCAGGAACAGCAGCGGGATGCCGCGCTGGTCGCACAGCTCGATGAAGTGGGCGCCCTTCTGGGCGGATTCGGAGAACAGGATGCCGTTGTTGGCGACGATGCCGACCGGGTGGCCGTGGAGATGGGCGAAGCCGGTGACCAGCGTCGTGCCGTACTCCGCCTTGAACTCGGCGAAGCGCGAGCCGTCCACCAGCCGGGCGATCACCTCCCGGACGTCATAGGGCGTACGGGAGTCCGCGGGCACCGCGCCGTACAGCCCGGCCGGATCGGCCTTGGGCTCCTCGACCGTCCGCACGGTCCACGGGAGCGGTGCGCGCTCGCCGAGGGTGCCGACGATGCTGCGCACCAGGCGCAGCGCATGGGCGTCGTCCTCGGCGAGATGGTCGGTGACCCCGGAGGTCTTGGCGTGCACCTCGCCGCCGCCCAGCTCCTCGGCGGTGACCACCTCGCCGGTGGCGGCCTTCACCAGCGGCGGACCGCCCAGGAAGATCGTGCCCTGGTTGCGGACGATCACGGCCTCGTCGCTCATGGCCGGGACGTACGCGCCGCCGGCTGTGCAGGAACCGAGAACGGCCGCGATCTGCGGAATACCGGCCCCCGACATCCGGGCCTGGTTGTAGAAGATCCGCCCGAAGTGCTCCCGGTCGGGGAAGACCTCGTCCTGCATCGGCAGGAAGGCGCCGCCGGAGTCCACGAGGTAGAGACAGGGCAGGCGGTTCTCCAGGGCGATCTCCTGCGCCCGCAGATGCTTCTTGACCGTCATCGGGTAGTAGGTGCCGCCCTTGACCGTGGCGTCATTGGCGACGATCACCGTCTCCCGGCCGGAGACCCGGCCGATGCCGGCGATCACGCCCGCGGCCGGCGCGGCCCCGCCGTACATCCCCTCCGCGGCCAGCGGCGCCAGCTCCAGGAACGGCGAGCCGGGGTCCAGCAGGGCGTCCACCCGGTCGCGGGGCAGCAGCTTGCCGCGCGCGGTGTGCCGCGCCCTGGCCTTCTCGCCGCCGCCCAGCCTGGCCGCCGCGAGCTTTTCGCGCAGCTCGGCGGCCAGCTCGCGGTGCGCGGCCTCGTTGGCCCGCCAGGAGTCGGACGCCGGATCGGCGGTACTCCCCAGCACCGGTGCCTGCTCCATCAGTACGAGCCCCCTTGCTCGGTCGAATGTCCCGGTGCCGCGGTCCGCAGCCGCCGGGCCATCCGGGTTAATGGGCGTTAACCACATCTGCTGTCAGGTTAACGAGCACTAACCCGGCTGTCTACAATCGACGGCATGAGTAATGCGCAGTCCGCCGCCCCGACCAGCCGCCGCGAGCAGATCCTCAAGGAGGCGGCCCGGCTCTTCGCGGAGCGCGGCTTCCACGGCGTCGGCGTGGACGAGATAGGGGCGGCCGTGGGCATCTCGGGCCCCGGCCTCTACCGGCACTTCGCCGGCAAGGACGCGATGCTCGCCGAGCTGCTGGTCGGCATCAGCGAGCGGCTGCTGGAGGGCGGCCGGATGCGGGTGGCCGAGGGCGGCGAGAGCCCGGAAGCGGTGCTGGACGCGCTGATCGAGGGCCATATCGACTTCGCGCTGGACGACCGGCCGCTGATCACCCTGCACGACCGTGAGCTGGACCGGCTGCGGGAGGCCGACCGCAAGCGGGTCCGCCGGCTCCAGCGGGAGTACGTGGAGCTGTGGGTGGAGGTCGTCCGCCGGGTTCACGCCCTCCCCTCCGAGTCCCGGGCCCGCGCCGCGGTGCACGCCGTCTTCGGCCTGCTCAACTCCACCCCGCACCTCGGCCGGCCGGGCGCCCTCCCGGGCCGTACGGAGATGGCGGAGCTGCTGCACCGGCTGGCGCTGGGGGCGTTCGGTGCGGTGGCCGGGGAGCCGGAGGACGGGGAAGCGGAGGGCGGGGAACCGCAGAGTGGGGAATCGGTGGCGGGGGAGTCGGTCGCGGTGGGCGTGCGGGGGGCGTAGCGCGTGCGGGGCGGGGCGCGGCGTGTACGGGGCCGGGTGTGGCGTCGCCCACCGCGCCCCGCTCTCCTCTGGACAGCTTTAGTGACTGGCCGGTAGCTTTCGCTTCGGAGAGAAGCTGAGCAAGCGCTTAGCCAGACGCGGCGGTCTAAGGAGGCCATGGCATGCGCCGTACGGTGTTCAACGAGGATCACGAGGCGTTCCGGGAGACCCTGCGGGCCTTCATCGAGGCCGAGGTCGTACCTGTGTACGACGAGTGGTTCGCCGCCGGCCAGGCGCCGCGCGACTTCTACTACAAGCTCGCCGAGCTGGGCATATTCGGCATCCGCGTGGACGAGGAGTTCGGCGGCGCGGGCATCGACTCGTACAAGTTCGAGGCCGTGATGTACGAGGAGACCGCCCGCGCGGGCGTCACCTTCGGCGGCTCCGGCGTGCATGTGCTGCTCGGCCTGCCGTACCTCAAGATGCTCGCCACCGACGAGCAGAAGAAGCGCTTCCTGCCGAAGTTCGTCTCCGGCGAGGAGATGTGGGCCCTCGCGATGACCGAGCCGGGCACCGGCTCCGACCTCGCGGGCATGAAGACCACCGCGAAGCTCTCCGAGGACGGCACGCACTACGTCCTCAACGGCGCCAAGACCTTCATCACCGGCGGCGTGCACGCCGACCGCGTGATCGTGTGCGCCCGTACCGCCGCGCCGAAGGAGGACGACCGCCGCTTCGGCATCTCCCTCTTCGCCGTCGACACCAAGGCCGAGGGCTACTCCGTCGGCCGCAAGCTGGACAAGCTCGGCCTGAAGACCTCCGACACCGCCGAGCTGGCCTTCGTCGACGTCAAGGTCCCGGTCGAGGACCTGCTGGGCGAGGAGAACAAGGGCTTCTCCTACCTGGGCCTGAACCTCGCCTCGGAGCGCTGGGGCATCGCCTTCGGTGCCTACGCGCAGGCCGCGGCGGCCGTCCGGTTCGCCAAGGAGTACGTGCAGGACCGCACCATCTTCGGCAAGACCGTCGCCTCCTTCCAGAACACCAAGTTCGAGCTGGCCGCCTGCCAGGCCGAGGTGGACGCCGCGCAGGCCGTCGCCGACCGCACCCTGGAGGCCCTGGACGCGGGCGAGCTGTCCCCGGCCGAGGCCGCCAGCGCCAAGCTGTTCTGCACCGAGGTCGCGCACCGCGTGATCGACCGCTGCCTCCAGCTGCACGGCGGGTACGGCTACATGAACGAGTACCCGATCGCCCGCCTCTACGCCGACAACCGCGTCAACCGCATCTACGGCGGCACCAGCGAGGTCATGAAGTCCATCATCGCCAAGTCCATGGGTCTCTAGGCCGTAAGGGCACCGCGCACGTGAACGACGCACTCCGGTCCCTGCTCGATCTGCTCGCGCTGGAGCGGATCGAGCAGGACATCTTCCGGGGCGAGAGCCGCGCCTCGGTCGTGCCCCGGGTCTTCGGCGGCCAGGTCGCCGCCCAGGCCCTGGTCGCGGCCGGGCGCACGGCCCCCGCCGACCGTCCGCCGCACTCCCTGCACGCGTACTTCCTGCGCCCCGGGGACCCCGGCGCCCCCATCGTCTACACCGTCGACCGCATCCGCGACGGCCGGTCCTTCACCACCCGCCGGGTCGTCGCCGTCCAGCACGGCCAGCCGATCTTCCACCTCTCGGCCTCCTTCCAGGTCCACGAGGAGGGCCTGGAACACCAGGAGCCGATGCCGCCGGCCCCGGACCCGCTGGAGCTGCCCACCGCCGCCGAGATGCTGCCCCGGCACGCCGGACGGTTCCTCACCCCGGCCGTCGCCGAGCGGCTGCTGGAGGCGCGGGCCGCGATCGACCTGCGCTACGTCGACGAGCCGCCCTACGCCACCGTCGGCGAGCCCCGCGAGCCCCGCTCCCAGGTCTGGTTCCGCACCCAGGGCAAACTCGACGACGACGGCGAGATCCCCCGCCCCCTGCTGGACATCTGCCTGGTCACCTACGTCTCCGACATGACCCTGCTGGACTCGATCCTGCTCGCCCACGGCCGCGGCGGCTGGGCGGTCGGCGACGTGGTCGGCGCCAGCCTGGACCACGCCATGTGGTTCCACCGCCCCCTGCGCGCCGACGAATGGCTCCTCTACGACCAGGAATCCCCCACGGCCCAGAGCGGCCGGGGCCTGGGCAAGGGCCGGATCTTCACGGCGGACGGACAACTGGCGGCTTCGGTGATCCAGGAGGGGGTTATCCGGGTGCCGCGGGTGTAGGAGGGGCGACGCACGGGGCGCGTTTCGCCGCGGCATTGCGTTCTGTCGGTCCCGGGGGCCTGCCGGCGGGCAGGGCATCCCCGCCACCCACCCGCCCGTCGGACACCAGCCGCGTTCAGCTCTCGTCAGGCTGCGTGACGTGCTGGACGAGCAGCAGTGCGAGCGGGCCGCCTTGAAGCAGGAAGCGGCCTTCTGCCGCGGCCTGGATCGCGTCGGACATCGGCCACCACATGAGTGTGAAGTTCTCTTCATTCGGCGTGAGTTGCTGCGGGCCGCGGGTGAGACCTTCGGCCAGGTAGAGGTAAATGCGGGCGGTCGAGTGCAGGGTCATGGCGTAGGAGCCGAGGGGGCGCCAGGTCTTGGCGGTGACGCCGGCTTCCTCACGCAGCTCGCGTTGCGCGCATTGTTCCGGTGTTTCGCCGGGCTCCCGGCGCCCTCCGGGAAGGAACAGGTAGTCCCCTCCATGCGAGGGGAATTCGGTGGTCAGGACGGCGACCATGCCGTTTGGGTCACGGGCCACGATGACGGAGGCGTCACGCGTCGCCGCCTCCCGGGCGGGTGCGTCGGTCATGGCCCGAGAGCGTATCCGCCTGAGGCGCCGACGGAGTCAGCCAGGCGGCGAACGGCACGTTCAGAACCGTGGGGTGTGTGATCCCGCGGCCGTGGTAGCCGTCCTCGCCGAAGGCGTCGCCGTGGTCGGCACACATGATGACCAGCCACCTCTTGGCGCTGGTAAGCCCGTCCACCAGGCGGCCGAGGTGTTCGTCTGCGTAGGCGAGCGCGGCGGCCTGGGAGTGCCAGGAGTCAGTGCTGTCTCCGACGTAGTGGCCGTGGGGGACGTGGGCCGCCGAGACGTTGACGAAGAGGAACAGCGGCCGGCCGGCGTGCTTGTCGGCGATGGCCAGAGCATGATCGGCCTGGTGGCGCGTGGAGTCGGGCTCCGGTGAGCAGAACTCCGGCCGCCAGTGGTCCTCGTGGAACATGTCCGGAAGGACCGACCCGAGTGGGGTTTCCCGCGAGAAGTACGTCACGCCGCCGATGCACACGGTGCGGTATCCGTGCAGGGCCAGCCCGGTGAGGAGATTCGGTGCGTCGAAGACGAACGTGCCGGGATCGACGGCCTTGAAGGCGGGAGGGCGGCACTCCCACAGACGCGGTGGCTGGGTGGGTCGTGGGAGCTTGGGCAGGAAGCCGGAGAAGAACGCCATGTGCGCAGGGAGAGTGAAGGTGCCAGGGGTTCGGCGTTCCTCCCATTGACCGCCTGGGAGCATCGTCGCCAGGCGCGGGGTCTGGCCGGCGTGCAGGGCGGCGCGCGCTACGTCGTAGCGCAGCGAGTCGAGGGTAACGAAGAGGACGCTGGTGCCACTCTGAATGACCTCTGACACGTCGATCACTTCGTCTCCACCAGGTCTCGTCGCAGCGTAATCCGGCCTTTGGCCTGGTCGTTGACGGGGATCGGCACCCGGTCTGCGGCGATCATCTCGCGCACTTTCGCCAGGCCGGTGTCCTCGGTGAGCGGCCGGCCCTCCGCGTCGTAGAGTCGGATGGTGACGGTCTGCCGGCCGCCGTCGCCGGTCGTGGACAGCAGGGCACCGGGGATGTTTCCGAGCGCCTGCATGGCGTGCACAAGCTGATCCTCATTGGCTTCGCCGAGGTCCGCCAGCTGGCAACTGAAGTGCTGGGCGTTGATGGCCCCGCGGCAGAATCTCCGGTGAAAGTCTCCGGTGGTGGGGTGGCCGTCGTGGGCCACCGCGATCCGGGACGTCCGGCTCACCACGACGAAGCACGCGGCGACCCACCAGGCCACGCCCTTGTGGATCTCGCCCGGGAATGTGCCGGCGACACGGCCGTCACGGATGACGGCTGCGGTGTCGATCGGGTTGAGCACGCCTCGCCTCCAGGTGCTTGATGATGATGTCGGCCAGGTCGTCCGGGCGCTGCCCGTCCGTGGGGAGCGTGACCGCGCTCGGGTCCTCTTCGGCCACGGCATCAAAGTTCGCCCGCAGTGTGGCCAGGCGGCCGGGGACGCCGAACAGCTCGGTGTCGTCCTGCTTCACGTCCGCCTTGGTCCCCAACCGCTTCTTCAGCGAACGATCGGAGCCGGCGAGGTAGAACGTGACGTCCGGTGCCAGCAGGTACGGCGTGAAGGGGGCGATCAGCTTCTTCACCTGCTCCAGGCCGACCCCGTTGACGGCGGTGTGGCAGGCCATGACCGAGGAGGCATACCGGTCTGCGATCACCGGCCCCGCCGTCAGCGCCTCGCGTACGACGTCGGAGGCGTGCAGGAGGCCGGAGAGGTAGAAGGCGAACTGCGGCAGCGGCCGAAGCTGTGCGTTGATCGCAGAGGACAGGCCGGTGTGCGGCTCGGGAAGGGTGTGGATGGCCGTTGCGCCGAGCCGTTTGGCCAGGAGGCGGGTGAGTGTGGACTTTCCGACACCAGAGACGCCTTCCAGTACCACGAACGGCCCTCTGCGGCCTTCTTGCGCCCCGGGTGTGTACGGGGCGCGCAGGGGGCTCACAGGGTGCCCTCGGTGAAGGCGGCCACGTGCTGGGCCACTGCCAGGGGAATGGTCTCCGGATCGGCCAGCAGCGGCCGGATGTCCCTGCGCAAGTCCTCCCGCAGCAGGCAGGGCTGGATACCGCCGGCGTGGTCCATGCGCAAAGCCCAGAAACCCTCGACGCACTTGGCCCGCACGGGACAGGTTCCGCACTGACCGACGTGGTGGCGGCCCAGTTCACGGTGGATGACGTCGATCTCGATGCCGTCGATGCGGAAAATCCTCCGGCCCTGGCCGACACCGGAGACCTCTACCTCCTCGTCGCTGGTCAGGGTGCGCAGGTGGTCGATGATTCCCTGCGCACCGACAGCTGAGGCCTTCCGGCCGATGTGGAAGTCGGTGTCGACCAGCTCGATGAACTGCACCGGCATCCTGCGGTCGAGAGCGAAGGCGAGGATGTCTTGCAGCTCGTGCTCGTTCTCGCGCTGGATGAGCGTGTTCAGCTCCACCCGCTCGCACATCTCCCGCGCGGCCTCGATCCCGTCCAGGACGGTCGCAACGCTGGACCGGGTCTGGGCGATGGCCCGGAAGGAGTCGTCGGAGAAGTAGTGCAGGGAGACCTTCACCTTGTCCAGACCGGTCGTGGCGAGCCAGTCCTGATGCGTGCGCACCAGAAGCCCGTTCGTGATCAGCGCATAGGACACATCCGGGCCCCTGACGGGGAGCTGAGTGAGGACCGGCCGCGCGAGCTTCGACGCCAGCGGCTCACCGCCAGTGAAGTACACCCGCCTCAAACCGGCGCCGATCAGCTCGCGCAGCACGTCCACGTAGTCGGCGGCGGCCAGTTCGCGGGCGCGTGGTCGAGCGTCGCGATGCAGGTGGGTGAACGGCGGCGGTACGTCGCCTTCGTTGTGGCAGAACCAGCACTTCACGTTGCAGATGGGGGTGAGAGAGACCCTGAGCTGTCCGCGCAGTGCCGCGAAGTTCCGCAGCGCAGTCCAGTCCACATCGGCTTTCGGGAGAGGAACGGCCATGAGGTGCTCCTTGGTCGCGTGCTTGTGGTTCGGCAGGTCGCCCCGGGCCGGGCGAGCGGCACATCGGCGTTCCGGGCCGGGGCGTAGGCGCGGCTCACCACGGATCACCGTCCGCGATCCGCTGGGCCCGTGTCCGCTTCACCGTCAGACCTGCCGGGTCCCGCACCGGCCATTCCCCGATCCCCGACCTCCGCAGGTAGGGGACGCCCTTGCGGATGTCCGTGACGACAGCCAGCCGCCCGGGGGCGTACTCGACCTCATCTCCGACCTGCGGCAGCTTCTGGGTCACCGCGCGGCCTCCGCTTCCGTGGAGACGCCGATCAGGACGGTGCAGGGTCGGCATGTGTGACGGTCGTCCGGACCGGTGACCTTCTCCCGTGCCAGGCTGTAGATGGAGTGGCAGCACGGGCACGCCTGGCCCGTGATCTCGTGGACCGTCCATGTCGTCGAGGCGGGAACTGCATCCCACCCCGCGGTCATGACGCGCCCCCGAGACCGAGGTAGGCGGCCCATTCGCCGGAATCCCAGCCGACGGGGTCGCCGTGCCGACGCCGGAAGGCGTGAGCTTCGGGCGGCAGGCGCTTCGTGCCGGCCTGTACGGAGCGGGCCGAGCGGGAGCGTGGAGCGGCATCGGCGGGGGGATGGCGAGTGATTGATGCAGTCGGCATCTTGGTGGTCCTCCAGTTCGCTGCGGAGGCGGGCTGTGCACGACCGGAGTGCGGGGGCCCGCAGAACCGCCGCGTGGTCCCGGGAACCCGAGAGGCGCGTACCACGGCCACCTCAGGCACCGGAGCTTCGCAGTCGGCTCATGACCAGCTAACGCGGTGCCAGGGCAAGGCGATTAGGGAGATCAGCTGATCTCTTTTCCGCAGCACCTAGGGCGATTTGGCTATCCCTTTGGCTGACGATGTGACGGGAGCGGGGCTACCTTCCGTACATGGCCACCTTGCGGAATACGACGCTCGAAGCATGGATGAGGGAGCACGGTTACAGCTCCAATTTGCTTGCCGAGGCGGTGAATTCGGCAGTCGGGGATCTCACCGGGAGAGTCGGAGGACTGGACGGTTCGTCGGTGCGGGACTGGAAAGCCGGCCGGGTGCGGTGGCCGAAGTCGGCGACCCGGGTCGCGCTGGAGAAAGTGACCGGGCTGCCCGCTACCGCCTTAGGGTTCGTACCGCGGGGCCGTGCCCCGTCGTCCGCCCCCGCCACACCGCCGGAGGACCCCGTGGAACGCCGTCGTTTCCTCACCGCCGGGACGGCCTTGGCCGCTGTCGCGGCCGCACCTGCTTCCGGCTCCAGCCGCCGCGTCGGGACGAGCGACGTTGTCCGACTCCAACAACGCTTCGCGGAGATCGTCGCGAGTGACCACCGGCATGGTGGTCGGTTGGGTATCGAGCAGAAAGCAGCAGCGCTCGCCGACGAGGCCCTGGCCTTGCAGAACTCCGGGAGTGCCAGTCAGCGAGTGCGTGCCTATGTGTACGCATGCGCGGCGGCATTCCGGTCTTCGGCGATGTGGGCTTCAATCGACGGGCGGCGTTACGAAGACGCAGTGGTCCATATGCGGGAGGCACAAGCACTCGCCGAATTGGCAGCCGATCCGGCCATCAAATTCCGAATTTGGTCGCACGCCGGGACGCTGTACCGGCACATGGGGCGCCCGGTTGAAGCAACGGCTGCGAATGACGTTGCCCGAAGTCTCTCCCTCACACGCCGCGATCCGCTGTTCGCATCCCTCGGTCTTGCCAGACAAGCCGCCATTCATGGTGTTGCCGGAAATGTCACGGCCGCTCGACGCAGCTTCGCCCAGGCCCAGGAAGCGATGGACCGCGCCGATCCGGGCGCCAACCGGCCTGTGTGGATGACCTCGTTCTACGACCAGGCGGAGTTGGATTCCCTCGCGCTCACCGGATACCTCGCACTCGGCGACTACGAGACGGCGGAAGCGCACGCGCACCGATGCTTGGCGGCCCTCCGGCCACACATGCAACGGTCGAAGGCCATCGCCACCACTCGGCTGGCGTGCGCTCAACTCGGCCAAGGGGATGTGGGACCTGCCGTCGCGACCGCCATGACGGTCCCCGTCGATGCTGCTGCACATCACCCGCGGGTCGCCCGGATGCTCCGCAGCTTTCACACCGAGATTCACACCTTGGCGCCGAACAGCCCTACCACTCACATGTGGAATCAGTACGCACACACCACCTGGAAGGAATCGGTATGACGCCTACCGTCGAGCTGCGCACGTTCCACTCGCTCGGACCGGCCCGGCAAGACCTCCTGGATGTGTACGCCGATGTCCGCGCGGACCTCTTGCACCTTCCGAACTACGCGGTCAGCGCCTTCGCTGAGCGACTTGACCGCCATTCTCAGGAACGGGGCTGGGAGGCGATCCTCGCCTATGCGCAGGGAAAGCCCATCGGCTATGCGTATGCCAACACCATTGCTTCTGGCGACCGTTGGTGGAAACGCGTCACGCCCTCTCCGTCGGCTCAATACACCGACCGGCACGCCGCAGCCCTCAAGGAAATCGGCGTTCGTGTCCCCTGGCGAGGCACGGGCATCGCCCGACGCATTCATGACGCCCTCCTTGCCGACCGCAACGAGCCGTACGTCACTCTCATGGTCAACCCGCTCGCCGGAGACGGAAAGGTGCACCGTCTCTACGAGTCCTGGGGATACGAAGACATCGGCCAGAGCCAGCCGTCAGCTGCCTCACCGGTCCTGGCGGCGATGGTCAGGTCCGTTGGCTGAGTCTGACGCTAGCGCGCTCAACCCTCAGCAGGGGCACCGTGCCAGTGACGAGCTGGTGCGGTCCCTCCTCGAAGCGGGTGCCCTGGCGCCCGATTGGATGGAGACGTTCCGCGCCGTTCCGCGAGCGCTGTTCCTGCCGGATCTCGTCTGGGCGCACGACATGGCGACCGGCCGAAGTGTGCCCGTCTCCCGGAGCAGTGATTCCGCAGGGTGGGAGCTGGCCGCGTACGCGAACGTCCCGCTCGTCACCCAGTGGGACGACGGAGCGCACACGGGCTGCGAGCCCGGAACCGTGCCGACCAGTTCGGCGAGCATGCCGTCAGTCGTGGCCGCGATGCTGCGCGACCTGGACGTGAGTGACGGTATGCGGGTGCTTGAGGTCGGCACCGGCACGGGGTGGAACGCCGGGCTCCTCGCTCACCGGCTGGGCAGCGGGAACGTGGTCAGCGTCGAGATCGACGAGGCGGTGATCCATCAAGCCCGAGGCGCGTTGCTGCGCGCCGGACTCCACCCCGAGACGGTCCACGGGGACGGTGGCGGCGGGTGGCCGGACGGGGTGCCGTACGACCGGGTGATCGTCACGGCAGGGGTGCGAGCCGTTTCGCCGCGCTGGTTGGAGCAGTCGCGGCCGGGCGGGGTCATCCTTGCCCCCTGGGGCACCCACTACAGCGACCAGGACGCACTCGTCCGGTTGACCGTGCGGGAGGACGGCTCCGCGTCGGGCCCGTTCCTGCGCATGGTCGAGTTCATGAAGCTGCGGGATCAGCGCTTGGACTGGAACCGGTTCAGGGAGCATGTTCCGGTTTTCCCCGGTGACGCCGAGGTGTCCGGGACGGCGGTCGCCCTGACGGACCTGGGGGACCGCTATGAGACAGCACGGTTCGTCATGGGGTTTTGTGTGCCCGACTGTGCCCATGTCATCAACAGGTCGGACGGGGGGACGGCGAAGGCGTGGTTCTTCGACCTGACGAGCCGGTCATGGGCCGCCGTCGTGTTCCGCAGTGGCGAACCGGATGCGACGGTGTACCAGTCGGGGCCCCGTCGTTTGTGGGACGAAGTGGAGGCGGCCTACCGATGGTGGGCCGGCCGGGGCGAGCCGGACCTCACCCGGTTCGGTCTCACCGTCACCGCGGAGGGGCAGCGGGTGTGGCTGGATGACCCGGTCGACTCCTGGGCCGTGCGATGAAGGGAACCGGCGTCCCGCCCGTGTGCTGACCTCCGTGCCGCGGGGGCCGGCGAATCCGTCCGTGCCCCTTGAGCAGGCGCCGGTCGGTGTCGGCGTCACCGAAGCGGTGCGGCACGAGCTAAGCGAGCGCGGTGTGGTGGAGGTCGTACGCGCCGAGGCCGCCGAACGGCTGGCGGCTGCCGCGCAGTTGACCGCGCCCGCGTACGCCGAGCGAGCCGAGCGGCTCCGTGCGGAGGCCGCCGTGCTGCTCGGATTCCTCGACGGCGGTCCCGGCGCGGCGTAGGACACGGGGCCGCACCGCCCCCGGCGCGGCTTGCTCAGACCAGCCCCGCCGCATCCAGCAGATAGGCCGTCAGCGGGTCGTAATGGCGCGGGCTCAGGACATGGTCGTCCAGGGGGATGGTGACCTGGAGGGTGCCTTCGGACTCGGCGAGGAAGAGGGCCGGGTCGTTGCAGTCCGCGAAGCCCACTGCGTCGATGCCGCGCTGGCCGGCGCAGCCCGCCCAGCCGTGGTCGGCCATCACCAGGTCCGGCAGCGGCCGGCCCTCCCGCTCCAGGCCGTCGAGGATCGCGGCCATCGGCTCGGGGGAGTGGGTGTGCCACAGGGTCGCGCCGCGCTCCAGCATCGCGACGTCGCCGAACTGGAAGACCATGCCGTCGTCCGCCCGCAGCCCGTCCGGGATGACCATGATTTCGCAGCCCGCCGCGCGCAGGGCCTCGGCCGTTGCCCGGTGCACATCGAGCAGTCCGCCCGGGTGGCCGGTCGCGAACAGCACCCGCTGTCCGTCGGCCGCCGCCTTGCGCAGCACCGCGGCCGCCCGGTCCAGGGCGTCCACCGTCAGCTCGGGGTCGATGGTGTCCTGGCCCTGCCGGTGGTGCGGGTCGTCGATCACTCCGCAGCGCTCCGCCATCACGGCCAGCACATCCTGCTCGTCCGTCCAGCGGTCGCCGAACTCCAGGCCGAACCAGTAGTGGCGCTCGCCGTTGGCGAGTCTGCGGTAGTGGGAGAGGTTGTTCTCGCGGGGAGTGGCGACCTCACCGGCGATCCGGGTCCGTACGAGGTGGTCGACGAGTTCGGTGCGGGAAGGGGCGGCGGCTGCGGAGGCTATCGGCATAGCGCCCATTGTGCCCGTACACCTGTTCCGGGGCGTTGGAGTTCCGCAGCCCGGACACCGGGGCATGGGAGGCGCGGGAGGAACCGGGGAGCGGAAGAAACCAGGGGGACGGGCAGGGGACGGGAGGCGCAGGAGGAATGGGAGGAGCGGGGGATGGGAGGAACGGGGGATGGGAGGAACGGGGGGAGTGGGAGGGCACGGCAGGGCACGGGGGACGTGGGCGCCGCGGCCCGGACCCGGGGGGCGGGGCCGGATGGCCAAAATGTCCAATGGGTCTGTCCTCGTCTCCGCAAATGTCCATGGGCCCCGCGCCCGGTCCTCCCTACTCTCACCTCATGACCACCGCAGCCAGCGCATCCAACGGGCCCGTGGGCCCCGTCGACTCCTCCCGTATTCCGCGTTACGCCGGGCCCGCGACCTTCGCCCGGCTGCCCCGCCTCGACGAGGTCGGCGGCCGGGCCGATGTGGCCGTCGTCGGTGTCCCCTTCGACACCGGTGTCTCCTACCGCCCCGGCGCCCGCTTCGGCGGCAACGCCATCCGCGAGGCCTCCCGCCTCCTGCGCCCCTACAACCCGGCCCAGGACGCGTCCCCCTTCGCGCTCGCGCAGGTCGCCGACGCCGGTGACATCGCCGCGAACCCGTTCAACATCAACGAGGCCGTGGAGACGGTCGAGGCCGCGGCCGACGACCTGCTCGCCTCCGGCGCCCGCATGATGACCCTCGGCGGTGACCACACCATCGCCCTGCCGCTCCTCCGGTCGGTCGCCAAGAAGCACGGGCCGGTCGCGCTGCTGCACTTCGACGCCCATCTGGACACCTGGGACACCTACTTCGGCGCCGAGTACACCCACGGCACCCCGTTCCGCCGCGCCGTCGAGGAGGGCATCCTCGACACCTCCGCGCTCTCCCACGTCGGCACCCGCGGTCCGCTCTACGGCAAGAAGGACCTCGACGAGGACGAGAAGATGGGCTTCGGCATCGTCACCTCCGCGGACGTCATGCGGCGGGGTGTGGACGAGGTCGCCGACCAGCTGCGGCAGCGCATCGGTGACCGCCCGCTGTACATCTCCATCGACATCGACGTGCTCGACCCGGCCCACGCCCCCGGCACCGGCACCCCCGAGGCCGGCGGCCTCACCTCCCGCGAGCTGCTGGAGATCGTGCGCGGACTGTCCTCCTGCAACCTGGTCTCGGCGGACGTCGTCGAGGTCGCCCCGGCGTACGACCACGCGGAGATCACCTGCGTGGCCGCCTCCCACACGGCGTACGAGCTGACGACGATCATGTCGCGGCAGATCGCGGCGGGGCGGCAGGGGGAGTAGGCGCTGCCCGGCCCCGCCGTCGCGGCATCGGCCGACGACGCCCGGCCCGCCGCGGACACCGTGGCGGGCCGGACGCTGCTGCTCCTGTCATGTTCTTGAGTGCAGTGGCGCCGTGCACGCCCACAGCACGAGCCCGAGGCAGCTGAACGCGGCACCCAGTGCGCAGACGGCGCCCCAGCCGGCCACCGTGTAGAGGGAGGTCGCGGCGAGGGCGCCGGTGGCGCTGCCGGTCGAGTAGAAGACCATGTACCCGCCGATCAGCCGGCTGCCCGCTTCCGGGTGCAGCGCGTAGATCAGGGTCTGGTTGGTGACATGGACCGCCTGCACGGCGAGGTCGAGCAGGATCACCCCGGCGACCAGGGCCCAGAGCGAGCTGCGGGTGAAGGCCAGGGGCAGCCACGAGGCGGCGAGCAGTGCCAGGGCGATGCCGGTGGTCCGCCGGGAGAGTCCGCGGTCGTTCAGGCGCCCCGCCGCGGTCGCGGCCAGGGCACCGGCGACACCGATCAGCCCCAGCGCTCCGATCGCGCTGTGGGGCAGGAAGTACGGGGCCTCGCTGAGCGGTAGCGCGACGCTGCTCCACAGGGTGCTGAAGGCGGCGAAGATCAGCAGACCGAACAGGGCCCGGAGCCGCAGCAGTCGTTCCCGTGCGAACAGGGTGATCGTGGAGCGCAGCAGCTGTCCGTAGCGCAGGGGTGCCGGCGCAGCGGCACGGTGGCGCGGCAGCACCCGGTACAGGACCAGCGCGAGCAGAGCGGTGAGCGACGCCGAGGCGAGGTAGACGGAGCGCCAGCCCGCGAGATCGGCCATGAGGCCGGATACGGTGCGGGCGAGCAGGATTCCGATGACCACGCCGCTGGTGACCAGACCGACGACCCGTCCGCGCCCGGTGGGAGGGGCCAGTGAGGCCGCGAAGGCCACCAGCGTCTGCGTGACGACCGCGAGAAGCCCCGTCGCGGCCATGCCCGCGAGCAGGACCGCCGCCGTGCGGGCGGCGGCCACCACGGCCAGCGCCGCCACCAGGAGCAGTAACTGGGCCACGATGAGCCGTCTGCGGTCGGTCACGTCGCCGAGCGGCACGAGGAAGAAGAGTCCCAGCCCGTATCCGATATGCGTGAGGGTGACCACGCTGCCGACGAGTGCCGGGCTCATGGCGAGGTCCTGGCCCATGGTCACCAGGAGCGGCTGGGAGAAGTACACGTTGGCCACCGCGGCCCCGCAGGCGACGGCGAACAGGGTGACGACGCCACGGGAGAGGACGGACGGACCCGACTCGGAGCCCTCCCCGGTCCGGGGCCCGGGGCGGGGAAGGCGGCGTCGGTGCCGGCGCCGTGTCACCGCCTCGCCGTTGCCAGGACCATGGCCGGTTCGGTTGCCGGTTCGGTTGCCGGGCATCGGCACCCCTCCGTAAATCTGGTTTCATCTTGCCACCAATGACGATGGGGAGACGGTAGGCCCTTTTGGTAGCATGTTGCAACCGTTGTGCGGGGGGAGGAGAGGGTGAGGGGCGCCATGGTGACCAGGACGCGTTTCGACGACAGTGAATGCCCCGTCGCCCGGTCGGTGGACGCGATCGGCGACTGGTGGTCCCTGCTGATCGTGCGGGACGCCTTCGACGGAAGCCGGCGCTTCGGGGAGTTCCAGCGCAGCCTCGGCGTGGCGAAGAACATCCTCACCGCGCGCCTGCGCACCCTGGTCGCCGGTGGTGTCCTCGCATCCGTCCCCGCCTCGGACGGCAGCGCCTACCGCGAGTACGTACTGACGCCGAAGGGTAAGGCGCTCTTCCCCGTCATCGTGGCGCTGCGGCAGTGGGGCGAAGAGAACTTCTTCGCCCCCGGCGAGGCACACTCCCGGTTGGTCGACCGCCGGGAGGGGCATCAACTCCGCGCGCTGGAAGTGCTGTCCGCGGACGGGCGGCGGCTGGATCCGGACGACACCACCGTCCACAAGGTCTCCGCCCGGTGAGGTGAGGCCGGCGGTCAGGCCGGTGCCGCGCCCCGGTCGAGCGAACGCAGGGCGAACCACAGCTCCATACGGACGTCGGGGTCGTCCAGATCGGTGTCGAGGAGGCCGGCGATACGGGTGATGCGCTGGCGGACGGTGTTGCGGTGGATGTCGAGGGCGGTCGCGGTGCGGTCCCAACTTCCGTGCAGGGAGAGCCAGTTGTGGAGGGTGGAGAGGAGGGCGGGGGAGCCGGCCAGCGGGGCGAGCAGGGCTTGGGCGTGCTGCTGGGCCTCCGTGGGGGCCACGAGCGAGGTGATGCTGTGGGGGCCAGGGGCGCGATGACGCACCAGAGCGGCGCGGCCCGCGCGGGCACGGCGCAGGGCGGAGGCGGCATGCCGGTCGGCGGCCGGCAGCTCCGCGACCGGGACGGGTTCGCTGACGCCGAGCGTCCAGCCGGGGTGCGCGGTGATCTCCTGGTCGGCGGGGACCAGGGCGCGCAGGGCGGGGGCGGTGACAGCCGCGGCCTTCGCCTCGGGGCCGGTGCCGGGCGCGGCCGCCGCCGTGGGGCCGGTGCCGGGGTGTGCTTCCGGGGCCGTGGCCGGCCCGCTTCCGGAGCCCGGGGCGACGAGCGGGGTGCCCAGAGCGGCGGCCAGCGAGGCCGCCGACTCCCTGGTGTCACGGCGGCGTTCGGCGTGGACGACGGTCCAGAGGGGAGAGCCGAGGAGCGGGGCGACCTCGGCCGGACGGGCGCCGAGGAGCAGTCGGACCAGGGCCGCCGCGCGCCCCGCGGCGGCCGGCGCGGGGTCGGCGGGCGGGCCGGTGATCAGTGAGAGGAGCACGGCGGCGACGCCCGCGATGGTGTGCGCGGGCGGGTCGTGCGGATCCGCGGCGACCACCAGCGCGAGCGCCCGGCTGCCCCGGGCGCGTCCCGTCAGGGCGTAGGCGGACAGTGAGCTGCCGGGGACGGTGTCGGTCGCCGAGGACGGGCCGCCCGCGCCGACGACCTGCGCGAGACGGCCGGCCGCGGCGCGGACCGAGGCGGTGGGGCGGGGGCCGGCGGAGCCGCCTTCCGTGCCGTCCGGGGCGAACAGCGCGGTCCAGCCGTGCACATGGCGGGCCAGTGCGCGCAGCACGGCGCTTGCCGGATCGGGGCGGGCGGCGGCCGCGGCCAGCGCGCGCTGTGCCTCGCTGAGCCGGGTCAGCTCGCGGTGCCGGGCCTGTGTCACCGCCTGCCACACGGCGCTCTCGACGGCGGTAAACGGGGTGCCCGCCGGGACCTCGACGAGCGGCAGGCCGTGCCGGTCGCAGGCCGCCACCAGGGTGCGGGGGACGGTGTCGTGCACCGGCGCGATCCCGAAGCCGAGGGCGGCGGCACCGGCCGCGACGGTCCGGGCGGCATAACCGTCGAGGTACGCGTCGAGGGCGGCGGCGGACTCCTCGCCCGTGCCCCTCGTCACCTCGGCCAGATGCATGCCCGCCGTCAGCAGCATCTCACCGCCCAGGAGGTACGGCACCGGGTCGGCCATCTCGGAGGTGTGCACCCAGTGGATCGCGACGCCCTCGCGCGGGCCGGCGATCTGGCGCAGGCCCAGATCCGTACGGGCAAGGAGATCCGCCAGCGGCACCGGTGGGGTGGACGGCGGCGGGAGGCGGTGCGGCGGCATGTGCGAACCATCCACATCGGAGGGTGGTGAATGGAGGAAAACTACACTTCAGCGTTGCCTTCGCGCCTCCTAGGGTCAACCCCCGAGGCGAGGCACTTGGACGAGACCCCCGCTCGCCGAGCGCCCGCCGCCTCGACGCCACCCCCCGCATCCTCACCTCCCCACACCCCTCTCCCCCCGGCGCAGTTGGAAGGGATGGCCCATGGCTGTCGACTATGCGGTGATCGTGCTCTATTTGGCCGGAATGCTCGCCATGGGCTGGTGGGGGATGCGGCGCGCCACATCCAAGAGCGACTTCCTGGTCGCGGGCCGCCGCCTCGGCCCCGTGATGTATTCGGGAACCATGGCGGCGATCGTCCTCGGCGGCGCCTCCACCATCGGCGGCGTGGGGCTCGGCTACCGGTACGGCCTGTCCGGCGCCTGGATGGTCTTCACCATCGGCCTGGGGCTGCTCGCGCTGAGCGTCTTCTTCTCGGCCCGGATCGCCCGGCTGAAGGTCTACACGGTCTCCGAGATGCTGGATCTGCGCTACGGCGGCTCCGCCGGGATCATCTCCGGCGTCGTGATGTGGGCCTACACGCTGATGCTGGCGGTGACCTCGACCATCGCCTACGCGACCATCTTCGACGTGCTCTTCGGCATGGACCGCACGCTGTCGATCATCCTCGGCGGGGCCATCGTCGTCGCCTACTCGACGCTCGGCGGCATGTGGTCGATCACCCTCACCGACATGGTCCAGTTCGTCGTCAAGACGATCGGTGTGCTGCTGCTCCTGCTGCCCATCGCCGTCATCAAGGCGGGCGGCTTCGCGGCGATGAAGGCGCAGCTGCCGGACGACTACTTCGCCCCGCTCGGCATCGGCGGCCAGACGGTCTTCACCTACGTCCTGATCTACTCCTTCGGCATGCTGATCGGCCAGGACATCTGGCAGCGGGTGTTCACCGCGCGCGGCGACAAGGTGGCGCGCCTCGGCGGCACCGCGGCCGGTACGTACTGTCTGGCCTACGCGCTGGCCGGCGCGGTCATCGGCACCGCGGCCAAGGTGCTCTACCCCCATCTGGGCAGCCCGGATGACGCTTTCGCGACGATCGTCAAGGACGCGCTGCCGGTGGGGGTGCGCGGGCTGGTGCTGGCGGCAGCGCTGTCCGCGGTGATGTCCACGTCCTCGGGCGCGCTGATCGCCTGCGCCACGGTCGCCAACAACGACATCTGGGCGCGGGTGAAGCGCGTTGCCGCGGTGCGGAGCCGGCCGGCCCCGGGGGAGTCCGCCGACGCCGGCCGGGCGCCCGGAGCGGAGCACACCGGGGACGGGAGCGGGACCGAGGCGCACGACGGGGCGCACGACGAGGTGCGGGGCAACCGCGTCTTCATCCTCCTCATGGGCCTCGCGGTCATCGTCATCGCGATCGCGCTGAACAACGTCGTCGAAGCGCTCACCCTCGCCTACAACGTCCTCGTCGGCGGCCTGCTGGTGCCCATCCTCGGCGGACTGCTGTGGAAGCGGGGCAATGCCGCCGGCGCGCTCGCCTCGGTCGCGGTCGGCGGACTGACCGTCATCGGCCTGATGGTCTCGCTCGGCGTCCTCGCCAACGAGCCGATCTACTACGGGCTGATCGCCTCGCTCGTGGCGTATGTGGCGGTCAGCCTGGCCACCGAGCCGACGGACCCACAGGTGCTGACGGCCTGGCGGGCGCGGCTGGCCGGCCGGCCGGACGGTGCCGTGGACGGGGACGATCCGGAGGGCGACGATCCGGAGGAGGACGCGGCCGGCGACACGTCCGTGGCGGTGGCCCGGGTACTGGCCCCCTTCCCTGCCACCCGGCGAGCCTGACCCGCACACCGGCCCGCCCGCACGCCCCTTCGCAGCTCCCGCAGCTCCCGCAGATCCCCCGCCAAGGAAGGCAGCACGCATCCCCATGAGCACCCCCACCCCCATGCCCCCGCCCGCGCAGCACCGGCGCAACGGCGGTGACCTGGTCGTCGAGTCGCTGGCCGCACTCGGCGCCGACACCGTCTTCGGGCTGCCGGGGCAGCATGCGCTCGGGGTGTTCGACGCGCTGCGCCGCTCCGCGCTGCGCTACGTGGGGCTGCGGGTGGAGAACAACGCGGGCTTCGCCGCCGATGCGTACGCCAGGACCACGCACGGGGTCGCTCCGCTGCTGGTCTCCACCGGCCCGGGCGCGCTGATGACGCTGGCCGCGCTGCAGGAGGCGGCGGCCGGTTCCGCCGCCGTACTGGCCATCGGCAGTCAGGTGCCGCTGGCCGGGATCGGCGGCGGACGCCATGGCTACCTCCATGAACTCACCGATCAGAGCGCTTCGTTCCGCGGCGTGGTCAAGTCCGTCCACACGGCGCGTACGGCCTCGCAGATCCCCTCGGCGGTGGCCGCCGCCTGGGAGTCGGCGCTGAGCACCCCGCACGGACCGGTGTGGCTGGAGATCCCGCAGGATGTGCTGCTGGCGGAGGCCGATGTGCCGCCGGTGGCCGGACTCCGCGCCAGGCCGAAGGAGTTGCTGCCGCGGCCCGAGCTGATCACAGAGGCGGCGACCCGGCTGACCCGGGCCCGGCGGCCGGTGATCCTGGCCGGCGGCGGAGTCGTACGGGCCGGGGCCGAGGCGGAACTGCTGGCGCTCGCCGAGCAGTTGCGGGCACCGGTGGCCACCACCTTCGGCGGCAAGGGCGCCTTCCCCTGGGAGCACCCCCTCTCCCTCCAGTCCTGGCTGGAGGACCGCTACACCACGGCCTTCCTGGAGGACGCGGACACCCTCCTGGTCGTCGGCTCGGGGCTGGGCGAACTCTCCTCGAACTACCACACGTTCCGGCCGCTCGGCCGGGTCGTCCAGATCGAGGCGGACCTCGGCAAGCTGGAGTCGAACCACGCCGCGCTGGGCATCCACGCGGACGCGCGGGCGGCGCTGGCCGCGCTGGTCAAGGAGGTGGGGGAGCGGGAGACCGGGGAGGCCGGCCGCACCGAGGACGACGAAGCGTCCACCGCCGGGGAAGCCGGGGCAGCCCCCGGGGCCGGCCGTCCGCCCTCTCCCGGGTCCGGCCATGCGCCCTCCCCCGAGGCCGCCGTGTCCGCCCTCCTGGCCCGCGTCCGCGACCGGATCGCCGGTCAGCATCTCGACCTGGAGCAGCAGGTACTGGCCTCGGTGCGGGCCGCGCTTCCCGACGGCGCGGTCAGCTGCTGGGACATGACGATCCTCGCCTACTGGGCCTGGTCCGCCTTCGACCCCCGGCACACCAACGCGCTGCATTCCGCCCAGGGCGCGGGCGGACTGGGCTACGGCTTCCCGGCGGCGCTGGGCGCGGCCGTCGCCGACCCGGCGCGGCCGGTCCTGGCGGTGTCCGGCGACGGCGGCGCGATGTACTCGATCGCCGAGCTGGCGACCGCCCGGCAGTACGACCTGCCGGTGACCTGGCTCATCGTGGACGACGGCGGATACGGCATCCTGCGCGAATACATGACCGACGCCTTCGGCGCGCCCACCGCCACCGAACTCACCCGGCCGGACTTCGTGGCGCTGGCCGAGTCATTCGGCGTCCCCGCGGTCCGTACGGCCCCGGACCGGCTCCGTACGGACCTGGCGGCGGCGCTCGCCGCCCCCGGCCCCTCGGTCGTCGTCCTCCCGGCCCACCTGCGGATGTTCGCGCCGACGCACCTGGACTCCTGAAGTCTCCGCCGGACTCTGAAGTCTCCACCGGGCCCTGACATCTCCACTGAGCCCCTGGAGGTTTCGCCGCCTTGCCGGGTGGGCATGCAGCCCCTACCGAACCAAACGGGCTGCCCATCCCTCCTCGGGGTGCGCAGCCCGCCGTGTTGTGGTGAACCTGCGGTCTGTCGTGGTGGTTGTGGTGCCCCGGACAGGGACCGACGGACGTGTGCCGCTCCCCGCCCGGGGGTGCCAGGTCCGGGGTGGCCCCCATCGAAGGGGTCCACATGAGTACTAGCGTTCAGTCACCGCTGCAGGAACTGCTGGCGACAGCTCTCCTCCCCGGCCAGGTGCCGTCGGCCGCCGGGGCGGGAGAGATGAGCCGGGCGGCAGCCCCGGCGCACCTCTTCCTTGCCGTCACGTCGATCCCCGTCGGCAACAACCCGGTCGGGCTGGCGATCGCCCCCAGCAGCGACCTCTACGTCGCCAACTCCGGGTCGGCCAACGTGTCGGCGATCAACACCACCACGGACACCGTCATCGGCGGCCCGATCGGCGTCGGCGGTACGCCGGTCTGGCTGACGGTCGCCCCCAACGGCAACGCCTACGTCCCCAACAGCGGGTCGAACACGGTGTCCGTGATCGACACCACCACCAACACCGTCATCGGCGCCCCGATCGCCGTCGGCAACCAGCCGGCCGTGGTGGCGGCCGTCCCCGGCGGACGCGTCTACGTCACCAACTTCGCCGCGAACACCGTGACGGTGATCGACACCACCACCAACACCGTCGTCGGGGCCCCGATCGCCGTCGGCGCCCAGCCGGTCGGGATCGCGGTCGCCCCCAACGGCAACGCCTACGTCACCAACCGGGGATCGAACACCGTGACGGTGATCAACACCGCCACCAACACCGTCATCGGCGCCCCGATCCCCGTCGGCGCCCAGCCGAACTTCGTGGCGATCGCCCCCAACGGCAACGCCTACGTCGCCAACATCGGGTCGAACACCGTGACGGTGATCAACACCATCAGCAACACCGTCGTCGGCGCCCCGATCGCCGTCGGCAACCAGCCGTGGGGAATCGCGGTCGGCGCCGACGGGATGGCCTACACCTCCAACCGGGCGGCGAACAACGTGACGGTGTTCGACACCGCCACCAACACCGTCGTCGGCGCCCCGATCCCCGTCGGCGCCGGACCGATCGCCGTGACGGTCGCCCCCAACAACAAGGTCTACGTCAGCAACATCAACGGGAACAACGTCAGCGTCATCCAATTCGACCCGACACTGACCAGCATCGTCCCCAACCAAGGGCCCATCGCGGGCGGCACGATGGTGACGATCACCGGCACCAACCTGACCGGGGCGAGTGTCGACGTCGGCGGCAACCCCGCCACCGGGGTGACCGTCAACGCAACCGGCACCCAGCTCACCTTCGTCACCCCGCCCGGCGCGGCCGGTCCCGCGGACGTCACCGTCACCACGCCCGGTGGCAGCGCCACGCTGGTGGGTGGCTTCACCTACCTGCTCCCCGTCCACGCCACCACGCTGACCGCGACCCCGGCGCTGTCGAAGCTGTTCCCGCCGCACGTGTACTTCCCGTTCCTGACCGCCACGCTGACCGACCAGGCCACCGGTCTGCCCGTGCCCGGCCAGACCATCGTGTTCAGCGTCGGCGGCAACCTCATGGGCACCGCGGTCACCGACGCCCAGGGCGTCGCCCGGTTCAACGAGACGGTCATCCTGGTGTACATCCTCGCCAACGGTGGCTACGACGCCTCCTTCGCCGGAGCGACCACCCCGACAGCCATCCTGTCGCCGTCCAGCGCGCACGCGGGAGTCGTCGAACCCTGACCCCCCGCCCGGTCACCGGCCGGCTGAGCCGCTATGTGTGAGAGCGGTATGCGTGAGGCCGGCCCGGTCGTGGACACCTGTCCACGACCGGGCCGGCCTTCGTGCGGCAGCCGTGCCGCGGGGCGGGAGCGCCCTACCGCGCGCCGGCCCCCACCCGCCCCTGCAGCAGCCGCGACAGCGCCGCATGCACGTCCTCTACGGAGCGGTCCGGCTGGAAGGACTGCCAGTCCAGGGCGGCCACCAGGACCATGCCCAGGAGCGCGGAGGCGGTGAGGGGGATGTCGAGCTCGTCGGAGAGTTCGCCGGTCTCCACGGCGTCGCGCAGGACGGACTCGACGACGGACTGGGCGCGGCCGCGTACCGAGGTGAGGGTGTCGCGCCAGGTGCGGTTGGTGCGCCACAGTTCGGCGACGTAGAGCTGGATGAGGGCGGGGGAGCAGGCGATGAAGTCCAGGCCCGCGCGGATCATGGCGTCCAGGGCGTCGACCCGGGTGCCGCCGCGGGCGGCCGTGGTGTCGGCGGCCCGGCGCAGCGAGTCGGCGAGCAGGTCGATGCCGTCCCGCAGCAGCTCCTCGTAGAGGACGTTCTTGCTGGCGAAGTTGTAGTAGACGGTGCCCTTGGCGACGCCGGCCCGGTCGGCGATCTCGTCGACGGTGGTGGCGGAGAAGCCCTGTTCCGCGATGAGGGTCACGGCGGCGTCGAAGAGCCGGCGGCGCGTCGAGGTGCGGCGGGTGACGGGGGAAGCCCCCGGGGCGGTGCCGTCGACGGCACCGCCCCGGGGCCCCGGGAGCACGCTCACAGGCTGAGTTCCGGGTGCAGGTCCTTCATCCGTACGACCTGCCGGCTGCGCGCCGCGAGGGCGGTGAGCGCCAGCGCGCCGACGGTGAAGACCACCAGGACCACACAGCCCTGCTGGACGATGGCGAGGTCACCACCGGTGATCAGCCGGCGCAGACCGTCGACCACGTAACTCATCGGCAGGAACGGGTGGATGGCGGCGAAGAACCCGGGGCTGGTCTGCACCGGGTAGGTGCCGCCCGCCGAGGTCAGCTGGAGCATCAGCACGACCAGGGTCAGCACCCGGCCGGCCGGGCCGAAGAACGCGCCCAGCAGCTGGATGATGGCCGTGAAGCAGGCCGTGGCCAGCAGCAGGAAGCCGACGGTGCCGGCCGAGCGGGCCATCTCCAGGCCGAGGCCCCAGTGCAGGACGGCCATCAGGGCCAGTACCTGCACCACGCCGATGGCGTAGGCCGGCAGCCAGGAGCCGAGGGCGATCCGCCAGCCCGGGGCGCCCGCGGCCAGTGCGCGTTTGCCCAGCGGCTGGAGCAGCATGAACGCGACCATCGCGCCGACCCAGAGGGAGAGCGGGATGAAGTACGGCGCCAGGCCGGTGCCGTAGTTGGGCGCCTTGTGCATCGACTTGGCGGCCAGCTCGACCGGGTCGGACATCACCTCGGTGCGGGCGTCGCGGTCCTTCTTGTTGTAGTCCGGGATCTTGGCGACGCCGTCGTGCAGCCCGTCGGCCAGCTGGTTGGTGCCGTCCTTGAGCTTGAAGAGGCCGCCGGTGAGCTTGACCGCGCCGTCCTTGGCGTCGCCGACGCCGGTGTGGACCTTGCCGGCGCCGTCGGCGACCTTGCCCGCGCCGTCGGCGAGGGTGCCGATGCCGTCGGCGAACAGGCCCGCGCCCTGGGAGACCTTGTGGGCACCGGCGTTGAGCTGGTTGATCTGACGGATCGCGGTGTCCGCGCGCTGCCCGATACCCGGTGCCTGCTCGGCGACCATCTCCGCGCCCTGGTGCACCTCGTGCAGCTTGCTGCGGATCGGCCCGAAGTCCGCCCCGGCGACGGCGTCGTTGACCTTCTCCGCCGCGTCGGCGGCCACCTTGCTGCCGTCCGCGAGCGCCTTCAATTTGGTGCAGTCGGGGTCGGTGTCCAGCAGCGCGCCACAGCGCTCCTGGTAGATCTCCGCGGCGTTGTCGGCGTTCTTGCGGGCCTGGGTGGCGGCCTTGGCGGAGTCGCCCGGCAGGGTGTCGAGGACGTCGTCGAGGGTCTCGGTGGCGTGGGCGACGAAAGCCGCGCCCGCACCGATCTCCTTGCCGTGTTCGCGCAGGTAGGGCAGGTCCTTCTTGGCCAGGCCGTGGACCTTCTCGGCGAGCTGCTGGGTGCCGTCGGCGACCTGGCCCGCGCCCGCGCTGAGCTGCCGGGCCTTGGCGACGGCCGTCGCGGCGCCCTTGCTCAGGTCACCGGCGCCCTGACTGACCTTGCCGGCGCCGTCGTTGAGCTTGCCGAGGCCGTTCGCGAGGTCACCGGAGCCCTTCTTGGCCGAGCCGACCCCCTTGTCCACCTTCCCGGCCCCGTCCGCCGCCTCGGCGGTCTTGTCGTGCAGATCGGAGAACGAGATGAAGATCTTGTCGAGCATGGCCCGCGCCGAGGTGGCCGAGGTCTTCGCGCGGACCTCGGAGAAGACCGTCTTGGAGATCGAGCCGACGACGTAGTTGTTGGCGTCGTTCGTACGGACCTTGAGCGCGCCGGTCTGCGGGGTGTCACCGGAGCTGGAGACGATCCGCTTGCTGAAGTCCCCGGGGACGGTCAGCGAGAGGTAGTACGTGCCGTTCTCGACGCCCTTGGCGGCGTCCGCGGAGCTGACGTCCTCCCAGTGGAACTTCTTGCTGTCCTTGAGGTTCTCGGACAGGTCGTCGCCCGCGGTGATCTTCTTGCCGCCGGTGGTGGCGCCCTGGTCCTCGTTGACGAGGGCCACCGGGATCTTGTCCAGGCGGCTGTAGGGGTCCCAGAAGGAGCACAGGTACAGGGCCCCGTAGAGCAGCGGGATCAGCATCAGGGCGACCAGGCCCAGGCGGGGAAGCTTTCCCCTGCCGAACCGCTTGAGCTCAAGCGCGGCCAGTCTCGGCGAACGCATGCGCTGCTTCCTCCTCGGTGGTGTGGGGCGCGTCCTGGACGGGAGCCCGGTGCTCGTCCTGCTCGGCGGTGCGGGGTGCGTCCTTGACGGGGGCGGAGGGTTCGTCCTCGACGGGGCTGGAGGGCTCGTCCTTGACGGGGGCGGGGGTGGCGGCTGCGGGCTTGGCCCGCGTGGTGCGGACGGTCAGGGTGTCCGCCGGTGCGTCGCTGCCGGCCGCCACGACGGTGGTGCCCTCCAGCGCGAGGTCCCGCAACATCTGCCAGGCCTGGGCGCGTTCGGCCTCGGAGAGCTTGAGGTCCACATCGTCGACGGCCAGCAACTGCGGGCCGTGCATGATCCCGAGCGCGACGGAGAGCCGCAGCGCCTCGATCCGCTCCAGATCGCGTACGGCCGTCCGCAGCCCCTTGGGCAGGGTGGCGGGGTCGAGCCGGACGGCAGCGAGGGCGGCGTCGACCCGGGCCCGGGTGGCCTCCTTGTGGCGCTTGCCCCAAGGGAGCGAGGCACCGAGGCCCTGGAAGCGGTGGCCCAGCAGGGCCTGCTCCCTGAGGTGTTCGCCGACCGTGAGGGCCGGTTCGAGGTCGACGACGCCCGGTACGTGGGCGATGGCGCTACGGCTGCGCACCGTACCCATCCGCTGGGGCAGCGGGAGCCCGGCGACCGTCGCCGTGCCCTCGGTGATCCGCATCCGGCCGGTGAGGGCCAGCAGCAGACAGGTGCGGCCGGAGCCCGACGAGCCCTCGACCGCGATCAGGGTGCCCGGTTGTGCGGAGATGTCGATGCCCTGGAAGGCCCACCCTCTCGGGCCCTCCACTCCGATCCCCCTGGCGTCGACCGCCGCCCCCTGGCGGGTGGTGTTCACAAACACCCCTCCCCTTTTGATCTGACTGGTCAGTCTAAAAGTGTAGCCGCAGTCAGGGTCCGCGTGATCCATGGGGGTGGTGCTACGGGGGCGTCCGGACAATTTCGTGGCCGGAAGGCCGTGACCCGAACGGGGGAACCGGCCTAGGGTGCCGTGCAGGCGGGGGCCTGATGATGTTCAAGGTGATGTCCGTGCCGCGGTAATGCGGCACGGGCGCGCACATACGACGGAGAACCATGGAACATTCGGCACAGCACCCCGTGGACCCGCCCCCGCAGCCCCCGGCGGAGCACTCTCCCGCGGCCGGGCAACCATCCCGGCCGGTGGCGCCCCGCTCCCGCAGGCTGGTCGCCCCACTGCTCGCCACGGCCCTGGTCGCGATCCTCGCGCCCGTCTCGGCCTCCGCCTCCGCACCGGCGCCCGCACCACAGCGGGCCGGCGGCGCCCAGGGCCCCTGCATGAAGGGCGACGGCAGCGACGGCTGGACCGCCACCAGCAGCAAGATCGACCCCAAGGACAGCCATCACGCCTTCGTCGGCAACGGCTACCTCGGACAGCGGGTGCCGCCCAACGGCACCGGCTACGCCGCGCCCGGCGGCACGACCGGCTGGCCGCTGAAGACGCCGGAGTACGACGGTTCCTTCGTCTCCGGCCTGTACGCCGAGGGACCCAAGAGCGTGAAGGGCCGGCAGGCCATCGCCGCCCTCCCCACCTGGACCACCCTCGATGTCAGCGCCGGCGGCGCGCACCCCGACACCTTCTCCTCCGCCACCGCACCCGGCCGGATCTCGCACTACCGCCAGACGCTCTCGCTGCGCTGCGGATTCGTCCGCACCTCGCTGACCTGGACGGCCGCCGACGGCCGTGTCACCGACCTGGTCTACGACGTGCTCACCGACCGCAACGACGCCCACACCGGCGCCGTACGCCTGCGGATGACGCCCCACTGGAGCGGCGACGCCGCCGTCACCGACCGCCTCGACGGCCGTGGCGCCCGCCGGATGACGGCGTCCGGCACCGGGTCCGGCGGCGGCCAGGGCACTGCCGGCAAGGACACCGGTGGCAAGGAATCCGGCGGCCAGGGCACTGTCGGTAAGGAATCCGGCGGCAAGGAATCCGGCGGCGGCCAGGAGTCCGGCCGCACCATGGACGTCGGGTTCCGCACGGACGGGACGAAGACCGAGGGCGCAGTGGCCTCGACCCTGCGCACCGGCCCCGGGGTGCGCGCGGGCCGCCCCGGACCGGCGCCGCGGGCGGACAAGCTCAGCAACCGGCAGCGGGTCTCCTTCCCGGTCCGCAGCGGCCGCTCGTACGAGCTGACCAAGTACGTCGGCGTGGACACCGCACTCACCTCCCGCTCCCCGCGCGCCGCCGCCGACGCGGCCTCGCGCCGGGCCGCCGGCCGCGGCTGGGACGCCCTCTTCGCCCGGCACGCCGCCGCCTGGAAGCGGCTGTGGCGCAGCGACATCGAGGTGCGGGGCAAGCGCGATCTGCAGTCCTGGGTGCGCTCGGCGCAGTACGGACTGCTGTCCTCCACCCGCGCCGGCAGTGACAACAGCATCGGTCCCACCGGCCTGACCAGCGACAACTACGCCGGTGAGGTCTTCTGGGACGCCGAGACCTGGATGTACCCGGGCCTGCTCGCCGCCCACCCCGAACTCGCCAAGTCGATCGTCGACTACCGCTACAAGACCCGGGCCGGGGCCCGCGCCAACGCCGAGAAGCTGGGCTACAAGGGGCTGTTCTACCCCTGGACCAGCGGCAGCAAGGGCGATCTGTGGAACGAGTGCCACAGCTGGGACCCGCCGCACTGCAAGACCCAGAACCACCTCATGGGCGACATCTCCCTCGCCACCTGGCAGTACTACCTCGCCACCAAGGACACCGCCTGGCTGAAGTCCCGTGGCTGGCCGGTCCTCAAGGGCATCGCCGAATTCTGGGCCTCGCGGGCCACCCACAACGCCGACGGCAGCTACTCCGTCAAGAACGTCGCCGGACCGGACGAGTACAGCAACGGCGTCAACGACGGGGTGTTCACCAACGCCGGCGCCGCCACCGCGCTGCGCCACGCCACCCGCGTCGCCGCGATCCTCGGTGAAAAGGCACCGGCCTCCTGGAACACCATCGCCGATAAGCTGCGCATCCCCTACGACAGCAAGAAGAAGATCTTCGAGCAGTACGCCGGGTACAAGGGCACGACCATCAAGCAGGCCGACACCGTGCTGCTGATGTACCCGCTGGAATGGCCGATGTCGCAGGCCAAGGCGGCCCGCACCCTGGACTTCTACGCCGGGCACACCGACCCGGACGGCCCGGCCATGACGGACTCGGTGCACGCCATCGACGCGGCCGGGATCGGTGAACCCGGCTGCTCGACGTACACCTACCTGAGGCGGTCCATCCAGCCGTTCGTCCGCGGGCCCTTCAACCAGTTCTCCGAGGCACGCGGCGACAAGGCCGGAGCTTCGGACCCGCACGCCGGCAAGCCCGCACAGGACTTCCTCACCGGCAAGGGCGGCTTCCTGCAGACCTTCACCCACGGGCTGACGGGGCTGCGCCTGCGGGAGAACGCGGTACACCTCGACCCGATGCTGCCGCCCCAGCTGTCCCAGGGCGTCACCCTGCGCGGCCTGCACTGGCAGGGGCGTACCTATGACATCGCGATCGGCGCCCACCAGACCACCGTGCGGCTGACCGCCGGTGCGCCGATGCGGATCGAGACGCCGGAGGGCGACAAGATCGTCAGCCGGGGGGTGCCGGCCGTCCTGAAGACCCGCCGCCCGGATCTGGCGGCGACCTCGAACGCGGCCCGCTGCACGTCCGCCAAGGCGACCTCCGAGGAGCCCGGTCTGTACGCGGCCGCCGCGGTGGACGGCAACGGCACCACCGCCTGGGTGCCCAACTCCGCGGACGGCACCCTCACCGTCGACCTCGGCCGCACCACCCGCGTCGGGCAGATCACCCCGCACTGGAACACCACCCGGCCCACGTCCTACAACGTCCAGGTCTCCCGGGACGGGAAGCACTGGTCAGGGACCGGATACGCGGGAAAGACGCCGGCCCGGTACGTACGGGTCGTGGTGCACGGTGACCAGGCCAAGGGGAAGGACGGCAAGCCTAAGCCGCATCCGGGGATCTCGGAGCTCACGGTGCAGCGGGTGAAGTAGCCCGCTCGGCGGTTGCCGGGCCTGCTGGAGACGTCTCCGCTGGAGACGGCCCCGCGCTGGAGACGGCCCCCTCCCGGACCACCCGGACGCTGTGGGAACAGTGTCCGGCCCCCCCCGGGAGGGGGCCGTCCCGCGTGCGCAGGCGTACGGGATGCCCCGCCCGGCCCGGAGAATTGTTGCGGCGGGATGAAATCCGCCCCCCGCATTGTTGGTGTCAGGCGTCAGGAGTCGAGGCGCGGGAGGCATCGGGTGGCGGGGACGGATTCTCAACGAGCGAGCTGGGCGCGGCGGCTGATCCGCGACTGCTGGCAGTACAAAAAGGACGTGCTGCTCGCCCTCGGCTCCTCGCTCGCCGGGATGGCCGTGCTGGCCCTGGTCCCGCTCGTCCCGAAGCTGATCATCGACGATGTCATCGTCAAGCACGAGCGTGCCCTCGGCCCCTGGGCCGCCCTGCTGGTCGTCGCCGCGGTCGCGGTCTACGTCCTCACCTACATCCGCCGCTTCTACGGCGGCCGGCTCGCCCTGGACGCCCAGCACGACCTGCGGACCCGGATGTTCGGCGCGATCTCCCGGCTCGACGGCCGTCGGCAGGACGAGCTGAGCACCGGCCAGGTCGTCGGCCGCGCCACCAGCGACCTCCAGCTGATCCAGGGCCTGCTGTTCATGCTCCCGATGATGATCGGGAACGTCCTGCTCTTCCTGATCTCGCTGGTCGTGATGGCGGTGCTCTCGCCGCTGCTCACCGTCATCGCGCTGGCCGTCGCCCCCGCCCTGTGGTTCATCGCCCAGCGCAGCCGCACCCGCCTCTTCCCCGCCACCTGGTACGCCCAGGGGCAGGCCGCTGCCGTGGCCGGGGTCGTGGACGGGGCGGTCTCCGGCGTGCGGGTCGTCAAGGGCTTCGGGCAGGAGGAGCAGGAGACCGGCAAGCTGCGCGAGGTCAGCCGCCGGCTGTTCGCCGGGCGCCTGCGCACGGTCCGGCTCAACGCCCGCTACACCCCCGCCCTGCAGGCCGTACCGGCGCTCGGCCAGGTCGCGATGCTGGCCCTCGGCGGCTGGATGGCCACCCAGGGCCAGGTCACCCTGGGCACCTTCGTCGCCTTCTCCACCTACCTCGCCCAGCTGGTCGGACCGGTCCGGATGCTGGCGATGATGCTGACCGTCGGCCAGCAGGCGCGGGCCGGTGTGGAGCGGGTCTACGAACTGATCGACACCGAGCCGTCGCTCAAGGAGCGGCCCGATGCGCACGAGCTGCCCGCCGACGCCCCGGCCACGGTCGTCTTCGACGGGGTGACCTTCGGCTACGCGCGGCCGCACGGCGGCGACGGTGTGAGCGAGGGAGAGGACGGAGGCGACGGTCACCGCGGCGGGCCCGCGGAGGACACCCCGGCCGCCGGTGACCGCCCTGGCTCCGACCGTTCCGACCACCACGACCGTCCCGACCGCCCCCTCCGACCCGTTCTCGACGACTTCTCGCTGCGCATCGAGGCGGGGGAGACGGTCGCCGTGGTCGGCACGTCCGGCAGCGGCAAATCCACCCTCTCGCTGCTGCTGCCCCGCTTCTACGACGTCTCGGCGGGCCGGGTCCTGGTGGGCGGCCACGATGTGCGCGACCTGACCCTGGCGTCCCTGCGGGCCGCCATCGGCCTGGTGCCCGAGAGCAGCTTCCTGTTCTCCGACTCCGTACGCGACAACATCGCCTACGGGCACCCGGACGCCACCGACGAGCAGGTGCGCACCGCGGCCCGCGCCGCCCAGGCCGACGGCTTCATATCGGAGCTGCCCCAGGGCTATGACACCAAGGTCGGCGAGCAGGGGCTGACCCTGTCCGGCGGCCAGCGGCAGCGCGTCGCCCTGGCCCGCGCCATCCTCACCGACCCCCGGCTGCTGGTGCTGGACGATGCGACCTCGGCGGTCGACGCCCGGGTCGAGCACGAGATCCACGAGGCGCTGCGCGGCGTCATGGCGGGCCGGACCACGCTGCTCATCGCCCATCGTGCCTCCACCCTGGCGCTGGCGGACCGCGTCGCCGTCCTGGACGACGGACGGCTCATCGACATCGGCACCACCGAGGAGCTGGAAGACCGCTGCCCGCTCTACCGCAGGCTGCTGGCCGACCCGGAGGAGCTGGGCGGCACCGGCTGGGACCCGGCGGATGAGGCGTCCGGGATCTTCGACGGCGAGTTCGCCGACGGCCGGCTGCCGGCCCAGGAGCGGTCAGCGGACGCCACCGAGCCCGCGGCCCGGATCGAGATCGAGGCCGGCATCGAGGCAGGGAGGGAGACGGCGGCCGAGGCCGGGACGGAGACGGAGCCCGAGCCCGCGACCGAGGGCGACGGTGCGGCAGACCGGCCCGGGGCGGCCGGCAGCATCACCCCCGAGCTGTGGGTGCGCCGTGAGCAGGAGGCCGAGGCGGGCGGGGCCGGGATGGCGGCCCGCGCGGCCGCCGCGGCCGGGCCCGGTATCGGCGCCGCGATGGCCGGACTCCCTGCCACCCCCGAACTCCTCGCCCAGGTCGCCGCCCTGCCGCCCGCCACGGAGACCCCGGACGTCGACGAGGAGCAGGCCGTGCGCCCCGAGCGCGCCTACGGCCTGCGCCGGCTGCTGCACGGCTTCGGCGGGCCGCTGGCCTTCGCGCTGGGGCTGGTCGCCCTGGACGCACTGGCCGGGCTGCTGCTGCCGGTCCTGATCCGGCAGGGCATCGACGAGGGCGTCCGGCGCGGGGCGCTGGTCGGCGTCTGGACCGCCGCCGGGATCGCCCTGCTCGTCGTCCTGGCGCAATGGGCCGCGCAGATCGGCGGCAACCGCATGACCGGACGGATCGGTGAGCGGGTCCTCTACTCCCTTCGCCTCAAGATCTTCGCGCAGCTCCAGCGCCTCGGGCTGGACTACTACGAGCGCGAACTGTCCGGCAAGATCATGACCAGGATGACCACGGACGTGGACGCGCTGTCGACGTTCCTGCAGACCGGCCTGGTCACCGCCCTGGTCTCGATGCTCACCTTCTTCGGCATACTCGTCGCGCTGCTGGCCATCGACCTCCAGCTGGCCCTGGTCGTCTTCGCCACCCTGCCCCCGCTGATCATCGGCACGTACTTCTTCCGCAAGCAGAGCGTGAAGGCGTACGAGCTGGCCCGCGAGCGGATCAGCGTCGTCAACGGCGACCTCCAGGAGAGCGTGGCCGGACTGCGGATCGTCCAGGCGTTCCGGCGCGAGGAGCGCGGCGCACAGCGGTTCGCCGCCCGCAGCGACGCCTACCGCCGGGCGCGGGTCCGCGGCCAGTTCCTGATATCCGTCTACTTCCCGTTCGTCCAGCTGCTGTCGTCCGTGGCGGCGGCGCTGGTGCTGATCGTCGGCGCCGACCGGGTCGGCTCCCACACCCTCACCACCGGCGCGCTGGTCGCCTACCTGCTCTACATCGACCTGTTCTTCGCCCCCGTCCAGCAGCTCTCCCAGGTCTTCGACGGCTACCAGCAGGCGTCCGTCTCCCTCGGACGAATACAGGAGCTGCTGCGCGAGCCGACCACCACCCCGGCCCCCGAACGGCCCCGCGAGGTGCCCGCGCTGCGGGGCGACATCGCCTTCGACGCAGTGCACTTCCACTACGGCAAGGGCGACGAGCCGGCCCTGGCCGGCATCGATCTGACCATTCCGGCCGGCCAGACCGTGGCCTTCGTCGGTGAGACCGGCGCCGGCAAGTCCACCCTGGTCAAGCTGGTCGCGCGGTTCTACGACCCGTCAGCGGGTGCCGTCCGTATCGACGGCACCGACCTGCGCGAGCTGGATCTGACCGGCTACCGCCGCCGTCTGGGGGTGGTCCCCCAGGAGTCCTACCTCTTCGCCGGCACCGTCCGCGACGCCATCGCCTACGGCCGCCCGGAGGCCACCGACGCCGAGGTGGAGGCCGCCGCGCGGGCCGTCGGCGCCCATGCGATGGTCGCGACCCTCGACGGCGGCTACCTCCACGAGATCGCCGAGCGCGGCCGTAACCTCTCGGCCGGCCAGCGCCAGCTGCTGGCGCTGGCCCGCGCCGAACTCGTCGACCCGGACGTGCTGTTGCTGGACGAGGCCACCGCCGCCCTGGACCTGGCCACCGAAGCCGTCGTCAACCAGGCCACCGGCAGCCCCCGGGCTCTCGGCTCCCCCCGGACGGACCAGGCCCCGTCCGTCCGCCGCCGCACCACCCTGATCGTCGCCCACCGCCTGACCACCGCGGCCCGCGCGGACCGCGTGGTGCTCCTCGACCGCGGACGGATCGCCGAGGACGGCAGCCATGCCCAACTGCTGGCCCGCGACGGCCGCTACGCGGAGCTGTGGCGCACGTTCACGGGCGAGGAGGAGGAATTGGCTGCCTGAGGCGCTGAGGCCGTGAGGGCCTGAGGCCGTGAGGGCCTGACGCCTGAGGCCCGGAGCCTGAGGTCCGGAGGGCCCTGACGGCATGGCCTCCGGAGGTGTCGGAGGCGCCGTCCGGAGGCAGGGGATACGCCGTCCGAGGGCAGGCGAGGGGTCGTCCGGAGGTACCGGCGGCTTCGGCGATACCGGCAGTGTGCCGTTCGGATGATCCGCTGAACGGCGCCAGGGGCTGGTGGCACCCCCGTCGCGCCGATAGGTTCAGCCCGACCTTTGCTATCCCAAGGGGAGGGTGCATGCGCAAGGCCACCAGATGGCTGCTGTCGCTCGCGGTGCTCATAGGCACGGCGGGAGCCGGCAGTGCATCGGCAGGAGCGGCCACCGCCGCCGAGCCGAAGACCGGGGACATCAAGGACCGGATCCTCGCGATCCCGGGAATGAGCTTCATCGAGGAGAAGCCGGTCGACGGCTACCGCTACTTCGTACTGAATTACACCCAGCCGGTTGACCACCGGCACCCCTCCAAGGGGACCTTCCAGCAGCGGCTGACGCTGCTGCACAAGTCGGTGGACCGGCCGACGGTGTTCTTCACCTCTGGCTACAGCGTCAGCACCACGCCGTCCCGCAGCGAGCCCGCCAAGATCATCGACGGTAACCAGGTCTCCCTGGAATACCGCTACTTCACCCCGTCGCGGCCCTCGCCCACCGACTGGAAGAAGCTGGACATCCGGCAGGCCGCCGACGACCAGCACCGCATCTTCCAGGCGCTGCACCGGATCTACGGCAAGAACTGGATCGACACCGGCGGCAGCAAGGGCGGCATGACGGCGACGTACTACCGCCGCTTCTTCCCGCACGACATGAACGGCACCGTCGCCTACGTCGCGCCCAACGACGTACGCAACGACGAGGACTCGGCGTACGACCGGTTCTTCAAGACCGTCGGCACCGCGCAGTGCCGCAGCGACCTCGCCGCCATCGAGCGCGAGGCCCTGGTACGCCGCAAGGAGATGGTCGCCCGGTTCCAGACCTGGGCCGAGAAGGAGAAGCAGACCTTCAACACCGTCGGCAGCGCCGACCGGGCCTATGAAGTCATGGTCACGGACCTGGTGTTCGGGTTCTGGCAGTACCAGCCGGCCGAGACCGCCTGTGCCGAGGTGCCCAAGCCGACCGTCTCCACGGACGACCTGTGGAAGTGGATGGACAAGGTCGGCGGCTTCGACAGCTACACCGACCAGGGCATGGAGCCGTACACGCCGTACTACTACCAGGCGGGCACCCAGCTCGGTGAGCCCGGCTACCGCTATCCGCAGCTGGCCGACCTGCTGAAGTACCCCGGGATCAACAACTCCCGGTCGTTCGTGCCGAAGGACATCCCGATGCGCTTCGACAAGCGCGCGATGCCCGACGTCGACCACTGGGTGCGGCACCAAGCCAACCGGATGATGTTCGTCAACGGGCAGTACGACCCGTGGAGTTCGGAACACTTCGAGGTCGGCAAGGGGTCCAGGGACTCGTACGTCTTCACCGTGCCCGGCGGCAACCACGGATCGAACATCGAGAAGCTGGCGGAAGCCGACCGCACCAAGGCCACCGCCGAACTGCTCGACTGGGCCGGCGTCCAGGCCCCGGCCGGCCGGGCCACACCGCTGGCGCCGTACGACAAGCAGCTGGACAAGCAGGAGGTCCGGCGGATGCCGATGCTGAGGCCGTGAGGCCGTGAGGCCGTGAGGCGGTGAGGCCGTCTGTGCGGCTGTCTGACCGTGTGGCCCTGAGGCCCTGAGGCCCTGAGGTCGTTAGGCCGGACGTCGGACGTCGGACGCCGCCGCGCTGCACGCCGCCGCGCCGGAGCGCCCGGCGGTCGCGGTGCGATGACCGGAACGGCGCGTTCCCCGGGGACAGGGGGAGCGCGCCGTGTCCGTCCCCCGGTCAGTACGTCAGGCCGTGGCCGATCCGGTAGAGCTCCTGGGCCGGGGCGTCGGCACGCATTATCGCGACGGGCAGTCGGCCGGCCGGGTCCCGCCGGCCGGCGATCACCCGGGCCGCCGCCCGGAGCTCCACATCCGTCCAGGAGTAGCTCGCCAGAGCCGCCCGGACGCCGTCCAACTGGGCGATGTCATAAGGATTGCGGACCGCCAGCTGCACCACCGGCTTGCCCGTGGCCAGCAGCGCGGCCACCAGCTTCCGCTGACGGGAGTCCGCGGTCACGTTGTACGTCGCCACCACCACCGCGTCCCGCTCCCCGAGCGCCGCCACCGCCTCGTCGATCTGCCGCTGGGTCGGCGCCGTGCCCGTGGAGAGCGCGGTGGCGGTGAAGCCCAGCTCGGTCAGGGCCTTCGCCAGGACCGTGGTGGGCGGCCCGCCGGTGCCGGACGGCGCGGCCGCGTCGACACCCGCCACCAGTACCCGCCGCTCGCGCCGCCGGGAGAGCGGCAGGATTCCGGCATCGTTGCGCAGCAGCGTGGTGGTGCGGTCCGCGATCCGGTCGGCGGCGGCCAGATGGCTGCGGGTGCCCACCACCCGGTCCACCGCCCGGTGGGTGGTGTACGGGTCCTTGAACAGTCCGCGCCGCTCCTTGAGCAGCAGGATGCGCATCAGCTTGGCGTCGAGCTCCCGCTCGGTCAGCTCGCCCTCCTGGAGCGCCTTGAGGACGGCGGCATGGGCGACGGCGAGGTCCGGAGGGTTCAGCAGCTGGTCGACACCGGCCTTGAGGGCGAGCACCGGCACCCGGGCGTCGCCGTACTTCTTCCGTACGCCCTCCATGCCGAGCGAGTCCGTCACCACCACACCGTCGTAGCCGAGGCGTTCGCGCAGGATGCCGGTGAGGATCGGACGGGAGAGGGTGGCCGGGTCCTCGCTCGGGTCGAAGGCGGGCACGACGATATGCGCCGTCATGATCGAATCGATGCCGGCGGCGATCGCGGCCTTGAAGGGCGGCGCGTCCAGCCGCTCCCACTCCTCGGCGGTGTGGTGGATGTAGGGCAGCCCGATATGGCTGTCGGTGTCGGTGTCGCCGTGCCCGGGGAAGTGCTTGGCGCAGGAGGCGATCCCGGCGCCCTGATAACCCTTCACCTCGGCGGCGACCATACGGGCCACGGCCTGCGGGTCCGCGCCGAAGGACCGCACGCCGATCACCGGATTGGCGGGGTTGATGTTGACATCGGCGTCCGGTGCGTAGTCCTGCCGGATGCCCATGGCGTACAGCTCCTCGCCGGCGATCCTGGCCGCCGTGTGCGCATCGTCGCGGGAGCCGCCCGCGCCGAGCGCCATCGCGCCGGGGAAGAGCGTCGCGGGCGCGCCGACACGGGCCACTATGCCGTGTTCCTGGTCCGTGGAGATCAGCAGCGGGACGGGGACGCGCTGGGCGGCGGCGGCCTTCTGGATGCCGTTGGACAGGTCGGCGATCTGGTGCGGCTCACGGGTGTTGTGCGCCCAGCCGAAGTAGATGATGCCGCCGACGTGGTACTTGGCGATCAGCTCGGCGGCGTTGGCGACCCCGATCTCCTGCTGGTTCGCGGCGGCATCGGCCGGGTCGGCGTCGGTGGCGGAGTGCCCGTAGACCCGCATGACGAAGAGCTGGCCGGCCTTCTCCTCCGGTGACATACGGGAGATGAGACGGCGCAGCCGGGCCCGGGTGGCGTCGGAAGGGGCGGGGGCGGATACGGCGGCGGACACGGGGGAGGGGGGCTGCTGTCCGATGGAGGGCGTCGCGCCGCCCGCGGCAGCGGCGGCCGCCGCTGCCGCGGTGGTCAGGACGGTACGTCTGGAGTGCATGTGCGCTCCTTCCGGAGGGCTTCCTCGAATCGTTGAAGGAAACTTCCAAGGAGACACGGATAGCCGGAAAACTATTGTCGGTCAATGACTCGATTCGTGATGGCGCCCAGGTATTGCGGGGCGGGCATGGATATGTGATGGGACGTCGGGGGGCGGGTGGGATCGACGGGCAGGTGGGCCGGCGGGCAGGTCAGGAGGGGGTGCCTTCGCTGAGGAGCCGTTGGAGGTACGCGCGGCCCGGTGCCAGCAGGGCGGGGAGGTCGGGCGCTTCCGGATACCAGCGCTTCTCGTACTCCCAGCAGAGCCAGCCTCCCGAGCCCTGGTCGTAGGTGCCCTCGGGAGCCGGTACGGGACCGTGGGCGCCTTCGGGCTCGCGGGCGAGGGTGCGCAGGGCGGCCGCCAGCGGGATGGCGCCGGCGCCGAGCGGGAGGGGGGTGCCTTCCCCGGCCGAGGCGACATCCTTGACCTGCACATAGCCCAGATGCGGGGCGAGCGCGGCATGGGTGTCGACGGGCTCCTCGCCGGCGAGCCAGCTGTGCTGCACATCCCACAGCGCCCCGATCCGGCGATGCCCCACAAGGCCCAGCACACGGGCGGCGGCCGCGCCGGTCCGGTGCGAGTCATGGGTCTCCAGCAGGACCCGGACGCCCCGTTCGGCCGCGAGCGGCGCCACCGCGGCGAGCCGGCGGGCGGCATCCGCGTCCGCCTCGGCCGCCGGGCGGTCGCCACCGCCGGGAAAGACGCGGACGTACGGCGCCCCCAGATCGGCGGCGAGGCGGACCAGCTCGGCCAGCTCGTGTGCCAGCTCCTCCTCGCCCGCCGTATCGCGGGCGGCGGCGACCCGGGCGTATCCGGCAACGGCCAGGATCTCCACACCGGCGTCCGCGAACTGCCCCCGCACCGCGGCCCGTTCCTGCTCCCCGATCAGCGGATGCACCGGCTCCTCCGGATGGGCCCGCAGCTCGACCCCCTGATACCCGGCATCGGCGGCCAGCCGCAGCACCTCGGCCACCGGCATCCCCGGCACACCGAGGGTCGAAAACGCATAGCGCATCGCAGGCACCCTGCCGTCCGTACGCCTGCCGCTCTCCGCGGGCCTGACCTCCGTCGGCCCGCCGTCCGTGGGCCTGTCGATCGTGGGTCCGCCGCCCGTGCGCCCGCCGTCCGCGGGCCTGTCGATCGTGGGTCCGCCGTCCGTGTGCGTGTCGTCCGTGGGCCTGTCGCCCGTGGGTCCGCCGCTCGTGTGCCTGTCGTCCGCGCTCTTGCCGTCAGTGCGATTCGTGGGGGCCATGCCTGCGCTCCTTCGTGTCGCTCACGCCGTCCTCGCTGTCCTTCCCGTCCTTCCCCCCTCCCCGCCTTCATCGCCCGCCTGCCCGCTCCGTCACCCGTGGACTCACGGCGTCACCCATGGACTCGTGGATTCACAGCGTCACCTGTGCGCTCACGGCGTCACCTGTGGTGTCACAGCGCTCCCGTCCCCCGTGGTCTTACGGCGTCACCCGTGGTGTCACAGAGCCCCTCGTCCGCCGTGGACTCGTGGCGTCACTCGTGGGCTCACAGCGCCAGCCGTGATCTCACAGCGTCAGTCGCCAGTCCTGGCCGACCAGGTCCTGTCCGAAGCTGTGGTGCGGCGACTCGGTGACCAGCTCGAATCCGGCCCGCTGGTAGAGGGTGCGGGCCGCGCCGAGGACGGAGTTGGTCCACAGCACCATCTCGCCGTACCCGGCCTCCCGCGCGAACTCGATGCAGGAGTCGACGAGTTGCCGCCCTGCCCCGTGCCCCCGGGCGGCCGGTTCCACGAGCAGCAGCCGCAGCCGAGCGACCCCTGGTCTGCCGTCCCGTACACACATCACCGCGCCCACGCGCTCCCCGCCCAGCTCCGCTATCCAGGTGCGGTCCCACCGCGGGTCGAAGTCCTCGGCGTACTCCGCGATGATCCGGGCCACCAGCGCCTCGTAGCTCAGGTCGAAGCCGTACTCGGCGGAGTAGAGGGCGGCGTTGCGCTCCACCATCCAGCCGAGGTCCCCGGGGCGGGAGGTACGCAGCGTGACCCCGGATACGCCGTCCCCGCGCGGCTGCCGATCCCTCTCGCCGGGCTGATCCGCCCCCTCGCCGGCTCGTGCCGCCTCCTGACCGACCTGTTCCGCCCCCTGGCCGGGCCGTTCTGTGCCCTGGTCAGGCAGTTCCGTCCCTTCGCCGGGCTGTTCCGCGCCCTCGTCCAGCAGGGCGCGGACGGTGCGCATCGCCTCCACCAGGCGGGCGCGGTCCGCGGCCGTCAGCTGCCGCAGCAGCGTTCCCGCGGCGTCCTGGGAGCGCTCCTCCAACAGGCCGGCCGCCTCCCGGCCGTCCTCGGTCAGCGTGATGCGCTGCCGCCGGGAATCCTGCTCGGACCGGCCGCGGGTGATCAGCTCGCGGTCCTCGAACTTGCCGAGCAGCCGGCTGAGATAGCCGGCGTCCAGCGACAGCGAGGCGCGCAGATCCGCGGCGTCCACCCGCGGATGGTTGGCGACCTCGTAGAGCACCCGCGCCTCGGTGAGAGTGAACGGGGTGTACAGATGCCGCCCGTAGTCGAGCGCACCGATCAGATTCGTATAGAAGCGGTTGAATCTGCGCAGCTCGCGGACGTCGGCCGCGGCATCGGGCCGTGCCCCGCACGGTGCGTCGGGCGGTGCGTCGGTTGGCGTGTCGGATGGTGCATCGGATGGCGTCCTGGCGATCATGTGCGGCCCCCTCACCTTTGACTGAGTCAAGAGTAAGCCGCCGGGGCCGCTCCGCACATCCCTCTTTCGTGTCATTCGTTCGCCGCTTCGCCGCTTCGCCGCTTCGCCCACGCCTTCGTGCCTCCCCCGCCTCCTCCGCCTTCTGCGCAGGCGCCCGCGTCTTTGTTCGTGTCCTGCCACGCGGTCTGGCGCTCGCCGTCCGGGAAGGCGCTTACTGGAGCGGGACTGCCACCTGCTGTACGCGAGAGGGGCCGGGCCGTGACTCGCACGACCGTACGCATCGCCATGAACGGCGTGACCGGGCGCATGGGTCAGCGCCAGCACCTGGTGCGCTCCCTCCTCGCCCTGCGGGAACAGGGCGGCCTTGAACTGGCCGACGGCACGGTGATCTGGCCCGAACCGGTACTTGTCGGCCGCAGCGCGCCCAAGCTGCGGGCCCTGGCCGAGCGGCACGGTCTGGAGCACTGGAGCTGCGACCTCGACGCCGTACTGGGCGACGACTCCATCGGCATCTACTTCGACGCCCAGATCACCGCCGCCCGCGAGGAGGCCGTGAAGAAGGCGATCGCCGCCGGAAAACACCTCTACGTCGAAAAGCCCACCGCGAGCAGCCATGCGGGCGCGCTGGAACTCGCCCGGCTTGCGCAGGAGGCGGGCGTCAAGAACGGCGTCGTCCAGGACAAGCTCTTCCTGCCCGGCCTGCGCAAGCTCCGCCGCCTCGTCGAGGGCGGCTTCTTCGGCCGCATCCTGTCCGTGCGGGGCGAGTTCGGCTACTGGGTCTTCGAAGGCGACTGGCAGCAGGCGCAGCGCCCCTCCTGGAACTACCGCGCCGAGGACGGCGGCGGGATCGCGGCCGATATGTTCCCGCACTGGGAGTACGTCCTGCGTGAGCTGTTCGGGCCGGTCAGAACCGTGCAGGCGCAGCTGGCCACCCACCTCCCGCGCCGCTGGGACGAATCGGGCACCCCGTACGAGGCCACCGCCGACGACGCCGCCTACGGCATCTTCGAACTGTCCGGTGGCATCGTCGCCCAGATCAACTCCTCCTGGGCGGTCCGGGTACACCGTGACGAGCTGGTCGAGTTCCAGGTCGACGGCACCGAAGGGTCGGCCGTCGCGGGGCTCCGCCACTGCCGCGTCCAGCACCGCGCCCACACCCTCAAGCCGGTCTGGAACCCCGACCTTCCGGCAGCCGAGCCGTTCCGCGCCCAGTGGCACGAGGTCCCCGACAACGCCGTCTTCGACAACGCGTTCAAGGCGCAGTGGGAGCTGTTCCTGCGGCATGTCGTCCGCGACGGGCCCTGGCGCTGGGACCTGGCGGCGGGCGCCCGCGGCGTCCAGCTCGCCGAACTGGCGCTGCGGTCCTCGGCGGAGGGCCGCCGCCTGGACGTCCCGGAGCCGGGCCGGTGAGCACGCCCGAGGAACAGCCCCTGCCCGGGAAGGACTCCGCCACCCGGCCACCCGGGAAGGACTCCGGCACCCGCCCGCCCGGGAAGGACTCCGGCACCCGCCCGCCCGGGAAGGACGCGGACACGCGCCCGCCCGGGAAGGACTCCGCCCCTCATCCACACGGGCCGTGCTCCGCCACCCGCCCGTCCTCCCCGCGGCCCCCGCTCCGCCCCCGTACGGTCTTCGCCGCCGCCCATGTGGTCGCTGATCCCCGCGCCGACACCGCCCCGGACGGCCCGGCCGCCGTCGACTGGGACGCTACCCTCGCCTTCCGGCACCACCTGTGGTCGCACGGCCTGGGCGTGGCCGAGGCCATGGACACCGCACAGCGCGGTGCGGGCCTGGACTGGAGCGCCGCCGCCGAGCTGATCCGGCGCACCGCCGCCGAGGCTGCGGCGGTCGGCGGCCTTCTCGCCTGCGGCGTCGGCACCGACCAACTGCCCCCGCACTCTGCCTCCTTGGCGGACATCCGGCGCGCGTACGAGACGCCGGCGGCCGCCCGGTCCTGATGGCCTCACGGCAGCTTGCCGGGGCCGCCACCGGCCCGGACGACTACCGCGAGCTCTACGGCCACCTCCTGCGCCAGACCACCCGGCCGGTGATCCTGCACTGGCTCGGCCCGATGTTCGACCCGGCGCTGGCGGGCTACTGGGGCAGCGCGGACCTCGACGCGGCCACCGAGACGTTCCTCGCGCTCCTCCGCGACCACCCCGCCAAGGTGGACGGCGTCAAGATCTCCCTGCTGGACGCCGCCCGGGAGGTGGCACTGCGCCGCCGGCTGCCACCGGCGGTGCGCTGCTACACCGGCGACGACTTCCACTACCCGGAGCTGATCGCGGGCGACGACCACGGCTTCAGCCACGCCCTGCTGGGCATCTTCGACCCGCTCGCCGCGCCCGCCGCCGCAGCCGTACGCCTCCTGGACGGCGGGGACACCGCGGGGTTCCGGGCCGCTCTGGACCCCACCGTCGCGCTCGCCCGGCACCTCTTCCAGGCACCCACCCGCCACTACAAGACCGGCATCGTCCTGCTGGCCTGGCTGGCGGGCCACCAGTCCCACTTCACGATGCTCGGCGGTCTGCAGTCGGCCCGCTCCCTGCCCCACCTGCGGCGCGCCCACCAACTGGCCGACGGGCTCGGCCTGTTCCCCGATCCGGAGCTCGCCGCTCACCGGATGCGGCAACTCCTCGCGGTATACGGGGCGGAGGCGGAGGACGCATGAGCGACCGTCTCCGTTCCCTCTGCCTCCTCGACCGTCTCAGCCTCAACCAGGAGACTATCCGGCAGTGGTCGCTGCCCGAACTGGCCGACGGCTGTGCACGGGCCGGTGTACGGGGCGTGGGGCTGTGGCGCGCCCCGGTGCAGGAGTACGGGGTGGCCGCGGCCGCCCGGCTCGTACGGGACGCCGGGCTGCGGGTCACCAGCCTGTGCCGGGGCGGTTTCCTCACCGCGCCGGACCCGGGTGAGCGCGCGGCCGCCCTGGACGACAACCGGGCGGCCGTCGACGAGGCGGCCGCCCTCGGGACGGACACCCTGGTCCTCGTCTCCGGCGGGCTGCCGCCCGGCAGCCGGGACCTGCCCGGCGCCCGGGAGCGGGTCGCCGACGCACTGGGCGAGTTGGGCCCGTACGCCGCACAGCGGGGCGTCCGGCTGGCCCTCGAACCCCTGCATCCCATGTACGCGGCGGACCGCTGCGTGGTCTCCACGCTCGCCCAGGCGCTGGACCTCGCCGAGCGGTTCCCCGCCGGTCAGGTGGGCGTGGTCGTGGACACCTACCACCTGTGGTGGGACGACACCGTCGGCGCACAGATCGCCCGCGCGGGCGGCACCGGCGAGGGGGCCGCCTCCCGGATCGCCGCCTTCCAGCTCGCCGACTGGGTCACCCCGCTGCCCGAGGGCGCCCTGCTGGGGCGCGGGCAACTCGGGGACGGCGCGGTGGATCTGCGGTGGTTCCGGGAGCGGGTCGACGCGGCCGGCTACCGCGGACCGGTCGAGGTGGAGATCTTCAGCCCGGCGCTGTGGGCGCGCGACGGCACGGAGGTGCTGGCGGAGATCGTGGACCGCTTCCGCACGCACGTCGGTTGACGTGTTCCGCACGCACCCGGATGACGAGCCCCCACGGATGCCGGACGACGAGTTCCCCACGCATGCCGGATGACGGGCCCCCACGGATGCCGGATCACAAGCCCCTTGCGCACGCCGGACCACAAGTCCCTCGCGCACGCCGGACCACAAGTCCCTCGCGCACGCCGGGCGACGAGCCCCCTCCGCCCACGCCGGTTGACGAGGCAAAGCGCACAGCGGGTGCCGGAGAAATAACTCAGCGGATGCGCGCAACCGTTGGCCGTCCACAAAGGTCATAGCTGACGCCGGTCCCGAAGGGGAGGGGCCCGGGGGGGACCCGGGACCGGCGTGGAGGGGGAATCGAGGGGCCCGACCATCGGACGGGCCCCTCGATAGGATCCGGCGGTCCGGAGCGGACCCGGCCCGATCCGGGCGTCCCGCCTCCCGGCCCGATCCGCGTGTCCCGCGGCCCGGCGCGATGTCAGACCCCGGCGGTACGGTCGGTCCATGGTCAACGCAGCCGTGATCGAAGGGGTCCTGGAGCGGATCACCTACGCCAACGAGGAGAACGGCTATACCGTCGCGCGGGTCGACACCGGCCGTGGCGCGGGCGATCTGCTGACCGTCGTCGGTGCGCTGCTCGGGGCGCAGCCGGGCGAATCGCTGCGCATGGAGGGCCGCTGGGGCTCCCACCCCCAATTCGGCAAACAGTTCACCGTCGAGAATTACACCACCGTCCTGCCCGCCACCATCCAGGGCATCCGCCGCTATCTGGGCTCCGGCCTGATCAAGGGCATCGGCCCGCGGATCGCCGACCGCATCGTCGAGCACTTCGGCACGGACACCCTCGACGTCATCGAGACCACCCCCGCACGCCTGGTGGAAGTACCGGGCCTGGGCCCCAAGCGCACCAAGATGATCGGCGCCGCCTGGGAGGAGCAGAAGGCCATCAAGGAGGTCATGGTCTTCCTCCAGGGCGTCGGCGTCTCCACCTCCATCGCGGTGCGGATCTACAAGAAGTACGGCGACGCCTCGATCTCGGTCGTCCGCAACCAGCCCTACCGCCTGGCCGCCGACGTCTGGGGCATCGGCTTCCTGACCGCCGACCGCATCGCCCAGTCGGTGGGCATTCCGCACGACAGCCCGGACCGCGTCAAGGCGGGCCTGCAGTATGCGCTGTCGCAGTCCACGGACCAGGGCCACTGCTTCCTGCCCGAGGAACAACTGATCGCCGACGCGGTGAAGTTGCTCCAGGTGGACACGGGCCTGGTCATCGACTGCCTGGGCGAGCTGGCCGCGGACCCGGAGGGCGTGGTCCGCGAGCAGGTGCCGGGCGACGGGGACGACGCGCCGCCGGTCATCGCCGTCTACCTGGTGCCCTTCCACCGCGCCGAGATCTCCCTGGCCGGCCGGCTGGCCCGGCTGCTGCGCACGGACGAGGACCGGATGCCGGCGTTCCGGGACGTCGACTGGGACAAGGCACTGGCCTGGCTGACGCGGCGGACGGGCGCCGAGCTGGCCCCCGAGCAGCAGCAGGCGGTGCAGCTGGCGCTGACCCGGAAGGTGGCGGTGCTCACGGGCGGGCCGGGCTGCGGCAAGTCCTTCACGGTCCGTTCCGTCGTCGAGCTGGCCCGCGCCAAGAAGGCCAAGGTCGTGCTGGCGGCGCCCACGGGCCGGGCGGCCAAGCGGCTCTCGGAGCTGACCGGCGCCGAGGCCTCCACGGTCCACCGGCTCCTGGAGCTCAAGCCCGGCGGGGACGCCGCCTATGACGCGGACCGTCCGCTGGACGCCGATCTGGTGGTGGTCGACGAGGCCTCGATGCTGGATCTGCTGCTCGCGAACAAGCTGGTCAAGGCGGTGCCGCCGGGCGCCCATCTGCTGCTGGTCGGGGATGTCGACCAGCTGCCGTCGGTGGGCGCGGGCGAGGTGCTGCGCGATCTTCTCGACCAGGCCGGGCCGGTGCCCGCCGTCCGTCTGACCCGGATCTTCCGCCAGGCCCAGCAGTCCGGGGTGGTCACCAACGCCCACCGCATCAACTCCGGCGTCCCGCCCCTGACCACCGGACTCACGGACTTCTTCCTGTTCGCCGAGGAAGACGCGGAGGAGGCCGGACGGCTCGCGGTGGATGTCGTGGCCCGCCGGATCCCGGCGAAGTTCGGCCTCGACCCGCGCCGGGACATCCAGGTGCTCACCCCGATGCACCGCGGCCCGGCCGGCGCGGGCGCCCTGAACGGCCTGCTCCAGCAGGCTGTCACCCCCGCCCGCCCCGACCTGCCCGAGCGCCGTTTCGGCGGCCGGGTCTTCCGCGTCGGCGACAAGGTCACCCAGATCAGGAACAACTACGAAAAGGGCCAGAACGGCGTCTTCAACGGCACGGTCGGCGTGGTCACCGCTCTGGACTCCGACGAGCAGCGGCTGACCGTACGCACCGACGAGGACGAAGAGGTGCCCTACGACTTCGACGAACTCGACGAACTCGCCCACGCCTATGCCGTGACGATCCACCGCTCGCAGGGTAGTGAGTATCCAGCGGTGGTGATTCCGGTCACCACCAGTGCCTGGATGATGCTGCAGCGCAATTTGCTGTATACCGCCGTGACCCGGGCAAAGCGCTTGGTGGTGCTCGTCGGCTCCCGCAAGGCCCTGGGTCAGGCCGTCCGCACGGTATCCGCCGGTCGGCGGTGTACGGCGCTCGATCACCGGCTCGCCGGTGCGATATGAGAGGTCCCCCCTCTTTCCCATTCGGGGCGAAGGGGGGCAGGATGGGCACTCAGACGGCACTGAGTGCCGCAGACAGGCCCTATAGCCGACCCCGAGTGCACAACCAAGGCCCAAATGGGGGAAGGTATAGGCAGTCAGGGCACCTCGAAGAAGAGGCACAACGTCGGTGAGGGATGACGTGAGCGACAACTCTGTAGTACTGCGTTACGGGGACGGCGAATACAGCTACCCGGTCGTCGACAGCACCGTTGGCGACAAGGGCTTCGATATCTCGAAGCTTCGCGCCCAGACCGGTCTGGTGACCCTGGATTCCGGTTACGGCAACACCGCGGCGTATAAATCCGCGATCACCTATCTCGACGGTGAGAACGGGATTCTTCGTTACCGCGGCTACCCGATCGAGCAGCTCGCAGAGCGCAGCACGTTCGTCGAGACCGCGTACCTCCTCATCCACGGTGAGCTGCCCACCGTCGATGAGCTGGCGAACTTCAAGCAGGACATCACCTACCACACCCTGCTCCACGAGGACGTCAAGCGCTTCTACGACGGCTTCCCCCGGGACGCCCACCCGATGGCGATGCTGTCCTCGGTCGTCAGCGCGCTGTCCACCTTCTACCAGGACAGCCACAACCCGTTCGACGAGCAGCAGCGCCACATCTCCACGATCCGGCTGCTGGCCAAGCTCCCGACGATCGCGGCCTACGCGTTCAAGAAGTCGGTCGGCCACCCGGTCGTCTACCCGAGCAACGACCTCGGGTACGTCGAGAACTTCCTGCGTATGACCTTCTCGGTGCCCGCCGCGGACTACGACCTCGACCCGGTGGTGGTCAGCGCCCTCGACAAGCTGCTGATCCTGCACGCCGACCACGAGCAGAACTGCTCCACCTCCACGGTCCGCCTGGTCGGCTCCTCGCAGGCGAACCTCTTCGCCTCGATCTCGGCCGGCATCAACGCCCTGTGGGGCCCCCTCCACGGCGGCGCCAACCAGTCCGTGCTGGAGATGCTGGAGGGCATCCAGGCCAGCGGCGGCGACGTCGACTCCTTCATCCGCAAGGTGAAGAACAAGGAAGACGGCGTGAAGCTCATGGGCTTCGGGCACCGCGTCTACAAGAACTTCGACCCGCGCGCGAAGATCATCAAGGCGGCTGCGCACGACGTCCTCTCCGCGCTCGGCAAGTCCGACGAGCTGCTGGACATCGCCCTCAAGCTGGAGGAGCACGCGCTCTCCGACGACTACTTCGTCGAGCGCAAGCTCTACCCGAACGTCGACTTCTACACCGGCCTGATCTACCGGGCCATGGGCTTCCCGACCGAGATGTTCACCGTGCTCTTCGCGCTCGGCCGGCTGCCCGGCTGGATCGCCCAGTGGCACGAGATGATCAAGGAGCCCGGTTCCCGCATCGGCCGCCCGCGGCAGATCTACACCGGTGTCGTCGAGCGCGACTTCGTGCCGGTCCAGGAGCGCTGACCCCTCCGAGGCCGGCTCCCCGCACGCAAAAAAGAAGCGCCCCGCCTCCGGATCCCCCCACGGGTCCAGAGCGCGGGGCGCTTCCCTTGTCCCGGTTGGATTCCCCCCACGGGATCCGTCCGGGCGTTCAGGGTTGCACCGCGATCTGCCGGGACGCGCACATTCGGGAGGGCCGCTCAAAGCTCCCCGGGCACGTCGCCCCGGCCACGCGTAGCCGTGCACGATCCCCCAAGATCAGCACGGCTGTTGCAGTGCAAGCCCCGCCGGGGTGCCTGCACTTGCCCGGTTAGACTCACGACCCCCCTCAATGGTTACGTTCGGATGAGTGTGATCTGGGTCTCTTGCCATATGGGGGTGAATGCGGTCAAGGGGATCCATCTGGAGATCGAGGCCCTTGGGTATGGGTGTTGTGCCGGTTGTAAGGGCCGTGTGAAGTTTCCCGGATGCGGGGTCGCCGGCAGCCGCGGGGGCTGGGCGTGGCGCGGAGGCTGGGGGTGGCGCGTCAGGCCGCCTGCCCCACGAGCTCGTAGCCGGCCTCGTCGACGGCCGCGCGCACCGCGTCCTCGTCCAGCGGGGCCTTGGAGGTGACGGTCACCAGGCCGGTGGCCGCGACCGCCTGCACCGCACTCACCCCGGCGAGCTCGCCGATCTCGGACGACACCGCCCCCTCGCAGTGGCCGCAGGTCATGCCGGTGACCCGGTACGTGGTGGTCACCTCGCCGACCTGGACGTCGGTGCCGCCGGAGTGGCAGGAGCCTTCGGGGGTGCAGCAGGAGCTGTTCTCGGCCATGGGGGATTCTCCTTGTGGTGCCGATGTGTTCAGTGTGGGGCTGGTGTGTCCGTGCGGTGCTGTGTGTTGTGTGCGGTGCCAGGTCGTGGTGTTCCGTGTGGTGCCACGTGCCGGGGAGGTGCGGCGCATCGCGAGTAGCTGACTCCGGCTACTGCCGACGCCTCCCGGCCCCGGTGCCTCCTGACGCTCGGCACTTTATACCCCTAGGGGGTATCAATCCAGCTTGCGGGCGTGCCCGCCACGTTGCCCCCGCGCCCCACCACGTTGCCGCACGCCCCGCCACGCGTCAGCCTTGGGATATACGGGCTCGGGGTGGATCCGAGGAGGCGGCCGTATGGACGTACTCGCCCTCTACGGCCTGCTGGTGCTCACCACGCTGCCACCACTGATCCCCAACTCGGCGCTCCTTGTCACGACCGGAGTACTCGCCTCCCGGGGCGAGGTCTTCCTCCCCCTCGTCCTGCTGACCGTCGGGGGCAGCGCACTGCTCGGGGACCTCCTCATGTACGCCGCCGCACGGCGCTTCGGCGAGCCCGTACGGACCTGGATGCGTCGCAACCCCCGACGCCGGGCACTGCTGGAATGGACCTCCGGCCGCATCCAGCGCTACGGCCTGCCGTTCGTGATCGCCGTACGGTTCCTGCCCAGCGGCCGGATCGTCGGCGCTCTGGCATCCGGAGTCCTGCGCTACCCGCTGCGCAAATACGCGCTCGGCGCCGCCGTCGCCGAGGCGACCTGGGCGACGTACTCGGTCGGCCTCGGCTACGTGGGCACCGCCACCACCGGCCGCCCGCTCTACGCCGTCGGCGTCGGCTTCGGCGTCTCCTGCGCGGTCGCCGCGGCCGGCGCCGCGATCCAGTGGGCCGCCCGCCGCCGCGCCCTCCGCGACCCGCCGGAGGAGAGTGGCGAGAGCGAGGGCGGCGGGACCTCCGAAGGGGGTGACGGCGGCCGGGGCGAGGGGCGGGGCGGCCGGGCCTCGTCCATGGTGTCGGCGCGATTGTCAGTGGGCGGGCCTACAGTGCAGACATGAGGTTGATTACGCAGAGTGACTTGTTGGGTGGCTTGCGGAGCGACTCAAGCGACTTATCTGCCGGGGCAGTTGCCTGCTCCGCCGGGGGCGCGGGTGTGGGGGCAGGTGCGAGTGCGGACGCGCATACGGGCGCGGGTGCGCGCGGAGGCCTCGGCCGGCGGCCGGGGAAACGGACGCCGGTGAAACGGGACAACTGCCCTGGGTCCCGGAGGCTCAGCCGCGCGCAGCCGCACCACCGGCGGTGGCCCGGACATCCGCCAGGGCGACCGGCTCGCCGGTGCGCCGCGAACGCTCACACCCTTCGGCGATATACAGCGCCTCCAAGGCCTCCGCCGGTGAGCACGGGCTCGGTGCATGCCCCGCCGCGACCTCGGCGAAGACGCCCAGCTCGGTGACGTAGGCGTCGTGAAAGCGCTCCATGAACGTGGCGTACGGATCGGCCGCCCGCTGCCACGACAGCTTCGGCTCGGCGGACGGCAGCGGCGCACGGTCGTCGAGGCCGACGAAGCGGGCGCCCTCGGAGCCGCAGACCTCCAGCCGGACGTCATGGCCCGCGCCGTTGTAGCGGGTCGCCGTGACGGTGGCCAGGGTGTCGTCGTCGAAGCGCAGCAGCGCCGCGCAGGTGTCCACGTCATCGCCGTCGGCGAAGAAGGACGCGCCGCGGTTGGCGCCTTGGGCGTAGACCGAGACCACCTCACGGCCGGTGAGCCAGCGCAGGATGTCGAAGTCATGGATGCTGCAGTCCCGGAACAGCCCGCCGGAGGTGGGGATATAGCCGGCCGGCGGCGGCGTCCGGTCACTCGTGCAAGCCCGCAGGGTGTGCAGCCAGCCCAGCTCACCGGAGTGCAGTGCGTCGCGGGCGGCGCGGTAACCCGCGTCGAAGCGGCGCTGGAAACCGATCTGTACCGGCACGGAGCCGGCCTGCGCCCGCTCCACCACACCGACGGTGCCCGGTACGTCCAGCGCGACCGGCTTCTCGCAGAACACCGGCACCCCGGCGTCCAGGGCCTGGTGGATCAGTGCGGCGTGTGCGCTGGTCGCGGCGGTGATCACTACGCCGTCGAGGCCGTCCGCGTACATCTCCTCGATGCTTGCGGCGGACCGTACGCCCAGGGCCTCGGCCAGCGACGCGGCGCGTGCGGTGTCCACATCCGCGACGGTGATGCCGGTGACGCCCGGGACGCTCAGCAGAGTGCGGGCATGGAACGCGCCGATGCGCCCGGTGCCGATCAGACCGATCTTCATGCCTCGGTTCCTTTCCGGAGGGGGGAGAGGGGGCGGATGAGGAGGGGCGGAGGGGGGTGGAGGGGGTGGGGGAGCAGGCCGAGGAGGCCGAGGGGGCCGACGGGGCCGAGGGGGATGGGTCAGGTGGGGGAGGCGGCGTGTCCGTCACGGGGCGTGTCTTTGGAACGGTCCAATCGTCGCCGTCACGGGCACCCTGCATGTCCTGATGTCCGCATGTCAACCGTTCTGCAGGGGCGCATGGTGGTGCATTGACGCCGATCTGGCCCGATGGGAGGCTCGGTCCATGGAACGGTCCAATCAGCGCGCCGACGGGCGATCCGGAGAGCGGGACGGAGAACGGCCCGGAGAGCGGGATGGAGGACGGGACGGAGAACGGCCCGGAGAGCGGGATGGAGGACGGGACGGAGCAGAGCTCGGCGAGCGGCCCGGCGAGCTGTCCGGGTTGCGGCCGGGCGCGGACCGGCATCCGACGATCCGCGGGGTCGCCGAGCGTGCGGGTGTTTCCAAGTCGCTGGTCTCGCTCGTGCTGCAGGGCTCACCGCGGGTCAGCGAGGCCAGGCGGCAGGCCGTGCTGGCGGCGATCGAGGAACTGGGCTACCGGCCGAACGCCGCGGCCCGCAGCCTGGCCGCACGCCGTACCCACACGGTCGGCGTGCTGCTGCACGATATGCGCAACCCCTGGTTCGTCGAAGTGCTCGACGGTCTGAACTCTCTGCTGCAGGCGCACGGTCTGCGGATGCTGATGATCGACGCCCGGCTGGACCGGCGGGCCGGCCAGGACTTCGCCCGTACCTTCCAGGAACTGCGGGTCGACGGCATCGTCATCGTCGGCACGCTCCCGGACACCGAAGGCCTCGCCGAGGTGGCGGAGCGGCTGCCGACCGTCATCGCGGGCAACCACGAACCGCGGCTGCCGCGTGTCGACCTCGTCGCCAACGACGATGAGCGCGGCGCCCGGCTCGCCACCGAACACCTCATCGGCCTCGGCCACCGGCGCATCGCCCATATCGCCGGGCAGGGCCAGGTCGGCGAGCTGCGCCGCCGCGGCTTCGAGGCCGCCATACGCTCCCACGGCCTGTCGGCCGGCGCCGTCGTGGAGAGCGGCGACGGAACCGAGGAGGGCGGCTACCGTGCGGCCGTCCGGCTGCTCCACCCCTCGCGTACCACCGGACGCCTTGGCCCTGGAGATCCCGCTGCCGAACCTCTCACCGCTATGGACCCCGCAGCCGGACGTGTCACCGCCGAACGTCCCACCGCTGTCTTCGCGTTCAACGACATCTCCGGTGTCGGCGCGCTGTCCGCCGCCCAGGAGCTGGGACTGGACGTTCCCGCCGATCTCTCCCTCGTCGGCTACGACAACACCTATCTCGCCCGCATCCGCCACCTCTGGCTCAACTCGGTGAACAACGCCAGCCACGAGGTCGGACGGCGGGCGGCGCGCTGCCTCCTGGACCGTATGGAGCGCCCGGATGCCCCGGCCGGACAGCAACTCGTGCCCCCGGAACTGGAGATCAGGGGCTCAACGGCACCACCACGGACTGCTTGACCCACGGACTGTCTGACCCACGGGCTGTCTGACCCACGCCCGGGGCGTCCTTGCCCGGCGCCCGTCCGGTCGGCGTCCGTGCGAGCTTGCCCGGGCCCGTCCGCCCCGCGCCCACCCGGCGCACCCGGCTCTTTCCCGCCCCGGCCCGTCCCAGCCCGTCCGGCCCGCCCCCCTACGCCTTCGCGCCCCGCAGTTCGCGGTCCACCGCCCGTAGCAGGGTCAGCAGCATCCTGTTCAACGGAGTGGCGATGCCGTGCCGTTCGCCGGCCCTGACCACCGCGCCGGTGATGAACTCATGCTCCAGCGGGCGGCCCGCGAGGCGGTCGTAGAGCATCGAGGAGCCGCCGTCCCGGGGAGCGGTGGCGTACAGCTCAAGCGTCCGGGAGATGTCCGCTTCGCCGATGTCCGCCCCCTCGGCGCGCGCGACCACGGCCGCCTCGCGCAGCAGGTCACGGGTGAGCGCGGCCATCTCCGGGTCGGCGAAGATCCCCGTCCGCTGCTGGAGGAGAGCGGTGATCGGATTGGCCGCGAGATTGGTGAACAGCTTGCGCCAGGCCGCCGTGGTGAAGTCGGGCACGCGATGCACCCGCAGCTCGCTGCCGTCCAGCAGGGCGGCGAACCGGTCCGCCAACGGGCCCTCGGGCACATGCAGTTCACTGGCGACATGATGCAGGATCCGGCCGGGCGCGGTGCGCTCCGCCGAGATGTAGACCACGGTGGGGAGGATGCGGGTCCCCTGGGGAACGAGCGGAGCGACGCGCTCCGCCAGGCCGATGCCGTTCTGCAGCACCGCGACCGCGGTGCCCCGGCCGCACAGCCGCCGCAGCCAGCCCTCGGCGCCCGCGGTGTCCTGTGCCTTGGTGGTCAGCAGTACCCAGTCGACCGGTCCCACCTGCGCCGGATCGGTGACGATACGCACCGCCGCGGGTCGGACGGTGCCGCCGCTCTCGATGCTCAGACCGTCCAGCGGGCTGCGTACGCACAGCGTGACGTCGAGCCCGGCCCACCGCGCCAGGGCGGCGGTGTAGCCACCGATCGCGCCGCCGCCGATCACCGCGATCCGGGCGGGTGCCGCTGCTGGGGAGGTCCGGGGCATACCTCGATCGTAGATCCGCAGAAGCCTGACGGGTGGGTGAGCCCGGGCCCCGGCGTCGCCCGGGAACGGGGGCCCGGGGCCGTACCGGTGGCTCTCAGCGCCGGCCGCGTTGGCCCGGCCGCTGCGCCACCCACGCTCTGACCGTGTCGGCGAACCAGTACGGTTTCCCGCCCTCCACCAGATCCGGTTCGGGCAGCAGCCCGTGCTTGCGGTAGGAGCGGACGGTGTCCGGCTGCACCTGGATGTGCGCGGCGATCTCCTTGTACGACCAGAGCTTGCGGTCGGTCATCTCTGCCACCTCCTGAGCGCCGTACGCAGGGTCGGCCCGGTGGGGCCGGCAGGGGGCTGCGTACGGCCTGGTGATCACTCACCCTGTGCCTGGACAACGACACCGAGTAACCATGGGGGAGGGGCTGTTGATCGGCTGTGACGGAAACCCCGCGTAACGGTGACAGCCGTGACGCGAGCCGGATGGCTGTGACGGGGGCGGGACGGTCAGGGACGGGACGGTCAGGGGCGGGGCGGGGCCGATCGGGAAAGACGCGGGGCGGCCCGGAATGCCGGCGGGCCGGTCCGGAACGGCGGCGGTACGGGACAGGTCGCGTCGGTCCTGTACGGGGCGGGTCGAACGGCCGAGGGGCGGGGCGGAAACAGCCGTGTGGCGGGCCGGTTCCCCAGCTGGGAAACCGGCCCGCCACACGTACACCAGCGGCCCTGCCGGACGGACGACCGGCAGCCCGGCCGGCGGTCGTCCGTCCGGCCCGAGCTCAGCGGATCAGGCGTAGAGCGCCCGCCAGGTCTTCTTGTCGACCTTGCCGTTGGCGGTCAGATGATGCCGGGACTGGAACTTCTTCACCGCGGCCAGGGTCTTGGGACCGAAGTACCCGGTCACATCTCCCCACGGGAGATAGCGGCGGTTCGCCAGCAGGCACTGCACCTGCGAGACGCGGTCGCCGCGCTGACCGTAGACGGTGAGAGCGGTTCCGTTGTAGTACGCGCAGGCGGCCAGTGTGCCGGGCCGGCCGCCGGCCGGACTGTCGGCGGACGCCGGACCGGTGAGCAGTCCGGCGGTCAGCAGCCCCGCGGTCGCGGTCAGGACGGCCGTGCGCTTGACGGCTCGGCTGAGAGTATGGGCATTCACGAATTCCCCCGTTTCCCCCGTTGGATGTGATTCCACCCGTTCTGACGCCGGGGGAGCGGTTCGCGGTTCCGGCAACGCCTCAGCACTTCTCCTGCGAGGCCTCAGCGCTTGGCGTGCACCGCCGTCAGCTCCGGCCCGGGCTCCCGTCCGGACTCCGGCCCGGGCTCCCGTTCGGACTCCCGTTCGTGACCGCCTTGCGCAGCTCGTGCTCCAGATCCTCCAGGGCCAGCCCCTTCGTCTCCGGTGCGTACCGCTTGCAGAAGACCAGGGACAGCACACACATCACGCCGAAGAACCAGAACGTGGTGCCCGCGCCGACCGCGTCGAGCAGCAGCGGGAAGGCGAGCGCGACCCCGAAGTTGACCATCCACATCATGAACACCGCGGCGCCCATGGCCAGTCCGCGCACCTTGAGCGGGAACATCTCGGCGAGCAGCAGCCAGACACCAGTGTTGAGGGTGGCCTGCATGAACGCCATGTAGAGCACCATCAGACCGAGCACGAGGGCGCTGACGGCGGTGGAGTGCGGCAGGCGGAAGGCGGCACCGAGCAGGGCGAGCGAGACGGCCATACCGGCCAGACCCGAAAGCAGCATGGGCCGCCGGCCGACCCGGTCGATCAGGGACATCCCGATCGCCGTGGCCAGGACGGAGATCGCGCCGATCGCGATGGTGGCGGTGATCGAGGCGCCGGTGCCCAGGCCGGTCGACGCGAGGATCTTGGGCGCGAAGTAGACCACGGCGTTGACCCCGGTGATCTGCTGGACGGCTGCCAGACCGATGCCGACCAGCAGCAATCGCCGCACCCACGGGGTGCGCAGCTGCTGCCAGGCGCCGCGCCGGGCGCCGGCCTCCAGGGCGCGGGCCTGGTCGATACGGGCCAGCTCGGCGGGTACGTCCTCGGCGGGCAGCGTACGGTGCAGCACCCGGCCCGCCTCGTCCGGCCGGCCCTTGCTGATGTACCAGCGTGGCGTGTCGGGCAGGAAGAACAGCCCGACGAACAGTGCCACGGCGGGCAGCGCCGCAAGGCCCAGCATCCAGCGCCAGGCCGCCCAGTGCGCCAGAACGGCATTGATGAGGTAGGCGAGCAGCTGACCGCTGACGATCATCAGCGAATTGAAGGAGACCAGTCGGCCGCGGATGTGCGGGGGCGCGATCTCCGACAGGTACAGCGGGGTGATGACGGAGGCGCTGCCGACGGCGAGCCCGAGGACGAAGCGCGCCACGGTCATGAAGGGAACGCTCGGCGAGAACGCGACGGCCAGCGCGCCGCCGATGAACACGGAGCCCGCCCACAGCAGGGAGTTGCGCCTGCCCAGCGTGTCGGCCATCCGGCCGCCGATCAGCGAACCGAAGGCCGCGCCGATCAGCAGCGCGCTGGTGATGATGCCCTCGCCCAGAGAGGTGAGGCCGAAATGGGTCTCCATGAAGGGGAGGGCGCCGGAGATCACTCCGGTGTCGTAGCCGAACAGGGCGCCGCCGAGGGCGGCAATGGCAGCGATGCCGACGATGAAGCGCTTGGCGCTGCGGGCCCGCACGTTCTCGCGCGGGCCGTCGGGCGCCACCTGGCTGGTCGGAGCGGCCATCCTCAGCTCCGGTACGCCGCGCCGGCCCAGCCGGGGGCCGGGGCCGGGGTCAGGGCCGGGGTCGGTGTCGGCCGGGCCGGAGAGGGGCGGGCCGGTGAGGGGCGCAGGGGTATGAGGCCGGTGCGGAGCGGGTCGGCGTCAGGAGCGACGTACATGGTGCGGGGCCTTTCGGTGGAGCGGGGCCTTTCGGGTGCGGCGGGCCTTTCCGTGGAACGGGCCTTTTTGGTGGGGCGGCCTTTCGGCGGAGCGCCTTTCGGCGGGACACGTCAGCGGTACAGCGACGGCCGGTGGCGGCGCGGCGTTGGCCGTGAGCGGTGCAGTGCCGGCCGGCGGTGGCGCAGTGCCGACCGTGAGCGGTGCCACGACGGCCGCTAGCGGTACAGCGACGGCCGCTCGATCAGGTCGACGGGCACCCGGTCGCCGGTGGCCTGGGCTCGTACGCCCGCCTCGCACACCGCGGCCGCGGCGTAACCGTCCCAGCAGCTGGGGCCCTCGACCTCGCCGCGCCGGGTGGCGTTCACCCAGCGCTGCACCTGCCGGTCGTAGGCCTCCTCGAAGCGCTCCACGAAGCCGGGAGGGATGGCGCCACCCCAGCGGCCCGGGGTGTTGCTGAACACGCCGTGGTCGTCGCCGATCCTGGCGGTGCCGCCCTCGCAGACCGCCTCGCAGCTGACCTGGTAGCCGAAGCCGCAGTTGACGAAGATCTCGGTGTCCACGACCTGGCCGCCCGCGGTCTCGAAGAGGACCAGCTGCGGGTCGCTCAGGCCTTCCGGTGCGTTGCCGGTGGGGGCCGGGCGCAGCACCCGGACCGCGGTGATCTCCTCCTCCAGGAGCCAGCGGGTCACATCGATCTCGTGCACCACCGAGTCATTGATCATCATCGCGTTGGTGAAGCCGGGCGGGGTGTCGGCGTTGCGGTGCTTGTTGTGCAGCATCAGCGGACGGCCGTAAGTTCCCTGTCCTAGAAGGGACTTGAGGGTGCGGTAGTCGGCGTCGTAACGGCGCATGAAACCGACCTGGACACGGCGGTGCCCCAGCGCCTGCTCGGCCTCCAGGACGCGCAGGGCGGAGGCCGCGTCCGGCGTCAGCGGCTTCTCGCACAGCACGGGCAGATCACGCGCGAAGGCATCCAGCAGCGCCGCCTCGTGCGCGGGTCCCGGCGAGGCGATCAGTACGGCGTCCACCGCGGGGTCGTCCATGGCGGCGGCCGGGTCGGTGTAGGGGGTGCAGCCGTCGATGCCGTCGGCGAGGTGCTTGATGCGGTCCGCATCGATGTCGACCACGGCCGCCACCCGGGCGCCGCTGATCACCTCATTGATCCGGCGTACGTGGTCGGCGCCCATCCGGCCGGTGCCGATGACCGCCACGCCGAGCGTTTCGTGCGAAGTCATGTCGTCCTCAAGTCCTTACGTTTCCCTGCGTGCTACAGAGCGTGATGTACTCTGGGAACTAATTACTCTCCGTAATCGTTGCCGGAGTGTGAGGAGGCGTCGTGAGGCATACGCATGCGAGACATACCTGCAGAGGGCGCACGCCTCAAGCTGCCCGACCGCAAGCTGCCCGATCTCAAGCCGCCCGACCTGGAGGCGGCGCGCCGCCTTGGGGCGGGTGCGGACTTGAGGCGGCGCCCAGCCTCGGGGTGGCGCCCAGCCTCGGGGCGGCACCCAGCCTCGGGGCGGCACCCAGTCTTGAGGCTGCGCACGGCCTCGAGGTGTGCGGCCCCATGGTCCACGGCCCCGTACGCAATGCGCACGGTCTCGCGGCGGCGGAGCGAGCTCAGGCGCCGCAGGAGCGAAGGAAGCGGCGGGTGCGCTCGGCGATGGGGAACGGCTGGTCGGGCGGGCAGGGGTACATGTCCTGCTCGACGATCGCGAAGAGGTCGACGTCCAGCTCCTGGGCGGCCTGCAGGACGGGCGGCAGTGCGGGCACGCCGAGCGGCGGTTCGCACATCACCCCCTGCTTGACGGCCGGGCCGAACGGGGTGCCCTTGGCGACGACCTCGCCGAGGATGTCCGGGTCGACCTGCTTGAGGTGGAGGTAGCCGATCCGCTCGCCGTAGGTGCGGATCAGCTTGACGCTGTCGCCGCCGCAGTAGGCGTAATGGCCGGTGTCCAGGCAGAGGTTGACCAGGGCGGAGTCGGTGGCGTGCAGGAACCGCTCGACGTGTTCCTCGGTGTCGATATGGGTGTCGGCGTGCGGGTGGACGACGATGTCCAGCCCGAACTCGTCCCGTACGCGCTTGCCCAGCCGCTCCATGCCGGTGGTCAGGTGCTTCCACTGCTCCACGGTCAGCTCGCGCGGCTCGATCTCCTCGGCGGTCTTGTCGTCCCGCCAGAAGGACGGGATGACGACGAGGTGCCCCGCGCCCATCGCCTGGGTGAGCGTGGCGACCTCGGAGACGTGCGCCCAGGTCTTGTCCCATACGGACGGGCCGTGGTGCAGCGAGGTGAAGATCGTGCCGGCCGAGACCTGCAGGCTGCGGCGGGTGATCTCGTCGCGCAGGACGGCGGGGTCGGTGGGTAGGTAGCCGTACGGGCCGAGTTCGATCCACTCGTAGCCGGCTTCGCTGACCTCGTCCAGGAAGCGCTGCCAGGGCACCTGCTGGTCGTCGTCGGGGAACCAGACTCCCCATGAGTCGGGTGCGGAACCGACGCGGAGGCGGTCCAGGACGGGCGGGGCGGCATGGGGAACGGACATGCTGCGGCTCTCCTCTCGCCGGTCGGCGGTGACCGGGAGGCGCTGGGCTGGGTCGTGGGGCACAGCCTCTCTGTCGCCCCGGGGAGTGTCAAGACTTCGTCCTGACATTAGGACTTAAGGACTTTGGTGTTTCGTGGCGCTCCGGAATGCCGGGGGGCGTGTTTCCGGATCGCCGCGGGGGTGGGCTTCCGGATTGTTGCGGGGGTGCGTTCAGGGTGCGCCGCGCCTCGCGCGCTTGTACCTCGTGCGCCGCACCTCGTGTGCGGCGCACGAGGCGCGGCACACCTGTGCCCTTCCGGTCCTCGCGCCCCCTTCGACGTCAGTATGTAAGGACAAAGTATTGACAGGGTCTGAGTCTCCCCGTTAGACCTTTCCTCAGAGCCGCACATGCCGAATCGCCGCGCCGGCCGACCCGAAGGGGCGCACATGACCGAGCCGTACGACCTGATCACCATGGGCCGCATCGGAGTCGACATCTACCCGTTGCAGACCGGTGTGCCGCTGGCGCAGGTGGAGACGTTCGGGAAGTTCCTCGGTGGCTCGGCCACCAATGTGGCGGTCGCCGCGGCCCGCCTCGGCCGGCGGAGTGCGGTCATCAGCCGCACCGGAAGCGACCCGTTCGGTGACTATGTCCACCAGGCGCTGCGCGAGTTCGGTGTGGACGACCGCTGGGTGACTCCCGTCGACGCCTATCCGACGCCGGTCACCTTCTGTGAGATCTTCCCGCCGGACGACTTCCCGCTCTACTTCTACCGCCGCCCCAAGGCCCCTGACCTGGTCATCCGCCCCGAGGAACTGGACCAGGACGCCATCGTGGGCGCCCGGATCTTCTGGGTCACCGGCACGGGGCTGTGCGAGGAGCCCAGCCGCAGTGCCACCCTTGCCGCGCTCGCGGCGCGCGCCAGGACGGGGACGACCGTCTTCGACCTCGACTGGCGGCCGATGTTCTGGGGCGGTGAGGGAGGCGCCTCCGGGGACGGCGGCGCGAGCGGGGCCGCGGCGATGGCCACCGCCCGTCCGTATTACGAAGCCGCCCTGCGGCACGCCACGGTGGCGGTCGGCAATGTCGACGAGGCCGAGGTCGCCACCGGACTGCGCGATCCCAAGGCCTGCGCCCAGGCGCTGCTGGACATGGGTGTCGAACTCGCCGTCATCAAGCAGGGCCCCAAGGGCGTGCTCGCCGTGCACCGCGACGGCCGTACCGCCGAGGTCCCGCCGACCCCCGTCGAGGTCGTCAACGGCCTGGGTGCCGGCGACTCCTTCGGCGGCTCGCTCTGCCACGGCCTCCTGGCCGGGTGGGACCTGGAGCCGATGATGCGTTACGCCAACGCCGCCGGCGCGATCGTCGCCTCCCGTCTCGCCTGCTCGTCCGCGATGCCCACGGCCGACGAGGTCGACGCGTTCCTCGCGGGGCGGTGACCGCCGTGGCCGCAACCGTGCCTGTCATGCCTGTCATGCCTGTCATGCCTGTCATGCCTGTCACGTCTGTCACGTCTGTCACGTCTGTCATGTCAGTCGTCTCTGTGGCCGCGCCCGTCCCCGTCGCCCTCACAGCCGTCCCCGCCCCACCTGTGCACTCAAGAAGGTGAGTTGAGCCTTGAACCCTCGGATCAGTGACCTCGCGACGCTGCGGGCCCGGCACCCCGAAGCCGTCGCGGAGGCCGCCGCCCGCCGCACCCGTCGTCCGCTCATCGGCGACAGCGGCCGGCTGATGATCGTCGCGGCCGACCACCCGGCCCGCGGCGCGCTCGCCGTCGGAGACCGGCAGCTCGCCATGGCCAACCGCCTCGATCTGCTGGAGCGTCTGGTCCTCGCGCTGTCCCGGCCCGGTGTGGACGGAGTGCTCGCCACCGCCGACATCCTGGAGGACCTGCTGCTGATCGGGGCCCTCGAGGGGAAGGTCGTGATGGGCTCCATGAACCGCGGCGGTATCGCCGGTGCCGCCTTCGAGATGGACGACCGGTTCACCGGACACCGCCCCCAGGACCTCGCCCGGCTCCGCTTCGACGCCGGCAAACTGCTGCTGCGCATCGACTACAGCGACCCCGGCTCGCTGACCACCCTGGAGGCCACCGCCCGTGCCATCGACGCGATGGCCGAGCGGCAACTGCCCGTCTTCGTGGAGCCGTTCCTCTCCTCCCGGATAGAAGGCGCGGTCCGCAACGACCTCAGCGCCGAGGCCGTCACCCGCTCGGTGGCCATCGCCTCAGGACTCGGCGGCACCTCCGCCTACACCTGGCTGAAGCTGCCGGTCACCGACGACCCCGACGCCATGGCCCGGGTCTGCGAGACCACCACGCTGCCGACCGTGCTGCTCGGCGGCGACATCGGCAGCACCGTCCAGGACCAGGAAGCCGCTTACGAGAAGTGGCGCAAGGCGCTGCGGCTGCCGACGGTGCAGGGCCTGGTCGTCGGCCGCTCCCTGCTCTACCCGGCCGACGGCGATGTCGCGGCGGCCGTGGACACCGCCGTGGGCCTGCTGTGACCACCGCCATGGCCCGACCCTGAACACCGTCGTCGGCCGGAAGCGCCCCGCCGTAGGCCGGCCCCGAACACCCTGAACATCACCGAAGGCCTGCTGTGAACACCGCGATTTCCGCAGGAGACTCGATATATGAGCACTGAATTCCACCTGAAGGCCACAGCGGCGGCCGACGGCCCGTATGCGCTGGACATCGATCCGAAGCGGGCGGGCTGGGGCTACTCCTCGCTGCGCGTCCTCGACCTGCCGCCCGGTGGCCACCACTCCTTCGCCACCGGCGACAGCGAATGGATCGTGCTGCCGCTGTCCGGCGGCTGCACGGTGCTGACCGACAGCGGCGAGACCGGTGAGGCCGGCGAGGCGGGTGAGGCCAGCAAGACCGGTGAGTCCGGTAAGACCGGCGAGATGTTCGAACTGACCGGCCGGGAAAGCGTGTTCAGCGGGGTCAGCGACTTCGCGTACGTGCCGCGGGACGCCCATGTGCAGATCGCGAGCGGGGCCGGCGGCCGTTTCGCGCTCACCGGCGCCCGCTGCGAGCGCCGTCTGCCCGCCCGCTACGGCGCCGCCTCCGACGTCCCCGTGGAGCTGCGCGGCACCGGCAACTGCTCCCGCCAGGTCAACAACTTCGGCGCCGCGGGCACCTTCGAGTGCGACCGGCTGATCGCGGTGGAAGTGCTCACCCCCGGCGGCAACTGGTCCTCCTACCCGCCGCACAAGCACGACGAGTGCCGCCCCGGCGAGGAGTCCGAGCTGGAGGAGATCTACTACTTCGAGGTCGAGTCCGCGCACGGCACGGAAGGCGTCGGCTACCAGCGCGTCACCCCCTCGGGGCGCGGCCGCGGCACCGACGTGCTGGCCGAGGTCCGCAGCGGCGACGCGGTGCTGATCCCCGACGGCTGGCACGGTCCGTCGATCGCGGCGCCCGGCCACGCCCTGTACTACCTCAATGTGATGGCCGGGCCCGGCGAGGCCCGTGAGTGGCTGATCTGCGATCACCCCGACCACGGCTGGATCCGCTCCACCTGGCCCGGTCAGCCCGTCGACCCCCGCCTCCCCCTCTACGAAGCGCCCGCAGGAGACGCCCGATGAATGCTCCGACGACCCGCCGGCTGACGGTCGCGCAGGCCCTGGTCGAGTTCCTGGCCCACCAGTACACCGAGCGGGACGGCCGCCGGCACCGCCTGATCAATGCCTGCTGGGGCATTTTCGGCCACGGCAATGTCGCCGGCCTCGGCCAGGCGCTGCTGGAGTCCGGCGCTGCGTCCTACCAGGGGACAACCCCCGGACCCCCGGTGCTGCCGTACCTCCAGGGCCGCAACGAGCAGGCCATGGTGCATGCCGCCGTCGGCTACGCCCGGCAGCGCGACCGGCTCGGCGCGCAGGCCGTCACCACCTCCATCGGCCCGGGCGCCACCAACCTCGTCACCGGTGCCGCGCTCGCCACCGTCAACCGCCTCCCGGTCCTGCTGCTGCCCGGCGACATCTTCGCCACCCGGCCCGCCGACCCCGTCCTCCAGCAGCTCGAAGTGCCCTTCGCCGGCGATGTCTCCGTCAACGACGCGCTGCGCCCGGTCTCCCGCTACTTCGACCGGGTCACCCGGCCCGAGGCGCTGATCCCCGCGGCCCTGCAGGCCATGCGGGTGCTCGCCGACCCCGTCGACACCGGCGCCGTCACCCTCGCGCTGCCGCAGGACGTGCAGGCGGAGGCGTACGACTGGCCGGAGGAGTTCTTCGCCGACCGGGTCTGGCGCGTTCCCCGGCCCGCCCCCGACGCCGATGCCCTCGCCGAGGCGGTACGGGCCCTGCGCGGCGCCCGCCGGCCCCTGGTCGTCGCGGGCGGCGGGGTCCACCACAGCGAGGCCGAGGACGCGCTGTGCGCGTTCGCCGACGCCACCGGCATCCCGGTCGCGTCCACCCAGGCCGGCAAGGGTTCGCTGCGCCACGACCACCCCGCCGACGTGGGCGGCATCGGCCACACCGGCACCGCCACCGCCGACGCCCTCGCCCGCGAGGCCGACGTGGTCCTCGGCGTCGGCACCCGCTACACCGACTTCACCACCGCCTCGTCGACCCTGTTCGCCGCGCCCGGTGTCCGCTTCGTCAACCTCAACATCGCGTCCTTCGACGCCCACAAGCTCGGCGGGCTCTCCCTGGTCGCCGACGCCCGCGCCGGTCTGGAGGCGCTGACCGAGGCGCTGTCCGGTGAGCGGGTCGACGCGGAGTACGAGGCCGCCTACCGGGAGGCGAAGGCCGGCTGGGAGCGCCGGGTGGACGCCGCGTACGGCGCCGAGGACCCGTCCGTACGGCCCTCGCAGACCCAGGTGCTCGGCGCGCTGGACGCCGTCGTCGACGACACCGACGTGATCATCAACGCGGCCGGTTCCCTCCCCGGTGACCTGCACAAACTCTGGCGCGCCCGGTCCCGCAGGCAGTACCACCTGGAGTACGGCTACTCCTGCATGGGCTACGAGATCCCCGCCGCGATCGGTGTCAGGCTCGCCGCCCCCGACCGGCCGGTGTGGGCGCTGGTCGGCGACGGTACGTATCTGATGAACCCCACCGAACTGGTCACCGCGGTCCAGGAGGGCATCCACATCAACGTCGTCCTCGTCCAGAACCACGGCTATGCCTCGATCGGCGGGCTGTCCCAGGCCACCGGCGGTGAGCGCTTCGGCACCGACTACCGCTTCCGCGCCGCGGACGGCACGTACACCGGTGCGCCGCTGCCGGTCGATCTCGCGGCCAACGCCGCGTCGCTGGGCATGCAGGTGCTGCGTGCGTCCACCGTCGGTGAGCTGCGTGCCGCGCTCGCCGAGGCGCGTGGCGCGAACCGGCCCACATGTGTCTATGTCGAGACCGAAACGGCTGACACTGTGCCGGGCGCGCCCGAGGCCCAGGCCTGGTGGGATGTTCCTGTTGCCGAGACCGCGACACGTCCGGCGGCGGTGGCTGCCCGGGAGGCGTACGACCGGCACACCGCCGGGCGCCGCCGCCACCTCTGACTCCCGCTCGAAGTCGTCACCCAGAAAGGCCCTCCGCATGAAGACCCTCAGCCACTGGATCGGCGGTAAGCCCGTCGAGGGCGTCTCCGGCAACTTCGGCCCGGTCTACAACCCGGCCACCGGCGCCCAGGAGAAGCAGGTCGCCTTCGCCTCGGCCGACGAGGTCGACGCCGCCGTCGGCGCGGCCAGGGAAGCCTTCAGGACCTGGGGCACCAGCTCCCTGGCCAAGCGCACCTCGGTGCTGTTCAAGTACCGCGAACTGCTCGACGCGCACCGCGAGGAGATCGCCCGGCTGATCACCGCCGAGCACGGCAAGGTGCACTCCGACGCGCTCGGCGAGGTCGCCCGCGGTCTGGAGATCGTCGAGCTGGCCTGCGGCATCCCCGAGAAGCTCAAGGGCGAGCTGTCCACCCAGGTCTCCACCCGGGTCGATGTCTCCTCGATCCGCCAGTCGCTCGGCGTGGTCGCCGGCATCACGCCGTTCAACTTCCCGGCGATGGTGCCGATGTGGATGTTCCCGATCGCCATCGCCTGCGGTAACACCTTCGTCCTCAAGCCGAGCGAGAAGGTGCCCAGCGCCGCGTTCAAGCTCGCCGAGCTGGCCGCCGAGGCGGGGCTGCCCGACGGGGTGCTGAATGTCGTCAACGGCGACAAGGTGGCCGTCGACGCCATCCTGGAGCACCCGGACATCGCCGCGGTCTCCTTCGTCGGTTCCACGCCCATCGCCCGCTACATCCACACCACCGGCACCGCCAACGGCAAGCGCGTCCAGGCGCTGGGCGGCGCCAAGAACCACATGCTGGTCCTGCCGGATGCCGACCTCGACCTGGCCGCCGACTCCGCGATCAACGCGGCGTACGGCTCGGCGGGCGAGCGCTGCATGGCGATCTCCGTAGTGGTGGCCGTCGGCGAGACCGCCGACCCGCTGATCGGCAAGATCAAGGAGCGCGCCGACCGGCTGCGGATCGGCCCCGGCGACGCCCCGGCCTCCGAGATGGGCCCGCTGATCACCAAGGTCCACCGCGACAAGGTCGCCTCGTACGTCTCCGGCGCCGCGGCCCAGGGCGCGGATGTCGTCATCGACGGCACCGGCTACACCGTCGAGGGCTACGAGGACGGCCACTGGATCGGGGTGTCCCTCCTGGACCACGTCACGCCCGAGATGGACGCCTACCGTGACGAGATCTTCGGCCCGGTGCTCGCCGTGGTCCGCGTCGAGACCTACGACGAGGCCATCGCGCTGATGAACAACTCGCCGTGGGGCAACGGCACCGCGATCTTCACCCGGGACGGCGGCGCGGCCCGCCGCTTCCAGATGGAGGTCGAGGCCGGCATGGTCGGCGTGAACGTGCCGATCCCGGTGCCGGTGGGCTACCACTCCTTCGGCGGCTGGAAGGACTCGCTCTTCGGCGACCACCACATCTACGGCAACGACGGGGTGCACTTCTACACCCGCGGCAAGGTCGTCACCACCCGCTGGCCGGACCCGTCCGACGGCGGGATCAACCTGGGCTTCCCCAGCAACCACTGAGGGATGTTCTGACGTCCCGCTGACGTCCCGCTGACGGGCTCTCCGACGAACCCCCTGCCGGTGCTCTCCGGCGGGGGGTCCGTCATGTCCGGGCCGCGGCTGCCCGGGGCCGGTGGAGGGCGCAGGTCCGGGGGGAGAGCGCCGGCCTGCGCGTTGCTACGGTGCTCCCTCGCCGAGCATCGACGTAACCGGGGGACGAAATGCCGCAATCCATGGCGCTCGCCAAGGGCGCCCGTATCACCGGCGGAGTTTTCTGCCTGTTGTTCTTCCTGTTCACGGCCTACTGGCTGGCAGTGGACGTCAGCGAGTTCGGCCTCGACGGCCTCTGGGAGGCCTGGGCCCGTCAACGCGCACGCACGAACCAGGCCACCGCCCCGTTCCATGTCGGCCTCGCCGTGGTCCAGTTGGCGGCGGTGTTCGCGGCCTTCGCCGGCCGGCGGGTGGCCGGTGGACTGCTGGCCGTCGCCACCACCATCACCTTCGCCACCGCCCTGCAGGCCGTCATCGGCACCGGCCTCCACACCAGCGACAACCGCTGGTACCTGCACGCCGACGTCGACACCACGACCTTCGAAGGCGTCTTCCTCAGCAGTGTGTGGCTGCTCCTGCTGTCCTTCGTCGCCGGCGTCGTGCTGCTCGCCGGAATGCGCTCCTGGCCGCGCCGTACCCCCACGGACCCGCCGAAGCGCCCGGCCCGGAAGCCCGGCCTGGCGGCCGGTCTGCTGCTCGGCGTGAATGTGCTGTGGAACCTGGTCTGGCAGGGCTACATCGTGGTGCAGAGCGACACCGCATCCCTCCCCGTGTACTACCTCGGCAAGGGCATCCTCGGCGAGCTGCTGCGCATGGCTCCCGGCTGGTCCGCCCTGGTCTTCCTCGTGCTGACCGCGGTGGCCGCGCTGAGCAGCCTGATGCGCGGCGCGGCGGCCCGGGGCCTGGCCTTCGGGCTGGCGATCCAGTCGCTGCCCGGCGCCCTGGTGACGGTGATCGCGCTGGCCGGCAACGGCACCCTCTTCGAGATGAGCGACTCCATGCCGGGCCTGAGCATCATCGGGGACATCGGGCTGCTGCTCGACCTGTTCGGCTCGGCGGCGCTGCTCGTCCTCATGGGCCGCGGTGAGCCGGTCGCCCCCGCCTGGTTCGCGCCGGTGCCGGGCCCGCAGTTCGCCGCGCCGGGTTTTGCGGCGCCGACCGGGGGGCCGCTGGCCCCGCCGCCCGGCCCGCTGGCCCCGCCGTCCTGGCAGCCGCCCGCCGGCCCGGTGCCCCCGGTCAGCGGCCCGCCGATGCCGCCGCCCGGTGCCCCGCCGATGCCGCCGGGCACCCCGCCGCCCCCGCAGGGCGGGTTCGGGCCGCCGCAGTACTGACGGGCGGGCGGCGCTCCCGGACCGGCCGGCCGGTGGAGCAGGCCGGTCCGGCAAAGCCCCGGGCCCGCGGAGCAGCGGCTCCGCCGTTGCCGTACCGCAGGCGCGGTACAAAAGCGCGAACCCTACTCCCCGGGGAGGCCGCGGGGGTCAGCCCGGGGTACCGGCCGCCCGCCGCGGTCCGTACCTAGGATTCACGGTATGGATCTCCGAGGTCTCAGACTGCGCGGCCGGCGCTGGTGCGCCGCCGCGGGTGCGCTGGCCGTCCTCATAGGAGGCGGCACCTGGGCGGCCGCCTCCTCGGACGCCGCGCCCGCCGTCCACCGCGCGGACCGGGTGATGACGATGCCCGACCGTCCCGGCAGCAAGGAGCAGGTGCGGATCGACACCTCCTTCTTCACGGCGGGGCCCGCCGCACGGCGGCGGCCCGCCGTCCTGCTCGCCCACGGCTTCGGCGCCACCAAGGACACCCTCCGCCCGCAGGCCGAGAAGCTGGCCCGGGACGGGTACGCCGTACTGACCTGGTCGGCCCGCGGCTTCGGCAGGTCCACCGGCAAGATCGGGCTCAACGACCCGCACGGCGAGGTCGCCGACGTCCGCCGGCTGATCGACTGGCTGGCCAAGCGCCCCGAAGTGCGGCTCGACAAGGCCGGCGATCCCCGGGTGGGCGTCGCCGGCGGCTCCTACGGCGGCGCGATCTCGCTGCTGGCGGCCGGCTACGACCGGCGCGTCGACGCCATCGCCCCCCAGATCACCTACTGGAACCTCGCCGACGCCCTCTTCCCCCACGGGGTCTTCAAGAAGCTGTGGGCGGGGATCTTCTTCACCACCGGCCCCGCGGGCACCTCCGGCTCGCCGGCCGCCGCCCCCTCGGCGCCCGGCGGCTGCGTCCGGTTCGAGCCGGAGGTGTGCCGGACGTACGAGCGGGTCGCCGAGAAGGGCAGACCGGACGAGGCTGCCCGCCGGCTCCTGGAGTCCCGCAGCCCCTCCGCGGTCGGCGACCGCATCAAGGTGCCGACCCTGATCATGCAGGGCCAGACCGATTCGCTGTTCCCGCTCGACCAGGCCGACGCCATGCACCGGGCGATCCGCAAGAACGGCGCGCCGTCCGAGGTCGACTGGATCGCCGGCGGGCACGACGGCGGGGACCGGGAGCTCGGCCGTCTCGAAGCCCGTACGAAGGACTGGTTCGACCGCTATCTGAAGGGCGACAAGCACGCCGCGACCGGGCCCGCGTTCCGGATCAGCCGCGCCGGGGGAGTGGACTCCACCGACGGCGCGGTGCGGCTGCGCGGCGCGAGCGGGGGCAGCTACCCCGGCCTGGACAACGATCCCCGGCGGGTGCGCCTCGCGGGCCGCCCCCAGGACTTCAGCAACCCGGCCGGTGCCGGACCGCCCGCGATCTCCGCGGTGCCCGGCGTCGGCGCGCTCGGCAACCTCTCCTCGCTGGGCGCCGGCGGCCTGTCCGTGGATTTCCCGGGCCAGTACGCGGCCTTCGCCTCGGCGCCGCTGCGCACCCCCCTCCACCTCACCGGCAGCCCCACCGCCACCGTGCACGTGCGGTCCAGCTCCCGGGACGCGGTGTTCTTCGCCAAGGTCTACGACGTCGCCCCGGACGGCCGCCGCCAGGTCCTGCCGTCCCAGCTCGTGACGCCCTACCGGGTCAAGGACGCCCGCGACGGCAGGACCGTGCGGCTGCACCTGCCCGCCGTCGACCACGAGCTCGCGGCCGGCCACCGGCTGCGGCTGGTGCTCTCCGCCACCGACCTCGGCTATGCCTCGCCGTCCGGACCCGCCACCTACCACGTCTCGCTGCAGGGCGGCGCCCTGAGCGTGCCCACCGCGCCGCAGGTGCGCAGCGCGGCCGCCCCGCTGCCCGCCTGGACCTGGCAGCTGCCCGCCGCGGCCGCCGTGGTGGCCGCGCTGCTGCTGCTCACCACCCGCCGCAGGGCCGCGGCGCCCGCCCCCGATCCGGCGCTCGCCGAGGTCCCGCTGCAGATCAGCGGCCTGAGCAAGCGCTACGCCAAGTCCGCCGACCGGTATGCCGTCCAGGACCTCACCTTCCGGGTCGAGAAGGGGCAGGTGCTCGGTCTGCTGGGGCCCAACGGTGCCGGCAAGACCACCACCCTGCGCATGCTGATGGGGCTGATCCGGCCCGACGAGGGGGAGATCAGGGTCTTCGGGCAGGCCGTCCGGCCGGGCGCCGAGGTGCTGTCCCGGGTCGGGGCGTTCGTCGAGGGCGCGGGTTTCCTGCCGCATCTGTCCGGCCGCGCCAACCTGGAGCTGTACTGGCAGGCCACCGGCCGGCCCGCCGCCGATGCGCACCTCGACGAGGCATTGGACATCGCCGGCCTCGGCGACGCCCTGCAGCGCGCCGTACGCACCTACTCCCAGGGCATGCGGCAGCGGCTCGCGATCGCCCAGGCCATGCTCGGGCTGCCGGATCTGCTGATCCTCGACGAGCCGACCAACGGCCTCGACCCGCCGCAGATCCGTGCGATGCGCGAGGTGCTGATCCGCTACGCCGCCGCCGGACGCACCGTCATCGTCTCCAGCCATCTGCTGTCCGAGGTCGAACAGAGCTGTACGCATCTGGTCGTGATGGACCGCGGGCGGCTGGTGCGGTCCGGTCCGGTCGCCGAGATCACCGGCTCCGGTGACACCGTGCTGGTCGGTGCCGCGGAACCGGTCGGCGACGCCGTGGTGGAGAAGGTGGCCGCACTGCCGGGTGTGGTCTCGGCCGTGCGCGCCGAAGGGGGCCTGCTCGTGCAGCTGGGCGGCGGCCTCACCATCACCGGGCTGCTCACCGAACTGCTCCGGCTGGAGGTCGCCGTGGACCGCATCGGACCGCACCGCCGCCTGGAGGACGCCTTCCTCACCCTGATCGGAGGTGACCGATGACCGCGCACGCCACGGCACGGGCGCCGGGTTACCGTCCGCGCCGCACCCTCCCGCTGCGCGTGGAGGCACGCCGCCAGCTGCGGCGGCGCCGCACCCTGGTGATCGCCGCCGTCCTGACGCTGCTGCCGTTCGTGCTGGCGGCGGCGTTCGCGATCGGCGGCGACCCGCACGGCCGCAGCAACGGCCGGATCACCCTGATCGACAGCGCCACCGCCTCCGGCGCCAACTTCGCCGCCACCGCCCTGTTCGTCTCCGCGGGTTTTGTGCTGGTGGTCCCGGTGGCCCTGTTCTGCGGTGACACGGTCGCGTCCGAGGCGAGCTGGTCCTCGCTGCGCTATCTGCTGGCCGCGCCGGTCCCACGGGCCCGGCTGCTGCTGAGCAAGCTCACCGTCGGGCTGCTGTTCAGCGCCGCCGCGATGCTGCTGCTGCCGCTGGTGGCGCTGGGCGTGGGCACCGCGGCGTACGGCTGGGGCCCGCTGCAACTGCCCGCCGGCGGCGCGCTGCCGGCGCAGGAGGCGCTGCCGCGGCTGGCGGTCGTGGTCGGCTACCTCTTCGTCAGCCAGCTGGTCACCGCGGCCCTGGCGTTCTGGCTGTCGACGGTGACCGACGCGCCGCTGGGCGCGGTCGGCGGCGCCGTCGGGCTGACCATCGTCGGCAATGTCCTCGACCAGGTCACCGCCCTGGGCACCTGGCGCCAGGTGCTGCCCGCCCACTGGCAGTACTCCTGGGCGGACGCGCTGCAGCCCGGGATGGAGTGGTCCGGGATGATCCAGGGCTCGGCGGTCTCGGTGGCGTATGCGCTGGTGCTGTGCGCGCTGGCGTTCCGGGGGTTCGCGCGCAAGGACGTGGTGTCGTGACGACGGCGTGAGTCCGGGGGTTCGCGCGCAAGGACGTGGTGTCGTGACGATGGCGTGAGGGGGCACGGCCGCCGGGGGACGGTGTGACGAGGGGCAGGCGGTGGGGCGCGGCTCCCTCACCGCCCGTGGGGGCCCTCGTCAGGCGGTCGGCCCCTGCATCCGGGCACTGACCCAGCGCATCGTGCCCTCGCCCAGGCCCTGCACATACGTCTCGGCGCTGTGCGTGCCGCCCGGCACGATCTGCAGTCGGGTGTGCACCGGCCCGTGCCCGTAGCGCGCGATGAACTTCCGCACCTTCGGCAGCACCGTGTGCTCCTGGGAGCCGTCCTGGAAGGCGAGGTAGACCGGCGGTCCGCCGCGCGCCATCAGGCGGCGGGCCAGCACCTCCGGGTTGTTCTCCCGCTCCGCCTCGGCGTGGCCGTTCCACAGCGGCGAGTCGGGCACGATATCCGGCCCGTTGGGTATCGCCACCTTGAAGGTGTCCGGGTGCTGGAGCACGTTCTTCAGGGCCGCGAACCCGCCGGAGGAGGAGCCCATGATGGCCCAGGCGTCGCGGGTCTTGAGGGTGCGGAAGTTCTGGCGGACGAGATCGGGCACGTCCTGGCTGAGCCAGGTGCCGATCTTCGGCCGGCCCGGTATGTCGCTGCCGTCGTAGTACTGCTTGTCATTGGGGTTGAGCACCGGCATGACGACGATGAAGGGCAGGCTGCTGCCGTTCTTGGACCACTGGGCAAGGCTCTCCTGGAGTTTGAGGTCGGAGCCGATCCAGTAGTTGTTGGGGAAGCCGTACGCGCCGGGCAGCGCCTCCATCACCGGGAAGCCCTTGTTCGCGTTCCGCTTCTCGTAGTACTCCGGCGGCGCCCATACCCACACCTTCCCGGTGAAGCCGGACTTGGGGCCGTGCAGGGTGGTCACGCCTATCGGGGTGTTCTCGCCGGCCCCGCCGACCCGGCTCTCCTCCTCGAAGCTGATCGGATGCGTCGGCCACTGCACCAGCGACCGCTTTCCCTGGGGCGTGGCATGCAGCGCGGCGCCCGCCCGGGAGCCGCCGAACCGCAGGGGAGAGGCCTGGCCGGCGCCGCTGCCGCAGCCGGACGTACCGACGAGGACGGTCAGGGTGATCAGCGTGATCACCACGGGGAACAGGGCTTTGCGCACGGGGCCTTCTCCTTGCCGGCATCCGGGAGCTGTCCCCGGCTGGCCAGCAAGAGGGGGCGGTGCGGGCCCGGGTTTCCCTTCCGGGGTGTCGGTTTGCTCGCACTGCCCTGCGGAATCCGGGCATCCCCTTTGTGACCTGGGACGTTTTACGCAGGCAGGGAGGTTGGTTTACCGGGATTTTCCCGGTGGCGGGGCAGCGGGACGCGCGGAACCGCGCCTGTTTCCCGTGGCCCGGAACGTCCGTGTCCGGCCCGTATCCTCTCGCTATGACCTGGTCGCGTGCGCTCAAGGAAGCGGCTCGTTCGGGGCTGAGCATCGAGCGGGCCAAACTCACCCCGCTGATCGCCCTCCGCGGCGCGGCCGGCGTCGCCCTGGTCATCGGCCTGTGCCTGTGGCGCGGCGACCCGACCCTCGCGGTCTCCTCCGCCTTCGGCGCGTACGCCTCCGGGATCGTCACCTTCCAGCGCAGCATGCGGCCGCGTCCGGTGCTGGCGCTCGCGGTCGCCGGCGCGCTGGCCCTCTCCACCTTCCTCGGCTACCTGGCCGCAGCGCGTCTCGTCTCCTTCGTCCTGCTCCTGGCCGGCTGGACCCTGCTGGCCGGGATGGCCTGGGCGATCGGGCCGGTCGCCGGGCTGATCGGCACCCAGACCGTGGCGATCATGCTGGTCACCGTCACCCTGCCGACGTCCGTCCTCGGCGCGCTGGAACACGCCGCCCTGATGTTCTTCGGCGGCCTCGTCCAGGCCACCCTCATCGTGGTCCTCCCGGTCCGGCCCTGGGGCGTCCAGCGCGACGCGCTCGCCGACGCGCTGGCCGACGAGGCGGACTACGCCCGGCGGCTGCGGCACGACCCGGTCGCCCCGTTCGACCCGTCGCCCCTGATGGACGCCCGGCTCGCCTCCGCCCTCACCCCCCGTCAGGCCAGGCGCCGCCCCGTACAGCTGCACGGTCCCCGGGGACTCGCCGAACGCGTCCGGCCGGTCCTCGCCTCCCTCGCCGACCCGGTCGTCGGCGCCCCTCTGGAAGGGCCCGAACGCGACCGGGCCCGTGATCTGCTGGGGGCCGCGGCCACCGTCCTGGACGCCGTCGCCCACGCGGTACGGCACGCCAGACCCGTCCGACTGCCCCCGGAGGCGATGGCCGTCCTCGAAGTGCCCGCCACCGGCCCGATGCTCCACGGGGCCGCCCGGCGCTCCGCGTACCGCCTGATCTCACTGCTCGCCGACGCCGTCGAGCTCACCGACGAGCCGGTCCGCTCCACCCGCCCCACCACCGAGGCCGAACGCGGCCATCTGCTGCGCCCCAGCGTCCCCCGGCTGGTGCCCGGCGCACTGCGCTCGCTGCACCGCGAGGGCCGCTGGTCCTCGCACATCCTCCGGCACGCCCTGCGGGTCTCCGCGGTCGCCTCCGCCGGCTATCTGCTGGGCACCGTGCTCCCGTTCGGCCACGGCTACTGGGCGCCGCTGGCCTCCGTCATGGTGATGCGCCCCGACTTCGCCCAGACCTACTCCCGCGGTATCGCCCGTTTCATCGGCACCCTCGCCGGTGTCACCGTCGCGGGCGGGCTGATGGCCCTGGCGCATCCGGGCAGCTATGTCAGCGCCGGGCTCGCCGTGGTCAGCGTGGGGCTGATGTACCTGCTGATGCGCACCGGCGTCTCGGTGACCTCGGCGTGCGGGGCCGCGTACGTCGTCTTCCTGCTCGGCCTCGCCGGGGCGGGCTGGGAGCAGACCGTCCAGGAACGCGTGGTGCTCACCCTCCTGGGCGGACTGCTCGCGATGCTGTCGTACGCGCTGTTCCCCGCCTGGGAGACCCCCAAGCTCCGCGACCGGCTCGCCGCGTGGCTGGAGGCCAACGGGCGCTACGCCCTGGCCGTGTTCGACCTCTACGCCACGCCCGCCGAACGCCGCCCCCGGCAGATCCGCGACGCCCTGCTGGACTCCCGTGCGGCCCGCGCGGCCTGGGAGGAGAGCGAGGCACGCGCCGAGAAGGAACCCGTGCGCCACCGCGGGCTGTCCCGCGCCTCGGCGAAGGCGGCCGGCGCCGCGCTCGCCACGATGGGCCGGGTCACCATGATCCTGGAGGTCCACCTCCCCGAACGCGATGCCGCGGCCTCACCCGGTGCCACCGCCTTCGCCTTCGAACTGCGCGCCTGCCTGGAGGACGCCACCCTCGCGGTGCGGGAGCGGGGCGAATTGAACTGGAGCGAGCTGCGGGCCGTATGGGAGAGGTGGGACGCGGAGGACGAGAGCCGTGGTGTCGCCCTGCGCGTCGCGGACCTGCAGCTCGACGCCCTCGACGACCTCGCGGAGGCGCTGTCGCGGGAGCCGCGTACGGAGGACGGGGCGGACCAGGACGCCCGGGACGGCGGCAGCCGGTGAGGGCGGGCGGGAGCAGGGGAAGCGGCCGGCGGTGGGGCGAGGTGCGGAAGCGAAGCGGCAAGCGGAGCGGGGCGAGGTGAGGAAGGGCGCCGGCGGGGCGGCGCGGAACCGGCGTGGGGGAACCATTCCGGGCCCCCGGTAGTCTTATTGATTGCCCGCAATGAACGCCATTGCTCGCCCATGGGGTTGTCTGCGGCGCAATGCCCCAGGACCCCCACTCCGTCGCGAGAGAGCACACGAACCCCCCATGGCGTCCAGCACTTCGTCCGGAACGTACGACATAGGCATCGATCTCGGCACGGCCAACACTCTGGTGTACGCCCGCGGCAAGGGCGTGGTGCTGAACGAACCGTCCGTCGTCGCGGTCAACGCCGCCGGCGAGGTGATCGCCGTGGGCGCGGACGCCAAGCGGACCATCGGCCGTACGCCCTCCGGGATCACCGCGATGCGCCCCCTGCGGGACGGTGTCATCGCCGACTTCGACGCCGCCGAGCGGATGCTGCGCGCCCTGATGAAGAAGGCCCTGCCCAGCCGCCGCTTCTCCCGGCCGCGGGTGGTCATCTGCGTCCCCTCCGGCGTCACCGGCGTCGAACGGCGTGCGGTCATCGACTCCGCCCGGGGGGCCGGCGCCCGCGAAGTGCACCTCATCGAGGAGCCGATGGCCGCCGCGATCGGCGCCGGCCTTCCCGTGGACGAGCCGGTCGGCTGCATGGTGGTGGACATCGGCGGCGGGACGACCGAGGTCGCCGTCATCTCCATGGGCGGGCTGGTCACCGCCCAGTCCGTACGGGTCGCCGGCGACGCCCTGGATGCCGCCGTCACCGCCCACGTCAAGAAGCAGCACTCCCTGGCCATCGGCGAGCGCACCGCAGAGGACATCAAGATCGCGATCGGCTCGGCGGTCTGGACCCCGGTCGACATCGACGAGGACGGCGCACCCGACCGCCCCTTCTCCTACACGGTCCGCGGCCGCGACCACATCAGCGGCCTGCCCCGGACCCAGGAGATCAGCGAGGAGGAGATCCGCGACGCGCTGGCCGAACCGGTCGAGGCGATCGTCCGCGCCGTCCACCGCACCCTCGACGAGTGCCCCCCGGAGCTGTCCGGCGACATCGTCGAGCGCGGCATCGCCCTGACCGGCGGCGGCGCCCTGCTCCGCGGCCTGGACCAGCGGCTGCGCGACGAGATGGGCGTCCCCGTGACGGTCGCCGACCAGCCCCTGGACTGCGTGGTCAACGGCACCGCGAAGTGCGTCGACGAATTCGCCTCCCTGCACGGCGTGTTGACGGGCGCCAAGGAACAACCGCGGCGGACGGTGCGGTTGTAGGCAGCGGCAGAGGGCGCCGGCCCGCGTCAGGACGGTTTGCCGAACCGGCAAGATTCCTCGCGGGCGCGGTGCGGGCACCGCCATGATCGTGGCAGAGCGGTCGCGGGGACCGCGGGGCGCGCCGGTCCGCGGCCCCGCGCCCTGTGCCGCCGCCCGCAGGCCACCGCCACCACCGGCGCCGCCGAACTCCTCAAGGAGGATGTATGCCGCAGTCCGCCAAGACCCCGTCCACGCCGCCCGCTTCCCCGGGCGCTCCGGCCCCGCAGCCGGCCGCCGGACTGCCGGAGGCGACCCACCGCTCGGTGGAGGTCCCCGGCGGCCGCATCCACCTCGTGGAGCAGGGCAGCGGTCCCCTCGTCCTCATGGTCCACGGCTTCCCCGAGTCGTGGTACTCCTGGCGCCACCAGCTCCCCGCGCTCGCCGCGGCGGGCTACCGCGCGGTCGCCATCGACGTGCGGGGCTACGGGCGTTCCTCGAAACCCCGTGACGTGGCCGCCTACCGGATGCTCGCCCATGTCGCCGACAACGTCGCGGTGGTGCGCGCCCTGGGCGAGGAGACCGCGACCATCGTGGGCCACGACTGGGGCTCGCCCATCGCCGCCAACACGGCGCTGCTGCGGCCCGACCTCTTCACCTCGGTGGCGCTGCTGAGCGTGCCGTACACGCCCCGCGGCGGGATGCGGCCCACCGAGGGCTTCGCGCGGGTCGGCGGCCCCGGGGAGTTCTACGTCAGCTACTTCCAGGAGCCGGGCCGGGCGGAGTCGGAGATCGAACCCGATGTCCGCGGCTGGCTCGCCGGGTTCTACGCGGTGGCCTCGGGCGATGCCGAGCCGCCGTCCGGCGGGGACCACGTCGCAGGGTTCTCGGTCCGGCCGGGCGGCAAACTGTCCGACCGCTTCCCCGCCGACAACCCCCTGCCCCTGCCCTGGCTCACCGACGCCGATCTCGACTTCTACGCGGGCGAGTTCGAGCGCACCGGCCTGACCGGCGGGCTCAACCGCTACCGCAACGTCGACCGGGACTGGGAGGACCTTGCCGCCTGGGACGGGGCGCCGCTGCGGCAGCCGTCCCTCTTCATCGGCGGGGAGCGCGACGCCACCACCAACTGGATGGCCGACGCCATCAAGGCCTTCCCGCAGACCCTCCCCGGCCTGTCCGCCTCCCACATCCTGGAAGGCTGCGGTCACTGGGTCCAGCAGGAACGCGCCGAGGAGGTCAACCACATCCTCCTCGACTGGCTGGGATCCCTGCCGGCGAAGCCCGCCGCGCGGCCGGCTTCCTAAGCGCCGCCCCGCGGCCTGCTCATATAGGCCTCCAGGCCGTCCAGGATCCGCTCCAGGCCGAACTCCCATGCCTGGTCGCGGGACGACGTGCTGCCGCTGCCGCTGCCGGTGTCGGCGACGGCCGCGGCGAGCGCGGGAAAGCGGTCGGCGCGGCCGGCCAGGAGTTCGTTCAGCGCGGCGCTCATGAGCTCCTCCGGCCCCTTGGCCCGCGCGCTGTCCAGCCCCATCGAGGCCGACACCTGGGCGATGGTCCGGATGTGGCCGTGCACCACGACCACGGCGTCGAGCTGTTCGCCGCCGGTCAGGCCGGTGTCCGTGAGCGCGGCCAGGGCGCGCTCGGTCCAGCCGAGTTCGTGGGGGCCCATGACCCGGGGCCCGAGGGCCGCGCCCAGTAGCCAGGGGTGCCGGTGGTAGACCGCCGCAAGCGCCTCCGCCCAGGCGCGCAGCGCCACCCGCCACCCCGCGCGGTCGTCCCGGCCGGGGCCGGCGGGCGCAGCCGCGGCCGGCGGCTCCCCCATCGCCGTATCGATCATCAGGGCGACCAGTTCGCTCTTTCCCGGCACATAGCGGTACAAGGACATCTTGGTGAAGTCCAGTTCGGCCGCGACCCGTTGCATGGAGACCGCCCCGAGCCCGCCGGCGTCGGCGAGGTCCATCGCCGTACGCGTGATCCGCTCCAGGCTCAGCGCCGGCTTGGGGCCCCGGCTGGGCCGCTCCCGCCCGCCCCACAGCAGCTCGACGCTGCCCGCCTGATCCCCGAACACGCTGCGCTTGCCGTCGTCTCCCGCCATCCCCGCATCCTAGAACTGTGTCCGGGGTATACAGAACAGTGTCCGGCGGATACAGTTTCTTTTATCGGTACGAAGGATCAGACGGATCGGATCGACGGGGGAGTATGCGATGACGTATGAGAGGGCGTACGAGGCAACGTGCGCGGAGGCGTGCGAGACGACGTACGAGAAGACGTACGAAGCGACAGCGGGGCGCGAGGGGGCGGCCCGGACGGACCACCGGGTGCGGGAATGGCGAACGGCGCCGCCGGGGCGCTCCGTTCTGATCTCCGGCGCCAGCGTGGCGGGCCCGGCCCTGGCCTACTGGCTCGGCCGCTACGGCTTCCGGACCACCGTGATCGAGCTGGCTCCCGCCCTGCGCGGCGGCGGCTTCGCGGTCGACTTCCGCGGGGCGGCGCAGCTGACGGTCCTGGAGCGGATGGGCGTCCTGGACGACATCAGGGCCCACAGCACGGGCGGCGGTGACCCCCTCACCTTCATCGACGGGCAGGGGCGTCCGCTGGCCGCGATGCCTCCCGAATTCAGCGGCGGCGAGGTCGAGATACTCCGCTCGGAACTGTCCCGCATCCTTCACCGGCACAGCCTGACCCAGCCCGGCACGCACCCTGCTCCCGACACCCAACGGGCCGCCGGCACCCACCACACTCCCGGAAGCCCGCCCGAGGGCCCGGTCACCCCCGAATACCTCTTCGGCGACTCCCTTTCCTCCCTCACCCAGACCGCCGACGGCGTCCACGCCACCTTCGAACGGGGCGCGCCGCGCACCTTCGACCTGGTGATCGGCGCCGACGGTCTGCACTCCACCGTGCGCCGGCTCGCCTTCGGCCCCGAAAGGGACTTCGTCCGGCACCTCGGCTACTACGTCGCCGCCTGGGACCTGCCCGAAGGCGCCGGAGACCTCGCCGCCCGCCCGGTCGGCTACGGCGAACCCGGGCGCCTGGCAACGGTCGGCCGCACACCCCGCCGCAGCGGGGAACGGGGCTACGCGGGCGAAGCCTTCTGTGTCTTCGCCTCCGAGGAGGAGCTGGTACCCGACCGGCGCGACGCCCGTGCCCGGAAGCAGGCGATAGCCCGGGCCTACGAAGGCGCCGGCTGGCGGACGCCGGAACTCATCGCCACACTCGGGCAGGCCGATGACGTCTACTTCGACTCCATCAGCCGTGCCGATGTACCGAGATGGTCCACGGGCCGCATCGCGCTCCTCGGGGACGCCGCCCACGGCGCCACGGTCGGCGGCATGGGCACCGGCTCCGCGATCATCGGCGCCTACGTCCTCGCCGGGGAACTCGCCCTCGCCGGGGGCGACCACCACACGGCCTTCGCCCGCTACGAACGCGCCCTGCGCCCCTATGTGACCCGGTGCCAGCAAGGCGGCCGCGGCGCCGGGGAGTTCCTGGCCCCGGCCACCCGGGAAGCCCTCGACGCCCGTAACGCCGCCCTGAACTCCCCGGCCGCCGTCGCCGCCATGCTGCAACAGGGCCACGACATCTCCGCGGCCCTCACACCGGCCGACTACCCCGCGCTGGTCGCCGCCGCGGTCCGCGCCCGGTGGTGAACTTCCCGGCTTCACGCTGAGCCGAACGGGTGCTCCGGCGTCAACGCGATTGTCCGGCGCCCCCTCTTCTGGGTTACTGGTGCTGCCTGGTCGGTGGGCCGTCCATCCCCCTCGGGCTTCCGCGGTCGGCCCACCCTCCAGCCCTCTTCGCTGTGGGGCCCGAAGGACGGCCGGCAGCACGACGGCCCCGTCGCCCCGCACGGGGCGACCCGGCCACCGTGCGCCGTGTGTGCCGTCCTCCTGTACGGCCGGCCGCTGCCAGTGCTCGGGTCCCGGCTCGTGAGCCATGTCCGTCACGAACGGGCCCGGCAGCGCGCTCACACTGCAGGAGGACTCCATGTCCACACCCACCATCCAGCCGGCTCTGCCGGCGCTGCCCATCGGACCCGTGCTGCTCGGCGTGGTGCCGAACTCGGGGCCGACCACGGGCGGCAACACCGTGCAGCTCGTCGGGCTCGGCCTCGGCGGCGCCACCAGTGTCCTCTTCGGGCCGTCGACGGCGACGATCGTCGGGCAGGACCCGCTGGGGCTGACCGTGACGGTCCTGGCCCCGGCGCACGCCGCGGGTGCTGTGCAGGTCACCGTCACCACCAGTGGCGGTACCAGCAACCCGGCCTCGTACGTGTACCTGGCGCCCGTCCCGCCGACGGCCGCGGTCATCACCCCCAACTCGGGGCCGGTCGCGGGCGGCACCGCGTTCGTCATCGCCGGAACCGGCCTGCAGGGCGCCACCGTCACCATCGGGGGCAATGCCGCGACCGTCGTGGGCACCGACCTCACCGGCAGCGTCCTGTTCGGCGTCACCCCCGCGGGACCCCCCGCAGGAGGCAACGTCCCGGTCGTGGTGACGACCCCGGGCGGCACCACGACCGTCCCCGGCGGCTACACCTACCTGGCGGCGCCTCCGACGGTCACCGGAACGGTGTCGCCGTCCTCGGCGGCGGCGGGCGCCACCTTCACCATCGTCGGTACCGGTCTCCTCGGGGCGACCGTGCTCTTCGGGGCCGTCCCGGCCGCCGGCGTGGTGGTCAACGCCGGCGGCACGTCCCTGACCGGGACCGTCCCGCCGGGCACGGTCGGCTCGACCGTGCAGGTGACCGTCCAGACCGCGGCCGGCAGCGCCAACGCCGGTTCGTTCACCTACCTGTGACGGCCCGGCCCACCGGATGACGGCCCGGCGTCCGGACGGGTCCCCCGGGCCGCACCCGGCCCGCCCGGACCCGTCCGGGCACCCCGGCGCCGTCACCCCGCGGGGGGACGCCGCAAAGCGGTTCGGCCCCCGCCCGTCGTACGGGCGGGGGCCGAACTCGCCGGTGGCTCCCCATGGCTCTCCCCGGACCGCACCGGCCCGTCGGGGGGCAGATAGCGCCGGGCGTCGTGCGGAGGGCGCCCGGCGGCGCCGCACAGCAAGGGCAACGGAAGCCCCGCGTCCGCCATCCACGTCAGCCCGGTGTGGCGCAGATCCTGGCGCCGGAGGTATTCATGACCGAGTTCGGCCACCACATCGTCCCAGCGGGTCGTGTCCCGCAGCACCGCGGCGGTGAACCGGCGCCGGTGCGGACCGGTGAACAGCCGGGCCGCGGGCGCGTGCCGCGCCGCCTCCAGCCGGCCGGCGGCCAGTTCCCGCGCGGCGGGGCGCAGCGGCACCACCCGGCGGTGCCTGCCCCGGCAGGCGCGGTCGTCCAGGCCCTCCGGCTCGGAGACGGTGAAGCGCTGGACCTCCCAGGTCCAGGTGCTCATATCGATGTCCTGGGCCTGCAGGGCGGACACCTCGCTGAAGCGGGTGCCGGTCCAGGCGGCGAACCTGACGATGTCGCCCCACCCCTGGTAGCCGTCCGGGGAGCGCTGGACGAGAGCGGTCGCCAGCCGCTCCAGCGTCTGCACGTCCGGCAGGGCCAGCGCCCGGGGAGTGGTGCGTTCGCTCTGCGCACGCTGGAACTCCTGCTGCCAGCCGGCCACCCGGGCCGGATTGGCGTCGAGCATCCCGTCCCGCACGGCCTGTTCCAGGACCCGCACGAGCACGGCAAGGCTGTTCTTCACCGTCGACAGGCCGCATTCGTCGGCGATCCAGCAGTGCAGGGCGCGGTTGACGACGCGGCGGGTGACTTTCCGGATCAGGACGTGCCCGATGCTGGGAACGACACGCAGCCGCCATCCGGCCTGGTAGGGGGACATGGTCAGGGCCTCCAGGCCGTGCATCGCGGCCGGCCACCTCCGTTCCCCGTAGTCGGCGAGCGACATCGTGTGGGTGTCGGCCTCCCAGGGAAACCGGCACCCGGCGTTATTGTTCATTATCGAATCACCCTTGTCTGCTGGGGAGTTATTCGGCCGTCCGGTGATGGCAGGATGCTCTCTTGAGCGTGAATGCGACTCCCGGGGAATCGTGCTGACTTCATGCCGGCGGGCGGTGCGGCGAACTGCTGCCCCTGGCGCAGAGCGCTTTGGCGTGCGGTCCGCCGCGGTGGAGGGAACAACAGCCGGCCATGGCAGGAAAGGGGCCGAACTCGCCGGTGCGGACGGCCCGTAAGACGATCGCCCGGACTCCGTCACCGCTACGGGAGAATGGTGAACGTTTTCTCCAACTGGGTAAGGGAGTAAGGGAGTTGTGTGTGCGGATGAGTGTGTGCCGGGGCCGCGGCGACTTCCGGCTCCTCCCGTCATCGTCGGCCGTCTCCGCTGCCTATGGCGGCACGTCAGTTGTCGCTGCGCTCCCCTGTAAGAATGACAAGCGACGAGCTTGCTGCTGCGCACGGTTCTACTGCACCACCGAGCGGGAGCAGTGAGCAATCAAACGCTTCATCAGTCATGAGTGGAATAAAGGCATCTCCTCGGGCCATTGCGCAAGTTGGTACGGGTTTGTTCTTTTCGCGCTGCTCCGAACGGGTGGCCTTATCGGTTGACTGTTGTAGCCCGGCGAGCCGCATGGATAACTAGTCGCATCCAACCGGTGGGCCGCCCATCCTCTCCGGGGAGCGGCACCTGGCCTATCCGTTGGCCCGGCCCAGCGCCTGGTTGCGGTCAGACCGAGATGCCGTATGGGCGTCCCCGGTAGAGGGTTTTGGATCCGTCAGCCGGTGCCGATACGTCGGCACCGGCTGATCGGCCCCCCACATTCGGTCAGGGGGCTTCATGCGAACCATTTTTTTCCTTCGCTGGGTCAACGGCCTACGCGCCATGACCCCGGGCCTCACCGTGACAGCACCGGTACCTGCCCGGTCCGGCACGACCCGCACGACCCCCGCTCCCGGCGGCAAGCACGCCGCCCCCGCCCCTCATGACCGTGCGAGGTCCCTCGGCCTCCTCGTGCGCAAGGGGAGTTCCCCGGCCTGCGGCACCCTCCCCACCACCGGAAACGGCACCGTACCGACGCCCGCGAGCAGCACCGTACCGACGCCCGCGAGCAGCGCCGTACCGACGGCCGCGAGCGGCGTCACCGGCTGCGCCGCCGGCCCTGTGGGAGACCTCCGCACCAGCGCCCGTCCGGCCGTCCCCGTGGACGCGATGGTCCGGTGCGGCGCCCCGCACCCCGCCGCCGGCCCGGTCGGCGCCCCCCTTTCCGGCTTCCTCCCCCAGGTGCAGCCGGCCCTCTGAGACCGGCCGGCCGCCCCTCGGCCGTGCCCCGGGGCACCCCGGCCCCCTTCCCGCAGCCGCCCGGCCCCGGACGCCCCGGCCGCCGCCCCGCAGTGAGCCGTATCCGGCTCCCCCGACCGCCCATCCGAAGCCTGCCCCCACACACCCACTCCGACAGCACACCGGAGGACAGCATGGCGCAAAGAAGAATGGTGATCCTGGTCGACGGGCCCGAGGGAAATGGCCTGCCGCAGCACGCGCGCGACAATGCGGGCGATCCGATAAGGATCCTGCGCGGCAACGGGTACGAGCGCTTCGAATTCTACGGCGAATACGCGGACTTGGGCGGAGAGCCGGTCCCCGTGTACCGCTGGTGTTACCGCACAAGAATCGCCGAATAGGCGCTGTGCGTCCACGGGAAGCAAGCGATGTGCAGAGGAGAACGACCATGTTGAACCTCGTGAGAGACGGAGCCCTGTCATGAACCGAGAATCCGGTAAAGACGCAAGCTCAGGTGACGGACGGAATGTCGTGGTGACCGGCGTCGGGTTCTGTCTGCCCGGCCGTACGGAGCCGGTTTTCACCGCCGACGACATGTGGGACGTCGTCTCCAACGGCCGGTCCTGCCTCAAGCGTGACGAGGTGTATTACGGCTCGGTCGAGCTCACCCAGGCGATGTTCGACGAACGCCTCCCGGACGTTCCGCCGTTCTTCTCCCAGCATTACACCCCGGCGCACCGGTTCGGGCTGGTGTCGATGGCGGAAGCCACCACCGATGCCGGTCTGGCTTTCTGCGGCGGCGCGCTGAGTGAGGCCGCCATTCTGGTCGGCCGCGGAGGCGTGGACTCCAATGTCGAAAGCTACCTTTCGGTGCTGAGTGCCGACCCCGGAAAGACCTCCGCACCGGACGCCATGGAATTGTTCGTCGCGGCCCAGCAAGCCGTGACCCCCTCCGATGTCGCCCTCGTGCAAGCGGCGCTGACGCAGTCCAACGGCCCCTGCTACACCGTCTCGTGCGGCTGCGCCTCGTCCGCTGTGCAGATCGGCAACGCCCGGCGGATGATCGCCCAGGGCGAGGTCGATGTCGCGGTGGTGACCGGGGTCGACGTCTTCAACGTCCACCTCATCCAGAACATCCAGCGGCTGCTGAGCGGGGCCCAGCAGACCTACGACGCCCTCCGCACGACCGACATGCCGGAGCTGCTGCCGTCCTTCACCTCCCTCATGCGGCCCTACGACCGCCGGGCGGACTGCATCAACCACGGCGAGGGCGCAGCCACCGTGATCATGGAGAGCCGGGAACACGCCGAACGGCGCGGGGCACACATCTACGGCCAGGTGCTGGCCACCGCCATGACCCGCGACGGGCTGGCCAACCCCCTGGCGTGCGACGAGACCGGCGCGGAACTCGTCACCGCCGTCCGCCGCTGCCTCGGCGACCGGTGGCAGCTGCGCGATGTGCCGTACGTCCACGGCGGCAGCGACGGCAACGTCGTCGTCACCGCCTTCGAGGCGAACGCCATCAAGGAGCTGTACGGAGCCGACAACGACGTCCTGATGACGTCCCAGGAAGGCTGCTTCGGCCACAACGGCGCACCGGCCGGCTGCCTGGGCGTCGCCATGACGCTGATGATGATGGAGCGAGGGCAGGTCTGCCCCACCGCCAACTGCGAGCAGCCGGCCGACGGACTGCCCTTCGACCCGGTCCCCGGAGTGCGGCCGCGGCCGCTCGACTTCGACTACGCGCTGAGCTTCAACTACCAGGTCGGCGGCGTGAAGAACGCCATTCTCCTCGGCAGTCCGGAAGCCGTGTGACCACGGGCAGATCACCTCCCACGTACGGAGACCCGATGAGCAACGACATGCACGGCCCGGGCGCCGAGACGCGCCCCACCCACGAGACAGACCGGATCGCCGTGATCGGCATGGGCTGCCGGCTCCCCGGCGACACCGACTCGCCCGCCGCCCTGTGGCGGCTGCTGGTCGAGGAGCGGGACGCGGTGGGCGAACTGCCCGCCGAGCGCCGGCGCCTCGTCCCGGAGGACTCCCCGGGCCCGGGGAGCAAGGCACCGGCGCCCCGCCAGGGCGGCTACCTGCGCGAGGTGACGGGCTTCGACGCCGCCTTCTTCGGCGTCGCGGGCCGGGAGGCCGACGTCCTGGACCCCCAGCACCGCCTGCTGCTGGAAGTCACCTGGGAGGCCCTGGAACACGCCGGCCTGCCACCGGACCGGATGAACGGCACACCCACGGCCGTCTTCGCCGGCATCAGCTACAGCGACTACATGGACCGGCTGGCGGGACAGCCCCAGGAACTGGAGGGGTCGATCCTGACCAACGGCCACTGCGTGGCGGCCGGCCGGATCTCCTATCTGCTCGGTCTGCAGGGGCCGTGCGTGGCACTGGACACCGCCTGTTCCTCCTCGCTGGTGGCCGTGCACATGGCACGCCGGGCGCTGATGGCCGGTGAGTGCGACCTGGCGCTCGCCGGCGGCGTCACCCTGAGCTTCCAGCCGCGCATCACCCGGTCCTTCGCCAGGATGGGCATGCTGTCGGAGGGCGGGCGCTGCCGGACGTTCGACGCCGGCGCCGACGGGTTCGTACGGGGCGAGGGCTGCGGTGTCGTGGTGCTGAAACGTCTCTCCGACGCCGTACGGGACGGTGACCGGGTCCTGGCGGTGCTGCGCGGCTCGGCCACCAACCAGGACGGTTCCTCCGAAGGGCTGGCCGCCCCGTCGGTGACCGCCCAGACGGCCCTCTACCAGGAGGCCCTGCGACAGGCCGGCGTCGACCCGCGGGACGTGGGCATGGTGGAGGCGCACGGCACGGGCACCCCGGTGGGCGACCCGATCGAGTTCGCCAGCCTCGCCGAGGTCTACGGCAACGGGCCCGGCCGCTGCGCCCTGACGTCGGTGAAGACCAACGTGGGGCATCTGGAACCGGCCGCCGGCATCACCGGACTGATCAAAAGCGTGCTGTGCCTGCAACGCGGCACCATCCCCGCGAACCTGCACTTCCAGCGCTGGAACCCGGCCATCTCCGCGGCGGGCACCCGCTTCTTCGTTCCTACCGAGCTGTCCGCCTGGCCCCTGCGGACGCCCACCCGGCTGGCCGCCGTGTCCTCCTTCGGCTTCTCGGGCACCAACGCCCACGTCCTGCTGGAACAGGCGCCGGAACGTTCTTCCGCCCGGCAGCAGGACTCCGGGCGGCCGTCGAAGGGTGCCTCCGACGTCTTCCTGGTGCCGGCCGGCTCTCCCGACGTCCTGCCGGCCGCGGCCACCCGGCTCGCGGACTGGATGGAGGGCGACGGCGCGAACGTCCCGCTGCGCGACCTCGCGCACACCCTGGCCCTGCGGCGCTGCGCGGGCCACGGCCGGCTGGGCGTGGTGGCCTCCGGGCGCCGGGAACTCCTCACGGCCCTGCGGTCCTTCGCGGCCGGGCAGCGGCACCCGGCGGTCGTGACCGGTGCCGTGGGCGCCGCCGTGGCGCGGCAGCCGGTGTGGGTGTTCTCCGGCCAGGGCTCCCAGTGGCCCGGCATGGGCCGCCGGCTGCTGAAGACCGAACCGGCCTTCCTCGACGCGCTGACCGAGGTCGACGAGCTCATCAGGGCGCAGAGCGAGGTCGCCGTCCTCGAGGTGGTGCAAGGCGGCCGGCCCGTCCACGGCTGCGGCACGGTGCAGCCGGTCCTGTTCGCCCTGCAGGTCGCCCTCGCCGCGACCTGGCGCTCGTACGGCGTCGAACCCGCCGCGGTGATCGGGCACTCCATGGGCGAGGTCGCGGCGGCGGTGGTGGCCGGGGCGCTGACCCTGGCCGACGGGGTCCGGGTGATCTGCCGGCGCTCCGGGCTGCTGAGCGACATCGCGGGCTCCGGCAGCATGCTGAGCGTCGGCCTGGACGCCGACACGGTACGGGCCGAACTCGCCGACAGCGCGGCCGGCACCGTGTCGGTCGCCGTCCTGTCCGCGCCCGACTCCACCGTCGTGGCCGGAAGGACCACGGAGGTGAGCCGGCTGGCCGCCGCCTGGGAGGCCCGCAAGATCCCGGTGTTCCCGATCGCCGTGGACGTCGCCTCGCACTGCCCGCTGGTGGACCCGGTGCTGCCGGCCCTGCGGTCGGCCCTGGCGGATCTCGACCCCCGGTCGCCCAAGGTGCCGTTCTACTCCACGGTCGTCGACGCCGGCCGCACGCCGGCCTTCGACGCGGACTACTGGTGCGACAACCTGCGCCGCCCGGTGCGCTTCGCCGAGGCGGTGGCGGCCGCGGCGGCCGACCGGCACCTGGTCTACACCGAGATCTCGCCGCACCCCGTGGTCACCCACTCCATCGAGCGCAGCCTGGCCGGTCTCGTCACCGACCCCGTCGTGCTGCCCACCCTGCGCCGCGAGGAGGACGAGCAGGCCACCTTCCGCACCCAGCTCGCCGCGCTGCACTGCGCCGCGGTGCCGGTGGACTGGCGGCGCCTCTACGACGACGGCAGCCTCGTCGACGCCCCCACCGTCACCTTCGACCGCCGCCACCACTGGGCAGACACCGCTGTCTCCACCGCCCCGCCCCCGGAGGCCGCCGAAGCCCCCGGGGCTCAACTGCCCGGCCACCACACCGAATTCCCCGGCGACCCCGTACGGCACTGCTGGCGCGCCGACGCCGGCACCGGGGCGCTGCCCTGGCTCGGGGACCACCGGGTGCACGGCAACGCGGTCCTCCCCGGGGCGGCGCACTGCGGGCTGGCGCTCGCGGCCGCCTGCGAGGTCTTCGGCGCGGCACCGCACGAAGTGGAGGTCACCGACGTCCACTTCACCGAGTTGCTGCGGCTGGGCGAGGCCACCGAGGTCTCCACCGCCGTCACCCTGACCGCCCCTGACCGGGCCCACTGCGAGATCCTCGCCCGGAACGAGAACGGCGACTGGGAGGTGCAGGCCGACGCGGTGCTGCACCGGCTGACCGTACGGCCCGAGCTGCGGCCCAGATCCGTCGACGCGATGAGCCTGCGCCACCCGGTGCCCCTGGAACCGGCCGCCCTCTACGAGAGCCTGCGGCGGCGCGGCCTGGAGCACGGCCCGGCGTTCACCGGGATCCTCGAACTGCACACCGGCCGCCACAACGACAGTTTCTGGGCCAGGGTCGGGGTGCCGCCCGAGGCCGCCGCCACCGCCCCCGGCCTGCCGGTCCACCCCGTCCTCCTCGACGTCTGCGCCCAGCTCGCCGTGGCGCCCCTGATCAACGAGGACGACCCGTCACTGGTCCTGCCGGTGAGCATGCAGGCGGTACGCATCCTCGGCGATCCCACGACCGCCCTGTACTGCCACGCCCACGTCAGCGAGATCACCGCCCAGGCCATCGTGGCCAACGTCCGGCTCCTGGACGACAGCGGCGCCGTGGTCCTCGTCGTCAACGGCCTGCGCTTCGCCCGGCGGGCCGTCCGCGAGACCCCGGCGGTCGACGACTGGCTGCTCGGCATCGGCTGGCGGTCGGCGCCCCGGGCGGCGCCGGACGGCGGTCACGCCCCGGGGAGCTGGGTCGTCGTGGGCGAGGCGGACGGCTCGGCCCAGGCGCTGGCCGCCGCGCTGCGCTCCCGCTGCGCCCGCACGGTGGTCTGGGACCGTCCGCTGGACGACACCTCGCTCGCCGCGTTCCGCGACGCCCTCACCGGCCGCCTGTCCGCCACCCTCGAAACCCCGCGCGGGGTGGTGCTGGTGTGCGGACGCGCCGAGGGCGGGGAGCCGACCGTGCAGTCCCTGTGGCGCACCCGCCGGCTGCTCGGCGCCCTGCAGGCGATCACCGCCACCTCCTCGGCACCGCGCCTGTACGTCGTCACGCGGGGCGCCCGCAGCGTACTGCCCGACGACGAGGTCGACCTCGGGCAGAGCGCGCTGCGCGGACTGCTGCGGGTCGGCGCGTTGGAACACCCCGAGATCCGGCCGGTGCTGGTGGACGCCGACCCGTACGACGCCGATCCCGAGGACGTGGCCCTGGAGCTGCTGGCGGACGCGGACGACGACGAGGTCGCGCTGCGTGCGGGCCGCCGGCACGTCGCCCGCCTGGAACACGCCGCGCCGACCGGCGGGCAGGACCAGGCCGCCACCCCGTGCACGGTGCGGTACGGCGAGGACGGCTTCCGGCTGCGTGCGGGCCGGCTGGGCGATCTGTCGAGTCTGGAGTACGCCGCCACCGGCCGCCGCGCACCGGCGCCCGGCGAGGTCGAGGTGCGGGTCACCGCCGCCGGCCTGAACTTCCGGGATGTGCTCACGGCCATGGGCCTGCTCCCCGGCGACCTGGACGTCCGCTACCGGATCGGATTCGAATGCTCCGGTGTGGTGAGCGCGGTCGGCGCCGGGGTGGAGCGCCCCCAGGTCGGGGACGAGGTGATCGCCGTCGATCTGCGCGGCGGTGCCTTCGGCTCCTTCCTCACCCTTCCCGCCGACGCGGTCGCCCCCATCCCGTTCGGCATCGAACCGGTGGCCGCGGCCGGGCTGCCGATCGCCTTCCTGACCGCCTGGTACGCGCTGCGCAACGTCGGCCGGCTGGCCGCCGGGGAGCGGGTGCTGATCCACTCCGCCACCGGCGGCACCGGCCTCGCGGCGATCGCGGTGGCCCGGCTGCTGGGCGCGGAGGTGCTGGCCACGGCCGGCAGCGAGGACAAGCGCCGCTATCTGCGGAGCATGGGCATCCGCCATGTCATGGACTCCCGCACGCTGGAGTTCGGCGAACGCACCCGCGAGGCGACGGGCGGGGAAGGCGTCGACGTCGTCCTCAACTCACTGTCCGGAGCGGCCATCCGCACCGGCCTGGAGACGCTGCGCCCCTTCGGCCGGTTCGTGGAGCTGGGGGTGCGCGACATCATGGCGGACGCGCCGCTCGGCATGCTGCCGCTGCGGCACAACGTCACCCTGAGCACCGTCGACCTGATCGAGCTGCACCGCAACCGCCCCGACACCTTCGCCACGGTGTGGAAGGACGTGCTCGGCGCGTTCGAGGAGGGGCGGCTCAAGCCCCTGCACTGCACGGAGTATCCGCTCGCGGAGGCCACCACGGCCTTCCGCACCATGGCGGCCGCCGACCACATCGGCAAGCTGGTGCTGACCGTGCCCGGCGAGGGCGACGCCCCCGCGGTGCTGCCCGAACGGGACCTGCCCGTGGAGGAGGGCGGCGCCTACATCGTCACCGGCGGACTGCGCGGCCTGGGCCTGGCCACGGCGAAATGGCTGGCCGCGCACGGCGCCGGGCATGTGGTGCTCAACGGCCGCAGCGCCCCCGAGCCCGAGGTCGCGCAGACGCTCGCCACGGCGATCGGCAGGACCGCCAAGGTATCGGTGGTCCTGGGCGACATCGCCGATCCGGATGTCGCCCGGCGGCTGGTCGCCACGGCCGTGACCGAGGGGTTCCGGCTGCGCGGGGTGGTGCACTGCGCCATGGTGCTGGACGACGCGGTGATCACCAACGTGGCCGACGACCAGCTGGAACGGGTCTGGATGCCGAAGGTCGTCGGCGCCTGGCATCTCCACCACGCGACCCGGGACCACCCGTTGGACTGGTTCGCGGCGTTCTCCTCGATGGCCTCCCTGCTGGGCAACCCCGGCCAGGGCTCCTACGCGGCGGCCAACTCCTGGCTCGACGGGTTCGCGGCCTGGCGCTCCGCACAGGGGCTGCCCACCGTGGCGGTCAACTGGGGCCCGTGGGGCGAGATCGGTGTCGCCACCGACTTCAGCCGCCGCGGCTACCGCACCATTCCCACGGACCACGGCCTGGCGGCCCTGCAGACGCTGCTGGCCCGCCGCTGGGTGCAGACCGGGGTGATCCCCGGCCCGCCGGACACCTGGGTTCCGCCCGCCGGCCGCCATCTCCCGTTCTTCAGCGGGGTGTCAGGCCAGGAACCGGCGGGCCTGACCCCGCCGCCCGAGGAGACCGAGGACATGCGGACCCGGCTTGCCGCCCTGCCTCCCGGCCTGGCCAGGAGAGCCGCGCTGGAGGAGCATCTGGCGGGCCACGTCCGGGACGTGCTGCGGCTGGGGGAGAGTTCCCTCGACCCGCAGACCCCGCTGAAATCGCTGGGATTCGACTCCCTCCTGGCCATGGAGCTGCGCGTACGCATCGACCGCTCCTTCGGCCTCTCCCTGCCGAGAAACTTCGTCTGGGAACACCCGACCCTCGCCGCCCTCGCCGCCGGTATCGCCGGGCATCTGGGCCTGGAACTGACGGCGAACTAGCCCGGGCCCCGTGGGCCATCGGAGACCGCCGACGCCCGGCGGGCCGCATGACGGCCTGCCGGGCGTCGGTGTGTGGGCGGCCGGGGGCTGGGGGCTGGGGCCGGCCGGGGCCGGGGCGTCCGGGGCTGGGGCCGGGGCGTCCGCTCCTGTCTCCACCCACACCCCGGGCCGTACAAGAAAACCCACGAAGCCACGAAGCCAACAAGCCACGAAGCCGACAAGCCACGAAGCTGACAAGCCACGAAGCCGCGCAACCACGTAACCCCGAAATCACTCACCTCCCTCCCCACCTCACCTCTCTCCCCGCTTTCCTCATTTCACGCAAACGGATGCCGCAATTCCGAACCGCCGTGATTTCTGGTAGATTCTTGGCGCCCGGACTCCGGCACCCCTCGGCGCATTACCGGAAATTCCATTACCGGTAATGCGCAACCGTTTTTTTATGGTGATATTATTTCGCGTCGCCATATCCCCGCCCCGCTCCCGATGCCGCGCCGCGCGCCTTCCCGGGTGGACTTCCGAATGCTTGAATTATCAGGAAAGAGCGAGGTCAGAAAGCGGCCCGGTACGCACCGGAGGCGACGCGGCGCACTGCGAAGGCCGCCGCCAGGGCAGATCGAGGCGATGGCGCTGGCCGTGTTTCATGAGGCGAAAGCGGCATCGGGGTCCATGAGGCACGTACGAAAGGGGTAGTCATGTTACCCACCACAACGCATGCGGCCGAAGTTATGGTGACCGCCCGGCATATCGCGAACTGGCCCCGGGAAAGGGGCGCCTTGATTCCCGCCGACTGCTGGCGTTCCGTGCACTGCGTGGTATTTCGTCTGCCGGCGGTGAAGCGGGCGGTGCCGGTCTGCCGGAGCCTGGTCCGCGCCTGGCTCGACGGTCAAAGCATCCATGACGACGACACACGCTATCCGGTGTTGCTCGTCCTGTCGGAACTCTTCTCCAATGCCATTCAGTATTCCGCCAGCAGACACATCACCTGCCGGATATGGAGGTCGGAAAGCCTGCTGCACATCGAGGTGCACGACCGCGGCGGTACCCCGTCGGTTCCGCGTATGCGACGCCCGGGCCAGGCCCAGGAGCACGGCCGCGGCCTGGAACTGGTCGCCAAGTTCTCCTCGCGTTGGGGCCGCAGGACCGAGGCCGACAACGGCTGCACCGTATGGGCCGCGATACCGCTGACAACGGGCGTACGAAGCAGCATGGCGCCGTAACGCACACACCCCGGAACCGGCCCCGACGGCCGCCCGGGCCCCCACCCGGCGACGCGCCCTTCCGAAGAACGGAAGCCCACGCACTGCCGGAGCCCGCGCACCGCCGCAGCCCGTACACCGAGCCTCACCCAACCCCACCCCAAGCGGCGGGCCGACCGGCCGACCGGATCGCTACCGGTGACCGGCGACCGGTAGGCAACCGCCGCTGCGCCGCCCCCTCCGGGACGGCTCCCTACCGCCGACGGCCAGGCAGGCACCGGCTCCGCACCACCTCCCCGCGTGACGGAACAGCCGCCCGGCCGTCGGCACCGTACGACGGGTGCCCCGTCGGCTCCGCCTGACCTGTCGCCCCTCCACCCTCCTCCGCCGCCACGGGACGCCTCCATCCCACCGGACGCCTCCATCGGGCGCTTCCACCCCACCGGACGCGTGTCACCGGAGCACCCGTACACCGCTCTCCTGCACCAGGGCGTCCAATTCGCGCACCGGCTGCGCGTCACCGTACGGCCGCAGCTCATCCCTGAAGTCCTGCAGGTACCGCTCGCCGAGCGCCGACTTCAGCCGGCTGAGCAACGCCACCGCCTGCACGGCGGCCCGGCATGCCTCCTCGACGTCACCGGCCTGTACTAATGCCGAGGCGAGCAGCAGCAGATCAATGGCCCGGCGGCGCACCCGGGTCCGCGGGTGCCGGGCCAGCGCCTCCTCGGCCCGGCGCGCGGCCGGACGCGGCTGCTTGAGATCCCGGTAGCAGTGGGCCAGTTCATCCGCCAGATAGGCCCGATCGAAGTGTGCGATCCACTCGGGGCTTTCCCCCGGAACGACATGCCCCATGGCGTCCGTGGCCTTGTCCGCCAGTATTTTGCACATCCGCGCGTCCCCGAGCATGGCGTAGCCGCGGGCCTCGGTCGCGTAGAACATGGCCTGGGCGGCCAGCGGGGCCCGCCCCCGGGTGCCTTCCTGCGCGGCCCGCGCGAGCTGCACCGCTTCCCTGGAGCAGCCGGCGCCGATCGCGAGATGACTCAGACCGGCCGCCAGCACATAGCCGCCATAGCAACGGTCGTCCGCGGCCTGCGCGAGCCGCAGCGCCTGGATGTAATACCGCTGCGCCAGGCCCGGTTGCCCGGTGTCCAGCGCCGTGTACCCGGCGAACTCCGTCAGCCGGGCCGCCGCGGCGAACAACTGCCGCCCCGTCGTCTCGCCGTAACTCCCTTCCATCAGCCCGGACAGCACGCTGCTGAGGCACGAGACCACCACCGGCCGCACATACCCGCTGCCGACCCGGTGGTCGAGTTCGGCCAGCGCCTGGGTGGTCGCCCGCACCAGCTCCACATCGGTCATCCCCACCCGCGGCCCCAGCCGCCAACTGCGCGCCACCTGCGGGTCCGGGGAGCTGATCAGCCAGTCCCTGCTGGGTTCCACCAACGCCGAGGCGGTCATGGCGGAACGGGACAAAAGCCCCCGCGATTCGGCGTCCATATGCCATAGTTCACGGACCTGCTCCAGCGCGTCCTCCACGGTCGCCGCGAAGTGGAGCCCGACCCCGCACGTCACGCTGTTGCCGTTGGCCATACCGATCTCTTCCGTCGAGACCGTACGGCCCAGCCGGCCGCTCAGCGCCTCGGCGATGATGGCGGGAACCCGGCCGCGGGGCCGCTGACCGCCCAGCCACCGGCTCACGGAAGTCTTGTCGTACCGCAGATCCAGGTCCTGTGCCTCTCCCAGGACGTTCACCTGGCGGGCCAGGGCGGAGTTGGACAGCGAGGCTTCCTGGATGAGGGACCGCAGTCGCTGGTTGGTCTGACGCGCGACGAGTGGTCGGGCGGCCATGGTTCGCCTCCAAGCACATGCCGCCAACGCTTCACGTTGGCATATCCAGAGAGAACGGGATGGAACAGTCAATACCCAACAAGCGGGACTGAATCGCGATGACCAAAGTCAAGTAGCCACCTGGGCGTTGCGCCCAGTAGCGCAGGCGCACCCGGGGGCTCCATCCACCCCCCACTCACGCCGTACTGCCCTCCGCGCCCCCGCCACCCCCTCCAGCGCCCCCCTCCACCCGGCGCACAACCCACCCCACCGAGCGCCGGGCACCGGGCGGACGGCCTACGGCATGGACCGATGAGCCCTTGGCCCCGCCGCACAGTGACCGCCTGGATGACGGAAGACGCCAGAGGGGAGACGGCAGAGAGGAGACGGCAGCGGGGGAGACGGCAGAGGGCAAGGGGACAGGTGGCAGACAGCAGTTGACAGAAGAAACCGAGCGCCGTGCGCATCGATCACCGGCCCCAGCGGCCAGGCCGACGACTTGCTCGCCCCTTCACCGGGGACGGGCACAGCGCCACCGCCTCGCGCCACTGAAGCCCCGAGCGACCTGCGAAGCCGACCCGACCGGACCCGATCCGAGCCGCCCCCGGCCGACCCGAGCCGAGCCAGACGTCCCGAAGGCCCGAACACCCGAACACCCCCACGCCTACGGTGTACGAGGGCCGACCACGGATCACAGATCACGGCTCGCAGATCACGGAACACGGCTCACGGACCACGGACCACAGATCACGGCTCACGGACCACAGATCACGGCTCACAGATCACAGAACACAGATCACGGAGACCGCCACCCATGAGCGAGGAAACCGCACCCCTGCTGGATCCCCTCACGGATCTGTCCCGGCAAGCCGCCGCCTACGACTGGGCGGCCAACAGGGCGCTGACGCTGGACCAGCGCTACCGGGAACGGCAACTGCCTCTCCTCCACGACCGGGCCAGAGCACCCCTCGCGCCAGAAACCGGCACGGCCGAGTATTGGCCGCCCATACGATCGGCAGTGATCCCCATCGACAGCCGCAGGCTGGCTGCCGACCCCGGCATCACCGCCTTCCTCGACGACCTCCGCCGCAGCGACGTCGCCCCCCTCATCTGGTGGCCGGGACTGGCCTTACGGGCCGACCGCATGCACGCCACCCTCGCGGGAGGACTCGAAGGAAGCCCGGAACTCCTCGCACACCCGGCCCCGCCCATCGAAGTGATCGTCCGCGGGCCATGGATCGGCCGGTTCAACACGGGCAGGATCTACCTCCCCGTACAGGCAGCCGACGCGGAATCCGCAACTGCCCTCAGCCAACTGCGCACGCGGACCGGCGCACCCCACCGTCCCCTCCTGGCCGGCTACCTACAGCTCACCGACGACGTCACCGGCACCACCTACCGGCAACTCCACGACCTCGTCACCACCCACCGGAGCCGCATCGCCGTACGCCTACCACTGACCGAACTCTGGCTGATGGACACCATGGACGACCTGGTCCTCCGCTCCCACCTCACCACCCGCATCCCGCTACGAAACCTCTCATAGCCACGCAGAGGAGCCCCCGTCGGGCCGATGCCCGGCGGCCAGATGCGGGCGCCGGGCATCGTCCTCAGGTCGCCGTCAGTACTTGCAGTTCTTCAGCGCATCAGCAAGCGGCTTGGCGAACTTGTGGATCTTGTTGAGTGCCGCGCTCGGGTTGGCAGCATTCAGCTCGGCACGCATGGCCTTGACATTCGCGATGTACTTGGCGTACATCGCTTGGTGGTCCTTCGGCACAGTCGGCTTCGCGTCTTCCAGGATGCCGATCCAGCGGTCGAACGACTTCTTGACCTCCGCGACATTGTTGCTCGTCGAGAGGACGTCGAAGATCTTCTTCAGCTCGGTGCAGCTTGGCTTGGCCGCCTCGGCTCCGAGGCTGGACGCCTGGGGCGCTGGAGCCGCAATGGCGGTATTGGCTACCCCGGTCACGGCGGCGGCGGCGAGGAGTAAGGATGCTGCTGCCCTGACGGTGCTGCTCTTCCTCATGGTCTGTCTCCTGACTTGCTCTTACTGACTGCGTCCGGTTCTCTTACTCGACTCAGGTGATGGCGCAGGGCCACTGAGTCGCAGGGGCTCCGCACATTGCGGATGCACCCTGAGGTGGGTAGCGGAATTCCGTTCTGCGTATGCACCCAAGGCGTTTCGCTCATGGGGAACGCCGAACAATTTCGCTGCCCTCACACCGTTATGCCGGACGGCACTGTCAGTCGTCACGACTGATTGCTGACACCCCCCTCACAGATCACTGTCACCTCCGAAAACGGAGCGATGGACTTCGGATCGACCGACAAAAGAGACCCACTTGTCCTGGCTGAATACGGCTGGCGCAGGATGTGCGTCTTTCTCATTCAATGGGACCGTGACGGGCGGTCATGGCGAGTGGCGATGTGGCAGACGCCGCTGCTCGCGGGCGCTGCACGCAAGACCTGCGCCTTCTCCCCAGGTGCGCCACCGCAGTTCGGCCATGGGCGACGAGCCAGAATGGCTGATTCGATGGGTGGTCGGCGAGGGAGGGGCGTGCCGCTGTCGGCGTGAGTGCCTGGAGTAACTGATTCCGCAAAGCGAGCTGTTTAGTGGTCCACTAACGACAGCAGGGTCGGTTTCGACGAAGTGGACTGCCGTTCGCAAATAATTAGTCAAGGGGAGTTAATGTCGGGGGTGAGGGTTTAGGTGGAGGTGCCTGTTGAGCTGTGGATCTTCATCTCTGCGCCCGGATGGCTTCGGCATCGAACGTCTGTTGGGTGTGTTAGCGTCGCCTCAAGTGGCACGGGAGTTACGCAGGTGAATGCGGGAGGGGTTGCGTAGAGAGCCTGCGGATCTGTGAAATGTGTCGACGGGGGGATGAGTAATTGATGGTGCGTGAAGGTGAACCGCAGCTTGTGCAGTCGCGGTCCGCGAGACGGGATGTAGCGTGGCTTGGCGACGTCGGTGACGCTGTTTCCGGGCGGCGCGAGGCGAGAGTTCCACGTCCGTCTTTCCGGGTGCTCGGCCCGCTGAGTATCGGCGATGGGGCGGAATCTATGGTGATTCCCTCTTCCAAGCCGACAGTATTATTAGGGGCCTTACTTCTGCACGCCAATGAAACGGTGTCGCAGGAGTACTTGCGAAATGCCTTGTGGGGTGATGAGCGGCCAACTGCGGCCGGTGCTGCGATCCACACCACCATGCTGCGGCTGCGGAAGTTGCTGTACAAGTACGGGCTGGCTGAATCCGGTGGCAACATCGAGACGGTTCCTGGTGGTTACCGCATTTCCGCCGATGCCGGCACACTCGACCTGCTTGCCTTTCGTGAGGCCGTGCAACGGGCCGGACAGGCGGAATCGGAAGCCAGTGAGCTCGCGCTGCTGCGACGCGCCCTGAGCAACTGGCGGGGAGCCCCCGTAGCCAACCTGGTCTCGCCCGCCCTGCACGACGGAGCGGCGGCGGCCCTGGCGGAGGAACGGATCAACGCTCTGGCGCGATGTCACGAAATCGAGCTTGCGCTCGGTAACTGCGCCGTGATCACCCCTCAACTGCGCGCGCTTTCAGCCGAGTACAAGGGCAATGAGCAACTCACGGCCCAGTTGATGGAAGCGCTCTATCGTACGGGGCGACAGAGTGAGGCCCTTGCCGCCTACGATTCCATCAGCCGCTTTCTACGCGAGACCTTCGGGGTGGACCCCGGACCCGCGCTGCAACAGCTTCACCTGGCCATTCTCCGAGGCGAGACGTTCGCAGCCGCCACACCAACCTCTCGTCGTCGGACAGTGTTGGCCGCCCGCCCGCCCACTGACCTCAAGGATTTCACCGGACGTCGCACCGAGCTCGCCGAATTACAGGAGTTGCTGGTCCGCACCGGCACGCCCACCATCGTGGTCGTCTCCGGACTGCCCGGCGTCGGCAAGAGCGCGCTCACCGTCCGTCTCGCCCGGCAGCTGTGCGAAGAGCATCCGGACACCGGTTGGTTTCCTGGTGGGTGGCACTTCTTCGACGCTCGCCAAGGGGACCTGCAGGACGAACCCGCGCCCCTGGAACACGCCTTGATCGTGCTGGACGGGGTGCGGAGCAGCGACGAGGTGCTGCCGGCGTTGGACTGGGCGGAAGGGCACACCATTGTCATCACCAGTCGGCACAGTCTCGCCGACTTGGTGGTCAGCCGCGGGGCCGCCGTCTTTCGAGTGAAACCTTGGCGGAGAGAGGAATCACTGACCTTTCTCGCCTCCGTACTCGGTGCACGGTTGACGACAGCCGAACCGAAGGCGGCCGACGAGTTGGCTGCTCTCTGCGGAGACCACCCCCTCGCCCTGCGCATTCTGACAACGCGTCTGCTCCTGCGCCCAGGGCATGACCTGGCGTCGGCGGTGCGGGCAGCGCGCGCAGCCTCACCGGCCTCGCTGATGGTCGGCGGACGCCAGGGTGCTTCGGTCGGGCAGCGGTTCGACGACTATCTCGGCACCTTGCCCCCTTCCTGCGGTGAACTCCTGCGCGAGCTGGCCGCCGCTCGGGAGAAGAGTCTCTCCCTGACGGCGTGCGCAGCCATGCTCGGCCGCGCGGAGCGCGAACTACAGGACCGGCTCGACGAACTTCTCGAGGCCGGCGCGGTCGACTACCGCCCTGGTGGGCTCTACTGCATCCCCACCTTGCTGCGCAGTCACCTCATCTCCGGCAACTGACCAGCCGGCCAGACCATCCCCCGGCGCCCACCGAGCGCCGCGGGTGTTCATTCAGTGCACCCATTCATCCAGGCCCCACCGGGCCGAACCCAGAGGACCGCACGGTCCGGGAGAAAGGGACAGGCAGACGTGTCCATGCCACAAGCCATTCCGTTCGGCAACGCCCGTGTACGGATCAAGCGCGATGTGCTGTTTACGGAGACCGACGACGGGGTGCTCTTCCACAATGCGTCCGGCGGCTTCCAGCTCGCCGGACGCTCGGCCTACCGGTTCGCCACACTGATCGTTCCCCATCTCAACGGCGATCACACCGTGCGTGAGCTGTGCGAAATGCTCCCGACACCTCAGCAGCAGATGGTCAACACCCTGGTACGCATGCTCATGGACCGCGGACTGGCCCGCGACGTACCGCCCCCGGACGGTCAGGCCGCGATACCGCTCGAGCCGGCTGTCGTCGAACGCTTCACACCGCAGTTGGAGTACATCGACCACTACGAGGACCGGGCCGCACAGCGCTTCCACCGCTTCCGCACCGCCCAGCTGGTCGTTCTGGGCGAGGACATGATCGGCGGCTGGTGCGCGACGAGCGCTATCCGTAACGGCATCGCGGCAGTGCGATTCGCCGGACCGGCGGAGGCCTATGCCCAGGCCGTGAAGGAAGCCGGAGTGCTCAGCGAAGCCGGCTGCCCGGCCCGGGTGGAGCAGATCCCCGAACGCGACGGCTTGTTCGACTGGGAAGATCTCGGCGGTGCGGAACTGGTCGTGTGTACGGGTCGGCAGGCCCCTGCCCAGGTGATGCGGCTGCTGTCGCAGGGTGTCCCGCAGGGCAGCAGAGTGCTGCCGATGACCATGTTCGGTCACCGGGCGGTGGTCGGCCCACTCACCACCGGCGAAGCGGGCGCCTGCTGGTCATGCGCGATGCTGAGGCTGGGCTTCAACGGCGACTCAGCCGCGGCGGCCGACGTCTGGCGCGCGGTGACCACCGGCGGCGACCATACTGGAGCCCGACCCGGTCGGCATCTCTCCGCGATCCTTGGCAATCTTCTCGGCTTCGAGGCCTTCCGCGAGGTCTCAGGTGTCCTGCCGCCGGAGACCGAGAACTCCGTCATCGTGCAAGAGATCGACTCCTTCGATTCGACCCTTTCGGCAGTGCTGCCGCATCCGCTGTGCACCATATGCACCAGCTCTGGCCCCGGTCCGGACGAGGAGGTGGTCGATTGGCGGCGCATGAAGCTGACCACTTTGGTGGACTCTTCCGTTCCCTCACCCACCGACGAGGGGCCTGACCCGGCGGTCGAGGAGCTCGACGCGCTCACCGCCCGACTGGTCGGAGGCGCCAGCGGGGTCTTCCGCGAGTTCGACGACGACTGGCCCACTCAGCTGCCGCTGAAGGTCAGCCGGTTACGCTTCGGCTCCGGTACCGGACGCCGTCGGGTGATCACCGCCTTCGACCTGCACCATGTGGCCGGTGCCCGGATGCGCGCGCTGCGCGCTGCTGCCGGCGAATACCTCGATCTGGTCACCCCGGCGCCGGTGGTGCCGGCCGAGCACGCCCAGGGGACCGAGCGCATCGAGCCCGCCGAGCTGTCCACCTTCAGCGGCGTCGACCTCAGCGCCCAGCCCGCCGGGACGTGGTCCCGGGCCGCCTCTCTGATCGACGGCACCGAGGTGCTCGTCCCAGCCGCTGTGGTACGGCCGTACGCACCGTCCTGCAACCCGGCCGGCACTTTCACCGCTACCACGGCCGGGCTGGGCATGGGCACTTCTCCCGCGGAGGCTGCCTACCGCGGGCTGTACTCCGCGGTGGCCCATCTCGCTGTCACCACCGCTGTGCGTTCCGGCGCCGCCGTGCCGAGCGTTGCCCCGGAAAGCCTGGCCGACGATGCCGAGCTGGCCTTCCTGCTCAGCAGCGCGGAGAACCTCGGTGTCGCCGCCGAGTTGCTGTGGCTGCCCGGTACGGGGGCGGCCACCGTGCTGTTGGCACGCACCCGGGCAGCAGACGACACGCCATTGTGGGCTGTTGGTGCGGACGGCTCGCCCATCAGGGCGGCCCGGATCGCCTTGCGTGACCTGCTGGGGCAGTGCCAGATCCTGGCTGAGCGGGCGGAGGAACCGCCGGTCGGGCACAGGTTGATCGACTCCTTCGACCCGTATGCCGTACCGGTCGGTGAGGTCACCGCACTTGCGGAGTCGATTGTGGAGGTGCCCGCCGTACTGGAGACGTTGCGCACCACTGGGTACGAGCCCTACGCGGTCGCTGACGGATCCCCGGACCTGCGGCAAGCGGGCCTGCACGCCGTGCGGGTACTTCTCGCCGCCACCCGGTCATGACCGGGTCCGCGCTGCTGGCCCGGCAGGCCGAGTCGCACTCCGAGCAGGGCTGGGACGCACTGCGTACCTCCCTCGCTCCGGTTCTTGGTGAGCTCGGCCTCGAGGCCGACTTCGCCCGGCTCGGTGTCCGCGACGAGCTGGCCGCGCCACCGGACACCGCCACACACCAGTCCACTGTCGCCCTGCGGTTCTACGGGCACCTGGCCGTCCTCGGACCGGTGCACGGGCCCGGCGTTCCGCGCCCGTGCGGACAGTGCCTGAATCGCCGGTGGCAATCGGTGCGCAGCAAGGAACTTCGGGACGCGCTGGAGCTGGGCGGGCGCACCGTCGAGGTGAGTAGCTCGCCGTACTTCACCCCGTTCGCCGTCGAGGTCATCGGCCGGCTGCTGAGCCGGCTCGCCGCTGACCCGGGCCGGTGCGACAGCGATACCGCCGCTGCCTCGGCGCGAGTGGTGCTGCTGGACATGCGCTCGCTGCGCTCGCGCGGCTTCGTGCTCCTTGCCGATCCCGAGTGCCAGACCTGCACCGAGGTCATCACCGACGACGACCACTGCGCTGGTCTCGAATTGATTTCCTCGCCGAAACCGGCGGAGGACTCCTTCCGGTCGAAGTCACTGGACGAGCTGGAATTGGACGAGGCGCAACTGGTCAACCCGGTCTGCGGGGTGCTGGGGATCGCAGTGGTGCGTGAGCACGATTCGCCGACCACCGCCTCCACCTACGGACGGATGGACCTGCGCTCCGGCTCTTACCTGCACGAGACCTTCTGGGGCGGCCACACCCTCACCTACCGGGACAGTGCTCGGGTCGGTCTGCTGGAGGGGCTGGAGCGTTACGCGAGCATGCGTTCGCGGGCCCGCACCGTCGGCACCATGGCCAGCTTGCGGGAACTACGGGAGGCCGGCAGAAGGGTGCTCGACCCGCGCGCCTGCGGGATGTACTCCGAAGAGTTCTACCGTGCGGATCCGCGCCGGGTGGCGCCTTTCACCGACGAGCGCACCATCCCCTGGGTCTGGGGCCGTTCACTGCGGGATCGGGAACCCGTGCTGGTACCGGAGATGATCAGCTACTACCACTCGGCACCCCTGGCGGACCGCTTCATCCAGGAGTGCTCCAACGGCTGTGCCTCCGGCAGCACCTTCACCGAGGCGGTCTATTTCGGGCTGACAGAGCTCATCGAGCGCGATGCCTTCCTGCTTGCCTGGTACGCGAACCTGCAGCTGCCCGAGATCGACGGCACCACCAGCCGTTCGCCCACCACCCGCGGTCTGATCGACCGGCTGGCCCTGCACGGCTACCGCGCTCGGTTCTTCGACGCCCGGATCACCTTCGGGGTGCCCGTGGTCATCGCCGTCGCAGAGCGGACGGACGGCGGCCGCGGCACCCTCGCCTTCGGCGCCGGCGCCGGGCTCTGTCCGGAACAGGCACTGCGAGCCGCCTTGGTGGAGATCGCCACTGACGCGCCCCAGCTGCCACGCCGGGTCACCTGGAACCACGACCGGCTCGCGCCCATGGTCGACGACTTCGACCAGGTGCTCGCCCTGCACGATCACCCGTTGCTCTATGGGTTGCCCGCAATGCGGCGGCACGCGGAGTTCCTGCTCGGCGAACGCGGCACGCGCTCGATGGAGGAGACCTATGCCGATCTGGACCAGCGGCTGCGTCCTGCACCCGATCTGCGCCAGGACGTAGAGGCATGCGTGGGCCTGCTCGCCGAGGCCGGCTTCGATGTCATCGCTGTGGACCAGAGCCTGGAGCTGCAGCGCAGGCGGGGGCTGAGCACTGCTGGTGTGATCGTCCCCGGGCTGCTGCCCATCGACTTCGGCTGGTCCCGGCAGCGCGCGCTGCTCTCACCCAGGCTGCGCACCGCTCCCCGCGAGGCGGGCTTCGCCGATCGGGACCTGACCGAGGCTGACCTCAACCAGGCGCCGCACCCCTTCCCCTGACCGACGCACCTGCCCCGACGCCCCTACGACCGACCGCCCGCGAGTTTTTGGAAAGGACATGCGCCGTGGCCTACGCCCATGACTACCTCAACGCCGTGCTTCACCGCGCACGGGACGGAATGCCACCGCTCGGATTCCAGCCGGACTGGGCCGATGCCCCCCGGCAGACCAAGCTCTACCGGGGACTGGACATCATCGAACTGCCGGTGACCTCTGCCGGCGTGCCGGAGTCTGACGCCCTGCTCCGCGATGCCTTCTCACCGCCGGCCAAGGGCGGCAGTGCAGGCTTCACCCTGGACCTGCTCTCCGGGATGCTCCTGGAATCCTACGGCCGGCTCAGCCGCCGCATCGAGATCAACGCCAACGACGATCTGGACAAGATCCAGTCCTACTCCTCGGCCAAGTTCAGCCGTGGAACAGCCTCCGGCGGCGGTCTGTACCCGGTGAGCATCTACTGGGTAGCCGGTCCCAGCGCCCCTGTCCCGCCCGGCGTCTACTACTACAGCTCCCCACACCACGGTCTGCAACGGCTGCTCAGTGGCGACGTCAGCGGTCAGGTTGCCGAGGCACTGGCCGCCGGCGGCGAACCGGCCGTGGACACGGACCAGTTCATGCTGCTCGGTCTGAAGTTCTGGCAGAACGCCTTCAAATACAACAGCTTCAGCTATCACGCCACCACGATGGATATCGGCACCGTTACGCAGAGCTGGCGGCAGTGGTCGGGCGCCCGGGGACTGGATATCCGGCCGGCCTTCTGGTTCGACGAGCCCCGGTTGGGTGAACTCATCGGAGTACGTCCCGATGACGAGGGAATCTTCGCCGTTGTCCCGCTCGCTTGGGCGGGCACCCGTCTCCCACGGCCCGCCGCCACGGTGCCGACGCGCTCGTCGGTGACGCACACCGACGAGGAACGCTCCCGCACCGTACTGCAGTTCGAGACGCTTCAGGCCATCCACACCGACACCCTCACCGGGGCCGGTCTCCGGCCCGATGCGCAGACCCTGGAGGCCGCCAGGGCCCTGCCACCGCGCGTCGCCGAGCGCATCCCGCTCGAACCTGCCGAGTTCGGCGAAGTGAGCCTGGGAGACGCTCTACGGGGCCGCCGCAGTAGCTTCGGCGGCTTCTCCTCCGTACGCGCCCTTTCCCGGGGGGAGTTGGGATCCCTGCTGACCGCCGCCGAACGTGGTGCCGCCCTGCCCTGCGACCTTTCCCCGGCCGCAGACCAGGGGCTCGGCCTGGTCAAGTTCTGCGTCTTCGTCAATCACGTCGAGGGCATCGAGCCGGGAAGTTACGAGTACGACCCCAAGCAGTCCGCCCTGGCGCCTGTCAAGACCGGCAGCTGCGGCACCTTCCTGCAGCGCAATTACTTCCTCAACAACTACAACGTTGAGCAGGCAGCCGCCGTCATCGTTCCCGTAATACGCGGAGATGCCGTCATCGACGCCGTCGGACCGCGCGGCTACCGCCTGATCAACGCTCTGACGGGTGCCGTCGCCCAGGCCCTCTACACCTCTGCTGCCGGACTGGGTATTGGCTGTGGCGCCGCCCTGGGCTTCGACAACATCTCCTACATGGAGGAACTCGGGCTGACCGAGACCCGGGAGATGCCGCTGCTGATGCTCATGATCGGCCATGAGCGGGGCGGCCACGCCGGCTGCCGGTTCGAGAACGGATGAGGCGAAACCACACCGTGACCACCGCATCCCACCCTGTCCCTGCACCGGAAACGACAGTACTGTCGCACGACACTCAGTTCGGCCCGCGCTTCATGGCCCGTGTCGGCGGCCTCCCCTTCGAAGCCGTCACCGGCCTGCGCCAACCCCGCTCGCGGGCCTGGGCCGAGCGCGTGGCCCAGGCCAGTCGCCGGCTGCTGGCCGAAGGCGCACGGCTCAGCGACGAGCTCCATGACCTGGTCAAGGCCAACGAGGACGGTCGCTTCCGCCGACAGTTGCTCAACGCCCGCCGCAAGCTCTTCACCGGCGCGATGCCCAGGAACGGCGAAGAGCTGGCCGGCCGCATCGGCGGCGTCGTTGGCGCCGATCTGCACGCGTGGATGGAGCTCCACCGCGAGCTGGACCGCATGCTGAACGACCCGGTAGTCGACGAGGAGCTCGCTCTCGCCCGAGAGCATCTCAAGGATCTCGCCGCAGAACCACGGCTGCGTCAGGGGCTGCTGCTGGCCTCGCCCACACTCGACGAGCAGATCGGTGCCTACCTGCGCACCGCCCCCACAACCGCCCGGCTCTCCAAGAAACAGCGGCGCATCGAACGCTCATTACTGGAGTACATCTACCGCAGCGCCTGCAAGACCAGCCCGTTCAGCTCCTTCACCGGTGTCGCCCTCGGCGAGTTCGAGCAGACAGCCGACACCGACGGCTTCGCCATGGCTGTGGACGACCGGTGGAGCGATCACACCCAGCTCAACATCGCCGTCCTCGGCCGGCTCGGCGAACTCATCACCGCCGACGCACGGCTGCGTCCCGACCTGACGGTCACCCTGGTCACCGGCTGGACCAGCGACACCGATCGGATCCGCTACGTCCGCCGAACCGTCACCACAGGCGACGATACCGTCACCGCCAGCTTCGACTCCGTCAGCGAGACCATGTTCTTCCTACGCCACAGCGGAGGACTGGACGCGCTCATGGCTCTCTTCGAGGGCGGCCGGGCCCTGCGCTACGACGAGTTGCTCGGCCGCTTCGCCCAGCGCGTCGCGGCCGGCACCGAGGAGTGCGACCGTTATCTGGCCGCCCTGCTGCGGCTCGGCTTGCTCTCCGTGCCCGCGCTCGCCGTCGACATTCACCACCCCGACCCGGTACGCGGATTCGCCGATAACCTGCGCTCCCTCGGACGCTCCTGGTCCGACCGGATCGCCGACGCACTGAACCATGTCAGCGGCTTGGTCCGGGCCTACCGTGGAGCCCCGCTCGCCGGACGTCGACAGATTCTGGACGAGGTACGGCAGACCCTCGCCGCTGTCCATCGTGATCACACGTGGGAACAGCAGGCCACACTGCCGCCCACCCTGATATACGAGGACACCCGGGCCGCTACCGCAGCCCTGCCGCTCGATGCAGAGTGCTTCCAGCGGCATATCGGCCGCTCCCTGGCTTCCCTCTCACGGATCATGCCGGCCTTCGACATGGCGCTGCCGCATCGGCTCACCCTGCGCGGATTCTTCCTGGCCCGCTACGGCCCCGGCGGCTCCTGCTCCGATCTGCTCGGCCTGGTCAGCGACTTCCAGGAAGACATCTACGACCAGTACGTCCGAGTCTCCTCCGCCCGCACGCCGTTCGCCGACGACGGCAGCTATGTGCCCGCGGAGAACTGGCTCGACCAACCGGAGATCACGGCTGTGGACGAGGCCCGGCGGCTCTTCGCCGAGCAGATGGCCGCCCTTTGGGAAGAATCCGGTTCCGGACGTGAGGCCGTCACCGAGATCGAACTCGACGACTCTTTTATCGCCGCTGTCGACGAAAAGCTCCGGCCACTGGCCCCGGACTTCCGTCCGGCCGCCCACTTCGTACAGCTGTCGGCCACCCCGGACGGCCCGGCCGTGCTCAACCGTTCTTGGGGCGGACTCTTTTTCCCCTTCTCTCGCTTCAGCCACGGCTTCGACGACCTCGGCCTCGCCGAACAACTGCGTACCTGGCAAGGGCGGTTATGCCCGCAGGGCGCCGTCTTCGCGGAAGTTACCGGAGGTACCGCACGTACCAACCTCAATCTGCACGGCCGGCTGACCGACTATGAGATCGTCTGCCCCGGCGAGCACAGCACCGCCCCCGAAGCCGCACGCATCCCGCTGGAGGACCTCACCCTCAGCCACGACCCCGGCTCCGACCGGCTGGTGCTCACTTCCCGCACTCTGGGGCAGGAAGTCATTCCTGTCTACTTCGGCTACCTCGTCCCGATGGCGCTGCCCGAGGTGGCCCGCATCCTGCTCCTGCTCTCGCCCTCGGCCATGGTCTCCCCCGATGCCTGGGGTGGTGTCCCGGAAGGCCCCGCCACCGACGGCGTACACAGTCGGCCCCGGGTGCGACACGGCGGCGTGGTGCTCAGCAGACGCCACTGGTCCGTCCCGGTTGAGGCGCTGCCGTTGCGCCGGCCGGAGGAGGACACCGCCCGCTGGTTCCTGCGCTGGCAGGACTGGCGACGGCAACACGGCATGGAAGCCCAGGTGTTCGTCACCCTCCGCGACCGTCGGCCGGAGGCCCTGCCGGGCACCGGTGGTCCAGCGCCCGTACGACGGCACAAGCCGCACTACCTCGACTTCGACAGCTGCCTGTCCCTGAACCTCTTCGAACACTTGGTGACCTCCGAGGTGGAGTCGGTGACCGTCACCGAGATGCTCCCTGCCCCCGGCGCGTTGCACACCACGTCGAGCGCCGGCAGCCACATCACCGAGATCGCGGTGGAAACCTTCACCGCGCTGCCCCCCTGCCGTCCCGACCCCCGTGAGGAGAGATGACCACCTACCCCCCTGCCATGCCGCCGTCCGAGGGAGTTCCCGCGGTGGACGACCGATGGCTCGCGGTCTACGTCTTCTACGCCGGCAGCACGCGCCCGCTGCTGACCACGTGCATCAAGCCGCTCATCGCCGAGCTCACCTCCGAGGGCCTGATCAGTCAGTACTTCTTCCTCAACTACTGGCTTGAGGGACCCCACGTACGGGTGCGCTTCAAGCTCGTAAATCCTTCCGATGCCACTGCGCGGAGCACCGTCAAAGCGAGGGCCGAGGAAGCCATCTCCGCTTTCCTGCGCCGCCGTCCCTCGCTCTATGAGGTCACCTCCGACTTCTACCTCGGCCTCTACAACACCCTCTTCGACCTGGAGTACACCGACGAGCAGCGCCAGGCCTACCTCGGCGAGGACGGCCGAATGCGGCTGCGTGCCAACAACTCCTTCCACTGGACCGCCTACGAGCCGGAGTATGACAAATACGGCGGCCCGGTCGGAGTGGACCTCGCAGAGTGGCACTTCACCCGCTCCACCGACCTCGTCCTCGACTCCATAGCCGTCATGAACCTGCACATGCGCAGCGTTCTGCTCGGGTATGCCGGCCAGCTCATGATGGTGATGTGCTCGGTCTTCCTCGACGAGGGCACGGCCGTCGTTCGCTTCCTTGAGCGCTACCGCGACTACTGGCACAGCGCGTTCCGTGGCACCGACCTGGTCTCCGGCTCCGACTTCGACCGCAACTACGACCCCATGGCCGCCGCCGTCTCCGAGCGGTTCACCGCCATCAGCAACGCTGTGCGGGAGGGCGAGGGCCACCGCCTGCCAGGCTCGCTCGGTTCCTGGGCCGCCCACTGTGTCGAACTGCGGCGGCGCATCGCCGCACTGGCCCGTTCGGGGCAGCTGGCCTTTCCTTCCTGGGACCACACCCACCGGGTCACCGTCACCGACCCGGACGAGGCCACGGCGCGGCTGCTCTCCGCCTATCTGCACATGACCAACAACCGGCTGCACATCACCCTCACCGACGAGGCATACCTGGCCCATGTGCTGGTACGCGCACTGACGGAGCCGAGTGCCGAAGCGGAAGGCGTGGCCTGATGACCGCGGCACTGCTCGACGGCCGGCCACGCCGTGCACCGGGCCTCGTCATCGGACCCGCTGTGCTGCACGGCACACGTACCGTCCATCTGGTCAAGGACCGTGCCAGCGGGCAGTTCTTCGAGATCGGACCCAAGGAGCGCTTCATCATCGAACGGCTCGACGGTACCCGCCGCCTGGCCGAGATCGGTGAAGAGTACACCCGGGCGTTCGGCCGGGTCATCGACGAACGGGGATGGGGGGCCATTCTGGCCACTTTGTGGCGTCGCTCCTTCCTGGACGACGCAGGCGGCCGACGACCTCCTGTCCCCGAGGCCCGTGGCCCGGAGCCGACCCGTGCACGCGGGCGAGGGACCGGCTCGGTGAACTGGGGCGATCCGCAACGGATGCTCAAACGGCTGCACCGACACACGCGCTGGGCCTTCACCCCTGCTGCGGCCGTGGTGACCCTGCTGCTCTGCGGCGGCATGCTGCTGTGGCTCGCGATGCACACGTCGGAACTCCTCGACGACGTCCCGGTGCTCTACCGGCACCCCGAACTGGCAGTGCTGGCCGGCTTCCTGCTGTGGGGCAGCTCGGCACTGCACGAGGTCGGGCACGGACTGTGGTGTCATCACTACGGGGGCCGGGCCACCGCCATCGGTATGCGTTGGCGGTTGCCGATGGTGGCGTTCTACTGCGAGGCCGACGACGTCCTGGTGCTGGCCTCCCGTCGGCAGCGGGTGGCCACGGCGGCGGTCGGGGTAGTGATGAACCTCGTGGTCCTGCTGCCGTTCTGCACCGTGTGGCTGCTGTTGCCGCCCGGCGACATCACCCACGACAGTCTTTCCGCGCTGCTGGTGATCGGCGTGCTGCGGGCCTTGGTCAACTATCTTCCGTTGCCCGCCCTGGACGGCTACCGGATGCTCGAACATGCCTTGAACGTCATTGATCTGGGCCCGCAGACCTGGACCTACCTGCGGCGAAACCGCCGGAGGGAGACCGGGTACGGCCCGCGGGCGCGGTGGATCTACCGCGGCTACGCAGCTTTGTTCACCGTCAGCGTGCTTGCGGTCACCACTGTCGCAGTCTCGCTGGTGGTGCACTTCACGTCCGGCATCATCCGGGTGATCGCGCTGGCTGCCGGCGGCGTGTGGACCGCTGTAACGCTCGCTGTCGCGAGGCGTCGCCCCACAGGGCGCCGCGAGATGCCCGCAGAACCGGTTGATGGCCTGACTGCAGGTACGCCGCAGCCCCCTGCCCGGACGTCTCCGCAACGCAACAGACAAAGGAGTGTTCCCCTCGTGAAACCCCAATCCCCGGACGAGCCGGTGCTGGTCGTCCAGGATCTGCGCAAGTCATATGGAGAGACGGTCGCGGTGGCCGGTACCTCTTTCGCCGTGGGAAAAGGGGAATTCTTCGGCATCCTCGGCCCCAACGGGGCGGGCAAGACCACGCTGGTCGAGATCCTTTCGGGCCAGCGCACCCCCGACTCCGGAACCGTCACCCTCTTCGGTCAGAGCCCCTGGCCGCGCAGCATGGCGGTCTACCGCCGACTCGGCATCCAAACCCAGGCATCCTCATTCTTTCCCGACCTCACCGCGCTGGAACACCTGCAGACCATGGCCGGGCTCTACGGCCTGCCCCGCTCGGCTGCGGACGAAGCGCTGGAGAAGGTGAGTCTGACGAGCTCGGCCTCGGTACGGGTGACCAAGCTTTCCGGTGGCCAACGCCAGCGACTAGCCATCGCCTCCGCTCTGGTGCACGGCCCCGAGCTGCTCTTCCTCGACGAGCCCACCGCCGCGCTGGACCCCGAGGCACGGCGTGGCCTGTGGGGGCTGCTGCGCGAGATCCGCGCCCAGGGTTGCTCGATTCTGTGCACCACCCACCATCTCGACGAGGCCGAGGAGCTTTGCGACCGCACGGCGATCATCCAGGCCGGCGCCGTCATAGCCCTGGACACGCCCCGGCAGCTCATCCGTGAGGCCGGCGGCCCCAGCCGGATCTGCCTCCCCGCCGACCTTCTCGCGCCCGAGGCTGCCAGAGCACTGTCCGGTGTGCTCACCGTCGAGGAATCCGGCAGCGATGTGGTGATCGGCACCGAGTCCGTCTCCCAGGTGCTCGCCGCTCTGGGCTCCGTTGTCGACCTGCAAGACGTGGAGACCCGTCGCCCCACCCTTGAGGACGTCTATCTCAACCTGACCGGAGTGGAGTTCACCAAGTGACCGGATTCAGGCCGCTGGTACGGGCGCACTACCTTGCCACCAGCCGTAACAAGGCGGAGTTGTTTTTCACCTTCGCCTTCCCCCTGATCTTCATCGTCGTTTTCGGACTGATCTTCGGCTCGCGACCCGCCGACGGCGGCAAGAACGTCATCGACTACCTTGCCCCCGGTGTCCTTTCCTGGGGCGTGGGCAACGCCGCTGTCTTCGGCGTCGCCTACTCGCTGGTGAAATGGCGTGAGACTGCTCTTCTGCACACCATCCGCCGCACGCCCACGTCGGTGCTGACCGTGCTCGGCAGCCGACTGGCGATCGTCCTGTGTGTGGCGCTGTCCCAGGCGGTGCTCTTTCTCGCCATCGCCATGGCACCACCGTTCCATCTGCACGTGACCGTGAGTGGACTCGCTCTCACCGTGCCGGTGCTGCTCAGCGGAGCACTGGCCTTCTTCGCTGTGGGCGTCGTGGCCGGCAACATCTGTCGCACCCCCGACGCCGTGGGCGCGTTTGCGAACTGCCTGATGGTGCCCATGGCGTTCCTCAGCGGGTCGTTCATCCCACTCAGCCAGTCCCCCGACTGGTTGCGCGCCGTCTCCCATGCCCTGCCGCTGCGCTATATGAACGAGGCGATTACCGGAGTGCTGGACGGAGGCACCGCCCTCGGTCCCTGGGCCCTGCGCTGTCTGGCCCTGCTGGCTTTCGCCGCGGTGCTGTCAGCCTTGGCCGTAAAGACCTTCCGTTGGGAGAACGCCGAATGAGCCTCCCGGTCGAGAGCCCCCCCTGCCGGTACACCGCTGCGTCCGAAGTCGTGCGGCGGGAGTTCGCCGTCCGGCAGACAGGGTGGGACCCGCACACCATGCCGCCCGCCATCGTCACTCTCGGCGTCCACGACGTACTCACTGCCGGGTCACCCGACCCGGAAGCCGCTGAGCGGCCCGCCGCCACCGTCCACCTCGCTCCGGACATCGCCGTGATCGGGCCGTTCCCCGACCGCTCCGGTGCCCCCGGCCCGTGCGGGCACTGCCTCGCTCTGCGCTGGCAGCGGCTGCGTCCCGAATTTCAGCGCCTGGCCCTGGAATTCGGTAGCGGTCATCAGACGCTGGGGGAGTGGCCGCTGCTGTTGCCTTCCACCGTGGAGGCTCTGTGGCAACTGCACCAGGCGTGCAGCGCAGTGCATTCGCCGCCCGACCGACGGCTGGGGACGGCCTGGGTCTGGGCCATGGACCTCGACAGTCTCCTGGTGCGCCGTTTCCCGCTCACCCCCGACCCGCTCTGCCCCGCCTGCGGCCCCGTCGGCAGTGAACCCCGGATGAGGGAACTGCCGCCGGCGCCCAAGCGGGCGTCGGGCGACTACCGGGCCCGCAGCCCGGAGAGCTTCGAGCTGCCCTCCGATGCTCTGATCAACCCCGTCTGCGGGGTTCTCGGTGCCACTACCTCCCGCACCATCACCTCGCCCACCACCGCCCCCGTCACCGGCCGCGTGATGATCACTGGTCACTACGGCCTGGCCGAGATGACGTTCAGCGGTCAGAGCAACTCCTTCCGCCCCAGTCGCGACCTGGCCTTCTTCGAAGGACTGGAGCGTTACGCAGGCATCAGCCGCCGACATGGCGGTCCGATGGTCGTTGCTGCTTACGACGACATCCGTGACCATGCCCTCGATCCCCGCGCCTGCGGCACCTACTCCGAACTGACCTATCAGCTCGACGACGCCTGCGCTCCCTTTGACCCGGCCCGGCCCGTCCCCTGGATCTGGGGACATGAACTCACCACCGGCCGCGCCGTCCTGGTGCCCCGCCGACTCGTCTACTACGGCGGTGATACCTCGGACGACAACTTCGTCTTCGACTCCTCCAACGGCTGCGCCAGTGGCTCCACCCTGGCGGAGGCCGTTCTCTTCGGCCTGCTGGAACTCATCGAGCGCGACTCCTTCGTGCTCGGCTGGTACGGCGGTGCGGACTTGCCGGAGATCGACGTCAGCGCTGTCCGCGACGCGGAACTCCGCATGATGCTCGATCGAGCTGCCCTCCAGGGTTACGACGTCAAACTCTTCGACAACCGCATCGACCTGCCCGTCCCCGCCGTCACCGGAGTGGCGGTACGCCGTGACGGCGGCCCGGGCCTGCTGTCCTTCGCCGCCGCGGCCGGGCTCGACCCGCGCCGCGCGATCCTGGGCGCGCTCTCGGAGATCCTCACTTATCTGCCCGAACTGCCCCGGCGCTTCCGGGAGCGCTCCGACGAAGTGCGTGCCATGACGGACGACTACTTCCTGGTGCGTCGGCTCAGAGACCATCCGGCGCTCTTCTCCTTGCCCGAGATGGCCCCGCACGCCGCTCGCTACCTCCAGCCGGCCACCACCGTGCCCTACGAGGAGACCTACGCCGGCTGGCAGCGCATCCGACCACACGCCACTGACCTGCGCGAGGATGTCGCCCTGATCACCGGTGCGCTGGCTGACGCCGGCCACGAGGTGATCGTGGTGGAGCAGACCACGCCGGAACAGCGCGGTCTGGGACTGCACACCGTCGCCACCATCGTGCCCGGCCTGCTTCCGATCGACTTCGGCTGGGCCCGCCAACGGGCCCTGCACATGCCCCGGATGTTCTCCGCCTACCGCCGTGCGGGCTGGCGTGAGACTGATCTGACCCGGGCAGACCTTCACCTCGTCCCTCACCCCTTCCCATGAGCCGGTCGCTGCGACGGGATGTTGCCTCTGTTCTGCCTTCGGCCCTTGAACTCTATTTGCGGCTGCACAGCGAGCCCGAGCTATCCGGTGGCGAGCAGCGCACCGCTGCCCGGGCAGCCACCGTTCTGCGCAGTCTCGGCTGCCGGGTCACCGAGGGCATCGGCGGCCATGGTGTGGTCGGAGCGCTGCACAACGGCCCGGGGCCAATGGTGCTGCTCCGCGCCGAACTCGACGCTCTGCCCGTACGTGAGGAGACCGAACTGCCCTATGCCAGCACGGTGACTGCGCCGGGCCCCAACGGCGCGCTCGTTCCGGTGGCACACGCCTGTGGCCATGACGCCCACTTGGCTGCCGCACTGGGCGCAACGGAGTTGCTGGCACGGCACCGCGACCGGTGGAGTGGCACCGTGCTGCTGGTGGGCCAGGCCTCCGAGGAAACACTCTCCGGTGCGGCTGCCATGCTCGCCGACGGGCTTTACGAACGCTTCGGTACTCCAGACGCGGCCCTCGCCCAGCACCTCGCCCCTTTCCCGGCCGGAGTGGTGGCACACGGCCGGACGGTACTGGCGGCCTCCCGCGTGCTGCGCATCGTGCTGAACGGCTCCGGCGGGCACGCCGCATACCCCAAGGGCACCGCCAACCCCATCGAGGCGGCGGCCGCTGTCGTTGCCGGGCTCTGTCATGCGGTCGGCCCGGAGGTCGTAGCCGGCGTCGGCACCCTGCATGCAGGCACTACCGTCAACGTTCTTCCGGACCAGGCAACCCTTGAGGTGGGAATCCGGGCCCCCACCGAGCCACAGGCCGAAGCAGCCGAACAGGCGATCGCGGAACTGGCCCGGCGAGAGGCGAAGCGGCTCGCCGTCGGGCATCCCCCTGAGATCACCGTCACCGCTCGCTCCGCCCCCACTGTCAATCACCCCCAGCTCGGTGCGACGGTACGCACGGCACACGCCGCCGTGCTGGGACCCGCCGCGGTGCAACCCTGGCGCATCTCCATGGCCACCGAGGACTTCCCCGAATATGCAGCTGGGGGAACCGTGCCGACTGTCTACTGGATGCTTGGCTGTGTCGGCCGGCAGCGGTGGGAGAGCACCACCGGCCTGCCGCCGAAGGAACGGTTCGCGGCCATTCCGCCCAACCACTCACCGCGCTTCGCCCCTGATCCGGTGCCCACCCTGAGTACCGGAATCGTCGCCATGGCGACGGCGGCGCTCGCCTGCGGTCTGGGGGATGTCAGCGAGATGTGAGGCCGTTATCAGCCGCCTTGCGACAGGGTGCCCGTGAATAGAGACAGGCCGGATGAAGGCGGGCTGCATCTCCATGCGGCCCGGCTAAAGCCGCATTTCATGACCACATTCCTGTGAGAGGAGAGAAGCACGCTATGAGTATCAAGCCTGACCTCGCCGACCTGGCGCGGGACATGCTCGCCCTGGAGTCGGAGACCTTCGAGATCAACGACTACAACGAAGCCGACGGCAAGCTGTTGGGTGGTTCGTCCACGAGCTGTGACAGCAGCTCCTGCAGCTCCAGCACCACTTCCTGCACCAGCTGCTGCAGCTGATCTTCGCTCTTTGGGCCTCGGTGGAATCAACGCCGACGACCCACAACTACGCAACCTGCACCACCACTTGAAGAGAGGAGTCCACGATGGTGGACAAGCTCGATCTCGCCGACCTGGCGCGGGACATGCTCGCCCTGGAGTCGGAGACCTTCGAGATCAACGACTACAACGGCGCCGAGGGCACCATGATGGACGGCTGCACCAGCACCACCAGCTGCAGCACGACCTCAAGCACCACATCGAGCTCCAGCTGCTGCAGCTGAGCGTAACCCCATGAGGATCGGCGGGACGGCGTCGTCTCACACCGGGCGCCGTCCCGCCCCGCCCCAGCATCCCGACGAAGGTGATCCACCGTATGGAACACGGCATATCGCTCCTGCCCGACTGCCGTCCCACGCAGCGCACGCCCGCGGAGTACTACCGCGACGCCATCGACATCAGCAGATTCAGCGATGAGGCCGGACTCGGCTATGTGAAGATGACCGAGCACTACCTCGGCGACTACGGCGGCTACTGCCCCAGCCCGCTGACCTTCCTGACGGCGGTTGCCGCACGGACCAGCCGTATCCGCCTGATGACGGGTGCGCTGCTGCCGGCCTTTCACCACCCCATCCAGCTTGCCGCGCACATCGCCCAGGTCGATGCGATCAGCGGTGGTCGGGTGGACGCTGGATTCGGCCGGGCCTGGCTGCCTTACGAGTTCGACGCCTTCAAGGTGCCGATGGACGAGAGCAGGCCACGCTACGAGGCCACGATCGAGGCCGTGGTGCGGCTGTGGACCGAGGAGAAGGTCAGCGAGCAGACGCCCTACTTCTCTTATGCGGACGCCACCTCGTTACCCCCGGTTACCCAGCGGCCTCACCCGCCGGTGTGGGGAGCGGCAGTGAAATCCCCCGAGAGCTTCACCTGGCTGGCCACCAAGGGTTTCGGCGCCATGCTCGCTCTTCCCCCGGCCCGCCAGTACAGCAGTGTCAGCCGGCACTTGGTCGACCACTACCGTGAGGTCTTCGCCGCCACCCACGGCACCACCAGGACTCCGCGTATTGCCATGAGCACCCCGCTCTATATCGCCCGCACCGACGAAGAGGCCTACCGCATAGCCGAGCCCCTCTATCGCGAATACGTGCGAGTGTGGACCGAGGCGGCCCGCTCCTGGCGAACCACCAGCTCCAGCGGCTACGTCGGGTACGAGTCCATGGGCCGCGACATGAAGCACCTGAGTACCTTCGACGTCAAGCGCTACGGTACGGCGGTCATCGGTTCCCCGGAATCTGCCGTGGAACAGATCCGGGAATTGCACGAAACATATGCGGCCGATACCTATCTATGGAATGTCGACTTCGGCGGGCAGACTTACGAGCAGATGCACTCCAGTCTGAAGCTTTTCGTCGACGAGGTCCTGCCCAAGCTGTGACCCGACCCCAGGGGAAGGCCATGTACGAATCCACCGACAGGCGGCACACCACCGGTATGTCTCCCGCTGTCCGCTCCCATGGCGGCATCGACCGTCAGCAGCGGGCTGGGCGCGCCCTCACCCTTGCCGGTTACGCTGCTTATGGGCTTTTCCCGCTCTCCGGCGCCATCGCGGTGACGCTCATGGTGCTCACCGGCTCCTGGTACTGGATGCTGCTGGTGCCCCCGGTCGCCTACGGAGCGCGGCAGTTGACCAAGGGCTTGCGCCCACGCGACTGATCCTCGCCGCACATCCGGACGTCCCGCTGCCATGGCGTGACAAGGAGTCCGGTCTGGCCTGTCCACCTGGGGCGATGTCCTGGTGGTGTCGACGCCGGGGCTCGCGGCCAACACCAAACCCAAGATTCCGGTTTGGCCATGGCCGGGGCCAGAGTGATCGGTCCGAGGCCGGTAGGGGCGAGTTCGTCGGTGAAGCGACCACCCCCGGCTGTGAGGGCCGCGCGTGACAGACCGGTCTTTCAAGGTCCGCTTCTATGACACGGAGGTGTACAAGGGGAAGCGCGGCACCACCCACACCGTCCGCTGGTCCGTGAACGGCAAGCGCCGCGGCGAGACTTTCAAGACCAGCGCCCTTGCGGAGTCCTTTCGCGCGACGCTGCTCGTTGCGGCGAACAACGGCGAAGCCTTCGACCTGGAGACCGGGCGCCCGGTCTCCCACGCCTCGCCCGCGGCCGAGGTCACCTGGTACGCATTCGCCCTCCAGTACGTCGACATGAAGTGGCCCCGCATCTCGGCGAATAACCGCAAGAGCACAGCCAAGGCCCTGACGAAGATCACCCTCGCCCTGCTGCACGCCCAACCGACGCGCTTCGACCCCGTCGAGGTCCGCAGGGCCCTGCGCGAGTACGTGTTCAACAAGAACCGACGCGGCGAGGCCCCTCCCGGGACACGCACGATCCTGTCCTGGATCCGGGGCAACTCCCTGCCCATGCGTGCTTGGGAGGGCCCCAGGCACGTCGACAACGTGTTGCTGGCGATCGGCACCCGGTTGGAGGGGTCGCGGACTGCGGCCAGCTCCGTAAACCGCGCCCCCGGCGCATCACGAATGTGGTCCTGAAGCACGCCATCCGGCAGAAGATCCTCAGGACCAACCCGCTACCCAAGGGAAAGGACGAGAACGCCGCGCCCAAGGCAGCCGGGGCTGTGGACAAGCGCTCTCTGCTCCATCCCGGCCAAGTCTCTTCCCCGGGGAGAAGGGCGGGCTGCTCGCCGGCTCGGTGTTCCGCCGGGTCTGGCGCGAGGCTCGCAAGGCCGTCCTCGACGAGCACGAGTACAGCTCGCCCGTTGGCAAACGCGTGTACGACCTGCGCCACACCTGCCTGACGACGTGGCTCAACAACGGCGTCCCACCGGCCCAAGTCGCTGCCTGGGCCGGCAACAGCGTCCCCGTCCTCCTGGCGACCTACACACGCTGCATCACTGGACAGCCGAGCGAACTCCAGGGGCGGATCGAAGGGCCGCAGCGGCTGCCGGCAGTGCCCGCAGCCGCGAAGAGACCGCCGGAAAACTTCGGGAAGTTTTCGGGAAGACCAGTCGCCGAGAGCCGTTCGAAACCGGCGTCAGCCGGACTGGCGCCCTCGCCGCCGGGAGTCGCTCCGGCCCTGCCGAAGCCGTCGCGCCACGTCCGCTAAACCGCCTCTGACCAGCAAAAGCCCTCCGCGAGGGAGGCCTGAGCAACGGGCGGAGAAGAGCGCCCCCGGCAGGACTCGAACCTGCGGCCGAGTGCTTGGAAGGCACCTGTCGGTTACCCGCCTGGCTGGTGCGCTCTGCCCCCGACCCGGCGGACCGCAGGGCCGCGCTAGGTGTGTTGTCGGAGAGGAGGCCCTCGCCTCTTTCAAGGACCACTCACGGCATGTCGCCTGTCACCAACGTCCCGGGACAACACACCTAGGGCCTGTCTTCAAAGTCCCTTTCGCGTTCGGCGAGGCCTTCGACCACGGCACTGACGCGTTGCTATAGTAGCGACATGTCGAATATGACATATTCTTGAGCTTGTGACTCTCAGATACGCAGTGATGGGCCTGCTCATGGACCGCCCCGGCAGCGGTTACGACCTGATGAAGCGTTTCCGGCGGTCGCTCGGCAACGTCTGGCTCGCTTCGCAGAGCCAGCTTTACGGCGAGCTGAATCGTCTTGCTGACACCGGGGCGATCGAGGTCACTTCGGAAGGTCCCCGCGGTCGCAAGGAGTACGTCCTCACCTCGTCGGGTGAGGCGGAGCTGTTGAAATGGCTCGCCCGCACCGAAGGCAGAAAGCCGCAACGCCACGAGATGCTCCTGCAAGTCTTCTTCTTCGGGCTGCTCCCACGGGAACAGGTCGTCCAGCGGCTTGCTCGGCAAGCTGAGATCGCTGCCGAGGAACGTGCGGCACTTGTCGACATCGAAGCGTCGATCGACTGGGACGACGGCGCCCCGTTCAGCGCCAGTGGCCGGATTGCCCTGGAGTACGGGCTGCGGCTGCGTGCCATGGAGGAGGGCTGGGCCCTCTGGGCCGTCGCGCAGGCCGGCGGCCCGTCCGGGAACGGCGGACGACTCCGGTGAGTGCGAGCGCCGGCCCCGGACTCCGGCGGCCTGATCGACGTCTCCCGCGACGAGGCCGGGCCATGGAGACTCGGTGAGTGACATGTAAGGTATTGACATGTCACTCACACAGGCACTACTGGGGCTGCTGGCTGTGGAGCCCGCCAGCGGATACGAGCTGACGAAGGAGTTCGAGGGGGACCTCGGGCAGTGGGCCTGGCAGGCTGCACACCCGAGTGTGTATCCGGAGCTCGTCCGGATGGCTGAACGCGGCCTTGTCGAGGTCACCCAAGAAGGCCCTCGCCGGCGAAAGACGTACGAGGTGACGGACAAGGGGCGCGAGGAACTGCGAGCGTGGCTGCAGGCGCCCTGGGGGCAGGGAGTCGTGCGCAACGAGCAGGTTCTGCGCATGTTTCTCCTGGAGGCGCTGGAGCCGGAAGAGGCGGCCTCCGCGCTGCGCGGCGTCATCGAGCACGCCGAACGCAATGTCTCCGCACTGCGGGAGCACCGGGCCAGGCGGGAGGCCGTGCCGCCCGAAGGCCGCGATGCGCTGGGGCAGCTGGCGGCCGAGTTCGGCCTGCGGCAGTACCAGGCCATGCACGACTGGGCGCTGTGGGCCCTCGATAACCTGAACCGGCGCCGCACGTCTCCTCCGGCCTGACGATCGCCCGGCCCTCGCCCAGGGCGCGCAGGTCACGGTCGTGGAGCGGCCAGCACATCGCAGAGACGGAGGGCGACGAGCAGTTCCGCCTTCCGTTCGAGGTACCCGGCGCCCAGCATTTCGGTGACCGAGTTCAGCCGCAGCCGGACGGTGTTCTCGTGGATGCCGAGCCTGGCCGCCGTCGCCGTGTGAGTGCCGCAGGACAGCCAGAGGGAGAGGGTCTCCCGCATACGAGCCGCCCGATCGGTGTTGTCCGCGAGTGGGCCCAACTCGTCCCGGACGAACATGGCGGCGGACGACGGATCGTGCAGCAACAGGTCCTCCAGCGAGAGGTCGTGGAAGGACAGGCACCGGGGTGCGTCATGGAACTTCTCGCGGATGTCCTCGGCCCGCACGGCTTCACGATGGCTCGCGCGAAAGCCCGCGATCCCCGGTCGGGGCCTGCCCATCGCCGTCTGCGCATCTGACCCCAGCAGCGTCCGGCGCAAGGTGTCCAGGACACCCGCCGAGACTGCTTTCCGGTACCCCAGCCAGGCGGTCCAGTGGGTCGCGAACGGCGGCAACAGCAGGTGCTCGCGTGCCGAGGTGGCAGCCTTCGCGCGCTGAAGGACCTTCTCGGCGTGTGCGCGGTCGGTCGCGTTGATGAGCAGGCCGATGTGGGTGCCGCCCAACCGGTAGCCGAGCGCGGCGTCCCAGGCCGGGTTCACGCGTCCGTCGTCGGCGGCGAGGATCGTGGTGATCACGTCACGTCGGCGCAGATCGCCACCGAGGCGGAGGCCGGCCGTAGCCTCCTGGTGGGCGAGTACCGACTGGCGCATGGCGCGCTCGGCGAAGTCGAAGGTGCAGAACGCCACCCGGGAGACCACCTCGCCCGACACCGCGATACGCCCGCCGTCGGCGGCAGGGGCCGGTGCGAGCCCGGGCCAGCCCATCCTGCCCCACCGGTCGATGATTTCGCGCGTGCCGGTCCAGTAGGCCTGCCGTACGCAGGCCAGGGGAAACCCCTGCTCGGCGACCCATACGCCGAAGTCGCGCACCTGGCTCGTGACATCTTCCACGGGAAGGGACGCGACATGGTGGGCCTTCGCGACCGACAGCACGTTCGTCCGGACGAAGCGCCTGAGCTCGTTGTGGAACGGCACGCTGCCCTGCCGGGCGGGAAACACGTCCTTCGTGATCTCGCGGGTGATCTCGTCGCAGAGCCGATCGATCCAGGTGATCCCGAAGTCCTGTGTACCGGGCGCCTCCTTCGGCCCGCATGCCTCCTTGAGCAACTCCGCGCCAGAACGCATGCCCACCGTCGACACCTCATATCCCCGATACTATAAAGCCGACATGTCGAAGGTTAGATGTGCCCCCTGGGTGCGTCAATTCAGCCATTCCTGACGCGAAACAGGGCCGTCGTGTGAGGACCCGATCCGGGAGACGTGGAGATGCACCTGCCCGCCCTCTACGGGGCTGGCCGGTGGGGACTCGACACCGACGGGCCTGGCTTCTGTGCCTCGGCGACATGATGCCCGGCTCCGATGCGGCATACCGTTCGGGCAGTGAGCAGCCATGCAAACAAGGAGAGAAGTGTGCCTCCACCGGCGCTGACTGTCGTTGCCAGTGACGCGATCACGCGCGACGGAGTGTGTTCCTGGTTCCGTGCGAGCGGCTTGGTGCGACTGCTCCCGCCCGGTGCGGTGGCTGATGCCGATGTGACGGTTCTCTTCGCCCATCAGGTGGCCGAGGACACCTTGGCGACCATGCGGCAGCTCGTGAAGCAGGCGGCGAAGCCGGCGATGAAGTCGGCGATGAAGTTCGTGCTGGTCGCGGACCGCATCAGTGAGGTGGAGCTGATGCGTGCGATCCGGTACGGCCTCGTCGGCTTCGTGCCCCGCTCGCAGGGGTGCATGGACCAGGTCCTCCAGGCCGTGCTGAGGAGTCGGGAGGGAGGGGTCCAGTTCCCGGACGTACTCGTCAAGTCCTTGATCGACCGGATGAGGAGCCTGCAGGAGGACGTGCTGGAACCGAACGGCTTGAACGTAGCCGGTTTCAAGGACCGGGAGATCGAGGTTCTCAAGCTTCTGGCCGAGGGAATGGACACCGCGGCAGTCGCACGGCAGCTGGACTACTCGCAGCGCACGGTCAAGAACATCCTGGCCGGGCTCGTGTTCCGCCTCGGCCTGCGCAATCGGACCCAGGCCATCGTGTACGCGATGCGAGCCGGTGTGATCTGACCCGTCGCGAGGTGCGACGTGGTGTGTACGCATCGGTCACCTTGCTGTGGTGATCCGCTCCCACGGAATCACGTCCCTGACGCCCCCGGACAGTGGCGCGATCCCGTGGAATGGTCAGCGTGGGTGGCCGCGACCGCGGCCCCGTCTCCTCGACGGAGGTCTGCGGAAGGGGCCCCTGGAGGTCATGGCTGTGGCCAACCGGGCCCGGTACGCGGCCAGTAGTCGGCCGTTGGGACGGGAGGCGGCATCGCCGCCGCGCGCTTGGCCGTCCTGCTCTGGCGCCATGCGGTGTAGAGCCGGACGGGGATGCCCAGCCCGACCCACCAGTACTCCGCTGCGGCGGGCGAGATCAGAGCCACCGGCAGCGAGCTTCCGAAGATGACGGCGACACCCGCCGCGCTGTGGAGTGGCTTGGCGATCAGCTCGTACGGGGCTCTGGGGCTGCGCAATGCCGGGCGGCTGCGGAGCCACAGCGCCATCACCGTGATCAGCAGAGCGGACAGGGCGATCGTGCCGGCGTACAGCGTGGTGGCGAGCGGGTTGCTGTGGTACCTGGTGATGAGCTTCGTGGGAAACGGGAGCGCGGCGACGAGGGCCATCAGCGCCAGATCGAGGTACATCAGGGGGCCGTCCAACTGTTCCGCTGCCCGGAACAGGCGGTGATGGGCGATCCACAGTGCCCCGACGACGACGAAACTCAGCAGGTAGCCGGCGACGGACGGGAGGGCTTCCTCCAGGGCGTGCCCGAGTTCGGCGGAAGGCAGGTCCTCCGGGACGCTGATTTCCAGCGCGAGCAGCGTGATGGCAATGGCGAAGACGGCGTCGGCGAACGCTCGTACCCGCTCGACGTCGATTCCGTGCAGAGGTCTCACTGGCAGGACTCCTGGTTCTTCTCCGTGCTCAGCCCATGCGGGCCGTGCCCTCGGTGCGGGGTAAGCGCGGCGCACGGCCCGAAGCGCGGTCGCCAGGGGCCGTTCCGGCTGTTGCTCGAAGGGACTCTGTACCTAGCGATCTCGACATGTCAATTTCATAGTGTTTTTCGTGATGATGTTGCGAAGATCCTCCCGATCGGGGTGTCGACACCCGCTGCCGCCCGTCCCGCCTCGTCGCATATTCCCGGTCGTGGCGCCATGTGACGGCTCGCGAAGGTGCGCGAGAGATGTCAACCTTGACCTATCGGAACTGACATGTAGTCTTCAAGCCATGGATGCGATGCAGGGTGTGGCGCGTGGCGGAGGCCTGAGGGGATCCGCGGTGTCACGCAGGGGAGACGTCATGGCCGGAATACCCTTGGCGGTGCTTGCCGGCGACCCGATCACCCGTGAAGGGGCCCGGTCGTACTTCCAGTCGTGCAGCCAGGTAAGACTTCTTGCGCCCGGTCGTCCATCAGACGCCGAGGTGGTCGCGATGTTCACCACGCAAGTGACAGACGAAACGCTCGTGTCGATGCGGCGGCTGTCGGCCGCGCCATCGAGGTCACGGACGTGGATCGTGCTCAGCGCTGACGGCATCAGCGAGGCCAGGATGCTGCGGGCCGTGCGGTACGGCCTGGTTGGCTTCGTGCCGCGTGCGCAGGCCGGCATGGAGAGCGTGCTGCAGGCCGTGTTGGACAGCCGGAAGAGACGGGCCGAGCCGCCCGACGTGCTCGTACGGTCGTTGACCGATCAGCTCAGAACCCTCCGGGACGGGCTTCAGGATGCGCAAGGCCCCGACACGGCTCGGCTGAAGGAACGCGAGGTGGCGGTCCTGAAACTGCTCGCCGAGGGCTGTGACACCGCGGAGGTGTCGGACGCCTTGGGTTACTCGGAGCGCACCATCAAGCACATCCTCGCGGGACTGATGGACCGCCTGGGATTGCGCAACCGCGCCCACGCCATCGCTTACGCGATGCGATCCGGCGCTCTCTGACACGCAGGCCCACCCGGCCCGGCTGACGTGCCGCCCGGCATCCGGGCGCACCCGCCGAACCGTCCTTCCGTTGGCCGTGGGCGCCCGAGACCGGTCAGCCCACACCTGGGGGCCGGTCCGGTTTCGGTGACACCCATTCCCACCCACGGACAGGAAGAAGTATGAGCTACATCCAGATCCTGGTGGCGATAGCCATCGTGGTGGCCGTCATCGCACGTCAGTTGCGGGGAGAGGCGCTCACGGGCCGGCGAGTGATGGTGCTGCCGGTCGTCCTCACGGTGATCGGCCTCGCCCTGCTGAGGGATGAGCACCCGACCTCCACCGACGTCATGTGCCTCGTCGCCGGCGGACTGCTTGCCTTCGGCATCGGAGCCGGGCAGGGTGCGATGACCCGTCTGGAGCCGCGGGCCGGTGTGACGTGGGCCCGGATGCCTGCCGCCGGGCTGTTGTTGTGGGCGCTGCTGGTGGTCACGCGCCTGGGCATGACAGTCGTCGCACACGCACTGGACGCGAAGGTGGCGGCGTCCTCGGCGACCATCTTCCTGGCACTGGGTATCAACCGCCTCGGCCAGGCCGCCGTTCTCGTCCCACGCCTGATGTCCTCCGGCATGGAGTTCGCCCCGGAGGGGGACGGCCGGATGTTCCCGGATCAGATGGCACAGCGATTCAGCCCGCCGCCGCTGGACAATCAGCCTCCCGGACAGGTGTACGGGGCCAACCAGCCGCCGCCGTACACCGGTTACCCCCAGGGCGGCGGACTGGACTCTCTTCGCAACCGCAGGCGGCAGCGCCGGGCACGCAGGTACTGACGACTGACGACTGGCGAGGGGATGGGCGACGGTGAGGCCCGCCGCCCTCACCGCGCGCCTGTGCCCTTTCTCCGGGCCATAGTGCGGAGAAGAATTGAAGAACATGTGCACAGGTGTCCCAAAGGGCATATGGCCGGGGCCGAAAGGCCCAAGAGCGGCGCGAACCTTCCATTGACCGGTCTATTGTTATTCCGACGGCAGATCAGTTCCGGTGAACGATATCGCCGTCGGGGAGTCCACTGTTCTTCCGGCGCTCGCTGACCTCGGGAATGCAATCTGATTTCCGGCGCCGGCCGCAGTCCGGATGAGCCCAGCGGTTACGCGCTTCGGCCGGTGGAATCGGCCGCGCCGTACCGCGCGGCACAGGCGATGTGGCATCCGAAGCCCACGATGAACAGCTGTCCGACTCCGTGCAGGAGATGCGGAACGGCGGTGGGGCAGGGTCGCCCGCCGTGGCGCCAGATCCCCGTTCGTATCCGACCTGCCGGAGCAGGAACGTCATCGGCTCTCTCGAATGAATGAGGAATGAGAAAAAATGCAATTCGCTAAGGGATTTCTTCCCTGGGTGGCTTTTGGCGGGCTTTCCGCCATCGGATGGCAGTGGGCATCTCTGGGTGCACTCGTCGTCAGCGCTTGGATCCTGCTCGTGGGAGTGAAGGCAGGTTTCAAGGCCGAAGCTCTCGTTCTGGAATACAGCAACACGGTGTTCTTCCTGCTCTGGACCGCGCTGGCCTTCGCTGACCCGACCAGTCCGGCCGAACACCTCGACGGCCCGGTGTCCATGGCCTGGCTGGCCGCCACGGCGTGGGGGTCGATCGTCATCGGTCACCCGTTCACCACCGGCATCGCGAAGCGGGACGTCCCGCGCGAGATGTGGAATGACCCCGGTTTCCTCCGGGTCAACCTGATCCTGACCAGGGTCTGGGCCGTCGCCTTCTCGATCAGCACGCTCACCCTGGGTCTGGTCGTCGTCGCCCCTCTGAACGTCGGATTCAGGATCTTCTTCCAGGCCGCCGGGCTCATCATTCCGGCCATCGTCACCGTGCAGTACCCGAAGCGCGTTCAGGCACGCATGAACGCGGCCATGACTCAGGGAGTTTGAAGTGATGAACAACCCACCCGTCCCGCACCTCGCGAAGAACTACGCGCCGGTGATGGACGAGATGAGCATCCAGGACCTGGAGGTCACCGGGGCGATTCCCCCGGAGCTCACCGGCTGGTATGTGCGGAACGGGCCCAATCCCCAGGACGTCGATTCCCCCCACTGGTTCTTCGGTGACGGCATGGTGCACGGTGTCCGCCTCGAAGGCGGCCGAGCGACCTCGTACCGCAACCGCTGGGTCCGCACCACCAAGTTCACGGAGGGCAAGACGACCTTCGGTGACGGGAAGGAAGACCTGACCGCCGGCTCCGCCAACACTCACGTGGTCCGGCACGCCGGGCGGACATTCGCCCTGGTGGAGGGGTCCCTTCCGTATGAACTCGACCTCCGTCCCGGCCGCGAACTCGACACGATCGGGCCGTACGACTTCGGTGGGCGTCTGCACACCGCCATGACCGCGCACCCCAAGGTCTGCCCGATCACCGGTGAGCTTCACTTCTTCGGGTACGGAGGCTTCAAGCCCCCCTTCCTCACCTACCACCGTGCGGACGCCTCAGGTGCCCTGACGGTCAGCCGCCCCATCGATGTGCCGGCGCACACGATGATGCACGACTTCCACCTGACCGCGAACTACGTCGTCTTCATGGACCTGCCGGTCGTCTTCGACCAGGAGACGGCTCTGCGCGGCGATGACCTTCCGTACAAGTGGCGCCCGACCTACGGGGCCCGTCTCGGTGTGCTGCGGCGCAACGACCCCTTCGGCGAGGTCCGTTGGCTGCCCATCGAACCGTGCTACGTGTTCCACCCGATGAACGCGTTCGACGAAGGGCCGGACAGCGGTCGGATCGTCATGCTCGTGGCCCGCTACCCGGTCTACAACGAGACCCATGCCACGCTGTGGCGCTGGGAACTCGACCTCGACTCGGGCAAGGTCATCGAAACCCAGCTCGACGACACGCCCTGCGAGTTCCCTCGCGTGGACGACCGCCTCGCCGGTATGGACTCCCGTTTCGGACACGTCACGGTGTCGGATACCCCGAACATCGGCACTGGGCTCTCCCACTCCTACCTGATCCGCTACGACCTGCAGACCGGTAACGCGATGCGCCACGAGCTCCCCGCGGGCCGGGTGGCCAACGAGGCATCGTTCGCTGCGGCCGATGGCACACCTGGTGGCCCGGGATGGCTCCTGAGCTTCGTGTACGACGCGAGCACCGACAAGAGTGACCTGGTGATCCTGGACGCTCAGGACGTGGTGGCCCCGCCGGTGGCCACGATTCACCTGCCCCGTCGTGTCCCGTTCGGATTCCACGGCAACTGGCTGCCGGACGAGTGACCGCGTGGGGCCCCGCCGTATCGGACGGCGGGGCCCGCAACCTCCCCCACACGTCCGGTAAAGCGGACGAACACGGCCGTCGTGGCGACATCCCTGTAGCGGTGTCGCGGCGACGGCCGTCGGTGTGCCCGCGAAGCCCCGCCGTACGAACGGCCCGTCAGCAGATGCGTCTCCTGGCCGGCTGTGCCGTCCTGAACCGGTCGGGCGCCGGACGGCTCGCACGTTGCTCCGGTGCCGGCCCGTGCGCGGACTCCGCGGGTTCGGTGGCCGACGGGTCTTCCCGCCTGGTGCCGGCCGGACCGGCAAGGGAACGGGAGGGAACGGGAAGGCAGGGTTTGACCGCTCCCCGCATGAGTGTGCCCGGCGGTGGCCCGGATTCCCGCTGGACAGCCTGTCCACCGGGAGTCCGGGCCGCCCGCCGGGCGTGTGCAACCACGGTGGTGGGATGGCTCAGAGCGACCACAGATGGGTCAGATGGTGAGCCGGGGGTCGGGCGTGGAGGTGGTCATGTGCAGGGAGGGGAGGTTCCGGCGCCGCACCATGAACTCGGCCACCACGATGTTGGGTATCCAGCACAGGTAGGGAAGAGGGCCGTAGGCCTGGCTGAAGATGTCCGTGAATGCGCGGCCGTCGGAGAACGGCAACTGCACCAAGATCAGCACGCCCAGCCACAGCCGGAGAGTCACGGCGGCATAGGTGAGAGCGAAGTTGCGGATCATCCATGCCTCGTGCTCACGGAACCGCCGGGCACGCGCGGCCTGGTAGCCCCGCAGGGCCGTCCATCCCCAGAGCACCGCCAGCGCCGCAAAGCCGAAGAACCCACTGATGCCCACCGAGCTGAACATCGACATGATGAACGCCGCCACCGTCCCGAGGGCGAGCGTGATCATGTAGATCCGCCCGATCCACCGGTGAACGCGCGGGTACCGGGTGCGCAGGCGCTGGGAGAACTGCCACGGCCCAAGTGCCAGAGCGAGCCCGGCACTGGCGATGTGCACATAGAAAGCGACCTGGACCGGCCAGCTCCGATCGGCATACGTGGTGGCCAGTCCGACATTGCGGGGGGCGAGTTCGGCGAGCGTGCCCTGGCCGTACTGGCCGACGAAGTAACCGGCTATCGCCAGTGAGGAGAACATGACCCAGCTCCAGCTCCATCTGTGACGCGAGGTCTGGTGCGAAGCGTGTCTCTTGGAGACGGTGTTGGTCATTGCGGATTCCGTTCGGATGTCGGATGTCATGGGTACAGGTCGGGACCACATGACGGAGACCGGGCGGAACCTGAACGCACTCCGCGTTCGCCGACCGCAGGCGCAAGCCCCCGCATGACCGTGTGCGATGGGTCCACGGCACTGCTCCGACAGTCTTCACGGGATCGCGAGGCCATCCCATGGCGCGGAGCCACAGTTGACGGCCCGTCCACAGGGGGACTGGCACACCGGCGGGCCGCCAGGACTACTGCCGCGGTGACCTACGAGAGTGTGCCGCCGGCTTGGGCCGAAGACGGAAGGTCATGCGGTGCAGTACGCGGTTCCTGACCACGAGCGTGTTCCACAGAACTCCGGCGAGGTGCGCGAGGAAGAGAGCGTAGAGGACGTACGCGGCGACCTCGTGGGCGCGGAGCAGGCCGGCGAACAGCGTGATGTTCATCGGCGCGAGGGCCGGCAGGTGCCAGGAACCGAACAAGACGACCGGCTGTCCGGAGGCGGAGACCAGCGCCCAGCCGAACAACGGCTGGAGCAGCAACAAGAGGTAGATGAGCCGCTCGGAGTACAGGGCGACCAGCCGTTCGAGCCTGGGCATGCCGGTCGGCAAGGGCGGCGGGGTGTGGGTCAGCCGCCAGCCGATCCGTACCAGGACCAGGACCAGGATCGCGAAACCGAGTGGTTCGTGGAGGGTGACCAGCAGGGGGAAGTCGCTGACGGAGGTGACCATGAACACGCCGATGAACAGCATGGCGAGTACCAGAATCGCCATGGTCCAGTGCAGGACCCGGGCGGTGAGGGTGTACGTCGTCCCGGGATCCGCCGACTCAGTGGTCATGTCCGGCCTCGACTTCCTGAACGTCGACCTTGCTGGGTTGCTGTGCCTCGCGGGTCCTGCGCCGGTAGGACTGGGCGTAGACGGCCGATCGCGCGGTGAGCAGCGGATCGTCGGACGGACTGATGCCCTGCGGAAGAATGAGTGGGTCGAAGTTGATGTCCCGCGCGTTTCCCGCCTCCTCGGTCTGCAGGGCGTCGATGGTCAGCGTGCCGACGTCGATCTGGGGCCGGCCGGCGGGCCAGGGCACGGTGGCGTCATGGGTGGGGTCGCCGGGCGCGCCGAGCGTGATCATCAGGTGCCAGCGCACGGGGCCGGACCGTACGCGCTCGATCAGCGCGTTGAACAGGTAGTCATGGTCGGCTTGCGGGGCCTTCGGGCCGGGACGGGAGGGTTCCTCGGGTACCAGGCTCCAGCGGACCGGGATCGACTTGCCCGCCTGGTTGGTGAAGTAGAAGGCGTTGAGGCCGCGGAAGGTGCTGTTGGAGAAGTCGCCGGCCGGCGGCGTCTTCTTGACCAGCGCCATCGCGCGTGCGGTCTTGGGGTATGCGGCGAGGAACGCGGCGACCTTCACCGGATCGGGTTGCCCGGTCGCGGGCACGGGCGCGGTGGCGAGCTGCCGGTCGTAGAAGCCCTGCGGCACGCTGTCGGGGAAGACGGGCAGGTTGATCATCGCGGTGCGCCACTGCTCGCCATTGCTCAGGTGGAAGAGCACCGCGAAGCCCCGGGCGGTGGCGTTCGCGTCGGCGACCGCGGGCAGGCCGCCGGACAGGGAGAAGCGCGCGGTCACCGGCGTCGAGCCCGAGGCGAATACGGCGGCGCTCGACAGCTTGACGCCCGCCCCGTTGCTGACGAAGGTCCCTGATGCACTCACGCCCTTGGCGTGGTTGCGGCGGAAGCCGTCGTGCACCCCGGACAGCTGCTCGAACCGGTCGGTGAACTTCGCCGGCGTCAGGCGGTCGGACGGCAGTCGGTCCCCGGCCCAGGCGTATGCCCCCGCGCCGGCCGCGGTGATCCCCGCGATCGCGGCCGCCCCCAGGACCGTGCGCCGGGTCGGCATCTCGCGGCGCGACCGCGGTTTTGGCCGCGTCGGTTCGGGCGGGCCCGTCTGATCGTGATCCTTCACGTGTTCCTCCTTGTGACGGTTGGCGGGAGGCATACGGTCGTCGACCGTCGCGGTGTTGAAGCGGAGAACGGTCGCGTCGGGCGGTGCGGTCATCAGGGACGGCCTGACCGAGGCGTCGGCCACCCGTCGCCCCGTGGTCGACCGCACCAACCCCTGCGGCACAACGGCATGTGCGGGCGGCCGGTTGCGGCAGGTACAGATCAACGGCGCTACACGGCAAGCACGTCGGGCCGCCGGGGCGGACGTACTTCGTCTTCTTCTCGGCTGTTCAGCCACCCGGCTGTGACGCGGGCGACGATCTCCGGGGTCATGAGCGCGGAGGGGTCGTCCAGCATGTTGGTCACGCGCAGGAAGGCGGTGACGAGTTCCGCGTCGTGGTGTGCGGCCACGCGGTACCGCGTGAGGTATGCGGAGAACTGCTTCGTCCGAGCGGTGCGTGTCCCTTCGGCCTCGGGGAACCGGAGATCGCCGCCCGCGACGACTCCCCACGGAGTGTCCAGGAGCTTCGCCGCCGCGTTGAGGAACCGGCGGCCCAGCTCCTCACGTGTTTCCGCCAGCAGATCCTTCAGGAGGAGCCCTTGCAGGGCGGCGGTCGTCATCCCTTGACCGTAGACGGGGTTGAAACTGCAGATCGCGTCGCCGAGGACAAGGTAGCCCTCGGGCAGACGGTCCATTTCCTCGTAGTGCCTGCGGATGCTCGCCGGGTGGTGCATTTTCACGGGTTCGGCCAGCGGTGTCGCCGTCCGGATGATGTCCGCGTAGTCCTGGGTGGCCAGCGTGCCGGCGTAAGCGAGCATGCCGTCGTGATCGGTGGGGGCCTGGGTGCCCAGGTACCCGCCCAGCATGATCACGACGCGGCCGGCCTCCTGTACCAGCGCGAACCCGCTGCGCGGTGTGCCGGGGTAAGCGGCACACGCCGTCCCCATGCGTCCGTCGAAATGGTGGGGTTCGTGCCGGTAGACCTGCGACATATACGTGGCCCGTACGCGAATGTACTCCTCGCGCGGGCGCAGGTATCCGAGGTCTTCGAGCCACGCGGGGCTCCGGGAACCGCGGCCCGTGGCATCCACGACCAGGTCCGCATCCGCATCCGCGACCGCTTCCGTAGCGCCCGGTGCCCGGTCGCGCAGCCGCACTCCCGTGATCCGGCGCCGGTCTGCTGTGGCGGTGAGGGCGAGTACGTCGCATCGGTCGACGATCGTCACGCCAGAAAGGCTCGCCACGTGGGTGCGTACGACGTGTTCGATGAGAGGACGGCTGGCCGCTGCGCCGATCAGACCCGACGCACCGGGCTTGAGCAGAAGTCCGTCCTGGTACCAGTGGAGGTCCGACTGCAGGTCACCGAAGCGCGCTCCGGCCCCGGCCAAGTCGTCGGAGAAACCGGGGAAGAGCTGCTCCAGGACTTCCGTGCCTCGCGCCAGAAGACCGTGGATCTGACGGCTCTGGGGAACACCGCGCCGCGCGGCAGGAGAGCGGGGCAGTTCGTCCCGGTCGATGACGGTGACCCGCTCGAAGGCCTCACTGAGCGCCCGTGCGGCCAGGAGACCCGATATCGATCCCCCGATCACGATGGCATGACTATGACCATGACCATGACCATGACCATGACGATGACGATGATGTGAGTCCACTGGCTGCTCCTTGTTCACGACGCGACCGGCGGCCGCCGTTGACGGCCGGATCCCAGGACGGGGAAACGGCCACGGGGCGACGGCGCGGACCGCGCGGACGGCCGCCGCGCGCCGCCGGGCCACCGCTCCGTCACCTCAGCTCAGCGGCTTGTCCAGCACCGCCTTGAGGTGGCTGAACGTTTCGATGGAGTACTCACCGTGGTAGCGGCCGATGCCACTCTCGCCCACCCCGCCGAACGGCAGCTCGGGGACGGACAGGTGGGAGATGGTCAGGCCGAAGACCAGGCCGCCGGAGGACGTCTCCCGGGTCAGCCGCTGCTTGGTCTGCTCCGAGGTGGTGAAGGCGTACAGCGCGAGCGGCTTGTCCCGCTCGTTGATGAAGGCGATCGCCGCGTCGAGGTCGGGCACGGCGATGATCGGCAGAACCGGCCCGAAGATCTCCGCCGCCATCACCGGTGCATCGGGGGAGACGTCGGCGAGGACGGTGGGCGCGATGTAGCGCGCGGCCCGGTTGTGCCCGCCGCCGGTGACCAGGCGGCCGTCGCCCAGCAGCGCGGTGAGCCGGTCGCAGTGGCGCTCGTTGATGACCTGGCCGTACTGGGAGCTGGCCGCCGGGTCCGGGCCGTACAACGCCTCGACGGCGGAGGTCAGTTCGGCTTCCAGTGTGGCGGCGGTGTCGCCGATCGCGAGGATGTAGTCAGGGGCCACGCAGGTCTGGCCGGCGTTCTGGAACTTGCCGCGGGCGATCCGCTGCGCGGTGACCGCAAGGTCGGCGCCCGGCTCGACCACCGCGGGGCTCTTGCCGCCGAGTTCGAGGGTGACCGGGGTGAGGTGCTTGGCGGCAGCCGCCATGACGATCCGTCCGACCGTGCCGTTGCCGGTGTAGAAGATGTGGTCGAATCGCTGCTCCAGCAGCGCGGTGGTCTCCGGCACGGCGCCCTCGACCACGGCGACGGTCTCCCGGTCGAGGTAGCGCGGCAGCAGTCGGGCCAGTGCCGCCGAGGTCGCCGGGGCCAGCTCGCTGGGCTTGAGCAGCACGGTGTTGCCGGCCGCCAGGGCGCCCACCATCGAGGCCAGGGCGAGGTGCAGCGGGTAGTTCCACGGCGCGATGAGCAGCACCACGCCGAGCGGGTCGCGGACCACCCGGGCCTCGGCGGGCTCGAAGGTGGCCGGGACGGCGGCGGGGCGCGGGGCCAGCCACTCCTCCAGGTGCGCCACCGTGTGGTCCACCTCGTTCAGCAGGAACCTGACCTCGCCGTAGGCCTCGGTCTCGTTCTTGCCCAGGTCGGCGTGGAGCGCGGCCACGAGCTCCGTGGACTGCTCGGTGAGCAGCGTGCGCAGGGCGCCCAGCTGGGCCAGTCGCCAGGCCAGCGGCCTGGTCCGCCCGGTGTCGAAGGTGTCGCGCAGCCGCGTCACCACCTCGGCCGGGTCTGTGGCGGCGGCCCGGACCAGCAGCTGGGCCAGCTCGGCGGAGGAGCCGGGGTTCTGGCCGGTGTAGAGGTTGCGGTCGACGACGGTGTGCGGGGTGAACGGCGCGGCTGCCACGAAGTCGGCGCCGAGCTCGACCAGGCGGTCCTGGAGCAGCCAGTGGGCCTTGTCCGCGAGGCCGGCAGCGGCCTCCTCGGCGTTGCTGAAGGCAGTCATCCGGTAGCCGGCGAACAGCCAACTCCCGTCCTCGTGGCGGGCGGTGAGCAGCGCGGCGCCTGCGTGGCAGACCACGCCCAGCGGCCGGCCCGACTCCAGGGTGCGGGTGAGGATCCGGCCGGAGTCCTCGTCCACCGCGAGGTCCTCCATCGAGCCGTGGCCGCCGGGGTAGAACACCAGGTCGTAGTCGTCCGGGTCGACCTCCGCCAGCTTGGCCGGATGCGCCAGCGCCTCGCTGATGCTCTCCAGGTACGTGGCGAGGCGGTTGGCCCGGGGCCGGCCGCCGTTGACGGCGGCGCTCAGGCTGTCCTGGTCGACCGGGGCGGCGACACCGCCGGGGGTGGCGACGGTGATCCGGTAGCCCGCCTCGCTGAAGATCCGGTGCGGCTCGGCGAGTTCCTCGGCCCAGAAGCCGGTGGGGTGCGCGGTGCCGTTGGCCAGGGTCCAGTGGGTGGCGCCGGTGACGACGAACAGAACGGAAGTCATGAGTGGTGCTCCAGATTTGGCAGTGATTGAGGTCCGGCCCGCGGGAGGCGGAGCGGGCCGGAGGGCTCGCATTCCCGGATGGTTGAGACGGCGCGCTGACGGGGCGCCGAAACGGCGATGAGGGCGCGATCGAGATCGCACGCGGCCCACAGGGAGTCAGGACGTTTACCTCGCCGCGCAATGCAGCAGACGAACTGAGGGACCGTGAGTGAACTTAAAGCTCAGTCGTCCACCAATTCCTGGTTGAACTGGCCTGGTCCGGATGGCCCAAAGCCATTTGCAGGCGAGAGGTGAGCTGGAATGCGGAATCGGCAGTCTCGTGAACCGTAGGCAAACCTGTGCGGGTTTTGGATGTGCTGATCCCACATTCCCTGGCCCCGGTGATGTGCGTTTCCCCTTCTTGGAGCCTGCCGGGTGGCTCCGGCAGTGACCGTCACGAGGGCTCCCTACTGTCCACCGGCGGCCATGTCGGGCAACCTTTCGCACCTCGGGGGCACCGCTGGGGGCTTTCCGGCAGGACGCAAGGCAGTGGCCAGCAGGACTGCTCCGGAGAGTGCGATCAGCATGGCCCAGACCGCGCTGACGTGCATGGCGTGGAGGAACGCGTCATCGGCGGCGTGTGCCAGGGCGGGCTGGTGGATCGCGGCGGCAGTGTGCCGGGCCTGTTCCGCGGAGACCCGCGCCTGGTCCTGCACCGGACCGGCGTACTCATGCAGGGAGCCTTCGATCGCATGCCGGTAAGTGATCGACATGATCGTGCCGCCTACCGCGATTCCGAGCAGGCTGCCGGACTGCCGCGCGGTGTTCATCACGGCCGATCCGGCGCCGGCCCGTTCCAACGGCAGGGCGCTCATGATTCCCCCCGTCACCGGACCGATCACCATGCCGATCGACAGGCCCTGGATCGTGTAGGCGATCTCGTTGTAGATCAGCGGGGTGTGCAGCCCGAAGAGCACGTTGCAGCCCATTGCCAGCCCCGCCGTGGTCAGCGCCGTCGCGGTGACCACGCGGAGCGTCCAGCGGCGGGCCAGCCGGACGCCGAGCGGCGCTCCGACAATCGTCCCGAGCGCGTTCGGGGCGAACGCCAGGCCCGCTTGCAGCGGCGAGAAGTCGCGTGCGCCCTGCAGGTAGAAGGCGCCGTAGAAGCTGGCGGCGGTCATGGCAAGCATCAGCAGCCCGAGCGCCACGTTGGCGAGGCCGAACATGCGCTGGGCGAGCAGCCGGGGGTCGAAGCTGGGCTGCCGGTGGCGCAGTTCGACGAGCACGAAGCCGGCCAGCAGGGCCACTCCGACGGCGATCGTGCCCCAGACCGACACCGGCTTCCAGGAGGCCACCTGCCCCGCGTGGATCAGCCCGTAGGCCAGGAAGGCGAGCCCGCTGATCGACAGCAGCAGCCCGGCAGGGTCCAGCGGGCGCGGGGTGGGGCTGCGGAAGTTCGGGACCAGCGTGACGATTCCCACCAGCGACAGCACCGCGATCGGGATGTTGACCAGGAAGATCGAGCCCCACCAGAAGTGGCTGAGGAGGACGCCGGCCAGCAGCGGGCCCGCGGCGACTCCGACACCGGCGGACGCCGAGGAGATGCCGACCGCGCTCGCCCGGGCGGGACCGCTGAAGGTCCACATGAGGAGGGCCATCTGCGCGGGCATGATCAGCGCGCTCCCCATGCCCATCGCGGCCCGAGCGGCGATCAGTTGGCCGGCGTCGCCCGCGTACGCCGCCCACACCGAGGCGACGGCGAAGACCGCCATCCCGGTGGCGAGCACGTTCCGGTGCCCGAAACGATCGCCCAGGGCGCCGGAGGTGAACATCAAGGTGGCGAAGACCAAGGTGTACGAGCCGGTGGCCCACTGCAGCTGGGCGGGGCTGGCACCCAGTCCGCGGACCGGATCGGCGAGGGTCTCGAAGGCGGTGGTGAGGATGGTGTTGTCCAGCCAGATCAGCAGCGAGGACAACAGGAGTACGGCGAGGATCAACTGCTGTCTGGACTTCGGCAGCGGTGGAGGCGTCGTCATGGGAATCTTCAATCCGATCGTCAAGAACCTGACGATCCCTGAGGAGGGCTGAGCAGGGGATCCCCGCCGATGCGGTCGGGTCGTTGAGAGGCGGCAAGCTCCCGGCAAGCCGCCGACGAGATGCCCGGTCGTCTCGAACTGGAGGGCCTGATCGAACGGCGCCCGAATCCGGACCGTCTGCGCAGTCACCGGATCCGGGCGGGCGCGCCTGGCTGAAGCTCGCACCGCCGTCGACCGCTACTGTCGCCGCGGGTGGTCCGCCCCCTCTTGACGGGCTCGGTCCTGCTCGATGGCGGCCGTCGGCCACGGGCTCGAACTCGCCGGGCGTCTCCTGCCACTGGCTGCTGGTGCGGATCCGCCGGACCACCCCTTCGAACTGATCCGCAGCCGCCCGGGGCACGGCCGGTACTCGCCTGTCGGCAGGAACGGCTCGATCAACTTCCGCTGTGCGTTGCCGAGTTGCCTGCTTGCCGTGATCGTCTTCCTACCGGATCCCCCTTCCCGAGGGACCCGGATCGGCAAGATTGATCACGGCATCACACGGGCCTAGTTCACTCGCTTGTACAGCGGGATGTCATGGCCGATCTGTGTGGCAGCCGTGATGGCAAGGTAGATGGAGGTCCGGGCGACCGATGCCCACAGGGAGGGGGCGTGGGTGGTGAGCTGCGCGCCGTGGAGTGGGTGCCAGTCGTATGTGGTTCGGCCGGCCTCGATCGTCGTCACCCAGGGGTAGTTGTCCTCACCCCGTACCGCGACCATGATGGTGTCGCGGAGGGTTCCGCCGGCGGCGACAGCGGGCCGCGAGTGGGTGACGGCGCCGCCGACCTGCGTCCAGCGGTTGTCCCACACCTGGCTGTCCGTGTAGTAGTTCTGCCGGTAGATGTGGTTGTCGGTGCCGCGGTAGAAGACGGCGATGTTCTCCCGGCCCGGACCGTAGGCCACGGCCGCCGGTGAGGAGTCGGTCGTCGCGTTCCCCGGCACGGCTTCGTTGAGGTGTGTCCAGCCCGTCGGTGCCGCCGAGCGGTACAGGCTCCGCACGATTTGGTGGCGGTTGTTCGTGTAGAACACCGACAACTCGTCGCCGCTGCTGACCACCGTGGGGGTACCGAGGGCGTTTGACTGCGGAACTCCGGTCCAACTGGTCCACCGATTGTTGCTGCTGTCGATCAGTGTGGCGTAGTACAGGCGGCTGTCGGTGCCGCGGATGAAGACCATCACCCGGCCGTTGTGTGCGACTACGGCGGGCGCGTCGTTCGTCCGCCAATCGCCGGGAATGGGCTGCATGGGACTGGCCCCACCCGGCGTCCACCAGATCCTGTTGTCCTCGCCCCGCATCACGGAGCCGGTGTCGATCCCGACGGGTGTGTCGGGCGTGCGCGCGTGGGGGTCGTTGAGAATCTGCCAGTCGCCTTCGGTCGCGGCTGCCGGCTGCATTCCCATGGGGCCCAGGATCGTGAGGGCCGCCAGCAGGGCCGCGATGGCCGCCTTGCGTGGTTTCCCTGTCCGCGTGGGTCGTGCCAGGCCCCGGGTCGTCGCCATCGGTTTCTCCTTCTGTGGTGTGCGCTCTTCTGCGCACGCGTGTTGTTCGGGGGTGGGTGGCGGTGGGAAGGTCCACGGCCCGTACCCCCGTGCCCCGTGCGGCGGTTGGCGGGTATGCGCCGTTCCGTCGTCGCCCTGATATTGCACATGTCGACTTCGACATGTCAATGTTTACTTGTGGGGGAGGGTGCGTGCATGGGAGTGCAGGGGGCGCTACTTGTGATCGGGGTCTCGCTCGGCCGGGACGGGCCGGGCCGGACCGGCCCGCGCGCCTGCCCGGCCCGGCATCCCGGGGGCTGTCCGTCGCCGGTGTGCCGGTCACCGGTCCGGACCGTCCCTGGCATCTGGGCACCGTGCGGGGAAGCGGGCCAGTGACCTGCATGTTTGCGTTCGGAGGCAGGCCACGTCCCCAGACTTCCGGCGCTTTCGGGACAGGAGGCTCGCTAGCTGCGCGCCCGAGGTCGGCCAGGCGGTAGCCGGATGGCGCATACGGATCCGTCGGCATGTACGGAGACGGGGCCGCCCCACTTCTTGTCCAGCCGGAAGGCGTGGTCGGTGCCGGCGTAGGTGTCCCCGAGAAGTTCTTGGCCGATGTCTTGGGCGCTGCCGCCGTCGGCGTGCTCGAAGCTGTCGGAAAACTTCGGGAAGTTTTCGGGAGGGCCGGCCGCCGGGAGCCGTTCAAAACCGGCGTCAGCCGGACTGGCGCCCTCGCCGCCGGGAGCCATCCTGGCCCTGCCGAAGCCGCCACGCCGCGTCCACTGAACTGCTTCTGACCAGCAAAAAAGCCCTCCGCCAGGGAGGGCTGGGTGCAGTACGGGCGATGGCGCCCCCGGCAGGACTCGAACCTGCGGCCAAGTGCTTAGAAGGCACCTGGTGGATGGAGAAAGGGGGAGCCTCTGACCTGCACTAATGCCGTGTAGGGCTGATCGAGGGCCCAAATTTCCGGGGAATTTCGGGACGGACATGCCAACCGGCCTGCCCACGCCTGGGGCTCATGCTGGCGGACTGTGTGGTCCTCCAGCATGAGCCCCGCTGACGACGTATCCGCGCGCGTATTGCTGGCGGATGAACCAGCGTCCGGCCCACCGACATGGCCCCGGACGCCTAGAAGGCCGATGACAGTCGAACACCCACCGGACCTGTACGAACTCGGTGCGGAGCATGCCGCGGGCCTGGTGTTCGGCGCCGACAGTGGACCGCAAGGTTATCGCGGTGATCGGTCCGGTCTCCGGCTCGACGGCGAGGCGGGCTTCGCGCCCGTCCTGCCTCCGGTATCGGGTCTTGTACACATGCCGGCTTCGGGATCGACGGCGGAGATCATCGATTCACCCGGTCGCCTCGGGCAGGGCCTCGGCTTGGACCTCGGCCTGGGCCTCGACGTCCTCGATGCCGTCCGGGCGTCCGGCGCGGACCCACCGGAGGTAGAGGGCCCCGGCGATGAGGAGGGTGGCGGCGAGGGAGAGCATCGGCCAGCCGCGGAGCAGGTTCACCGCCAGGGTGAACGCGACGGCGGCTGCGGCGAGGGCGTTGACCCAGGCCAGGGTCGGCTTCTTCTCCGCGCGGGCGAAGCGGGCCATTGCCACGAGGCCGACCAGGAAGCTGACGAAGACGGCGACCGCGTAGAACAGGACCAGTTCCTGCTCCTCGCCCGCTGCGGCCACGATGATCACGGCGGCGGCGATCAAGTACGCGACGACGGACCAGTACGGGGTGTGGTGCCTGTTCGTGCGGCCGAGGACCGGCGGCAGGACCCCGGGAGCGCCTGCCGTTCCGGCCAGGGCCTTGAGCAGGCCGGGGCCCGCCTGGAAGGAGGAACTGGCGGCGGCGAGCAGGAGCAGGGAACTGGTCAGCTGGAACGCCCCGTACAGCCAGCCGGGTCCGGTGGCGGAGCGCGCGATGTCGGCGATCTGGGTGGACTCGGCGGCCGGGATGCCGATGTGCAGGTGCAGTGCGAGGGCGGTGAGCGCGAGCGTCAGGCCGCCGACGATGACCAACAGCAGGGCGAGGGTGCCGCGGCCGAAGCGGCGTCGGTGGGTGTCGTCGAGCTGGCCGAGCTGGGCGATCGCAGTGGAGGGTGCTTCGACGCCGGTGGCCAGGGCCATCGCGACGGGGAAGGCGAGCACGACGGCCAGCGCGGCAGGTCGTCCGGCGTCGGTACTGGCCGGGGCGTGGCCCACCTCGTGCGGGCTGACGAAGCCGAGGACCAGGACGGCGACGGAGACCACGACGAACAGCACGGTCATCGCCGCGAACAGCAGGCGGCCGCCGTGCCCGAACCAGGTCAGCCCGGCCACCAGCACGAGCAGCCCCAGGGCCAGAGGGACGCGTGCCCCGGCGAGCCCGGGGAAGAGGGCGATGGCCGCGCTGGCCGCTGCCGAGATGGAGATACCGATGGTCAGGACGAAGTCGACCACCAGTGCGCCGATGGGCAGGAACGTCCAGCGCGGCCCGAATGCCCGCCCGGCCGCGGCGGCCGCGCCACCGCCCTTGGGGAAGCGGCGCACCAGCTGCCAGTAGTTCGCGGTCACCACGACGACGAGGCCGACCACCAAGGACATGGTGGGCAGCAGCAGCGCCAAGTCACCGTGGAGCGCACGCAGGGCCGCTTCGATGGCGTAGGCGACGGAGGAGACCGGATCCGCGATCACCGCGAAGGCGAAGGCGATGAACAGCACCGACGTGCGGGGTCCCCGGCTGGAGCGCACCGGCGGTATGGCCGCGGACACGGCGGCCTTGGGGAGAGTCATGTGCGGGAGAGCCTTTCATGGCCGACGAAGCGGAGAAACGCACTGCATGCCGACCAGACTTCCCGGCTCACCTGGCGTTAACGATACGTCAGCGGACCGCTATGAAGGCGCTAAGGAGGCGTCAAGATCAAGCGTTCGACCGCGCCGTCCCATGGAGGCTGGGATGCCTTCGATGACCCGGTCGGCTTTGCGAGACACACCGACTACTCACCGTGTCGACCGCCATCTCGCCTGTGCGAGGTCCATCCAGCCGGTGACCGGTGCGCGGCCCGATGCGCGATGCGTCTCGGTAGAATCGCTGGACGGTGGATGTGTGGGTGGCTCCCTGCCGTGCTCCGTCCCTCGTTCCATGGCGCGGGATAACCTCCCGCGGCCGCCAGCCGTGTCGGGGCCGACGACGCCCCCGACGAAGACCGAAGACCGATGTCAGTAGGGGAGAGCGGGCGCATGCCCATCGTGCCCGGCGCCGCTGCTTGCCCGCCGTGACCCCTCGCCCTTGAGCAGCGGCCGAACCGAGTGGGGCGTACGCCGCGCCCAGTCATTTCGCCCGGCGTTCGCCGGCTTCGTGGATTGCCGTCCCGGCCTTCCGCCCTCTCCCGCACGTCCCTATGGCCGGGGCGGGCCCGACCACGACAGGTTTCGCTTCCCCTTGTCTTCTTACGCACCGTCCCCCGTCGCGCGGCTGCGCGGCTTCCGCCCGCCATGGCTGTCCCCGAAGGTGTTCCGTACGGAGGTGCTGGCCGGCCTGGTCGTCGGCCTGGCGCTGATCCCCGAGGCGATCTCCTTCTCGGTCATCGCCGGGGTCGATCCCAAGGTGGGGTTGTTCGCGGCCTGCACCATGGCCATGGTGATCGCCCTTGTTGGCGGCCGCCCCGCGATGATCTCGGCTTCCACCGGTGCGGTGGCTCTGGTCGTGGCGCCCGTGGTCCGCGAGCACGGCCTCGGCTACCTGATCGCGACCGTCATCCTGGCCGGTGTCTTCCAGATCGTCCTCGGCGCGCTGGGTGTGGCCACACTGATGCGGTTCGTGCCGCGCTCGGTGATGGTCGGCTTCGTCAACGCCCTGGGGATCCTGCTGTTCACGGCCCAGATACCCAACCTGCTCGATGTGCCGTGGGCGGTGTATCCGCTGGTCGCCGCAGGGCTCGCCCTGATGGTGTTCTTCCCGCGGCTCACCAAGGCCGTGCCCGCGCCGTTGGTCTCCATCGTCATCCTCACCGTCGTCACCGTCGCGGCCGGAATCGTCGTCCCCACCGTCGGTGACAAGGGCAAGCTGCCTTCCTCTCTGCCCGTGCCCGGACTGCCGGACGTCCCGTTCAGCCTCCACACCCTGACCGTCATCGCGCCCTACGCGCTGGCGATGGCCCTGGTCGGGCTGATGGAGTCGTTGATGACCGCCAAGCTGGTGGACGAGATGACCGACACCCGCTCCAACAAGACCCGCGAGTCCATCGGTCAGGGCATCGCCAACATCGTCACCGGCTTCTTCGGCGGCATGGGCGGCTGCGCGATGATCGGCCAGACGATGATCAACGTCAAGAACGGGGCCCGCACCCGGCTGTCCACCTTCCTCGCCGGGTTCTTCCTGCTCATCCTCTGCATCGTCCTCGGCCCGATCGTCTCCAAGATCCCCATGGCCGCACTGGTCGCCGTGATGATCCTCGTCTCGGTCGGCACGTTCGACTGGCACTCCATCAAGCCCGCCACCCTCAAGCGGCTGCCGATAGGCGAGACCACCGTCATGGCGATCACCGTCGCCGTCGTGGTCGCCACCGAAAACCTCTCCATCGGCGTGGTCGTCGGCAGCCTCACCGCCATGGTCATCTTCGCCCGCCGCGTCGCGCACCTCGCCCACGTCACCGCGGTCACCGACCCCGACGGCACCCAGGTTGTCTACTCCGTCACCGGTGAACTCTTCTTCGCCTCCGTAGGCGACCTGGTCACCCAGTTCCATTACGCCGGCGACCCGGAGAAGGTCGTCATCGACCTTTCCTCCGCCCACATCTGGGACGCCTCGTCCGTCGCCGCACTGGACGCCATCGAGAGCAAGTACGCACAACGCGGCAAGAAGGTCGAGATCGTCGGTCTGAACGAGTCCAGCGCCCAGCTCCACAAGACGCTCAGCGGCGGACTCACCGGCAGTCACTGACCGGACCCGCCGACTTCGGTGGGCACCAGGGGCGACCGTCCCCGGGTGGCCATCGTTTCTCCCGCAGGCGGGAGAGCTGCCGTATCTGCCCAGGTCAGAGGGGGGGAGTGTCGGTCCAGCCCAAGGGGTAGGCGTCGTGGCCTGCGGGCGGTACGGCCGGTTCGCCGGCCGCCGCGGTGAAGGCGGTGAGCGCTTCGACCAGCGCCTGGCCCTGGGCGGGGTCCATGCGGCCGACGATCGCAGCGATCTCCTCCCGGCGCCGGGCCGTGACCTCCTCGACGATGCGGCGCCCGTCCTCCGTCAGCTGGATCAGGGTTTCCCGCCGGTTGTCCGGGTTGGCGTGCCGGCTGGCGAAGTCCGCGCCGATCAGCCGGTCGATCATGCGCATCGCGGTGGAGGGGTTGACCCCGAGGAGTTCGGCCACCGTGGACAGGTTGGTGGCGCCGTGTACGGACAGCACGACCAGCAGGCGGAACTGGGGCAACGTGACCTTGTCCTCGGCCGCGGTCAGCGAGCGTGCGGACACGCCGACCAGCACCCTGGAGGCGGTCAGCACCGCCCGGGTCACCGCATCGACGTCGCCCATGTCCGGTGAGCTCCCCTCGCGCTCGATCATGCTCATTTCTACCTCGCTCGGGAGCGCACTTGACAACGTTTGCATAATGCAAAATGAGCGAGGAGAGGAAAATATGAGTGGGATAGATGCGGCGGCTCCTGCCGCTCCCGTCATGGATCCGTCGGCCGTCGAAGCGCGCCCGGTATCGACCGGCGCCCGATTTCGTAACGCACCGTGGGGCCTGTTGGTGCTCGCGGTGACGGTCGGTGCCGGTGCCGGGCTCGGCTCGATCGCCTTCCGCTGGCTGATCGTGACCTTCACCCACCTCTTCTCCGGCCACGGCGACTACGCGGGCGCGGGTGGCAGCGCGAACCCGCACGTGCCGTGGCTGGGCCCGTTCTTCGTGCTGCTGGCCCCCGTCGTCGGCGGGCTGCTGTACGGGCCGCTGGTCGACCGGTTCGCCAAGGAGGCCCGCGGCCATGGCGTGCCGGAGGTGATGCTCGCGGTCGCCCAGCGCGGTGGCCGGATCAATCCCCAGGTCTCCATCGTCAAGGCGCTCGCCTCGGCCCTGTGCATCGGCTCGGGCGGTTCCGTCGGTCGTGAAGGCCCCATCGTCCAGATCGGCTCCGCCCTCGGCTCCACCCTGGGGCGGGTGGTGAAGGTCTCCGCGGACCGGATGCGGCTGCTCGTGGCCTGCGGCGCCGCGGGCGGTATCGCGGCCACCTTCAACGCCCCGCTGGCCGGTGTGTTCTTCTCCATGGAGCTGATCCTGGGCGCGTTCAGCGTCGAGGCGTTCGGCGCCACCGTGCTCTCCAGCGTCACCGCAAGCGTCATCGGCCGGGCCGCCTTCGGCGACACGGCCTTCCTGACCCTGCCGCCCTTCCACGTCGAACACCTCGGCCAGTACGGCCTGTTCGCCGTGCTCGGGGTGCTTGCGGGAGCCGTCGGCGTCGGCTTCACCCGGATCCTGTACTGGATCGAGGACGCCTGCGACTGGGCCTGGCGCGGCCCCGAATGGCTGCGCCCGGCTGCCGGTGGCCTGCTCCTCGGCCTCGTCCTGCTGGTGCTGCCCGAGATGTACGGGGTCGGCTACCCCGTACTGGAGGAGGCCGCCCACGGCGGGTACGTCGCCGGATTCCTGCTGCTCCTGCTCGTCGGCAAGATCCTTGCCACCAGCCTGACCATCGGCATCGGCGGCTCCGGCGGCGTCTTCGCCCCCAGCCTCTTCATCGGCGCCATGCTCGGCGCCGCGTACGGTGCCACCACCCACCACCTGATGCCCGGTACCGCAGGTGCCGTCGGTGCCTACGCGCTGGTCGGTATGGGTGCCGTCTTCGCCGGGGCCTCACGGGCCCCCATCACGGCCGTCGTCATCCTCTTCGAACTCACCGGCCAGTACTCGATCATCCTGCCGCTGATGCTCGCCATCGTCCTGGCCACCCTCACCAGCCGACTTCTCTCCCACGACACCATCTACACCCTCAAGCTCCGCCGCCGGGGCATCGACCTGAACGCACCGGCCCCCGGAGCCAAACTCGGCACGCAGATCGTGGGATCGGTCATGGAGGGGGCTCCCGCACCGCTGCCGGCTGCCACCGAGCTCTCGGAAGCGGGAGACCTCGTGCGCCTGTCCGATCACGGTGCGCTACCCGTCGTCGACGCCGAAGGTCGCTATCTGGGCACACTCACGGCCCGCGCCGTGGCCGAGGCGCTCGCCGAACGCCCCGACGTCGACACCACACCGCCGGCCGTCGCTGGGGACCTCGCCGAAACGACTCCACCCGTCACCGCCGACATGCCGCTGTCCACCGCCCTGCACGTCCTGGTCGCCGCACCCGGTACCGGACTGCCCGTCCTCGACCCGGACAAGGACCACCTCCTGGGCTGGCTCACCCACCAAAGCGCCCTGCGCGTGCTCCACACACCCGCCACCACCTGACCTGAGCCGACGCAGCACCTGCAGCACGCACGGTGGAGACCGCACCAGCTCTCTCGCAAGACACCGGCACTTTTCGCCGGTGCCCGATGAAAGCAAAGGTCGTTCCGCATGAAGGCAGTCATCTGCGGTGCCGGGATCGCCGGCCTCGCCCTCGCTCAGCGCCTGGACACCCTCGGCTGGGAGGTCGTGGTGCTGGAGAAGGCGTCCGGCCCCCGCACTCAGGGATACATGATCGACTTTTTCGGACCCGGCTATGACGCCGTCGATGCCATGGGTGTCCTGCCCCGGCTGCAACAGCTCGCCTACCCGGTCGAGGAAGCCGCCTCCGTCGACGACAACGGGCACACCCGCGCCCGGCTGACGTATGCGCAGTTCGGCCGGGCGGTACGGGGCCGATTGCTGAGCCTCATGCGGCCCGACCTCGAACAGGCCCTTCGCGAGAGCCTCTCCGAGCGGGTCGACCTGCGCTTCGCCACCAGCATCCGGCACATCGACAACCACGCCACCGGCGTATGCCTGACCCTCACGGACGGCAGCACCCTCACCGCCGATCTGCTCGTCGGAGCCGATGGCATCCACTCCACCGTGCGCTCCATGGTCCACGGTGATGAGGCACGCTGCCTGCGCTATCTCGGCTTTCACACTGCCGCGTTCGTCTTCGATGCTCCGGACGTTCACGCCCAGGTGCGGGACCGGTTCTGCCTCACCGACACGCTCGGCCGGCAGATGGGCTTCTACGGCCTGCGCGACGGCAGGGTGGCCGCCTTCGCCGTACACCGCACCCCCGACCCAACCCTGCCCACCGATGTCCGCTCCGCGCTCCTACGGGAGTACGCCGGGCTCGGCTGGGTCGTGCCTCGGGCACTGGAGCAGTGCCCACCCGCTGACTGCGTCTACTACGACCAGGTCGCCCAGATCGACCTGCCGCACTGGAGCCGTAGCCGGGTCACGCTCGTGGGCGACGCCTGCCAGGCCGTTTCCCTCCTCGCCGGACAAGGCGCGTCCCTGGGCATCGCCGGCGCCTACGTCCTGGCCGAACAACTCCACCGCAGCGACTCGGTCGAAGCCGCACTGGACCACTACGAACGCATCTGGCGGCCGGTGGTCGCCGACAAACAGCGCACTGCACGCAAGGCCGCCCGGTGGTTCGTCCCGGACGCCGCCTGGCAACTGCACCTCCGACGCGGCATCTTGAAGGCCGCGGGCCTGCCCGGCATCAACCGCTACATCGGGGTGGCCCTCGCCGGGAAGCCCACCGCCGTTGTCACCGAACTCAACGCCGCCGAACCGCAGCCCGGCAGCACCAACCGCCTGCCGTGAGTCGCGCAGAAGACCGGGGGAGTCCCCTGGACACCCGGCCCGGTGGCCTGGCGTCCCGCCTCCGCGCTCAAGATTCACGCTGTCCGGCGAGCAGATCACCGGACTCGGTGCGCCGGTAGACCACCCGTCGGCCGACTCTGGTCCCGGCGATGAGGTCGGCGTCGCGCAGTACTCCCAGATGGCCGCCGATGGTGCCGAGTGACCGGTTGAGGTGTGCGGCCAGTTCGCTGCTGGTCGCGGGGTGTTCGAGGGCGCGGAGAATGGCGGCCCGGCCGGTGCCGATGAGTTGTTCCAGGGCGTGGTGTGGCCGAGAGCGGTCGGTCGTCGCGGCGTATCCGCGGGCCGGGTAGACCTGTGCGTACTTGTCCGGCGGGGCGGCGCACAGCCAGGTGCCGCTGGCGACGCTCACCGGTACGAACAGCATTCCCTCGTCGCCGACGACGCGGTCGGGACCGGGTCGGTTGCCGAAGCGGATGGCGTCGGTGCCGACCCAGGCGCTGCGGCGGCTCATGTGCGCAAGGGCGCGGGGCCAGCCGTAGGCGGCCAGCAGTCCGGCCCGGTAGGTGACATCGCGTTCGAGCAGGGCCCGGCGGCGCGGCCAGTCAGGAGAGATATGGGTGTCCCATACGCGCCGGAGCAGGTCGGCCGTTCTGGCTCCCCACTCGTGTCCGTCCAGCCAGCTCAGATCATGTCGCTTCCAGCTGTGGGAGACGGACTTCGCCAGGCCGGCACGCACCTCCTCGTCGGGCACGCGAGCGACCTTCTCCAGCTCGCTGGTGAGGGTGGTGCGCATGCCGCCGCTGGGCGGCATCGCCACGAACTCGGGCAGCCATTTGGTCGATCCGAACAGCGTGACCAGGCCCTTGGCGAAGGGGTCCGTGTCGAGAGTGGCGGCGAAGGCGGGATGGTGGCGACCGTGCCAGCGAGCCAGCCACGGGTCGGAGCACGGCTTGCCGAGCACGATCATCGAACCCAGCGTCTCCGCGAGCGGTGACAGCGCGAACCGCGACCGCGACAAGGCCATCGGACTCAACCGCAGCAGCACCATCTTTCGCCTCCCACCGAAACAGTACTGATCGCCCGGACACTCACGAAGACTTCGGCCGGTGCGCTCACACCTCCTGACACAGGCAGACTTCCGCCGACTCTTCACCGGGCAACTGGTGACCCTCCTCGGCAGCTCGATGGCACCCGTGGCGCTGACCTTTGCGGTCCTGGACGCCTCGGGCAGCACCAGCGATCTCGGTATCGTCCTCGCCGCCCGCATGCTGCCGCTGCTCGCCTTTCTCCTCGTCGGCGGAGCCACCGCCGACCGCTTGCCCCGCCGGACGGTACTGGCGGCGACGAACCTGGGCTCGGCACTCACCCAAGGCTGCGTCGCCGGGCTGCTGCTGACCGGCCACTACGCGCTGCTTCCCGTAGCCGTACTGGAATTCCTCAACGGCACCCTCGCCGCGTTCACCACTCCGGCGCTGCGCGGTGTCGTACCCCAGCTCGTCGACAAGGCCCGGCTCCGCCAGGCGAACGCGCTGCTGGGAGTGGTGCGCAACGCCACGAAGATCCTGGGGCCCAGCCTGTCCGGCGTACTCGTCGTGGTGACCGGAAGCGGGCCGGCCATCGCCTTTGACGCGTTCACCTACCTCCTCGCGGCGGGCTGCCTCGCCCGCCTGCCCCTCACCACCGGAGCGGCCACGACCCGGCCAACACCCCTGCTGACCAGCATCCGCGAGGGCTGGACCGAGTTCCGCCGCATCCGCTGGGTGTGGCTGGGAACCCTGTCCTTCTGCGCCATCAACCTGGTACAGACCGGCACCTGGCAAATCCTCGGGCCGGCACTCACCCGGCAGATCGACGGAGAGGCGACATGGGGATTCGTGCTCAGCGTCCGCGGCATCGGCCTGCTGGTCATGAGTGCGCTGATGTACCGACTGGTGGTCAGACATCTGCTCCGGCTGGGACAGCTGATGAGCGCGCTCGGCGCGCTGCCCCTGCTCGTACTCGGCACACACCTGAACACCCCCTGGCTGCTCACCGGTGCCTTCGTCGCCGGACTGGGCTTCGCCGCATCAGGCATCGGCTGGGACACCTCACTCCAGGAACACGTTCCCGCGCGTGTGCTGTCCCGCGTCTCGTCCTACAACGACCTGCTGTCCTACCTCACCGTCCCTGTCGGCCAACTGTGTGTCGGCCCCCTGGCCCGGGTGTTCGGCCCCTCCCGGGTCACCCTGACCGCGGGAATCGTCTCCGCCGTCGCGGCCGTGATTCCGCTGGCTTTCAAAGCCGTGCGCCGACTGCCGCATGCCCAGTCGGCCGGCCACGTCGCCCTCGCCCCTCGCACAGCTGACCCGTGTCCGTCCGGCAGCTCTCCCGAACCGGCTGGTGAATAAGTGTGTGCCGCCTTTCGGCTACTCCCGGCGGCGCTTCGGGGGCGGCGCCATGGCATTCACGGCGCCTTGGCCGGCCAGTCGAGCAGCCGGGCACCGATCACCGCGGTCTGGAGCATGTAGCGGTGGTCGGGGTCGGCGGGGTTGGCGCCGGTCAGGGTGTGGATGCGTTCCAGGCGGTAGGTCAGGGCGCGCACGCTGAGGGAGAGACGGCGGGCGGCTTCGGCGGCGATGCAGCCGGAGTTGAAGTAGGCGGTGAGGGTGTCCAGCAGGGGCTGGGGTCCGCCGCGGGCGGCGGTGAGTGGGCCGAGTGCGCTGTGGACCAGGTCGGCCATGGCCTGCCGGTCGCGGGTGAGGACGGGATAGACGAGCAGGTCGGCGGCGCGCAGCACCGGGTCGTCGAGCTCCATGCGGTCGGCGAGGTCCAGGGTGTTGAGGGCCTCCTCGTACGACTGGACGACGCCGCCGGGGCCCGGCTGGGGGCGGCCGATGGCGACCCGGCCGCCGTCCGTGGCCGCGTACGCCTGTTTGGCGAAGTGGAGGAGGATCTCGTCCTGGTCGCCGGGCGCGATGCACAGCATGCGCCCGCCCTTGGTGGTCAGCAGAATGCTGCGGTCGCCGAACCGGGCGATGAGGGACCGCTCGACCCGGCGCAGCACCGCGTCACCCTCGTCGTACGCGGCCGGTCCCTGGGCCACGGCGACCGCGTGGGCGTGGGAGAGGCGCAAGCCGAAGCGTTCGGCGCGCTCGGCGAGGCGGCCGAGGTCGCTTCGGCCGTAGAGGAGGTCGTCGATGAACTCGCGGCGGGCGGCTTCCTCCTGGCGTACGGCCAGGTGCTGGGCGCGCTCGTAGCCCTCGGCGAAGGCGTCGATGGCCTGCTGCACGGCGGCGAGCACGCTGTCCGTCGAGGTGGGGTAGGCGGGCCAGGCGGTGCGGGTGGCGGTGAGGTGCCCGTTGACCAGGGAGCGGAGACCGAGTCCGGCTTCGGCGGCCTGTTCTCCGAGAGCGCGGCGGGAGGTGATCTCGTCGCGGCTCAGTCGGCGGCCGGTGGATGAGACGTCGGCCAGGATCTGCGCGTAGCCCGCCAGATAGTCCTCAGGTATCTCGCACTCCGCCACAGTTCCCCCGGTTTCTTGACGCGCCGGTGACGCCTTCTTAGCGGCAACCTGGCATGAAGACCCTAATGAAGACTGCCGGAAACCGGCAATGCGGGTGGGGTGCGGGTGGGGGCAGGATGGTCGTGGGGGAGCACAGGGGACGGTCCCGATGCCGGATACCGGCAGGTAGGGGGTGTCGCGGGCCGTCTCCCCTGGCTGCCGCACGGGGCGGGGCACAGCGCGGGCACGGACCGGAACAGGACGATCGGGGAGGGCGGGCATGGGGACGTTTCTTATGGCTGCCGCCGGCTTTCCCACCCTCGTGTTCACGGCCGCTCTGGGCGTGGTTGTGGCCTTCTGGCTGCTGGTCGCCGTTGGCGTGACCACGCCCGACGCTTTTGACTCGGACGCGGACCTCGATGCCTGGGGGATGGGCGGGGTGCCGGTCGTGGTCGCGTTCTCCCTTCTGACGGCGGTGGCCTGGTTGGTGAGTCTGGCCGGGACCTTGCTGCTGGATCCGGTCGTTGCGCCGGGCATGGGCCGGGCGCTGGTCCGCGTTGCTGTTCTGGCGGCAGCGCTGCTGGGCGCGTGGCGTGTGACAGGGGTTCTGGTAGGACCACTGCGCCGCCTCTTCCCTGACGAACCCGGGCCGCCCCGAGCCAACTTCACCGGGTTGACCCGCACCCTTCGCACCGGACAGGTGGACGCGGGCCTCCGCCGGGCCGAGGTCGCCGACCAGGACGGATCCGCGATCCGGGTGCGCCAGGCGGGCGCCGAACCCCTGACGTACGGCGTCCCCGGGCTGTTGTACGCCTACGACGACACCGGCGAGCACTTCCGGGCCGCGCCCTACGTCGCGGCGCTAGCCCCGCGCGGCCACGCCGCCTGACTCCAGGACCGGCGCGCCCCTTCACACTTCCGCTTCCTCACGCTTCAAGGACGTCTCTCATGGATCCCCTCACCGTGGGCATCGGTGCGCTCATAGCCGTTGTCCTGCTCGCCGCCGTCGGCATGCTGCTGGTCTTCTCCCGCCTGTTCCGCAAGGTGGAGCAGGGCAAGGCACTGATCGTCTCGAAGATGCGGAAGGTCGATGTGACCTTCACCGGGCAGGTCGTACTGCCGGTGCTGCACAAGGCCGAGGTGATGGACATCTCGGTGAAGGCCATCGAGATCACGCGGGCCGGCAAGGACGGGCTGATCTGCCGGGACAACATCCGTGCGGACATCCGCATTTCGTTCTTCGTGAAGGTCAACAAGACCGTCGAGGACGTCATCAAGGTCGCCCAGGCCGTCGGTACGCAGCGGGCCAGCGACCAGCGCACGTTGCAGGAGCTGTTCCACGCGAAGTTCTCCGAGGCGCTCAAGACGGTTGGCAAGCAGCTGGACTTCACCGACCTGTACACCAAGCGCGAGGAGCTGCGGTACAAGATCATCGAGCTCATCGGTGTCGACCTGAACGGTTACCACCTGGAGGACGCGGCGATCGACTACCTGGAGCAGACGCCGCTCAGCCAGCTCGACCCTCACAACGTCCTCGACGCCCAGGGCATCCGGAAGATCACCGAGCTGACCACGGTGGAGCACGTACGCACCAACGAGTTCCAGCGCACCGAGGAGAAGGAGATCACCCGGCAGAACGTCGACGCCCGCGAGGCCATCCTCGAACTGCAGCGCCGGCAGGCGGACGCCGAGATCAAGCAGAAGCGCGAGATCGACACCTCACGGGCCCGCGAGGAGGCCGAGACGGCACGGGTGGTGGAGGAGGAGCGGCTGCGGGCGCAGGGCGCGTTCCTGCGCACCGAGGAGCAGCTGGGGGTGCAGCGCGAGAACCAGGAGCGGGAGGTCGCGGTCGCCGCGAAGAACCGCGAGCGGGTCATCGCCGTCGAGAACGAGCGCATCGAGAAGGACCGCCTGCTGGAGGTCATCGCCCGGGAGCGGGAGACGCAACTGACCCGGATTTCCGCCGAGAAGGAGGTCGAGGCGGAGAAGCGGGAGATCGCCGAGGTCATCCGGGAGCGGGTGGCGGTGGACCGTACGGTCGCCGAGCAGGAGGAGTCCATCAAGAAGCTGCGGGCTGTGGAGGAGGCTGAGCGCGGTCGGCAGGCAGTGATCATCGCCGCCGAGGCGGAGGCGCAGGAGAAGCTGGTCAAGGACATCAAGGCCGCGGAGGCCGCCGAGCAGGCCGCCACCCACCGGGCCGCAGAGGAACTGACGCTGGCCGAGGCCCGGTTGAAGTCCGCCGATCTCGACGCGCGCGCCAAGGTACGGCTCGCCGAGGGCATCCAGGCCGAGTCGGCGGCGGAAGGGCTCGCGGCCGTACAGGTCCGCGACAAGGAGGCCGAGGTCGTCGAGAAGGCGGGCCGCGCCGAGGCGGAGGCCGCCGAGGCACGGCTGCGCGCCGAGGCCGAGGGCGTGCGGGCGAAGGCCCTGGCCGAGGCCACGGCGATCGGCGAGAAGCTCAAGGCGGAGGCGGCGGGCCTCACGGAGAAGGCCGCCGCGATGGCCGCGCTGGACGAGGCGTCCCGCGGTCACGAGGAGTACCGGCTGCGCATCCAGGCCGAGAAGGAGATCCGCCTGGCCGGACTCGACGTCCAGCGCCAGGTCGCCGAGGCCCAGGCCACGGTCATCGCGACCGGTCTGGAGAACGCCGACATCAACATCGTCGGCGGGGAGTCGGTCTTCTTCGACCGGCTGGTGTCCTCGATCGCGCTCGGCAAGGGCGTCGACGGCTTCGTCCAGCACTCCGAGACCGCGCAGGCCCTGGCGAAGCCCTGGCTGGACGGCTCGGCGAGCTTCACCGACGACATCGCCCGGATCCTCGGCTCGGTGTCGACGGCGGACGTACAGAACCTGACCGTCTCCGCGCTGCTGATGAAGCTGATGAAGACCGGAGACGGAGCCAACGCCGGTCAGCTGCGGCAACTGATGGACAAGGCCGGCGAACTGGGCCTGGCCGACCTACCTCTGACCGCCCTCAACGGCGGCAACAGCACCCACGAAGCCAACGGCACCGTCAAGGCTTGATCACCCGCGTCGACCGGAGCTGCCGCACAGGGGACGGCAGCTCCGGTCCGCACCTTTGCGAAGGGAACCGCACCCCATGTCAACCGGGGCAACCGGCCTGGACACCGGTACGTACGAGGTACTGCGCGACCGGCTCGCCGCGCAGGCCGCCGAACTCGCCCGCCGGGCCGAGGAACTCAACATCCGCCGCACCGCGGAGTTCGGGGCGACGCGGCTCGTACTCACCGGCACCGAGCGGCTGCGCACCGAGCACACCTGCCTGCCCCGCGACATCGTCGCCATCGGCGATGCCCTGCTGTTCGGATACGGCGCCCCGCCCGGAGCCACGTCCGAGACCGCCCCGGGCGAGGTCTTCGCGCTGTACGACCGCGACCTGAACCGGCTGGACGAGGACGCTGTTCCCGGCCTTCTCGACGACCCCGCTTTCGTCAGGGAATTCGCCGCCCTGCACCGCTATTACCGTGAGGTCCGGCTCCTCCAGCTGCGCCGGGTCGAGGGCAAGCTTCTCGCCGTCTTCCAGACCGGTGAGAAGACCGACGACATCCGGGTGCTGCGTTGGTCTGCCGCCGACGACGGAAGCCGGGTCCCCTTCCTCGACTCGCGCGGGGAGCGCGATCACGTCCTTCCGGCCTCGCACGACTTCCAGTGGACCGAGGCAACTCGAGAGGACCATGTCCTCGGCCGCCACCCGCACGTCTCCATCGCGGGCGAGGTATTCGTCGGTACGGCGAACGGCACCCTCACCATCAAGGTGGCGAACGACACCGAGACTGGCGAGGGGATCTACACCGAACCGGTGGACGAGCCGCTCCAGTCCCTCGCCGACGCGGAGATAGCCCATGCACGCGTGGGAGACCTCCTCCTGCTGAGGATCCGCCCCTACAAGGAGTCCGCCCACCGCCACCTGGTCTTCAACGCTCTCACCAAAGCCGTGGTGCGCCTCGACGGCATCGGCCAGGCGTGCCGCCGCCTGCCCGAGGACCAGGGGATCGTCTTCCCGGGTGGCTACTGCCTGGCCTCGGGTGCGTACAAGGTCTTCGACACGGACACCACCGGCCTGGAGTTCGAGCGCGTGGTCCGCTCGCCCAACGGCGAGGACATGCTCTTCGCCTTCCACACGCGCGCCGAGGGCCGCAGCCTGCTGCTGCCCTACAACCTGATCCGCAAGGAGGTCGCCACCCCGCTGTTCTGTCACGGCTGGGCGCTCTTTGACGATGGCACGCTGATGGTGCTGCAACACGGCATTGGTGGCGAACCGGCCCGCGTCCACCCGCTCCAGCTGTGGCGCTCTCCCTATGTCTCCGACACTCACGCCGCCGCGCAGCCCGTCGGCACCGGGCCCCTGGCTCGCGTGGGCAACGCCGACCTCGTCCGCGGTCTCTCCGACTGTCTCTCTCTTACTCGCGCCGTTGCCGAGACCAAGCCGACGACTGAGGTGTACGAGGCGCTGGTGGCCGGTTGCGCCCGTGCTTCGGACACCCATCACTGGCTCGCTGACGCCGAGCTGGGTGATCTGCGCACCCCGCTGGACGCGATGCGGGCCACCGCCGAGCAGGTGCTGAGCGAGTTCGAGACCGTCCAGGAACTGACCCGGAAGGCCGCCGATGCACTGAGCGAGGCGGCGGACCGTATCGCGTCGGTGGTCCGCCGCCTGCGCGGCGAGGCCCCGCGCAGCGCGAGCGCGTGGGTGGCGGGCCTGACCGAACTGCGGCAGGCCCAGGGCCATCTGCTCACCCTCAAGGACCTGCGGTACGCGGACACCACCCGCATCGACGACCTCGCCGCCGACGTCGGGGCCGACCTCGCCTCGTTCGGCCAGCGCGCCATCGCCTTCCTGGCCCGCGAGGACGCCTTCACCGGCCACCACCAGGACATCGAACAACTCGTCGCCGACGCGGAGTCGATCACCACGGTCGCCGAAGCCGCACCCGTCAGCGCCCGGCTCGACGAGCTGGCCGACGGACTCCAGACCGTCACCGAGGTCGTCGCGGGCCTCGACATCGGCGACGCCACCGTCCGTACGTCCGTCCTCGGCCGCATCGCGGAGGTACTGGGAGGGGCCAACCGCGCCCGCGCCACGCTCGATGCCCACCGCCGCGAACTCCTCGACCACGAGGGCCGCGCCGAGTTCGCCGCCGAGTTCGCCCTGCTGGGCCAGGCCGTCACCGGCGCGCTCGCCGTCGCGGACACCCCGGAGGCGTGCGACGAGCAGCTGGCCCGCATGCTCGTACGACTGGAGGACCTGGAGTCCCGCTTCGCCGAGTTCGACGACTTCCTCGGCGAGCTGACGGACAAGCGCACCGAGGTCTACGAGGCGTTCTCCGCCCGCAAGCAGACGCTCGCCGATGCACGCTCCCGGCGCGCCGAACAGCTCGCGGCCTCGGCGGCCCGGGTCCTGGAGACCGTGGCCCGCCGGGCCGCCACGCTCGCCGACGCCGACGCGGTCGCCACCTACTTCGCCTCCGACCCGATGGTGGCCAAGGCCCGCGGCATAGCCAAGGAACTGCGTGAACTCGGCGACCAGGTACGGGCGGAGGAGTTGGAGGGCCGCCTGAAGGCCGCCCGCCAGGAGGCATCCCGCGCCCTGCGGGACCGCACCGACCTCTACGCCGACGACGGCCGGACCATCCGCCTGGGCCACCACCGCTTCGCCGTCAACACCCAGCCCCTCGACCTGACCCTGGTCCCTCAGGGCGACGGCCTCGCCTTCGCCCTGGCCGGCACCGACTACCGCTCCCCGGTCACCGACCCGGATTTCGCCGCCACCCGCCCGTACTGGGGCCGGCTCCTGCCCTCGGAGTCGCCCGAGGTCTACCGCGCCGAACACCTCGCCGCCCGGCTCCTGGACGAGCACGGCCCGGCGGCCCTCGCGGCGGCCGACCTGCCCGCCCTCGTACGACAGGCCGCGGAGGAGGCGTACGACGAGGGCTACGAACGCGGCATCCACGACCACGATGCCACCGCGATCCTGGCCGTGCTGCTCCGACTGCACAACGGCGCGGGCCTGTTGCGCCACCAGCCCGCGGCCCGTGCCGCCGCTCAGCTCTTCTGGGCGCACGGGACGGCCGCCGAGGCCCGCGAAGTCTGGGCCCGTCGCGCGGTCTCGCTCGCCCGCGCCCGTGAGACGTTCGGCCTGGCCCCGGCGATCGCCGAATTCCAGGCGGAACTCGCCACCGCGATCGGCGGGGACGAGGCAGCGTCCGCCGCCGCGTACCTCTTCGACGAGCTGACCTCCGGTCCCGACGGGTTCGTCCTCAGCGCAGGCGCCCGCACACTGCTCGACAAATTCCGCCGCACGGTGGGCACTTCGGCCTACGACGAGGACCTGGCCATCCTCGACGACCTCGCCGCACGACGCCAGCTGGTCAAGGCGTGGCTCTCCTCGTACACCGCCGCCACCGGCACCGACATCACCGCCGGTGACCTGGCCGAGGCCGTGGCCGCGGAGCTCTGCCCGGACCTGACGCGCTACGAGTCCGAAACACCGCTGACCGAGACCGTCGAGGGACTGCTCGGCACCCATCCACGGATCACCCGCCGCGCGATCACGATCCGTATCGACGAATTCCTCGCCCGCACCATCGACTTCCGTACCCACGACATCCCCGGCCACCGCGCCTACCAGCGCCGGCGCACCGCCCTGGTGGCGGCCGAGCGCTCACGGCTCCACCTGGACTCCTACCGGCCTCGGGTGATGTCGTCCTTCGTCCGCAACCGGCTCATCGACGAGGTGTACCTCCCCCTCATCGGCGACAACCTTGCCAAGCAACTCGGCACCACGGGCGAGGCCAAGCTCACCGACACCGGCGGCCTGCTCCTGCTCATTTCCCCGCCCGGATACGGCAAGACGACGCTCATGGAGTACGTCGCCGACCGCCTCGGCCTCGTCCTTGTCAAGGCCAACGGCCCGGCACTCGGCCACACCGTCACCTCCCTGGACCCGGCCGAGACTCCGAACGCCACTGCCCGTCAGGAGATCGAAAAGATCAACTTCGCCCTCGCGGCGGGCAACAACACGCTCCTCTACCTGGACGACATCCAGCACACCGCACCCGAGCTGCTCCAGAAGTTCATCCCGCTGTGCGACGCCACCCGCCGCATTGACGGGGTCTGGGACGGCGAGCCCCGCACCTACGACCTGCGCGGCAAGCGCTTCGCGGTCTGCATGGCAGGCAACCCCTACACCGAGTCCGGCGGTCGCTTCCAGGTCCCCGACATGCTCGCCAACCGAGCCGACGTCTGGAACCTGGGCGACGTCCTGACCGGCAAAGAGGAGGTCTTTGCCCTCAGCTTCATCGAGAACACCCTCACCGCGAACCCCGTGCTGGCTCCACTCGCCGGCCGCAACCGCGACGACCTCGACATCCTCATCCGACTCGCCGCCGACGACCCCACCGCCCGCGCCGACCAGCTCACACACCCCTACGCCCCCGCCGAACTGGACCGCATCACCGCCGCACTACGGCACCTGCTCACCGCCCGCGCCACCGTCCTGGCGGTCAACAACGCATCCATCACCTCCGCGGCGCAGACTGACGCCACCCGGACCGAACCGCCCTTCCAGCTCCAGGGCTCCTACCGCAATATGACCAAGATCGCCCAACGCATCCAGCCGGTCATGAACGAGGACGAACTCGCCGCCGTCATCGGTGACCACTACACGGCCGAGGCCCAGACCCTCACCACCGGAGCCGAGGCCAACCTGCTGAAACTGGCCGAACTGCGTGACACCCTCACCCCCGGACAGTCGGTCCGCTGGGCGGAGCTGAAGTCCGCCTACGTCCGCGCCCAGAAGCTCGGCGGCACGGAGGACGACCCGGTCGTCCGCGCCGTCGCCGCCCTCGGGCTCCTCGCCGACCGGATCGCCGCCGTCGAATCCGCCATCACCCGTGCCGCCGACCCCCGCCACCTGGTGGCCAACCCCACGGCCCGGCACGCGTCCAAGCCGCACGCCGAATGAGTGCATTGCCTTCGGGGTGTGGCACGGCCTGCGAGCGCTCCGCCTCGTGGTCCCGTCCGGTCCAGCCGGTTGTATCGTGCCCAGTGCCGTCCGGGCGCCACTCCCGTGACGCCGAAGGCCGGCACCTCAGGGCGAGACAGGAGCCGATCGTGCGCGCACGTGACCTGGCGGTGGAATACGAGACGGTCAGCCTCGACAGCGAGGCCCTGGACGCGGCCCGGCTGATGGCCGAACACCGGCTGCCCGGCCTGCTGGTGGTGGACGAGAAGGGTGCCCCGGCGGCGATCCTGCCGGCCTCCCAGATGGTCAAGGTCCTGGTGCCCGGTTATGTGGTGGAGGACCCGACGCTCGCCGCGGTGGTGGACGAACGCCACGCGGACCGGCTGTGCCAGGCTTTGGCAGGCCGTACCGTACGGGAATGCCTGTCGAGGTCGGCGCCCACGCCGCCGGTTGCGTCGCCTGACGACACGGCTCTGGAGGTCGCGGCGTTGATGGCGCAGGTCCGCAGTCCGCTCGTGGCGGTCGTGGACAAGGACGAGAGCGGCGTGCGGCTGCTCGGTGTGATCACCGCCTCCCATCTGCTGGAGCGGCTACTGCTCGCCGCCTCCTGACCGGCGACCGGGAGCCCTGCCGGGGTCGCTGCCTTCATACACGTCGATGACACGCCTCAGCCCCAGCTGGCCAAGGGCGCGGCGCACCTGAGACCCGGCGTGGGTGGCAATCACCCGCGTACCGTGCTGCCACGCCAATCTGGACGCCGTGATGAACACCGCCCCGCCAACGCTGTCGAGGTGCGTGACCCGGCTGAGGTCGACTTCCAGGACAGCGGGACCGGAGCTGAGGACCTTCTGGAGGTTCTTCCGGATGCGCTCGGCGTTCTCGACCGTGACCTCCCTGGGCAGCCGCACGATGACGTGGTCCGGGCTGGAGGTGGCCCCGCCGCCGCGGTGACGGAACGGATGCAGCAGACGGCTGTCCGACCACGGCAGTCCGCGATGCTCGTGGTGCTCGTGAGCGGGGAAGTCGTCCGGCATCCGGGCTCCAGGGCAGGGGCGGGCTCATTGCCGACCAGACTTCCCGGCGCACCTGATCGTGAGCCTAGGCCCAGCTCTTGCCGACCGCCGCCGGAGCGGGTGGGGAATGGGCCGTTCGGGGCCTGCAACGGCTGGGCCGGCGATGTCTCGCCACTGCCGGAGCCCGGCAACATTCCCGTCCCCCAGGGTGCCCGTTAGTAATCTGTCAAAGACTCATCAAGAATCGGTAAGCTTCCGCACGGTGTGCCGGGAAGTCTGGTCGGCGAGCAGGGGATCACTCTCTCTTCCGATCGGGGGCTTTCGTCATGGTGCTCGTAGTGGTGTTCGGCGCCGCACTGCTGGTGGCGGTGTTGCTGTCGGGATTGGCGGCACGCACGGTGCTCTCCACGTCCTTGCTCTTCCTCCTCGGCGGTGCCCTCGTCAGCGACGGCTTCCTGGGGCTGATCCACATAACCCCCGACAGCGAGATCGTGTCCGTCACGGCCGACCTGGCGCTCTTCGCGGTGCTCTTCACCGACGGCATGCACGTCTCGCTGCCCAAGCCGCGGGCCAACTGGAAGAGCCCCGCTCGCGCACTGGGCCTGGGCATGCCGCTCGCGTTCGTCTTCATGGCACTGATCACCCACTACCTTGCGGGTCTGGACTGGACGACGTCCTTCCTGGTGGGCGCGGTCCTCGCACCCACCGACCCAGTATTCGCCTCGGCGATCGTCGGGCGGAGCGAAGTCCCCGCCAAACTCCGGCAACTGCTGAACGTGGAGAGCGGCATCAACGACGGCCTCGCCCTCCCCGTCGTCCTCGTCCTCATCGCCGCTGCGGGCCCGACGGCCGGCAGCGCGGAGGCATCGCTCGCCACCATCACGCTGGAGCTGGCGCTCGGCCTGGCCATCGGGATCACACTGCCCCTGGTCGTGGGCGGCCTCGTACGCTTCCGGCTGCTGGGCGCCGAGCCGAAACTCCAGCCGTTGCTGCCGCTGGCCGCCAGCATCATCCTCTACGCGACCTGCCACCTGACCCACGCCAACCCCTACCTGGCCGCATTCTCGGCCGGCGCGGTCCTGGCCCACGTCTCGCCCGAGGCCAGGCGGTCCTTCGAACCGCTCGGCGAGGCACTGGCGGAGCTGGCGAAGTTCGCGGCGCTGCTGGTCTTCGGCGCGCTGCTGACGCCGCAGCTCTTCAGCGCCTTGTCCTGGGGCGGCTACGCGGCCGTGGTACTGGCGATCGTCCTCATCCGCCCGGCCTCGCTGCTGATCTCACTGCTCGGCGCACGCTTCCCCCGCCGGGAGAAGCTGGTGGCCGCCTGGTTCGGCCCGAAGGGCTTCGCGTCGGTGGTCTACGGCCTGCTGGTGCTCCAGTCCGGCATCCCCCAGGCCGAGAAGGCATTCACGCTCATCGCCGTGTGCATCGCCTTCTCGATCACCGCCCACAGCTCCACGGACGTACCGATCGCCCGCGCCTTCCACGTCGACGACCTGGCCGCGATCCCCGCCGCTCACGAGGGCGCGGCCCCGCACGCGCTCACCAAGGAGACTCGCGCCGGTGCGCCCAGCTGACGACACCCCGCCCGGGCCGTGAGGGCCCGGGGCCGAAACCTTTCATCGGAGGATCGTGAACAACTGGCACAGCTGGGCGGCTATCGTCGTGTTCGTCGGCGCCTACGCCCTGATCATCAGCGAGAAGATCCACCGCGTCGCCGTGGCCCTCGGCGGCGCAGGGCTGATGCTGGTGATCGGGGCGACCGACGATGCGTCGGCGTTCTACTCCGCGGAGTCCGGCATCGACTGGAACGTCATCTTCCTGCTCATGGGCATGATGATGATCGTCGGTGTGCTGAAGAAGACCGGCCTGTTCGAGTACCTGGCGATCTGGTCGGTCAAACGGGCCCGCGCCAAACCGTTCCGGGTCATGGCCATGCTCGTCGTCATCACCGCCATGGCTTCGGCGCTCCTCGACAACGTCACGACGGTCCTGCTGATCGCGCCCGTCACCCTGCTCGTCTGCGAACGCCTCGCCCTGCCCGCCGCGCCGTTCCTCATCGCCGAAGTCCTGGCCTCCAACATCGGCGGCATAGCGACCCTGGTCGGCGACCCGCCCAACATCATCATCGCCAGCCGGGCCGGCCTCACCTTCAACGACTTCCTCGTCCATCTCGCCCCCCTCTCGGCGGTACTGATCGCCGTCCTCGTTGCCCTGTGCCGGGTCATGTTCCGCAAGACCTTCGTCTACAACGAGGACCGGGCAGCTGAGATCATGGCGCTGGAGGAGCGCGAGGCCATCAAGGACTCACGCTTGCTGATCCAGGGCCTGATCGTGCTCGCCCTGGTGGTGGCCGGCTTCGTCCTGCACCCGGTCCTGCACTACGCGCCCAGCATCGTCGCCCTGCTCGGCGCCGGCCTGCTCGTCGCCATCTCCTCCGCCGAGACCGGCGACGTACTTGCCGAGGTGGAGTGGCCCACCCTGGCCTTCTTCGCCGGGCTCTTCGTCATGATCGGTGGCCTGATCGACACCGGCGTCATCAACGAGATCTCCAAGGGCCTGGCCCACCTCATCGGATCCAACGAACTCGCCGGCTCCATGACGTTGCTGAGCGCCTCCGCCGTCCTCTCCGGCGTCGTCGACAACATCCCGTACGTCGCGACCATGGCCCCCATCACCAGCGACCTGGTTCACAACATGGGCGGCGGAAGCGACCACGTCATGTGGTGGGCCCTCGCCCTCGGCGCCGACCTCGGCGGCAACGCCACCGCCATCGGAGCCTCCGCCAACGTGGTCGTCCTCGGCATCGCCGAACGCAACCGCCAGCCCATCTCCTTCTGGCAGTTCACCAAGTACGGCCTGATCGTCACGGCGGCGACGGTGGCACTGTCGCTCCTGTACGTGTGGCTGCGCTACTTCGCCTTCGTCTGAGCAGGGCGGTCTGCCAAGGGCGGCACCTGCCGTTGCGGCGGTGGCCTCCGATCTGCCGTAGCAGGCCCCGGGGTCACTTGGGAATGGTCGACGCGACGTCGTCGAGGGTGGCGTCCGTGACGAGACCGGTGTCCTCCAGGACATCCATGTGGTCCTGGACGGTGTTGTTGGCCTGCGTCGCCAGTCGCCGCACCAAGGTGTTCTTGGTGGTTGCGCGGACTTCGCCGATGGTGATGAACACCTTCCCGTGGGACGCCCGGAGGAGTTCCACGAAGAGCTGGTCGAAGGCGCGGCCATGGGCCTTCTTCAACTGGCCTACCCAGCCTTGCTGTTCTGCGGTGGCCTGGTCGGGAATCGACACGTTCAACGCTTCGGAGTCCTCGCGGACCAGCTGATCGAGCTTGCTGTGCCCGTCGAGCACGTGCATGCCCGCGCGCTTGACGGCTTCGCTCGACGCATGCGTCTGGGCGAGCCGGCCCGCCGGCATCTCCCATAGGCCGGCTTGTGGGACCTTGGTGAGGAACGTCTTGTCCAACTCGGTAACGGCGCCTGCGTTTCCCACCCGAGGAACGGTTTGGCCGGCCCCCGACACCGGGAGATTCGCGGAGACCGACTCGTCGGCGGAACTGCTTCTCTGCGAGAGTCATACAGACACGGTGGCGATGACTGCCACGAGAGCGACGGCAATGGCTATCAGGCGGCCACGACGGGATGAGGGCCTCGGATTTCGCGCATGGGATTGCATCATGCCTCCGGAGGGGGTGCGCGATCGTTCATCGGGCGGACGCTGTTGCCCCTGGCAGCGCCGGGGCACGCGCCACGCTAACCTTTGCACTGAGCAAGCGAATCGATTCGGCGAAGGTGCTCAATTGCGCACAGCGCACAGCTGGCGTGGCTTAAGATGCCGCTTCCGGTTGCCCTTCCCTGCTTCCTTACCGGCGCCACCGCCGCAGGGCCGTCCGACCTCGTCATGACGACGGGCAGGACGTGAGAGGCGGTGGAATTGCATTCACGGACCGATTGACGAGACCGGCCATGCAGGGCAGACCTGAGCACGCTGCCTGGTCGTCGGCGCCGAGCGACAGCTGGTCGGTGACAGCGCAACCAACGCCTTACTCGCCGCTCAGTAGGGATTTAACAACTGAAGGGCCTTGGAACTCTCCCGCAACGGCATCCATGATGACTTCGTCGCATGTCTGCCCGAGCCAGTGCCCGGCTTCCCGGAGGTTGCCGGCAGTGCGGAAGCCTGCCTTCTCCTAAGCCCGGATGCCGGCTGTGTTCGGGGCGAGGACCTTGAGCCAGACCATGCGCAGGTTGGTGATGTGGAAGGCGCAGTCGAGGGTCAGGCGGGTGGCCTGTGTGCCGAGTCCTCGTCCGCGGGCTTCGGGGGCGAGCATGATGATGTATTCGGCGGTGCGGACGGCGTGGTCGGGCAGGAGGGTGGCGACTCCGCCGGGTACGGGCTCGCCGGAGGTGCGGTCGTAGATAGAGAATCGGATGTTCTCGCCGCGGAGTTGGTGGGCCATGCCTTCGGTGCGTGCTTCGAGGGACTCGGGTGCCTGGCGGCCGTAGCCGACGAGGAGGGTGGGGTCCTGTTCCCAGCGCCAGTACGTCTCGACGAGGTCGGCGCGGTAGGGGCCGAGTGCGCAGGTGTCGGTGCCGATCCACAGGATCGGGTCAGAGTTGGTGCTGATGGCGGGCTCCAATGGTGAGGGCGGCGGTGTAGGCGAGCATTGACGATGGCTCGGCGGCCGGGGCTCCGTTGTCAGTCTGCACCCAGGCATGGAGCCGGACGGGGTCTGGCGCGATGCCGTGGCACGAGCACCGGATGAGACTCAAACAGCGAACCGGGCCGCCCGCTCGCGCAGCTCCTGGGCCTCCGGGACTCCCCTGTACCGGCGCAGGCGGACGCGCATGTCCTGGAGGGCGGCTTGGACCTTCACGGAGCGGATGCCGTCCGCGCAGTCGAGGAAGTCCCGCCAGGTCACCAGGGCGCCGTCGGCATCGCCCTGGCGGAGCCGTACGCCGCCCAGGTCGGCCAGGACGATGGCGCGGGTGCGGCGGCGGTCGAGGCCGTGGATGTCGAGGGCGAGGTGGAGGTGCTCCTCGGCGGCGTCGAGGTCGCCGAGGCGGGAGAGGATCATGCCGGATTCGTGGGCCCATCGGCCGGGGGAGTAGTGGGCTGCCCAGGAGTCGCCGCTCGCGGTAACCGGCTTCCCGATAGCGGTCTCGGCCATGGCGAGGTGCCTGGTGGCCGTGCGGCGGTCGTCGTCCTGGGCTGCGGCGTTTGCGAGGGTGGCCTCGTAGTAGGCGACGGCGCGCGAGTTGTCGAGGTGGCGGCCATAGTCCACGCAGGCTTCGCCGAGCTGGACGGCCTCGGCTCGGTAGCCCAGGTCGACGCACTGCACGGCGAGCCCCCGCAGGGCGGTGGCGGACAGCTCCGGATCGCCGGCCTCTGCGGCCAGGCGGAAGGAGTGTGCGTAGTAGCTCTGGGCGAGCCCGCGCAGTTCGGGGGTGTCGCCTTCGTCCTGGGCCATCCAGCCCGCGAGGTGCACCAGCTGGGAGGTGGCGGCGAATAGCTCGCGGCCGGTGGTCTCGGTGAATCGGCCCTCCAGCCAGGGAGCGACGTCCTGGGTGAGGTAGCGGACGGCGAGGTGGCGGGCGTGGCCGCCGCCGAGTTCGGAGGCCGAGTCGCCGAGCGTCTTCACCATGTGGCGCACCGCTGCCACTTCGCCCCGGCCGACGCGCAGGCTCCCGGGAGAGGCGCTTTTGGTCCTGCGGGTGATGCTGTCCATGTCGGGCAGGTCGAGGGCGGACAGGGCGTATCCGCTGGATGCGACGATGAAGTTCCGGCGGTCCACGTCGCTCCTTCCCAGGTGTAGGACTGAGGCCACGGTATCGGTGCGGAGTGCCACCGGCATGGCCTCCGGAAGGTTGATCGCCTCCGGATCCAGTTCCAGCACTTGGGCGATGTAGGGCCACCAGTGGTCCGGGGTGCGTTCGCCCTCGATCCAGCGCCGGGCGTGCTGCCGCTGCAGACGACGCGGATCGCCGCTCTCAGCCAGCCCCAGAGCGCGTGCCAACTCTGAGGGCCCCCAGCCGCGTTCCTGGCACGCCTGCTTGATCAGATCCGCGACGGCCGGGTTCTTCGGCACCCCGTCACCCTCCCCACCTGGATTACGCGGGATTACGCAGGACTACATCCTGGGCCCTGTCCCGGGACCGCGGATCGCCGTTCACTGAACATCACCCCTTGGATCTCCGAATGGCTCGAACAGCCCCTGCGCAGGGCCTGTTGGCGCCTGCCCGGACGAGTGAAAGGAACCACTGGTGACGACGACCGATCAGGACTCCCGCACCCGCAGGACCACACCCTCGACGGTGGATGATTCGGCGCAGAGCGCCACGGCCCCCGAGGTGTCCGAGCGCCCCTCCCGGCCGACGACCCCGATCGTCCAGGGTCTGGCTCTCCTAGACAAGGACCCCCGCTACGACCGGCGGACCGGGCACGCGGCCCTCTTGGTAGACGTCTGCTTCCTCGATGGAACGAAGACAACCACGAAGCTCGAACTGGACCCGGGACGAGTCCAGTTGCTGAACATCCAACTGGAGCGGTCCATCGCTCTGCGCGAGGCGGCACGCAAGGAGGAGTCCGAGTGAGTCGGACCGTGTCGTCCGACCCGCTCGGAACTGCCCTGACCTGGGTGTGGGCGCTCGGTACGGCAGCCGGGCTCGCCATGGTCGGCGTGCTCGCCCAGGGCGAGTCCCCGGCTGTGCAGGGCTCCCTGGCGCACCCTTCGCTCCGCGTCGATGACACCGGTCCGGACGACGCCGCTGGACAGACCATTCTGGCTCTGACTTCCTCCGACGGGGCCGCCCGTTCCCCGAGTTCAGATACGACAGCACCTCGCCGGCACGCGTGCTCTGCACAACCTGTGAAGGGAAGCCAATGATCAGCCAGCTCACCAGCGATACGCAGCGCCTCCCCGTGTCGGTCGCGTTCAGCGGTCCCGACAACACTGGGAAGACCAAGCAGATCGGAATCCTCGCCCGCCGCATGAGCGCCAGCGCCACCTCGGCGGGGCCCCTCGACCACTACGACCGGCGCTGGGCCGCCATCAAGGCCGACGGCATGAGCCGCTGGTGGTTCGAGACCGGACCGGTACAGGAGGTCTGCGACGTCCTCGCCACCTCCTACCTGGAGCGCTCCCGCCGTCCGTTCTCGGCGCCGGTGCGGCTCCTCGACCGGGGCATCCCGATGCTGGAGGCATCCGTCGCGGCCACTGTCGCCGTCCGGGAGAACCTGGCCGCTTCGCAGGCCGCTGATCGTGCCCGCTGCCTACTGGCCCCATACGAGGCCGGTCTCCGGACCGCGGAAGCCGGCGAATGCGCCCTCCTGCTCCTGCACTGCGAGGACGCCGACGAAGGCACCCGCCGGAGCCTGTCCCACGAGGCCAGCGTCACCGACATCTACGCGGCCTATCAGCGTGTCCTCCAGGAGCAGATCAACCGGCTCACTGCGGAGGGCCGGTTCGCCATGACGATGCGCATCGGCGACCGGCCGACCGTCACTGTCCAGGACGAGGTCCGTCGGCTCCTGGCACCTCTGCACCCTGCCATCCCCGGCCGGGCGATGGCAGGCGTGCACGTCACCGCGCTCGGTGGCATGTCGGAGAGCGGCAAGAGCACGGCCGGCGAGTACTTACGCACGCACCACGGGTACGCCCGTCTCAAGATTGGCTACCTGATCCAGGACGCGGCCACCCGGGCGGGCATCGCTGACCCGTACCGGCTGGACCCGGTCGTGCAGGCCGAGCTAATCGTGGATGCCCTGGACCGATACTGCGAGGCACACCACTTCCTAGACTCCGTCAGCGTCGAGTCCCTGCACGACTTCGACTCGACGGCTGAGCTCGCCAGGATGCTCGGATCCCAGCTCACCATTGCCTACCTGGACGTCTCCGCAGCCGTCCGCGCACAGCGTGGCACCGCAGGCGCACGGGACGTTGCCGACCGTGACGTGGTCAAGAGCGCTCGGGGCGCAGACAAGATCGCCTCCATCGCCCAGGAGGTCATCGGCAACGACGGACCGCGCCTGGAGCTGGAGCGAAGGCTGGACCGCATGGCGCTGGCCCACAAGTGGCCCGAGCATCGGCCGAGCACCATGCCGGTCAACGCGCTGGGTCTGCCGGTACACCTGGAGTCCTATCTTTCCGAACTTCTCGACCGCCTGACTGGGCCGAGCCCGTTGATCGACCTGCTGGCCGTCACCGGCAGCGGCGCCCGTGGCAAGTACCAGCACGACTGGAGCGACCTCGACGTGTTCGTTGTCGCCGGCGTCGACTCCCTGGAAGGGATGCGGCGTGTGCTGGCCGACCTGGAAGCCGAACTCGGAGGCGTCAAGCTCGGGCTGACCGTGCTCACCCGCGCGGAGTGCCGGGCAGGAGCCGTCACCTCCAGGCTCGTGCACGTCCTGGCGCTCATCGGGAGCGGTGGCCTCGCCCCCCTGTGGTGCGCTGCCGGACTTGCCCTGCCTGCTCCGGACACGGATACCGACATCGACGTGAGCCTGCGCGACGGAATCCAGGCCGCCATAGAGATCCGTCGTCAGCTCCTGAAGGGTTCGCCCGACCTCCGCGACCTGTACAAGGTCACCGCGCTCCTGGCGAAGATCCAACTGCGTTTCCGCGGGATCGAGTGCCCCTCTGACAACGACGCCCTGCGGGTACTCGTCGAAGCCGGGCACCAGGACACGGGCATGGTCGCAGCGGCCCGCACCGAACGGGCTGCCGCCGACGAGTTGGCCATGGTCGTCCTGCGGAGCTGGCTGGCCACTCTTCCCGGGGACATGACGTGAGCATGAGCGACCGGCCAAGGGTGTCGAGCACGGCCACCTTCTACAAGGAGGCCACCACCCGTGAGGCGGCCGAAGCCGAAGCCAAGGGCTGGACGAAGCTCGTCTCGCGTCTCCAGGTCCCGGCCCTGCGGGGGCGTCTGCCGCTGCCGGACCGGCACCTGCTGGCGTACGAGGACGTCTTCGCCAGCGGGCGATGCGACCTGCTGCTCGGCGACGTGATCGCCCTGGCCGACCGCGATCCGGCCTTGCTGCCGCGCCTGGCCCGCCTCGTTGACGGCGTATGCCACGACCTGCGGTCCGCGGCCGCCGAAACCGGGAAGGTGGTCCCACTCGCCGAGTGCGTGCCCGCCCTCTACCTCGACCGAATCCGCCCCGGCGGACGACTCGACCGCTGGTACCTGCTGCGAGACGTGCCTTTCACCCTGCCCCACACCGATGTGACCCTCACAGTCCAGGAGTTGGCCGACTACACCGTCACCGCCAACGGCCGACCGCTCACGCTGAACGTCGCCGCCGTCGTCGACAGCGCCCGCCACGCCCTCGTCCCCGATCGGCGCTGGTTGGCCGGGTTGACGCAGGGCGACCCCACCGAGCCCAACATCGCCGATCCGCTGTGCTGGCTCGACTTCGAATGCGCCGGCCGCAATACCGCCGTGGGAGAGGCCGCCAACCTCCTCTGGTACCTCATGGCCATGGGCGGCTGGCTCGTCCCCCGCTACCAGCCCGACGTCTACGCCCGCACCCTGCGCCTGGCGCTGCCGGCCCGGACCAGCCCTCGCATCGACCGTCTGGAACTGCACGCCGCCGCCCGGCATATCGACATCCAGTACTCCTGGAACACCGGCCCCGGCCGCCACGCCGCCATCAAGAGAGCGCTGCACGGGCTCTGCGTCCAAGGCGGCATCGGCATGGATGAACTCCGTGCCTTCCTCGCCCTTCGCATCCTCGGAGTCATCCCGGCCGGTCGGCTGACCGGACACGACCTGCTGCTCGTCCTGATCAAGCTCGCCGAGAGCCAGGATGCCGCAACCAGCCTCGACGCCTTCTTCACCACTGCACCGGTCCCTCCTTCCGACCCCAGCGAACGGAGCCGCAATGCCCCTGTCCCTGCTTGAAGTACCGCTCCAGGCCCGGCCGCTGCAAGGCCGGATCGCTCTCGTCACGGGCGGAGCGACCGGAATCGGCGCCGAGATCGGCCGCGCACTCGCCGCTGCCGGAGCCGTGGTGGCCATCAACCACCTCGGCCAGGAGCGGGAAGCGCAAGCCCTCCTCGCCGCCTTCGACCGCGGCGGAAGCCTTGGGGTCGCGATCAACGCCGACCTGACCGACCCCGACGCCGTCCATGCGATGACCGACCGGGTCCGTGCGGAGGCGGGGCCGATCGACATCCTCGTGAACAACGCCGGGGCCTACCCCCGAGTCCCGTGGCGGGACACCGACGAGGACGCGTGGAACTACTCCCTCGATGTGAACCTCACCGCCCACTACCGCGCCTGCCACGCGGTGACCCCCGGCATGGTCGAACGCCGCTGGGGCCGCATCGTGAACATCGGCAGCGTCAACGCCCGGGCGGGACGGACCAACCTCGTCGCCTACAGCACTGCAAAGGCCGGCCTCCTGGGCCTCACCCGTTCCCTCGCCCGCGAAATGGGCCCGTACGGCGTCTGCGTCAACACCGTCCTGCCCGGCGCCATCCAAGTCGAGGCCGAGACCGTCATCCCCGCCCGCCACCGGGCCGACCCGAAGGACCAGATCAACCGCCAGTGTGTTCCCCGCCGTGGACGGCCCGAAGACGTGGCGGCCCTGGTGGCGTTCCTCGTGGGACCCACCGCGTCGTTCATCACGGGACAATCCGTCCACGTCGACGGCGGCTGGCTGCTGCACTGAGACCGTCAACAAGCAAGGAGACAAAGCCCAATGAACGAACGAGTCCGAGCCGTCCTCGTCACCGCGGACGAGACCATGCTGGTCATCCGCCGCTCCAAGCCCGGCGTCCCCGTGTACTGGGTGCTGCCCGGCGGCGGCGTCGAAGCCCATGATGAGTCCCGGGAGGCCGCCCTCCACCGGGAGATCCACGAGGAGATCGCGGGCAAGGCCGACATCGTCCGCCTCCTGCACACCCTGGAGGCCGCGGACGAGCGCCAGCTCTTCTATCTCGCCCGCATCGCGACGTGGTCCTTCGAAGACCGCACCGGCCCCGAGTTCAGCGCCGAGGGCCGGGGCGAGTACGCCCTGGAGGAGGTCCCGCTGACCGTCGAAGGAATCGACGGCATCGACCTCAAGCCCGAGGAGATCGCCCACGTTCTGCGGGGGGCCATCGCTGACGGGACCCTCACCCTCGACGAGACTACGGCTTGACCTGCGAGTACGCATGCCCTCGGGGCCAACGCTTCAACATGTTGGCCCTGGTGGCAACACAGGGTCTCAAGGGGGTAGGCCGATCGCGGCGACCTGTTCAGTCACTGAACGGAGTGGCCGTTCAGAGACTGAACACGCCCGCCGTTCAGAAACTGAACGCGATCCGGCCTGTTCCCTGACGGAGCGGCGTGCCTGTTCCCCGAGGGAACAGACACGCTGTTCCCTCGGGGAACAGGCCAGATGGCGAAGCCCCTGGTCGGACTCCCCGATTGGATAGTCCGAGCCCGGAGCACCGATCGCCCGGTTCACTCAGCGAACGTCCGGACGGCGCCGCTCGGGTCAGTGTCCGCTTCATCGGCTCCTACTCCGGGCCCCTGAGCCCCTTTGTACGGTTGTAGCGGAGCCAGGCGGAGCACTGCGTGTCGAGTTGGTGTTGACGGGGACCTCAACTGCTGGATCGTGGAGGCGGGCCAGCCGCCAGGTGAGGACTTCGCTGACGCTGGTGGCGGTGTCCAGTTCCCGACGACGGGCAGCCTCGGCGAGGAGCGCGGTGGGATCGTGGCCTTCAACCGATGTGTCATTGAGGGTGGTGGCGAGAGCGAGCCAGCCGGGTTCGGCGAGGATCTGCTCGGCCAGGTCAGGGAGTGCCCGGCGTACGAAGGCGGCCTGCTGCTCCAGAAGTGGCTGGGCGAGGCGCTGGCCCCGATGGTGGATCACAGCCAGTGGCTCGGCGGCTGCGGCCTGGTAGGCCGCGCGGAGGTGCTCGGCCGTTTGCCGGGCGGCTTCGGCCTGCTGGCTGTGGTCGCGGGTGCGGTGCCAGTGCTGTGCGGCGACGACCGCCAACAGGAGGGCGTCGAGGACGATCGCGAGAAGAGCCCCGTCTTCGGGCGGAGGCATACGAAGTATTGCCTTCACAGCCCGCCGCGTGGCCTGGGTCTGCTGGTGGCGGGCGCGGATGCGGGACCGGCCGGCGCGCTCGAAGGCGGCTGCTGCCTGGACCAATTGGGGCCGAAGGCCGCCGGGAGCGATCAGGGGCAATGCGTCGAGGGCTTCGGCGAGAACCGCGATGTGGGCCTGCCCGGCATCGTCCTCGCTGTGGGCGAGGAAGCTAGGTGTCTGGTCGACGGCGAGAGCCAGCCGTCGCCATGCGGGGACATGGGGCTGGCCCGCCACCGTTGCCTCCGTGGACACCAGGCGTTCGATGATCTTGGGATAGGAGAGGTCGGGCGCGAGGGTGGAGCCGGAGAACCAGACGGGCCGGCCGTCCTTGTTGGTGTCGCCGGCGAGGGCGACCTTGTATCCGCGGATGTCGCCGGAGGGGAAGTACTGGATGTCCACGAGAGCCCCAGAGCCTTCGACGATGTTGAAGAACTCCTCGGTGCTGGTGGCAGCCGAGAGGGCGGTGCGGACGATGGTTCGGAGGCGCTCGCGGGCGGTCCGGGCGTTTCCCGTGCGGCGCGCCTTCTCCTGTTCGGCCCGGGTGGGCCGCTTGGCGGCGGTGCGGTCGCCGCGCGGGAGCTGGCGCAGGCCGTATGCCTTCTCGATGGCGGCGAGTTCCTTGTCGGCGTGCAGGTAGTCGTTCCAGTTTCGGGGTGGGCGGAGGTCGCCTCGGACTTTGGTGGCGACGATGTGGATGTGGTCGTCGGCGTGGCGGACGGCGATCCAGCGGCAGGCGTCCGGGTCGCCAGCGGGGGCGATGCCGGTGGCATTCAGCACGCGACGGGCGATGGTGGCCCACTCGTCGTCGGTCAAGGTGCGATCCTCGGGTGCGGCGCGGATCGAGCAGTGCCAGACGTGGTTCTTCGGTGCCTTGTCGTCGGCCTGCTTGACGCGCAAGTCGAGGACAGTGGCGAGCTGGGCGAGGGTGGCGTCGGGGTCGCGGCCAGGGTCGGGCGCGAAGCCGTCGAAGGACGCGACGAGGTGGGGGTCGGTGTGCTCGTTGGCGCGGCCGGGCCCGTAGAGGTAGTTCAGGACGCCGCGAGTCTTGTTGCCGGGCTTGACGATGTTCGCGATCAATCAGGCCGCCCAGCGCTGTGTGGCGGCCACATCGGCTGCTGTGTCCACAGCCGAGAGCGCCTCCTTCACGAGGGCCACTAGCCGTCGGGCCTCGGCGAGTACGGCGGCGTCCACGGGGTGTGCCTCGCCGCCGGCGTTGAGGCGGTGGGCGATCTGATTGGCGTTCCTGCCGATCCTGGCGACCTGCTCGCGCAGGGCGGCGAGCTCGTCGATCAGGTCGTCCGTCGCCGTGCGCTGCTCGGGCAGGGCGAGGGCGCCGTCCAGGTGGGCCATGACGATTGCGCCGACGAAGTGAGCGCCGGCCAGACCGAGCCCACGGGCCTCGGTCAGGATCTCCTGCTTCTCGGCGACGCTGTAGCGGACGTCGACGCGCTCTTTGCGCTGTACGCCCTGGCGGACGCGGCGGCGAGCGACACGGTGCAGCGCGGCCTCGTCGGCGGCACGCACAACCCCTGTCGTCGGTGCGCCCTCGCTCCGGGGCTCTGCCTCCGCCACCCCTGGGGCGGAGGCTTCTGCGTTGGTCCGGCCCTTGGACGGTCCAACGCCATACCTTGCTCCGCCTGCGGCTGAAGTGGCCCCGTCTGCCTCGTGGTGGGGGATGGCCGCGTGGAAGTGGTCATGCATGAGCGTTCTTTCCGTGGTGTGTGGGTGTGACAGGACTCGGTGTGCTGGGGGTGGTGTGGGCTACTGACGCCAGTAGCTGGATGACGCTGCGATAGCCCGAGGCCCGCAAGCCCGGCCTCGGCTGTCCGGTCCGCGGTCCGGCAGATCGACTGCGTGGTCCGTCGTCCGTGGTCCGCGGCAGGAATGTCGGCGCATCGCGGACGGTCCGCCGATCACCGGAGCGGACCGAGCCTTCGGTCCGGACCGCCGTCCGCAGAGGTCGGGAGAGGAACCGGTCCGCTGTCGGCGGACCAGTGGGCTGACCTGTTTCTTTGTCGGTCCGCAGACCGGAATGGTCTGCGGACCGGGCTGGCTTGTGGACCGGGCTGGGCTGCGTGGTGGTCCGCGGAGTTGGTCCGCCGGTCCGCGGACCGGCGACGGGCAGTCCGGGGGACCGGTCCGTCCGCAGATGCCTCGGTCCGATTCGGTCCGCGACGCTGGTCCGCAGTCCGCAGTCCGCAGTCCGCAGTCCGCAGTCCGCAGTCCGCAGTCCGGGGTCTCCGGGTGTGTCGTCTGGTCCGCGGTCCGGACCAGACGGCTGGAGGGTGATGGTCCGCAGCGGCAGCGGACGGTCCGCTAAACGCTCGCTGCTCTGGTCCGCCGCGGAGCGCTACACCCAGCTCCTTGCGGCCTGGGGCAGACCGCCGGGTGCGTGCTCAGGTGGTGACCAGCGAGGCCAGAGGTGCTCAGCGGCGATCTGGGGGCCGTTGATGGCCCTGCTGGGGCTCGGCGCCAACCGTGCACGGAAATGCGCTGACGAGCCGACACGGGGCGGCAGGCGGGGTGTTCGAGTCGTGGACGGGGAATCGGTATCCCAGGAGGCAGGGCGGCGTAGCGGCGAGGGTGTGGTGGCCGGTCGGCGGGGCTCGCGGCCAACACCGTAACCCAAGATTCCGGATTGGCCACGGCCAGAGCGATCGATCGGAGACCGGTAGGGGCGAGTTCGTCGGTGAAGCGACTACCCCCGGCGCGTGACCTCGATCGGCCTCCAGTCGGGGGGTGGAGGCGCGGGCGCACCGCGCCCCGAAAGGAAAGATCCAGGATCCAAGATCCTAGATCCGGACGACGAGCCCTCGACGAGCCCTCGTCAAAAATTCACGAGGGCTCGTCGAATGGCGTCTGACCTGCATCTTTCCGTTGAGGGGTGATGAGGGCCACAAACCTCGGCGGAGAGCGACGAGCCCAAGGGCGTGTTGCTGGCACGCCACCCCTCCAAACCGTCGAACTGCCGCAAAGCGGATTGCGCGAGGGCTCGTCGAGCCCTCGTCGAATACTCGCGAGGGCTCGACGAGCCTTCAGCGAGTCTTCGCCGACTGCACGGCATCAACGTCGACGGTCGGTGCCAGGAGTCGCCTGTAGCAGTGGATCCCGGAATTCCGAAATCCGGGTTTCTCCTGACGATTAAACAGGTCCGCACCCCGCTGCACGTGGTGGCGCAGCTGGTGCGGACGTGGAGGACCGGTCCCGTGTGCTCAAGCGGAAAGGAGTTCGGACGAGCGCGCGTGCTGGGTCCCCCTACGACCAGGTGAAGCAGTCACCCGGGCGAATCGTCTCCCCCTGCAACGGCGTGCCGTGTCGCATTCCCTGCGCCAGACGCCGAGTGAGGAACCCATGCACCGATCCGCGATACCCCCTGCCCTCGTCATGCCCGTCGGCCCCGGCCTCTCCGCCGGCCGCGTCGCGATGGAGGCATCGGCTTGACCCACGCCCCCCGCCGGCCGAGCGACAAGCTGACCGTCGACGAGTTCTGCAGCGAACTGCGCATCTCGCGCTCGACCTTCTACGAGTGGCGGCAGAAAGGCCGGGCTCCGCACTGCATACGGATCCCGAACGGTGCCCTGCGTATCCGGCGCAGCGACATCGAGAACTGGCTGACGGACTGTGAGGGTCGCGCGTGACGGACCGGTCCTTCAAGGTCCGCTTCTACGACACGGAGGTCTACAAGGGAAAGCGCGGCACCACCCACACCGTCCGCTGGTCCGTGAACGGCAAGCGCCGCGGCGAGACTTTCAAGACCAGCGCCCTTGCGGAGTCCTTTCGCGCGACGCTGCTCGTTGCGGCGAACAACGGCGAACCCTTCGACCTGGAGACCGGACGCCCGGTCTCCCACGCCTCGCCCGCAGCCGAGGTCACCTGGTACGAATTCGCCCTCCAGTACGTCGACATGAAGTGGCCCCGCATCTCGGCGAATAACCGCAAGAGCACAGCCAAGGCCCTGACGAAGATCACCCTCGCCCTGCTGCACGCCCAACCGACGCACTTCGACCCCGTCGAGGTCCGCAGGGCCCTGCGCGAGTACGCGTTCAACAAGAACCGACGCGACGAGGCCCCTCCCGAGACACGCACGATCCTGTCCTGGATCCGGGGCAACTCCCTGCCCATGCGCGCTTGGGAGGACACCAGGCACGTCGACAACGTGTTGCTGGCGATCGGCACCCGGTTGGAGGGGTCGCGGACTGCGGCCAGCTCCGTAAACCGCGACCGGCGCATCACGAACGTGGTCCTGAAGCACGCCATCCGGCAGAAGATCCTCAGGACCAACCCGCTACCCAAGGGAAAAGACGAGAACGCCGCGCCCAAGGCAGCCGGGGCCGTGGACAAGCGGTCTCTGCTCCATCCCGGCCAAGTCGCCAGTCTCCTGGCCTGGATCGGTGACCGTCCCCACACCGGCTACCGCCTCCGCGCGTTCTTCGCCACCCTCTATTACGCAGGCCTGCGTCCGGAGGAAGCCGTCGCCCTGCGGGTCGATGCCGCCACGCTGCCGGCTTCCGGGTGGGGAGAGTTCCTGGTCCACACCGCTGAACCCGAGGCCGGCCGTAACTGGACCGACGACCGAGAAGTCCATGAGACCCGTGACCTCAAAGGGCGAGCCGTGGGTGACACCCGGCCTGTGCCCGTACATCCCGCCCTCGTCGCGATCCTGCGCGATCTGACCGAGGAGGACGGCCTCAAGCCCGGCGATCTGCTCTTCCCCGGGGAGAAGGGAGGGCTGCTCGCCGGATCGGTCTTCCGCCGGGTCTGGCGCAAGGCCCGAAAGGCCGTCCTCGACGAGCACGAGTACAGCTCGCCCGTCGGCAAGCGCGTGTACGACCTGCGCCACACCTGCCTGACGACGTGGCTCAACAACGGCATCCCGCCGGCCCAGGTCGCCGCCTGGGCGGGCAACAGCGTCCCCGTCCTCCTGGCCACCTACACACGCTGCATCACCGGACAGCTGACCGAACTCCAGGGGCGGATCGAAGAGCCCCAGCGGCTGCCTGCCGTGCCCGTGGCCGTGAAGGGTCCGTCGGAAAACTTCGGGAAGTTTTCGGGAAAACCAGCCGCCGAGAGCCGTTCAAAACCGGCGTCAGCCGGACTGGCAGCCTCGTCGCCGGGTGTCGTTCCGGCCCTGCCGAAGCTGCCACGCCGCGTCCGTTAAACCGCCTCTGAGCTGCAAAAAAGCCCTCCACGAGGGAGGGCTGGGTGCAGTACGGGCGATGGCGCCCCCGGCAGGACTCGAACCTGCGGCCAAGTGCTTAGAAGGCACCTGCTCTATCCACTGAGCTACGGGGGCCGGGTGTGGGCGTGGATCACGGACCGCGGACAAGGATAGAGGTCCGGGTGCCTCGTCCCGGTTGCTTCACCTGCGTGGCACGTTGTGGAGGTTCGGTGAAGCGGTCCCGATAATCGCAGGCAGGTACGAATCCTGCATCGCTTTTGGCGTCCCGTGCGGCGGGTGTTGTGCACTCGTTATGCCTGCGTCTCGCTTGTCGCGAGCGTCCCATGGGTCACTCATCCCGTTCTGTGTGGGTTCTTGCGGCGCGCACAAGGGGTTATACGCTTCAAAAACCCAACGAAATTGGGCATTCTGCACATGTGGCGACCTTGGACGTACGACCCCGGCTGATCGACGCACTGTCCGTTCTGCGCAATCGCGTCGACGCCGCACGCTTTCCCCTGCCACTTCGGGGTGCGGCCCGGGCCCGGCGCAACCGGGCCGAGCTGCTGGCCCAGCTCGATGACTATGTGATTCCCCGCCTGCGTTCTCCTCAGGCACCGCTGCTCGCGGTGATCGGCGGATCGACCGGGGCGGGCAAGTCCACGCTGGTGAATTCGCTGGTGGGGCGGCGGGTCTCGGAGGCGGGGGTGCTGCGGCCGACGACGCGTACGCCGGTGTTGGTCTGTCATCCCGATGATCTCCATTGGTTTGCAGGGCCGCGTGTGCTGCCGCAGCTCGCCCGGGTGTGGGTTCCTGAGCAGGACGACGGTGGTGAGGACGAGTACGCGGCGGGTGGTGACGGCCTGGGCCGGGGTGGAGACGTCCTGGGCCGGGGTGGAGACGCTCTGGGCCGGGGTGGCTACGGGGTACACGGTGGGGGCGGAGTCGTCGGAGGGGCCGGATTGGCCGGGGGCTATGGCTACGCGGGCGAGGGGCGGGGGGCCGGCGGTGGCGCGGTCGGGGGTGCCGCCGGTGAGGGTGCCGCCGGGGGCGGCTATGGGGGCGGAGGCGACGGGGCGTACGGGGGCGGGGGATACGGCGGCGGGGCGTTTGAAGGTGTGGGGAGTGGCAGGGGCGCCGGTCCGGGCGTGGGGCTTGGTGGGGCACCGGGTGCGGGTGCGGCGGGGGGTGGGGGTGAGGCGGGGCTGTTCACGGTGCGGATCGAGACGGATCGGGCGCTGCCCAGCGGGCTGGCGTTGCTGGACGCCCCGGACATCGATTCGCTGGTCGCCCGCAACCGGGAGCTGGCCGCGGAGCTGATCTGCGCGGCGGATGTGTGGGTGCTGGTCACCACGGCCGCCCGGTACGCGGATGCGGTGCCCTGGCATCTGCTGCGTACGGCCAAGGAGTACGACGTCACGTTGGTGACGGTGCTCGACCGGGTGCCGCATCAGATCGCCACGGACATTTCCGGCCGGTACGCGGAACTTCTCCAGCGCGCCGGTCTCGGCCATGTCCCGCGGTTCACCATTCCCGAGCTGCCCGAGTCGGCCGGCGGCGGGAGCGGGCTGCTGCCCGCCACGGCCGTGGCGGCGCTGCGGGGCTGGCTGGAGCGGCATGCCCAGGACCCCGTGGCCCGCACCGCCGCAGCGGACCGTACGGCCGCCGGGGTGATCGCGTCGCTGCGCAGCCGGCTGCCCGCGCTGGCCGGGGCCGCCGCCGCTCAGCACGCCGCGGCGCTGCGGCTGGCCGGCCGGGTCGAGGAGGCGTACGAGCGGGCCGCGGAGCGGGTACGGCAGGAGGTCGCGGTTGGTGAGGTGCTGTCCGGGGACGCCCGGGCCCACTGGCGTGACCATGGGCTCGACGGCCGGTCGGACGAACTGCTCGACGCGTTGACCGACGGGCTGACCTCGCTGCTGACCTGTGCCGTGGAGGAGGCCGATGAGCGGGCCGCGCGTGCCTGGCGGCAGGATCCCGCGGCCACCGAGGTCCCGATGTCGGCCGCCGCGGACGCGACCGGCGCGGGCGGACGGCTCGGCGTGATCGTCCGGCGCTGGCGGCGCTGTCTGGAGGAGCTGGCCGAGGAGGAGACCCGTGAGGCGCGTGCCGGGCAGGCCGGTGAACGGGCGGGGTCGGTGGAGCCGGAGGAATCGGCGGCGCTGTTGGCCACCGCCTTGCTCGGGGGCCGACGGGCCCGTACGGCGGGCGAGAACCTTGCCGACCTCTTGGGGGCCCAGACCGCGCTGCGGCTCTGCGACCGCGGTGCCCGGCTCCTGTCCACGTACGTGGAGCGCGCCCTGGACGGTGAGCGCGAGCGGCGGCTGGCACCGCTGGACCAGCTGACCGTGCCGCTGGACCAGCAGGCGGAGCTGATCGCCGCGCTGTCCGTGGTGCAGAGGGAACGGGAGGAGGAGTCGGAGAGGCGGAAGCGGCCGCGGGCGCGGGACGAGGACGCGAGGGAGATGGAGCGGGCGATGGAGATGGAGAAGGAGGAGGTGTCGGGGTGAGTGATTCCGAGGCGGCGGTCGGTTCCGGGGAGAGCTCGGGGAAGAGGCGGGAGGCGGGGGAGGGGGAGATCCGGGGGAACAAGGAGGCCCAGGAGATGCAGGAGAGGCAGGGGGAGGGTGTGGCTTCGGGGGAGTGGGTGACGTCGATGGATCTGGGGGCCCCGGGGGTCTCGGGGGCTTCAGAGGTTTCGGGGCAGCAGGCGCGGTCGGTGGTGTCGGAGGCGTCAGAGGCGTCAGAGGCGTCAGAGGCGTCAGAGGCGTCAGAGGCGTGCGAGGTGGGGGTGGAGTCCGCTAATGCTGTGGGGCCGGTGGAGGCTGTGCGGGAGCGGGAGCGGGAGCGGGAGCGGGAGCGGGAGACCTGCGTGGGGGACGAGCTGGTGGTGAGGGCGGCTGTGGTGGGTGGGGCGTGGGATGACGGGTTGATTGCGCGGCGGGCGCGGGATGTGGGGGTGCCCAGGCCACTGGTGCGGCAGGTGGGGAATGAGGAGCGGGTGGAGATGCCTGTGGCGGCAGGTGTGGCGTCGTCGGGTGCGTCGGGTCGGAGCCATGTGCCGTCCGACGTGCGGGCGTATGGCGCGTCACATGCTGGGGCATGGACCGCATATCGTGCCGGGGCCCGCGCCGACGCCTGTGCCGGGGCCCGTGGTGACCGCCGTGGTGACATCTGTGGTGACGCCCGTGGTGAGGCGATGGTGCAGCCGCGTTCGCCGGCGGGTGTGGAGAGCGGGGACGGGGGCGCGTACCGGTGGGTGGCGGGCGGCGGGCGGCGCGCCCTCGGGGGTGGGCTGCGCGGGCGGCTGGATGCCTTGCGGGAGTTGATCGCGCTGTCCCGGTCCCGGCTGGACGGGCGGGCGCTGGAGGGTGCGGGGCGGGTGCTGGAGACGGCGGACGAGCGCTACCGGCTGTCCGGTGAGCACACCGTCGTCGCCATCGCGGGGGCGACCGGCAGCGGTAAGTCGTCGCTGTTCAATGCGCTGGCCGGGGCGAACCGTTCCCAGGTCGGGCCGCGGCGGCCGACGACCGCGGAGCCGGTGGCCTGTGTCTGGCCGGGCAGCCGGTCGGGCGCGGAGGGGCTGCTGCACCGGCTGGGCGTGCCCGCGCACCGGCGGCACGCCCCGGCGGACGGTAGCTCAGAGCTGCACGGACTCATCCTGGTCGACCTGCCCGACCACGACTCCTCGGCCACCGAGCACCGCGCTCAGGTGGACCGGATGCTGGAGCTGGTGGACGCGGTGATCTGGGTGGTGGACCCGGAGAAGTACGCGGATGCGGTGCTGCACGAGCGCTATCTGCGCCCGTTGGCGGGCTACGCCGAGGTCATGTTCGTCGTCCTCAACCAGGTGGACCGGCTGCCCGGGGACGCCGCCGACCAGGTGGTCGACGATCTGCGCAGGCTGCTGGACGAGGACGGGCTGGCCCTCGGCGAACACGGGGAGCCCGGGGCGGCGGTACTCGCGCTGTCCGCCGCGACCGGCAGGGGCGTGGGGGAACTGCGGGAGGCGCTGGGCCAGTTCGTTGCCGAGCGGGGAGCGGCGGACCGGCGGCTGGCGGCGGACGTGGATGCGGCCGCCGAGCGGTTGCGGTCCGTATATGCGGCACAGAGCCGGGTCGGGCTGACCGAGCAGGCCAGGGCGGAGTTCGACGACCGGCTGGCGGAGGCGGTCGGGGCGGTGGCCACGGGCCGCGCGGCGGAACGGGACTGGCTGCGGTACGCGGAGCGCGCGTGCGGGTCGCCGTGGGCGCGGGTGCGGGGGTGGCGGGGGAGCCGGTGGGGGATCCGGGGCTCCGGGGTGGGGACAACGGGCGCAGGGGCTTTCGGGGGAGGGCCGACGGGGGCGGGGCCGACGGGCGCGGTGGCGATGGGCGCCGGGCGGGCGGAGGCGGGGCGCACGGATGCAGGGCGGGCCGGTGTCGGTCGGGCGGGTGCTCGTCCGGCAGCTCGTTCGGCCGCTCGTCGGGCCGCTCCGTGGCGTCACGGCGTGCGGTGGGGTCTGGCGGGGCGGCAGGGGGCGTCAGGTGAGCTGCCGATGGCCGGTGGTGCGGCGGGCGGTGCGGCCGGTGGGGGAGGGGAGTCGGCGGTCGACGGCCGGGCGGCGGCGCGGCCCGTGGTGGAGCAGGCCGTCCGCACGGTGGCTGCTGAGGCGGCGCAGGGATTGCCGGCGCCCTGGGCCCAGGCGGTGCGGGAGGCAGCGGACCGGGGGGCGTACGGGCTGCCGGAGGCGTTGGACAAGGTGGCGGCGGATGCCGAGGAGTCGCTGCGGGGTGGGCCGGGGGTGAAGCCGCGATGGTGGAAGGTTGCCGCCTCGCTGCAGGGACTGCTGTCCGTACTCCAAGTCGTCGGTGTGCTGTGGTTGCTGGGCGCGGTCACGGGGGCGGGTGGGGCGACGGCATGGGTATCCGGGCTGCTGCCCGCGCTTGTCGGCTCGGTGGGCGGACCGGCGCTGGCGTGGCTGTGCCGGGTGGTGGCACGCGGCCCGGCCAGGCGCTACGGGCAGGACGCCGAGCGTCGGCTGCGGAGTGCGGCGGCCGGGTGCGGACGGGCGCGGGTCCTGGAACCGGTCGCGGCCGAACTGTTGCGCTATCGCGAGGTACGGGAGCAGTACGCGGTGGCGTCGGGCGCCTGAGGGCGGGGGCGTGGCGGGTGGGGTCGGGATGGTGGCGCGGGACGGGCGGGTGTCTGAGTGGTGCTGCATGGTGGCGGCGCCTGATGCCGGGCGCGTGAAGGGTGTTGCGTTGCCTCGGGCTCGGTGGCGACTGAGTCCGGCGGCTGTGCCTGATGGCTATTGCCTGGCGGGGGTGGGTGGCGGCTCCGGCCTGGCGGGGGTGCCTGACGGCTTTGGCCTGGCGGCGGTGCTTGGTGGCTGTTGCGGGGCGGTTGGCACGTGACGGTGGGCGCGGGACTGTGGGCAGGGACGGCGGATTCCCTCTCCCGGGTGGCCGAGTTGTCCACAGTCGGTTGACCGTCCACAGGCCGCCGCGGCGCCCGCCGAATCCGTGCAGCATGAGGTCAACGCAGCGCGAGCGGCACATGACGGAAGCGAGCGCATGACGCGGGGGAGGCGTGTTCCGTGAACGAGACGATGGTGACGCTGGTGGGGAATGCCGCAACGGCGGTGGAGCACCGGCAGACGACGGCGGGTGTGACGGTGGCCAGGTTCCGGCTGGCGGCGACATCCCGCCGGTGGGACAGGGCGCAGGAGCGCTGGACCGACGGGGGGACGAGCTTCTACACGGTCCGGTCGTGGCGCGCGCTCGCCGACAATGTCGCGGCGTCGGTGGCGGTGGGGGAACCACTCGTCGTCCAGGGGCGCTTGCGGCTGCGGGAAGGGGAGCAGCCGCCTGAGCGGGGCGGGCAGCGCTGGTTCTCGGCGGAGGTCGACGCCGTGGCGATCGGCCACGATCTCGCGCGCGGCACCGCCGCCTTCCGGAGAGTCGTCCGGCCGCCGCGTACGGACGCCGACCACGGGCCGCCCCCGTCATCGGCGCCGCACTCCTCGCCCTCGTCGCGGCAAGGCGCTCCCGGACAACAAGAGCCCGGGGAAGAGATGTTGCCGGCCGGCCGGACACCGCCGAGCGCCGCCGGGTCACCGGCAGAACCAACAGAATCAACAGAGGCAACAGAACCGACAGAGGGGGAACTGCCGGCGGCCGGGGAAGGGCCGGTGGCCGTAGAGGTGCCGGCGGCCAGGGACGCACCGGCGGCTGGAGAGGCGCTGACAGCGGCGGACGGAGACACATCGACACCAGCGGCGACACCGGCGGCTGTCCAGGCCCAGGCCGACGCACGGACGCTCGCCAGGAAACCGGCACCGGCGACGGAACCCGCCGAGAAACCGGCACTCGCCAAGAGGCCTGCACCCGCAAGGGGACCTGCCAAGAGACCTGCACCCGCAGAGGGACCCGCCAAGAGACCGGTGTCCGCCAGGAGACCTGCGCTCGCCACGAGACCGGCGCCCGCCAAGCCACAGTCACCCGCCAAGCCACAGCCGCCTACCAAGTCACGGCCACCCGCCAAGAGGCCGCCGACCGACGTGATTTCGCCACCGCCCGAGCTCCCGGAAGCGTCCGTTCCGTCAGCCTCGGCTGCAGCCTGTTCGCCCGAGAAGGTCGCTGTGTCCTGAAAAGTTCCGGGGATTTGTCGATAATGGTGGGTCAGGGTGCCCGTTGTCGGTAACGATTGCGATTCGGATCGCTTATGGGATGCCATTACTGGGGACCCTGATGCGCCTGCTCCATAAGATCCGACAAGTACTCACGGGGGCTGACGTGTTCGGCTGTTGAGTTCTTTGGGATCTTTCCGGCGAGGCATCCTCTCCCACTCGACCGCCTCGCCCAGAGGGGAAATTCATGCTTTCGATGAAGAGGCGGGGCGCAGCTCGCCTTGCCGCCGCGGTCGTGGCCTCGGGCCTGGTCGCGGCGGGTGCGATAGCCACCGCGGGCACTGCCGCGGCGGATGACACGACCCCCACGCACGGGGGTGCCACCGCCACGCTCGGCGGTCTGAAGACCTTCGACCAGGCGGTCGTGCACAACGACGGAGGGGACCAGCGCGTAGGCGCGGGCCTCTTCGAGATGGCGGTCGACAACGGCGGCACGCTCCAGACGTACTGCATCGACATCCACAACCCGACGCAGCAGCAGGCGAAGTACCAGGAAGTGCCCTGGAGCGCCTCGTCGCTGCACAACAACGGGGACGCGGGCAAGATCCGCTGGATTCTGCAGAACTCGTACCCGCAGGTGAACGACCTGGCCACGCTCGCCTCCAAGGCCGGCGCCGGGAACCTCACCGAGAAGACCGCCGCGGCCGGCACCCAGGTCGCGATCTGGCGCTTCTCCGACCACGTCAAGGTGGACGCGGTCGACCCGGCGGCCGAGAAGCTTGCCGACTACCTCGAGAAGAACGCACAGAACGTCGGTGAGCCCAAGGCGTCGCTGACCCTGGACCCGCCGGCGGTGTCCGGCAAGTCCGGCAGCAAGCTCGGCCCGGTCACCGTGCACACCAACGCCGACAGCGTCACGATCTCCCCCGCCGCCGGTGTGCCGGCCGGTGTGAAGGTCGTCGGCAAGGACGGCAAGCCGGTCACCAGCGCCGCCGACGGCACCCAGCTGTTCTTCGACGTGCCCAAGGGCGCCGCCGACGGCAGCACCTCGCTGACCGCGCAGGCCGCCACCAAGGTCCCGGTCGGCCGTGCCTTCACCGGCATCGGTGAGCACGCCAAGAGCCAGACCCAGATCCTGGCCGGTTCCAGCGAGTCCACGGTCTCCGCGGCCGCCACGGTCTCCTGGAAGAAGCAGGGCGCCATCCCGGCGATCACCGCCGAGAAGAACTGCGCCAAGGGCGGCGTGGACGTCACGGCGGCCAACAAGGGCGATGAGGCCTTCCGCTTCCAGCTCTCCGGCAAGAACTACGAGATCGCCCCGGGCAAGTCGCAGACCGTGACCGTCCCGGTGTCCGAGGACCAGCCGTACAACATCACCATCAAGGGTGAGGGCGGCTTCAAGAAGTCCTTCTCCGGCGTCCTGGACTGCAAGACCGCCGGCAGCGGCGGCGGCAAGCCCTCCAGCAAGCCCAGCCCGGCCTCGGTCGGCGGCAGCACGGGCGGCGACAAGGGCGGCGACCTCGCCGAGACCGGTTCCAGCAACGCCACCCCGATGATCGCGGGCGTCGCGGTCGTCCTCGTCGTGGTCGGCGGCGCCGCGGTGTTCTTCCTCCGCAAGAAGAAGACCGGCACCCCGGCTCAGTGACACCCGGCTCAGTGACACCCGGCTCAGTGACACCCGGCTCGGTGACCCCCGGCGTCCGGTGATACCTGGCCGGAACCGGTGAGAGCCGGCGAGCAGTGGCCATCGGCGCCGCTCGGGCACCTCAGGTGAGCGAGCGGCCGCCGGTCGGCCGGCAACAAGGCCCCGGAGCGCAACGGCGCTCCGGGGCCTTGCTGCGTCCGGGCCCCGGGCAACTCCCTCCCGCAGGGAAGCCCCGGCCTCGTCCCCGCCCCGGCCCTGGCCCCTGCCCCGCCCGGCCCTGGCCCCGCCCGGCCCTGGCCCCGCCTGGCCCTGGCCCCGCCCGGCCCCGGCCCCGAACGCCGGCCGCGGAAGAAGGCCCGCCGCACGGCGATCAAAAGCGGTCAATGCTGACAGACGGCAACCGGGCGGACACCGCGTCGTAGCGGGTCGGGCGCTGAGCAGGGGCGCTCTGACCTACTCGTTTCCGCCAGAGCACGGGCGTACGGCAAGATGGGTGTATCTGCCCTTCCCATGGTCACGGCGTATGACGGCCCTGGGGCGGTGGCGCACAGACCCTGATCCATCCAAATCTGCCGGACGGTTTCTCTTGGCTGAGTACATCTACACGATGCGCAAGGCGCGCAAGGCGCACGGCGACAAGGTCATCCTCGATGACGTCTCGCTGAGCTTCCTGCCGGGCGCAAAGATCGGTGTCGTGGGTCCCAACGGCGCCGGTAAGTCCACGGTGCTGAAGATCATGGCCGGTCTTGAGCAGCCGTCGAACGGTGACGCGTTCCTCTCCCCGGGCTACACCGTCGGCATGCTCCTGCAGGAGCCGCCGCTGGACGAGTCCAAGACGGTGCTGCAGAACGTGCAGGACGGCGCCGCCGAGACCATGGGCAAGCTCCACCGCTTCAACGAGGTCGCCGAGCTCATGGCGACCGACTACTCCGACGCGCTGATGGAGGAGATGGGCAAGCTCCAGGAGGACCTTGACCACGCCAACGCGTGGGACCTGGACACCCAGCTGGAGCAGGCCATGGACGCGCTGGGCTGCCCGCCCGGCGACTGGCCGGTCACCAACCTCTCCGGTGGTGAGCGCCGCCGCGTCGCGCTGTGCAAGCTGCTGCTGGAAGCCCCCGACCTGCTGCTCCTCGACGAGCCCACCAACCACCTGGACGCCGAGTCCGTGCAGTGGCTGGAGCAGCACCTCGCGAAGTACCCCGGCACCGTCGTCGCCGTCACCCACGACCGGTACTTCCTCGACCACGTCGCCCAGTGGATCTGTGAGGTCGACCGCGGCCGCCTGCACGGCTACGAGGGCAACTACTCCAAGTACCTGGAGACCAAGGAGACCCGTCTCAAGGTCGAGGGCCAGAAGGACGCCAAGCGTGCCAAGCGTCTGAAGGAAGAGCTGGAGTGGGTCCGCTCCAACGCCAAGGGGCGGCAGGCCAAGTCCAAGTCGCGACTGGCCCGTTACGAGGAAATGGCCGCCGAGGCCGACAAGATGCGGAAGCTGGACTTCGAGGAGATCCAGATCCCGCCGGGCCCGCGTCTGGGCAATGTCGTCGTCGAGGTCGACAAGCTCAACAAGGCCTTCGGCGAGAAGGTCCTGATCGAGAACCTGAGCTTCACGCTGCCGCGCAACGGCATCGTCGGCGTCATCGGCCCGAACGGCGCCGGCAAGACCACGCTGTTCAAGATGCTCCAGGGTCTGGAGACCCCGGACTCCGGCGACATCAAGGTCGGCGAGACCGTCAAGATCTCCTACGTCGACCAGAGCCGCGAGAACATCGACCCCAAGAAGACCCTGTGGGCCGTGGTCTCCGACGAGCTCGACTACATCAACGTCGGCCAGGTCGAGATGCCCTCGCGCGCCTATGTGTCCGCGTTCGGCTTCAAGGGCCCGGACCAGCAGAAGCCGGCCGGGGTGCTCTCCGGTGGTGAGCGCAACCGCCTCAACCTGGCGCTCACCCTCAAGCAGGGCGGCAACCTGCTGCTCCTCGACGAGCCGACCAACGACCTCGACGTCGAGACCCTGTCCTCGCTGGAGAACGCGCTCCTGGAGTTCCCGGGCTGCGCCGTGGTCGTCTCCCACGACCGCTGGTTCCTGGACCGCGTCGCCACGCACATCCTGGCGTACGAGGGCGAATCCCGGTGGTTCTGGTTCGAGGGCAACTTCGAGTCGTACGAGAAGAACAAGATCGAGCGCCTCGGTGCGGACGCGGCCCGCCCGCACCGCGCCACGTACAAGAAGCTGACCCGGGGCTGACCGCCGTGCGTTACCTCTACTCCTGCCCCCTGCGCTGGTCGGACATGGACGCGTTCGGCCATGTCAACAACGCGGTGTTCGTCCGCTACCTCGAAGAGGCGCGGATCGACTTCATGCGCCGGCTGGCGCCGGAGGGCGGCAGTCCGTCGTTCACGGGCGGCTCGGTCGTCGCCCGGCACGAGATCGACTATGTGCGGCCGCTGGTGCACCGGCCCGCCCCGGTGACCGTCGAACTGTGGGTGACGAAGATCAGCGCCGCGTCGATGACGGTCGGCTACGAGGTCAAGGACGAGGACGCGCTCTACCTGCGCGCCTCGACCGTCGTCGTCCCGTACAACTTCACCGAGGAGCGCCCGCGCCGCCTCACCGCGGAGGAGAAGGCGATCCTCAAGGAGTATCTGGACGACGCGTCACACCAGACGTCACACCAGACGTCGCACCCGAAGGGGACCGCCGCGGTATGACGGCGCTTCACCTGGCCGACGCGGGGGAGGCGGCGGATCTCGCCGCCTTCCTTGCCCGGCTGATCCACTACGACAAGGCCGCCGCGGTACGCCTCCAGGCCGGCGGCGGGGTGCTTGCCGTCTTCGGCCGCCCGCCGTCCTTCGAGGTGCTGGCGATCCGCACCGCCCGGCTCGCCGGGAACGGCACCGCGGACGCCGGAAACGGCACTCCGGACGCCGGGGACAGCGCTGCGCACGCCGCGCACACCGCTGTGGACGCCACCGTCTCGGCCGGTGAACTCCTCGACGGCATCGAGGAGCCGGCGGGCGTGGTGACCGTGCCCGCCGCGGTGACCGGTCCGCCGTGGACGGGGCTGCTGCCGCCGCGCGGCGGCTGGCAGCGGGTGCCGGGACTGCCCGCGCCCGAGGCACTGCTGCGTGCGGTGGCCGGTGCGGTCGCCGAATTCCGGGCCCGTGACGAGGCGTTGCCGCCGCAGCACCGCACCCGCAGCGAACGGGACCGTATCGGCCGGGAGATCTGGTCGCGGACCCTCGGCGACACCCATCTTCCGCTGCGTGCCGCCCATGCCGCGCAGTCGCTGGGCTTTCTCCGGCCGGCGCGGGCGGGTGCGCTCGTGGGGAGCGGTACGTCTTCCGGCGCCGCTGCCCCCGGCCCCGTACCGCAGCCCCAGCCGCTGAGCCTGCTGTCCTCGGGCGGCTGGCTGCGGCTGAGCACCCCGTACGGGTCGATCGCCGTACGGACCGGGGGCCCGGAAGGGCTGACCGGACTCTCGGGGCTCACCGTCACGCCTGCCTGACCAGGCGGTGAGGCGGACCGGCGCGCGCCGGAGCGGACCACCGACGCGTGCCGGCGCGAGCGGACCGTGGAACGCATCACACCCGGACTCACACAGCCGGGCGGCGTGCGTCAGGCCGTGTGGGTCCGCGCCGGCACGCGTACGGCCGTGTCAGTCCGCGGCGTTGATCATCGAGGCGGCCGCGTACGTCAGGTAGTTCCACAGCTGCGTGGCGTGGGCCTCGGACAGGTCGAGGGAGTCCACCGCGTCCCGCATGTGGCGCAGCCAGGCGTCGTGGGCGGCCCGGTCGACGGTGAAGGGGGCGTGCCGCATCCGCAGCCGCGGGTGTCCGCGCCCGTCGCTGTACGTACGGGGGCCGCCCCAGTACTGCATGAGGAAGAGCGCAAGCCGCTCCTCGGCCGGGCCCAGGTCCTCCTCCGGGTACATCGGCCGCAGCAGCGGGTCCTCGGCGACTCCCTGGTAGAAGCGGTGCACCAGGCGCCGGAAGGTCTCCTCGCCACCGACCTGTTCGTAGAAGGTCTGCTCCTCGAGCGTGCCGCGTGGAATCTTGTTCACCCGTCCATGGTGGCAGACGCCCCGGCCGAGGACTTCGGTCGTAGGACGGAGAGACCGGTCACGGCCGGACCGCGACCGCAGTGCGGCCGGAAATGCGGCCGGGGCGTGACCGGTTGATCACGCCCCGGGGGCGCCCGGTGGCCTGCGGCGGGTCAGCCGCGGCGGACGGTCAGCGTCGTCCAGGCACCGACATGCACCCGGTCGCCCTCATGGAGCGGTACCGGCACATAGGGCTGGATGGGGTCCTCGGCGAGGTTGACCGTCGTGCCGTTGGTGGAGTTCTGGTCCACCACCGCCCAGCTGCCGTCCTGCTGCTGCACCAGCAGCGCGTGCTGGTGCGAGACGCCCGGGTCCTCCGGCGTGCTGCCCAGATCGATGTCCGGGGCCTCACCGGTGCTGTTCCGGCGGCGGCCGACCGCGATCTGTCCGTTGGCGAGCGGGAGCACCTGCTCGGGGGAGTACGAGGGCAGATTGAGCCCCGCCGCCTCCGGGCCGCTGCGGCCCATCATCGCCATGAAGTACTCGCGGTCCGGCGCGATCGCCACCACCCAGCCGTTGCCGACGACCGGCTGCGGACCCTGCGGCGGTGCCGCGGGCCCCTGGCCGGGGCCGCCGTTCCACTGCTGGTCGGGCCCGGGCTGCTGCTGCGGCGGCATCTGCTGCTGCTCGAACGGCGCGGGCTGCTGCTGCTGCTCGTACGGGCCGGGCTGCTGCTGCTCGAACGGAGCCTGCGGCTGCTGCTGTTCGTACGGGGCCTGCGGCTGGGGCGGGAACGGCGACGGCGGCTGCTGTTCGAACGGGGCCTGCGGGCCCGGTCCGGGCGGGGCGGGTGCCATCGGCGGGGGCCCGGGCTGGGCGCTCGGCGGATTCAGCGTCCAGTCGTCGCCGCCCTGCTGCTGCTGCGGCGGGCCGGGCTGGCCGGCCGGGCCGGGGCCGGGCATGCCGGGGTAGCCACCGGGGCCGGGCTGGTCAGGGAAACCGCCCGGGCCGGGCTGGTCGGGAAAATTGCCGGGGCCGGGCTGACCGGGGCCGCCGGGGCCCGGCTGACCCGGGAAGCCGCCGGGGCCGCCGGGGGGCATGCCGTGCTGCTGCGGGGGCTGGGGCTGGGGCTGCTGCGGGGGCGGGAAGCCGTAGCCGTCCTGGCCACCCTGCGGCCCGGGTGCGGGCGGGGGGAAGCCATAGCCGCCCTGGCCGCCCTGCGGGCCCGGCTGCGGCGGCGCGTAGGACGTGGGGGAGTTGGTGAGGAAGTTGTAGCGGCAGCCCTCACAGAACGGCGCCATCGCCTCACGCGGGGTACCGCACTGAGGGCAGGTCTCGGACTGGCCGGGCTGCCCGGACGGACCGGGCTGCCCGGGGCCGCCCTGGGGGCCCGGCGCGGGGGGCGGGAAGCCGTAGCCGCCCTGGCCGCCCTGACCACCCTGGGTGCCGGGGCCGGGAGCCGCGGGGCCGGGGGCGGGCGGCGGGAAACCGTAGCCGTCCTGGCCGCCCTGGGGGCCGGGGCCGCCGGGGCCGGGAGCGGGGGGCGGGAAACCGTAGCCGTCCTGGCCGCCCTGGGGGCCGGGTGCCGGGGGCGGGAAGCCGTAGCCGCCCTGGCTGTCCTGGCCGCCCTGGCCGTCCGGTGCGCCGGGGCCGCCGAAGCCGGGGCCGGGGCCGCCGGGCGGCGGGCCGGGCTGGCCGGGGGGCGGGCCGGGCTGTCCAGGGGGCGGGCCGGGCTGTCCGGGCGGCGGGCCGGGCGGCGTGTTCAGGAATCCTGCAGGCAAGGAGGGCGACGGGGGCACAGCGCCCGCCATCCGCTGGCCGCACACCTCGCACCAGTCTTCGGCCACCGACTGGTGGCCGCTCGGGCAGGTCGGCATGTCGGTTCTTCCCCCTCCGTACCGATGTGCTGCGGTGGAACTGCTCGGTACTGATCGTGGCTAATTCTTCATGCGAACGGTTTTCGTCGAGCGCGTCTCGAGAGTCATCTCGTCCGCTTCGGCGACCTTCGCCTTCAGTCGCACAGTACCGGTCGCCGCATCGACGACGTCCACCACCTTCGCAAGCAGTTTCGCAGTCTCCTCGTTGCCCGAGACGCCTGCCAGCTGCACCGCACGGCCCAGTTTCGCCATGGCGCCGTCGGTATCACCCGACTTGCGGGCATCCAGGCCCTGCTGGATGACATATGCCAGTTCCGCCTGTCCTGTGTAGTGCGCGACCTGCGGATTGATCGATGTGGAAGCGGTCACATCGTCCGTCCACACGGCGCGTACGAGCCCCTGCGCCAGGGGGCGCGGCGGGGTGGCGGACGGGGCAGGGCCGTCCGGCGCGGAGATGATCAACGAGACGCGGCAGGCGAGCATTTCCTGGCCGACGGCGGCTGCGGGGACCCGCAGGCAGAGGTGGTAGTCGCGGGACTCGTCGCCCCAGGAGCCGGTCGGATAGTCCCCCGACCGCGGGCCCGCATCCCGGCGCCGACCGGTCAGCTCCGCCACGGCGGGCGCCACCTGCCTGACGAAGACGGTCTCGGCGCCCAGCGGGGTCCACAGCCGCAGGGCGACATCGGCGATCTCCTTGCCCATCGCCTTCTCCATCAGCTGCGTGAAGTCGGTGGTGAGGTGCGCCGGGTCGGCGACGATATCGGCGGTGCCGAGCAGCGCCGAGGCGATCCCGGTGACCTCCTTGACCTCCCAGTCCGTGCCGACGCCGCGGGCGTCGCAGGTGAACGAGCCGGCGCAGGCGTCCAGGACGGCGCGCAGCTCCTGCGATGACTCGTGTTCATTGCGGCCGTCGGTGAGCAGAACGGCGTGCCGGATACCCACCTCGGCGTCCGACAGCAGCCGGCCGGTCAGCCGCAGCCAGGTCCCGATGGCCGTACCGCCGCCCGCGCTCAGCTTCCGCAGGGCCTCCTTCGCCCGTGCGCGGGTTGCCGCACCGGCTACGGCCAGCCGGCCGCCGCCGGGGAAGATCTCGGCGGCCCGGTGTGTTCCGGCCACCACCGCGAAGCGGGCGCCGTCGCGCACGGTGTCGATGGCGGCGGCCGTCGCCGCACGAGCGCCGCGCATCTTCTCCGGGGGATGGTCCATCGACCCGGAGCAGTCCACCATGATCACCACGCCGGCGTCCGGCCCGCCGGTGCCCACCGCACGGACCGGCCGGCCCCCGGTCGTGCCGCCCCCGGTAGCGGTGACCGTCACGATGGCGTGCACCTCGCGCCCGCCTTCGGGCAGGCAGGGGTTCTGGTACACCTCGGTACAGAAGCGCGGCACGCGGGACTTGGTGAAGTTGGCCATCCGTTCCGCTCCTTGAGACGCCGTAACCGGTCGATCGGGGCCGAGGCGGGGCCGTGCTGCCTCATGCGTGGTGCGGGGGTGCGTGGGGCGCGCTGTGCAGGACGCAGGGGGCGCGCCGTGCAGAGCATGTGCTGCGGGCCGGTCGTACAGAGCACGTGGTGCGGGTCGGTCTGGCAGAGCGCGTGGTGCAGGTCGTCCAGGGCGCGTGATGTGGCCTGTTCCGGCTCTGGTGTGTCCGGTTTTCGGCGGTGTGTGGGGCGCGCCGTGTTGCCACAGGGCGCGCCCGTGCTTCGTACAGGGCGCCTTGTGCGGTGCGCCCCACCGGCCGCCGGAGCGGCATCCGGACCGGCGGCCGGTGGGGCGGTGGTGAGTTGGTCAGGCCGATCCTGCCCGCCCCGCGGGGGCGGGGAACGGCACCACTGCCACCGTTACATTGTCGTGGCCGCCGCCGTCGAGGGCGTGGGTGACCAGCGTGCGGGCGCTCTCCAGCGGCCTGCTGGGCGCGTCGTACGGCAGCACCGCGGCCATCTGCTCCGCGGACTCCGCGTAGTTCCACAGCCCGTCGGTGCACACCACGACGACACCGGGCCCGTCCGGCTTGAACGTGGCGGTGTGCGGCTCGACCTCGTACGCGTCCGCCCCGAGCCAGCCGGTGATGGCGTGCGCCCGCTCGTCGGCGTTCGCCTCGGCCTCGGACATCAGGTTGTTGGCGACCATCTGGGCGGCCCAGGAGTCGTCCTCGGTGAGCCGGGCGGGCGGCGCCGTACGGTCATCGGGGATCCAGTAGGCGCGGCTGTCGCCGACCCAGCCGACGGTCAGCAGTCCGCCGCCCACCACCGCACCGACGAAGGTGCAGGCCGGGGCGTTCTGCTGACGGTGTGCGTCATGCGCCGAGGCGGGGTCGGGGGCCAGCGCGTCGACGGCGGAGGAGGCCGCCAGGATGGCCTCGTGCATGGCCTGTTGGGGATGGGTGCCTTGCGGCAGTGACGTTCGCAGCGCCTCGCCGGCGGCCTCGGACGCCGCCGTGGACGCCTCGTCCGGACGGGTCGCCGAGGAGACGCCGTCACAGACCACCGCGACCACGGCGGGGGTGCCGTCGGGGAGCGCGGCGGCGCGGAGCGCGAAGAAGTCCTCGTTGCGGTGGTGCCGGTGGCCCCGGTCGCTGACCGCCGCGATGCCCGCCAACTCGCGCTCCATGTGGTCGCGTTCACGGGGCTGGGCGTGCCCGCAGTGCTCGCAGTAGCCGTCCGGCCCCACGGCGCCGGAACGGCAGGCGGCACAGCGGGCGGCGCCGCCTGCCGCTCCGGCCACGCGCGGGTCGACGGGCGCGGCGGCGGGCGGGTCCACCGGCGGGTCCACGGGCGGCGGCGTGTCGGCCGCCGGGGCGGGACCACCGGCCACGGACGCGGGACCACCGGTCACCGGTGCGGCACCGGGCACGGGGGCGGGACCGGCCACCGGTGCGGGACCGGCCACCGAGGGGGCATGGCCAGGCACCGAGGGCGCATGGCTGGGCACCGGCGGGGCGTTGCCCGGCACCGGCGCAGGCACGGGGCCAGGCCCCGGCACCGTGCCCGCGTCCCCGTACGGGAGGCGGGCCTGCGGGTCCGGAGGAGGCGGCGGCCCGGCCGCACCCGCACTATTGGCGTGCGGCGGCCCGGCCGGACCGGGCACCCCGGGCGGCACCGGTGGCGGGGGCGGCACGGGAGGTGCGGCGGGGACGCCGTGCGCGGGCCGGGCGTCGTACGCCGGCGTCGCGGCGGGCGCCGGGAGAGCGGCGCCGCACCGCCCGCAGAAGTTGTCTCCCGGAGCCAGCGGTTCGTCGCAGCCCGGGCACCGGGACGGCTCAGTCACACCCATGTCACACCCACGTCCTGGGGCGGAAGCGGTTGGCCCGTTCCACCAGTTCGATCCTCTTCTCACCACGCTGCGCCAGCCGCGCGAGCAAGCGGTACGACCGCTCCAGGCCGAACCGCAGACCGCGCTCGTCCAGCGGGCAGCCGAGCAGCGACGGCCGCTCGGCCACGCCCGCCGGACCGTCCGGCCCGGCACCGTGGCCCCCGGAGAGTACCCAGTCCAGGGCGCTGCCCAGTACCTCGGTGGTGAGTTGTTCCCTTCGTTCGGCGTCCAGACCGAAGTCCGCAAGCGCCTCGACCTGTTCGGCGGCCGCCCGCAGGTCCGCCGTCAGCGGATCGCGCGGCGGGCGCCCCCGCAGCCGGGCGCGGACCGCCGCGATCCGTGCCGCGATGTAGTGGATGGACGACTCGGGGACGGACTCCAGCGCCCCGACCGCGCCCGCGCGGTCGCCCGCCGCCAGCCGTACCCGTGCCAGTCCGAACGCCGCGCTGACGTAACTGCGGTCGGTCGCCCACACCAGGCGGTAGTACTCCACGGCGTTGTCCAGCTGGTCCAGCAGCTCCGCACAGATCCCCAGCGCCAGCTTCGGCGCCGGCTCACCGGGGAAGGCATCGTAGACAGCATCGAAGGCCAGCGCGGCGCCCTCGCGGTCACCGGTCGTCAGCGACACCAGGCCGCGATGCCACACCACCCGCCAGTCCGCGCCCCGGGTGCCGGGCCCGCCGCCGTCACGCCCCGCCGCGGCCCACTCCGCGGCGGCCCACTCCCCGGCGGCCCACTCCCCGGCGGGCTCCGCCGCCATCTCCTCCAGCGCCCGCTGCGCCGCCGCGCCGTCACCCGTCTCCAGACGGGCGCGCAGCGCACGCAGCCGGACCTCCAGGGAGTCGGCCGGCGCCGAGCGCAGCGCGTCCAGCAGTTCGGCGGGCGCGGCGGCCAGCAACCCCGCCAGCAGCCCGGCGTGGGGGTCGTCCGGATCCACCCGCGGCACCGGCAGGGCCAGGGCGGCGCCGGCGACGTCCAGGGGGCGCAGCGCGGGGCCTGCGGATGCTGGTGCCGCGGGGCGTGCCGGCGCCGCCCCCCGACCCCGCGCCCCCCGAGCGCCCAGCAGCGAACTGTCGCCCTCCGCCGCCGCCATCAGCTCCGTGTCGACCACCCGGAGTTCGGGCCCGAACAGCGGGGACAGCGCGGGCCGCGGCTCGCCCGTCTGGAGCGCCACCACCTCCCGCAGTACGCCCGTCAGCTGCTCGGCCATCTCCTCCGCCGAGGCGAATCTGCGCGCCCGGTCCGGGTCCGTGGCGCGCACCAGCAGCCGGTAGAACGACTCGTAGGCGCGGAACACCTCGATGTGGTCCGGATCGGGCAGGGAGTCCGCGAAGACGTTCGTATAGCCCTGGAAGTCGAAGGTGAGGACCGCGAGGGTGCGGGCGACGGTGTAGAGGTCGGAGGAGACCGACGGGCCCAGCGCGGCGATCTCCGGCGCCTGATAGCCGATCGTGCCGTAGACCGGGCTGCGGTGGTCGTCCATCCCGCGCACCGCGCCCATGTCGATCAGCTTGAGCCGGTCGTGCTGCTGGATGGCGTTGTCGACCTTGAAGTCGCAGTAGAGGTAGCCGCGGCGGTGCAGGTGGCCCAGCGCCTCCAGCGCCTCGATGCCGTACGCACAGGCCTGTTCGACCGGCAGCGGATCGCGCCTGCCCTGGGGCGTGCGCCGGTCGTTGGCGAGCTCCTTGAGCGACTTGCCGCCGACGTACTCCATGACGATGTAGCCGTCGAGGCTGCCCGTCGCCCGGTCGAGGTGTTCCACGAAGTTGTAGATCCGCACGATGTTGGCGTGCTCGATCTCGGCGAGGAAGCGCCGCTCGGACACCGCCACCGCCAGCGCCTCCTCGTCGCCGGTGTCCAGCAGTCCCTTGAGGACCACCCACCGGTCGGAGACCGCATGGTCCGTCGCCAGATAGATCCAGCCGAGCCCGCCGTGCGCCAGACAGCCCGCGACCTCGTACTGGCCGTGCACCATGTCGCCGGGCCGCAGCTTGGGCACGAAGCTGTACGGGTGGCCGCACTTGATGCAGAAGCCTTCCGTGGTGCCCGGCTGCTCACCGCGCGCCCGGCCCACCGGCGCACCGCAGTCCGTACGGCTGCAGAACCGCTTCCGCTCCGGGACCTCCGGATGCTCCAGCACCGCCGCACGCGGATCGGGCCGCGGCACCTCCGGCACCGTCACCAGCCCCGCGCCCAGCCGTCCCCGCGCCGCCCCGGACGAGGAGCCGCTGCCCGCACCGCGCACCGACACCGCTGCCATACCGCGCTCCGGCCCCCTGCCGGACACCGCGCGCGAGTGCCGCCCGGGCACCGAGCGCCGCGAGGGCGAGGAACGGGCGGTGCGGGTGCCGGGGCCGGAACCGGAACCTGGGCCGGAATCGGGGCCGGAACCGGGGCCGGGGGAGGGGACCGTCAGCAGCGCCCCCGCCGCCTCGCGGCCCGTCGTGCCGTCCGTGAGCGCCCGGCTCGTCAGGCCCGTGGGCGGCGAGGACAGCAGGCCGTCCGGCGAGACCACCGGCGCCAGCCCGCACAGGTCGCAGTACAGCTCGCCGCCGCCGACATCCTCATAGCTGCCCGCGCACTCCCGCCGCTGGCAGCGCTCGTCGGCCCGCTCCGTCACGAATCCCCCCTGCCCTCCCGCTGTTGCACGGCCAATGCCTCCGCCGCCGCCTGCTGATAGCGCCACACCGCCTGCTCGGCTGCCCGCAGATCACACGGCCCACTCCACAGCATCCGCCGCGCCAGGTCGTAGCGTTCGGTCAGCAGCGGATCCTGAGCCAAACCGTGACGTGCCAGCTTCGCCTTGTACGCATCCAGCCGGCCGCGCAGCTCGGCCCGTACCGCCAGCGGCGCGGTCACCGCCGTCAGCGACTCGCGGGCCCGCAGGAGTTCGTCCTCCGCCCGCTCCTCCAGACTGTCCAGCAGCGGCGAGAGCCGGTGCCACTGCGACCGTCTTCGGTAGTCGGCGGCCGCGGCCAGCTGTTCGTGCAGCGCCGTCGACGGGCCGCTGACCGCCGGCACCTCCGACGCGGCGATCTTCGCCAGCACCTCGCCGCGGGCCTGCCGCGCCTCGGTCAGCGTGCGGTCCGCCCGCGACAGCACGTCCCGCAGCTGCATCAGCCGCCGCTCCGCGTCCTGCCGCACATCCAGCACCGCCGCCACCTCACGCCGGATGTCCTCCAGCGCACGGGCCGCACGGTCGTAGCGCGTGGTGTCCGGGCGGCCGCCGCCCGGCGCCGAACTCCCCGTCGACGACGACACCCAGAACGCCAGCGGATCCGCGATCACCCGCTCCCGCAGCCGCAGCAGCTCGTCCGTGATCCGCTCCAGGTCGTCGCCGGCCGGATGCTCACCGGGGCGCACGCCCACCGAATGCGCCAGCGAACGCGTCCGCTGCAACTCGGCCGACAGCAGGTCTATCCGGGCCGGCAGCGCCGACCAGACCGCATCGGCGGCGACGATGACGTCCAGCGACTGCGCGTACAGCCCGTTCACCCGCTCGACCAGCTCCTCCAGACCGAACCGTTCACCCGTGAGGGCCGGGCCGTCCGGCCCGCCGCCGCCGGACGCGGCCGCAGCCGGCACCGTCACCCCGTCGCCGAACAGCAGCCCGGTCAGCTCCGCCAGGTCCTCCGGGGACGGCCGGCGCCGCCGGGCCCGCAGCTCACGCGCCTGCTCCAGCGCCGCCGTATACGCGTCGAACAGCGTCCACAGGACCGTGATGGACCGCTCCGCCGCGGCCCAGCGCTCCTTGGTGGTGCCGGCCAGACCGGCGCCCTCCAGCAGCCGGCGGCCCGCGTGATCCTGCAACGCGAGCAGCGACGTCTCGATCGCCTCGTACTCGGCACCGAGCCGCGCCAGCGCGCGGTCCACCTCCTCCTGGCCCGGCACCGGGGCATCGGGCTCCCCCGGCGAACCGGGGAAGGGCCTGGGGACCCCCATCGATCACCTCTCCAATACACGTACGGTGCACGGCGTTTGCCGCGGCCGGGCGGCCGCTGCGGTCTGCTCCTCCCACGACCTCTTCCATAGTGACGGCATCCGGCCCTCCCGGGGCGATCAGTGGCACTACTCCGCTCCTTGGAGCGATCAGTCGCCGTACTCCGGCGCGGGCGGTCCCGATATGCCCGGCAGATCGGCCTTCAGCCACTTGCGGTACGCCCGCATCCAGGCGCTGTGCTCGCCGCCGCCCCGGTAGTCGTCCAGGACCTTGTTCACCCGCCGCACCAGATCCGGGTCGTCCTTGTTCATCGCCACGCCGTACGACTCGTCCGTGAACGGCGCGCCCTTCAGCTCCACCCTCGGGTCCTGCGCCGCCTGCGCCGCCGCCAGCGCGCTGTCCGTGACCACCGCATCCGCCTGGCCCAGCTGCAGCCGCACCAGACAGTCGAGTTGGCTGGGCACCGTCAGCACCTGCGCGCCGTGCGGCCGCGCCCGCAGCGCCGTCTCCCCCGTCGAACCCGCCGCCGTGCACACCCGCCGGCCCCGCAGCGAATCGTCGAAGGCCTTGATCGTCGAGTCGATCGGGGCCAGCACCTGCTGCCCCGCCTGGAAGTACGAGGTCGAGAACGCCACCTGTCGCTTGCGGGCACAGTTGATCGTCATCGTCCGCACCACCATGTCCACCGCACGCTTCTGCAGCGCCGGGATCCGCTGGTTGGTCGGCACCGTCTTGAAGACCACAGGGGGATGCGGGCCCAGGATGTCCTCGGCGATCGCCCACGCCAGATCGATGTCGAAACCCTCCAGCGTGCCGGTGGAGGGATTGCGGTACCCCCACCGGTAGGTGTTCTGGTCCACCCCGACGACCAGCTGACCCCGCGCCTTGATCCGCCGCACCGCCGCACCGTCGTCCGGCGAAGGGCGCAGGCTCTCCGCGGCGTTGCGCGCCGTGCACGGCGCGGCGGCAGGTGTGGCCGGCGCCGCCCCCGGGCCGTACGCCCGGTGTGCCGCCGCGGACGAGGAGACGTGGCCGGGGCCGTGCCGGGGATGCCCGGCGTCGCCGCCCAGCGCCGGCACCAGCACGGCGGCGACCATAGCCATCACGCCCATCCCGGACGCGACCGGCGCAAGGACGGCACGCAGATTCACCAGGTCTCGCGCGTGCACCCGCATGCCCCTCTCACCTGGCCTCCTCACCGGTACTCCGCCAGTCTGCGGCCGATTCCCAGCACCGCGCCCACCGCCGCCGACGCCGCCAGCAGCCCGGCCCCCACCGGAAGCCCGTCCAGCGCCCTGCGCCCGGCGTCCGCCGCCGACCGGAACTCCGCCTGCTCGTGCACCAGCGCCTGCTGCAGCCCGGCGGCCACCCGGTCGAAGGACTCCCCGGTGGACCCGTCCGGGCCGATCACCTTGGCCAGCGCCTGCGGGTAATCGCCCTTCTCGTCCGCCGTCCGCGCCTTGCCGTGCCGCGCCTGCCACTGCCGCACGCCGGTCAGCGCCGCGCGCACCGGACGCCGCCCCGCCTCGTCGTCGGCCAGTGCCAGTGCGGCTCCCAGTCTGCTCTTCGCCGACGCGGCCCCCGGGCCGCCCCCGCCCGCCAGGTACGCCATCCGGGAGCGGAAACCGGCCTCGTAGAAATCTTCCTGGCCGTGCGTCAGTACCGCGCCGCGCGCCACCAGCGTCAGGTTCTCGTCCGCGCGCGCCTGCAGCGCATCGATCCGCGCCTCGTTGAGCACCCGCAGCGACCGGGCGCCGTGCTCGTACGAACCGGTCAGCCCCGTACGCGCCACGCTATGCCCCGCCACCAGCCACACCAGCACCACCACGGACGCCGCCGTCGCTGCCAGCAGGCCCCTGTTGAACACCCGGTTGGTGCGCCGGTAGTGCCGGCGCTGCGCCCACCCCAGCGCGGCGAGCGCCACCACCCCCGCCGCCACCGCGTACCACGGCCGGGCGCCGGCCGCGCCGTAGTCCGCCGTCAGCCGGTCCGTCTGCGCGTCGTACAACGCCCGTGCGGCAGGGAGGAGTTCGGTGCGCATCTGCTCATTGGCGTACCGCAGATAGGCGCCGCCCAGCGGCAGCCCCTGCCGGTTGTTCGCCCGCGCCGTCTCCACCAGCCCCGTATAGCGCGGCAGCCCGCTGTTGAGCTTCGCGATCTGCGCGCCGGCGCCGGACGGACCGCTGCTGTTGGCGGCCGCCTTGACCAGCAGCGCGGACGCCGTGGAGATATCGGCGGCATACCGGTCGCGGGTCGCCCTGGTCTCCTTGGCGCCGGCCAGGAAACCGGCCGCGGCCGTCGTATCGGCATCGGCCAGCGAGCGGTAGATGCTCGCGGCGTCCGCGGACAGCGGCTGGCTGCGCTCCACCACGTCGTCGGCGGCCGCCGCCCGGTCCGCGGCCTGCCAGGCCGTGACCGCGCCGAACAGCACCACCAGCAGGGCAAGTACCGCACCGATCACCCGCAGCCGGCCCGGCTCCGTCGTCGCCGCGGCCCGCAGCTCGTCCAGCCCCTCGGCCCAGGCCGTTCTGCGCCCCGCGGTGGGCGGTGACCCGTCGCAGGCCGGCGCGCTGGTGCTCGACACGGAACCTCCCCCTGGGCGCTGACGTCGGGACCGGACCCCGTGCACGGCGCCCGGGAGCGCTCACGAGAAGAACCGGTGCATGGGCAGCAGTATGTCCGCAGCCACTGACACACACACCGCGATTGCCCCGATCTTGTTCGGAGATCTTGTTCGAGGACCGCGTCCGGGCCTTGTCCTGGCCACGTCCGGGCCGTGTCCGGGCCGCGTTCCGGCGGGGCCCGCCGTGCCGCCGGGACCGGCACTACAGTGGGCGGAGAATCATCAGACATCAGGTGACACCGGGGCCCGGACACCGCGCCGAAGGGGGAGTGATCCCGTGCAGTCGGTCCGCAAGGGCAGGGTGTCGCTGGTGGAGACCGCGACCGACGAGATCCGCGCCCAGATCGTGAACGGCACCTGGCCGGTGGGCAGCCGCATCCCGCCCGAGAGCGCCCTGTCCGAAACCCTCGGGGTCAGCCGCGCCTCGGTCCGCGAAGCCGTACGGTCCCTGGTGCACGCCGGCCTCCTGGAGCCCCGGCAGGGCGACGGCACCTTCGTGCTCTCCGACGACGACAGCGCCCTCGCCCTCCGCCGCCGCCTCGAACGCGCCGAGCTCAGCCATGTCACCCAGGTCCGCCAGGGCCTCGACGTGGTCGCCGCCCGCCAGGCGGCCAAGCACCGTACGGACCGCCAGCTCGCCGGCATCGAAGCCGCGCTGGCCCGCCGCAGGGCCGCTCTCGACGCCCAGGACAGCGAGGCCTTCACCGCCGCCGACGCCGAGTTCCACGTCCTGGTGGCCGAGGCGAGCGACAACCCCGTCCTCGCCGACATCTACCGCTCGCTGAGCGCCGCCCTGCGCGAGGAACTGCGCCGCGCCGCCTGCCTGGACACCGCCACCGCGGCTCCCGACGACCCGCACTCCCGCCTCACCGACGCCATCCGCGACCGGGACCCCCGGGCCGCCGTGGACGCCGCGGTCCTGCTCCTCGCCGGTCACGTACGGGACTTGGCGCTTCCGGCGGGGGACTGAGGGGCGGGCTGCTGAGGGCCGGGCGGCTGCCGCTCCGCCCACCGAGCCGCCCGCAACCGTCCGTACGCGTCCGCCCCCGCCCCCGCCCGGTCCAAGGTGTCCAGGGCGGCCCCCAACACCGGCGGGGCGGTCACCACATGGGGCACCGCCCCGGGGGCACGTTCCGCGAGGAGCCGGGTGACCCGGTCGTGCAGGAGCGGGTGACGGGCGGCCAGGACGCCGCCGCCCAGCACCACGGGGACCCCTTCCCCGAGGAGGCCGAGGCGCTTCAGGGCGACGGTGGCCAGCAGCGCGATCTCCTCCGCCTGGCGGGCCACGAGGCCCCGGGCGACCGGGTCACCGGCCTCCGCCACGGAGAAGAGCAGCGGCGCCAGCTCATGGCGGCGGTGGCCGGGGAGGGCCCCCAGATGAAAGGCCTCGATCAGTTCCGGCATGCCGGCCAGGCCGAAGTGCGCGGGCAGGGCGTCGGCCAGCCGGGTCGGGGCGCCGCGGCCGTCCTCGGCCCGGGCCGCGCACCACACGGCCTCTTCGGCGAGGAACGCCCCGCCGCCCCAGTCACCGGAGAGCCGGCCGAGGGCCGGGAAGCGCGCGGTGGCACCGTCCCGGCCGGCCCCCGCGCAGTTGATGCCCGCCCCGCACACCACGGCGACGCCCACCCGCTCCCCGTCGTCCGGCAGCCCGGCCCGCAGCAGCGCGAAGGTGTCGTTGCGGACGCTCACCGTGCGTGCCCACCCCCGGCCCGCGATCTCGGCGGCCAGGCGCTCCTCCTCGACGGGGAGGTCGGCGCCTGCCAGGAACGCGGAGAGGTGCCCGACGGGACCCGCGGCGCGGGCCTGCGCCAGGACCGACCGCACCAGCGGCGCCAGGACGTCGACCGCCGGGCCGGTCCCCACCGCCGGCGGCCGGAAGCCACCGCCGCGTGCCGTGCCGAGCAGCCTGCCGTCGGTGTCCACCAGCGCCACGTCGGTCTTGCTGTTGCCCGCGTCGATGGCGAGCGCCGTACCGGTCAGGCCCACGGGAGATGCTCCCGGTTGTGCGCGATCAGCGCGTCGGTGAGCCGGTCCGCGTGGTCGGCCCGGCCGATGAGGGGGTGGGCGAGGAGCGCGGAGAAGACGGCGTTGCGCCCGCCCGCCCGGTCGGATGTCCGGCCGCCCCTGCCCCGCAACGCGGCCTCGAGGGCGAGGTGTTCGTAGGCGCTGACGTGCGCGACCAGCCCGGCGTACAGCGGCTCCAGGGGGCGCACCGGGAGGGGCGTGGCGCCGGTCGAGTCCACGGTCGCGGGCACCTCGATCACCGCGTCGTCGGGCAGGAACGGCAGGGTGCCGTGGTTGAGGGCGTTGACGACCTGGGTGTCGCCGGTGTGCCGCAGGAGGGAGGCGGTCAGGGCCACCGCGGCCTCCGAGTAGAAGGCGCCGCCGCGCCGCGCCAGCAGCTCCGGCTTCTCGTCGAGTGCCGGGTCGCCGTACATGCCGAGGAGCTTTTGCTCCAGGGCGGCGACCTCCGCCGCGCGGGACGGAGCGCCGCGCAACTCCCGTACCACCGCGTCGTGCCGGTAGTAGTAGCGCAGGTAGGAGGAGGGGACGACGCCGAGGCGGTCGAGCAGCGAGCGGGGCAGGCGCAGATGCTCGGCCAGCGCGTCGCCGTGGTCCGCCAGCAGCCGGGGGAGGACGTCCTCGCCCGCAACGCGTACCGCCCGCTCCCAGGTGAGGTGGTTGAGGCCGACGTGCTCCAGCTCGACCCCGCCGGGGGAGACGCCCAGCAGCGCGGCGAACCGGCGCTGGAAACCGATGGCGACATTGCACAGCCCCACGGCTTTGTAGCCGTGGGTGAGCAGCGCCCGGGTGACGATGCCGACGGGGTTGGTGAAGTCGATGATCCAGGCACGGGGGTTGCGGCGGCGCACCCGCTCGGCGATGTCCAGGATGACGGGGACCGTGCGCAGCGCCTTGGCGAGGCCGCCTGCCCCGGTGGTCTCCTGGCCGACGCAGCCGCACTCCAGCGGCCAGGTCTCGTCCTGGTGGCGGGCGGCCTGGCCGCCGACCCGCAGTTGCAGCAGCACCGCGTCCGCGCCGTCGGCAGCGGCGTCCAGGTCGTCGGTACAGGAGATCCGGCCCGGGTGGCCCTGCCTGGCGAAGATCCGCCGGGCCAGGCCGCCCACCAGCTCCAGCCGGTCCGCTGCCGGGTCGACGAGGACCAGCTCCTCCAGCGGCAGCACCTCGCGCAGGCGCGCGAAACCGTCGATGAGTTCGGGGGTGTAGGTGGAGCCGCCGCCGACCACGGCGAGCTTGATACGGGCGTGCGGGGTGCGTCCCTGGGGAGACGGCATACGGACCAGCCCTTCACTCCGGTGAGCGTGACGCCTTCGACGAAGGCCTTCTGTGCGGAGAATCCGTGCGGAGAATCCGTGCGGAGGATCTGTGCGAAGGATCTGTGCGAAGAAGAGGACGGTGACGTTCCGCGCGGCGTGGATCCGCGGGCCGGAGCCCGGCACTCAGCCGGTGTGGAACACCGCATCGCGTGCCTTCGCGAGCGCCGTCCGCAGTGCGCCGGTGAGGATCGCGGGGCCGTCGACACAGCTCAGGCGCAGGGCGGGGCGGGGCAGCGGGAGCCCGGTGAACTCCTCCTCGACCAGGGCGCGCAGCGCCTCCCCGCCGGCCCGGGCGACCTCGCCGGAGAGCACCACCAGCCGCGGGTCGACGACCGCGACCACGGCCGCGATCCCGGTCGCCAGCCGCCGCGCGATCTCGGCCCGGACCCCGTCGTGCGCCATCGCCGCCTCGACGGTACGGACGTCCGGCGCCCCGTACTCCCGGGCGAGTTGGAGCACGCCCGGCGAACCGACCAGGCTCTGGAAGCCGCCGCCGGCCTCCGCCTGCCCGGCGCCGCGGTCACCGCCCCGGGACAACGGGGCGCCGGGCAGCGGCAGATAGCCGATCTCGCCCGCGCCGCCGGTGGCCCCGCGCAGCAGCCGGCCGCCCAGCACGAGGGCGGCGCCCACCCCCTCGTCCGCCCACACCAGCACGAAGTCGTCGACGTCCTGTGCGGCCCCGTCGTACTGCTCGGCGACCGCCGCCAGGTTCACATCGTTCTCGATGGTGACCGGCGTACCCAGCACCTCGGCCAGTTCGTCCTGCAGCGCCCGCGAGTGCCACCCCGGCAGATGCGGCGCATAGCGCAGCCGCCCGGTCCGCGGGTCCAGCGCACCGGGTGTGCCGATCACCGCCCCGTGCAGCTGCCCGCGCTCCAGCCCGGCCCGGGCCAGCGCCCCGTCGACGGCCCGCGCGACCAGCTGCGCGGTCCGGTGCGGCGCATCCTCGGCAACGGCGGCGGTGCCGGTATCGGTGCTGGTGACGATGCCGGCGTCCACCCGTTCCTCCCCGAGCACCTGCCCGGTGATGTCGGCGACCGCGGCGGTGATCCCCAGCTGATCGACGGCCAGCGCGGCAACATGGGCCGCCGCCGGGGCGATCGCGTAGAGCTGCGCACCGGGCCCCGGCCGCCCGGTCACATTCCCGGTCGTCCGCACCAGCCCCGCGGCCTCCAGCCGTGCCAGCAACTGCGAGGCGGTGGGCTTCGACAGCCCGGTCAGCTCCCCGATCTGCGTACGGGTCAACGGGCCCCGCGACACCAGCAGATCGAGCGCGGCCCGGTCGTTCATGGCCCGCAACACCCGCGGCGTCCCGGGTGTTTTCTGCGTTCCGGGCGTTCTCTGTGCCCGTTGCGCGCTGTGCCCACCGGCCATGAGAGCGGTCCCCCGTTTTCCGGCGGCGCAGGAACGCTCGCCGAGCATCTGTTAAGAAACCTTCCAATTGTTCCCACAGGAAGCTAAGCGGCGGGCCGAGGCGGCGTCAACGGTGCGGGCGGGCCGGCTTCGCCGCCCGCTGCCCGCCGCCTACCGCCCGCCGCCCGTCGTCCCCTCCGCCCCCCCGGTCGCCGCGCCCTGGGCGTAAGCTCCCGGGCTTGTGGAAATGTCACGCGGCGAGATCCAGCAGTGGCTCTCCGGAAATGGCTGGAGTCCGGACAGAGGTAACAGCGGAAAGAGAGGTAACGGAGATATCGGGGAGAAGGCTCGCGCATTCCTTGCGGAAGCAGTGGCGGAGTCGGAAGCGGAAGGATTTCCGATGGCCTCGTTCGGTGTCGCCGAACGGTTCATCGCTTCCTACGGGCTGCTCAGGCTGGTACACCCAAGTGACCCCACGAGCCTGCTGATCACCAATCCGACCGGCGGTTGCGACGGCGATTTCCGCGAGATCGCGGAGCTGTCCCGCGAGCTGCAAAAGCGCCTGTTCCGGATCGGATACGACCTTCCCGACGGTGCGATCTTCCTCGTGGCCGAGGACGGCGCATTCTATTGCTGCCATCACACCGGAGCGTATGGCCTCGGCGCTGACGAAAGGTGAGTTCTTCAGTAACTGGATCAGCGGGAATCTGCGGCCTGTCTGAGCGGCGCAGCCGCGGACCGGGCACGCCTCCGGTCGGGCTCAGGGCCGGCGCAACGCAGAAGGGGCGCACCCACGCGGCGCGCCCCTCCCCCGACAGCCCGGCCGTCAGGCCCGGAGGGCCGGTTTACTTCCCCCTACTTCTTACTCCCCTTCACTTCCCCATCTTCGACGGCGAGGCGATCGGATTCGTCGCCAGGGACTGCGGGGAGAGCGGGTTGTTGAGGGCCGAGGGGGCGCCCATGCCGGCCGAGGAGTCGGCGGCCTCCTCGTCCTCGTCCTCGGGGGCCGGGCGCGGGGCCAGGTGGACGCCGGCGGCGTCCAGGGCGCGCTTGATGCGCCAGCGCAGTTCGCGCTCCACGCCGGGGGCCTTGCCGGGCATGGTCTTGGCCGAGACGCTGATGGTGACCGTGTCCAGGTGGACCTCGCTCAGGCCCAGGACCTCCACCGGCTCCCACAGCTGCTCGTTCCAGGGCTCGGCCTTGGACATCTCCTCGCCGGCGCCGGTGATGGTCTCGCGGGCGCGCTCCAGGTCCTGGTCGGCGGCGATCACCACATCGACGGCGGCGGTGGCCCAGCCCTGGCTGAGGTTGCCGATCCGCTTGACCTCGCCGTTGCGGATGTACCAGATCGCGCCGTTGGGGCCGCGCAGCTTGGTGACCCGCAGGCCGACCTCGATGACCGTACCGTTGGCCACCCCCGCGTCGATCTCGTCGCCGACGCCGTACTGGTCCTCAAGGATCATGAAGACGCCGGAGAGGAAGTCGGTGACGAGGTTGCGGGCGCCGAAACCGATGGCGACACCGGCCACACCGGCACTGGCCAGCAGCGGCGCCAGGTTGATCTTCAGGACGGAGAGCACGGTCAGGGCGGCGGTGCCCATGATGACGAAGGAGGCGACACTGCGCAGCACCGAGCCGATGGCCTCGGAGCGCTGCCTGCGTCTCTCGGCGTTGACGAGCAGACCGCCCAGCGCGGTGCCCTGGGCGGCGGCCACGGTGCGGTTCATCCGCTCGATGAGCTTGGTGATCGTGCGGCGGATCACATGCCGCAGCACCACCGCGATCACGATGATCAGCAAGATCTGCAGGCCGGACGTGAGCCACGTCCCCCAGTTCTCCTGCACCCAGCCGGCGGCATTGGTGGCCTTGTCCGTGGCGTCGTCGAGCGACGTCGGGCCGGATGGGCCGGGCGTGGCGGCGCTCAGGTGCGCGGCAGCGGCCGGCGAAGCGGACCAGAACACAGTCGAACCTTCCGTGTGGGACAGCAGACCCGGGCCCCGGTGGGACACCGTGAACCGGGCAGACCAACCACACTAACGGGGCAACAGGAACGGTCCGCGCCCTTGTTCGAGTCGGATAGTTGTGCGGAGGGCCGGAATGAACCGGATCCGGCCGGACGTGCCGGTGTGTGGTGGAAAACACCTCCGACCCGTTACTCGGTCATGGTGGCGCTCCCACCAGGCACCGGGGGACACTGTGGGGAGATCGTCCCGGCGCGAGCCACGCGCCGCCGGCGTACAAGGAGGCACCCGTGCCGCATGTCCTGGTCCTCAATGCGTCGTACGAGCCGCTCGGCGTCGTACCGCTCCGCCGCGCGCTCATCCTCGTCCTCAATGAGAAGGCTGTCAGCCTCGAGGAGTCCGGCGCCCTGATGCACAGTGCGACCCATGTCATACCCGCTCCGAGTGTGGTCCGCTTGAAGCGGTTTGTGCGGGTGCCCTTTCGCGGCCCCGTTCCCCTGACCCGCCGGGCGCTGTTCGCGCGTGACGGCGGGCGCTGTATGTACTGCGGTGGCGTCGCAACCAGCGTCGACCACGTCATCCCGCGCAGCCGCGGAGGTCAGCACACCTGGGAAAACGTCGTCGCCGCGTGCCGGCGCTGCAACCACGTCAAGGCCGACCGCCATGTCGCCGAGATCGGCTGGCGGCTGCGGCACCAGCCCGCCCCGCCGTCAGGGCTGGCGTGGCGGATCATCGGCACGGGCCATCGCGACCCGCGCTGGCTGCCGTACTTGCAGCCGTACGGCGCGGATGACGCCCTGGCCCGGATCGACGCCGTATCGGCGTAGGTCCGGATTTCTGCGTTACGACGGTGGTGTCGCACGTCCCGCACCTGTCGTGCGGCCCGCTTCCGGCCGGGGCGGACGCCGCCGGATTCTCGCCCCGTGGCCGCCGGCCGCGGCGACGAGGATCCCGCGGCGTCCACGACGGCCGCCCGCCGCACCCACCGCACCCTCACCGTTCAGCAGTCACCACGCACCGTTCACCGGGCCCCGTTCGCCGGGCCCCGTTCACCGAGTGTCGTGCTTCGTGACCGCATACGCCTCCACCGACCACAGCGAGTAGCCGAAGCGGGTGGCCCGCTTGTCGCCCTGGATGCGGACGAACCGGGCGTTCGCGGCGTCCATCCGGAGGGACTCGCGGCCGCCCTTGCCGTCCCGGACGGTGGCCGCCGTGCGCCAGCTGCGGCCGTCCGGTGAGACCTGGATGCGGTAGCGGGCGGCGTAGGCGTCCTGCCAGTTCAGGACGAGCCGGCCGAGGCGGGTCGGGTGGGCCAGCGCGAACTGCAGCCAGGCGCCGTCCTCCGGGGCGGAGGACCAGCGGGTTGCGGGGTTGCCGTCGGTGGCCGCCGAGGCCGGGAAATCGGCGGTCTCGTCCCCGGAGGAGGTGGCGACGGTGCCGCGCGCCAGGTCCTTGCCGCCGGTGCGCGGATACGAGCGCACCGTCAGCGTCCGCTCCGCGCCGCCGAACTCCACCGGGATCTCATACGTCCCCGAGCGGGCGTTCTCGGGGATGTCGACGGTGATGCGGACCGTGGCCGTGCCGCCACGGGGTGCGGTGACCTTCTCGGGGGCGTGCACGGTGAAGCCCTTGGGCGCCTTGACCGCCAGCTTCCCGCGGACATCGCCGGGTCGGCGGGAGTAGATCAGGGCATCCACCGTCGCGCTGCCGCCGGTCTGGGCGTCCGACTCCTTGCGGGACAGTTCGAGCCCGGCCGCCGGGGTGTCGTCGAACCAGGGGGTGAAGGCGTGCACGGACGGGGCCTTCGCGCTCTTCGCCCAGGTCAGCCGTACCGCGTCGGCACGCAGCCGGGGTGTTTTCGACTCGGTCCAGCCGGTGGCGGAGAGCCGGCCGAGGCGGCGCCAGCCCTCGCCGGGGACATGCGCCTCCATGGAGACGGCGCCCGCGGACGGGCCCGGGTCGGTCAGCGCGGTCACCGCGGCGAGCGGGCGGGTCCGCTCGAAGGGGACGGTCAGGGACGTCCGGCCCTCGCCCTCGGCCTCGCCCGCGCCGTCGTCGGGCCCGGGGGCGGTGCGGCGGGCGCCGGTCCAGGCGTCGGCCTCGGTCATCGCGCGCTCCAGGAACGGGGCCAGCACCCCCTTGCCGACCGTCGCCGGGCTGTGCGCGCACTCCTTGCGCAGCCGCTGCACCGTGCGCTGGGCCGACCAGGCGGCGTCGCCGTCGTCATGGGCCTGTGCCATGAGCGTGTCGACGGCCTCGGCGCCGGCCCTGCCGTAGCGGGCCAGCTGCTCGGCCCACGGACGGACCTCCGCGGCCAGGTCGGAGCGCAGGTCCCGGGGCGCGGTGCTCATGGTGGTGAAGGCAGCCCGCAGCGCCCTGGCGGCCTTGGCGAGATCCGGGTCCCGGCCCGGCCGGCCGTGGTTGACCGCCACCTCGCGGGCCTTCCAGAAGCGGTCGATCAGGGGCTGCAGATACCCCGACTCGGTCCGGTCCAGCAGCGAGGAGGAGGCGTTGCCGGCCAGCGCACGCAGCGCGGCACGGGACCGTGCATCACTGCCCGCAAGATCGTCGACGGCCGCTTTCCACGACCGGTCCGGGTGGTAGTCGCGCGGATTCCACGCGTAGTCGGCGGCCGTGAACAGCGGGATGCGCGAGGCGAGCGGCTGCTGCATGGCGTTGGCCAGCAGCGCCGTGGAGCCGGTGGCGACGGCGGGCTCCCGGCCCCGGTAGGGCCCGAGGAAGATCCGGTCCTGGGCGTAGTCGTTGACCGGGTAGTTGTCCATGGTCACCAGCGGGTGGCCGAACACCTGGCGGGCGGCGGACAGCTCGCCGCCGGTGATGGTCCGCGGGACCACGCCCACACCGGTCCAGGCCACCTCGACCCGGTCGCCGAGCGCGTCGGACAGCGCCCGGCGGTACGCCGTCGAGCCGTCCTGGTAGTACTCGGTCGGCATCAGGGAGAGCGCCCCGGCCTGCGGGTGCCGCTGCGCCAGATGCGCGGCGAGCGCGTTGGCGACCGTGGCCTGTGCCTTCGCCGCGGCCCGGGGGCCGGTGCCGAAGGTGTCCGCGTCGGCGTCGCAGTGCCATTCGCTGTAACTGACGTCCTGGAACTGCAGCTGGAAGGAGCGCACGCCCAGCGCCCACATGGCGTCCACCTTGCGCCGCAGCGCCCGCCTGTCCTCCTCGGACGACAGGCACATCGACTGGCCGGGGGCGACGGCCCAGCCCAGCGTGACGTGATTGGCCCGGGCCCGCTCGGCCAGCGCCCGGAAGCCGGCGCGCTGCTCCGCCGGGTAGGGGTCGCGCCACCGGGCCTGGCGGTACGGATCGTCGCCCGGCGCGTACAGATAGCGGTTCTGCTTGGTGCGGCCCATGAAGTCCAGCTGGGCGAGCCGCTGGGCCTGGCTCCAGGGCTGCCCGAAGAAGCCCTCGGTGGTGCCGCGCACCGCCGTGCCGGGCCAGTCGCGTACGGCCACCGAGGCCAGCTGCCGCCGGCCGTCCCCGTCGGTGACCAGCTGCCGCAGGGTTTGCGCGGCGTGGAAGAGGCCGTCGGAGCCGACGCCGTCCAGGGCGACGGTGTCCCGGCCCGCGACCTGGCCCACGGCCAGGCGGTAGCCGCCGGCCGGCAGATCCCCGCGGGCCGGTGCCCGCAGCGCCCGCAGCGCGTCCGCGGCCTGCTTGCCGCCGACCCGGATCACCGGACCGGCCGCGGGCAGTCGGTCGCCGGGCTCCTGCTGCCGGACGGTGTGCACCCCGGCGTCCCGCAGCAGGCCGCGCAGCACGTCCAGGGCGTAGGGGTCGGCGTCCGGAGCGGCCACCAGCACCGCCTCGCGGCCGAGCGGCACAGCGGCGCCCAGCTCCTGCATCGACTGCGGGCGCGGCCAGACGGCGGGCGCGTGCCCGGCGCCGGTCGGCCGGTCGGGCCGGTCGGGGGCGCCGACGGCGGGGTCGGCGGGCGCCGCCTGGGCGCTGGGCACCCCGCCCAGCAGACCTCCGATGACGGCGGCGGCCAGTGCGGTGGTTCCGGCCACCCGCGCACGGGCGCCCGCGCCGTTCCCCCTGCCGCTCCTACCGATACTTCCGACGCTCCATACGCCCCGGCCTCGCACGGCTGCTCCTCATCCCCGTCCATCACTCGCCGGTCTGCACCGGCGCCCCGTTTATCCCCGCCGATGCCCGTTCGGACAGACCTCCGGCCGTGAGCCCACCATTGTGGCGGTTCGGGTGTCAACCGGGCGAGGGCGGGGCCCGGAGGGGCCTGCCGGGGGACGGGTTCCGGCCGGTGCCGCGGGCGGAATCCGGGGGCTCGCCGGCCCGCAGAACTTCCGTCCCGGAGCCCGGTTCCCCGGCGTTCTCTGCGCCCCCCGGGGCCCGGCACAGTGAAATCGCCTGCGTAAGGCATAATGTGACGTGAGTCACGTTTCGTGAGCAGGTACGTCTGCGAACGTGTCGAGTGGGTAGGGCCAACGTGTCCCATTACCGATGAACGGGAGGCCCTCGTGGCCGCATCCGCTCAGCTGCTCCTCGACGCTCTGTCCTCCAAACCGGGAGGTGCGACGATGGAGTCCGACATTTTCGACGGGGTGTCCGACCCCGATTCCGGCCTGGACGGCTCCGGATCCTTCAGCTTCGTAGAGCCGCCCCTGACCAGCGAGCCCCCGCTCGCCGACGCCGCCCCGCTGACCAGCGAGGTCCCGATCTCCGCCGAGCTGCCGCTGACCAGCGAGCCGACGGCCGCCGGCCACGGCACGGAGTCCATGGAGGTCTGAGGACCCATGGGCCGCGCGCGGCTCGCCCGGCTGCACGGCATCGCCACGTCCTACGAGCCCTCGCCGGGCAGGAGCGTCCAGGTCACCGGCGACACCGTCGTCGCCGTGCTCGCCGCACTGGGGGTCGATGCCTCGACCCCGCAAGCCGTCCGCAGCGCCCTGGCCGCGTATGAGGACGGCGCGCGTCGCGCCCTGCTTCCCCGTACCGTCGTCGCCCGCCCCGGCCGGCCGCCCGACCTCGCCCGTCTCCCCGAAGGCACCGTCCTGCGGGTCGAGACCGAGAGCGGGGCGGCCGCACAGGACCCGGCGGCGTCCGGTCCGGCGGCCCTCGCCCGGCTGCCCCTGGGCGTCCATGTGCTGCACGCCCGGGCCCCCGACGGCCGCAGCGCCCGCGCCCGGCTGATCGTCGCGCCCGACCGGGTGCCCGCTCCGCCGGGCCGCAGTCACGGCTTCCTGGTGCAGCTCTACTCTCTCCTGTCCCGGCAGTCCTGGGGCATGGGCGACCTGGGGGACCTCGCCGACCTCGCCGCCTGGTCGGGGCGCGCGCTGGGCACCGGCTTCCTCCAGCTCAACCCGCTGCATGCGGCCGTCCCCGGCCCGCCCACCGACCCCTCGCCCTACCGCCCCTCCTCGCGCCGCTTCCCCGACCCGGTCCATCTGCGGATCGAGGACATCCCGGAGTACGCCCGGCTCACCGGTGCCGCCCGCTTACGGGCCGACGAGCTCAGCGCGCAGGCCCGTGCGCTGCGGACCGGGGTGCTCGAAGGGGGCGCGCTGATCGACCGGGACGCGGTGTGGGCGCTCAAGCGCGAGGCCCTGGAGCTGATGTGCGCGGTCCCGCTCACCCCGGGCCGGCGGGCCGCGTACTGCGACTTCCTCGCCGAGCAGGGCGAGGCGCTGGAGGACCACGCCACCTGGTGCGCGATCGCCGAGCGGCACGGCCCTCACTGGCGCGGCTGGCCCGACGGGCTGAGTGATCCGCGCTCCCCGGGCACCGCCCGGCTGCGGCCGCGGTTACTGGACCGGATCGACTTCCACAGCCGGCTCGTCTGGCTCACCGACCAGCAACTGGCCGCCGCGCAACGGACCGCGCGGGAGGCCGGGATGGGCATCGGGCTGGTGCACGACCTCGCCGTCGGTGTCCACCCCTCCGGTGCCGACACCTGGGCGCAGCAGGACGCCTTCGCCGCCGGGATGTCCGTCGGGGCGCCGCCGGACGCCTTCAACTCCCGCGGCCAGGACTGGGGCCTGCCGCCCTGGCGCCCGGACGCGCTGGCCGCCGCGGGCTTCGCCCCCTACCGCGAGCTGCTGCGCGGCATGCTGCGGCACGCCGGGGCGCTGCGCATCGACCATGTGATGGGGCTGTTCCGGCTGTGGTGGGTCCCCGAGGGCCGGCCGCCGACGGACGGCGCCTATGTCCGCTACGACGGTGAGGCGATGCTCTCGGTGCTGGCCCTGGAGGCGCACCGGGCCGGCGCCGCGGTGATCGGCGAGGACCTGGGCACGGTCGGTCCCGGCGTCCGCGCGGCGCTCGCCGAACGGGGCGTCCTGGGGACGTCGGTGCTGTGGTTCGAGCGGGATTACGGGGGCGGGGAGAGCGCGAACGGGGAGGGCCCGAACGGGGAGGACGTGAGCGGGGAGGGCGCGTGCGGGGAAGGCGTGAGCGGGGAAGGCGTGAGCGGGGGGCGGGAGGGCGAGCCCGGGCCCGCCCCGCAGTCCGCCGGGAGCGCCGCCCCGGAGCCCGCCGGGAGCGCCACCCTGGAACCCGCGCCGAAGCCCGCCCCGCCCCCCGCCCCCGTGGCCCGCATCCTGGCGCCCGAGGAGTGGCGCAGCGCCTGTCTGGCCACCGTCACCACCCACGATCTGCCGCCCACCGCGGCCCGGCTGACCGGCGAGGACGTCGCCCTGCGCGAACGGCTCGGGCTGCTCACCGGACCGCCGGAGCGGGAGCGCTCCCGCGCCCGTTACGAACGCACCGAGTGGCTGCGGGAGTTGGTGCGGCGCGGCCTGCTGCCCGAAGGGGCGGGCGACGAGGAAGCGGCCGTCAAGGCGGTCCACCGTTTTCTGCTGCGGACCCCGGCGCGCATGGTGGGCGTCTGGCTGCCCGACGCGGTGGGCGACCGGCGCCCGCAGAACCTCCCCGGGACATGGCAGGAGTACCCGAACTGGCGCCTTCCGGTCGCCGGCCCCGACGGCCGTCCGTGCACCCTGGAGGAGCTGGCCGCCGCACCCCGCCTGCATGCGCTGATGCGCGAGTTGTCCGACGGCCGGCGGTAGTCCCGCCGGGCGCTCCCGGACCGGACGCCCCGGGAGCCGGCCCGGCCGGGGCCGCCGGTTGTGCCACCCCGCGCGCGCGGGGCGCCGGGGCGTCCGATACGTTGATTTCGTGAGCCACAAGGTCAAGAAGAATGTCCTGCGCGCCGGAACCATCACCGCCGGCACCGCGCTGATGCTGCTGATGTCGTCCCCCGCGTTTGCGCTCGCCCGCGACGACGGTGACGACCCGGGTCCGGGCCTGAGCGTGATCCAGACGCTCGGCCTCTATGTCGCTGCACCCATCGTGCTCTTCCTGATCATCGCCGGGCTGGTCGTCGCCGGCGAAAAGTCCCGCAAGCAGGCCCAGCCCAAGGGCTGACGCCGGGCACCAGTGACGCCTTGAGGGCGCCCCACGGTCACAGGACCGCGGGGCGCCCTTCGTCATGCCCGGACACAGGGCCCGGACAGGGCTCGGGCAGGGCCCGGACGGGGTTCGGACCGGGCCCGGGAGCGGTCGTGGTGCAGGGCGCCCAGCGGTGACAGAACCGGGCGGCGCCCTTTGTCGTACCCGGCTATTTGCGCAGGTGGAAAAGGGGTTGCGAGGCGGCTATCGGCCGGTTTTCGGCCGGTTTGAACGGGGGAGGCGCTTAACCGGATCTAACCTACGATGACGTAACCTACGGGTCCGTAGGTCAAACCTACGGACCCGTAGGTCATCGTCCCCAGGAGTTCCCCCGTGACCATCGCCCCCGCCCGCCATAACGGAGAGCTCGGCCAGGCCGCCTGGAGCGACGCTCAGCTGCTCTACGCGCTCGAAGAGGTCGTCGAGAAGGAACTCAACCGCCATCTGAAGATCGCCAAGGACTGGATGCCCCACGAGTACGTGCCGTGGAGCGACGGGCGCAACTTCCCCGGGCCGCTGGACGGTGACGCCTGGGAACCCGAGCAGTCCAAGGTCAGCGACATCGGCCGGATCGCCCTCGTGGTCAACCTCCTCACCGAGGACAACCTCCCCAGCTACCACCACGAGATCGCCACCCTCTTCGGCCGCGACGGCGCCTGGGGCACCTGGGTGCACCGCTGGACCGCCGAGGAGGGCCGGCACGGCATCGTGATGCGCGACTACCTGCTCACCAGCCGGGCCGTCGACCCGGACGAGCTGGAGCGGTTCCGCATGGCCCATATGTCGGAGGGCTTCGAGTCCGACAACGCGCACAGCATGCTGCACTCGGTCGCGTACGTCGCCTTCCAGGAGCTGGCCACCCGGATCTCGCACCGCAACACCGGCCACCACTCCGGTGACCCGGTCTGCGACCGGATGCTGTCGCGGATCGCCACCGACGAGAACCTCCACATGGTCTTCTACCGCAACCTCCTCGGCGCGGCCTTCGAGATGGCCCCCGACCAGACCATGTGCGCGGTGCGCGATGTCGTCACCGGCTTCCGGATGCCCGGCCATGGCATGCCCGGCTTCGAGCGGTCGGCCGCCCGGATGGCCATCGGCGGGATCTACAACATGCGGATCCACCACGACGATGTGCTGCAGCCGGTGCTGCGCTACCTGAAGGTGCTGGAGATCGGCGGGCTGGGCCCGGCCGGACTGGCCGCGCAGGAGGAGCTGGGCCTGTTCATGGACGGGCTGGACGGCCAGGCGCGGAAGTTCGACGAGCGCCAGGCCGCCATCCTCGCCCGCCGCGAGGCCAACCGCCGCGCCTGACCCGGCCGGCCTCCCTCCGCCGCCTGCGGGCGGGTGACCGCGGCGGCGGATGCGTACGCTGCCCGCATGGCCGACTGGGACCTCAAGAAGCTGCGTATCCTGCGCACCCTCCACGAGCTGGGCACGGTCACCGCGACCGCCGAGGCGCTGCACATGACGCCCTCGGCGGTCTCCCAGCAGCTGACCGGGCTGGCCAGGGCGCTCGGCGTCACGCTGCTGGAGGCGCACGGCCGGCGGGTCCGGCTGACCGACGCCGCGCAGCTGGTGCTGCGGCACGCCGAGGCGGTCTTCGCCCAGCTGGAGCGCGCGGACGCGGACCTGCTCGGCTACCTCCAGGGCGAGGCGGGCCAGGTGCGGATCGGCGCCTTCTCCACGGCCATCCCCGCCCTGGTGGTCCCGGCCGCCTTGGAGCTGCGCCGCAGCCACCCGGGCCTCGCGGTCGTCGTACGGGAGGCGGAGGCGGAGGCCGCCTACGAGCTGCTGGCCGGGGGCAGCGTCGATCTGGCGCTGTCGCTGGCCGCGCACGCCCCCACCCCGCGCGATCCCAAGTTCAGCCGGGTCTCGCTGCTCGCCGACCCGCTGGACGTGGCGCTGCCGGCCGGCCATCCGCTGGCCGGCGAGCCGGGGCTGCGGCTGGCCGACCTGGCGGACGAGCCCTGGATCTTCGGCAGCAGCGGGCCCTGGTCGCAGATCACCACGACCGCCTGCGAGAGCGCCGGCTTCGTGCCCGAGCAGGCGCATGCCGCCGCCGACTGGAGCGCGATCTGGGCGATGGTGGCGGCGGGGATGGGGGTGGCGCTGGTGCCCCGGATGGCGCTGGCGGGCGGCCTCGGCGCCGCCGGGCGCGGTGCGGGGGACCACGGCGTACGCGGCCGGCTCGCCGGCGGGGGAGTGGCGGTGCGGGTCCTGCACGCCGACCAGCCGCGCCGCCATGTGGTCGCCGCCGTCCGCCGCGGCTCCGAGGGGGCGCCGGGCCTGGCCCGGGTGCTGGCCGCACTCCGGCAGGCGGCCGCCGCCCAGACTCCGGAGGACCCGACCGTTCAGATCGGCTGAACGTATTCCTCAAAAACTTTCGATGGACCTGAGTGGTGGCGCGCTGCGACCGTGGAGCGGTCCGCACTTCTGAACCCGTCGAAAGGCAACGATGACCGCCAACCCGGCCGCCGACTCCACTGATCCGCACGCCAACGACGCGAACCCGTACGGCGGCGGAGACCCCTACGCCGACTACCGCGGCGGGGACTTCCCCTTCACCTCCCTCGTCGACCTCGCCGACCGCCGCCTCGGTGCCGGGGTGATCGCCGCGAACGACGAGTTCTTCGCCGAGCGCGAGAACCTGCTGAAGCCCACCCCGGCGGTCTTCGACCCCGAGCACTTCGGCCACAAGGGCAAGATCATGGACGGCTGGGAGACCCGCCGCCGCCGTGGCACCGACGGCGACCACCCCTTCCCGGACGACGACGCGCACGACTGGGCACTGATCCGGCTCGCCGCCCCCGGCGTGATCCGTGGCGTCGTCGTCGACACCGCCCACTTCCGCGGCAACTACCCCCAGCAGATCAGCGTCGAGGCCACCGCGCTCCCCGGCAGCCCGGGGCCCGAGGACCTGCTTGCCGACGGGGTGCAGTGGGAGGAGCTGGTTCCGCGCACCCCCGTCCGCGGCCACGCCGCCAACGGCTTCGAGGTCACTGTGGAGCGCCGCTTCACCCACCTCCGCCTCAAGCAGCACCCCGACGGCGGGATCGCGCGCCTCAGGGTCCACGGCGAGGTCGTGCCGGACCCGGAATGGCTCGATGTGCTCGGCACCCTCGACCTGGCCTCGGTGCTGCACGGCGGCACCGTCGAGGACGCGTCCGACCGCTTCTACTCCTCGCCCGCCCAGCTCATCCGGCCCGATCTGTCCCGCAAGATGGACGACGGCTGGGAGAACCGCCGCCGCCGGGTCAAGGGCACGAACGACTGGGTGCGCTTCCGCCTCGCCGCGCAGGGCGAGATCCGTGCGGTGGAGATCGACACCGCCTACCTCAAGGGCAACTCCGCGGGCTGGGCCGCCCTGTCCGGGTGTGACGGCGACCCGGCCGACGAGGCCTCCTGGTTCGAGATCCTGCCGAAGACCAGGCTCCAGCCCGACACCCCGCACCGCTTCCGGCTGCCGCGGGCCGTGACGGCCACCCACGTACGGCTGGACGTCTTCCCCGATGGCGGTCTGGCGCGGCTGCGGCTGCACGGCGAGCTCACCGCGGCGGGCCGCGCCGCCCTGGGCAGCCGCTTCGACGTGCTGGGCGGCTGAGCCGCACCCGCTTGCGCCGGGCCCCGCGGGAGGGGGCGGGGCCCGGCGGACGAGCGCGCCCGGCGGACCAAGGCGCGTCAGCGCCCGTCCGCCGGGCCGGGGACGGTCAGCCCGCCGCCGCGTCCGCGGCCTGCGCCTTCAGCGCCCGCTCGATCCCCGCCCGCGACTCGGTCATCAGCCGGCGCAGCGCCGCGCTCGGCTCGGCCGACGCCAGCCAGGCGTCGGTGGCGTCCAGCGTCTCCTGCGAGACGTGCAGCGCCGGGTAGAGGCCCACCGCGATCTGCTGCGCCATCTCATGGCTGCGGGAGTTCCAGATGTCCTTCACCGCGTCGAAGTACTTCGCGGTGTAGGGCGCCAGCAGCTCCCGCTGGTCGGTCTGCACGAAGCCGCCGATGACGGACTCCTGCGTGGAGTTGGGCAGCCGGTCCGACTCCACCACCGAGGCCCAGGCCTCGGCCTTCGCCTCCGCCGTGGGACGCGCCGCGCGGCACGTCGCGGCGTACCGCTCGCCCGCCGAGGTCTTGTCCCGGTCCAGCTCCGCCGCGACGGCCTTCTCGTCCGCCCGGCCGGTGGCGGCCAGCCGGTGCAGCAGCGTCCAGCGCAGCTCGGTGTCCACGGCGAGCCCGGGGATCTCCTGGGTGCCGTCCAGCAGGCCCTGCAGCAGGTCCAGTTGCTCGTCCGTACGGGCCGAAGCGGCGAACGCACGGGCCCAGGCCAGCTGGTGGTCGCTGCCCGGCTCGGCCGCCCGCAGCTGCTCCAGGGCCGCCGCCGTCCAGGTCGCAAGCCCGCTCTCGCGCCACTCCGGAGCCGCGTACAGGTCCAGCGCCAGCTTCACCTGGCGGTGCAGCGACTGGACGACACCGATGTCCGACTCCTTGCCGATGCCGGACAGCACCAGCGACAGGTAGTCGCGGGTGGCCAGTTCGCCGTCCCGCGTCATGTCCCAGGCCGACGCCCACGACAGGGCGCGCGGCAGCGACTCGGTGAAGTCGCCGAGGTGTTCGGTGACGGTCTTCAGCGACTCCTCGTCCATCCGGACCTTGGCGTACGACAGATCGTCCTCGTTGAGCAGGATGACGGCCGGCCGCGCTGTGCCCACCAGCTGGGGCACTGCGGTCAGTTCGCCGTCCACGTCCAGCTCGATCCGCTCGGTGCGGACCAGCTTGCCGCCCTGGAGCTCATAGGCGCCGATCGCGATCCGGTGCGGCCGCAGGACCGGCTCGCCCTTGGCGCCGGCCGGCAGCGCCGGGGCCTCCTGCCGGACCGCGAAGGAGGTGATGACGCCCTCGGCGTCCACCTCGATCTCCGGCCGCAGGATGTTGATCCCCGCCGTCTCCAGCCACTTCTTCGACCAGGTCTTCAGATCCCGCCCGCTGGTCTCCTCCAGCGCGCCGAGCAGGTCCGACAGCCGGGTGTTCCCGTACGCATGGGCCTTGAAGTAGGCCTGGACGCCCTGGAAGAACTCGTCCATGCCGACGTAGGCGACCAGCTGCTTGAGGACGCTGGCGCCCTTGGCGTAGGTGATGCCGTCGAAGTTGACCAGGACGTCGTCGAGGTCGTTGATCTCGGCCATGATCGGGTGGGTGGACGGCAGCTGGTCCTGCCGGTAGGCCCAGGTCTTCATGGAGTTGGCGAACGTCGTCCACGAGTGCGGCCACTTCGAGCCCGGGGCGTAGGCCTGGCAGGCGATCGAGGTGTAGGTGGCGAACGACTCGTTCAGCCACAGGTCGTTCCACCACTCCATGGTGACCAGGTCGCCGAACCACATGTGCGCCAGCTCGTGCAGGATCGTCTCCGCCCGCACCTCGTACGCCGCGTCCGTCACCTTCGACCGGAAGACGTACTGGTCGCGGATGGTCACCGCGCCCGCGTTCTCCATCGCGCCGGCGTTGAACTCCGGCACGAAGAGCTGGTCGTACTTCGCGAACGGGTAGGCGTAGTCGAACTTCTCCTGGAACCACTCGAAGCCCTGCCGGGTGACCGCGAAGATCTCCTCCGCGTCCAGGTGCTCGGCCAGCGACGGCCGGCAGTAGATGCCCAGCGGCACCGTCCGCCCGTCCTTCTCGTACGAGCTGTGCACGCTGTGGTAAGGACCGGCGATCAGCGCCGTGATGTAGGTGGAGATCCGCGGCGTCGGCTCGAAGCGCCAGATGTTGTCGCTCGGCTCCGGCGTCGGCGAATTGGAGATCACCGTCCAGCCCTCCGGGGCCTTCACGGTGAACCGGAAGGTCGCCTTCAGGTCCGGCTGCTCGAAGGAGGCGTACACCCGCCGCGCATCCGGAACCTCGAACTGCGTGTACAGGTAAGCCTGCTGGTCCACCGGGTCGACAAAACGGTGCAGCCCCTCACCGGTGTTGGTGTAGGCGCAGTCCGCCACCACCGTCAGCTCGTTGCGGCCGGCCCGCAGCCCCGCAAGAGCGATCCGCGAGTCCTTGAACACCGCCTCCGGGTCCAGCGCCTCGCCGTTGAGCACGACCTCGTGCACGGCCGGGGCCACCAGGTCGATGAAGGAGTCCGCGCCCGCCTCGGCCGCATCGAAGTGCACCGTCGTCACCGACCGGTATGTGCCACCCCCGTTCCCGTCGTCGCCGGGGGTACCCCCCTCCTGCGCGCCGGAGAGGTCGAGATCGATCTCATACGCGTCCACGGTCAGCAGGCGCGCCCGCTGCTGCGCCTCGTCGCGGGTCAGATTCGTGCCAGGCACCAGGTCATCTCCTCGTAAGCGGCCTCGTATGCGGCGTTTCCGTCATCCTTCCACGGCACGGGCCCCTTGATCGTGGGCAGCTCGGGATCGGTCACCACCCGGCCCGCGCGCGTCGCAGGGCGCCCGTCGCACCGCGGCCGGACCCGTGGCCGGAAACACGGCGTCCGATTCCCGCCAGCACCGCGCGCCCGCGGCGCCGACGCTTGAGGCATGACAACCCACACCGCGCACCGGACCGACGCTCACACGACCGACTGCACCGCTCACGCCATCCCCGAGGCCGCGCTCGCGGAACTGAGGGTCACCGACGACGCCGGGCGGCCCGCCGAGCCGTTCACCGCACGCGAGGACGGCGTGCCCCAGGACTGCATCGGGGCCCTGCTGCGCTGCTGTCTGCGCGACGCCCGGGCCGGGGAGCGGGTGGCGCTGGTCTCGTATGCGCCGCTGCGCCGCTGGGCGGCCGGGAGCGGGGCGAAGCCCGGGGCGTACGACGAGCAGGGACCGGTGTTCATCCACGCCGGGGCGTGCGGCGGGCCGGACGTCGCGGCCGGCCGGTACCCGGCCATGAGGGCCGGCGCGCTGCGGGTACTGCGCCGCTACAACGCGCAGGGGCAGATCATCGGCGGCCGGCAGCTGGAGGTCCCCGAGGAGACGCAGGCAGCGTTCGATGCCGCCCTCGGGGAGGCGTTCGCGGACCCGGAGACGGCACTGGTGCACGTACGGGCCGTGGAGTACGGCTGCTTCCAGTTCGAGGTGCGGCGCGTCAGCTGAGCCTGTCGTGATCCTGTCGCCCGGCGACAGAAACGGCGGGTGCCCCTACGGAGACTCCGCAGGGGCACCCGCCGTGCTTCGAGGGGACGGCGTCAGCCGCGCAGCTCCGCGGCGACCAGCTCCGCGATCTGGACGGCGTTCAGCGCCGCGCCCTTGCGGAGGTTGTCGTTGGAGACGAACAGCGCCAGACCGTTCTCGGCGGTCTCGTCCGTACGGATCCGGCCCACGAAGGACGCGTCCTGGCCGGCGGCCTGGAGCGGGGTGGGGACGTCCGAGAGGGTGACGCCGGGGGCGCCGGCCAGCAGCTCCTGGGCCCGGGCCGGGCTGATCGGACGCGCGAAGCGGGCATTGATCTGCAGCGAGTGGCCGGTGAAGACCGGGACGCGGACACAGGTGCCGGACACCTTCAGGTCCGGGATCTCCAGGATCTTGCGGCTCTCGTTGCGGAGCTTCTGCTCCTCGTCGGTCTCGTTCAGACCGTCGTCGACGATCGCGCCGGCCATCGGCAGCACATTGAAGGCGATCGGGCGGACGTACTTGTCCGGCTCGGGGAACTCCACGGACGCGCCGTCGTGCGTCAGCTTGGTGGCGTCCTGCTCGACGGCCTTGCGGATCTGGCCGTCCAGCTCCTCCACGCCGGCCAGACCACTGCCGGAGACCGCCTGGTAGGTGGCGACGACCAGGGAGACCAGACCGGCTTCCTCGTGCAGCGGGCGCAGCACCGGCATCGCGGCCATGGTGGTGCAGTTCGGGTTGGCGATGATGCCCTTGGGCCGGTCGGTGATCGCCGACGGGTTGACCTCGGAGACGACCAGCGGGACCTCGGGGTCACGGCGCCAGGCCGAGGAGTTGTCGATCACGACCGGGCCGGCGTCGGCGACCTTCTCCGCCAGCGCCTTGGACGTGGCGCCGCCGGCCGAGAAGATCACGATGTCCAGCGCCGAGTAGTCGGCGGTGGCTGCGTCCTCGACCGTGATCTCGGTGTCCTGCCAGGGCAGTGTCCGTCCGGCGGACCGGGCCGAAGCGAACAGCCGCAGCTGCTCCACCGGGAAGTTCCGCTCGGCGAGGATGCCTCGCACCACGCCGCCGACCTGTCCGGTGGCTCCGACGATTCCGATCCTCATGGGACTCCTTCTTTCTGGCCTGACATGGGTGTCTGCTCGGAACACCTGCTCAGTAGTGCCTCCATCATGTGTGTGATACCCGTCGCGTTGTCCAATCCGTTCCCTTCCGTGGCGGGTCGGGAGGCCGTACCGGCGCGTAGTGCACCGGTGTGCTCACGGTGCGTACGGGGTGGTCGCCGCGCGGCCCCCGGTGCGGGCCCCGGGGTGAGGGCGGTCCGGGAGCGGTCCCCGGGGCGAGCGGTCCGGGAGGGGTTCCGAGGGGGCGGGGGCGGCCCGGGACGGGTCCGGTTACCCCGTGGAGTGAACAGCCGGTGACCGCCGGCCGCACCGCCGGGCAGGGCTCCATGGCCGGAAGGTGGCCGGCGGATCCCTGTGCGGTGATGGGTTCTCCGCGTTGCCACGGCGTTCACGCGCAGGTCATCCCCGATGCCAACCATCCCAGGTGACAGGGCAGTTGTGCTGCCCGGCCGCCTTCGCGTTCGCACCCGGGGAGCCTTGCGTATGTCCCGTATACGGTCCGCCGCCACCTTCGACCGCCGTACGTTCCTCACCGCCACCGGAGCGGCCGGCGCCGCCACCGGGCTCGGGCTCGCCTTCGGCGTCGGCCCGGACCGGCAGGCGCAGGCCGCCACCGTGGCCTCCGGCCCGGCCCCTGCCGCACCGGTCCCGGTCGACGCCCCCGCCGTCCCCCGTACGCCGTACACCCGGGGCACCACCCTCGCCGGGGTCTCCGCCCCGCGCGGCAGCGGAGGCTACCGCAGGCTCGGTGACGGCCCCGCCTGGGACCGGGTGGTCCGCGCCGACCTCGCCACGGCGCACGGCGGGCGCGACAAGCGGCGCACCGCGCTGGCGTCGTTCGTGCAGTTCACCGATCTGCACCTGGTCGATGTGCAGAGCCCGCTGCGCTACGAGTACCTGCGCGCCGAGACCGCCAGCGCCTGGCGGCCCCAGGAGGCGCTGTCGGTCGCCGGGGCCGTCTCGCTGGTCGAGCGGGTCAATGCGCTGCCCGGCGGGCCCGCCACCGGCGCCCCGCTGTCCTTCGTGATGACCACCGGCGACAACACCGACAACAACTCCAAGCTGGAGCTGGAGTGGTTCCTGACCGCGATGAGCGGCGGCAGGATCACCCCGAACTCCGGCGACCCGCGCCGCTACGAAGGCGTCCAGGACAGCGGGCTGCCGCTGTACTGGCAGCCGGAGCGCGCCCTGCGCGACGCCGACAAGAAGCTGGGCTTCCCGCAGCTGGACGGGTTCCTGGCGGCCGCGATCCGCACCGTCCACAGCCCGGGCCTGCACCTGCCCTGGTACTCGACGGTCGGTAACCACGACTCGCTGCCCGGCGGCTGCTACGCCCCCGGCGACCCCTTCTGGGCCGAGATCGCCACCGGCGGCCGCAAGCTGGAGACGCTGCCCGCCGCCGAGGCCGCCAAGGTCTGGAAGGCGGTCAAGGATGGCCTCGACCCCGAGGGGGCGGACTTCAAGCGGCTGCTGACGGCGCACGCCAAGCAGGCCAGGAGGGTCACCCCCGACGAGCGGCGCGCCCCCTTCACCCGGGCCGAGTATCTGCGCGCCCACCTCGACCCGGCGCACACCGGCCCCGGTCCGCACGGCCACGGCTACACCTCCGCGCATCTCGACGAGGACCGCCTCTACTACACCTTCCGGGTCTCCGATGACGTCCTCGGGATCAGCCTGGACACCACCGACCCCGGCGGCCACTACACCGGCTCGGTCGGCGACGCCCAGCTGCGCTGGCTGGAGCGGACGCTGAAGGAGAACGAGAAGGGGGAGAAGGCCCATGTGCTGGTCTTCAGCCACCACACCAGCAAGACGATGAACAACACCCGGCCCGACCCGGCCCGCCCGCACGAGAAGCGGCACAGCGGCGCCGAGCTGGTGGAGGTGCTGGCCGCCCACCCCCGTGTCGTCGGCTGGATCAACGGCCACAGCCACAAGAACGACATCACCGCGCACGGCAGCTTCTGGGAGGTCTCCACCGCCTCGCACATCGACTTCCCGCAGCTGGCCCGGGTCATCGAGCTGGTGGACAACCACGACGGCACGCTGTCGCTGTTCACCACCCTGGTCGAGTCGGCCGCCCCGCACCGCACGGACTTCGGCGACCTCTCGCAGACCGGGCTGGCGGCCCTCTACCGCGAGCTGTCCTTCAACGCCCCCGAGGCCCGCAGCGACCTGGCGGGCACGGCCCGGGACCGCAACGTCGAGCTGCTGCTCAAGCGGAGCTGACGGCGCGGGGGCCCCTGACGGGGGCACCCCTCAACGCGGCAGCACGACCACATACGCGCTCGGCTCGCGGTCGCCCGCCGCCATCAGCGCCGTACGGATCACTGCGGCCTGCTGTTCGGGAGCCGTGCGCAGGGTGCGCGGCAGGCAGCGGACGACGGTGATGCCCAGCCGCTCCAGATGCTCGCGCTTGTGGAAGAACGGCGACTGCAGCGGGTCCTCCTCGGGGCGCGGCGCCCGGGTGTCGATCTCCAGGGCCACCGCGTGCTCCGGCCAGAAGGCGTCCACGCCGCCCAGCTGCGGCCCGCCCGGCAGCCGCAGTTCGACGTTCCACAGCGGGTCGGGCAGGCCGTGGGCGCGCACCATCGCATAGAGCCGCTGCTCGGCCAGCGCCCGGCCCTCGGCCAGCAGGGTGTCCACCGCGTCCACCACGTGCGGCCGGGTCAGCAGCCGGGCCCGGCTCAGCTCCCGCACCACCGTGGTCGCCTCGCAGTGGCCGCCGCGCACCGCCTCGGTCAGCAGCCGGCGCACCGTCGTGGCGTCGGTGAGCGTGGCGACGGCGTCCGCGACCGCGCGCGGCACCGGCGCGGCCGGCACCCCGGTGATCTCCTGGGCGACGGGCAGCTCCACCGTCCGTACGATCCGGGCGAAACCGGTCGAGCGCAGCCGCCGGGTGCGGGCCACCAGGACCTCGATGCGGTCCAGGGCGAGCAGCGGGGGCGCCTCGGTGAAGCCGTGCAGGGCGAGCGCCGCCAGACCCGTGATCATCGCCTCGGGGGCGTCCCCTGACCCGTCGCCCTGCCGGGGTACCGCCGGCCCCCGGTGGCTGGCGTACAGCAGGGCCGCATGCAGCCGTTCCTCGCTGGTGGGCGGCCCCGCGTGCAGCAGATAGATGCCGGGGAGCAGTTGTTGCCAGGGGCCGCCGGCGCGGCAGCGTTCGGTGGTCTCCGCCGCCGGGACGCCGTGCTCACGCAGCTGACGGGTGGTCATCACCCGGCACTGCGCCTCGGAGAGGTGACGGAGGGGGAGGGGGGAGAGCGGGGTGTCGTGGTTCATGACACCTCGATTCCCGCCCCCGCTCCGCCTCCTAACCGCTGTTACACGCCCGTGCCACAAACCGGACAACCCCGTACTAAAGTACGGGCGTTCGACTGCCGAAAGGGGCTGGTCGCCCCGGGGGTTACGGCCTCGCCCCGGCCGCCTCGTCACAAGCCTGTGCCCGCAGGGCCCGGGCCAGATCGTCCCGCTTCTCCAGGACCAGCCGGCGCAGCGCGGGCGCCGCCTGGGGGTGCCCGTCCAGCCAGCCGTCCGCGGCGTCCAGGGTGTCCTGCTCCACCAGCCAGGCCGGGAACAGCGCACGCACCACCTCCATCGCGATCTCGATGGAGCGCTCCCGCCACACCCGCTCGATCGCCGCGAAGTAGCGCGCCCGGTAAGGAGTCAGCAGCTCCCGCTGCCCGAACTGGGCGAACCCGGCGTTCGTCGCCTCCACCAGGGCGTTGGAGAGCGCATCGGACTCCACGGCCGCCTCCCATGCCTCGGCCTTGACCTCGGCCGAGGGGCGGGCGGCCAGGCAGCGCACCTGGTGGCGCTTGCCGGAGGCGGTGTTGTCGCGGGCCAGCTCGGCGCTGATCACGCCCTCATCCGCGACGCCGTGCGCGGCCAGCGGCTCCAGGATCGTCCAGCGCAGCTCCTGGTCCACGTCCAGGCCGTCGATCTTCGCGGTGCCGTCCAGCAGGCCCTGGAGCAGCTGGAGATCGGCGGGGGCGGCGGCGAGGGCGATGAAGTGCCGGGCCCAGGCGAGCTGATGGCCGCTGCCGGGCTCGGCCAGCCGCAGCTCGTGCAGCGCGGCCTCGGCGAGCTCCCGGGCGGCTTGCTCCCGGTGTTCCGGCGCGGAGTACTGCTCCAGCGCCGTCCGTGCCTGTCCGTGCAGCGACTGCAGCACGCCGATGCCGGTCTCCCGGCCGGCGAACCGCCGTACCAGGTCGAGGTAGTCGCGGGCCGGCACCAGCCCGTCGCGGGTCAGGCCCCACAGCGCGGCCCAGCACACCGCCCGCGCCATCGGGTCGGCCAGATCGCCGAGCCGGGCCCGCAGGGTGGCCAGCGACCCCTCGTCGAAGCGGACCTTGGCGTACGTCAGGTCCTCGTCGTTGACCAGCACCAGTTCGGGGCGTTCGAGGCCGGCCAGCTCGGGTACGGCGGTCCGCGGCCCGTCCACGTCCACCTCGGCGCGGGCGTAGCGCACCAGCGCCGAGCCGCCGCCCTCCGCGAGTCCGTCCTGCCGCCGGTAGAGGCCGACCGCGACCCGGTGCACCCGCAGCTGCGGGTGCGAGGGCGCCGCCTCCTGGAGGATGCTCAGCTCGGTGATCCGGTCCTGCGCGTCATAGGTGACCTGCGGGGTGAGGGAGTTGACGCCCGCGGTCTCCAGCCAGGCCCGCGACCAGGACGCCAGTTCCCGGCCCGAGGTCTCCTCCAGCGCCGCCAGCAGGTCCCCGAGCCGGGTGTTGCCGTAGGCGTGCCGCTTGAAGTAGCGCCGCGCGCCCTCCAGGAAGGCGTCCTGGCCCACGTACGCCACCAGTTGCTTGAGGACGGCCGCGCCCTTGGCGTAGGTGATGCCGTCGAAGTTGAGCTTGGCGTCCTCCAGGTCACGGATGTCGGCGGTGACCGGGTGGGTGGAGGGCAGCTGGTCGGCGTGGTAGGCCCAGGACTTGCGGCGGTTGGCGAAGGTGATCCAGCCGTCGGCGAAGCGCGTCGCCCCCACCAGCGCGAAGGCGCCCATGAAGTCCGCGTAGGACTCCTTGAGCCACAGGTCGTCCCACCACTGCATGGTGACCAGGTCGCCGAACCACATGTGCGCCATCTCGTGCAGGATGACGTTGGCCCGGTGCTCGTAGGACGCCTCGGTCACCTTCCCGCGGAAGATGAACTCCTCGCGGAAGGTGACACAGCCCGGGTTCTCCATGGCCCCGAGGTTGTACTCCGGGACGAAGGCGCTGTCGTACTTCCCGAACGGGTAGGGGAAGTCGAAGTGGTCGTGGAAGAAGTCCAGGCCCTGCTTGGTGACGGTGAAGACGTCGTCCGCGTCGAAGTGCTTCGCCAGGCCCTTGCGGCACAGCGCGCCCAGCGGCACCTCCAGCTCCGTGCCGTCCTCGAACGTACGCCGGTAGACGTCACAGACGTAGTGGTACGGGCCGGCGACCACGGCCGTGATGTACGTCGAGATCGGCTCGGTCGTCGCGAAGCGGTGCCGCCCTCCCTCGGCCTCGCCCTCCTGGGCACCGTTGCTGAGCACGGTCCAGCCCTCGGGGGCGGTGACCTCGAAGGTGAACGGGGCCTTCAGATCGGGCTGTTCGAAATTGGCGAAAACCCGGCGGGCATCGGCCGGCTCGTACTGGGTGTAGAGGTAGACCTCGCCGTCCTCGGGGTCCACGAAGCGGTGCAGGCCCTCACCGGTCCGGCTGTAGGCGCACCGGGCGTCGACGACCAGGGTGTTCTCGGCGGCGAGCGCGTCCAGCGTGATCCGGGTGCCGTCGAAGACCGCTGCGGGGTCCAGCTCCCGGCCGTTGAGCGTGACCGAGGTGACCGACGGCGCCAGCAGGTCGGCGAAGGCCGAGGCACCGGGCTCGGCACAGCGGAAGCGCAGCGTCGTCAGGGAGCGGAAGGTCTCCCCTTCCGGACCGGAGGTGACCGCTGAGCGGACGTCCAGCGCCACGTCGTAGGAGTCGACGCTCAGCAGCCGGCCCCGTTCCTGCGCCTCGTCCCGGGACAGATTCTCACCTGGCACGGCGTGACTCCCTCGTCCTCGTCTCGAATATCGAACAACGGGAATCATGGCACGCCCGCCGTCGGTTGAACCTTCCACGGAGCAACACCGTGAACCGGCCCTGCCCAGCTCGCGTACCGATCCAGCACAGCCCTCATAAGGAGACCCCGTGTCCGACACCGCGAAGACCCCCGCCGACTTCTGGTTCGACCCGCTGTGCCCCTGGGCCTGGATGACCTCCCGCTGGATGCTGGAGGTGGAAAAGGTCCGCCCGGTCGAGGTGCGCTGGCATGTGATGAGCCTGGCGGTGCTGAATGAGGACAAGCTCGACCAGCTGCCTGAGGAGTACGCCGAGAACATGCGCCCCGGCGGCAAGGCCTGGGGCCCGGTCCGCGTGGTGATCGCCGCGCAGCAGCTGCACGGCGACGAGGCCGTGGGCAGGCTCTACACCGCGCTCGGCACCCGCTTCCACAACGAAGGCCTCGGGGTGAACCCGGAGAGCATCGCCGCCGCCCTCGAGGACGCGGGCCTGCCCGCCGGCCTGATCGAGTACGCCGGCAAGGACACCTACGACGCCGAACTGCGCGCCTCCCACAAGGAAGGCATCGACCTGGTCGGCCAGGAGGTCGGCACTCCGGTCATCGCCGTCCCCGGCCACGACGGCGAGCAGATCGCCTTCTTCGGCCCCGTCGTCACCCCGGCCCCCAAGGGCGAGGAGGCCGCCAAGCTGTGGGACGGGACGCTGATGGTCGCATCCATCCCCGGCTTCTACGAGATCAAGCGGACCCGGACCCAGGGCCCCGTCTTCGACTGAGGGCCGGACACGGGCGAGGCCCCACGAGTCACGTCCTCGTGGGGCCTCGCCGTTCTTCCGCCCGCCAGGCGAAGGGTGAGAAGACGATCACGAGGCGGGACGTCTCAGCGCCTCACGGCGCCAGCAGCAGGCTGTGCGCGCGCTCCTTGGCGGTGGCGTACCGCTTGGCGACGTCCTGCCAGTTCACGACCTGCCACATGGCCTCGATGAAGTCCACCTTCTGGTTCTTGTACTGCAGGTAGAAGGCGTGCTCCCAGGCGTCGAAGACCAGGATCGGGACCGAGCCCTGCCCGACGTTGCCCTGGTGGTCGTAGATCTGCTCGACGATCAGCCGGCCGGAGACCGGCTCGTAGGCGAGCACGCCCCAGCCGGAGCCCTGGGTGGTGGCCGAGGCCTTGGTCAGCTGGGCCTTGAACTGCGCGAACGAGCCGAAGGACTCGGCGATCGCGTCGGCCAGCTCGCCCACGCCGTCCTTCGCCAGCGGCTCGCCGCCGCCGTCACCGGTCATGTTGTGCCAGTAGATGCTGTGCAGGATGTGGCCGGAGAGGTGGAACGCGAGGTTCTTCTCCAGGCCGTTGATGGCGCCCCACGCGTCCTTGTCGCGGGCCTCGGCGAGCTGTTCCAGGGTGTCGTTCGCGCCCTTCACATACGCCGCGTGGTGCTTGTCGTGGTGCAGCTCGATGATCTCGGGGCTGATAACCGGTGCCAGCGCCGCGTAGTCGTAGGGGAGTTCCGGAAGTGTGTAGGTCGCCATGCCGATCCCGCCTCCAAGCTGCTCATATGCAGTAGTTGCAAACAATGTGCAAGAGCACGCTACCAGCAGGAGTGATCACCGGCCGGGTACGGGCACCGGCCTGGTACCGAAGACGCAGGCGGGGCGGGACCTCGGAAGGAGGTCCCGCCCCGCCTGTGGAAAGTGGGGAGCGCTGCGGAGCTGCTACTTCTTGGCCAGCCCTGCGCCGTTGCCCAGCGACCGCTGCCGGATGAGTCCGATCACGGCCAGCACCGCCCCGAAGCCACCGGTGAACAGCAGCTGGATCCGCTGGTTTTCGTCGCGCACCATCAGCAGCAGCACGACGACGATGCCCGCCAGCGCCACCCAGGTCAGGACCGGGAAGGCCCACATCTTCACCACGAGCTTCTCGGGCGCCTCGCGCTCCAGCTGCCGCCGCATCCGCAGCTGGGCGGCGGCGATGAAGCCCCACACCACCAGGACGGCCGCGCCGACCATGTTCAGCAGCCACTGGAAGACCGTGGTGGGCCACAGGAAGCTGAAGAGGACCGCGAGGAAGCCGAAGGCGGAGCACAGCAGGACGGAGCGGCGCGGAACGCCGCCGCTCACCTTGCCGAGGAAGGCCGGGCCCTGGCCGCGGGAGATGAGGGAGTAGGCCATCCGCGAGGCGCCGTAGAGGTTGGCGTTCACCGCGGAGAGCAGCGCGATCAGGATGACGACGTTCATGATCTGGCCGGCCGCGGGGATCTTGAGGTAGTCCAGGACCGCCACGTACGGGCCGCTCTTGGCGATGGAGGGGGCGCTCCAGGGGATGACCGTGACGATGATGGCCATCGAGCCGACGTAGAAGAGGGCGATGCGCCACATCGCGGTGCGCACGGCGCGGGCCACTCCGCGTACCGGGTCCTTGGACTCGGCCGCCGCGATGGTCACCGTCTCCAGCCCGCCGTAGGCGAACACCGAGGCCAGTAGACCGACCATCAGGCCGTCGACGCCCTTGGGGAGGAAGCCACCGTCACCGGTGAGGTGCGAGGCACCCGGGGCGTCGGAGCCGGGGAGCATGCCGAAGATGGCCAGCAGGCCCAGGATCAGGAAGATGCCGATCGCCGCGACCTTCAGGGCGGCGAACCAGAACTCGAACTCACCGAAGTTGGAGACCGCGGTCAGGTTCGTTCCCGTGAAGATCGCCATGAACAGCAGGACCCAGATCCAGGGCTGGGTGCCCGGGAACCACTGGTGCATCACGTCCGCGGCGCCCAGCGCCTCGGCCGCCACCGCCACACACAGCAGGGCGGTGAACATCCAGCCCACCGTGAACCCGGCCCAGGAGCCTATGGAGCGCTCGGCGTGCACCGAGAAGGAGCCGGAGGCCGGATTCGCCGCGGCCATCTCGCCGAGCATCCGCATGATCAGCATGACCAGGGCGCCGGAGACGGCGTAGGCCAGCACGATCGACGGACCGGCCGCCGCGATGCCGGCGCGGGAGCCGACGAACAGTCCCGCGCCGATCACCCCGCCCAGGGCGATCATCGAGAGGTGGCGCTGCTTGAGGCCGTTGGACAGCGTGGTGGAGCTGTCGGGGCCGGCGCCCTGGACCGCGTCGCCGTGCTCGCGCGCGGATGCGGCGGACGAGGGTGTCCGATTCATGTCGTACCTGTCCCAGTAGGTGAGAGCGGAGCAAGGCGATACTGCGTTCCCCCGGGCCGCGACCGGTGCGACGGTGCTGCCGGGCCCCCTGGACCCCGCCGGTGCGGGCGGATCGCGCAGGGCCTGCCGACGGCTGAACTCCGGGGTCCTCGGCAAAGCGGGCCCAGTTTGAGCGCCGGTGTCCGCTCAGGGCAACAGTCGTGCAGCGAATGTTCGGTATTCAGACGTCATCGGCACGGTGTGTGTTCAGCCTGTGTTCGATTGTGACGTGGGGTGACTGTCCGCCTGGCGGGAATCAGCGTGCGCGGCGCTCCCGAAGCGCGCGCACGCCCGCGACGAGCAGCACCAGGCCGGTCGCCCCGGCCGACCACAGCAGCTGCGGCCGGGCCGTGTCATCGGTCAGCATCAGGATCAGCACCGCGCCCATCGCCACCAGCGCCGCCCAGGTCAGATACGGGAAGCCCCACATCCGCAGGGTCAGCTTCCCGGGCTCCTCGCGGGCGATCCGCGGACGCAGCCGCAGCTGGGAGACGGCGATCAGGCCCCAGACGAAGAGCAGCACCGCGCCGACCGCATTGAGCATGTAGAGGAAGACCGAATCCGGCCACTTCAGATTCAGCAGGACGGAGACGAACCCGAACGCCACCGAGGCGAGCACCGCACGGCGCGGCACCCCTCCGCCCGACACCTTCAGCAGCGCCCGCGGCGCCTCGCCCCGCTCGGCCAGCGAGAAGACCATCCGTGACGAGCCGTAGAGATTGGCGTTCAGCGCGGAGAGCAGCGCCACGAACACCACGATGTTCATGATCTGGCCGGCGCCCGGCACCCCGATGCTGTCCAGCACCGCGACGTAGGGGCTCTTGCCCGGCTGCATCGACGACCAGGGCAGCAGGGTCACGATGACCAGCATCGAGCCGACGTAGAAGAACAGGATGCGCCAGACCGCGCTGCGCACCGCCCGGCCCACCGCACGCGCCGGATCGTCCGACTCGGCCGCGGCGATGGTGACGACCTCCAGGCCGCCGAAGGCGAACACCACGGCCAGGACCCCGGAGACCACCCCGGACCAGCCGTGCGGCAGGAACCCGCCGTGTCCGGTGAGGTTCGCCAGCCCGACGGGCTCGGTGTCCGGCAGCACCCCGAAGACCGCCAGCAGGCTCAGCGCGAGGAACAGCACGATCGCGGTGACCTTCAGCGTCGCGAACCAGAACTCGAACTCGCCGAAGTTCTTCACCGCGGCCAGGTTGGCGGCGGTGAAGACGATCATGAAGATCAGCACCCAGCCCCACTGCGGCACCGCGGGTAGCCAGCCGTTCGCGATCTGCGCCGCACCGGTGGCCTCCACGGCCAGCACCACGACCAGCAGGAACCAGTACAGCCAGCCGACGCTGAACCCGGCCCAGCGCCCGAGCGCCCGCTCGGCGTGCACCGAGAACGCACCGGACGCCGGCATCGCCGCCGACATCTCGCCGAGCATCCGCATGACCAGCATGGCCAGCGCGCCCGCGATCAGATACGACAGCACGATCCCGGGCCCGGCCACCGCGATCCCCGCGCCGGAGCCCACGAACAGGCCCGCGCCGATCACTCCGCCCAGGCCCAGCATCGTCAGATGGCGCTGCTTGAGGCCCGCGGCCAGCGGCTCTTTCCCGTCGGCAGCCGTCCCCGGGGAGGACTCGACGGCGTGGGTCGGTGCGTCGTGCATGGGCTCGTACTCTCGCAAGGGCCGGGGCGGCGGGGGCCGCCGGCGGGTTGGGGGAACTCCACAGGTCACCGCGGGGCGCGCCCAGTGTCGCCGCAGGGCGCGCGCTACCACAAAACCGGCGTCCGGAGGCGGTCCGGGCCGTGATGAGCATCACGTGACCTGCAATGACGCCGCACGGCCCGCCGGAGCCGGGCATGGCGGCGTTGTCCGGACCCGTGTTCGGAACTCTCCAAGCAGGCCGCCGCGGCTTTGTCGCCGCCACACGATGATCTCCGGTGGTCCGCTGGACTAACGTCATCGCGTCCCGTCCTGTCCCTCTCACACCCGCGGAGCCCCGATGAGCACTGCCGGTCTTTCCCTCCCCCATGCTGCGCACGGGGGGACCCCCACCCGCGCTGTCCTGGCCGACCTGCTGCCGGCCGCCACCGCCTCCCGCGCCCGCGTCCGTGACGCCGCGCTGGTCCTCGGCGGCGCCGCGCTCACCGGCATCGCGGCCCAGATCGCCGTCCCGGTCCCCGGCTCCCCGGTCCCGGTCACCGGTCAGACCTTTGCCGCCCTCCTGGTCGGCGCCTCGCTCGGCGCGAGCCGCGGTGCGCTGTCGCTGGCGCTGTACGCCCTGGCGGGGCTGGCGGGCCTGCCGTGGTTCGCCGGCGGCACCTCGGGAGCGGGCGGGGCCACCCTCGGCTACATCGTGGGCATGCTGCTCGCCGCCACCGTCGTGGGCGCGCTGGCCCGCCGCGGCGGCGACCGCGGGGTGCTGCGCACCGCCGCCACCATGGCCGCGGGCACGGCCGTGATCTACGCCGTCGGCGTTCCCTACCTGGCGCTGAGCACCGGCATGTCCCTCGGCCAGGCCGTCGCCGCCGGCCTCGTCCCGTTCCTGATCGGCGACGCTCTCAAGGCCGCGCTGGCCATGGGTGCGCTGCCCACCGCCTGGAAGCTGGCCGGGCGCCGCGGCTGAGCGGGCCGCACACCGCACACGAAGGGGCCGGGCCCCGTGCACACCACAGAGGTGTGTACGGGGCCCGGCCCCTTCGCACGCCGCCTGTACCGGTGCGCGCGCTGCCCGCTACTGGACCCGGTCCGTCACCCCGGCGCCGACGCCCGGGGCGTCCGGCCCGTCGACCTTGTCCGCCACGGCCGTCCGCGGCCGCCGCCGGTCCAGGATCAGGCCGACCGCCAGCACCACCACGGCCGCGACCACCGACAGCACCATCTGCTGGCGCCCGTCCGGGTTGTAGAACATGTAGCCGATGACGAAGACGATCAGCGCGATCGTCGCGTAGGTCAGCCACGGGTACAGCCACATCCGCACCGTCAGCCGCTCCGGCGTCTCCCGCTCGATGACCCGGCGCATCCGCAGCTGCGAGAAGCAGATGACCAGCCACACGAAGAGCGCCACCGCGCCCGACGAATTCAGCAGGAACTGGAAGATGGTGTCCTTCGAGGTGTAGCTGAAGATCGTCGCCACGAAGCCGAAGGCGACCGACGCCCAGATCGCGACCGCCGGCACCCCGCCCTTGTTGACGGTGGCGAACGACTTCGGCGCATCGCCGCGCTGACCGAGCGAGAACGCCATCCGGGAAGCGGTGTAGAGCCCGGAGTTCAGACAGGACAGCACCGCGGTCAGCACCACGACGTCCATCACGGTGCCCGCGTACGGGATGTCCAGCGACTCCAGCACGGCCACGTACGGGCTCTTCTCCACCGCCTTGGAGTTCCACGGCAGCAGCGTCACGATCACCGCGATCGAGCCGATGTAGAAGAGCGCGATCCGCCAGATGACGCTGTTGACGGCCTTGCGGACGGCCTGCACCGGGTTCGGCGACTCGCTCGCCGCCAGCGTGACGATCTCGCTGCCCATGAAGGAGAAGACCACCAGCAGCATGCCGGAGAGGATCGCGCCGGGACCGTGCGGCAGGAATCCGCCGTGCCCGGTCAGATTCGCCGTGCCGACCGGGGCGCCGCCCGGCGGCAGCCCGAATATCGCCAGCGCCCCGACCACGATGAAGATGACGATCGCGACGACCTTGATCCCGGCGAACCAGAACTCGAACTCGCCGAACGACCCGACCGAGACCAGGTTGGTGCCGGTCAGCACGATCATCACCAGCAGCGCCCAGGCCCACTGCGGGACGGCCGGGACCCAGCCGGTGAGGATCGCGGCGGCCGCGGTCGCCTCGACGGCCAGCACGACCGACCAGAAGAACCAGTACAGCCAGCCGATCGTGAACCCGGCCCAGCGGCCCAGCGCCCGGTCCGCGTACGCGGAGAACGATCCCGAGGTGGGCGAGGCCGCGGCCATCTCGCCCAGCATCCGCATGACCAGCACGACCAGCAGACCGGTCAGCGCGTAGGAGAGCAGGATGCCGGGACCGGCGGCCGCGATACCGGCGCCGGAGCCGACGAACAGGCCGGCGCCGATGACGCCGCCGATGGCGATCATCGACAGATGGCGGTTCTTGAGCCCTGCCTGCAGCCCGTCCTGCGACTGTCCCCCGGTGGGCCCGCCGCCGGGGGCGGGGGCCGATGTGGAGGTGGGGGTGCCCCCTGCTCCTGGAGAGCTCGGGGAAGGGTGCGCGCCCATGTGACCGTCCTTCGTGGTTCGCGGATGGATCCCCCGCATTAGATCTTCGTTAACCGTGGATTGGAAGGTCTGCAGCCGGATTGTTGTGTGAAACCCTGGATGGCTTCGCTCTGCGCTTGCGTACGGAAGGCGGAGAGTCGCTTTCTGTGCACGCAGCCCGGCAAGACCCAGCGGCGCCTACCCGCCGCCGCTCGTGTCACACTCATCGCATGCGCGTGTACCTCGGCTCCGACCATGCAGGTTTCGAACTCAAGAACCACCTCGTCGAGTGGCTCACGGCCCACGGCCACGAGCCCGTCGACTGCGGTCCCCACATCTACGACGCCCAGGACGACTACCCGCCGTTCTGCCTGCGCGCCGCGGAGAAGACCGCTGCCGACCCGGACAGCCTGGGCATCGTGATCGGTGGTTCCGGCAACGGCGAGCAGATCGCCGCCAACAAGGTCAAGGGCGTACGGGCCGCGCTGGCCTGGAGCGAGGAGACCGCCAAGCTCGGCCGCGAGCACAACGACGCCAACGTCATCTCCGTGGGCGGCCGGATGCACACCCGGGAAGAGGCGACCCGGTTCATCGAGGTCTTCCTCGGCACGCCCTACTCGGGTGAGGAGCGGCACACCCGCCGCATCGAGATGCTCTCGGCCTACGAGACCACCGGCGAGCTGCCCGCCATCCCCGCCCACCACCCGCAGGGCTGACCCCCGTTCAACCCGTCGCCCGCCCGCCCCGGCCGCCGGGGCGGGCGGGCGCGCCCACTGGAGGACCCCCGTGCCCGAGGGGCATACGATCCACCGCCTCGCCCTGGACCACCGCGCACGCTTCGAGGGCGGACCGGTACGGGCGAGCAGCCCCCAGGGCAAGTTCGCGGGCGGCGCCGCCCTCGTGGACGGCCAGGTCATGACGACCGCCGAGGCACACGGCAAACACCTCTTCCTCGGCTTCGGCCAGGACCGCTGGATCCATGTCCACCTCGGCCTGTTCGGCAAGCTCGGCTTCGGCACGGCCCCCGCCCCGCCGCCCACCGACACGGTGCGCCTCCGGCTCGCGAACCCGGCCGCCTACGCGGACCTCCGCGGCCCTACCACCTGCGCACTGATCACCGAGGACGAGAAGCGCGCGATACACGACCGGCTGGGCCCCGACCCGCTGCGCCCCGGGGACGACGGCACCCGCGCCTGGCAGCGGATCTCCCGCAGCCGTACGACGATCGCGGCGCTGCTGCTCGACCAGAAGATCATCGCCGGGGTCGGCAACGTCTACCGCGCCGAGGCCCTCTTCCGCCACCACATCGACCCCTACCGCCCCGGCCGCGACCTCACCCGCACCGAGTGGGACGCGATCTGGGCCGACTTGGTGTTCCTGATGGCCGAGGGTGTCCGGGACAACCGGATCGACACCGTCCGCCCGGAACATCTGCCGGAGGCCATGGGCCGCCCGCCGCGGGTCGACGACCACGGCGGCGAGGTGTACGTCTACCGCCGGGCCCACCAGGCCTGTCATCTCTGCGGCAGCGAGATCCGCACCGCCGGCCTCGCCGCCCGCAACCTCTTCTGGTGCCCGGGCTGCCAGCCGTCCACCGGCGGCGGCTGACCGCCGGACCGGCCGGCGCAGCCCGTACGGCAGCAGGACCGCTTCCGGTCGCGCGACCGCATTTCGCACGCCGTTTCCCGGCAATTGGCCAGGCCGTCGTGCGGCGAATCGACGCACCGCCGAACGGGTGGATAAGGTCCCAGAACAATGACAACCGGCCAGGGAACGGAAGCCCTGACGGCCCGGGTGCACAAAGGCCTGCACCGGGCCCGTATCGGCGTGCGCAAGGCGGGGGTCGACTACTTCCGCGGTGACGGCTCCGACCGTTTCGCGCTGGCCGTCCTCCTTCTCGCCATACCCGCTCTCGCCGCGGGCACCCTCGGGTGGCCCGAATGGATCGCCCCGACGGCGCTGGTCCTCCCGGTCATCGCCGGCGGACTGCTGCTGCGGCCGGCCAACCTCCTGATCCTGTACGGCGCGTCCGCGGCCGCGCTGGTCGTCGAAGCCGCGCTGTTCGGCCCGTACGACGAAGGGCCGGAACGGATCACTCCGGGCACGGTCCTGGTCGTCGCCGCGGTCGGGTTCGCCGGCCTGCTGATCGCCCAGTTCCGCAGCCGGGTCGGGGTGCCCTGGCGGCGCGGCGGCACCATGCTCTTCGACCTGCGCGAACGAATCCGGGTCCAGAGCACGCTGCCCGCGCTCCCCGAGGGCTGGCACCACGAGATGGCGCTGCGCCCGGCCGGCGGCCAGTTCTTCTCCGGCGACTTCGTGGTGGCCTCCCGCACCCACGGCGGCCAGATCCTCGAAGTGGTGCTGACCGATGTCTCCGGCAAGGGCATGGACGCGGCCTCCCGCGCGCTGCTGCTGTCCGGGGCCTTCGGCGGCCTGCTCGGCTCGCTGCCGCCGCACGCCTTCCTGCCCGCCGCCAACGGCTATCTGCTGCGCCAGGACTGGGACGAGGGGTTCGCCACGTCCGTCCATCTCGTCCTCGACCTGGAGTCCGGCGACTACGAACTCCTCTCCGCGGGACACCTGCCGGCCCTCCAGCTCAGCGCCGGCAGCGGCCGCTGGGAGGAGAAGCCGGGGGAGGGGCCGCTGCTCGGCGTCTTCGACGGCGCCCAGTTCGACCCGGTCAAGGGGACGCTGCGGCCCGGCGATGTCCTGATGCTGTTCACCGACGGCCTGGTCGAGGCCGCCGACCGGGACATCACCGAGGGCATCGACCGGCTGACCGGCGAGGCCGACCGCTATGTCGCCGGCGGCTTCGCCGGGGCCGCCTGGCATCTGATCGAGTCCGTCGCCAAGGACGTCAACGACGACCGCGCGCTGCTGCTGATCTGCCGGGACGCCTAACACGGGCCGGGACGCGACGCGTCAGCACGAGGGACCGGGCGCCCGGGCCGGACACCTTCCCGGCCCGGGAAGGACGCGCCGCCGGCCGGGACGACGCGCGCTCAGGCGCTGACGCGGGCCCGCGCCGTATCGGCCGGATCCTTGCGGAACGCCCAGGCCATCGTCGGCTCCATCGCGAAGCGGAACACCCTGCGGACCGGCGGGGTGCACAGGGCCGTCACGACGCCTCCCGCTAGCAGGGTGACGGCGATCTCGCCGAGCGGGGAGTGCAGCCAGGCGTAGTCGTCGAACCAGCCCCAGAACCGCGAGCCCTTGGCCAGGAAACCGTGCAGCAGATAGCCGTACAGCGTCCCGGCGCCCAGCACCGTGAACCAGGTCCGCCGGGTCGGCACCCACGAGAAGAAGCAGGCCGTCATCACGATCGAGCAGCCGAAGAGCGCCAGCGTCATCACCGCCCCGATCCACCAGGTGGTGCCCAACTCCTGGGCGCTGTCGCGGTGGTAGAACCACGCCGAGCTCATCCGGGGCGCCGCCCAGTAGGCCATCACCAGCGCACAGGCGAAGACGGGCAGCGAGGCGATCCGCACGGCCCGCCGCTGCACCAGCTTGAAGTGCTCGGGCCGCAGCGCCAGTCCCAGGACGAAGAACGGCAGGAACTGCAGCACCCGCTGGAGGTCCAGGTCATCGCCGATGTCCGGGGACACGGACGCGAGGACGGCGATGGCCACCGCGAGCGGAATCGGCCAGCGCACGACCTTCCACAGCGGGGTGGTCAGCCGCCAGATGAACAGGGCCACCAGGAACCACGTCAGGAACCACGGATCGAGAAGGCTGATGGGGTGCCCGGGATCGTCGTCCGCCCAGCGCTTGAAGAACGCATAGGCGGTCTCGAAGAGGACATAGGGGACCGCGACCCCGGTGACCAGCCGCTGCAGCCGGTCCTTGCGCATGTCGAAGCTGCGCGAGAAGTAGCCGGAAATGATGATGAAGGCCGGCATGTGGAAGGTGTAGACGGTCATGTAGAGCGCCTCGGCGGTGCGACTGCCGTCGGTCAGCGGCTCCCATGCATGCCCCATCGCCACGAGCACGATGGCCAGGTACTTCGCGTTGTCGAAGAACGCGAAGCGGCCGTCGCTCTTCGGTGCGGGTGGCGCCGCTGCCTCGGCTCCCTCGGCGCCGTCCGCGCCCGACGGCCGGTCCGCGGGCTCCGTCCGGCCGGAGCCCTCCGCTGCCCGGGCAGGGGGAAGTTCGGTGCGCGGTGTCGGGGCAGCGGGAAACATTGGAGGCACGATAGCGGCGGTCGGCGAATGCGTAAAACCGCCTCGAAGTCATTCCCCTTTCTCCTCGGGTTCCACCGGGGACGGGGCGCGGATAAAATCCGCTATCGCCGCGGAGGGCCCCCGCCATCGCTGTCCGATTCATTCCCTATCATCCCCACAAATCGCCCCGTATCCCCCGCAAACGACTCAGGGGGAATGTCCGATTCCTTGGTCTTATGTCCGAATGCTAATAAGCCTTGAGAGCGCCCTTCAAGGCCGTGACGGATACCACGGACGAGAAATTCTCCGGGCCGGAAAATGATCAGAATCCCCGGGCGGAATGGCCGTGGTGGGCTGTGGTGAATTGCTGCCGCGCGCCGGACGGAGAAATTCCCGGCGCCGGCCCGGCGCCGGTGTGCCACGTCCGCCGCCGCGCCGCCCGCGCGTCACCCTGCCGCAGTCTCATGGCCACCATCGGCTGGAATCGGGCAAAGCGTTGGCCGATGATTCGTCACCGGCCTGCAGTGGGCATGGAGTTGGTGGCACGATGGGTGCAGGGGGGTGTGCGCGGCATGCCCCCGGGCCGGTGAGGCGTTCCGACCGAGGGTGTGATCAGTGTGGCTCTTTCGCTGTCAGTGGTGCTGCTGTTGGGGATCATTCTGATCGTCCTGATCAGAGGGAAGTCGATCAAGGCAGGTCCGGCGTTCGTCGCCATACTGTTCGGCTTCTTCCTTGCCTCCACGGGCATGGCTCCGTCGATCAACCGGTTCCTCAACTCGATCGCGGACACCATCAACCACATCACCTTCTAGGCGGTCAGCCTCCGGGTGTCCGCCGGCCCCGTGCCGGGCGCCGCACGGGGTTCAGCCCTTCGAGGCCTCTTCGCCCCCGGTCCGCGCCACTGCCTCGCGTACGGCTTCCTCGCTCCGCCCCACCAGTGCCGAACCGTCGTCCGCCGTGATGATCGGCCGCTGGATCAGCCGGGGGTGTGCCGCCAGCGCCGCGATCCACTGCTCGCGCGTGGCGCCGGTGCGCTCCCACTGTGCGAGGCCCAGCTCCTTCGCCTCGGCCTCCTGGGTCCGGGTGATGTCCCAGGGCTCCAGGCCCAGCCGCGTCAGCACACCGCGCAGGTCGTCGGCGTCCGGCGGGTCCTCGAGGTATCTGCGCACGGTGTAGCGGGCGCCCTCTTCGTCCAGGATCTCCACGGCCGAACGGCACTTGGAGCACGAAGGATTGAGCCAGATCTCCATGCGGGTCACCTTATGGGGCGGCCGCCGCGGAGCGAAGGGGTGTGCAGGCACCCGGCGGCCCGTTCCGGAAAGCGGAAAACCCCAGGCCAGCCGGCCCGGGGTTTCCTGGTGAGAGCGGGCGACGGGAATCGAACCCGCGTAGCTAGTTTGGAAGACTAGGGCTCTACCATTGAGCTACGCCCGCGAGCGCCGCAGGTCGCAGGACCTCGGCACGCAGTGCATCCTAGCGGGTCGCGGCGGTGCACCGCACATCCCCTCACGCGGACGAGGCGCACGGCCCGTTCCCGCCCCTGCGTCGCCCCACGAGGCATCCCGGTAACTGGCAGCCGTACCGCCTGCGGCCATGTACCCTACGTGTCGCACCGACGGGGTGTGGCGCAGCTTGGTAGCGCGTCCGCTTTGGGAGCGGAAGGTCGTCGGTTCGAATCCGGCCACCCCGACCAGCAGCAGGTCAGCCCGACAGCACGGCGTCGGGCACGGCCTCGGTCCACCGCGGCGGCGCCGCGGAAGAGCGGCTGTTCAAGATCGCGTTGTGGGCGTCATCCTCCTTGCGGTTACTATGCAAGCTGCGTGCCCGTGTGTCTGTGTACCGGGCGCGATCGGCCGGACCCGGATCAGCCGGGACGGGCAGATCTCACGCAGAACCCCAGAAGTCAGCCCCAAGGAGACCGAACCGTGAAGAGCGCCGTGGAGACCCTGAACCCGACTCGGGTTCGGCTCACTGTCGAGGTGCCCTTCGAGGAGCTCAAGCCCAGCCTCGACGCGGCGTACAAAAAGATCAACCAGCAGGTCACGGTGAAGGGCTTCCGCCAGGGCAAGATCCCGGCCCGGGTCATCGACCAGCGGTTCGGCCGTGGCGCCGTGCTGGAGGAGGCCGTCAACGACGCGCTCCCGAAGTTCTACACCGAAGCGGTCAACGAGGGTGAGCTCAACGTCCTCGGCCAGCCCGAGGTCGACATCACCGAGCTGAAGGACGGCGAGCTGCTGGCCTTCACCGCCGAGGTCGACATCCGCCCCGCCCTCGAGATCCCGGACTACTCCGGCATCGAGGTCGAGGTCGACGCCGTCGAGGTGTCGGACGAGGACGTGGACAAGTCCGTCGAGCAGCTGCGTGAGCGCTTCGCGACGACCAGCCCGGTCGAGCGCGCGGCCCAGGACGGCGACGTCCTGACGCTGAACCTCGAGGCCAAGGTGGACGGCGAGGTGCTGGAGGACGGCGTCGCCGAGGGTGTCTCGTACACCGTCGGCTCCGGCGAGCTCCTCGACGGCATCGACGAGGCCGTCACCGGCGTGGAGGCCGGCAACAGCGTCACCTTCACCTCCGAGCTCAAGGGCGGCTCCGCCGAGGGCAAGGAGGCCGAGGTCACGGTCGAGGTGACCGAGGTCAAGTCCCGCGAACTGCCCGGGCTGGACGACGACTTCGCCCAGCTGGCGAGCGAGTTCGACACCCTCGAGGACCTGCGCGCGGACAGCCGCAAGCGCCTTGAGCAGATGAAGAAGTACGACCAGGCCACTCAGGCTCAGGAGAAGGTCCTGGACGAGCTGCTGAAGCTCGTCGAGGTGCCGATGCCGGAGAAGCTGCTCGCGGACGAGATGGAGACCCGCAAGCACAACCTGGTCAACCACCAGCTCGGCCAGATGGGCCTCGACCTCGCGAAGTACCTGGAGATCCAGGGCAAGACCGAGGAAGAGTTCGACGCCGAGACCAAGGAGCAGGCCGAGAAGGGCATCAAGACCCAGTTCATCCTGGATGAGCTGGTCAACAAGGAGAAGCTGAACGTCAGCCAGGAGGAGCTCACCGAGCACCTCATGCGCCGCGCGCAGTCCTCCGGTATGTCCCCCGACCAGTTCGCCCAGGCCGTCGTCGAGGGCGGCCAGGTGCCGATGCTCGTCGGTGAGGTCGCCCGCGGCAAGGCCCTCGCGGTCGTCGTCGAGGCCGCCACGGTCAAGGACAGCAACGGCGAGGTCATCGAGCTCGACGACGAGGACGAGACCGCCGAGACCGTCGAGGTCACCGACGCCGAGGCCGAGGCGGAGGGCGCGGAGGAGAAGCCCGAGGCCTGAGCCCCGGACGCCGCCCTGCGCCTGCGCGCAGTTCTCTGATCACGGGCCCGAACACGCACGTCCGCGTGTTCGGGCCCGTGGTCGTACCACCCCGTGAGCCTGCGCTCACAGCGAACAGTTATCGATGCGGGATGGCGTTGTCCGACCTGCGCGTTAGGGTCCGTAGATACGAGGGCAGGGGAGTCCCTGAAACCGCGCCGGGCCCACACACGGCGCCGCCTCCCCACGCCCCAGCAGACGACGCTGAGACGGCCTGGAGCCGTCCGACAACGAGCAGGTGGACACGTGACGATCCCGATGCCTTCCGCCGCCGCTGAGCCGACCTTCGGTGGCCTCGGCGACCAGGTCTACAACCGGCTGCTCGGCGAGCGGATCATCTTCCTCGGCCAGCCGGTCGACGACGACATCGCCAACAAGATCACCGCGCAGCTGCTTCTCCTCGCCGCGGACCCGGACAAGGACATCTTCCTCTACATCAACTCCCCGGGCGGCTCGATCTCGGCCGGGTTGGCGATCTACGACACCATGCAGTACATCAAGAACGACGTGGTGACGATCGCGATGGGCCTCGCCGCCTCCATGGGACAGTTCCTGCTGAGCGCCGGCACCCCGGGCAAGCGCTTCGCGCTGCCCAACGCCGAGATCCTCATCCACCAGCCCTCCGCGGGCCTGGCGGGTTCCGCGTCGGACATCAAGATCCACGCCGAGCGGCTGCTGCACACCAAGAAGCGGATGGCGGAGCTGACGGCCTTCCACACCGGTCAGACCGTCGAGCGGATCACCCAGGACTCCGACCGCGACCGCTGGTTCTCCGCCGATGAGGCCAAGGAGTACGGCCTCATCGACGATGTGATGACCTCCGCCGCCGGCGTTCCGGGCGGGGGCGGCACCGGGGCCTGAGCCCCGTATTACTCGCCTTTCAGCCCCCACCCCACTTGATCGCCACCAGGACGGTGAACACCACGATGAACAACTACCCCGGCAGCGGCCTCTACCAGGGCGCGGAGTCCGAGTTTTCCGGCCCGCGCGCCGAGTCCCGCTACATCGTCCCGCGCTTCGTCGAGCGCACCTCGCAGGGCGTGCGCGAGTACGACCCGTACGCGAAGCTGTTCGAGGAGCGCGTGATCTTCCTCGGCGTGCAGATCGACGACGCCTCGGCCAACGACGTCATGGCGCAGCTGCTGTGCCTGGAGTCGATGGACCCGGACCGGGACATCTCGATCTACATCAACAGCCCGGGCGGCTCCTTCACGGCGCTCACGGCCATCTACGACACGATGCAGTTCGTGAAGCCGGACATCCAGACGGTCTGCATGGGCCAGGCGGCCTCCGCCGCGGCCGTGCTGCTCGCCGCCGGCACCCCCGGCAAGCGGATGGCGCTGCCCAACGCCCGTGTGCTGATCCACCAGCCCTACAGCGAGACCGGCCGCGGCCAGGTCTCCGACCTGGAGATCGCCGCCAACGAGATCCTGCGGATGCGTTCGCAGCTGGAGGACCTGCTGGCCAAGCACTCCTCCACCCCGGTCGAGAAGATCCGTGACGATATCGAGCGTGACAAGATTCTGACCGCCGAGGAGTCCCTGGAGTACGGTCTGGTCGACCAGATCGTCTCGACCCGCAAGTCGTCCGTCGCCATCGGCTGACGATCTTCGCGAAGTGAGCCGGAGCGCTGCCCCCTTGGACCGGAATCGGATCGAGTGAACCGAGTCGGTCCAAGGGGGGCCCGAACGGGGGGCCCGGCAAGGTACCGTCGATAGGCAAGCACCCGGGTCCGTGGAGCAATACGGATCCCAGGCGAAGGGGAAGCACCTCGTGGCACGCATCGGTGACGGCGGCGACCTGCTCAAGTGCTCATTCTGCGGAAAGAGTCAGAAGCAGGTGAAGAAGCTCATCGCGGGACCTGGTGTGTACATCTGCGACGAGTGCATCGACCTCTGCAACGAAATCATCGAGGAGGAGCTCGCCGAGACCTCCGAGGTGCGGTGGGAGGAGCTCCCCAAACCGCGGGAGATCTATGAGTTCCTGAACGGCTATGTCGTCGGCCAGGACCCCGCCAAGAAGGCGCTCTCGGTCGCCGTCTACAACCACTACAAGCGGGTGCAGGCGGGCGAGAACGGCCCCGGCCGCGGCGAGGAGGGCATCGAGCTCGCCAAGTCCAACATCCTGCTGCTCGGCCCCACCGGCTCCGGCAAGACCCTGCTCGCGCAGACCCTCGCCCGGATGCTGAACGTACCGTTCGCCTTCGCCGACGCCACGGCGCTGACGGAGGCCGGCTATGTCGGCGAGGACGTCGAGAACATCCTCCTCAAGCTGATCCAGGCCGCGGACTTCGACATCAAGAAGGCCGAGACCGGCATCATCTACATCGACGAGATCGACAAGGTCGCCCGGAAGAGCGAAAACCCGTCGATCACCCGCGATGTCTCCGGCGAGGGCGTCCAGCAGGCGCTGCTGAAGATCCTGGAAGGCACCACTGCCTCGGTCCCGCCGCAGGGCGGCCGCAAGCACCCGCACCAGGAATTCATCCAGATCGACACCACCAACGTCCTCTTCATCGTCGGCGGTGCCTTCGCCGGGCTGGAGAAGATCATCGAGGCCCGGTCCGGCGCCAAGGGCATCGGCTTCGGCGCCACGATCCGCTCCAAGCGCGAGATCGAGTCCAAGGACCAGCTCCAGGACGTCATGCCGGAGGACATGGTGAAGTTCGGGATGATCCCGGAGTTCATCGGCCGCCTGCCCGTCCTCACCTCGGTCCACAACCTCGACCGCGAGGCCCTGCTGCAGATCCTGGTCGAGCCGCGCAACGCGCTCGTCAAGCAGTACAAGCGCCTCTTCGAACTCGACGGTGTCGAGCTGGACTTCGACCGCCCGGCCCTGGAAGCCATCGCCGACCAGGCCATCCTGCGCGGCACCGGCGCCCGCGGCCTGCGCGCCATCATGGAGGAAGTCCTCCAGGCGGTGATGTACGAGATCCCGTCCCGCAAGGACGTCGCCCGCGTCGTCATCACCGAGGACGTCGTGCACTCGAATGTGAACCCGACCCTGGTGCCGCGCAACCGCGGCGACTCGGGGGAGCCGCAGGAGAAGAGCGCGTAGGGCGCGGCCGTAGCGGATCACCGATACGCCACCGCCCGGCAGCGGGAACGCTGCCGGGCGGTGGCGTCTTTGCCGAGCCGGGTCAGGACTGCGCGCGGTTGCAGGCTGCCTCGGCGTGGGACCACTTGACGCCGAGGCTGTGCAAAGGCTTCATGCACGGGAGGGGCGGAGTCGCGCCCGTCGGGCTTGCCGCCCAGTCCTCGCACACGGCAAGCACCCTGTTGCCCACGATGTAGCCCTTGCTGCTCAAGTAGGCCGTGCAGTCCCCGGTGCTGGCCTGGGCCGGCGCGGTGACGACGAGCGGAAGCGCGGCTCCCGCCACCAGCACTCCGGTTGCCGCTGCCAGGCGACGCAGCGCATTGCGCATGGCGACTCTCCCCCTGTATGTGAAATGTCGTGAGTCGGTCGCCGATCAAGCTAGCAGCCGGTGTATTCCGTACGCGGCGGCCGTGGGCTACTTCTCCTTGCGGACCTCGTTGCGGATCTTGGCGGTCTTCTCGGAGAGCTCCTCCGCGCCGGGCGCCGTGGTGGTGGTGCCACCGGTGGGGGAGGGCGCGGCCGCGGCCTGGACGACGCCGATGGCGCTGCTGTCGCCCCAGACGCAGGTGGAGAGGGTGACGGGCACGCTCACGCCGCCCTGCGAGATCGTGATCTTCTGGGTCCGGCACTTCATCACGGACCCGTCGAAGTCGCTCGGCGAGTAGGAGGTGGTCGGCGTGACGTCCTCGATCTTGGCGCCCTTGCTCTCGAAGGTCTTCTTCTGACCCTCGTCCACCTTGGCGAACACCTGGCCCACGGTTCCGCTCGGGTCGGCGACGCTGCCGTACACGCCGCTGACCGTCAGCTGCAGCCCGCCGCCGCTCTTGTAGCTGGAGCTGACGCCCTTGGCGTTCGTGATGCCCAGCGCCTTGGCTTCCTTGTCGTTGGTGAAGTCCTCGGCGCCCCCCGACCTGCCGGGTTGCTGCACTTTCTCGAACTGCCCGCTCAGCAGCTTGTCCGGCAACGAGATCGTGTACGGCGTCACATCCCCGCCCGACCCGAACGCGAAGTACGCCCCCACGCCGATCGCCGCGACGACCGCGACCGCGCCGACGATCAGGCCGATCTTCTTGCCGTTGCCACCGCTCTCCGGAGCGCCCTGCGGGATCGTGCCGTAGGGGGTCTGCTGGCCGCCGTACGGAGCCTGCTGGCCGTAGCCGGGCTGCTGGCCGCCCTGCTGGGGGTACCCGTAGCCCTGCTGCGGGGCCTGCTGCGGGTAGCCGTAGCCCTGTTGCTGCCCCGGGACCTGGCCGCCCTGCTGCGGGTAGCCGTAGCCCGGCTGAGGGGCCGGCGGCTGCTGCGGCTGGCCGTACGGGCCGGGCTGCTGGGGCTGCTGGCCGTACGGGCCGGGAGGCGGCTGGTTGAAGCTCATGGAGCGGTTCCCCTCGTGACAACTGAAGCCAGTTGAGTGCTGCGTGATGTTTATACGCTTCCGACATCCTGTACGACGCCGCTGACAGCCGGTGCCCCGGGGGCGAAACCGGTTCGAAGCTGCGACATCCGCGCCCGTACACTGTGCGTCGTGACCGAGAACACTCAGCAGAGCAACCACAGCGCCCCCGAACTGCCGACTCAGTACACGCCGGCCGATGTAGAGGGGCCGCTGTACGAGCGCTGGGTAGAGCGGGGTTACTTCGAGGCGGACGAGAAGAGCGACAAGCCCCCGTACACCATCGTCATCCCGCCGCCGAACGTCACCGGCTCCCTGCACCTGGGGCACGCCTTCGAGCACACGCTGATCGACGCCCTCACGCGCCGCAAGCGCATGCAGGGTTACGAGACCCTGTGGCAGCCGGGCATGGACCACGCCGGTATCGCCACCCAGAACGTCGTCGAGCGCGAGCTCGCCAAGGAGGGCGTCTCCCGGCACGACCTGGGCCGTGAGGCGTTCGTCGAGCGGGTCTGGCAGTGGAAGAACGAGTCCGGCGGCCAGATCTCCGGCCAGATGCGCCGGCTCGGCGACGGCGTCGCCTGGTCGCGCGAGCGCTTCACCATGGACGAGGGCCTGTCCAAGGCCGTCCAGACGATCTTCAAGCGGCTCTACGACGACGAGTTGATCTACCGCGCCGAGCGCATCATCAACTGGTGCCCGCGCTGTCTGACCGCCATCTCGGACATCGAGGTGGAGTACCAGGACGACGACGGCGAGCTGGTCTCGATCCGGTACGGCGAGGGCGACTCCTCCATCGTCGTGGCGACGACGCGGGCCGAGACGATGCTCGGCGACACCGCGGTCGCGGTCCACCCGGACGACGAGCGCTACGCCCATCTCATCGGCACCGAGATCGAGTTGCCGCTGACCGGCCGCCGGATCCCGGTCGTCGCCGACGAGCACGTCGACCCGGAGTTCGGCACCGGCGCGGTCAAGGTCACCCCGGCGCACGACCCCAACGACTTCGAGATCGGGCGCCGGCACGACCTGCGCAACCTCGCCGTCCTCGACGAGCGCGGCGTGATCACCGCGCACGGCCCCTTCCAGGGCCTGGACCGCTTCGAGGCCCGGTCCGCGATCGTCGGCGCGCTGCGCGCCGAGGGCCGGATCGTCGCCGAGAAGCGCCCGTACACCCACTCCGTCGGCCACTGCTCGCGCTGCAAGACCACCATCGAGCCGCGGCTGTCGATGCAGTGGTGGGTCAAGGTCGGCCCGCTGGCGCAGGCCGCGGGGGACGCGGTCCGTGACGGCAAGGTCGCGATCCACCCCAAGGAGATGGAGTCCCGCTACTTCGGCTGGGTCGACAACCTCCACGACTGGTGCATCTCGCGGCAGCTGTGGTGGGGCCACCGCATCCCCGTCTGGTACGGGCCGAACGGCGAGGTCGTCTGCGTCGGACCGGACGACGAGGCGCCCACCGGCGAGGGCTGGACGCAGGACACCGACGTCCTGGACACCTGGTTCTCCTCCGGGCTGTGGCCGTTCTCCACGCTCGGCTGGCCCGAGCAGACCCCGAGCGTCGGGAAGTTCTACCCGAACGCCGTCCTGGTCACCGGCTACGACATCCTCTTCTTCTGGGTCGCCCGGATGATGATGTTCGGGCTGTACGCGATGGACGGCACCCCGCCGTTCCACACCATCGCGCTGCACGGCATGGTCCGCGACCAGTTCGGCAAGAAGATGTCGAAGTCCTTCGGGAACGCGGTCAATCCGCTGGACTGGATGGACGCCTACGGCTCCGACGCCGTCCGGTTCACGCTCGCCCGTGGCGCCAACCCCGGTGTCGACGTCCCGATCGGCGAGGACTGGGTCCAGGGCTCCCGTAACTTCGCCAACAAGATCTGGAACGCCACCCGCTTCGCGCTGATGAACGGTGCGACGGTGGAGGGCGAACTCCCGCCCGCCGAGCAGCTGTCGGCGACCGACCGGTGGATCCTGTCCCGGCTGAACTCGGTCGTCGCCGAGGTCGACGGGTACTACGACGACTACCAGTTCGCGAAGCTGTCGGACACCCTCTTCCACTTCGCCTGGGACGAGGTCTTCGACTGGTACGTCGAGCTGTCCAAGACCACGTTCATGGCGGGCGGCCCGGCCGCGGACGCCTCGCGCCGGGTGCTGGGCGAGGTCCTGGACGTCACGCTGCGGCTGCTGCACCCGGTCGTCCCGTTCGTCACCGAGACCCTGTGGACGACGCTGACCGGCCGGGAGTCGGTCGTCATCGCCGAGTGGCCGTCCGATTCCGGCTTCCGTGACGCCGCCGCCGAGCGGGAGATCGAGACCGTCCAGCAGGTGGTGACCGAGGTCCGCCGCTTCCGCTCCGACCAGGGGCTGCAGCCCGGCCAGAAGGTCCCGGCGCAGCTGGAGCTGTCCGGTACGGCACTGGCCGCGCACGAGGCCGCGATGCGGTCGCTGCTGCGGCTCCAGCCGGCCGGTGACGACTTCAGCGCCACCGCGTCGCTGCCGGTCGCGGGTGCGACGGTCGCGCTGGACCTGTCCGGTGCGATCGACGTCGAGGCCGAGCGCAAGCGGCTGACGAAGGACCTGGGCGCCGCCGAGAAGGAGAAGGCGCAGGCCACCGCCAAGCTCGGCAACGAGGCGTTCCTCGCCAAGGCGCCGGAGAAGGTCGTGGAGAAGATCCGCGGCCGGCTGGAGGCCGCGGAGGCGGACATCGTCCGGATCACCGCGCAGCTGGCGGCCCTGCCCCAGGCGTAGTCGGGGGTCCCGGCCACGGTCCGGGATCCGGGCGGCCCTCGGGACCGTTGTGCGCAGGCCCCTCGTCCGTACGGGCGGGGGGCCTGCGCCGTCCCGGCCCCCGCCGGCCCCGCTCGCGCACCGGCCAGAGCAGGACGTACGCCGTCGAGACGGCCACGAACGCCAGACGGATCAGGCCCCGGGCGGCGTTGTCGGGGACGGCGAAGACACTGCCGTAGAGGATCAGCAGGGCCAGCCAGCTCCACCAGGGGACCAGCCGGCGCTGGCCGATCACGTCCCACAGCAGGGTGCCGAGCAGCACCGACGCGGTGTAGTACGTGTAGACGCTGGGGTCGAGGACGATGCGGGCGTTGGCACCGAGCAGCACCACCGCCGCCCAGCGCCCCCGCCACACGGCTATCGAGCCCAGTGTCAGGCCGAGGGCGGCCTGGGCGGGGCGGTCCCAGCCCGGGGTCTCGGGGTCGCCGACGCCCAGCCAGCGCAGCGCGGACGCCGGATGGTTGGGGATGGCGAACTTCGCCGCGGCGAAGGACTGCGAGTCGCCGAGGAAGAACGGCAGCCACGCGAAGGCGACCAGGCCGGCGCACCACACCCCGGCGCGCAGCCACTTCTCCCTCGGCAGGGCGAGCAGTAGGGGGAGGAAGGCCAGCGCGGTGGGTTTGGAATCCATCGCCAGGGCCAGGCAGGCACCGGTGAGCGCGGCATTGCCGCGGGTGAGGGCGCGTACCGCGAGGGCGGTGAAGAACAGCGCGAGGACGTCGTCGAGATGCCCGAAGCGGACCGCGACCTCGGTCCACATGGGGATGAAGGCCAGCCCGGCGATCAGTACGCGCTGCCGCAGCCGCTGGTGGTTGGTGCCGGTGCCCAGGAAGTGGTGGGCGGCGCTGCGGCCCGCCAGCACCACGATGACCAGGCCGAGCAGCGACATCAGCGCCGCGGCCAGGAACTGCCCGGTGGCCTCGGGGAAGGGGTTGAACAGGCCCGCCGTCAGAAAGCTGAGCGGGCCCATCTGCAGCTCGGGGTGGTGCGCGTAGAGGTTCAGCCCGCCGGAGCCGTCGCCCGCGCCGCCCTGGTAGATCAGTTCGCCGCCGGTGCGCAGATAGTGCCAGGAGAAGCCGCCGTGTGGTTCGACGACGACGAACCACAGCACCGTCCAGGCGCTGAGCAGTACCAAATGCATCCGCTGACTGATTGCCGGCACCCGTCCTCAGCTCCAGCCTTCCTGTGCGCCACGTTGTGATGATCTTGATCCCGGGGGCGTGCACAGCCCGCCGTCGAAGAGGGCGAAAGGCGGCGGGACGTTGTCCCGGGCGCCCGATCCGGCCGGTTCTCATCGCGCTCTCATAAAGCCCGGGCACGGTGGACCGGAATACCGGCACCACCGCCCGTCCACCACCGAGGAGCCGCGCCCCATGAACAAGCCCCTGCGCCGGGCCTCGATCTTCTGCCTGGCACTCATCGTCGCGCTGATGGGCTGGGCCACCTGGATCCAGGGCGCAAAGGCCGGCGAGTACAAGGAGGACCCGCACAATCCGCGGGTGGCGATCGGCAAGTACGCGGCGCCGCTGGGCAACATCCTCGTCGGCGGCGAGCCCGTGACCGGCTCCGCCGCCACCTCCTCCACGCTCAAGTACAAGCGGACCTACCGGGACGGCAGCCTCTACGCCCCGGTCACCGGCTTCACCTCGCAGATCTTCGGCCACAACCAGCTGGAGAGCCTTTACGGCGACCTCCTCGACGGCTCCGACAGCCGGCTGCAGAGCCCCGCCGACGCGCTGACCCGCACCCGGGCCAAGGGCGGCGACGTGGCCACCACCGTCGACCCCGCGGTGCAGAAGGCCGGCTACCGGGCGCTGGACGGCAAGAAGGGCGCCGCGGTCGCCATGGACCCGGCCACGGGGCGGGTCCTGGGCATGGTCAGCACCCCCTCGTACGACCCGGCGAAGTTCGCGGGGTCCGACGGGGCCGACCAGAAGGCCTGGAAGCGGATGTCCGCCGACCCGGACCACCCCGAGGTCAACCGGGCGCTGCGGCAGCCGCTGCCGCCCGGCTCCACCTTCAAGCTGGTGGTCGCCGCGGCCGCGCTGGAGAACGGTCTGTACTCCTCGGTGGACGAGCCCACGCACAGCCCCGACCCGTACACGCTCCCGCACACCCGCACCAAGCTCAGCAACGAGAACCGGGCCGCACCCTGCAAGAACGCGGACATCCGCACCGCGCTCCAGTACTCCTGCAACACCGTCTTCGCGAAGATGGCCGTCGACCTGGGCAAGGACAAGGTGAAGGCGCAGGCCGAGAAGTTCGGCTTCAACGACGAGAAGGTGGACACCCCGGTGCGGGCCGGCAAGAGCGTCTACCCCTCCGACATGGACGAGGCACAGACCGCGCTGTCCGGGATCGGCCAGTTCGACGACCAGGCGACCCCGCTGCAGATGGCGATGGTCTCCTCGGCCCTCGCGAACGGCGGCGAGCTCAAGAAGCCGCAGATGGTCGACAAGCTGACCGACGGCGGCGGCAACACCGTCCAGGACTTCGGGCCGGCGGCGTACGGCGACGGGAAGGCCGTGTCGGCGCACACGGCCCAGCAGCTGAAGTCGGCGATGCAGACGGTCGTGGACAAGGGCACCGGGTCCGGCGCGAAGATCGGCGGACTGACCGTCGGCGGCAAGACGGGCACCGCCCAGCACGGTGTCGACAACAGCGGTACGCCCTACGCCTGGTTCGTCTCCTACGCCGAGGACGGCAAGGGGCACCGGGTGGCGGTGGCCGTGATGGTCGAGGACGGGCATGCCGCCCGCAACGAGGTCTCCGGCAACGGGCTGGCGGCGCCGACCGCGCGGGCCATGATGAAGGCGGCGCTGGCGTAGGCGGCGCTGAGGCAGGCGGACCGCCGCAGGCGAGGGGCGGCTCCCGGCGTACGGGCCCGGGTCCGGGTCCGGGTCCGGGCTCGGAGTACGGGCGGGGCCCGGGGCCGGGTCGCGCCGGCCGCCACCCCCCAGGCGGCGCGGTACCGGGGAGGGGGCAGCGCAACGCACCGCTGTCACACGTGCCTCGTAGACTGGTCGGCGTGAGCGAGCGCCCCCAGAACGACGACCCCGACCCGAACGAAGCCTTCGACGAACTGGTCGAGGCGGAGACCGACCTTCCCCAAGATCTCGACTCCGCTCAATCAGGGGAGACCCCAACCCCCGATCTTGCGTTGATCGAGGCCGGCAGCCGGACCCTGCGCGCCCAGGCCGGGCCGCCGCAGGGGGACGGAATCCCTGCCCGCCCGGCCGACCCCGAGGTCGACCGTGCGCTGCGCGCCGTCGAGGACGAGCTGGCCGGCCGCTGGGGCGAGACCAAGCTCGACCCGTCGGTACAGCGCATCGCGGCGCTGCTGGACATCCTCGGCGAACCCCAGCGCGCCTACCCCTCCATCCACATCACCGGTACCAACGGCAAGACGAGCACCGCCCGCATGATCGAGGCCCTGCTGTCCGCCTTCGACCTGCGCACCGGCCGCTACACCAGCCCGCACGTCCAGTCGATCACCGAGCGGATCAGCCTGGACGCCGCCCCGATCTCCGCCGAGCGCTTCATCGAGACCTACCGGGACATCGCCCCGTACGTCGAGATGGTCGACTCCCGGCAGGAGTATCGCCTGTCGTTCTTCGAGGTGCTCACGGCCATGGCGTACGCCGCCTTCGCCGACAGCCCCGTGGACGTCGCGGTCGTCGAGGTCGGCATGGGCGGCACCTGGGACGCGACGAACGTCATCGACGGCGATGTCGCCGTGGTCACCCCGATCTCCCTGGACCACACCGACCGGCTGGGGGAGACGCCCGAGCAGATCGCCGGCGAGAAGTCCGGGATCATCAAGAAGGACGCCACGGTCGTGCTGGCGCAGCAGCCGGTGGACGCGGCGTCGGTGATGCTCAAGCGCGCGGTCGAGGTGGATGCCACGGTCGCCCGTGAGGGCATGGAGTTCGGCGTGCTCAGCCGCGAGGTCGCGGTCGGCGGCCAGATGCTGACGCTGCGCGGGCTGGGCGGCGAGTACCCCGAGATCTTCCTTCCGCTGTACGGCGCCCACCAGGCGCACAACGCCGCGGTGGCGCTCGCCGCGGTCGAGGCGTTCTTCGGCGTCGGCTCGGACCACGCCCGCACCCTGGACATCGACACCATCCGCTCCGCGTTCGCCGCCGTCAGCTCGCCCGGCCGGATGGAGGTCGTCCGGCGCAGCCCGACGGTCGTGCTGGACGCGGCGCACAACCCCGCGGGCGCGCGGGCGGCGGCCGAGGCGGTCACCGAGGCGTTCGGGTTCAGCCGGCTGGTGGGTGTCGTCGGCGCCAGCGGGGACAAGGACGTACGCGGCTTCCTGGAGGCGTTCGAGCCGATCTTCGCCGAGGTCGTGGTGACCCGTAATTCCAGCCATCGTGCGATGGACCCCGATGAGCTGGCCGCCATCGCCGTCGAGGTCTTCGGCGCCGAGCGGGTCCAGGTCGAGCCGCGGCTCGACGACGCCCTGGAGGCGGCGATCACCCTCGCCGAGGAAGAGGGCGAGTTCTCCGGAGCGGGTGTGCTGGTGACCGGTTCGGTGATCACGGTCGGCGAGGCCCGGCTGCTGACGGTGAGGAGCTGATCATGCGCACCCTGTGTGCGAGCACCCTGATAGGTGAATTCTTCGTGATCGGCTTCGCCGGCCTGGTCGCGATGCAGATGACCGACCTGCCGGCGGCGACGGTCTGGACGGTCAGCGGCATCGGGATGCTGCTGAGCCTCCTGCTGTGCGGGATGCTGAACCGCCCGGGCGGCGTCCAGCTCGGCTGGGCGCTGCAGTTCGCCCTGATCGCCGGCGGTTTCGTGGTCCCGACGATGTTCTTCCTGGGCGTGGTCTTCGCGGCCCTGTGGTGGGCGTCGGTCCACTTCGGCCGCAAGATCGACGAGGCCAAGGCCCGTTGGGCCGCGTCGCCTACGGCAGGTTGATTCCCGCGTTGCCGGGTGCGGCACCGTCGTGCCTGCGGCGGGCGTGATCCGCTGCGCGGGGCTGCCGGGTGCGGTGACGGCCCTCCGGGGCCGGTGTTCAGGACTGCTGCGCTTTACGCTCCGCTGTGCTCCGCCTTTGCTCCTTATCGGAGCCTTCGGAAGCAAAGCCCTGAACATCCGGCCCCTCCGGTCCGTCCCCTCCCGTGGGTGGGTGGGTAAAGGGAGGTGGGACCGTCCCATGTAGCCTCAGTTCACCCGCTGACCATTGTTCATATCCAGGGAGTTCCTCCGTGAGCCAGCGCACCCTCGTCCTCCTCAAGCCCGACGCCGTCCAGCGCGGCCTGATCGGCGAGATTATCGGCCGTATCGAGAAAAAGGCCGGCTGGACGATCAGCGCGCTGGAGCTGCGCAGCCTGGACCGCGCGCTTCTCGAGCAGCACTACGCCGAGCACGTCGGCAAGCCGTTCTATGAGCCCCTGGTCGCCTTTATGTCCTCCGGACCGGTGGTCTCGATGGTCGTCGAGGGTGAGCGGGTGATCGAGGGCGTACGGACGCTCGCCGGTCCGACTGACCCGATTGCCGCGCCGGGTGGGTCCATTCGTGGGGACTTCGGAACGATCACCCGAGAGAATCTGATCCATGCGTCGGATTCCGAAGAGTCCGCAGAGCGTGAAATCAAGATTTTCTTCCCCGGCATCTCCTGACGAGTCGTCAGCTTTAGACCCCTTGTGACCAGGGGCGACCGAAAAAATCATCGGTCGCCCTTTGGTGTATACGACACGATCGGGGGAACGCATCATCGCGACACGACGTCACCATTAAGGGGGGCGGGTGCCTGTACGGCTGACAATGGCGAAACAGCCTCCCGACGTGTTCGAGTGGGCGCACTACGAACTACGATGGGGGCTTCCGCGCCGCACAGCGCATCACCTCCTGCCGACCTCCAGTAAGCATTCGCTCCAGTTGGGAAGGCCAGACGTATCCTCATGGGGAACAACATGTCGTTCATCGGCCGTGACATGGCTGTCGACCTCGGGACCGCCAACACGCTGGTGTACGTCAGGGGCCGCGGCATCGTCCTCAACGAGCCGTCGGTCGTGGCCATCAACACCAACACCGGCGGGATTCTCGCGGTAGGTGCTGAGGCGAAGAAGATGATCGGGCGCACGCCCGGCAACATCGTCGCCGTAAGGCCCCTGAAAGACGGCGTGATCGCCGATTTCGAGATCACCGAGCGGATGCTCCGCTACTTCATCCTCAAGATCCATAAGCGGCGCTACCTGGCCCGCCCGCGGGTCGTCGTGTGTGTCCCCTCCGGCATCACCGGGGTGGAGCGCCGCGCGGTCATCGAGGCCTCGACCCAGGCCGGCGCGCGCCAGGTCCACATCATCGAGGAGCCGATGGCCGCCGCGATCGGGTCCGGCCTGCCGGTCCACGAGGCCACCGGCAACATGGTCGTGGACATCGGCGGCGGTACGACCGAGGTCGCGGTCATCTCGCTCGGCGGCATCGTCACCGCGCAGTCCATCCGGGTGGCCGGCGACGAACTCGACAACGCGATCATCCAGCACATCAAGAAGGAGTACAGCCTTCTGCTGGGCGAGCGCACCGCCGAGAGCATCAAGATCACCATCGGTTCGGCGTACGACCTCGAACAGGACGAGCACACCGAGATCCGCGGCCGTGACCTGGTCTCCGGCCTGCCGAAGACCGTGGTCATCTCGGCCGCCGAGGTCCGCAAGGCCATCGAGGAGCCGGTCAACTCCATCGTCGACGCGGTCAAGACGACGCTCGACAAGTGCCCGCCGGAGCTGTCCGGTGACGTCATGGACCGCGGCATCGTGCTCACCGGAGGCGGCGCCCTGCTCCGCGGCCTCGACGAGCGGCTGCGCCGCGAGACCGGTATGCCCATCCACATCGCCGAGGACCCGCTCGACTCCGTCGCGCTCGGTTCCGGCAAGTGCGTCGAGGAGTTCGAGGCGCTCCAGCAGGTCCTCGACTCCCAGCCGCGCAGGTAGCACGGCCCGGGTCCCGGTCAGCGCCGCGGCCGCCGAACGGCGTCCGCGGCGGCCGGGACCCCTGGCGACCGCGGCCGGTCCGCCCGGCGGATCGCTGGTATACAGGCACAACATCCCGACAGACACGGTGCACTGACGCTCCACCATCCGGCACCGTCACACAGGCACAACGCTCAACTCCCGAACGAGACCGGCGGGGCCCGCAGCCGGCCGGTCCTACGAGGAAGGACACGGCCGCCGCACGTGAGGGACACACGAGAGAGCCGGCTGCTGCTGGTGCTGCTGGTCGCGATCGCGTTCGCGCTGATCACGGTCGATATCCGCGGCGGCGAACAGTCCCCGCTCGATGGTGCCCGGCAAGCCGCCGCCTCTGCCTTCGGCCCGGTCGAAGGCGGCGTGGCCCGCGTCGTCAATCCGGTCGGCAACGCCATCGGTGCCGTGCGGGACTCCGGCCGCCGGCACAACCGGATCAGCACCCTGGAGCACGAGAATGAGGCGCTGAAGGCCAAGCTCGGCTCCTCCGACCGGAACCGCAGCCGCGCCGCCGAGCTCGACAAGATCCTCAAGACCGCCGGCACCGGCCAGTACGGCATCAAGGGCGCCCAGGTCATCGCCATCGGATCAGCCCAGGGCTTCTCCTGGACCGTCACCATCGACGCCGGCCGCCGGGACGGCATCGCCCGCGACATGACCGTGCTCAACGGCGACGGCCTGGTCGGCCGGGTCACCACCGTCGGCGCCGACACCTCCACCGTCCTGCTGGCCGCCGACCCCGACTTCACCGTCGGCACCCGTATGGAGAAGACCAACGAGATCGGCTTCGCCAACGGGCAGGGCGTCAGCTCGCTGCGCGTTCAGCTTCTCAATGGCAAGGCCAACATCAAGCGGGGCGACCGCCTGGTCACCTTCGGCTCCAGCAGGGACAAGCCGTTCGTGCCCGGGGTGCCCGTCGGCAGGGTCGTCAAGGTCGAGCCGTCCAACGGCGATCTGACCCGCAACCTCCAGGTCCGGCCCTTCGTCTCGTTCTCCCAGCTCGACATCGTCGGCGTGGTCGTCGCACCGCCCCGCCAGGACCCGCGCGACACCGTCCTGCCGCCTGCCCCCGCGAAGCCCAAGCCGACGCCGACGGTCACCGTCACGGCCACCCCCTCCGCGAGCGCTTCTCCCAGGAGCTGACCGATGCGCATCAACCGGATCCTGCTCTCGGCCCCGCTGGTGGTCGTCGCCCTCGTCATCCAGGTCACCATTCTCGCCAGACTCCAGCTGCCCGGGGCGGTACCGGATCTGCTGCTGCTCGTCGTCGTCGGGCTCGCGCTGGTCTACGGCCATGTCGCCGGCGCGCTGGTCGGCTTCTTCGCCGGGCTGCTGGCCGACCTCGCCCCGCCGTCCGACCACGCCATCGGCCGCTATGCGCTGGTGCTCTGCGTCATCGGCTACGCCGCGGGCCTGACCAAGCCGGACTCGGGCCGGCACCGCTCGGCGACGCTCCCGCTGCTCGTCGTCCTCGGCGCCGCCGTCGGCTCGACGCTGATGTACGCCGGCGTCGGCTCGCTGGTCGGTGACACCGCCGCCCGCCACGTCGGCATCGTCGGACTGCTGCTCAGCGCCACCCTCTACGACCTGCTGCTGGCCCCCTTCACGGTTCCCGTGGTGATGGCGCTGGCACGCAAGACCGAGGGCGATCTGCTGGCCGGCGACAGTTCCGGCAGCCAGAGCGGCGGGGCCGGCAGCCGCGATGCCGGATACGGCTGGCTCACCACCGGCACGGGACTCAAGGCCAGCCGCGGCGCCATGAAATCCCTGCGCACGGGCACGGGCATCGGCAGTCAGCGCGGCAGCCTGCTCGGCAAGTCGGCCCGCGACAAGGTGGGCCGCATCAAGGGGGTCAAGCGACTGTGACGCCCTGTCTCCTTCCGATCACCACCCCTCGTGGAGGCGCTGCGCGCCATGAGTAATCTCCCGGAAACCCGGACCTCCCGGGTCAGCGTCCGGCTCATCGCGATCCAGATCCTGGTCTTCTCCCTGCTGCTCACCCTCGGCGGCCGGCTCTGGTATCTGCAGATCCGCAACGGCCAGGAGTACGCCACCGAGGCGAAGAACAACCACGTCCAGCAGGTCATCGAGCCCGCCACCCGCGGGTCGATCCTCGATGCGCGCGGAGTGCCGCTGGCCGACAACCAGACCCGTCTGGTCGTCTCCGCGAGCCGTACCGAGCTGCTGAAGATGAAGGACGACGGCAAGGCCGTGCTCGGCCGGCTGGCCAAGGTGCTCGGGATGTCCGAGAAGGAGATCCGCAACAAGGTCCGGCTGTGCGACGCCAAGACCCCGCAGCCCTGCTGGAACGGTTCGCCGTACCAGCCGATCCCGATCACCGACGAGGCCACCACCCAGCAGGCCCTCCAGATCCGCGAACGGTCCGAGGCGTTCCCCGGCATCAGCGCCGAACCCACCGCTGTGCGCCGCTACGCCGAGCCCGGCAACGCCAACACCGCCCAGGTGCTCGGCTACCTCTCGCCGGTGACCGACGAGGAGATCAACAAGGCCAAGAACACCAGCTCGCCGTTCCTGCGCTCCGACCAGATCGGCCGGTCCGGTCTGGAGCGTACGTACGACCGCTATCTGCGGGGCAAGGCCGCCGTCACCCGCTACGAGGTCGACAACCTCGGCCGGGTCATCGGCCAGGCCAAGAGCGAGAAGGGCCAGGGCGGCGCGAGCGTCGTCACCAGCATCGACGCCCGCGTGCAGGCCATAGCGGAGCAGCAGCTCGAACAGGCAATGAAGGACGCCCGCAAGGTGCACGACAAGAACACCGGCACCAACTACAAGGCCGACTCGGGCGCCGTGGTCGTGATGGAGGCCAAGACCGGCCGGGTGGTGGCGATGGCCTCCAACCCCAACTACGACCCCAACGCCTGGGTCGGCGGCATCTCCGGCAAGGACTACGCCCACCTCACCGGCAAGGACTCCAACTACCCGCTGCTGAACCGCGCCATCCAGGGACAGGCGGCCCCCGGCTCGATCTTCAAGGTCATCTCGACCTCGGCCGCGATCAACGCGGGCTATGACTTCAACGGCCACTACCCCTGCACCAGCTCGTACAGCATCGGCGGCCAGACCTTCAAGAACTTCGAGGGCGAGGGCCACGGCGACATCAGCCTGGGCCGGGCGCTGGAGGTCTCCTGCGACACCGTCTTCTACCGCCTCTCGCACGACGAGTGGAAGAAGGACGGCGGGGACAAGCCCAAGAAGGACCCCAACGACTGGTTCTACAAGACCGCCCACCAGTTCGGTCTCGGCAAGGAGACCGGCATCGACCTGCCCAACGAGGTCACCGGCCGGGTGCCCGACCGCAAGTGGAAGAACGACTTCTGGAAGGCCAACAAGGCCGGCTGGTGCAAGCAGGCCAAGGCCTGGCCCAAGAAGAAGGACTTCGGCACCAAGCTCGCCCGTGAGGGCTGCCTCGAAGGCATGAAGCTGCACGCCTACGACTCCATCAACTACGCCATCGGGCAGGGCGACACCCTCGTCACACCGATCCAGATGGCGACCATCTACGGCGCGATCGCCAACGGCGGCACGCTCTACAACCCGACCGTCGGCAAGGCCATCGTCAGCCCTGACGGCAAGAAGGTGCAGCAGGTCAAGCCCACGCCGCACGGCAAGCTGCCGGACAGCCCCAAGACGCTCCGGCAGATCGATTCCGCGCTGGCGGGTGTGGCCACCCGCGGTACCGCCGCCTGGCGCTTCCAGGGCTGGCCGCAGGACAAGATTCCGATGCACGCCAAGACCGGTACCGCCGAGGTCTACGGGAAGCAGACCACCTCGTGGTTCGCGACGTACACCAAGGACTACACGATCGTCATGACGATCGCCCAGGGTGGTACCGGCTCCGGTGCCTCCGGTCCGGCCGTACGCAACATCTACAACGCCCTGTACGGAGTCGACGAGAAGGGGGGCATCAACCCGAAGGCCGCCCTGCTGCCGAAGCCCCAGGGCTCGCTCCCCAAGGTCGAGGGTGACGGGACCATCGAGGCGCAGCCCATCAAGCCGTATGTCCTGCCGTCGCCGTCGCCGTCCGCATCGGAGAGCCCACAGTGACGACCAGCCCTACCTCCCGGGCGTTCTCGATCCGGCGCTACACCCCCGAGCTCGGCACCTGGGGCAAGCTGACGGCGCGTGATTCGGTGCTGCGCAAGCTGGACTGGATGCTGCTGCTGTCCTGTCTGGTGCTGTCGCTGATGGGGTCGCTGCTGGTCTTCTCCGCCACCCGCAACCGCACCGAGCTCAACCACGGCGACGAGTACTACTACTTCCTGCACCATCTGCTGAACCTCGGTATCGGCCTGACGCTGGCCGCCGGCACGATCTGGCTCGGGCACCGCACCCTCCGCGGCGCGGTGCCGATCCTCTACGGCCTCTCGGTCGTGCTGGCGCTGCTGGTCCTGACGCCACTGGGCGCCACCATCAACGGTTCGCGTTCCTGGCTGGCGATCCCCGGCGGCTTCTCGCTCCAGCCCGCCGAGTTCGCGAAGATCACCATCACGCTGGGCATGGCGATGATCCTGGCGTCCCGGGTCGATGCGGGGGACCGCCCGCACCCCGGCCACCGCACCGTCGTCCAGGCCCTCGGCCTGGCGGCCGTCCCCGTCGGCGTGATCATGCTGATGCCCGACCTCGGTTCGGTCATGGTGCTCGGCGCGGTCATCCTGGGCGTACTGCTCTCCTCCGGCGCCTCCAACCGCTGGATCCTCGGGCTGGCCGGCACCGGCGTCGTGGGCTGTGTCGCCATCTGGCAGCTCGGTCTGCTGGACGCCTATCAGATCGCCCGCTTCGCCGCGTTCGCCAACCCGAGCCTCGATCCGGCCGGCGTCGGCTACAACACCAACCAGGCCCGGATCGCGATCGGTGGCGGTGGACTGACCGGCTCCGGGCTCTTCCACGGCAGCCAGACCACCGGTCAGTTCGTCCCCGAACAGCAGACGGACTTCATCTTCACCGTTGCCGGTGAGGAGCTGGGTTTCCTGGGGGCGGGCCTGATCATTGTGCTGCTCGGCGTCGTCCTGTGGCGCGCCTGCCGGATCGCGCGCGAGTCCACCGAGCTCTACGGCACGATCGTCGCCGCCGGGATCATCGCGTGGTTCGCCTTCCAGGCGTTCGAGAACATCGGGATGACGCTCGGCATCATGCCCGTCACCGGCCTCCCCCTGCCGTTCGTCTCCTACGGCGGCACCTCCATGTTCGCGGTCTGGATCGCGATCGGGCTGCTCCAGTCGATCCGCGTACAGCGCCCCCTGTCGGCCTCGCGCTGACGCCGCCTCACCGCCCGAGGCAGAGCGCACTGCCGGGGTGCACCGCTGCTGGAGGCGCACCGCACTGCCGGGGCACCCCGCTGATCGTGGCGCACCTCACTGCCTGAGGTGCAGCTCGAACCACAGCGAGGTGGGCCGTGGCAGGTCCTCGGGCGGCGTCGTGCCCCAGTCGTCGGCGAGGCGGCCGGTCAGCAGGAGCCCGTAATCGTCGGGCTGCCCGCGGTGCGACGGCCGCGGAATCCGGGCCTGCGCCCGGCCGTGCACGCTGATCCGCACACCGTGCCCGGTGGTGAGCATCCGCAGCAGGATGTCCGCCGTCCGCGGTGTGTGCAGATGAGCGCGGGTCACCGCCTCCGAGGTGAGCAGCACGGCGGTGTCGAGGAGCGGGGAGAGCGGGGTGCGGCGCAGTACGGCGCGGACGAAATCGCGGGCGGCCTTGGGGGCGGTGGGGGTGCTGGGTGCGGTGAGGATGTACGGGCGGGCGCCTGCCGGGACGCGGACGCGTGTCCGGGTGACGGGCGCGGTTGAGGGGTGCACGGATGTCTCCCTCCCCTGGGGGCGAGTGAGCGGCGATCGGATGGCACGCTAGATGCGGATTCGCACTCTGCGTACTCGATTCGTCACACAGAGTAACGCAGGTGGTGTGGTCGGCGCTACCCGCTGCCGTGGATTCCGCTGCGGCGGATCCCGTGACGGGGCGGCTCCCCGTTCCCGATGGGTGGCCTCGGCCGGGGCGGATGGCTAGCCTCGATGCATGGCGGACACCGTGCGGGAAGTCGAACGGAAGTACGAGATCGACGGCGGCGCGCAGCTGCCCGACCTGGCCGGCACCGGCCGGGTCGCCACCGTGACAGAAGAGGGCGTCGAGGAGCTGGACGCCTGCTACTACGACACGTCCGACCAGCGCCTCGCCGCCGACGCCATCACGCTGCGCCGGCGCACCGGCGGCAGAGACGCGGGCTGGCACCTGAAGCTCCCGGTCGCGCCGGGCATCCGGGACGAAGTACGGGCGCCGCTGTCCGATACACCGCCGCCGGAGCTGACCGCGCTCGTCCGGTCCCGGGTGCTGGAGGGGGAACTGGTCCCCCTCGTCCGGCTGCGGACACGGCGCACGGTCCGGGTCCTGCGGGATGCCGCGGGCGCACCGCTCGCGGAGCTGGCGGTGGACGAGGTGCACGCCCAGCGGGCGGGGAAGGCCGCCAAGGGCAAAGCGGGCACGGCCGGGGCCCGGTGGCGCGAGATCGAGGTGGAACTGGTCGGAAGCGGCGACAGCGCGGTGCTGGACGAGGTCGGCCGGGCGCTGGTCGCGGCCGGGGCGCGCCCCGCCTCATCGGAGTCGAAGCTGGCGCGGGCACTCGCCGAGACGGGCCTGGAGCGCGAGCGTCCCGCGCGCCCCGGCGCGTCCCGGCCCCGAGGGTCCGGCAAGCGCGGAGGCAAGGTCATGGCCGGGAACAAGAAGGCCGGCAACAAGAAGGCCGGGAAGAAGAAAGAACCCACTGCCGGAGACGTGGTGCTCCGGTACGTCCGCGAGCAGGTACGGGTGATCATCGAGTTGGATCCCGCCGTACGCCGCGATCTGCCCGACTCGGTACACCGGATGAGGGTCGCCACCCGCCGGCTGCGCAGCGCCTTCCGCTCGTACACCAAGGTGCTCGACCGCGCCGCCACCCGGCCCATCGGCCTGGAGCTCCAGTGGCTGGCGGCCGAGCTGGGGGTGGACCGGGACCGGGAGGTGCTGACCGCGCGGCTGCAGCAGGCGCTGGCCGAGGTGCCCAGGACGCTGCGGCTCGGCCCGGTGGCCGCCCGGCTGCGCATCTGGTCCGAGCGACGCCGCACCGGCGCGCGCAGGGAAGTGCTCTCCGTATTGGACGGACCCCGCTATCTGGAGCTGCTGAAGACCCTGCACACCCTCCTGGAGGCGCCGCCGCTGCGCCCGGCCGCGGACAGTCCGGCGTCCGAGGTGGCGGCCGGGGCCGTACGGAAGGACTACCGGCGGCTGGCCCGCCGGATGGAGGCCGCGCTGGCGGCCCCGGCCGGGCAGGCGCGGGACGAGGCGCTGCACGGCGCCCGCAAGGCCGCCAAGCGGACGCGGTACGCGGCGGAGGCCGCCCGTCCGGCGCTCGGCCGGCCGGCGAAGAAGTTCGCCAGGCGGATCAAGCGGGTGCAGCAGCTGCTGGGTGATCACCAGGACAGCGTGGTGGCGCGCGGCGCGCTGCGTGAGCTGGCCACCCAGGCGCAGAAGGCCGGCGAGGGCGGCTTCACCTTCGGTCTGCTCTACGGGCGCGAGGAGGCCCGGGCGGCGGACCGGGAACGGGAGCTGCCGCGCCGGTGGAAGAAGGCCTCACGGCGCAAGCACCGGGCCGCGCTCCGGCCGTGAGCGCACGGCGGCGGGCCGCTTCACCGCACGGTGGCGGGACCCCGTCGCACGGCGGCCGGCCGCCTCACCGCACGACGGCTCCGAGCCGGCCCGGTGCACGCCTGCTCCGCAGGGGTGCACCGGGGCTGCCGGATCACCGTGCGAGGGGGTGGCTTCGAGCAGTTACGCTTGAGAGTCGCCCCCCCGCCAGCTCACGAAGGTTCGAGATGTCTGCCGAGTCGGTCTTCCCGCAGCTCGAGGCCCTGCTCCCGCATGTGCAGAAGCCCATTCAGTACGTCGGCGGTGAGCTGAACTCCACCGTCAAGGACTGGGACTCCTGTGATGTGCGGTGGTCGCTCATGTACCCGGACGCCTACGAGGTCGGTCTGCCCAACCAGGGCGTCATGATCCTCTATGAGGTCCTCAACGAACGCGAGGGCGTGCTGGCCGAGCGCACGTACAGCGTGTGGCCGGACCTCGAAGCGCTGATGCGTGAGCACGGCGTCCCGCAGTTCACAGTCGACGCGCACCGCCCCGTCGGCGCCTTCGACGTGCTCGGTGTCTCCTTCTCGACCGAGTTGGGCTACACCAACCTCCTCACCGCCCTGGATCTCGCCGGTATCCCGATGGAGTCCAAGGACCGCACGGAGGACCACCCGATCGTCCTGGCGGGCGGCCATGCGGCCTTCAACCCCGAGCCGATCGCGGACTTCCTGGACTGCGCGGTCGTGGGCGACGGCGAGCAGGCGGTGCTGGAGATCACCGAGATCATCCGCGCCTGGAAGGCCGAGGACCGGCCCGGCGGCCGCGACGAGCTGCTGTTCCGCCTGGCGAAGACCGGCAGCGTCTACGTCCCCAAGTTCTACGACGTCGAATACCTGGCCGACGGGCGGATCTCCCGCGTCGTGCCGAACCGCTCCGGCGTACCGTGGCGGGTGTCCAAGCACACCGTCATGGATCTGGACGAGTGGCCCTACCCCAAGCAGCCGCTCGTCCCCCTGGCCGAGACCGTCCACGAGCGGATGTCGGTCGAGATCTTCCGTGGCTGCACCCGCGGCTGCCGTTTCTGCCAGGCCGGCATGATCACGCGCCCCGTACGGGAGCGAAGCATCACCGGCATCGGCGACATGGTGGACAAGGGCCTGAAGGCCACGGGATTCGAGGAGGTCGGCCTGCTGTCGCTGTCCTCCGCGGACCACACCGAGATCGGCGACATCGCCAAGGGGCTCGCCGACCGGTACGAGGAAGACAAGATCGGTCTGTCGCTGCCGTCGACCCGCGTCGACGCCTTCAACGTCGATCTTGCCAATGAGCTGACGCGCAACGGCCGTCGCTCCGGTCTGACCTTCGCGCCCGAGGGCGGCTCCGAGCGGATGCGCAAGGTCATCAACAAGATGGTCTCCGAAGAGGACCTGATCAGGACCGTCTCCACGGCCTACGGCAACGGCTGGCGGCAGGTGAAGCTGTACTTCATGTGCGGTCTGCCGACCGAGACCGATGAGGACGTGCTCCAGATCGGCGACATGGCGGTCAAGGTCATCGCCGAGGGCCGCAAGGTCTCCGGGCAGAACGACATCCGCTGCACGGTCTCCATCGGCGGTTTCGTCCCCAAGCCGCACACGCCGTTCCAGTGGGCGCCGCAGCTGTCGGCGGAGGAGACGGACGCCCGTCTCGAAAAGCTCCGGGACAAGATCCGCGGCGACAAGAAGTACGGCCGCTCCATCGGCTTCCGCTACCACGACGGCAAGCCCGGCATCGTCGAGGGCCTGCTCTCGCGCGGCGACCGCCGCGTCGGCTCGGTCATCCGCGCCGTCTACGAGGGCGGCGGCCGCTTCGACGGCTGGCGCGAGCACTTCTCCTACGACCGCTGGATGAAGGCCGCCGAGGAGACGCTGCCCGACTTCGGCGTGGACGTCGCCTGGTACACCACCCGTGAGCGGGAGTACGAGGAGGTCCTGCCCTGGGACCACCTGGACTCCGGTCTGGACAAGGACTGGCTCTGGGAGGACTGGCAGGACGCCCTCGACGAGACCGAGGTCGAGGACTGCCGCTGGACCCCGTGCTTCGACTGCGGCGTCTGCCCGCAGCTCGACCTCGACATCCAGATCGGCCCCACCGGCAAGAAGCTGCTGCCGCTGACCGTCGTCAAGTAGCGGCTCCCGTAGGGGGCTTCGGCCCGGTCCCGCGTCCCGCGGTGGCCGGGCCGTGGCGTGCTCCCGCACAATGACGTGATGCCGCCGCAGCTCATCGCCCCCACTGTTCGCGTCCATGCCTCGTTCCTCGCCGCGATGGAGGAGTTCCGCGCCGACGGCGCCGAGCACGTACCGCACTCCAACCTCGCCCGCGAGCTGCGGACTTGGGCTACCCGCTGGCCGACCGCGGAGGGGTTCGCCGAGTACGTCGACGCGATCGGCGGCGCGCCGGGCGAGGAACGCGCCGACGGTGTGGTCCCCAAGACCACCCGGTGGTGGGTGGCGGACGGCAGCTACCTGGGACGGGTCACCTTCCGCCACCGCCTCACCGACGAACTCCTCCACTACGGCGGCCACATCGGCTATGCCGTACGCCCCGGTGCCCGCCGCCGCGGCCACGCCACCGCGATGCTGCGCGCCGCACTGCCGATCGCTCATCACGAGCTGGGCATTGACCGGGTGCTGGTCACCTGCGACCACACCAATAGCGGCTCGCGTAAGGTCATCGAGGCCTGCGGCGGGATCTTCGAGGACCAGCGGGGCGAAAAGCTGCGCTACTGGATCCACGCGGCCGCACCCGCCGGCGGACAGCAGCCGCACCGGCACCCCTGAGGGGCCGCGGGACACGCGGCGCGGCGACGGAAGAACAAGGGGGAGGGGCCGGATGGAGCCCACGGACAACGACCGGCGGGTGCCGGCCCGTTATGAGCCGGGCGAGGGCTGTGTGACCCAAGTGGTCCGTATTCCGGTACGGATCGTGGTGCTGGTGCTCGTGGTGCCGGTGCGCCTGGTGTGGGATGCGCTGACCGCCGCTGGACGGGCCGTCGACCGGAGCGTGCTGCGCCCCCTCGGCCGCGGCCTCGCCCGGCTGTGGCGCACCCTCGTGGTCGTCCCTGTGGCATGGGCCTGGCGCACCCTCGTCGTGTTCCCGCTCGGGTGGGCCTGGCGCACGCTGGTCGTCGCCCCGCTCGGGTGGCTGTGGCGCGCCGTCCTCGCCCCGGCCGGCCGGGGGACCGGCAGGGCGGTGGCGTGGCTGGTGCGGCATCTGCTCGTGCTCCCCGTGCAGTGGCTGTACGCCCACGTGCTGACGCCGGTGGGGCACGGCATTGCCTGGCTGCTGCGCGGACTGGGCGCGGCCCTGCTGTGGCTGGGCCGTGCGTTGTTCGTGTGGCCGTGGGCGACCCTGTGGCGGTATGTGCTGACGCCCGTCGGCCGGGGGATCGGCGCGGTCCTGGCGTGGCTGGTCCGTTGGCTCGTCGTGGTCCCCGCCCGGTGGCTGTACGCCCAGGTGCTGACACCGGCCGGACGGGGCCTCGCCTGGCTGGTGCGCGGCCTCGGCACCGCGCTCGCCACCCTCGTGCGGTGGCTCGTGGTCGTTCCGCTGGTCACCCTGTGGCGGTATGTGCTGGTACCCGCCGGGCGGCTGCTGGCCGCCGTGGTGACGGTGGTGGTGCGTGAGGTCGGGTCGGCGTTCGGGCACTGCTGGCGGGCCGCCGGGATCGTCTCCCGGGCCGTCGGCCGCTTCCTCGCCGCCGTCCTGCGGTGGGTCCTCGTCGAACCGGTGCGGTGGGTGTACCGCACCGTGCTCACCCCGCTCGGGCACGGCATCAGGGACGGCATCTGGCGGCCGGTCCGCCAGGCGCTGCGCACCGCCCGCGCGACCGTGCGGCAGACCCGCAGGGAGATCCGGCGGGCACTGTTCGGCGCCCCCGCGGAGCCTCAGCCGGCTGCCGCTGCCGAGCCCCGGCGGGAACCGGGAGCCCCCGGCACACGTACTCTAGGTAGCAGTACGACCGCACTCACGAAGGACTGAACGACACTGGGCAAGCGACAGCCCGAAGGCCCGCCGCCCGCACCGGCGGTGCAGCGCATCCGACTGCGCTACACCAAGCGCGGCCGCCTCCGGTTCACCAGCCACCGCGACTTCCAGCGCGCTTTCGAGCGGGCGCTGCGCCGCGCCGAGGTCCCCATGGCCTATTCGGCGGGCTTCACCCCGCACCCCAAGGTGTCGTACGCCAATGCCGCCCCCACCGGTACGGGCAGCGAGGCCGAATATCTGGAGATCCAGCTCACCGAGCACCGCGATCCGGACGCGCTGCGCACCCTGCTCGACGCGTCCCTGCCGGACGGGCTCGATGTGACCGACGCGGTCGAGGCCCGCACCAGCGGCCTGGCCGACCGGCTGCAGGCCTCGGTGTGGGAGCTCCGGCTCGACGGGGTCGAGGCGCAGGAGGCCGAGCGCGCGGTCGGGGCGTTCCTCGCCGCGGACGAGGTGCTGGTCGAGCGGCGGACGAAAAACGGCATGCGGACCTTTGACGCGCGGGCCGCGGTGACGCGTCTGGAGGCCGCCGGTCACGCCGGCGATAGGCCTGACGGCAAAGCCTGTGCGATACTGCGGCTGGTTGTTCGGCATCTGACACCTGCCGTTCGACCCGACGACGTCCTGTCCGGCCTCCGAGCTACGGCCGACCTGGCGCCGCCGGTCCCCGCAGCGGTGACCAGGCTGGCGCAGGGGCTGCTCGATGAGGAGACCGGCGCGGTGACCGACCCGCTTGCGCCCGACCGCGACGCTGCCACGGCCGCCCCATCCACGGCCGCCGGGCTGAGTGCCGCGAAGGTGACGAGCGGGGCATCCCCGGCAGCCGGGGACGGTACTGCGTAGGACCGCCGTCGTCGCGTCGCCGATCAGCCAGGGAGCCACCCCGGTCCGGCAGGCGCACTGACCAGGAGACTTTCGCCGGTCCCTGCCCTACGGGGACCGGCGAGCGAGACGACAGCTCCCGTGCGGCGCCCACGCCCCGGACAGCGGGACCGCGCTCATCACGCGGACCGCGGCCGGAATCAGGCGCGGCGCCCGGGAGCGTGACGGGAGAACCGCCCGCATGCTCGAGCCCATTGAGCCCACCCGCGCCACGCAGTCCCAGGACCGTGGTGCCGACGACAACCACTCACCCAGCGACACGCTGCCGCCGCGCCGCCGGCGCCGTGCGGCCTCCCGGCCGGCCGGTCCTCCGGTGGCCGATGGCGCCGCCGGAGCCGAGGTGGTCAGCACCGAGGCCACCGCCGCTCCCGAGGCCGCGGCCCTCGACGACGAGGCCGCCGCCTCCGCGGTGACCACCGGGGACGAGGCCAAGCCGGCCCGTTCCCGCCGCCGCGCCACCCGTAAGGCCACCGCCCCCGCCGGAGCCCCGCAGCCGGCCGGTGGCGAGCCGGACGGGGCCCCCGCCGAACCCGCCGCCGAGACGCCTGCGGCCGCCGCCGGGTCGCCCGCCGAGGCACCTGCCGAGGCCCCGCAGACCGAGGACGCCGCGCCGCGCCGCGGCCGCCGCCGGGCGACCCGCAAGGTGACCGCCCCGGCCGGAGCCCCGCAGCACGAGGCCGGCCAGGCGCCGGCCGCCGAAGAGCCCGCGCCCGCCACTCCGGCCGCCGCCGAAGAGCCGGCCCCCGCCGCGCAGCCCGCCCCGGCTGCCCCGGCCGCCGCCGAGGAGACCGAGGACGCCGCACCGCGCCGTACCCGCCGCCGGGCGACCCGCAAGGTCACCGCTCCGGCCGGTGCCCCGCAGGTGGGCGACGCCGACGAGGCCGCCGCCGAGAGCGCCGCGCCCGCCGCCGGGACCGGGACCGCTGCGCCGGCCGCCCGGACCGAGACCGCCGAGGAGGCCCCGGCCGCCGCCGAGGACGCCAAGCCGGCCCGTTCCCGCCGCCGCGCCACCCGTAAGGCCACCGCCCCCGCCGGTGCCCCGCAGGCCGCCGGACAGCCCGCGGAAGCGGAAGCCGAGCAGGCCGCGGCCGCCCAGGCCGAACCCGCACAGGCTGAAGCCACCGAGGCCGAGACCACCGAGGTCGAGACCGCCAAGACCGAAACCGCTCAGGCCGAGACCGCCGAGGCCCCCCGCCGCCGCGCACGCCGCCGTGGTGAGCGTGCCGCCGAGCCCGCCGCCGAGGCGCCCCGCGCCGAGGAGGAGCCCGCGCAGGAGGCGCCGCAGCGCGGCCGCCGCCGGGCGCAGCGGCCGCCGACGGCCGTCTTCCAGGCGCCGGTCTTCACCGAGCCGATGTTCCAGACGCCGGAGACCGCGGCCGCCGCCGCTGCCGCGGCCCGCCAGGAGGAGCCCGCGGCCGAGCCGGCCGTGGAGGAGCAGCCCGCCGCCGGTGCGCGCCGCCGTCGCCGCCGTGGCGCCCCGGCCGAGCCCGAGCAGGTGTCCGCCGCCCCCGCCGAGGAGCCGGCGGCCGAAGAAGCCGAAGCAGCGGCCGAACCGGAGCCCGAGGAGGCCGAGAGCGGCCACGGCGAGGACGAGGCCGACGGCCGCCCCTCGCGCCGCCGCCGCCGTGGTGGCCGTCGCCGCCGTCGCGGTGAGTCCGCCGAGGGTGCCGAGGAGCAGCCCGCCGAGGGCCGCGGCGCCGAGGAGCGCGAGAGCGACCGGGCCGAGCCCGAGGAGGCCGACGAGCAGCCCGAGGCGGAGGAGGAAGCCGAGGAGCAGCCCGGTGGCGGCTCCAGCAGCAGCCGCCGTCGCCGTCGCCGCCGCCGTCGCACCGGTGACGCCGGTGAGGACGGGACCGGCGGCCCCGACGACCCGGAGCGCACGGTCGTCAAGGTCCGCGAGCCCCGCAAGAAGGACGAGAGCACCAGCGCCGACGAGGTGCAGTCGATCAAGGGATCGACGCGCCTGGAGGCCAAGAAGCAGCGCCGCCGTGAGGGCCGCGAGCAGGGCCGCCGCCGGGTGCCGATCATCACCGAGGCGGAGTTCCTGGCCCGCCGCGAGGCCGTCGAGCGGGTGATGGTCGTCCGCCAGAGCGGCGAGCGCACCCAGATCGGCGTCCTCGAGGACAACGTGCTCGTCGAGCACTTCGTCAACAAGGAGCAGGCGACCTCGTACGTCGGCAACGTCTACCTCGGCAAGGTGCAGAACGTCCTGCCGTCGATGGAGGCTGCCTTCGTCGACATCGGCAAGGGCCGCAACGCCGTGCTGTACGCCGGTGAGGTCAACTTCGAGGCGCTGGGCATGGCCAACGGCCCGCGCCGCATCGAGACCGCGCTGAAGTCCGGCCAGTCCGTGCTGGTGCAGGTCACCAAGGACCCGATCGGCCACAAGGGCGCCCGGCTCACCAGCCAGGTCTCGCTCCCGGGCCGCTACCTGGTCTACGTGCCCGAGGGCTCGATGACCGGTATCAGCCGCAAGCTCCCCGACACCGAGCGGGCGCGGCTGAAGCAGATCCTCAAGAAGATCGTCCCCGAGGACGCGGGCGTCATCGTCCGCACCGCCGCCGAGGGCGCGAGCGAGGACGAGCTGGCGCGCGACGTCCAGCGGCTGCAGGCGCAGTGGGAAGAGATCCAGAAGAAGGCGAAGGCCGCTTCCACGAGCTCCCCGTCGCTCCTCTACGGCGAGCCGGACATGACCGTCCGGGTGGTCCGCGACATCTTCAACGAGGACTTCTCCAAGGTCATCGTCAGCGGTGACGACGCGTGGCAGACCATCCACGGCTATGTCGCGCACGTCGCCCCGGACCTCACCGACCGGCTGCAGAAGTGGACTTCGGACGTCGACGTCTTCGCGACGTACCGCATCGACGAGCAGCTGATGAAGGCGCTGGACCGCAAGGTCTGGCTGCCCAGCGGTGGTTCGCTGGTGATCGACAAGACCGAAGCGATGATCGTGATCGACGTCAACACCGGGAAGTTCACCGGTCAGGGCGGCAATCTCGAGGAGACCGTCACCAGGAACAACCTGGAGGCGGCCGAGGAGATCGTGCGTCAGCTGCGGCTGCGCGACCTCGGCGGCATCGTCGTCATCGACTTCATCGACATGGTGCTGGAGTCCAACCGGGACCTGGTGCTGCGGCGGATGCTGGAGTGCCTGGGCCGGGACCGGACGAAGCACCAGGTCGCCGAGGTCACCTCGCTCGGCCTGGTCCAGATGACCCGTAAGCGGGTCGGCCAGGGCCTGCTGGAGTCCTTCTCCGAGTCGTGTGTGCACTGCAACGGCCGCGGCGTCATCGTCCACATGGACCAGCCGGCGGTGGCCGGCGGCGGTGGCAAGCGCAAGAAGAAGGGCAAGGGCGGCCAGCCCGAGCCGCACGTCCACGAGGCCGAGGCCGCCGAGCCGACGCCGGACGGCGGCGAGCCCGAGCTGGAGCCCGCCCCGGTGACGGAGGCCGAGCTGCAGCCCGCGGTGGAGGGGACCGACGAATGGTTCGGCAGCCCGGCCGAGGCCGAGGCGGCCGCCGGACGCGGCCGTGGCCGCCGCCGGGCGAGCCGGAAGGTGTCCGCTCCCGCGGGCGCCCCCAAGGCCGCCGCGGAGGCCACCGCGATCGTGGTGCCCGCCGAGCCGGAGCAGGCCCCGGAGCCGGAGAAGGCCCCTGAGCCGGTCGCCGAGGCGCCGGCCGCGGAGCCCGCACCGGCCCGTCCGCGCCGCCGGGCGACCCGGAAGGTGTCCGCTCCCGCGGGCGCCCCCAAGGCCGCCGCGGAGGCCACCGAGATCGTGGTGCCCGCCGAGCCGGCCCCGTCGGCCGAGCCGGCCGGCGAGCCGGAGCCGGCCGAGGCCGCGGAGCCCGCCGAGGGCGCCGCGCCGGAGGCGGAGCCGGCGGCCAAGAAGACCGCGAAGAAGACCGCGGCCAAGAAGGCCACCACCAAGAAGGCCGCGGCGAAGAAGACCACGGCCAAGAAGACGGCGGCGAAGAAGACCACCGCCACCACCGCCAAGAAGGCCGCGGCGAAGAAGACCACCGCCAAGAAGGCCACGACCAAGAAGGCGGCGGCCAAGAAGACCGCTGCCGCCGAGCAGCCCTCGGCGGCGCAGGCGGAGGGCGTGGCGTAAGCCGCTTCGCAGCAGAGCCGTGCCCCGGACCGTCAGTGGTCCGGGGCCGGTTTGACCCCCTGGTCAAGGCCCCGTAATCTTGACCGTCGGTGTCTGTGACACCGAACCCCTGAGCAAACACCTCTCGGTCCGCCGAGGGAGGCCGCTCGTCCACTCGGATTCCACGGGCCCCATCCCGAGCCCGTGTGAGCGGCTGGCATCAGAGGATCCGTTCCTAGCGAAAGAGAGTTCCGCGTGTACGCGATCGTGCGCACCGGCGGACGCCAGCAGAAGGTTGCTGTTGGCGACGTCATCGAGGTTGACCGCATTTCCACCAGCAAGGTCGGCGACACCGTCGAGCTCTCCACGCTGCTGGTTGTCGACGGCGACTCGGTCACCAGCGACCCGTGGGTCCTGGCCGGCGTGAAGGTCCAGGGCGAGGTCGTCGACCACCACAAGGGCGACAAGATCCGGATCCAGAAGTACAAGAACAAGACCGGTTACAAGAAGCGGATCGGCCACCGCCAGCTCCACACGGCGCTGAAGATCACCGGCATCGACGCTCCGGCGAAGTAAGGGACTGAGGAGACATGGCACATAAGAAGGGCGCATCGTCCACTCGGAACGGTCGCGATTCCAATGCTCAGCGGCTCGGCGTGAAGCGCTTCGGCGGTCAGGCCGTCCTCGCCGGTGAGATCCTGGTCCGCCAGCGTGGCACCCACTTCCACCCGGGCACGGGCGTCGGCCGCGGCGGCGACGACACCCTGTTCGCCCTGGCTTCCGGTGCGGTGCAGTTCGGCACCCACCGTGGCCGCAAGGTCGTGAACATCGTTCCGGTCGCCGAGTAATCACGGCCTGACCGGGCGATAGCTCAGCATCAGCATCACTCAGGGGCGGACCGCCTTCTCCCGCGCGAGCGGGAAGGCCGGTCCGCCCTTGCGTGTTAGTACAGAGACATGCGCGCAGGGCGAAGACGTGCGCGCAGTACAGCGACATACCCGTAGTTATCTGGAGGCACCCCCACCATGACCACCTTCGTGGACCGCGTCGAGCTGCACGTCGCCGCGGGTAACGGAGGCCACGGCGTGGCCTCCGTGATGCGGGAGAAGTTCAAGCCGCTGGGCGGCCCGGACGGCGGCAACGGCGGCCGCGGCGGCGATGTGATCCTGGTCGTCGACCAGGACGTCACCACCCTTCTCGAATACCACCACCACCCGCACCGCAAGGCCACCAACGGCCAGCCGGGCGCGGGCGACAACCGCTCCGGCAAGAACGGCGAGGACCTGGTCCTGCCGGTCCCCGACGGCACCGTCGTCCTGGACCGCGAGGGCAATGTGCTCGCCGACCTCGTCGGCCAGGGCACCACCTTCGTCGCCGGCCAGGGCGGCCGTGGCGGTCTCGGCAATGCCGCGCTGGCTTCCGCCCGCCGCAAGGCCCCCGGTTTCGCGCTGCTCGGCGTGCCCGGCGAGGCCCGGGACATCGTGCTGGAGCTCAAGACCGTCGCGGACGTCGCACTGGTCGGCTACCCGAGCGCCGGCAAGTCCTCGCTGATCTCGGTGCTCTCCGCCGCCAAGCCCAAGATCGCCGACTACCCCTTCACCACCCTGGTGCCCAACCTCGGTGTGGTGACGGCCGGTTCGACCGTCTACACCATCGCGGACGTCCCCGGCCTGATCCCCGGCGCGAGCCAGGGCAAGGGCCTGGGCCTGGAGTTCCTGCGGCACGTCGAGCGCTGCGAGGTGCTGGTGCACGTCCTGGACACCGCGACCCTGGAGTCCGACCGCGACCCGGTCTCCGACCTCGACATCATCGAGGAGGAGCTGAAGCAGTACGGCGGCCTGGACAACCGGCCCCGGATGGTCGTCCTCAACAAGATCGACGTCCCGGACGGCAAGGACCTCGCCGAGATGATCCGCCCCGACCTGGAGGAGCGCGGCTACCGCGTGTTCGAGGTCTCCGCGGTCGCCCATATGGGCCTGAAGGAGCTGTCCTTCGCGCTCGCCGACGTGGTCTCCCAGGCCCGCGCCGCCAAGCCCGTCCAGGAAGCCACCCGTATCGTCATCCGGCCCCAGGCCGTCGACGACACCGGCTTCACGGTCACGGAAGAGGGCGAGAACTTCTTCCGCGTGCGCGGCGAGAAGCCCGAGCGCTGGATCCGGCAGACCGACTTCAACAACGACGAGGCCGTCGGCTACCTCGCCGACCGCCTCAACCGTCTCGGCGTCGAGGACGCACTGCGCAAGGCGGGCGCGCACGCGGGCGACGGCATCGCCATCGGTCCCGAGGACAATGCGGTCGTCTTCGACTGGGAGCCGATGATGGCCGCCGGCGCGGAGATGCTGGGCCGTCGTGGCGAGGACCACCGTATGGAGGCGCCCCGGCCGGCCGCGCAGCGCCGCAGGGACCGGGACCTGGCACGGGACGAGGCCGACCAGGAGTACGAGGGCTTCAAGCCCTTCTGAGGCCGAGGGGCGGTCCGCCGGGCGGACCGCCCTGGCACCGCCGCCGCAGCAAACGGGGAAGGCCCCCGGGAGATCTCCTCCCGGGGGCCTTCCCCGTTGTCCGTTGCCGTGCGCCGCGGCTGAAGCCGTGAGCGGCCCGCTGCGGCCTAGACGGCGGCCGTGGTGTCCGAGGCGCCGCTGGCCTCGTGCCCGGCCGCCTCGGAGGCGTCCATGTCCTCCTGCGAGCGCTGCCCGGGGATACCGGACAGCCGGTTCTCCATCCGGATGCGCCGCTCGTCGGCCTTCGCGGCCAGCTCCAGCGCCGCCTGGTTGAAGCGGACCGACGACGGCGGGTCCGACGGGCCCAGCAGGTGCTCCTTGAGCTCGGCCCGCTCGGCGGCCAGGGTGTCCTGCTCCGGGTTGCGGACCGCGTCGAGGAGGCCCGCCACCTCCTGCGCCCCGGGCGTGAGGATCGTCGCGGCCCGCACCGTCGGGAAGTTCGCCCGGAAGTCGTCCTCGCTCATCCCCGACGTGTTGGCGACCGCGTACGGCTTCTCGCTGCTCAGGTAGTCGGAGACCACGCTGGAGACATCGCTGATCAGCACATCGGCCTGGTTGAAGCAGCTGAAGATGCCGGGGCGGGCGGTGGTGATGACGCGGTGCTCCCACCGGGGGAAGGAGTTCCAGTACGCCGCCTCCCAGGCGGTGACGGCCGCTTCGACGGCGGCGGCGCGGCCCTCCTCGGGGGTGCCCTGCAGCCCCATCCGCTCCAGCTCGTCCGCGCTCTTGCGGAACGCGGAGGTGGTCAGCGCATTGAGCTCCTCGGCGCGGCGGGCCAGCTCGGCGGCGGCCTCCGGGCCGGGCCGCTCCCCGCTGCGCCGGGTGTTCGCCTCCGTGATCATCGCCTGGATGCGGGTGTTGGCGGCGCCCGCGCGCGGGTCCACGGAACCGGTCATCGGGTGCGGCTTGTACAGCAGCTGCACGTTCTCGTCGGCGAGCAGTTCGCGGACGATGTTCTCGCCCGCCAGGATCACCGAGGTGTTGCCCGGGTTGCCGTCCCAGCCCTCCCAGGTCGGGGCGTACAGCACGGTGGTCATCCGGCCGGCCGGGGCGCCCGTGTACGGCTGGATCGGGGCCAGCTGGGGGCGGCCGACCTCGATGACGTCCTTGTCCTCGACGCCGATGTCGGCGAGCTGGTAGCGGTCACGGGCCGCCGGGCCCGCCACCCACACCTCGTCGTACGCCTTGGCGTACGGGTTGCAGGAGGACAGCTTGTCGCTCTCGCCGTGGTTGGTGAAGGCGTGCTTGATGGAGGGGATGCGCAGGATCTGCGAGGTCTTGCCGGAGTTCGCCGGGTGCAGCAGGACCTTGAGCGTGGAGTGCTCCAGACGCATCAGGTTGGCGACCTTGGGGATGCAGACGATCGGCACGTCCGTGGCCTCGATCTTCTGCACCATGAAGCGCTCACGGAGCACGATGATCGGGTTGCCGTCCAGGGAGGCCAGGGTGCTCAGCCACATGTTGGCCTGGTAGGCGGAGGAGGAGCCGCCGGAGAAGTACATGCCGACCGTCGGCCGGTACTCGGCCAGCCAGTTGTCCAGCCACGCCAGGGCCTGCTTCTCGCTGGCCACCCGCTTCTTGGGCAGCAGCCAGGTGCCCAGGTAGAGGGTGCCGCCGGCGGACAGGGTCAGGGAGACGGCCAGGCCGATGCCGCCCCAGTACGCGTCGGTGGTGATCGAGGTGAGCATCATGCCGACCGTGGTGGGCACGGAGAAACGCAGCAGCCGCCGGCCCGTCTGGCGGGAGAGGATGCGCGGCGGGGCGTCGCACAGCCGCAGCGCGCTCGCGTCGATGTTGCGGGTCACGAACGGCAGGCTGCGGGTCCTGCGGACCAGCACCGCGACCGCCTGGCACACGAAGTGGGTGCCGTAGAAGAGGAGCAGCGTGATGGTGAGCGGCGCCTGCTCCTCGAGCGGGTTGATGCCGTCGATGTGCAGCAGGCCGACCAGTATCAGCATGTCGCGCAGCAACTGGCGCACCGTGACATCGAACCGGATCCGGCCGAGCACCGCGAGCAGGCCGGGCTGCTTGTGCTGGAGGACCAGGTCGAGACCCAGGTTGACCACGGATGCGGCGATGAACAGCGGGATGACGGGCAGCAGTGCACCGACCAATTGGGCGGTGAACGCGACCATCATCGCGAAGAGTGCCGCGAGCTGTACGGCTCGGCGGGGGGCGATTCCGGCGGAAGGCACGGGGGAGGGCTCCTGGCAGCACGAAAGGTCAAAGGGGAGGCCGAGGGGGGCGGCCGGGTCCCGCGCTGCGACACCGCCGGAGCGGCGAAACGGGACCGATGGACACCCGACCGTATGACCTTGTTGGCCTTGGTGACAATCTGCTGTGGCTCTCATCACCGCGAAAGCGGACCAATCGAACGCAACCTCTTGGCCTCGGCTTCCCTCTTAAGGAAAACCGCGCGGGCGGGGAAAGGCACGGAAGCAAGGCCCGGCATTTCGGCCCCTATTCTGCGCCCTCCGCCGGGCGCCCCGGCCGGCCGGTCCCCTCCCGCAGGGCGTCCGCCAGGCAATATCACGAAGCGCCCGGGGTCCGCCCTGCCGTAGATTGCGCCCGTAGGGCCGTGGTGCGGGTCGGCAGTAATCCCCCGTACGGCGGTGGGATCGGCGAGCACAGGGGTATGCAGGTGGCAGGCGCAAGGCAGGACGTGAAGGACGCTCGCCGGATCGTGGTGAAGGTCGGCTCGTCCTCGCTGACCACGGCCGCCGGGGGGCTGGACGCGGACCGTGTGGACGCGCTGGTGGATGTGCTGGCCAAGCACCAGGACAAGGAGATCGTGCTGGTCTCCTCCGGAGCGATCGCGGCCGGGCTGGCGCCCCTGGGGCTGGCCAAGCGGCCCCGCGACCTGGCCCGGCAGCAGGCCGCCGCCAGCGTCGGCCAGGGCCTGCTGGTCGCCCGCTACACCGCGTCCTTCGCCCGCTACGGCCGCCGGGTCGGCCAGGTCCTGCTGACCTCCGACGACACCAGCCGACGGGCCCACTACCGCAACGCCTACCGGACCCTCGACCAGCTGCTGGCCATGGGCGCCGTACCGATCGTCAACGAGAACGACACCGTCGCCACCGACGAGATCCGGTTCGGCGACAACGACCGGCTGGCGGCCCTGGTCGCCCACCTCGTCCGCGCCGACCTGCTGATCCTGCTCTCGGACGTGGACGGCCTCTACGACGGCGACCCGTCCGCCCCCGGTACCTCCCGGATAGCGGAGGTCAGTGGCCCCGAGGACCTGGAGGGCGTCTCCATCGGCAGCGCGGGCAAGGCCGGGGTCGGCACCGGCGGCATGGTCACCAAGGTCGAGGCGGCCCGGATCGCGGCCGCGGCCGGCATCCCGGTCGTCCTGACCTCCGCCGTGCACGCCGCGGACGCGCTGGCCGGCGGCTCGACCGGCACCCACTTCCTGCGCACCGGCCGCCGCTCCGCCGACCGGCTGCTGTGGCTCGCGCACGCCTCGACGCCGCGCGGCGCCCTCGTCCTGGACGACGGCGCCGTACGGGCCGTCGTCGAACGGCGCTCCTCGCTGCTGCCGGCCGGCATCGCCTCGGTCGACGGTGAGTTCTCCGCCGGTGACCCGGTCGAGCTGCGGGACGCCGGGGGCCGCGCGGTCGCGCGCGGGCTAGTCAATTTCGATGCGAGGGAAATCCCCCGTTTGATGGGCCGTTCGACCCGCGATCTCGCCCGCGAGCTGGGCCCCGCCTATGAGCGGGAGGTCGTGCACCGCGACGATCTGGTGCTGCTCCACCCCTGAGGCCGCCCTCCGGCCGACGTCGTCACGCTCCGTGAACCCCTCCCACCACGCGGTGCGGAGACCGGCCTTTCCGTGGAGACCTTGGGGAAAACGCCCCCGCGACGGGCCGCGGGCTGGTCAACTTTGTTGCGGGGACGCCGTGGGGGGCGGCACCCGCAGCGCGCGAGCGCACCCGCCGACGTACGAGGCTCCGCACCCCCGAGGGCGGAGCGATTCGCATCACAGGAGGCCGCCGGTGAGACGAGGGCGCCCAGAGACGCTGCCCCGAGGGACGGCGGAGCGCACGCTGACCAGCGTCGGAACCGGCGAGGACACCGGCCGGCCGGACGAGCGGGGCGCCCGGCGGGACGGGGCGGCACAGCGCGGACCGGACGCCGTGCAGCGCGAGACGTCCCGGCTGTGGCACATCACCCTCAGCGTCTCGGGCGCCGAGGCCCCGCTGAAGGAGGTCCGCCGCGCCCTGGAACAGCTCGCCCACGACCATCCCTTCCTGCTGACCAGCCGCTACGCCAACGACCACGCCGAGATCCGCTACTGGGAGGAGGCGCGGGACCTGCACGACGCCGCGGCGGTCGCGCTGCGGCTGTGGGGCGAGCACCGCTCGACGGCCAAGCTGCCGCCGTGGGAGATTGTCGGCCTGGAGGTCATCGACCGCGAGACCTACCACCAGCGGGTAGCGGAGGGTTACGGTCCGCCCCCTGCCTCACCGGTCGGCGTCCACCCCTTCTGACCCGCGGTCGTCCGCGTCCCGCGCTGTGAGATACGGCGTGGCCGCGGCCCGCCGCCCCGTTAGGCTGCCGCCATGACCAGCAGCGCATCGCACACCTCGCCCGTCCTCGAGACCGCCCGCCGCGCGCGGGAGGCCGCCGCCGTCCTGGCGCCGCAGCCGCGTACGGCCCGTGACGCAGCGCTGCTCGCCATCGCCGACGCCCTGGTGGAGCGGACCGACGCGATCGTCGCTGCCAACGCCGAGGACATCGCCAAGGCACGGGCGGCCGGCACCGCCGAATCGATCGTGGACCGGCTCACCCTCACCCCCGAGCGGATCGCGGCCATCGCCGCGGACGTCCGCCAGGTCGTGGCGCTGCCCGACCCGGTGGGCGAGGTGGTGCGCGGCTCTACCCTGCCCAACGGCCTCGACCTGCGGCAGGTCCGGGTCCCGCTCGGGGTGATCGGCATCATCTACGAGGCCCGGCCCAATGTGACGGTGGACGCCGCGGCCCTGTGCCTGAAGTCCGGCAACGCGGTGCTGCTGCGCGGCTCGTCCTCCGCGTACGCCTCCAACAGCGCCCTGGTGGACGTGCTGCGCGACGCCGTACAGAGCACCGGGCTGCCCGCCGACGCGGTGCAGCTGGTGCCCGGCGAGAGCCGCGACTCGGTGCGCGAGCTGATGCGCGCCCGCGGCCTGGTCGATGTGCTGATCCCGCGCGGCGGCGCGTCCCTGATCCGTACGGTCGTCGAGGAGTCCACGGTCCCGGTGATCGAGACCGGCACCGGCAACTGCCACGTCTACGTCGACGAGGCCGCCGACCTCGACATGGCCCTCGACATCCTGGTCAATTCCAAGACCCAGCGGCCCAGCGTCTGCAACGCCGCCGAGACGGTGCTGGTGCACGCCGGGATCGCCGAGAAGTTCCTGCCGCGGGCCCTGGAGGCGCTGACCCAGGCCGGCGTGATCGTGCACGGCGACGCCGCCTGGCAGCAGGCCGGCCCCGGGCTGGTCGCCCCCGCCACCGACGAGGACTGGGCGACGGAGTACCTCTCGTACGACATCGCGGCCGCCGTGGTCCCCGACCTGGACGCCGCGGTGGCCCACATCCGGCGCTGGACCTCCGGTCACACCGAGGCGATCGTCACCACGTCACAGGCCGCCGCCCGCCGCTTCACCCAGGTGGTGGATTCCACCACCGTCGCGGTCAACGCCTCGACCCGCTTCACCGACGGCGGCCAGTTCGGCTTCGGCGCGGAGATCGGCATCTCGACGCAGAAGCTGCACGCCCGGGGCCCGATGGGACTGCCCGAGCTGACCTCCACCAAGTACATCCTGACGGGAGACGGCCACACCCGCTGAAGCGTCCCCCGGATTCCCCGTTCTCCCTGCCCAAAATGAGCGCCCGGGGCTAACCTGGACGGGTGCCGGACGACGTGGGGGGCAAGCCGTTCCCGGACGGTGAAGAGCCCGACGAGCACCACCACGGGAGCCACGGAAAAGCGGACGAAGAATTCGCCTCCGTGGTCTTCGACGAGGAATTCGTCCGGTCGGCGCAGATTCATGAACCCTCGGCGGTCGAGCGGATGCTCGCCGCCGCCGAGGCGCGCGCGGAGGCCGAGGCGGCCCGCTCCGGACCCGGCTTCGGCCCCGAGGGCGACGACCCGGACGAGACCGGCCTGCGCCGCCACCGCCGCGTCCGGGGGAGCGACGACTTCGACGGGTACACCGACTACGCCGAGTACGACGACGACAGTGAGTTCGGCGACTACCCGCCCTACGGCCCGTACGGCCCCTACGGCGGCGCGCTGCGCCCCTACCGCAGCAGTACCCGCTGGCACCGCCCCGTCGCCTGGGTGCTGGCCGTGGTGATGGGCATCGGGCTGGTCGCGCTGGCCTTCAGCGCCGTTTACCGCGGCTCCTCGGGACGGACCCAGAGCCCGGCACCGGTGCCCACGTCCAGCGGCGTGGACGCCCCCGCCACGGGCGTCGTGGACAGCGTCCGCACGGCTGGCCCCGGCCTGCCGTCGCTGCCGTCGGCCGAGCCCCTGCGCCCGTCGTTCCCGGCGGTGCCCAGGCCGCACTGACGCGGTGTGCGCCGTGCCCGCAAAACGCGTTTTCGAAACGGAATCGTCCGGTGAAGTTGCCCGCCGCCCCGGCGTTTACCTTCGCCCCGGCCGACCTACTCTTGTTGTATGACCGGGCCTGGGGACCCTCCCGAAGGGACGCCCAACGGCGCCCCGGGAGGCGGTGAGGACGAATACCGATCCGTCGTCTTCGACGAATCGTTTGTGCGGGCTGCGCGACTGCAGGAATTCTCCGCGGACGAGCGGCTGGGCGAGCACCATTCGCCGGCCGTCAAGACCCGGCACGCCTGGATGCGGCTGGGCGGCTCACGGCAGGCCGTCCTGCTGGTGCTGCTGATCGTCCTCGCCTTCGGCACCGCCGTCTACATGGGCGTACGCCATCCGTACAAAACCCCGGAGACGGTCCGGGCGCAGCCGCTGCGGTCCGCGGTGGTGCCGCTCGCGCCGGCCGGGGCGGTACCCGGAGCGGCGCCGGGAGACCTCTTCGCCCACAGCCCCGCGGCCAATTACCGGATCGGCGCCGCGGGCGTCAATCTGCCCCCCGTCACCCGGACCGAGCACTTCTCCGACGGCCAGATCGTCGCCGCCCTGACCGTGGCGAAGGACTACCTCGTCCGGTCCTCGCTGGACCCGGCCACCCTCACCGGCGGATCCGTACGGCCCGTACGGCTGCTGCTCGACACCGGCCAACTCGACCAGTTCGACCGCAGCCTGGCGCGATCCGACGACAACGGCCACGACGCGGCGACCGGGTGGCTGATCCGCTTCGACCCCCGGCAGACCCGGCTCGCCGACCGGAACGTACGGGTCAACGGCACGCTTGCCGCGTCGGAGTTGAGCCCGGACGCGCTCGACGTCACCGCCGACTACACCTTCGTCTACGCCGTCCGGCCCGCCCCCGGCGCGCCGGCCAACACCCCGGGCCAGGGCGTCGGCAAGCCCACTCCGGGCGCCGCCTCGCTGGTCACCGTCCGGCGTGAGGTGCACTTCCGGCTGAGCCGGGAGAACCTCAACGACCACCGCCTGGAGGTCGTGCAGAGCGGCCTGCAGGCCGGGCCGCTGGCCTGCTCCTCGCGGCCTGCCGACGCGCTGCGCCCGCTGTTCGCGGGACAGCACGCCGGCCAGGACCGGCCCCGGGGCACCGACCCCTACGCCAGGGACCGGGCCAACCCCTCGCTCTGCGGTGAGCTGGCGCCCGCCGCCCAGCCGAAGCCGCGCCATCCGCTGCGTTAGGAGGCCGGGCGGTCGTCCCCACCGGAGCCGTTGCTGCCGCCCTGGCCGTCGTGGCGGCCGCCGCCACGGAAGACCGTGTCGCGCAGCTTGCCGCCCAGATCGCCCGCACCGCCCGCGATGTCGCGCACCAGGCCCATCAGCGGGTCCTTGCTGTTGCGCACCGAGTCGGCGTAGTGGGCCGCGGAGTCCCGGAACGAGTCGGAGACCGAGGTGTCCTTGTCCTCGTCCCGGCGCGGGTAGTGGCCGTCCATGATCCGCTGGTAGTCGCGGCTCTCCGCCCACTTCTTCAGCTCGGCCGCCCGTACGGTCGTGAACGGGTGGCTGCGCGGCAGCAGGTTGAGGATCTTCAGCACGGAGTCGCGCAGATCGCCGCCCGCCTCGTACTCGTCCGCCTGCTTGAGGAAGGCGTCGACGTTCATCTCGTGCAGATGATTGCCGCCGGCCAGCTTCATCAGTCCGCGCATCGAGGCCTGCAGATCCTGGCCGACCAGCAGCCCGGCGCGGTCGGCGGACAGTTCCGACTTGCGGAACCACTCGCGCAGTGCGGTCACGATCGCCATGATCGCGACGTTGCCCAGCGGGATCCAGGCGACCTTCATGGCCAGGTTCGTCAGGAACAGCAGAATCGTGCGGTAGACGGCGTGCCCGGACAGCGCATGCCCGACCTCGTGGCCGATGACCGCCCGCATCTCCTCCTCGTCCAGCAGCTCGACCAGACCGGTCGTCACCACGATGATCGGCTCGTCCAGACCGATGCACATGGCATTGGGCTGCGGGTCCTGATTGACGTACATCGGCGGGACCTTCTCCAGGTCCAGGATGTAGCAGGCGTCGCGCAGCATGTCGTTGAGGTGCGCGAACTGCTGCTCGCCCACCCGCACCGAGTCCGACAGGAACAGCAGCCGCAGGCTGCGCTCCGGCAACAGGCCGCTGAGCGTCTTGAAGACGGTGTCGAACCCGCTCAGCTTGCGCAGCGCCACCAGCGCCGAGCGGTCCGCCGGGTGCTCGTACGACCGCGACGAGATTCCGGGGAATCGCCGCCGGTCCCGGCTCGGAACGTTCGCGCTGCCGCCTGGGCTCTCCGTCATTGGGGCCTCCCCCTGTTCGACTGCGTGTGTTTCACAGTAGAGGACGCCACCGACAGGAGAATGGATGCTCGGGCGTACGCTGGCGATCGCACCAATGACCGCACGGGCCCGTACAGATGACCGCACGGGCCGTACCCGAGGGAGCGCACCGTCATGCCGTATCCGAGCGTGCTGCTCGCCGCAGCCCAGGAGACCGCCAGGGACGGCGGACCCGGATGGATCCTGCGCACCGTGATCGTCGTCGGCTTCGTGGGCGCCGGCCTGCTCGCCTGGTTCCTGCTGCGCGGCTACGGCCAGGACTGACCTCCCGCGCACGGCCAGGACGCCTCCGGGCGGAGTCGCCGTGAGCCCGCGGTGAGGCGGCGCTTACGATGTGGTGGAAGTCTCTGCCCGACCCCAGCCCGGATTGGTCCTGCTGACGATGAGCCTGCACACCACCGCACAGTCCCTGGTTTCCCTCGCCGCCGACGCCGGACACGAGGGCGGTCACGCCAGCCTCAGCCCCTTCGTGACCGGCGGCGGCGCCCTGTTTGTCCTGCTCCTCCTGCTCTGGATCACCACCCGTTTCAACCGGGACCGCTGAGCCCGGCACCCGGCCTCCGGCATCGCGCACAGCCCAGTAGGGTCTGCACGCATGGGAGAGCACACAGGGCCCGTGAAGCGGCGACTCGGAGTGATGGGCGGCACGTTCGACCCGATCCATCACGGACACCTGGTCGCCGCCAGCGAGGTGGCCAGCCAGTTCCACCTCGACGAGGTCATCTTCGTGCCGACGGGACAGCCGTGGCAGAAGAGCCACAAGAAGGTGTCCCCGGCCGAGGACCGGTATCTGATGACGGTCATCGCGACCGCGTCGAATCCGCAGTTCTCCGTCAGCCGCATCGACATCGACCGCGGCGGCAAGACGTACACCATAGACACGCTGCGTGACCTGCGGACCGAGCACCGTGACGCGGATCTGTTCTTCATCACCGGCGCCGATGCGCTCAGCCAGATCCTGACCTGGCACGATGCCGCGGAACTGGTGTCGCTCGCCCACTTCATCGGGGTGACCAGGCCCGGCCATGTCCTCGCGGACCCCGGGCTGCCCGCGGGGGCGGTGTCCCTGGTCGAGGTGCCGGCGCTGTCCATCTCCTCGACCGACTGCCGGACGCGCGTCGCCCAGGGGGATCCGGTCTGGTACCTGGTGCCGGACGGTGTGGTGCGCTACATCGACAAAAAACAGCTGTACCGCAACGACCGCTGACGGGGCTGACGGAAAGGGGCACCGGTGAGCGACCGACAGGATCCGTACGGGCCGCAGGACCCGTATGCCCACGACCCCTATGGCCAGGAGCAGCAGGGGCATACGGGCTACACCTACGACGCCTACGGGCAGCCGGTGTACCGCGAAGCCGCTCAGTCGTCGTACGAGCAGCACTACGACGCCTACGGGCAGCAGACCGCCCCCTCCGCCTACGAGGGCTATGACCCCTACGGCGGCTACCAGGGCGGCGGCAGCCAGACCCCGCAGGGCCACCAGGGATACCAGGAGCATCAGGGGCACCAGGGACAGGCGGAGTACGGCTACGACGCGTACGGCCGTCCGCAGGTGCAGGACCGGCCCGGCTATCCGCAGCAGTACGACCCGTACGCCCAGCCCCAGCAGCCGCCTCGGCAACAGCCTCCTCAGCAGCAGCCGCACCAGCAGGAGTGGATCCCCCAGCAGGCCCAGCAGTCCCCGTACGAGCAGGCCTCCTACGCCGACGGGCCCCGTTACGACGAGCCCGCTCCGCAGCGCCAGGACCAGCCGCCGCGGCCGCCGGAGCGGCGCCGCGCCCCGGCGGACGACGGCGCGGAGCCGGGCGCGGCCGGTGCGCCCGGTCCCTCGGGCGAGGACCCGGAGTACCGCACCGAGCAGTTCTCCTTCATCGAGGAGCCGGACGAGGACTCCGAGGACGTCATCGACTGGCTGAAGTTCACCGAGAGCCGCACCGAGCGGCGCGAGGAGGCCAAGCGGCGCGGCCGCAGCCGCATCGTCGCGCTGTCCGTCGTGCTGGCCCTGCTGGTCGCCGGCGGCGTCGGCTATCTGTGGTGGGCGGGCAAGCTGCCCGGTCTGGCCGGTCCCGGCACCGGCCAGGCGGCCGCGGCCGCCGGTCAGAAGCGCGACGTCCTCGTCGTCCATCTGCGGGACACCAAGTCCGGGAACAGCTCCACGGCGCTGCTGGCGGACAACGAGACCACCCACAAGGGCACCACCGTCCTCCTGCCCAACAGCCTCGTCGTCCCGAAGGACGACGGCAGCAGCACGACGCTCGGCAAGTCCGTCAAGGACGACGGCACCGAGCCGACCCGGGACTCCCTCAACAGCCTCCTGGGCGCCGACCTCAAGGCCAGCTGGCGGCTTGACACGCCGTATCTGGAGAACCTCGTCGAGACGGTCGGCGGGATCACGCTGGACACCGACGCCACCGTGCCCGGCGCCAAGAAGGGCGCCTCCCCGGTCGTCAAGCAGGGCAGCGCCCAGGACCTGAACGGCCAGGCCGCCGTCGCCTACGCCACCTACCAGGCGCCCGGCGAGCCCCAGACCCGGCAGCTGCAGCGGTTCGGCCAGGTCATGCAGGCGACCTTGAAGAAGGTCTCCAGCGACGCCGACGGCGCCACGGCCACCGTGAAGTCGCTGCTGCAGGTGCTCGACCCGCCGCTCACCGAGGGCCAGCTGGGCAGCTCGCTGGCGCAGCGGGCGGAGCTGGCGAAGACCGGCGCGTACCGCACGACGCTGCTGCCCGTGCAGGCGAACGGCACGCTCAGCCAGGCCGCCGCGGCCGGCATGGTCAAGGACGTGCTCGGCGGCACGGTCAAGAAGACCGCCCCCGACGCGACCGCCCGGGTCGCCGTGCGCAACGCCACCGGCAACAAGGCCGCCACCAACAAGGCGCAGGTCGCGCTGCTCAACGGCGGCTACAGCTTCGTCGACGCGGGCACCGCGGGCGCGGCCGCCAGGTCCCGGATCACCTACGCGGACGCCGCACAGAAGGCCAGGGCCGCGGAGGTCGCCAAGACCTTGGGGCTGCCGGCGAGCGTGGTCACGCAGGGCAAGGGCGCCTCGAACGCCGACATCACGGTGGTGCTGGGACAGGACTACAAGGGCTGACGGCCGGCACGATGCGTCCGCCCCCGTCGGTCTCCACCGGCGGGGGCGCACCTCCCCGAAAGCGGCTCTGACCTGCCCGGACACCGGAACCGACCCACTGGTTCGAAAACCCAGTCGGGAGTGTCGATGGTCCGTGAGACCCTTGAGGGGTACTTGACCGCCGATCCGGTCGTCCACGGGGACTGCGGCGCGCGCCGCGACTCAGCGGTGAGCTAGCCGCCCCTGCCCGGCCGGAGAGGCTGCCCTCGACCCGGAAAGCCGCTTGTGACCGCCACGGACCGTTCCCTCGAGCTCATCAACGCCGCCGCCCAGGCCGCGGCCGACAAGCTCGCGCACGACATCATCGCGTACGACGTCAGCGACGTCCTCTCGATCACCGACGCCTTCCTGCTGGCCTCGGCGCCCAGCGACCGCCAGGTCAAGTCGATCGTCGACGAGATCGAGGAACGGCTCAACAAGGAACTCGGCGCCAAGCCGGTCCGCCGTGAGGGCGACCGCGAGGCCCGCTGGGTCCTGCTCGACTACGTCGACATCGTGGTGCACGTCCAGCACAGCGAGGAGCGTGTCTTCTACGCGCTCGAGCGCCTGTGGAAGGACTGCCCCGAGATCGACCTCCCCGAGGAGGCCAAGGCCACCCGCGGCAAGGCCGCCGAGCACGTCGAGGCCACGGCGGGCGAGCAGGACGGAGAGCTGCGCTGAACGGCACCAAGGGCGGCCGGGGCCGCCGCATCGTCCTCTGGCGGCACGGCCAGACGGCCTGGAACCTGGAGCGCCGCTTCCAGGGGTCGACGGACATCGAGCTGACCGAGGAGGGCCTCGGCCAGGCGCGCCGCGCCGCCCGCCTGCTCGCCGCCCTGGGGCCGGACGCCATCATCGCCTCCGACCTGCAGCGGGCCTCGGCGACCGCGAGCGAGCTGGCCGCGCTCACCCGCATCGACGTCACGCACGACGCGGCTCTGCGGGAGACCTACGCGGGCTCCTGGCAGGGGCTGACGCACGACGAGATCCTGGCGCAGTACCGCGAGCAGTACACCGCCTGGAAGCGCGGTGAGCCGGTGCGGCGCGGTGGCGGCGAACTGGAGACCGAGGTCGCCGACCGGGCCGCCCCCGTGGTGCTCGGCCACGCCGAGAAGCTGCCCGACGACGGCACCCTGGTCGTCGTCAGCCACGGCGGCACGATCCGCACCACCATCGGGCGGCTGCTCGGCCTGGAGGCCCACCACTGGGAGGGCCTGGGCGGTCTGTCGAACTGCTGCTGGTCCGTACTGGGAGAGGGCGCACGCGGCTGGCGCCTGTTGGAGCACAACGCCGGCACCCTGCCGGAGCCGGTGCTCGGCGACGACGACTGAGCCCGCCGGGCGCCCCCGGCCGACCGGATTTCACATCTGGGCAGGTCGCAGGCTAAAGTTCTTCTTGTTCGCGGCGCCGCCGGGGGAAACCCGGGGGAGCGGAACAAGACCCGGGGCTATAGCTCAGTTGGTAGAGCGCCTGCATGGCATGCAGGAGGTCAGGAGTTCAATTCTCCTTAGCTCCACAGCCCGGAAGATCCCGCCTCCAGACGGAGGCGGGATCTCTGCGTTTTGCGGGATCTTCGTGTGGTGTGTGATCTCTGTGTGGTGCGTGATCGCAGGGAGGCCGGGCAGCCGGGCCGCGCGGGCAGGGCGGGCAGGGCTCCGTATGACGTTGGCCGGGGCCCGCGGAGTACGGCTTGCCCGTGAGGCCGTGATGCCGCGCAGGGCGGCCACAGGGGCTGTACGCCAACGCCACCGGGCGAAAGCGCCGTTGGCAGGCCGCAGGGAGTTCGCCGCTATGGCCAGAAGGCGGACCTGACCCGGTCCGTCGTCCGTGGCAGAATCGGACGGCGCCGGCAGGGGAGGAGAGATCGCGATGCCCACGAGCATCCTCGAGGAGGTCAATGACCTGCTCGAAGTGGCCGCGGCGCAGGGTGATGACTGGCTGCCGGAGTATGCGCTCCGCTTCACCTGCCCCGTGGACGAGCCCCTTCCCGCAGTCGGCGGCGAGGACGGTTCCGCTCTGCGGTGCCCCTCCTGCGACTCCTCCCATGTGGCGCAGGCGCTGGGTGACGACGGGGACATTTCCTTCGTTTGTACGGCCTGCGGCCGCAGTTGGAGCTGATGGATGGGCGCCCACAGCAGGAAATGTGACTGGTGCGGCAGCGGTACGCCGATTGTCCGCGACATGGAACCGGTCAACGCCGACTACCAGTACTGGTGCGAGGAATGCGCCCGCGCCCTCGTCATAAAGGGCGACCCCATCGAGACCTACCGGGAGCTCGACGGGGAGCCGATCTACGGACGGCTGCTGGAAGAGCACTGCACGCTGAAGCGTTTCTACTCGTTCGCGACGGCCTGAGCGGGGGCCGCCGGGCGGCGGTGACGACACGGCGGCATGTGTGCGCCGGCGGGGGAGCCGAAAGGTCCCCTTGGTGCCGAGAGGTCCCTGCTTAGTGCCGAGAGGCCCCTGCGCAACTCCGTAGCGCGGGCGGTCGGTTCACGTACCACTGCCGGCGCCGACCCTCCGGGGTGAGCCGCCACGCCCCGGTCGTCCGGTGAGCCGCCACAGCCGGGCCCCGGTCAGCGCCAGCAGCGCAAGGCCGGCGAGCGGATAGACGTCGGAGAGCAACATCTGGACGCCGTTCTGGTGCAGTTCCTCGTGGTGGTGCCAGCGGTGCGGCACCCACCACAGCGCGAACGAGGAGAAGAGCAGGCCCAGTGCGGTGGCCACCGCCCACCGGCGCCGGGCGGCGGTCCCGGTCCGGTGCAGCGCCTCGGAGCCGAGCAGGATCAGCATCGGTACGCACCACACCCAGTGGTGGGACCAGGAGATCGGGCTGACCAGGAGCGCGGTCGCCGCGCAGGCGACGGCCGCCCAGGCGCGCTGCCCGCGCAGCAGCGACCCGGCCGCCAGAGCGAGGCCGAGGGCCGCGGTCAGGCCGGCGGCCACGAGCCAGGCGAGGCCCGGATCGTGGGTGTGCAGCAGCCGTGCGAGGGCGCCGCGCAGCGACTGGTTCGCGGTGATCTCCACCTCGCCGACCCGGTCGGCGGCGAAGACGATCTCGGTCCAGAAGCGGTGCGCGTCACGCGGCAGCGCGAGCGCGGAGAGGAGGGCGGTGGCCAGGAACGTGGCGGTGGCGACGACGGCCTGCCGCAGCCAAGGGTTCCAGGCGGCGCGCGCGCCCGCGCCGGAGCGGAGCAGCTGCCCGGCACGGACGGCGCCGGCCAGCGCGAGGAGTACGGCGAACAGCGCAGGGGTGAGCTTGAGGCCGGCCGCGAGGCCGATGCCGGTACCCGCGAGCCGGTACGTGTCCTTGCGGGTCAGGTCCCACAGCACGAGCGCGGCGAGCAGCAGGTTGATCTGGCCGTAGCGCAGCGTCGTCCACACCGGCTCGCACCACACCAGCAGCGCCGAGACCGCGAGCGTCGCGGCCGGCCCGGGCAGGCACCGGGGCCGGCCGGCCAGCCGCAGCGAGAGGTGGACGACGGCGAGGAGCAGCACGAGGTTGCCGGCCGTGGCGAGGGTGCGCATCGCGGGGACGCCGAGGAGGGTGAGCGGGGTGAACAGCAGCGCCGCGAAGGGCGGGTAGGTGTTGGGCAGGTGCGCCGAGGTCGCCACCATGTCGTAGAGGGACCCGCCGTTGCGGACCGTGAAACCCTCGGCGCGGTAGACCATGAGGTCGAGCATCGTCACGTGGGCGAGGCGCTGCGCGATCCAGAAGGCCGTGAACGAGACCAGGCAGGCGAGGGCCGCCGCGCGGGTCGGGTGCCGGCGGACGAGGCCCCTGCCGGGGCGGGCGCCGCGGGGGTCGGTGGGCGCTTCCAGCTCCAGCGCGGTCACGGCGTACGGCTCCCCCAGGACGAATCGGGCACGGCGTGCCGACAGTACCGCGCGTCGCGCCGAGGGAGCCGGGCAGAACGGCCGGGGGCCCCGGGCAGAACGATTTGGCAGAAGCCGGGGAGGTCCGTGTAATGTAGGCGATGCCGCAGCGGGGAGCCGGGCGGGCAACAGAATACGGGGCTATAGCTCAGTTGGTAGAGCGCCTGCATGGCATGCAGGAGGTCAGGAGTTCAATTCTCCTTAGCTCCACAGAGAACGGAGCGGGTCGTCCGATATGGACGGCCCGCTCTGTTGCGTGCGCCCGCTCCGTTGTGTGCGACGGCTCCCTCGTGTGTGCTCGCTTCGCCGTATGTGTCCGCGGGCCGGGTGTTCTGGCCGTCCGGCGCCCCGGCGGCGGTTCCTCCCGGGTTCCCCTGATATCCGGTCAGCGAGGCGCCCGTTATGGCGAGTTGAATGTTCGCTCCCTGCCCATTCGTGGCCAGTCCTTGCCATTCCTTGGTCTCTTCTTGGTGATCGCATGTCCCTGACATGAACGGTTCACCGAAAGAGTGGCGCATCGCGTGAACGTCACATCCCACGCATTCACCGCTTGTGCGGTGCCGCGCACCTGCGCACCGGCGCAGCGCGGCACCCCGCAGCGCACCGCATCGCCACAGCAGGGGGTTACATGAGATCAAGCCGCACCAGATCACTGCGCGCCCGCGCCGGTCTGGCCTGGGCAGCGACGCTGCCGCTGGTCGCCGGTGCGCTCGCGCTCGGCGCACCCGCCGCCGACGCCGCGGGCCACGACGGCGGACGGCACGCACTGCAGGGCACCAAGCCCCTGTGGGCCACCCGGCAGGCCGACCAGGGCGACACCTCCGCTTCTGCGGCCGTCACCGCCCGCGTCTACCTGGCGGGCCGCGACGCCAAGGGGCTCGCGGACTACGCCAGGGCCGTGTCCGACCCGCACTCCGCCGCGTACGGGAAGTACCTGAGCCCCGGCCAGGTGCGGGCCCGTTACGGTGCCACGCACGACCAGATAGCCAAGGTGACCGACTGGCTGAAGAAGTCCGGCCTGACGGTCACCGGCACCAGCAACCGGTATGTGACGGTCAAGGGAGACGCGGCCGCCGCCGAGCGCGCCTTCGCCACCGACCTGCACAATTACCGCAAGAGCGGCCACCTGTACCACGCCCCGTCGACCACCGCCTCCGCGCCCGCCACACTGGCCGGTGCGGTGCTGACGGTCACCGGCCTGGACAACGCGCCGCGGATGGCCAAGCACCACTCCAGTGAACTGCCGCCGCCGGAGGGCGTCTTCCGCAACTCCGGCCCGTTCTCCTCGTACTACGGCTCCACGACGAACAAGAAGCTGCCGTCCGCCTACGGCGGCAAGGCCCCGTACGCGATCAAGGGCTACACCGGCAAGCAGCTGCGCGCCGCCTACGGTGCGAAGAAGTGGACCGGCAAGGGCGTCACCGTCGCGATCACCGACGCCTACGCCTCGCCGAGCATCGCCAAGGACGCGGACACCTACGCCGGCCGCAACGGGGACCCCCGCTACCGCCACGGCCAGCTGTCCCAGGTGCTGCCCGCGGACTACACCCACATCAAGGAGTGCGGCGCGGCCGGCTGGTACGGCGAGGAGACCCTCGACGTCGAGGCCGTCCACGCGGTCGCCCCCGCCGCCGACATCGTCTACGTCGGCGGCGCCTCCTGCATGGACGACGACCTGATCGACTCGCTCGGCAAGGTCGTCGACGGGCACCTCGCCGACATGGTCTCCAACTCCTGGGGCGACCTGGAGGCGAACGAGACCCCGGACTCGGCGGCCGCCTACGACCAGCTCTTCCAGCAGGGCGCGGTGCAGGGCATCGGCTTCTACTTCTCCTCCGGCGACGACGGTGACGAGGTCGCCAAGACGGGCACCAAGCAGGTCGACAGCCCGGCGAACTCCCCCTGGGTGACCGCGGTCGGCGGCACCTCCCTGGCCGTCGGCAAGCACGACGCGTACCAGTGGGAGACCGGCTGGGGCACCCTGAAGGCGGGGCTCTCCCAGGACGGCAACGACTGGACCGGATTCCCCGGTGCCTTCAACGGCGGCGCCGGCGGCGGCACCAGCAAGACCGTGGAGCAGCCCTTCTACCAGCGCGGTGTCGTGCCGGACGGGCTCGCGAAGGCGAACGGCGGCGGCGCGATGCGCACCGTCCCGGACATCGCCGCGGTCGCCGACCCCAACACCGGCTTCCTCGTCGGCCAGACCCAGACCCTGCCGGACGGAAAGCTCGGCTATGACGAGTACCGCATCGGCGGCACCTCGCTGGCCGCTCCGGTGATCGCCGGCGTCCAGGCGCTGGCGCAGCAGGCCCGGCACGGCGTCGCCATCGGCTTCGCCAACCCTGCCATCTACCAGCGCTACGGCACCGCCGCCTACCACGACGTCACCGACCACCCGCTGGGCGCCGGCCGTGACCTCGCCGTCGTCCGCGTCGACTACGTCAACGGTGTCGACAGCAGCAAGGGCACCACGACCTCGCTGCGCAGCCTGGGCAAGGACAGCTCGCTGCACGCGGGCGTCGGCTACGACGACGTCACGGGCGTGGGCTCGCCGGGCGCCGGATATGTGAGCTCCTACCGCCCCTGAAACGGGCGCGCGGCACCGCCTGCCCGCCGCCGTCCGTGACCCCGGTGGGGCGGCGGCGGGAGCGCGGGGTAACGGGGGGCGGGGCCCGTGTTGGGGGAATCCTCAGCGCGGGCCTCGTACGCCCTGCGGTACCCTGACGCCATGCGTGCCGTACGCCTTCTGCTTAGCGGGCCGCGCTGATCAGTACCGACGGATGACAGAAGCCGTCGGAATCGGCGCGGCGTCCCCTCCTGTGCGAGGGGTCTTTTTGTTTCCGGCGTGCCGGGGATTCCGGCGCGTTTCCGCAGGCAGAGACGATCGATGGAGCTTTGAGGACGATGAGCGAGACGACCACTGCTGCCGAGGTGGCAGCACCGCACCGCTATACGGCAGCGCTGGCCGCCGACATCGAGGCCCGCTGGCAGGACTTCTGGGAGACGGACGGGACCTACGAGGCCCCGAACCCCACCGGGGAGCTGACCGGCGACGCCGCGGTGGCGGCCCGCCCCAAGAAGTTCATCATGGACATGTTCCCGTACCCGTCGGGCGCCGGCCTGCACGTCGGCCACCCCCTGGGCTTCATCGCCACCGACGTCTACGCCCGCCACCAGCGCATGACGGGCCACAACGTCCTGCACACCCTGGGCTTCGACGCCTTCGGCCTGCCCGCCGAGCAGTACGCGGTGCAGACCGGCACCCACCCGCGGGTCTCCACCGAGGCCAACATCGTGAACATGCGGCGCCAGCTGCGCCGCCTGGGCCTGGGCCACGACCAGCGCCGCTCGGTCGAGACGATCGACCCGGCGTACTACAAGTGGACCCAGTGGATCTTCCTGCAGATCTTCAACTCCTGGTACGACCCGGAGGCGGACGCGGCGCGTCCGATCGACACCCTGGTCGCCCAGTTCGAGGCCGGTACCCGGCAGACCCCTGACGGCCGTCCCTGGGACGGGCTGAGCCCCATCGAGCGGGCCAACGTCCTGGGCGAGTACCGCCTGGCGTACGCCTCGGACGCGCCGGTCAACTGGTGCCCCGGCCTGGGCACGGTGCTGGCCAACGAGGAGGTCACCGCCGACGGCCGCTCCGAGCGCGGCAACTACCCGGTCTTCAAGGCCAAGCTGCGCCAGTGGAACATGCGCATCACCGCCTACGCCGACCGGCTGCTGAACGACCTGGACGCGCTGGACTGGCCGGAGGCCATCAAGCTGCAGCAGCGCAACTGGATCGGCCGCTCCGAGGGCGCCCGGGTCGACTTCCCCGTGGGTGACGACAAGATCACCGTCTTCACCACCCGCCAGGACACCCTGTTCGGCGCGACGTACATGGTGCTGGCGCCCGAGCACCCGCTGGTCGCCGGCTCCGACAACGGCACCGGCACCGGCACCGGGTCGATCGTTCCGGACGCCTGGCCCGAGGGCACCCACGACGTCTGGACCGGCGGCCACGCCACTCCGGCCGACGCCGTCTCCGCCTACCGCAAGCAGGCCGCCTCCAAGTCGGACGTCGAGCGGCAGGCCGAGGCCAAGGACAAGACCGGCGTCTTCACCGGCGCCTTCGCGACCAACCCGGTCAGCGGCGAGCAGGTCCCGGTCTTCATCGCCGACTACGTCCTGATGGGCTACGGCACCGGCGCGATCATGGCCGTCCCGGCGCACGACAGCCGTGACTTCGCCTTCGCCCGCGCCTTCGAGCTGCCGATGCGCTGTGTGGTCGAGCCGTCGGACGACCGTGGCACCGACCCCTCGGCCTGGGACGACGCCTTCGCCTCGTACGACGCCAAGATCGTCAATTCGTCGAGCGCGGCGATCTCGCTGGACGGTCTGGGCGTGACGGCGGCCAAGGCGAAGATCACCGACTGGCTGGCCGCCGAGGGCATCGGCGAGGGCACCGTCAACTTCCGGCTGCGCGACTGGCTGTTCAGCCGGCAGCGCTACTGGGGCGAGCCGTTCCCGATCGTCTACGACGAGGACGGCGTGGCACACGCGCTGCCCGAGTCGATGCTGCCGCTGGAGCTGCCCGAGGTCGAGGACTACTCCCCGCGCACCTTCGACGCGGACGACGCCGACACCCAGCCGGAGACCCCGCTGTCCCGTAACGAGGACTGGGTCCATGTCGACCTGGACCTGGGCGACGGCAACGGCATCAAGCGCTACCGGCGCGAGACCAACACCATGCCCAACTGGGCGGGTTCGTGCTGGTACGAGATGCGCTACCTGGACCCCCGCAACGCCGATGCGCTGGTCGCCCCGGACATCGAGCAGTACTGGATGGGCCCGCGCGACGGTCAGCCGGCCGGCGGCGTCGACCTGTACGTGGGCGGCGCGGAGCACGCCGTGCTGCACCTGCTGTACGCCCGCTTCTGGTCCAAGGTGCTGCACGACCTGGGACACGTCTCGTCCTCCGAGCCGTTCCACAAGCTGTACAACCAGGGCATGATCCAGGCCTTCGTCTACCGGGACAGCCGCGGCATCGCCGTCCCGGCCGCCGAGGTCGAGGAGCGCGACGGCGGCTACTACTACCAGGGCGAGAAGGTCAGCCGCGTCCTGGGCAAGATGGGCAAGTCCCTGAAGAACGCCGTCACCCCCGACGAGATCTGCACGGAGTACGGCGCGGACACCCTGCGCCTGTACGAGATGGCGATGGGACCGCTGGACGTGTCGCGGCCGTGGGACACCCGGGCCGTCGTCGGCCAGTACCGCCTGCTGCAGCGCCTGTGGCGCAATGTCGTCGACGAGGCGACCGGTGAGGTCACCGTCGTCGACACCGAGCCGGACGAGGCCACCCTGCGGGCCCTGCACAAGGCGATCGACGGGGTCGGCCAGGACCTGGCGAACCTGCGCTTCAACACCGCCATCGCCAAGGTGACCGAGCTGAACAACCACCTGACCAAGGCGGGCGGCCCGATTCCGCGCACGGTCGCGGAGCGGCTGGTGCTGCTGATCGCCCCGCTGGCCCCGCACATCGCCGAGGAGCTGTGGCGCAAGCTGGGCCACACGGACACCGTGGTGCACGCGGACTTCCCGGTGGCCGACCCGGCGTATGTCGTCGACGAGGCCGTGACCTGCGTCGTGCAGATCAAGGGCAAGGTCAAGGCCCGCCTGGAGGTCTCCCCGTCGATCTCCGATGCGGACCTGGAGGCCACCGCACTGGCCGAGCCCGCCGTGGTCGCGGCGCTGAACGGCGCGGGCATCCGGAAGGTCATCGTCCGGGCGCCGAAGCTGGTGAACATCGTTCCGGCGTAGGCCGGGGGAGGGCGGCCGGGGCCTGGATTGGTCCCGGGCGCCCGGGGCTGGTTGCGGGTGCCTGGCCGGGGGCTTCGGCGGCCGGTGGGCTTCGGCCGGTGGGCTCGGCCCGTGGGGGCTGCGCGGGGGCGGTGGTCGGCCGGGGGCTTGTGTGTGGTGCCGACCCGGTGGCCGGCTTCTGGTCGCGTGGGTTGTGGCTTTGGCTGTCGCTGCGGCCGGCGCCGTCGCGCCGGCGCCATGGGTGGTTTCCCCTACGGGCAGGTTGGGGGTTCGTTCGGAACCCGCGGCCTGCCCGAGCCGTTTACCGTGGAGAGACAAGGGCGCGGGCGGAAATCCGGCGCCGCCGACACGTCTGGGGAGCGCCCATGGAAGCTGCTGTCGCCATCGTCGGGCTGCTCTTCGTGCTGTTCGTCCTGGCAGGCGTGTTCGTCACGGTCAAGGCCGTGACGGCGGCCAAGCGCGGCGTCGACCGCACGGTCGCCCAGGCCCGCAGAACCGTCGAGGACACCAGCCTCCGCGCCCGGCAGCTCGCCCAGCCCGGTGTGGTCGGCGAACTCGCACAGCTGCGGCTCTCGCTGCGTACGTCCATGCGCGCCACCCAGGAGGCGCTCCGCGGCGGATCCTCCGACGATGCCTCCCTGAGCGAGGCGATCGGGCTCTTCGAGCGGCTGAGCGCCCATGGCCATGAGCTCGACGACGAACTCAAGCGGCTCGAGCGCGAGCCCGACCGGGCCACCATCGCCACGCGCCTCCCGGAGCTCAGGGAGCGCCTGGAACGGATCACGCACTCCGCGGAGTCGCTGCGCTGGGCCGCCCGGGACCGCGCCCGCAAGTTCGCGGACGACGATCTGGCGGCGCTGAGCGACCAGATCGATGTCGAGGCGGGGGCGCTGCGCCACTGGACCCGGGTCGAGGATGTCGCGGACCCGCTGCAGGAGCCCGTACACCCGTCGGCGGACGGGCCGTCACGGGCGCGTACCGACGGCGGGGCCCCGGACGCCGGCGTCCGGACGGGCCGGCCTTCGGCGTCCGAGGACGGCCGCTCCGCGGGCCAGGCCCCCGAGGGCCCGCAGGCGCTCACCGCCCGTGACCCGCGCACCCAGCCGTCCTACCCGTGGGAGAAGGCACCGCGGACACGGACGTCACGGGCACCACGGACGGAGGACACGACCAACGGAGGGCACGGCCAGGTGAGGCCATAAGACGTCGGAGACGCGAAGCGAGGCGAGGGGGTTTGTGGGGGGCCCGGGGGAGACGGAGAGAAAGCCCGGAACGTCAGCGGTGCCGCGCGGATCGCGGATCCGAGGACGGGACGGGGATGGGGACGAGGGCGGGGACGGCATGCTCCGGCGCCCTCTTGGCAGAGCCTTGGGGAAACCTGGAAGATCTTGGGGAGGGGCCCGCACTGTGCGGCGTCCGGATCCCCGGATAACCTCCCAGTCATGTCCCCCCATGTCGCGATCGTCACCGATTCCACGGCCTACTTGCCGCGGACGGCTGTCGAGCGTCACCGCATCACGGCCGTTCCGCTGACTGTCGTCCTGGGGGACCAGGCCCTGGAAGAGGGCACCGAGATCTCCGCGAGATCCGTCGCCCAGGCACTCCAGAAGCGCCGTCCGGTGACGACCTCCCGGCCCGCCCCCACGATGTTCGCCGACACCTACCGCAAGGTCGCGGCGGCCGGTGCGAGCGGCATCGTCTCACTCCATCTGTCCTCGGAGATCTCCGGTACGTACGACGCGGCGGTGCTGGCGGCCAAGGAGGCGCCGGTGCCCGTACACGTCGTGGACACCGGCATGGTCGCGATGGCCCTCGGCTTCTGCGCTCTCGCCGCCGCGGAGACGGCGGAGGCGGGCGGGGACATCGACGAAGCCGTGGCCGCCGCCGAGAAGCGTGCCGCCGCCACCTCCGCTTACTTCTACGTCGACACCCTCGACTATCTGCGTCGCGGCGGCCGTATCGGTGCCGCCCAGGCGCTGCTCGGCTCCGCGCTCGCCGTCAAACCGCTCCTCCAACTGGCCGACGGGCGGATCGAGCTGCTGGAGAAGGTCCGTACGGCGTCCAAGGCGATCGCACGGCTGGAGGAGCTCGCCGCGGAGCGGGCCGGCGAGGGGCAGGTCGATATCGCAGTGCACCATCTCGACGCCGCGGAGCGCGCGGATGCGCTGGCCCAGCGGCTCCGGGAGCGGGTGCCGGGACTCAACGAGCTCCTGGTGAGCGAGGTGGGCGCGGTGATCGGCGCGCATACGGGTCCGGGGCTGTTGGGGGTCGTGGTTTCGTCGCTGTGAGGGGGAGTGGTGGGACCTCCTGTGGGTGACGGAGTTTTCCACAACTCGTCCTTCATCCACCGGAATTGCGGCAGCTCGGCGAGATCTGCGCGACGTGCTTAGCGTCGATCGGTATGAACTCGTTTCGATCTGCGTGGGGGGCTTCCCCCGTTCTTCCGGCTTCATCGTCTGCTTCCGTTCCGTCGTTTTCGTCGGCCTGGCCGTATCAGGCCTTCTCCTTCGGCCCTTCGGCCTCTTCGGGCTCGACGTCCTCGGGCGCGGTGTTCTCGGACTTGGCCTCTTCGGCCTCGGCCTCGGGGGCGGCTCCCTCCGTTCCCCCGTTCACTGCCGCAGGTTCCCTGGCTCCGTCCGGTGCGTCGGAGCGGCGGGAGTGGGAGCGCGAGCGGGTACGGGACCGGGTCGCGGCAATCTTCGGTGGTGCGGGTGCGGGTGCGGGTGCGGGTGCGGGTGCGGGTGCGGGTGCAGGGGCGGACGCGAGTGCTGGGCCGGGGCCGGGTGCCTGGTCCGGGCCGGGCGGGGGTGGGGCTGCGGTGGCCGGGGGCGGTCCGCCACTTCCGGGGCACGGTCCGCCGCCTTCTGGGGGCGGTCCGCCTGGGCCGCGCCGACGGGAGCGGATGTGGCTTGCCGTACGCGAACGGCTGCCGCTCTGGGTGCAGTTACGGTGCGGCGCCGACCCGAAGATGCTCGCTGCCCTGGTACTGGTGCTCGTACTGGCGCTGGGATTGGCCGTACAGCACTTCTGGGCCGGCCGCCCCGAACCGGTGCGGGCCCCGGCGGCCGAACGGCCCGCGGCGTCCGGCCCCGCGCCGCATCCGCCCTCACTGCCGTCGTCGTCCGCCGCAGCGATGGCGCACGGTCCGCCGGGTGGTGCGGGACGGCAACTGGTCGTCGATGTCACGGGCAAGGTCCGGCACCCGGGCATCCACCGGATGCCGCAGGGGTCGCGGGTGATCGATGCGCTGCAGGCCGCGGGCGGGGTGCTGCGGGGAGCGAGCACCGGCGGGCTGAACCGGGCACGACTGCTGACCGACGGCGAACAGATCGTGGTCGGCGCGCCCGGGGCCGCCGCGGCCGCCGGGGGCACCGGGGGCACCGGGGGCGCTGCCGGGCCCGTCGGCCCGGGGGCATCCGGGCCGGGAAGCGGGTCGCCGGGGGCCGGAGGCGGTCCGGCCGGACCGGTCAGCCTCAGCACGGCGACCGAGCAGCAGCTCGACTCGCTCCCCGGAGTGGGGCCCGTCCTGGCCCGGCACATCGTCGAATTCCGTACCCAGCACGGCGGGTTCACCTCGGTGGACCAGCTCCGTCAGGTGACCGGTATCGGTGACCGCCGCTTCGCCGATCTGCGCTCCCTGGTCCAGCCGTGACCCGTCTCCGCGCCCCCGTGCACGCCACGGCGTCGTCGTCGCACGGTGCCTCGGACCCGCATCAGGAGGGCCCGGCCGATCTGCGGCTGGTCGCGCCCGCGCTGGCTGCCTGGGCGGGGGCGGTGATCGGCCTGGGCGCCCCCGCCGGGGGAGTGGCGGTGGCCTGTGGGGCGGCCGTGGCGCTCGCGCTGTCCGCGTGGCGGATGGCTGTGGTCCGGCGCAGGGCGGAGTGTGCTGCGGAGGGAGACGGGCGGCCCTGCGCCGGGCCTGAGACGGGAGCTGCCCGGCGAGGGCTGGGGCCGCTCCGGCCGCGCTCTCCCCGCCGCTGGTCCGCCGGGGCGTTCGTGGCCCTGGCCGCGGTGCTGCTGTGCGCTGCGGCGGGGGCCGCGGCCGCGGCCCTGCATGCGTCGGATGTGCGGCGCGGACCGCTGCCGGCCTTGGCGGAGCACTACGCGGGGCTCACGGCGGAGCTGGAAGTGAGTGGTGATCCACGACTCACCCGCCCCAAGGTGCGAGGCTCCCAACGGACGCCCCCGGTACTGGTGTTCACGGCCGATGCCGTCGGGGTCAGGGCGCCGGGCGGTGAGGTCACCACCGTACGCACCCCGGTGCTGGTGGTCGTACAGCAGCGTGGAGGGGGTGGCGAAGCGCACGGCCCCGGGGCTCACGAGAGCCTGTCATCGGCGTGGCGCGGACTGCTGCCGTCGACACGCATCCGGGTGGTGGCGCACGCCGCGCCGCCGCTCTCGCCGGCCGACCAGGTTGCCGCCGTGCTCCGGGTCACCGCAGAGGCGCCACCGGTCAAGGTCGGCGCCCCGTCTCCTCTGCAACGGCTGGCAGGACACCTGCGTGCCGGGCTGCGCGAGGCCACCGACGGGCTGCGTCCCGATGCCCGTGCCCTGCTGCCCGGCCTCGTGGTGGGTGACACCTCACGCGTGCCGCCGGATCTCGACGACGCCTTCCGCGCCACCGACCTCACGCATCTGCTGGCCGTCTCCGGCAGCAATCTGACGATTGTGCTCGCCCTGCTGATCGGGCCGCCCCATCTCGCGACGCGCGCCGAGCGCCGAGGGCTGGCACCACGCCTGGGGCTGTCACTGCGCGGCACGGCCGTCATCGGCGGTGCGCTGTCCCTCGCCTTCGTCGTGGTGTGCCGCCCGGACCCGAGCGTGCTGCGGGCCGCCGCCTGCGGCTTGATCACACTGCTGGCCATCGGCACCGGCCGCCGTCGCTCGCTGCTCCCCGCCCTCGCCGCCGCGGTCCTGTTGCTGCTCCTCTACGACCCTTGGCTCGCCCGTAGTTACGGCTTTCTGCTGTCCGTCCTGGCGACCGGCGCGCTGCTGCTGCTCGCGCCACGCTGGAGTGCCGCGCTGCAACGGCGCCGGGTGCCGCCCCGGATCGCGGAGGTGATCGCCGCCGCGGCCGCTGCCCAGGCGGTCTGTGCACCGGTGGTCGCCGTGCTGGCGGCCCGGGTGGGCCTGGTCGCGGTGCCCTGCAATCTGCTGGCGGAAGTGGCCGTGGCCCCCGCGACGGTGCTGGGCTTCGCGGCCCTCGCCACCGCCCCGGTCGCGTTGCCGGCCGCCCAGGCGCTGTCGTGGTGCGCGGGCTGGCCGGCTGAGTGGGTCGCCGGCGTCGCCCGCACGGGGGCGGCGCTGCCGGGGGCGGAGTTCGACTGGCCGGGCGGCTGGGGTGGCGGGCTGGTGCTGGCGGCTGCTCTGGTGGCCCTGGTGCCGGCCGTCCGCAGGGTGCTGCGCCGTCCCTGGCTGTGCGTGCTGTGTGTGCTGGCAATGATCTTGGCGGTGTGCCGCCCCGCCCCGTTCACCCGCATCCTCACCGGATGGCCGCCGCCGGGGTGGCGGGCCGTGGTGTGCGACGTGGGGCAGGGCGACGGCCTGGTGCTGGCAGCCGGGGACGGTACGGCGCTGGTCGTGGACACCGGACCCGAGCCCCAGGCCATCGACCGCTGCCTCACCGACCTGGGCGTCCGCCGTATCCCGCTCCTGGTCCTGACGCACTTCCACGCCGACCATGTGGACGGGCTCCCGGGGGCGCTCCGCGGTCGTGCGGTCGGCGCGATCGAGACCACGACGCTGCAAGACCCTCCGGGACAGGCGGAGTTCGTACACCGTGTGGCAGCGGCGGCACGGGTGCCGGTCATCCGTGCCGTACCGGGGGAGCGGCGCCACCTGGGCCCACTCGCCTGGCAGGTCCTCTGGCCGCCGGCCCCGCCCACTCTCCCTGGCCCCACCGACCCCACCAGCCCCACCGGCCCCGCCGATCCCACGGGTCCATCGGCCGGTCCCGACGAGCTCGACGGCCCCAACGACGCCAGCGTCACCCTGCTCGTCCGTACGGGCGGCCTGACCCTCCTGCTGCTGGGTGACCTCGAACCACCTGCACAGCGCGCACTGCTGGCGGCCCACCCGGAGCTGGGCGGTGTCGATGTCCTGAAGGTGGCGCACCACGGATCCGCCTATCAGGACCCTCCGCTGATGCATCGGCTGGCGCCGCGCCTGGCGCTGATCTCCTGCGGTGTCGGCAATCCGTACGGCCATCCGGGGCCCCGCACCATTGCCGCGCTGCGCGCTCAGGGCGCCCGGGTGCTGCGGACGGACACCGACGGAGCCATCGCGATCCTGGGCACGACGGCCAGGCTCTCGGCGACGGTCAACGGCCACCGAACCAAGGCCGGCCCGGTCCCCGGCCGGAGAACCCGGTCCCGCCCGGTAACGGCCCGGAGAGCCCCGGCACGTCCAGTGGGCGGCCGTCCACCCGATGGCGGCGCACCCGGTGGCCGTCCGTCCCGTGGCTATCGGCCCGGCGGCCGTCCACCCGGTGGCCACCCGCCCGGTGGCCACCGAGCCGTGATGCGCAGGCCCGACCGCCGTCGCTCACCTACCGGCCCTCGTGCTCTCCCCGTCGGCAACCGCTGGATCGGACGCCGCCGCATCCTCCTCCGCCTACGCCTTTTCTCTCACAGTTACCGACCGGATCCTTATAAAGGAACCTTTCTAAAGATACCTTTATTTCATGTCTCCGAGGTCGGAACCATCCCAGCAGCCCGAGCCGGTGCGGCCGGACGCGGACGGCGAACTGCGGCCGCGGTCCGATCCGTTCGCCGACTGCATACAGCTCTCCGATCCGCGTGCGCTGCGCGCCTATGCCCATCCCACCCGCATGGAGCTGGTCGGGTTGCTGCGCCGCGAAGGCCCGCTCACCGCCACCCGCGCGGCCGAGCTGACGGGGCAGTCCGTCGCCAGCTGCTCGTACCACCTGCGGATGCTCGCGAAGTACGACCTGGTGGAGGAGGCCGAGGGCGGTCGGGGGCGGGAGAAGCCATGGCGGGCGACCGCACAGTTCACCGGCTGGCCAGGGCACTCCGACGACCCCGAGGTCACCGAGGCTTCCACGGCCCTGAACGTCGCCCTTGCCGAGAACTACTTCACCAAGATGTCGCACGCCCTGGAGCAGCGCGCCGCCCTGCCCCGTGCATGGCAGCAGGCCGAGCAGTACGGGGATGTCTCGCTCTATCTCACCGCCGACGAACTCACCGAACTCGGCGAGCGGGTGACGGAGCTGCTGAGCCCCTATGTGGCACGGTTGCAGGACCCGGGGGCCCGGCCGGCCGATGCACGGCTGGTGAGCTTCCTTCAGGTCGCGTTCGTCCGGCATATCGAGACGCGGAGCGGCGGCGCGTCCCGTCCCGGGGACGACGGCGCGGACGGCGGCGGGGCCTTATGAGTCAGGCGGTCCGGGTCCCCGTCCTCTTACGGGAGCGCGCGTTCCGCCGCTACTGGGCGGCTCAGTCCGTCTCCCTCGCCGGCGATCAGATCTCCCTGCTCGCCGTCCCGCTCGTCGCCGTCCTCGTTCTGGGTGCCGGGGCCGCGGAAATGGGTCTGCTCAAGACCGCGGAGCTGCTCCCCGCCCTGCTGCTGAGTCTGCCCGCGGGGGCCTGGATCGACCGGCGGGCCCGGCGTCGCCGGATCATGATTGCTGCCGATCTGCTCCGTGCGCTGCTGATCATCTCCCTGCCCGTCGCCTACGCCGTGGGCGCGCTCACTCTCGCCCAGCTCTATGCCGTCGCCTTCGCCGTCGGTGCGTGCACCGTCCTCTTCGATATCTGCGACGTCACTCTCTTCGTCGCGCTCGTTCCCAGGAGCCGCTTGATTGCGGGCAGTTCCCTGCTCAACGGCAGTCGCGCGATGGCCTTTGTCGGCGGGCCCGGCGCGGGCGGCCTGCTCGTCCAGCTGCTCGCGGTGCCCCTGGTGCTGCTCGCCGACGCGCTGACCTTTCTGTACTCCGCCGTGCTGCTGGCGCGTATCGCGCCGACCGAGCCACCGCCCGCGCCGCCCGCCAAGGGGTATGCCACCGAGGGAGTGCGCTGGGCGTTGCGGCACCCCACCCTGCGCGCCATGTTCGCCGCCTCGGGGACGGTGCAGTTCTTCAACCTCATGTTCCACACCCTTTTCGTGCTCTACGCCACCACCGAACTCGGCCTGGAAGCCGCACTGTTGGGGGCGGTGCTGGGGATCGGCGCGATCGGCGGTCTCATCGGCGCGGCGGTCGCGGGCAGGGTGGTGCGCGCCATCGGTATCGGCCCGGCCATTCTGCTCGGCTACGCCGGGTTCACCGTGCCGCTCCTGCTCGTCCCGCTCGCCGACGGTGCCACCTCGCTGGTTGCCGCGCTGCTCTTCGTCGCCGAATTCCTGTCCAGCGTCGGCGTCATGCTCGTCGACATCTCCTCCGGCTCACTGCTCGCGGCGCTGGTACCGGACGTCTTGCGCTCTCGCGTCGCCGGTGCGTCCCGCACGCTGAACTACGGCTTCCGCCCCATCGGTGCCATGGCCGGTGGTGTGCTCGGCACGGCGCTGGGCCTGCGTCCCACCCTCTGGATCGCTACCGCCGGTGCCACCCTCTGCCTTCTCTGGCTGCTGCCCTCACCCGTCCCCCGAATACGCAGCCTTCCGGGAGCCACCACGCCCCAGGAGTCTGCGCCCGGGCCGGACCGCGGCCCCTCCGTGCACCTCCCCGAACCCAGTGGAGAAGCCACTTAGGCGGCGGTGACCCTGGACGACCGGCCGCGTGGGCCGACGGCATCGTGCAGCTCAGCGGGCCGGAGGCCGCCGGCGGGCTGTGTGGCGCACAAGGCCATGGACCGAGCAGGCAGTGCAGGCGAGTACGTGGCGCGATTGCTGCTGCCTCAGGATCCGTAGGATCCAGATCATGAGGAGGGGTGAAGGCGTCGAATGGGGCCTTCACTGCTGTGTGGGGCCGGCCGGGTTCGAAGGGCGCCGCCGGCCCGCTTCGGAGAGGACGCACCCCTGATGGACACCGCTGCCGCCGACGCCTACCTCGACCGGATCGGTGCCGCCCGCCCCGCGGCGCCGGACGCCGAGGCGCTGCGTGCGCTGCACCTCAGCCATCTGCGCACCGTTCCCTTCGAAAATCTCTCCATCCACCTCGGCGAGGAAATCGTGCTCGTGGAGCAGCCGCTGCTGGACAAGATCGTCCGCGCCCGCCGGGGCGGCTTCTGTTACGAGCTCAACGGTGCTTTCGCCCTGCTCCTGGGCGCGCTCGGCTATGACGTCGAACTGCTCTCCGCCCGCGTGTTCGGCGCCGACGGGCCCGGAATTCCGTATGACCACCTCGCGCTGCGTGTACAGACGCCGAGCGGGCCGTGGCTTGCGGACGTCGGCTTCGGCAGGCACAGCCACTTTCCGCTGCGCTGGGACAGCCGTGCCGAGCAGGCCGATCCCGGCGGGGTGTTCCGGATCGAGGAGACGAGTGAGGGAGACCTCGATGTCCTGAGGGACGGCGATCCGCAGTACCGCCTCGAACAACGCCCGCGTGCCTATGCGGACTTCGAGGCCGGCTGCTGGTGGCACCGGACCTCGCCCAAGTCGCACTTCACCCAGTCCCTGGTGTGCTCACGGCTGACCGGGACCGGCCGGGTCACGCTCTCCGGCCGTACGCTCGTGACCACCGGGGCGGATGGTGCACGGGACGAGCGTCAGCTGGACGGGGGGGAGGGAGAGGTCCTGGCCGCCTACCGGGAGCGCTTCGGGATTGTTCTGGAGCGGGAGCCCCGAGTCGGTGCGGTGCGGGCGCCCGGCGGCGGCGCTTAGGCCCGCGGCCCCGGCGGCCCCCACGGCCCCGGCAGCCCCCATGGCCCCCGTGGCTCCGCGGCCCCGTCGTTATTCGGCCTCGCGCCAGCCCTCGTACTCCGCCGCGAGGTCGTGCAGCCGCGCCGGGTCGTGGGCGGCGTCCGGGTCTTCGACCACCACCAGCCACTGGGCGTCCTCGGCGTCGTCCTCACCGGCCAGGGCGTCCCGTACGAGCTGGGGCTCCTCGGCGACACCGAAGCGTTCGGTCAGGGCCTCGGCCACCTCTTCCGCGGCATCGCGGTCGGGCAGTACCAGAACGTGCCGGAGGTGCGGTGGGTGTGGGGCAGCATCATTCACCCGGCCATTGTCCGACACGGCGATGACGCCGCTGTCAGGGAGGGGCCGGAGCAGCCCGACAGGGGCACCGGAGCAGAGTCGGTCAGGGGCACCGGAGCCGCCCGGCAGGGGCAGTAGAGCGGTCACCGCCGGGGCACCGAGCGGGTCCGGCACCGGCACCGGCACCGGAGCGGAGCCGCCCGGCAGGGGCACCAGAGCGGTCACCGCCGGGGTACTGAGCCGCTCCGGCACGGGCACCGGAGCAGAGTCGGTCAGGTACAGGAACAGGGTCAGGAACAGGGACAGGGACAGGGACAGGGACAGGGACAGGGACAGACAGGGACGTCGAGCCGTCCGCCACCGGCACCGGCACCGGCAACAGAGCCGAGCGGTCAGGGCCGGGGTGTCGAGCGGTCCGGCAGAGGCACCAAAGCGGGGGCAGGGCCGGGGTGTCCGAGTCGTCCGGGACGGGGTGTCAGTGGGGCGTGGGATGCTGGACGCGATGGCCAGGAAGACAGCTCAAGACGACCCGCTCGCCCCCGTCACGATCGCGGTGGGCCAGGAAGACCTGCTGCTGGATCGCGCGGTGCAGCAGGTGGTGGCGGCTGCCCGGGCGGCCGATGCGGACACCGATGTGCGCGACCTCACTCCCGATCAGCTCCAGCCCGGCACCCTGGCGGAGCTGACCAGCCCCTCGCTCTTCGCCGAGCGTAAGGTCGTCGTGGTGCGCGCCGCCCAGGACCTTTCCGCGGACACCATCAAGGACGTCAAGGCGTATCTCGGCTCGCCCGCCGAGGAGATCACGCTGGTGCTGCTGCACGCCGGCGGCGCCAAGGGGAAGGGTCTGCTGGACGCCGCCCGCAAGGCCGGGGCGCGGGAAGTGGCCTGCCCCAAGATGACCAAGCCGGCCGACCGGCTGGCCTTTGTGCGGGGTGAGTTCCGTGCGACGGGGCGTTCGGCGACGCCCGAGGCCTGCCAGTCGCTGGTCGATGCGATCGGCAGCGATCTGCGTGAGCTGGCCTCGGCCTGCTCGCAGTTGGCCGCCGATGTCGAGGGCACCATCGACGAGGCCGTCGTCGCGCGCTACTACACGGGCCGGGCCGAGGCGTCGAGCTTCACCGTCGCGGACCGTGCCGTCGAGGGCCGGGCCGCCGAGGCACTGGAGGCACTGCGCTGGTCCCTCGCCACCGGCGTCGCCCCCGTCATGATCACCAGCGCGCTCGCTCAGGGCGTCCGCGCCATCGGCAAACTGGCCTCCGCCCCGCGCGGCGCCCGCCCCGGCGACCTCGCCCGCGAACTGGGCATGCCGCCCTGGAAGATCGACCGGGTACGGCAGCAGATACGCGGTTGGTCGGCGGACGGCGTGGCCACGGCGCTGCGCGCGGTGGCAGCGGCCGACGCGGGGGTGAAGGGCGGCGGGGACGACCCGGCGTACGCCCTGGAGAAGGCCGTCGTGGCCATTGCCCGGGCGGCCCGTTCGCGGTGACGCCCGGCTCCTTGTTGTCGGCGCGGGCGTGCAGCAGCGTGATACCGGGCGGCTTCGGCGTCGGCGCTGGTGTCGGCCCAGGCGTCGGCGGCGTTGCCGACGCCCGCGCTGGTGCCGGCGCTGTGGGCAGGCAGGCCGTCATCGAGACGGTGGCCGGCGTGATCAGCGCTCCGTGTGCAGCCGCCTGAGTGTTTCCCTCGCGCTGGTCTTCAGCATCGTGGCCACCTCGGTGGCCGTCGGCTGCTTGGCGCTGTCGCTGCCACTGCTCGACGCATAGCTCGACCACGTCGACTGGTACGTCATCCAGCCGTCCCGGACGCCGAGGATCACATACGAGCTGCTGCTCGTGCCGCCGTCGTCCTTGCGGGTCACCAGATAGGCCTCGTCGCCGATTCCCGGTACGGCCTCGACCTGGTAGCTGATCGAGGTGTCCTGCTTCTCGTACGAGCGGTAGCCGTCGGCGAACTCCTGCGTCGGATCGGTCTCCTTGTGGAGCGTGGCGGTGTTGTAGAGCCAGGTGGAGGAGTAGGCGGAGGTGGTTGCGCCGTCCTGCTCGAATGAGACGTTGCAGGTCATCGTGTCCAGGGACTTCAGCTGGGCGCCGCTGTGCTGCGGGTTGGCGTCCTTCGAGGCCGTTCCGGTGCTCGCCTTGGTCTTGTAGTGGGCGTCCTCGAAGGGGGTCATCGAGGTGTCCGCACACAGATCGTTCGTGTAGGCGTAGCCCGCGAGGTCGGGGCTGGGCTCGGAGGAGAAGCCCCCGGTGGCGAACAACAACGAGGCCCAGATCGTGGACGCGGCGACCACGCCGCCGACGGCCCAGAGCCAGCCGGACGTGCCACGGTCCGCGCCACCGGGTGCGGCGACGGGTGTCCCCGCGGGTGGCCCCAGGGGCGGGGCGGGTACGCCAGGCGCCGGATAGCCGTATCCGCCGGCTTGACCCGGAGGTATGGCCTGCTGTGCGTAGGGATTCTGCTGTGTGGGCACCGGATTCTGGGGTGCGGGCACCTGACCGTATGGGTTCGGCTGTGGCTGTGGCTGTGGCTGTGGTTGGGCGTACGGATTGTTTTGGTCCCCCGAAATAGACATGGCGGCAGCGTAGCGGACCCCGCAGAAAGCGAACCCGGCTCTGCGGCACGCAAGTTCCCCCATGGTGAGCAGGCGGAAATGCGGCCCCATCTGCCCCCACCTGCAAGCTCACGCCACCTTCGCCCCCATGCCACGGGCCAGGCGCTGGTGCCTCAAGTGCCCCAAAACGATATCCCCGCAGCAATGGCCCCACAGCAGAAGCCCCAAGCGATGGCCTAACAGTAAAGACCCCACAGCAGAAGCCCCGGCGATGGAACACCACAAAACATTTCCCGTCCATCGTCCACGCCTCTTCGCAACAGAACCCCACAAGAATTCCCGTAAAGGAACCTCGCATGGGAACTCCAGAATGGAAGCCCAGCCTGATGGGAATGCCCCGAACCAAGCGCCCTACGCAATTCCATCCCGGCAAACCCACCCCGGGGAAGCCCGCTCCGGAAAACCCACCCCGGGAAACCCCGCCCCGGCAACCCCTGCCCGCCAAGTCCCACCGGCAGAGAGCGCCCCACCCTCAGCACTGACCCCCACCGGCAGAGAAGCCCCACCGCCGGCACCAACCCCCGCCACCCCACCCCGGCAAAAGAAAGAAGACCCCGCCTCACCCCTGGGGAAGGGGTGAGGCGAGGCCTTCGTATCAAGCTGTTGCGGCTTGGTCGGCGGGTTACGCCGAGTGAGCCGGGTGCGCCGCACCCGCGTGGCGAACGCAGGCCGTGTGCGGCGCGGTGGTGCATCGGTCAGGGAGCGGAGAGAGGGGCCGCTGGGTCCCTGCCGACAGGGGTACTACGGATGCTGCGATGGAGGAGGATCAGACCTGGACCGGCCGATGATCTCCTCCGGGAGGAAGGTCAGGCCTTGAGGGACGCGACCTTCTTGGCCAGCGCCGACTTCTTGTTGGCGGCAGCGTTCTTGTGGATGACACCCTTGCTGACGGCCTTGTCGAGCGTCTTGGCAGCGGCGGCCTGGGCGGTGGTGGCCTTCTGCAGGTCACCGGCCTCCACGGCCTCGCGGGTGCGACGGATCGCGGTCTTCAGAGTGGACTTGACAGCCTTGTTGCGCTGACGAGCCTTCTCGTTGGTCTTGATCCGCTTCATCTGGGACTTGATGTTCGCCACGAAAGAGCCTTTTCAGGTTCGTTGGAGTTTCGAGTAGCGCCTCGTACGTGAGAGGGCACGAAGCGCAGTGGACCAGGCTACCAGCAGGGTCTACGGCCACCCAAACCGGACCGGACCCACTCGCCCGAGCCGGACGGGACCCACCGCCCAGACCGGACCGGCCCCACCGCCCAATCCGGACCGAACCCACCGACCCGAGCCACGCCGACCACCCCCCCGGCCGCCGCCGACCACCACCCGGCCTCGACCGACCACGCCCCGGCCTTGCCCGACCCGTCCGCCCCGAAGCCCCCCGCCCGAAGCCCCCCCGGACCCACCCCGCCCCGCCCAAACCGGACCGAGCCCCTAGGTCATGGGACGATGGGGGAGACGTCATATACCCGAGTCCCGCCTACCCGCGTTCACTGAATGGACCCTGCGTGCCCGCGACCCCTACGAACGTGCCGGAGCCGAGCCGTACCGATCCGGCCCTCCTCCGTAACTTCTGCATCATCGCGCACATCGACCACGGCAAGTCGACGCTCGCCGACCGGATGCTCCAGATCACCGGTGTCGTCGACCAGCGGCAGATGCGCGCGCAGTACCTCGACCGCATGGACATCGAGCGCGAGCGTGGCATCACGATCAAGTCCCAGGCGGTCCGGCTGCCCTGGGACCCCACCGAGGGCCAAGAGGGCAGTGGGACGACCCACATCCTCAACATGATCGACACCCCGGGCCACGTCGACTTCACCTACGAGGTCTCGCGCTCGCTCGCCGCGTGCGAGGGCTGCGTCCTCCTCGTCGACGCCGCTCAGGGCATCGAGGCCCAGACCCTCGCCAACCTGTACCTGGCGATGGAGCACGAGCTCACGATCATCCCCGTCCTCAACAAGATCGACCTGCCGGCCGCCCAGCCCGAGAAGTTCGCCGCCGAGCTGGCCAATCTGGTCGGCTGCGAGCCCGAGGACGTGCTGCGGGTCTCCGCCAAGACCGGCGTCGGCGTGGCCGAGCTGCTGAACAAGGTCGTCCGCGAGGTGCCTGCCCCGGTCGGCGTCAAGGACGCCCCCGCCCGCGCGATGATCTTCGACTCGGTCTACGACGCCTACCGCGGTGTCGTGACCTACGTGAAGGTCGTCGACGGCACGCTCAGCAAGCGCGAGCGCATCAGGATGATGTCGACCGGCGCCGCTCACGAGCTGCTGGAGATCGGCACGAACTCGCCCGAGATGAAGGCGGCCGACGGGCTGTCCGTCGGCGAGGTGGGCTACCTGATCACCGGCGTGAAGGACGTCCGGCAGTCCAAGGTGGGTGACACGATCACCCAGCTCACCAAGGGAGCCACGGAGCCCCTGGGCGGCTACAAGGACCCCAAGCCGATGGTGTTCTCGGGGCTGTATCCGCTGGACGGCTCCGACTACCCCGAGCTGCGCGACGCCCTCGACAAGCTGCAGCTCAACGACGCCGCGCTCGTCTACGAGCCCGAGACCTCCGCGGCCCTGGGCTTCGGCTTCCGTGTCGGCTTCCTGGGCCTGCTGCACCTGGAGGTCGTCCGCGAGCGCCTGGAGCGCGAGTTCGGCCTCGATCTGATCGCCACCGCGCCGAACGTGGTCTACCGCGTCGACATGGAGGACGGGACCGAGCACGAGGTCACCAACCCGAGCGAGTTCCCGACGGGCAAGATCGACAACGTGCACGAGCCGGTCGTCCGGGCCACGATCCTGGCACCCAGCGAGTTCATCGGCGCGATCATGGAGCTGTGCCAGAACCGCCGCGGCAACCTGCTCGGCATGGACTACCTCTCCGAGGACCGGGTCGAGATCCGCTACACCCTCCCGCTCGCCGAGGTCGTCTTCGACTTCTTCGACCAGCTCAAGTCCAAGACCCGCGGCTATGCCTCGCTGGACTACGAGCCCACCGGCGAGCAGATCGCCGACCTGGTCAAGGTCGACATCCTGCTGCACGGCGACAAGGTCGACGCGTTCTCCGCGATCTGCCACAAGGACAAGGCGTACGCGTACGGCGTGCGGCTGGTCGCCAAGCTGCGGGAGCTGATTCCGCGGCAGAGCTTCGAGGTGCCGATCCAGGCCGCCATCGGCAGCCGGGTCATCGCCCGTGAGACGGTCCGCGCCATCCGCAAGGACGTCCTCGCCAAGTGCTACGGCGGTGACATCTCCCGTAAGCGGAAGCTGCTGGAGAAGCAGAAGGAAGGCAAGAAGCGGATGAAGATGGTCGGCAGCGTGGAGGTCCCCCAGGAGGCCTTCATCGCGGTGCTGTCCTCGGACTCCGACGGGGATGCGAAGGCGAAGAAGTAGCGCGCGCCGCCCGTGACGGCCGCAGGGCGCCGGTCCCCGGACAGGGAGCCGGCGCCCTGCCGGTTTTTCCCCGCTCACCGGAGGCGGGGAGAGGCGGAGCGCGGCGGCAGACGGGCAACTGGGCAGGAAGTTGGGCAGGTCATCCGGCCCGGCCGGCCTGCAGGCGGGGTGCGGAAGGTGTGATCCATCCCACCCGCGGTGGTCTGGGGCGGTCGGTCCGGAGCGGGCCGGTCCGGAGCAGTCCTTGATGGCCGGAACGGTCCGCGGCGGTCCACAGCGGGCCGCAGAGCCCCCGGGCCGCCCGATGCGGGCGCTCGGCGCGGCTCGCTGTCGGGCGTTGCGCGTGCTACGTACACCCATCGCACTGGTCACTTCCTTAACCAGTCGGCCGTAGCCTCTTACGCGTCGGCTTCTCGCGCTCTAGTCTGATCACTGCTCAAAGGTTACTCGCGAGTCACCAGCATCGAAGCGGGCCCCGGAGGACGCCGTGACGGACACCCACACGCTGATCGAAAACCGGCCGCCTTCGGTGGCGCATCTCTTCCTGGAACGGGTTGCGGCCACGCCCGATATCGAGGCCTATCGCTATCCGGTCCCGGCCTCCGGACCCGGGCCGGACGACTGGAAGTCGATCAGCTGGGCGCAGGCCGCGGAACGGGTCTACGCCGTGGCCGCCGGGCTCATGGCGCTCGGCATACTGCCCGAGGAGCGGGTGGCGCTGGCCGCCAGCACCCGCGTCGAGTGGATCCTCGCCGACCTCGGTGTGCTCTGTTCCGGCGCCGCCACCACCACGGTCTACCCCAGCACCAACACCGAGGAGACCGCCTACATCCTGGCCGACTCCGGAAGCCGGGTGCTGATCGCGGAGGACGCCGGGCAGCTCGCCAAGGCCCGTGAGCGGCGCGCGGAGCTGCCCGAGCTGGCGCATGTCGTCGTCATCGACGAGGCGGGCGCGGAGCCCGCCGAGGGCGATCCGGAGGGCTGGGTGCTCACCCTGGCCGAGCTGGAGAAGCGCGGCACCGCCTATCTGGAGGACCACCCGGAGTGCGTCAAGGAGCGGGTCGCCGCACTGCGCGCCGACCAGCTGGCGACGCTGATCTACACCTCCGGGACCACCGGGCGCCCCAAGGGTGTTCAGCTCCCGCACGACTGCTGGGCGTACATGGCCCGGGCGATCCCGGCCACCGGCATGGTCACCGAGGAGGACGTGCAGTACCTCTGGCTGCCGCTGGCGCACGTCTTCGGCAAGGTGCTCACCGCGGGCCAGATCGCGGCCGGACATGTGATCGCCGTGGACGGCCGGGTCGACAAGATCATCGAGAATCTGCCGGTCGTCCGGCCCACGTACATGGCGGCCGTGCCGCGGATCTTCGAGAAGGTCTACAACGGTGTCGCGACCAAGGCCCGGCAGGGCGGCGGCGCCAAGTACAAGATCTTCCAGTGGGCGGCCGAGGTGGCCCGCGAGTACGCCAAGGTCTCGCAGGACAACTTCCGCCGCACCGGCAACGCCTCGGTGCCGTTCGCACTCGGCGCCAAGCACCGGATCGCCGATGCCCTTGTCTACGCCAAGCTGCGGGAGGCGTTCGGCGGGCGGCTGCGCGCCGCGGTCTCCGGCTCGGCCGCGCTCTCGCCGGAGATCGGCTACTTCTTCTCCGGCGCCGGTATCCACATCCTGGAGGGCTACGGCCTGACGGAGTCCAGCGCCGCCAGCTTCGTCAACCCCGGCGAGGCCTACCGCACCGGAACGGTCGGCAAGCCGCTGCCCGGCACCGAGGTGCGGATCGCCGAGGACGGCGAGATCCTGCTGCGCGGCCCCGGCATCATGCAGGGCTACCACGGCCTGCCGGACAAGACCGCCGAGGTGCTGGAAGAGGACGGCTGGTTCCACACCGGTGACATCGGTGAGCTCTCCCCGGACGGCTATCTGCGGATCACCGACCGCAAGAAGGACCTGATCAAGACCTCGGGCGGTAAGTACATCGCGCCCGCCGAGGTCGAGGGCCAGTTCAAGGCGGTCTGCCCGTTCGTCTCCAATGTGCTGGTGCACGGCGCCAATCGGAACTTCTGCACCGCCCTGATCGCCCTCGACGAGCCGACGATCATGGCCTGGGCCAAGGAGCACGGTCTGGAAGGCAGGACGTATGCCGAGGTCGTCGCCACCGCACAGGCCCGCGAGCTGATCGACGGCTATGTCGAGCGGGTCAACGAGGGCCTGCAGCGCTGGCAGCAGATCCGCAAGTTCCGGCTGCTGCCGCGCGACCTGGACATCGAGCACGGTGAGGTGACCCCCAGCCTCAAGGTCAAGCGGCCGGTGGTGGAGCGGGTGTTCAAGGACCTGCTCGACGAGATGTACGCGGGCACGCGCGAGGCGTAGCCGCAAGGACACGGCGGTACGGGGCGGGTCGGCGCGTCCCGTATCGCCGCGCTTATAGGGGCCGGCGCGTCGCCCCGTGTGGCGTGGCACCTCGGGTGCGCGCGTCGCGTATCGCCGTGCTCGTACGGGTTGGCGGGTCCCGTATCGCCGCACCCGTACGGGTGAAGGCGGCGGCCGGCGGGAACCGTGGATTTCGCCGGACTTGTCCGTACAAGTCCCCCGGAGGCCGCTTGGCGGACGTCGGCCAACTCCCTCGGCGCGTCAGCCGAATTGGGCGCCGCGACCACCCACTTCTGTGACTCCGTGCTTATGTCTGCGCTCGTTCTGTCACTCTGTCGTTGGCGCATCCGGCGCTGCAGCGGAGCTGGTCGGGAGTTGCTCAATGCGGACGACAACTTCGTCTCCACGGGACGACGGCGTCACGGCGACGCGCATGGCGAGGGCGGGCGGGTCCCGTGGCGGACCCGGGGCCGGTCCTGCGACGGGACCCGCAGCCGGGGCCGGCACGGTGGCCGGGCCTGCCGAGGGGGCCGTGGCCCGTTCCCGGTGGACCAGCCTGCCCGGTGATCCGCAGGCCGCTGCCGTCGCCCGCCGCTTCGTCCGGGCCGCGTTCGCGGACTGGGCCGACCAGGGGCTGGCGGGCGCGGAGAGCCTGACCGGGCGGCTCGCGGACGAAGCGGTGCTGCTGGTCAGCGAGTTGGTGACGAACGCGGTCGTGCACGCGGGCACCACCGTCGAGCTGCGCTGCCGCCTGGAGCCGGAGCGGGAAGCGGGCGCGGAGTACCCGGAGGGCCGGAGCGGCGAGCCGTGCGGGGCCCGGAGCGGGCAGCCGTACCCGGCGCCGCCCGCGTACGCCTCCGGCGCAGGACTCGACGGCGCACCCGGCCCCGCCCCCGACGCCGCCCCCGGCCTCGTCATCGAGGTCTCCGACCACCACCCCGCCCAGCCGGTCCGCGCCCACGAGGACAGTGCCGCCTCCGAGAACGGCGGCCACGGCCTCCAGCTGATCAGCGCCGTCGCCGAATCCTGGGGCATCACCTACCGCAGGGCCATGAAGACCGTCTGGTTCCGGCTGCCCGTCGGCGCCCGGGACGGCGCCGGGCCCGAGCCGGAGCTCGCCTTCGACGACCAGTTGCTGCAGCACGGGCTGCGGGCCGCCGAGCTCCTGGCCCCGGCGCCGCGCCGCTCCGCCCCGCCCGACCACGAGGCCGGCGGGGTCGACAACGGCGCCCTCTCCTTCCTCGCCGAAGCCTCCGACCTGCTCTCCGGTCAGCTCGACGCCGATCAGGTCGCCTCGCTCGCCGCCCAGTTGATCGTGCCGCGGCTCGCCGAATGGTGCGCGGTGTGGCTCTATGACGGCGACAGCGGCGCCCCCGGCCGGGGCCTCGCGGCCGACGCCGAGGAACAGCGCCTCGCCCGCGTCTGGCACACCTCCGAGAGCCGGATCGACGCGCTGCGCACGGCGCTGGAGAAGCAGCCGCCGGAGCTGCCGGCCGGCGGCTCGCCCAGCGGTGCGTCCGGCGCGGTTCCCTGGCCCTGGCCGTACGAACCGGGCGGCTACGGGCCGGGCGGCGCCGCGCTCGCCTGCCCCCTGGTCGCGGGAGGCCGCCGGCTCGGCACCCTGCTGCTCGGGCGGGGCGGGCTGCTGCGCTTCCCCGACGAGGTGGTCGGGCTGATCGAGGACCTGGGACGCCGGGTCGCCCGCGCCGTCGCCACCGCCCGCGCCTACAGCCGTCAGGAGCGCATCAGCCAGGTCCTGCAGCGCCGTCTGCTGCCGCGGGGGCGGGCGCAGGTGCCGGGCGTGGAGTCGGCGGTGGTTTACGAACCACGGGAGGGGGCCTGGGCGGGCGGCGACTTCTGGGACCTCTTCGACGCCGGGGACGGCCGCTGGTGCTTCGCCCTCGGCGACGTCTGCGGCAGCGGGCCCGAGGCGGCCGCGGTGACGGGGCTGGCCCGCCCGGTGCTGCGGCTGCTGGCCCGGGACGGCTTCGGGGTGGCCGCGGTGCTCGACCGGCTCAACAAGACCATGGCACGGGAGGCCGCGGACTCGGTCGCGGCGGTCGCGGCGGCGGTCGCGGCGGCCGGGGCCGGGGCCGAGGCGCCGGTCGAGATCCGCGAGGAGGGCGAACAGGCCCGCTTCCTGTCCCTGCTCTACGGCGAGATCGTCCCGTACCCCGGCGGCGGCGCCCGCTGCACCCTCGCCAGCGCCGGCCACCCGCTGCCGCTGGTGCTGGGCACGGACGGCGGGGTCCGGGTGGTCGCGGCGCCGCAGATGCTGCTGGGGGTGGTGGAGGACGCCGCGTACGTCAGCGAATCGTTCGACCTCTGCCCGGGGGAAACGCTTCTGTGCGTCACCGACGGGGTGACCGAGCGGCGCTCGGGGCGGCGGCTCTTCGACGACGAGGACGGTCTGGCCGTCACGCTCGCCGCGGGTGCCGGCCTGGGCGCCACCGCCCTCGCCGATCACATCCGCAACACCGTCCACGCCTTCGGCCCGGTCCCGCCCGACGACGACCTGGCCCTGCTGGTCCTCCAGGCGGCCGGGCCCGGGGTGCCGTAGGGCACACCGCACCCGGACCGGCACCGCCCCGCCATGACGGACAATGGTTCCCATGCCTTCCGCACTGCCCGATGGTGAGCCGATGCCCGAGGACGGGGCGCTGCCCGGTCATACGCCGGCGGCCGCCGCCGGCCGGCCCCTGGCCTTCTATCTGCATGTGCCGTACTGCGCGACCCGCTGCGGCTACTGCGACTTCAACACCTACACCGCAAGCGAGCTGCGCGGCTCCGGCGGCGCCCTGGCCTCCCGCGACAACTACGCCGACACCGTCGTGGACGAGATCCGGCTGGCCCGCAAGGTGCTGGGCGACGACCCGCGCCCCGTCGAGACGGTCTTCGTCGGCGGCGGCACCCCGACCCTGCTGCCCGCAGCGGATCTCGGCCGGATGCTGGCCGCGATCCGCGAGGAATTCGGCCTGGCGCCGGGCGCGGAGATCACCACCGAGGCCAATCCGGAGTCCGTCGACCCGCGCTATCTCGACGGGCTGCTCGCGGGCGGCTTCAACCGGGTCTCCTTCGGCATGCAGAGCGCCAGGCAGCACGTCCTGAAGATCCTCGACCGTACGCACACCCCCGGCCGCCCCGAGGCCTGTGTCGCCGAGGCCCGCGCGGCCGGCTTCGACCACGTCAACCTCGACCTGATCTACGGCACCCCGGGCGAGACCGACGACGACTGGCGCGCCTCCCTGGACGCCGCGATCGGGGCCGGCCCCGACCACGTTTCCGCCTACGCCCTGATCGTCGAGGAGGGCACCCAGCTGGCCCGCCGGATCCGCCGTGGCGAGGTCCCGATGACCGACGACGACGTGCACGCCGACCGCTACCTCATTGCCGACGAACGCCTCGCCGCGGCCGGTTTCACCTGGTACGAGGTCTCCAACTGGGCCACCACCGACGCGGCCCGCTGCCGCCACAACGAGCTGTACTGGACCGGCGCCGACTGGTGGGGCGCGGGCCCCGGCGCCCACAGCCACGTCGGCGGCGTCCGCTGGTGGAACGTCAAGCACCCCGGCGCCTACGCGCAGGCCCTCTCCGAAGGCCGCTCCCCGGGCGCCGGTCGCGAACTCCTGACGGACGAGGACCGCAGGGTCGAACGCATCCTCCTGGAACTGCGCCTCGCGGACGGCTGCCCCCTGGACATCCTCGCCCCGGCGGGCGCGCGGGCGGCGTCCCGCGCCCTGGCCGACGGCCTCCTGGAACCCGGTCCGTACGAGGCGGGCCGCGCCGTCCTGACCCTGAGGGGACGGCTGCTGGCGGACGCGGTGGTGCGGGATCTGGTGGACTGAGTCGCTGCTGTGCTCGAATGAGTGAACCAATGCGAGGGGCCCGCGGCCCCGCCTAGGCTGCTCCTAGCCTGTGCCGTATACACGGCGACGGGATACGGAGGCCATGGAGATGACCGCTGTGGATGAACGCCGGATGACGGAGCTCTTCGAGAACCTTGAGGTTCCCGAGGGCGTCAAGATCGAGCTCCTCCGGGGGAACATCGTGATGATGGCGGGGCCAGACGTGGTCCATAACGACATCGTGGAAGCTGTCCTTGACCAGTTTCCGCGGAAGAAGTGGCGACGCCTGCAAACCCAGGATGTCGCGCTTCATCAAGAGTCCAGCGAGCCTCAGCCGGATCTCGTGCTGGTGGAGCGCGGAACCGGACCGGACTCCGGGCGCATGATGCCGCCCGAGGTGATCAAGATGGTTGTCGAGGTTGTCTCCAAGACCAGCGTTGATCATGACTATGTCATCAAGCGTTCGATTTACGCGGCGAGCAGACTTCCGCTCTACCTGATCATCGATCCCCTCGTGGCACACTGCGTCCTGCTCACCGGCCCCACTGGCACGGGGGAGAACGCCGACTACCGGTCGCAGTCGATCTATAAATTTGGCGATCCCGTGCCGTTGGACCAGCTCGATGTCGTACTCGACACCACCGAATTCGGGACCCTCCCCAACGTCAGGCCGCACCGCCGGCCGTGACGAAGTCGATCAGTTCCTCCACCCGCCCCAGCAGCGCCGGCTCCAGGTCCTTGTAGGAGCGCACGCAGGACAGGATCCGCTGCCAGGCGGCGCCCGTGTTCTCCGGCCAGCCCAGCGCCCGGCACACCCCCGTCTTCCAGTCCTGCCCGTGCGGGACGGACGGCCAGGCCGCGATCCCGACCGAGGACGGCTTCACCGCCTCCCAGACGTCGATGTACGGGTGGCCGACCACCAGTGCATGGTCCCCGGTCACCCCGGCCGCGATACGGGACTCCTTGGAGCCGGGCACGAGGTGGTCGACGAGGACGCCGAGACGGGCGTCCGGTCCGGGGGCGAAGCCGCGGACGATCGAGGGCAGGTCGTCGATGCCCTCCAGGTACTCCACGACCACCCCCTCGATGCGCAGGTCGTCGCCCCACACCCGCTCCACCAGCTCGGCGTCGTGCCGGCCCTCCACATAGATGCGCCCGGCGCGGGCGACCCGTGCGCGGGCGCCGGGCACGGCGAGTGATCCCGATGCCGTACGCGCCGGAGCGGTGGCCGCCGGCCTCTCCTGGGGGCGTACGAGGGTGACCACCCGCCCCTCCAGGAGGAAGCCGCGCGGCTCCATGGGAAAGACCCGGTGCTTGCCGAAGCGGTCCTCCAGGGTGACCGTCGGCCCCTGCGCCGTCTTCTCGCAGCGGATCACGGCGCCGCAGAAGCCCGAGGCGACCTCTTCGACGACCAGATCGGGCTCGGCCGGCACCTCGGGGGCGGGCCGCTGCTTCTTCCACGGTGGGGTGAGGTCGGGGCCGTAGTGCTTGCTGTGCATGGGGGCCTGTCTCGTGAGGTCGGCGGGCGGGGTCAGGAAGGCGCGACGCCGAAGCGGGCCGCCAGGGCGTCGCGTTGGGCACGGACGAACCGGGCGTCCACCACGGCGCCATGGCCGGGAACGTACCGTGCGTCCTCGCCGCCGAGGGCCTGCAGCCGGTCCAGCGCGCCGGGCCACTGCTGGGGCAGCGCGTCGGGGCCCGCCTGGGGCTCGCCGGACTCCTCGACCAGATCGCCGCAGAAGACGATCTCCGGCTCCCCGCGCCGGCCCGGTACCAGGACGGCCAGATCGTGGGCGGTGTGCCCGGGGCCGACGTTGGCGAGCAGCACCTGCCGGTCGCCCAGCTCGACGGTCAGCTGGCCGTGCACATGGTGGTGCGGGGCGACGAGCAGATCGGCGGCCTCCGCGGCGGCGTCCCGCGCGACGCCCTGCCGGATCGCGTCGTGCCGCAGCTCGTCCTTGCCCCGGCGCAGCAGCTCGCCCAGGCCGGCCGCGCCGAACACCTCGACGCCCGCGAAGGCGGCCGTGCCCAGCACATGATCGAAGTGGGGGTGGGTGAGCGCGATATGCGTCACTTCCCGGCCCAGCACACCGCGGATCGTCCGGCGCAGATCCGCGCCGTCGCGCAGGGTCGCGCCGGTGTCGACGATCATGACCCCGGTGCTCCCCGCGATCACCCCGATCGTCTCGTCCCAGCCCGGCATCCGGCGCCTGGCGACGCCGTCACCGAGTCGTTCCCAACCGGCCTCTTCCCAAGCAGTACGCATACCGAGACGCTAGCGCCATCGCGATAGCGTTGCCCGACAGATCGGCCGATCCCGGTCATCGGGCGGGTACTCCGCGCGCCCGCCCTTGCCGCACCCGTGCTACCCGGCCGTACACTGGCCCAAGGTCTGGCACTCGGCCCGTGTGAGTGCCAGGGAAGACGAAGCGGCGGACGGCCGGACTGGAGGTGCGCGGGATGCTCAGTGAACGCAGGCTGGAGGTGCTGCGCGCCATCGTCCAGGACTACGTCGGGACGGAGGAGCCGGTCGGCTCCAAGGCGCTCACCGAACGCCACCGGCTCGGGGTCTCCCCGGCCACCATCCGCAACGACATGGCGGCCCTGGAGGACGAGGGGTTCATCGCCCAGCCGCACACCAGCGCCGGGCGGATCCCGACCGACAAGGGCTACCGCCTGTTCGTCGACAAGCTGGCCGGCGTCAAGCCGCTGTCCAGCCCGGAGCGGCGGGCGATCCAGAACTTCCTGGACGGCGCCGTCGACCTCGACGACGTGGTGGGCCGCACGGTCCGGCTGCTGGCGCAGCTGACCCGGCAGGTCGCCGTCGTGCAGTATCCGTCCCTGACCCGGTCCACGGTCCGGCATGTCGAGCTGCTGGCCCTGGCCCCGGCCCGGCTGATGCTCGTACTGATCACGGACACCGGCCGGGTCGAGCAGCGGCTCATCGACTGCCAGGCACCGTTCGGCGAAGCCTCCCTGGCGGATCTGCGGGCCCGGCTCAACAGCCGGGTCGTCGGTCGCCGGTTCGCGGATGTGCCGCAGTTGGTGCAGGATCTTCCGGAGTCCTTCGAGCAGGACGACCGCGGCACGGTCTCGACAGTGCTGTCGGTGTTGCTGGAAACTCTGGTGGAAGAGACCGAAGAGCGGCTGATGATCGGCGGTACCGCCAATCTCACGCGCTTCGGACACGATTTCCCCTTGACCATCCGGCCGGTGCTGGAGGCCCTTGAGGAGCATGTGGTGATGCTCAAGCTGCTCGGGGAAGCCAAGGACTCGGGCATGACCGTACGTATCGGGCATGAGAATGCCCATGAAGGCCTGGCGTCCACATCGGTCGTCACGGTCGGCTACGGTTCGGGCGACGAGGCAGTCGCCAAACTCGGCGTGGTCGGACCGACCCGCATGGACTACCCCGGAACGATGGGAGCGGTACGCGCAGTGGCACGTTACGTCGGACAAATCCTCGCGGAGTCGTAAGTGGCCACGGATTACTACTCGGTCCTCGGTATCGGACGCGACGCCTCGCAGGACCAGATCAAGAAGGCCTTCCGCCGGCTGGCGCGTGAGCTGCACCCGGACGTGAACCCGGATCCGAAGACCCAGGAGCGGTTCAAGGAGATCAACGCCGCTTACGAGGTGCTGTCGGACCCGCAGAAGAAGCAGGTCTACGACCTCGGCGGGGACCCCCTCTCGCAGGCCGGCGGCGGCCAGGGCGCGGGCGGCTTCGGCGCGGGCTTCGGCAACTTCTCCGACATCATGGACGCCTTCTTCGGCACCGCGTCGCAGCGCGGACCGCGCTCGCGCACCCGCCGTGGCCAGGACGCCATGATCCGGCTCGACATCGAGCTGAACGAAGCCGCCTTCGGCACCACCAAGGACATCCAGGTCGACACCGCCGTCGTCTGTACGACCTGCAGCGGTGAGGGCGCGGCTCCCGGCACCTCGGCGCAGACCTGTGACATGTGCCGCGGCCGCGGTGAGGTCTCCCAGGTCACCCGGTCCTTCCTCGGCCAGGTCATGACGTCCAGGCCGTGCCCGCAGTGCCAGGGCTTCGGCACGGTCGTGCCGACGCCGTGCCACGAGTGCGCCGGCGACGGCCGGATCCGCTCGCGCCGCACGCTCACCGTCAAGATCCCGGCCGGTGTCGACAACGGCACCCGCATCCAGCTTGCGGGCGAGGGCGAGGTCGGTCCGGGCGGCGGCCCCGCCGGTGATCTCTATGTGGAGATCCACGAGGTGGCGCACTCGGTCTTCCAGCGGCGCGGCGACGATCTGCACTGCACGGTCACCATCCCGATGACGGCGGCGGCGCTGGGCACGAAGTGCCCGCTGGAGACGCTGGACGGGGTGGAGGAGATCGATGTCCGGCCCGGTACCCAGTCCGGCCAGTCGATTCCGCTGCACCAGCGCGGTGTGACCCATCTGCGGGGCGGCGGCCGGGGCGATCTCATCGTCCACGTCGAGGTGATGACGCCGTCCAAGCTCGACGCCGACCAGGAGGACCTGTTGCGGCGGCTGGCCAAGCTCCGCGGGGAGGAGCGGCCCACGGGGCAGTTCCAGCCGGGGCAGCAGGGACTCTTCTCGCGCCTGAAGGATGCGTTCAACGGGCGATAGCCGCAGGTGAGCCCGGGGGCCGGAGCCGTTCCCCGGGCGGCGCGGCGGCCTCGGCCCCGGTTCAGAACGGCGCGGTGGGCGTGACACGATGTGCGCATGCCCACCGCACTGACCGATCTCTGCCGCCATCCGATCGTGCAGGCCCCGATGGCGGGAGGCGGCTCCGGACCCGAGCTGGCCGCCGCCGTCTGCGGCGCCGGCGGTCTCGGCTTCCTCGCCGCCGGCTACAAAACCGCCGACGGCATGTACCAGGAGATCAAACAGCTGCGGTCGCTGACCGACCGGCCCTTCGGCGTCAACCTCTTCATGCCGCAGCCCTCGCTGGCCGACGGCTCGGTCGTCGAGGTCTACCGCGAGCAACTCGCGGGCGAGGCCGCCTGGTACGAGACCGAGCTCGGTGACATCGACGGGCCCATCGACGACGGCTACGAGGCCAAGCTCGCGATCCTGCGGGACGACCCGGTGCCGGTGGTGTCCTTCACCTTCGGCTGCCCCTCGCGTGCCGTCCTCGACTCCTTCGCCGCGGTCGGTACGTACACCATTGTCACGGTCACCACCGCCGCCGAGGCGCAGGCCGCCCAGTGGTCGGGTGCCGACGCGGTGTGCGTGCAGGGCGTGGAGGCCGGCGGCCACCAGGGCACCCACCGGGACGATCCGCATGCGGACGGCACCGGCGCGGGGCTGGGACTGCTGGCGCTGCTCGGCCAGGTCCGGGAGGCCGTACAGATCCCGGTGATCGCCGCGGGCGGGCTGATGCGCGGGGCGCAGATCGCGTCGGTGCTGGCCGCCGGGGCGAGCATGGCGCAGCTGGGCACCGCCTTCCTGGCCACCCCCGAATCGGGCGCCAACCCGCTGCACAAGCAGGCGCTGACCAACCCGCTGTTCACGCATACGGAGTTGACCCGGGCGTTCTCCGGGCGGCCCGCCCGCGGACTGGTCAACCGCTTCCTGCGCGAGCACGGCCCGTACGCCCCGGCCGCCTACCCCGCCGTCCACTACCTCACCTCCACGGTGCGCAAGGCCGCGGCCAAGGCGGGCGACGCGCAGGGCATGAACCTGTGGGCGGGGCAGGGGCACCGGCTGGCGCGGGAGCTGCCTGCCGGGCAGCTCGTGGAAGTACTGGCGGGTGAACTGGAAGCGGCGCGCGCCGCGTTGAGCCACCCGGGCGCCGGTGGCGCCGCATGACCGCGCCGGTGTTCCTCGTCGATTCGCTCGCGGACGTACGGGCCGGCGGCACGCTGACCCTGGACGGTCCCGAGGGCCGGCACGCGGTGTCGGTGCGCCGGCTGCGGGCCGGTGAGGAGGTCGTCCTGACGGACGGCCGCGGAGCGGGCGCGCACGGCACGGTCGCCGCCGTCGAGGGCAAGGACCGGCTCACCGTCGCCGTCGCGGAGCTGCGCACCGAGGCGCCGCCGGAACCCACGATCACCGTCGTCCAGGCGCTCCCCAAGGGCGACCGCGGCGAGCTGGCCGTCGAGACGATGACCGAGACCGGTGTGGACGGCATCGTGCCCTGGGCGGCGGCGCGTTGCGTCACCCAGTGGAAGGGCGAGCGGGCCGCCAAATCGCTGGGCAAATGGCGTGCCACGGCCCGTGAGGCGGGCAAGCAGTCGCGCCGGCTGACCTTCCCCGAGGTCGCGGACCCGCTGACGACCAAGCAGGTGGCCACCCTGCTCGCCGACGCCGACTTCGCCGCCGTCCTCCACGAGGAGGGCAGCTCCCCGCTCGCCACCGCCGAACTCCCCGCCGAGGGCCGGATCGTGCTCGTCGTCGGGCCGGAAGGCGGTGTCTCCCCGGAAGAGCTCGCCCTCTTCGCCGAGGCGGGCGCGGGGCCCTACCGCCTGGGGACGACCGTGCTGCGCACCTCCACGGCGGGCACCGCGGCCACGGCGCTGCTGCTGGGGCGCACGGGGCGCTGGAGCTAGGGAGTCACACCGGCCGCCCCGGACCTCCGGGCGACCAGCCCTCCCGTGCGGTGTGCGGTTCCGGGCGGCGGGGACCGCGCGGCGTGGGGTGGGGTGGACGCCCGGATACGGCCCGCCCGGTAGCATCCGAGGCCGTGCGCACCGTGCGTACGACACACGACCCGGGAGGTGCCACCGGTGGCGGGAGAACCGCAGGCCGACTGCCTGTTCTGCAAGATCGTGGCGGGAGAGGTTCCGGCGACCATCGTCCGGGAGACCGACACCACCGTCGCGTTCCGCGACATCAACCCCCAGGCGCCCACGCACGTCCTGGTGATCCCCAAGGTGCACTACCCGGACGCCGCGAGCCTGGCCGCCGCCGAACCGCAGGTCATCGCCGACATACTGCGCGAGTCCCGCGAGGTCGCCGCCGAGGACAAGGTCGAGGACCGGGGCTACCGGGTCGTCTTCAACACCGGCGCCGGCGCGGGCCAGACCGTCTTCCACGCCCACCTGCACGTGCTCGGCGGCCGCGGCCTGCAGTGGCCCCCCGGGTAACGCACCGTGTCCGTACGTGAATTGGTGGTCCTCGGCACCGCGAGCCAGGTTCCCACACGGCACCGCAACCACAATGGCTACCTGCTGCGGTGGGACGGCCAGGGGCTGCTCTTCGACCCCGGCGAGGGAACCCAGCGGCAGATGCTGCGCGCCGGGGTCGCCGCCCACGACCTCCACCGGATCTGCATCACGCACTTCCACGGCGACCACTCGCTCGGCCTGGCCGGGGTGATCCAGCGGATCAACCTCGACCGGGTGCCGCACCCGGTCACCGCCCACTACCCGGCCAGTGGCGAGCACTTCTTCGACCGGCTGCGCTATGCCACCGCGTACCGGGAGACGGTCCGGCTGGTGAAGCGGCCGGTGGCCGTCGACGGTGAGCTGGAGCGCTCGGCGGCGTACGTCCTGGAGGCGCGCAAGCTCTCGCACCCGGTCGAGTCGTACGGCTACCGGCTCATCGAGCCGGACGCGCGCCGGATGCTGCCGGAGCGGCTGGCGGCGCACGGCATCGCCGGACCGGACGTCGGGCGCCTCCGGCGGCTCGGCGAGCTGAACGGCGTCACCCTCGACGAGGTGAGCGAGCGGCGCCCCGGCCAGCGCTTCGCGTTCGTCATGGACACCCGCCTCTGCGACGGCGTCCATGCCCTCGCGGAGGGGGCGGACATGCTGGTCATCGAGTCGACGTTCCTGGACGAGGACGTTCAGCTGGCCACCGACCACGGGCACCTGACCGCCGGGCAGGCGGCGCAGGTCGCGGCGTCGGCGGGGGTGCGGCACCTCGTGCTGACGCATTTCTCGCAGCGCTACGACGACCCCACCGAGTTCGAGCGGCAGGCCCGCGCGGCGGGCTTCACGGGCGAGCTGACCATCGCCAAGGACCTGATGCGGGTGCCGGTGCCCAAGCGGCGCTGAACGCCCGGCGGAGATCCGTCCGCCGGGCGTGTGCCGCGCCGCTCCGGGCGTGCGCGCCGTGCTTCCGCGGCCGTGCGCCGCGCTCCTACGGCAGGTAGTACATCGGGTTCGGCAGCTTGAACGTCCGGTCCCCGGCACCGCCGTTCAGATCGCTGTACTGGTCCCCGAAGTTGGCGACGAGGCGGTAGCCGAGAGACTCGATGTGCTTGCGGGTGCCCGACTTGTACTCGACCGTCGTGCAGGTGGCGCCGCAGGGCAGGTAGGCCGGCGGGTGCTCCTTGTTCTTCAGGTAGACGTGCCGGCTGTCCAGGGGCACGTCGTAGCCGACGTTCGTGAGGTTGCGCACGCTCCAGTCGCGCTGCGCCTCCTTGCGGCCGGTCAGGAAGAACACCTCGGCGCCCTTGGCGTGCGCCCAGTTCACGAGCCGGTTCATGCCGAAGACCGGGTCCATGTCGTGGTGGGCCAGGTACTTGTCCTGGCTCTCCTCGGTGTAGTGGAAGCCGACCTGGAGCTCGTAGTTGTAGGTGAGCAGGGTCGTGTCGTCCATGTCGAGGACGATGGCCGGCTTGGCCTGCTTGCCTTCCTTGCCCTGCTTGCCCGTCCGGCCGTGCTGCGCAAGGGCCTTGGACAGGTAGCCGCGGGCCTTGGCCTCGATGCCGCGGACCTGGCGGGCGTAGTTGCTGTGCGGGGAGGCGTAGTGCTCGCCGTCCGCCGTCACCGTGTCGCCGTAGTACGCCTTGATCTTGTCCTGCACCTGCGTGAGGTTGGGGATCTCTTTGTCGGTGCGCGGCACGGAGTGTTCGGCGGTGGCCTGGCCTATGCCGAAGACCGCGGTGCCGGTGACGAGGGCGGCGACCGTCGCGGCGCCGAGCCGGGCTCTCCGGGTGAGGGCGGGGCGGAAACGGGCGGGGCGGGGCATGCGCGACTCCTCAGGAGACATGAGTGGACCCCGTAGGTCTAACAGAGCCTCAAGTCGGTCTCTACGCGCGAAGATTCAACCCTTGGCAAAGGCTCATGGGTACGGACTCTTGACAGCCATGACGCTCCCTGGCCGCCCACTCCCTCTGCAGACGCGAGTAGGTCGCCCGCGGGCACCACGAGCGGGCGTGCGCCCGGCGGTCCCGGACCGGAGATCACGGACCCGGCCGTGGTCCTGTGCCCGGTGGCCCGGCGCGCGTACGGTGAGGCACGGATCGGTGGCGGCGCGCCACAGTGGTCCCGTACGTGATCTTTGAAAGGGGCTGTCCCGATGGCACAGGAAGTGCGCGGCGTGATTGCGCCGGGGAAGAACGAACCGGTCCGGCTGGAGACCATCCTGGTGCCGGATCCGGGCCCCGGCGAGGCCGTGGTGAAGATTCAGACGTGCGGGGTGTGCCACACCGATCTGCACTACAAGCAGGGCGGCATCAACGACGACTTCCCGTTCCTGCTCGGGCACGAGGCCGCCGGCGTCGTGGAGTCGGTCGGCGCCGGGGTCACCGATGTGGCGCCGGGGGACTTCGTCGTCCTCAACTGGCGGGCGGTGTGCGGCCAGTGCCGCGCCTGTCTGCGGGGCCGCCCCCAGTACTGCTTCGACACCCACAACGCCCGCCAGAAGATGACGCTCAAGGACGGCACGGAGCTGACCCCGGCACTGGGCATCGGCGCCTTCGCCGACAAGACGCTGGTCGCCGCCGGGCAGTGCACCAAGGTCGACCCCCGGGTGGCGCCCGAGGCGGCCGGGCTGCTGGGCTGCGGGGTGATGGCGGGCATCGGCGCCGCGATCAACACCGGTGGCGTCGGGCGCGGCGACTCGGTCGCGGTCATCGGCTGCGGCGGCGTCGGCGATGCGGCCGTGGTGGGCGCGCGGCTGGCCGGTGCGGTCACGATCGTCGCGGTGGACATCGACGACCGCAAGCTGGAGACCGCGCGCTCCATGGGCGCCACCCACACGGTCAACTCCCGTACCGCCGACCCCGTCGAGGCGATCCGCGAACTGACCGGCGGCTTCGGCGCGGACGTCGTCATCGACGCGGTCGGCCGCCCCGAGACCTACCGGCAGGCGTTCTACGCCCGCGATCTGGCCGGCACCGTCGTCCTGGTCGGCGTCCCCACCCCGGACATGACCCTGGAACTCCCCCTCCTGGACGTCTTCGGCCGCGGCGGCGCCCTCAAATCCTCCTGGTACGGCGACTGCCTGCCCTCCCGTGACTTCCCGATGCTGATCGACCTGCATCTGCAGGGCCGGATCGACCTGGGGGCGTTCGTCACGGAGACCATCGGCATCGAGGACGTGGAGCAGGCCTTCGAGCGGATGCACGCGGGCGACGTCCTGCGTTCGGTGGTGACGCTCTGATGGCGGCCCGTATCGACCACCTGGTCACCTCCGGAACCTTCTCCCTCGACGGCGGCACCTGGGACGTCGACAACAACGTCTGGATCGTCGGCGACGACGACGAGGCGATCGTCATCGACGCCTCCCATGACGCCGACGCCATCCTCGAAGCCCTCGGCGGCCGGACGCTGCGGGCGATCGTCTGCACCCATGGGCACGACGACCACATCGACGCGGCCCCGGCGCTGGCCTCCCGCACCGGTGCCCGGATCCATCTGCACCCCGCCGACCTGCCGTTGTGGAAGATGACCCACGCGGACACCGCGCCGGACGCGGAGCTGGCGGACGGCCAGGTGCTGACCATCGCCGGTACGGATCTGACCGTGCTGCACACCCCGGGCCATGCGCCCGGCGCGGTCTGCCTCTACGCCCGCGAGCTGGGCACCGTTTTCACCGGCGACACCCTCTTCCAGGGCGGCCCCGGCGCCACCGGCCGGTCCTTCTCGGACTTCCCGACGATCGTGGCCTCGATCCGGGACCGGCTGCTGACCCTGCCGCCCGCGACCCAGGTCCGTACCGGACACGGCGACCCGACGACGATCGGGGCGGAGGCCCCGCATCTGGAGGAGTGGATCAAGCGGGGGCACTGAGGGGCGCGCAGCCACTGGGGCGGCGGGGGCGCTGGGGCGGCGGCGCGGGCCACTGAGGCGGCGCGGGGCGCTGGGCTGAACGAAGGCGCTGGGGGCGCGCGGGCCATTAAGGGCCGGGGCGGCCGCATCCCGTAAGGGTTGCGGACGCCCCTTGCGGGCCACAACGCGGCGGGGACGGAGGGTATTCCGACGGGGACGGAGGGTATTCCGGCGAGGGCGGAGGCATTCCGGCCGGTCGGAGGTTGTCCCTCGCCGGGCCTCCGCCTCCTCATGCCTCCCCGGCCGCCCGCTCCAGGATGCGGGCGGCCACCGCGGGGGAGTCCACCAGCGGATGCAGCGCCAGCGCCCGCAGCGCGGCGTCCCTGTCCTTGTAGACCGCCGCCTCCACCGTCGCCCGCTCCACCGCCTTGACCTGCAGCATCAGCCCCAACTGGTCCTCTCGCAGGGGCGCGCAGGGCAGCGGCCTGGCGCCCTGCGACGTCACCTCGCACACCGTCTCCACGATCGCGTCCGGCGCCAGCTGCGGCACCGTCGTCCCGTTGCGGACGTTGAGGATCAGCCGGGTCCCGCTGTCGCCCACGATCGCGTGCATCAACGCCAGCGCCACCCGGTCGTAGCCACCGCCCTCCAGGTCGTGGCTGTCGCGCTGCCAGCCGCCACTGGCCTCCCTGCTGTGCGCCATATACGTCTCCTCGCGCTCCAGCCGGGTGCGCTCCCACAGCTCGTACGCCCCCTCCGGGCCGCCGGCCGACGCGGCACGCTCGAAGAAGCCGCCCTGCTGCTGATCGAGGAATTCGCCGCGGGTCTCGGTGGTGTCCCGTACGGAGCCGAGGGTTTCGCGGCGGAAGTAGTAGTAGTGCAGATACTCGTTGGGCAGCGCGCCCAGGGTCCGCAGCCAGTCGGCGCCGAAGAGCCGGCCCTCCTCGAAGGAGCCCAGCGCGGCGTCGTCGGCGAGCAGCCCCGGCAGCAGCTCGGTGCCGTCCAGCGTCAACGACCGCAGCCAGCCGAGGTGGTTGAGCCCCACGTAGTCGTAGCCGACCCGGCCGGTCCCGTCGAAGGCCGCCGGGTCCACGCCGGCCGCCCGTGCCGCCCGGCGCACCAGCCCCACCGGCGAATCGCAGATCCCGATGACGCGGTCGCCCAGCACCTGGGACATCGCCTCGGTGACCGTGCCCGCGGGGTTGGTGAAGTTGATGACCCACGCCTCCGGGGCGAGCGCCGCGACCCGCTCGGCGATGTGCAGGGCCACCGGGACCGTCCGCAGGCCGTAGAGGACACCGCCCGCGCCGACCGTCTCCTGGCCCAGCACCCCCTCGGACAGCGGGATCCGCTCGTCGCGTATCCGCCCTGCCGTGCCGCCCACCCGGATCGCCGAGAAGACGAAGCCGGCCCCGGCCAGCGCGTCGTCCAGCCGCTCCTCGACCCGTACGGGCACCGGCGCCGGATGCCCCCGCGCCAGCCGAGTCAGCACCTCGGCGATCACCCCCACCCGGCGCGGATCGGTGTCGTGCAGCACCACCTCGGAGACGGCGTGTGCCGGGTCGTCCAGCAGCGCGCGGTAGACCAGCGGCACCCGGAAGCCGCCCCCGCCCAGAATCGTCAGCCTCATGGGGCGGAACGTACCGCAGCATCAGGCACACTGGCGGCACGTGCCGATACGAGAGGAGCGAGCACGGTGAGCAGCCGACGCGATGACCTTTTGCCCGCGGGACCGGCCGCAGTGCCACCGGCCCTCGATCCGCTCGCAGCGGTGCGCGCCGACGGAGACCCGCACACCGACGTCTACCTCACCGGCACCGTCTTCCTGGACATCATCTTCACCGGCCTGGACAGCGCCCCCGTCCGCGGCACCGAATCGTGGGCCCGCGGCATGGGTTCCAGCCCCGGCGGCGTCGCCAACATGGCCACCGCGCTGGCCCGGCTCGGCCTGCGCACCTCCCTCGCCGCCGCGTTCGGCGACGACCACTACGGCGAGTACTGCTGGGAGGCGCTGGAACAGGGCGAGGGCATCGACCTGGCGCTGTCCCGCACCGTCCCCGGCTGGCACTCCCCGGTCACCGTCTCCATGGCGTACGAGGGCGAGCGCACGATGGTCTCGCACGGCCACGAGGCGCCGCCGCCCGACTACACCTTCGACGGCAAGCACGCCCCGGGCTGCCCGCCGCCGTCCCGCGCCTGCGTCGCCTCGCTGGTACCGGGCCGCCGGGAGGGCTGGCTGGGCTGCGCGGCCGGCCGCGGCAGCCGGATCTTCGCTGATGTGGGCTGGGACGACACCGGCCGCTGGGACCCGGCCGACCTAGCCGACCTCGAACACTGCGAGGCGTTCCTGCCCAACGCCGAGGAGGCGATGCGCTACACCCGCACGGACTGCCCGCGCGCCGCCGCCCGCAAGCTCGCCGACCGGGTGCCGCTTGCCGTGGTCACGCTGGGAGCCGAGGGGGCCTACGCGGTGGACGGGCGGACCGGCGAGAGCGCCGAGGTGCCCGGCATCGCCGTGGAGGCGCTGGACCCCACGGGCGCCGGCGATGTCTTCGTCGCCGGATTCGTCACCGGCACCCTCGCCGACTGGCCGCTCGCCGACCGGCTCGCCTTCGCGGGGCTGAGCGCCGCGCTGTCCGTACAGGAGTTCGGCGGCTCGCTGTCCGCACCCGGGTGGGCCGAGATCGCCGGCTGGTGGCAGCAGGTGCGGGGCTGCGAGGCGGGTGCGCCGGGCGCGCTGCGCCGCCAGTACGCCTTCCTCGACGAGGTGCTGCCCGCGGCCTACCGGCCCGCCCCGCTGGCCCGCGCCGTCCCCACGATCGGCTTCCGCCGCCCGGCCTGAGCGCGGCCCGGCCTGCGGACCGGGCCCGGGGCCGATGAGGCCGGGGCCGATCGGGCCGTCCGGCCGCGTCCCGGCCGCCCCCACGCCCACCCCTGGCAGGAAAAGGCCTCGGGCTTGTCGGTGCCCCGTCGTACTCTTGTATCCCAAGGAGTCGAGTGCAGGTCATTGCAGGCAGGCACCTCATACGAGCAAAGGATGGGGGTTGAGCAGGCCACCGAGCCGCCCCATGACGCAGACACCCACGCAACCGCAGGCGCGCGCCCAGTTCACCGTCCCGGCCAAACACCCGATGGTCACGGTCCTGGGATCCGGAGACTCCCTTCTGCGCGTGATCGAAAAAGCCTTCCCGGCGACCGACATCCATGTCCGTGGCAACGAGGTCAGCGCTGTCGGCGACGCCGCCGAGGTCGCCCTCGTCCAGCGCCTTTTCGACGAGATGATGCTGGTGCTCCGCACCGGACAACCGATGACGGAGGACGCAGTGGAACGCTCCATCGCCATGCTCCGCGCGGCGGAGGACGGCGAGGGAGCGGCGAGTGAGACACCCGCCGAGGTGCTCACCCAGAACATCCTGTCCAACCGCGGGCGCACGATCCGGCCCAAGACCCTCAACCAGAAGCGCTATGTCGACGCCATCGACGAGCACACCGTGGTCTTCGGCATCGGGCCGGCCGGCACCGGCAAGACCTACCTCGCGATGGCGAAGGCCGTGCAGGCGCTGCAGGCCAAGCAGGTCAACCGCATCATCCTGACCCGCCCCGCCGTCGAGGCCGGCGAACGCCTCGGCTTCCTGCCCGGCACCCTCTACGAGAAGATCGACCCGTATCTGCGCCCGCTCTACGACGCGCTGCACGACATGCTCGACCCCGACTCCATCCCGCGCCTGATGGCCGCGGGCACGATCGAGGTCGCTCCGCTGGCGTATATGCGCGGTAGAACGCTTAATGACGCGTTCATCATCCTCGACGAGGCGCAGAACACGAACCCCGAGCAGATGAAGATGTTCCTCACCCGCCTCGGGTTCGAATCGAAGATCGTCATCACCGGCGATGTCACCCAGGTCGACCTCCCCGGCGGCACGAAGAGCGGTCTGCGCCAGGTCCGGGACATCCTGGACGGCGTCGACGATGTGCATTTCTCCCTGCTCACCAGCCAGGATGTGGTCCGTCACAAGCTGGTCGGCCGTATCGTCGACGCCTACGAGAAGTACGACAGCCGCAACGGCACATGAGCCCCGGCCGGCCGGGACCACCGGCCGGCCCGCGCCCGGCACACAGAAGCGAGAAGCAACTCCCCCATGTCCATCGACGTCAACAACGAGTCCGGCACGGATATCGACGAGCAGTCCATCCTGGATGTCGCCCGCTACGCCGTCGCCCGGATGCGTATCCACCCGCTCTCCGAGCTGTCCGTGATCGTCGTGGACGCCGAGGCCATGGAACAGCTCCATCTCCAGTGGATGGACCTGCCGGGCCCGACCGACGTCATGTCCTTCCCGATGGACGAGCTGCGTCCGCCGGCGAAGGACGACGAGGAGCCCCCGCAGGGACTCCTCGGTGACATCGTGCTCTGCCCCGAGGTCGCCAAGAAGCAGGGCGAGGAGGCCCCGACGGGGCACAGCATGGACGAAGAGCTCCAGCTGCTCACCGTCCACGGCGTGCTCCACCTCCTCGGCTACGACCACGAAGAGCCGGACGAGAAGGCCGAGATGTTCGGCCTGCAGGCGGCGATCATCGACGGCTGGCGGACCGAGCAGGGCCTGACCGGCCCCTCGCCGGCCCCCACCGTGACCTGACGGGACGCTGCGATGACCACCCAGCTGATCGCGGTCGCGGTCCTGCTCGTCGTGATCGCCTGGCTCGCCGCCTGCGCGGAGGCCGGCCTGGCCCGGACGACCAGCTTCCGGGCCGAGGAGGCCGTCCGCTCGGGGCGCCGCGGCAGCGCCAAGCTCGCCGCGGTCGCCGCCGACCCCACCCGCTACCTCAATGTCGCCCTGCTGGTGCGGGTCGGCTGCGAGATGGCCGCCGGTGTCCTGGTCACCTACGCCTGCCTGCGCTCCTTCGACAAGACGTGGCAGGCGCTGACCGTCGCCATCGCCGTGATGGTGCTGGTCTCCTATGTCGCCGTCGGCGTCTCGCCGCGGACCATCGGCCGCCAGCACCCGCTGAACACCGCGACCGCCGCCGCCTATGTGCTGCTGCCGCTGGCCCGCATCATGGGCCCCGTCCCGCCGCTCCTGATCCTCCTCGGCAACGCCCTCACCCCCGGCAAGGGCTTCCGCAAGGGCCCGTTCGCCTCCGAGGCCGAGCTGCGCTCGCTGGTCGACCTCGCGGAGAAGGAGTCGCTGATCGAGGACGAGGAGCGCCGGATGGTGCACTCCGTCTTCCAGCTCGGTGACACCCTCGTCCGCGAGGTGATGGTGCCGCGTACGGACCTGGTCGCCGTCGAGCGCTTCAAGACCATCCGCCAGGCGCTCACCCTGGCCCTGCGCTCCGGCTTCTCGCGCATCCCGGTGACCGGCGAGAACGAGGATGATGTCGTCGGCGTCGTCTACCTCAAGGACCTCGCCCGCAAGGTCCACATCAGCCGCGACGCCGAGAACGAGCTGGTCTCCACGGCCATGCGCCCCGCCGTCTTCGTCCCCGATACCAAGAATGCCGGTGATCTGCTGCGCGAAATGCAGCAGGACCGCAATCATGTCGCGGTGGTCATCGACGAATACGGCGGCACCGCCGGTATTGTCACTATCGAGGACATCCTGGAAGAGATCGTCGGCGAGATCACCGACGAATACGACCGGGAACTGCCGCCCGTCGAAGACCTCGGCGACGGCCGCTATCGCGTCACCGCCCGGCTGGACATCGGCGACCTCGGCGAGCTGTACGGCCTGGCCGAGCTGGACGACGAGGATGTCGAAACGGTCGGCGGACTGCTCGCCAAGCTCCTCGGCCGGGTTCCGATCGCCGGCGCCACCGCCGAGGTCGACCTCTCCGAGGACGCGTCCGACCCGGGCCTGAAGGCGCTCCGGCTGACCGCGGAGTCCCCGGGCGGCCGCCGGAACAAGATCATCACGGTGGTCTGCGAGCCGGTGCGTCCCGAGGGCGCGAGCGCGTCGGAGGGGCCCTGGGAGGGCGGTCGTTCCGCCGGCTGAACGTATGCGGAATTCATTGCGTAATTTCGTGTGAGGGCGGGAATTTTCTTCGCCGCCGAACTCCACAAGGCTACTTATCTCCAGTGCACCGGAAATGTTCTGCAAGTCATTTCCAGTGGGGCTGGATTCTGTCGTGTGCCGCATGGAAAGATCTTCTGGCGGTCGCTGGAAGCGCGGCCGCCGTGCGTGAGGGAAATCGTCACAGAGATCTTCCCGCGCAGGCTGCCCCGGAGCGGGGGACCGGGGCAGCCACCTCTCCCTTCCGCCGCGGGCTGCCTGCGCATCGTCCGCGGCCCCGGGCCGACCGCCCCCTTTTCCGCCGCCGTCCGCGGCCCCGCATATGCTCGCCCGTATGAGCGAAGCCGCACCGCTGGACCCGGAAGACCGCAAGATCATCACGCTTGCCCGCTCGGCGCGGGCCCGTAACGGCGTGCCCGAGGGCGCCGCCGTCCGCGACGAGACCGGCCGCACCTATGTCGCCGGCACCGTCGCCCTGGACTCGCTGCAGCTCAGCGCGCTGCAGACGGCCGTGGCGATGGCCGTCGCCAGCGGGGCCACGTCCCTGGAGGCCGCGGCCGTGGTCACCGACGCCGAGCGCGCCGCCGACGCGGACCGTGCGGCCGTACGCGACCTCGGCGGGCCCGCGACGCCCGTCCTGGTCGCCGGCCCCGACGGCACCCTGCGCAGCGCCGTCCCGGCGGGGGACGCACCGGCCTGAGCGCGGGAGCCTTGGAGGGCGGTGTACGGGCGTCGTACGGACAATGCGCGGACGGCGTACGGACGGCGTGCGGGGGCGGCCCACCGGATGCGGCCGCCCGACCGTGGCCGGCCGCCCCGTACCGGCCCGCGGCGGCTCCGGCCGCCCCGTACCGCCCGCCCGTACCGGCCCCCGCGGCCGGTTGGTCGGAGCCGCGCCCGGGATCGGGGAGAATGGGCGCCATGAGCGTTCGTACAGAGTCCTCCGCCGCGCACCGCGCCGGCTTCGCCTGCTTCGTCGGCCGCCCCAACGCGGGCAAGTCCACCCTTACGAACGCTCTCGTCGGCACGAAGGTGGCCATCACCTCCAACCGCCCGCAGACCACCCGCCACACGGTCCGCGGCATCGTGCACCGCCCCGAGGCGCAGCTGGTCCTCGTCGACACCCCCGGTCTGCACAAGCCGCGCACGCTGCTCGGCGAGCGGCTGAACGACGTCGTGCGGACCACCTGGTCCGAGGTGGACGTGATCGGCTTCTGTCTGCCCGCCGACCAGAAGCTCGGCCCCGGCGACCGCTACATCGCGGCGGAGCTGGCCGGCATCAAGAAGACCCCCAAGGTCGCCATCGTCACCAAGACCGACCTGGTCGACTCCAAGGCGCTGGCCGCCCAGCTGATCGCCATCGACCAGCTCGGCAAGGAACTGGGCATCGAGTGGGCCGAGATCATCCCGGTCTCGGCGGTCGGGGACACCCAGGTGGCGCTCCTCGCTGACCTGCTCGTGCCGATGCTCCCGGAGAGCCCGCCGCTCTACCCCGAGGGCGATCTCACCGACGAGCCCGAGCAGGTCATGGTCGCCGAGCTGATCCGCGAGGCCGCGCTGGAGGGCGTCCGCGACGAGCTGCCGCACTCCATCGCGGTGGTCGTCGAGGAGATGCTGCCGCGCCAGGACCGCCCCGCCGACAAGCCTCTCCTCGACGTCCACGCGAATGTCTACATCGAGCGCCCCAGCCAGAAGGGGATCATCATCGGCCCCAAGGGCAAGCGCCTCAAGGAGGTCGGCTCGAAGTCCCGCAAGCACATCGAGGCACTGCTCGGCACGCCGGTCTTCCTGGATCTGCACGTCAAGGTCGCCAAGGACTGGCAGCGCGACCCGAAGCAGCTCCGCAAACTGGGGTTCTGAGCCGCTCTGGCCTCTGGGCCGGCCCGGTCCGGCTCCCGGCCGTGGGTGCCACGGCCCCGTACGGGGCCACGCCCCGCAGCGCGCCGCGGCCCTCAGGCCACGCCCCGGATCCGGCGTACCAGCAGCGCCCCCACCAGCCCCACCGCCGCCGCGACGGCGTACAGCATCCGGAAGCCGCCGAGGTGATGGACGATCGGCGCGGCCAGCGCGGGGGCGGCCACCTGCGGCAGTGCGTTGGCGATATTGATGACGCCCATGTCCTTGCCGCGGTGCGCGGCGGCCGGCAGTACCTGCGTCATCAGCGCGAAGTCGACGGAGGTGAAGACGCCGAAGCCGACGCCGAGCAGCGCCGCGGCGCACAGCGCGCCCGGCCAGGTCTGCCATCCGGCCAGCAGCCCGGTCGCCACCGTCATGATCACCCCGGACCACAGCACGAACGGCTGCCGCCGCCCGGCCCGGTCCGACCAGAACCCGCCGACCACGACCGTGCCCAGCAGGGTCACGCCGTTCACCGCGGTCAGTATCAGCACCCCGCCGCCCGGGTCAGGGCGGTGCAGCACGTCGCGCAGGTAGTAGAGCAGGTACAGCAGGGCCAGTGCGTTGCCCAGGTTGATCAGGAACCGGGTCAGCCAGGCCCACCCCAGATCGGGATACCGGCGCGGACTGATCCAGAACCCGGCGGCCAGGGCCCGTACGCTCAGCGCCGGGCGCCGTCCGGCCGGCAGCACCGGATCCCGGTGCAACAGCACATACGGGAGGGTGCCCAGCACCACGAAACCGGCACAGGCCAGATAGCCCGCGGCCACTCCTCCCGCGGCCACGCCCCCTGCGGCCACCCCTCCCGCCGCCGTCGCCAGCCCCGTGCCGGCCACCACGCCCAGGATCTGCGCGGCACCCAGCCAGCCGCCCACCGCCCCGCGCTGCCGCGGCGGCACCCGGTCGGGTACCGCCGCGGTGACCGCCGCGAAGGCCGCATTGAGGGTGAGCTGCACCAGACACCACCCCAGCACCATCACCGCCACCGTGCCCGCCCCGGCCAGCAGCACCAGCGACCCGGCCCCGCCCAGCACCCCCACGGCGATCCACGGCGTACGCCGCCCGAACCGCGAGGCCGTACGGTCCGACAGCGCCCCGAACAGCGGGTTGGACACCATGGAGACGACGGCCCCCGCCCCGGTCACCCACGCCAGCACCGATTCCTTCGGCGTTTCCGGCGGCGCGAGCTGCGCGGCCTGCAGCGCCAGCAGGATCTGCAGCGGCCCGTACCACCCGACCCAGATCGCCCCGTTGGCCAGCGACAGCGCGGCGGTCCACGCCCGCCCGGCCTGCTGCGACGGCTCCGCAAGCGCCTCGGGAGCCGGGCCGCTCATCCCCGGGCCTGCTCCCGCAGCACGCCTTGCAGCCAGTGGTAGGAGGCCTTGGGCGTCCGCTCCAGGGTCGCGTAGTCCACGTGCACCAGCCCGAACCGCCGGGCGTACCCCTCCGCCCACTCGAAGTTGTCCAGCAGCGACCACACGAAGTACCCGCGGACATCGACGCCGGCCGCCATCGCCGCATGCAGCGCCCGCAGATGCCCGTCCAGGAACGCGATCCGCTCCCGGTCCTCGACGCCCTCGTACGAGCACCCGTTCTCGGTGATCACGACGGGCGGCAGCCGGTCCCCGTACCGCTCCCGGAAGGACACCAGCAGCTCGGTCAGCGCCCCGGGCACCACCGGCCACCCGAAGTCGGTGCGGGGGTAGCCCTCGATCTCCCGGGGCGCGAAGGGAAGTTCGGGCGGCAGCCGGATCCCGCCGAAGTCGGCTGCCGCGGTACCGTCCGCGCCCGGGGCGCCCACCAGCGTCGGCTGGTAGTAGTTGATCCCGTACCAGTCCAGCGGCTGCCCGATCACCTTCAGGTCGTCCGCGACCGGGCCCGGCAGCAGCGCCGCCAGCTCCTCGTCCGGATACCGGCCCAGGAGCACCGGCTCCGCGAACAGCCGGTTGAGCAGCAGGTCGTACAGATCCGCCGCCGCGGTGTCCGCCTCCGACGCACTCGCGGTCCAGGTCGGACCGTGGGAGTTGGCGATCCCGATGCTCCGCGCCCCGCGGGCCCGCAGTGCCTGCACGGCCAGCCCGTGTCCCAGCAGTTGATGGTGCGCGGCCGGCAGCGCCTCGAACAGCAGCTGCCGGCCCGGCGCATGCTGGCCCAGCCCGTAGCCCAGCAAGGTCACCTCGGCGGGCTCGTTGAGCGTGATCCACCGCTCCACCCGGTCCCCGAGCCGCCCCGCCACCACGTCCGCATACGCCGCGAAGCGCTCGGCGGTCTCCCGCCGGAGCCAGCCGCCGCGCTCCTCCAGCGCCTGCGGGGTGTCCCAGTGGAAGAGCGTCGGCACCGGTGCGACCCCCGCCGCCAGCAACGCGTCCACCAGCCGGTCGTAGAAGTCCAGCCCCGCGCCGTTGACCGCCCCGTCCCCGTCCGGCACCACCCGTGGCCAGGCCACCGAGAACCGGTACGCCCCGACCCCGAGCTCCCGGAGCAGCCCCACGTCCTCCCGGTACCGGTGGTAGTGACCGGTTGCCACCCGGGCGTCCGACCCGTCCTTGATCCGCCCGGCCTCCGCCGCGAACACATCCCACACGGACCGCCCGCGCCCCCCGTCCGCCACCGCCCCCTCGATCTGCGCGGCGGACGTGGACACCCCCCAGACGAAGTCACGGGGGAAGCGGGGCAGCGCGTCGGACACCGGTTCGCTCGTCATGCCACCGGATCTTTGTAACCGGCGGTAACAGTGTCAAGGGGCAAGCGGCGGCGGGAAGTTGCATGCCGCGCCGGCCTGGCCCGGGCGGGGGCGGGACCTGGTGGTGCCCCTGGCCCTTACGCCCCTTCCTTCATCACCTTGGTGATCAGCTTGCGCTGCTCGTCGGTGAGGCGGGGGTCGGAGCAGTAGACCGTCCGGCCGTCGACCGTGATCTGGTAGCTGAAGCCGTCCGGGACTCCGACGGGGGGCTCGGTGCGGGCGGTGGCGACGGCGTCCTTGGCCAGGCTCTGCCAGTCCTCGGCGTCCGGGCGGCCCGAGGTGTCGACCTCGGCGCGGCGGTCGACGCCCGCAAAACCGCCGGTGCGATGAACGTGAATGCGCATAACGACTCCTCCGACGTCCTCCGACGGACTTCTACCCCGTACGGCCACGCTAACCGTGCGCGGGGCGGCCGCGCCTGCCGGCGCCGCCCGCCCCGCGGACCTCGTGGCGCCGCTACTTCGGGGTCACGCCGACCTGGGTCCAGGCCTTGACCACGGCCTCGTGCTCGTCGCCGGCCCCGAAGCGGGCCTGGGCGGCCTTGACGGTCAGGGCCGCGAAGTCGGCGAACTGCGCGTCCGAGGAGAGCTTGCCGCCGGTCAGGACGTCGTACCAGACCTGCCCCGCCCGCTCCCAGGCCTTGCCGCCGAGGGCGGTGGCGGCCAGGTAGAAGGCGTGGTTGGGGATGCCGGAGTTGATGTGGACGCCGCCGTTGTCGTCGGTGGTGCGGACGTAGCCCTTCATCGTGGCGGGCTGCGGGTCCTTGCCCAGGACGTCGTCGTCGTACGCGGTGCCCGGGGCCTTCATCGAGCGCAGCGCCTTGCCGGTGACGTTCGGGCCGAGGAGGTCGGCGCCGATCAGCCAGTCGGCCTGGTCGGTGGTCTGGCCGAGGGCGTACTGCTTGATCAGCACGCCGAAGACGTCGGAGACGGACTCGTTGAGGGCGCCGGGCTGGCCCTCGTAGGTGAGGTTGGCGGTGTACTGCGTGACGCCGTGGGTGAGCTCGTGGCCGATGACGTCGACGGGGATGGTGAAGTCCTTGAACAGGTCGTTGTCGCCGTCGCCGAAGACCATCCGCTCGCCGTCCCAGAAGGCGTTGTCGTACTTCCGGCCATAGTGGACGGTGGCGTTGAGCGGCAGGCCGGCGCCGTCGATGGACTTCCGGCCGTAGATCTTGAGGTAGAGCTCGAAGGTGGCACCGAGACCGGCGTGGGCGCGGTTGACGGAGGCGTCCTTGACGGGGCCGTCCGCCTCCGCGTGCACCTTGTGACCGGGCAGGTTCTCCTGGTGCCTGGCGTCGTAGACGGTGCGGTTCGGCTTGCCGGGGGCGGCGCCGGGTTCTCCCGGGGTCAGTCCGCCCCGGGCGGCGATCTCGCGGCGCTCGGTCCGCCGTACGTGGTCGTGCTCCAGGGTGCGGCGGGCGGGCTCGTGCCGCTCCGGGTCGTCGGACTGCGCCAGGTTGTCGAGGATGTGCGGCGGGATGATCGTGCAGAAGACGGGCGTGTGGCCGGTGGCGGGAACTGGCTGCGCGTCGTTGAGGTCCATGCACAAAAGGTGGCACTGTGTAATGCGGCTGTCACTGCCTGCGGCCGAAATTCCCGAAAAAGTGTGGTTGGTCGCATTTGGGGAACAAAGTCCGCCCGGTCCCGCATACTGATACGCGACCGCCCTCCAGGGCCGACCTCGGCTAAGGTGCTGTGCATCATGCGTTTCGGGCTGCTTCTCCTTAGCTGCCGCGGTGAGGGCCTGTAGTCGTAGGCCGACCCCCTCCCCGCGGAGTTCGGTGTTGCGATGTTTTCGCCCCGTCGGCCCTCCCTGACTCCCAGGAGCAGGGGGACCCCCAGCGGACACACGAGGAGCCCCACGCACCATGACGAATCCGTCGAGCCCCGCAGGCCATCCCGTCGGCCGGCCCACCCCGGTCACCAGCGCGACGCAGCTGCAGCGGCCCTCGGGCATGCCGGTCCACAAGTACGGCCGTTACGAAGCCGTCGACATCCCCGACCGCACCTGGCCCGACAACCGCATCACCGCCGCGCCCCGCTGGCTCTCGACCGACCTGCGGGACGGCAACCAGGCGCTGATCGACCCGATGTCGCCGGCCCGCAAGCGCGAGATGTTCGACCTGCTGGTACGCATGGGCTACAAGGAGATCGAGGTCGGCTTCCCGTCGTCCGGTGAGACCGACTTCGCCTTCGTCCGCTCCATCATCGAAGAGGGCGCGATCCCCGAGGACGTGACGATCTCCGTCCTGACGCAGGCCCGCGAGGAGCTGATCGAGCGCACCGTGGAGTCGCTGCGCGGCGCCCACCGGGCCACCGTGCACCTGTACAACGCCACCGCGCCCACCTTCCGCCGGGTCGTCTTCCGCGGCTCGAAGGAGCAGGTCAAGCAGATCGCCGTGGACGGCACCCGGCTGGTCATGGAGTACGCCGACAAGATCCTGGGCGACGAGACGATCTTCGGCTACCAGTACAGCCCGGAGATCTTCACCGACACCGAGCTGGACTTCGCGCTGGAGGTCTGCGAGGCGGTGATGGACGTCTGGCAGCCCGAGGAGGGCCGCGAGATCATCCTGAACCTGCCCGCCACCGTGGAGCGTTCGACGCCGTCCACCCACGCCGACCGCTTCGAGTGGATGTCGCGCCACCTGTCCCGGCGCGAGCACGTCTGCCTGTCCGTGCACCCGCACAACGACCGGGGCACCGCCGTCGCCGCCGCCGAGCTGGCGGTCATGGCGGGCGCCGACCGCATCGAGGGCTGCCTGTTCGGCCAGGGCGAGCGCACCGGCAACGTCGACCTGGTGACGCTGGGCATGAACCTGTTCTCCCAGGGCGTCGACCCGCAGATCGACTTCTCGCAGATCGACGAGATCCGTCGCACCAGCGAGTACTGCAACCAGATGGAGATCCACCCGCGCCACCCCTACGCGGGCGATCTGGTCTACACCGCCTTCTCCGGCTCCCACCAGGACGCCATCAAGAAGGGCTTCGACGCCATGGAGGCCGAGGCCACCGCCGCCGGCAAGACCGTGGACGACATCGAGTGGGCGGTCCCGTACCTGCCCATCGACCCCAAGGACGTCGGCCGCTCCTACGAGGCGGTCATCCGCGTCAACTCGCAGTCCGGCAAGGGCGGTATCGCCTACGTCCTGAAGAACGACCACCACCTGGACCTGCCGCGCCGGATGCAGATCGAGTTCTCCCGGATCATCCAGGAGAAGACCGATACCGAGGGCGGCGAGATCACGCCCACCGCCATCTGGTCCGCCTTCCAGGACGAGTACCTGCCCAACCCGCACAACCCGTGGGGCCGTATCCAGGTCAGGAACGGCCAGACCACCACCGACAAGGACGGCATCGACACCCTCACCGTCGAGGCCGAGGTGGACGGCGCGGAGACGGTGCTGACCGGCACCGGCAACGGCCCCATCTCCGCGTTCTTCCAGGCGCTGCAGGGCCTGGACATCGACGCGCGGCTGCTGGACTACCAGGAGCACACCATGAGCGAGGGCGCCTCCTCGCTGGCCGCCTCGTACATCGAGTGCGCGATCGGCGACAAGGTGCTGTGGGGCATCGGCATCGACGCGAACACCACGCGCGCCTCGCTGAAGGCCGTCGTCTCCGCCGTGAACCGCGCGGGCCGCTGACCCGGCAGCCGCACCGTTCCGCACCACCCGTTCCGCACCACCCGTTCCGCACGCGCCCCCGTCGCTCTCCCCGAGCGGCGGGGGCGCCGTTGTGCGACCCCGCCACCTGATGGTGGGGTTTGAATCCCCTTTGCATCACAGTCAGTAAGCACATCAGTACGTTTGGTGACGGGCGTTCGTCGGACAGGCCGCGACGCCGGACACCAAGGACGTGCAGATGAGCAGACACGGCATGCCCGCACTCTCCCGGCTCCTCGTGGCGGCGACCGCCTCGCTGGCCGTGGTGGCCGCAGCCTTCGCCCCGGCGGCCTCGGGCGCCCCGGCCCGGGCCGCGGACCGGCCGGAGTACGTGGCGCTCGGCGACTCCTACAGCGCCGGGGTGTTCGTCCGCCCCTGGGAGGAGGACGACGGCTGCGGCCGCTCCGCGCGCAACTACCCGCACCAGGTCGCCCGTCAGCTGGGGTTCCACCTGACGGATGCGACCTGCGGGGCCGCCGAGGTGGTCGACGGGGTCTTGGGACCCCAGCCGGCCGCCAAGATCTACGGGCCGCCGTCGATCCCGCCGCCGGGCGGCTGGTCCGATCTGCCCCCGCAGGTGGAAGCGCTGTCCCCCACCACCGACTACGTCACCGTCGGCATCGGCGGCAACTCCCTCGGCTTCGGGTCCATCGTGAGCACCTGCCTCGAACTGGGCATCACCAAGCCCCTGCAGACCAAGCCCTGCACCGACCACTACACCGGCGGGGGCGAGGGGGCGAGCTGGCTGGAGGAGCGGTTCGCGCAGCTCGACGCCGACTTCGCGCACATGATGACGGTGATCCACCGGCGCGCACCGCAGGCGAGGATCGCCGTCGTCGGCTACCCCGCCATCGTCCCGGACAGCTCCGGCTGTTCGTTCCTGCACTGGAACCAGCTCGGCAGCGTCAAGAAGGGCGACATGCCCTGGCTGGACGGGCTCGAAAAGCGTCTGAACGGGCTGCTCCACCGGCACGCCGAGGAGCACGCCGCGCTCTATGTCGACACCTACGGGCCCAGTGTGAACCACGGGGTGTGCCGGAGCGGGGACGCGAAGTGGATGTACGGCGTCCGGGACAACCTCACCGGTGACGGCGACCAGACCGACACGCCGTCGGAGCTGTGCAAGACCATCCCCGGCTCCGGCGAGGCCTGCACCTTCGTCCACCCCAACGCCCGCGGCCTGGACAACCAGGCACACCAGGTGACCCGGGCCCTGATGACCTCGATGGGGTGACGGGGAACCCGGTGCGCTCCCGCCGCACCCTCACCGTTTTGGCCAAGCCGGGACCGCGGCGCCACCGGGGCCCGCAACCGCCTCACCCGCCGCCCGCCTCCTCGTAGCCACGCGGTTCACAGCGCCCGCAGGCCTCTGCCCCGCCCGTACCGGGGGCAGAGGCCTTCGTCATCCGGCCAGTTGTCCGGTACGAGGTGCTGACGCCACATCACGTATGTGGCTAACATCACGTCCCATACGGCGAGGGGCCACGGGGTAGTCCCCCAGGTACCGCTGGGGACCCCCACCCGTGCCCGGAGGGCTACGGGGGAGTTACGGAGGGCTGACGTGAGGCACAAGATGTGTGTGATGGGTGTGCGCACGTCCTGGCGCACCGTCGCCGATGGCGAGTTCTTCTGTCCGGACTGCGGCGGGGACCGCAACTACCTCCGCCGGGCAGGCCGCCGCCGTCTCACCGTCCTCGGTGTCCCGCTCGTGCCCCGCGGTGCCACCGGCCCGGTCCTGGAGTGCTCGGCCTGCCACGGCCACTTCGGCCCGGACGCCCTCGACCACCCCACCACCGTCCGCTTCTCCGCGATGCTCAGGGACGCCGTCCACACCGTCACCCTCGCGCTGCTCGCCGCCGGGGGCACGTCCTCCCGCGCCGTCCGCGACGCCGCCGTCGGCACGGTCCGCGCGGCCGGCTTCGCGGACTGCTCCGAGGACGAACTGCTGACCCTGCTCGCCGCCCTCGCCGCCGACACCGGCCGGCTCACCGGCACCTACGGCGCGGTCACCGGCGGTCACTGCGCGCCCCAGGGTCTGGACCCGTGCGGCACCGCGCTGGCCATAGAGCTCCACGAGGCCCTGGAACCGCTCGCCCCGCACCTCGCCCCCGCCGGCCGGGAGGCGATCCTCCTCCAGGGCGCCCGTATCGCTCTCGCGGACGGCTCCTACACGCCCGCGGAGCGCGAGGTGCTGAGCACCGTCGGCAGCGCCCTGACGCTCCGCCCCGCCGACACCAACCGGCTGCTGGCGGCGGCGCGCACCCCGTCCTGAGGGGCGGGACGACCGGCCGGATGCGCCGACCGGCCCGCGGCACGACGGCCGGATGCGCCCGACCGGCCCGCGGCGCGACGGCCGCACGGGAGCCGGAAAGACCCCGCCACCCCAGCAGGACGACGGGGTCGGACACCGGCAGCGTCCGGGCGGTTCAGCCCGGCGTCAGGCGCACCGGAGACGCACCGGCAGGCTGCGCAGACCGCCCGAGATGAAGCCGTCCGTCGGCGCCAACTCCTCGGACGGTACGGCCAGTTGGAGGTCCGGGAAGCGGGCGAAGAGGGCCGGCAGCGCGGTCCGCGCCTCCATACGGGCCAGCGGGGCACCCAGGCAGTGGTGGACGCCGTGGCCGAACGCCAGGTGCTCCTGGCGGGTGCGCCGGACGTCGAAGCCGTCGGCCCTCTCGCCGTGGAACGCGGGGTCACGGCCGGCCGCCGCGTACGCCGGGAGGATCGCCTCGCCCTTGCGGATGGTGGGGCCGCCCGGGACCTCGATGTCCGCCACGGCGAAGCGGAGCGGGAGCGCCGCGATGCTGGGGGCCCAGCGCAGCGTCTCCTCGATCACATCGTTCCAGGGGACGTCGCCCGACAGCACCAGCGCGAGCTGTTCGGGGTGGGTCAGCAGGGCGTGCACGGCGTTGCCGAGGAGGTCGACGGTGGTCTCGTGGCCGGCGCCGATGACGAGCAGGAGGGTGTCGAGAAGTTCCTGCTCGGTCATCCGCTCGCCCTCGTCGTCCCGCGCGCAGACCAGCAGGCTCGTCAGGTCGTCGGCCGGGTGCTCGCGCTTGGCGGCGACCAGCTCCGACAGCAGCGCATGGACGGCCGCGCCGGTGGCGGCGGCCTGCTCCGGGGTGGCCGTGGTGTCCATGATGGCCGAGACGAGACGGGCGAGTTCGGCGCGCTGCTCGCCCTCCGGGAAGCCGAACAGCTCGCAGATCACCTGCAGTGGCAGCGGGTGGTTGAAGCGGGCGCGCAGGTCCACGGGCTCGCCCGCGGGGTGCGCGGCCAGGCCGTCCAGGAGGGCCGTGGTGATGGCCTCCACGCGCGGGAGCATGGCGTCGGTGCGGCGGGCGGTGAACGCGGGGGCGATCAGCTTGCGCAGCCGGCGGTGGTCGGCGCCGTACGCGGTGAACATGTTCGTGACGCCGATCCACGACTGCAGCCAGCTGCCGCGGATGTCGTCGCGCTGCCACAGCGGCCAGTGCTCCCGGGGGTTCTTGGAGACCCGGTCGTCGGTCAGCAGCTGCTTGAGCAGGGTGTGGCTGGTGACCGACCAGGCCTCGATGCCGCCGGGGAGCTCGGTGCGCGCCAGCGGGCCTAGCGCGCGGAGACGGGCCGCCTCTCCGTGGATGTCGCTTCCGACCGGGTCGATGACGTAGGGCTGCTGTCCCTGTTGTGCCATGGAGTGGCTCCTGCCTGGTCGGGGGTGATGGGGGTGAAGCGGGCCGGGAGCGCGGCCAGGGCCCGGTGGAACGCACCGTTGCGCCACTGCAACTCGCGTGCGTCCACGGCGAGTTCGATGTCCGAGAGCCAGGCGGTCAGCCGCTCGATCGCGGTGGTGGCGATCAGCAGGGCGTGCCGCTTCACCGGGCAGGCATGCGGTCCTGCCGCCCAGGACAGGTGCGAGCCGCCGCCCGAGCCGGGGCCCGTCTGCCCGGTGGTGTCGAACTGGCTGTTGGCGGCCGCGTACGACACCATCACCAGCTGCCCCTTGCGCACCCAGGTGCCGTGGAAGAAGACGTCACGGACCGGGAAGTGCGCGGAGTAGTTGGCCAGCGGCGGGTCGTTCCACAGCACCTCGTTGAGCGCGTCGTGCGCGGTGAGCGCGCCGCCGGAGAGGGTGTGGTAGTAGCGGTCGTCGGAGAGCATCCGCGACAGCGCGTTGCCGATGAGGTTGGCGAGCGGTTCGTGGCCCGCGCCCATCGTGAGGATGATGTTGTGGATCAGTTCCTCGTCGTTGAGCGCGTTGGGGTGGTCCATGAACCAGGAGGTCAGGTCCGGCCCGCGCTCGGCCTTCTTGGAGCCGACCAGCTCCATGATGTAGCTGGTGTAGGCCTCGTTGGCGGCCGCGGCCTCCTCGGGGGAGTTGCCGTCCAGCATGCCCCCGATGGCCGTGATGAGCCGGTCGCTGTACGAATCCGGCATCCCGAAGAGGTTGTTGAACATCAGCAGCGGGATCAGCCGCGCATAGTCGGCGATCAGATCGACCTCGCCGTGCGCGCCGAAGCGCCGGATCAGGGAGTCCGCGGCGTGGTGGACCCGGGCACGCAGCTCGTGCGGCTCGACGAGCTTGAAGCTGTCGACGACGACGTCCCGGTAGCGGACGTGCGCAGGACCGTCGGCGTAGAAGAGGTTGGGGCGCCACATCAGCATCGGCATGACCGGCGAGTCCGGCGGGACCGTGGTCATCCACTCCCGCGAGTCCTTGGACCAGGTGGCGTCGTCGTGCAGCAGATCGAGGGCGGCCCGGTAGTCGGTGACCAGCATCGCGGTCACCTCCGGCGCGATCTCGACCGGCGCCAGCGCACCGAACTGGCGCAACTGGTCGTAGACGCGGTGCGGGTCGGCGGCGAAGTCCGGTCCGTAGAGCTTCACCGGGGTGTGGGCGTCGGGCTGGGCCGGCACCTGCTGGTACGGGGCGGCGGCGTGCGCCGGGCAGCCCGGTGGCGGTGCGGCTCCCGGCTGGTGCGGGGAAGTCACGGGTTCGGGTTCTCCTCGGGGGTGTGGGCCAGGACGTGCCCGACGAGCGCGATCAGCGCGTCGACGGACTGCTCCCGGTCGCGGGCGTCGCACAGCACCAGCGGCGTCTCGGGGTGCAGATCGAGCGCCTCGCGGAGTTTTTCGACGTCGTACTGGGGCGCGTCGGGGAAGGTGTTGACCGCCACCGCGTAGCGCAGCCCGGCCTCCTCGACGATGTCCATGACCTCGAAGGAGTCCGCCAGGCGGCGGGTGTCGGCGAGGACGAGGGCACCCAGCGCGCCGCGGGCGATGTCCTGCCACAAGGGGCGGAACCGTTTCTGCCCGGGGGTGCCGAACAGATACAGCACCAGGTCCCCGGGCAGCGTCAGCCGCCCGAAGTCGATGGCGACGGTGGTGGTGGTCTTCTCCCGGACGCCGGCGAGATCGTCGACGATCGCGCCGGTCTGGGTCATGACCTCTTCGGTGTGCAGCGGCGGGGTTTCGGACAACGCGCGGATGAGCGTGGTCTTGCCGACGCCGAACGGCCCCGCCACCAGGAGTTTGACCAGGGTCTGGTTCTCGCCGGAGAGGTACATGCTGCCGTTGCTCGCGTCGGCGTGGGCGCTAGGACTTGAGAGAGCGGAGTCCATCGAGAACCCTCTCCAGGATCTGTCGGTCGAATTGCTCGGCTTCGGGAATGGGGACACGGGCGTGCAGCCGCCCGGCATCGACGAGGTCGGCCACCAGCACCTTCACCACGCTCACCGGCAGGTGAAGGTGGGCGGCGACCTCGGCCAGAGACAGCGCCCCGGGCTGCAGCAGCTCCAGGATGCGGTGCTCCTCCGGGCGTACCTCGCTGGTGATCGGCATCCCGACGCTGTGCAGCAGGGTGAGCCGGTCCAGGGTGTTGCGGCTGGGACGGGCGCGTCCGCCGGTGGCCAGATAGGCCGGTACGAGGCGCCTGCCGCTGCTCTGGCGCGGGGTCATACGGGGTTACCCGTATCCCGGGCCGGGCTGTTCATGACCTTGTTGCCCAGGGTCGTCACCTGGATCTGCATGTGGTGGGCGACGACGCCCATGTTCACCTCCGGACCGGCGAAGACGGCGAGGCAGGTGTTCTCACCGGCGGGTATCGCGAAGACGAAGCCCTCGTCGGACTCGATGACCGTCTGCCGCAGCCGGGTGTCGTCCTTCCCGGCGAACGCCGCGGTCACGGCACGGCCCGCGCCCTGGAGCGCGGACATCATCGCGGCGACACCCTCGCCGGAGTCACGCTTCAGGCCCGGCGAGGCGCCCTCGATGAAACCGTCACCGGAGATCACGGCTGCGTGAATCACATGCGGCAACTCCATGAGGGGCGCCAGCACCCAGGACTTGTCCTCGGCGACGCGGCGGCGGGTGGGGCTGTTCATTACTGTGCGTTCCCTTCGGGACTGCGAGGGGGTTCTGACTGGGCGGCTGCCCGGCCGGTTTCGGTACCGCGCTGGAGCGCGGCCCAGCGGGATCCGGTCTCTTCCGGGGAGCGCGGGGGAGACGGTTCGGTGCGCGGGGCACTCTCGTCGAGTTCGGACACGGGCTTACGGCGGCGCCGGCGCGGGAGTTCCCCGTCGGCCTGCTGGGCGGGTGCCTCGTAGGAGGGGGCGGGCTGCGCGGCGGGCGCGGGCTGCGCGGCGGCCGGGGGCGGCGTCGCGGAACCGGTGGGCAGTACGGAGGAGGAACGATCCGGCACCGCGGAACGGTGCGGCAGAGGAGCCATCACGGACATCGGCTGGGCGCTCTCGTCGAGGACGGTGAGGAGGGGGTCGCCCGGGAGGTACACGACCGCCCGCACACCGCCGTACGGCGACGGCTCGACATGCACTCCGAATCCGTACTGGCGCACCAACTGGCCGGCCGAGGCGAACCCGGACCGCGGCGGGTCGCCGAGCTGGGTGAGCAGCAGGTCCTCGTCACCCGACAGCAGCTCCATCGCGGCCTTGATCTCGTCGTCGTGCATCCCGACGCCGTAGTCGTCGACGATGACCGAGGCGCCGCGGTTGCCCTGCTGGAGGGTGATGGTGACCGGCAGTTCACGGTGCGAGTGGTGCAGCGCGTTGGCCAGCAGCTCGGTCACCACGATCGCGACCGGCTCCACGGCCCGCGCCACCACGGCGACCGGGTCGCGCAACTGGTTGCTGACCTGCACCCGTTCGTAGCCGCGCAGCCGGGAGGTGGCGCCGACGACCAGCTCGGCGAGGTAGGAGTCCTCGCGGGTCAGGCCCGGCCAGGCGCCGCAGACGACACCGGTGGCCTGGATGCGCCGCAGCGCCTGCTCGTTGAGGAAGTCGGCGTTCAGCAGGTCCTGGGCGACGTTCGGGTCGTCGTAGCGGTGCTGCATCTCCTGCAGCGCCGACTGGAGCTGGTAGAGCAGCGCCTGGATGGTGGTGGTCGCGCCGCGCAGGGTGGACTGGGCGGCGGCGTCGACGCGCGCCCGCTCCTTGGTGATCGCGTCGCTGACCTGCTCCAGTACGGCGTTCAGCGCCTGGTCCGTCTCCGTCCCGGCGAACCGCGCGTCCAGCAGCCCCGGTACGGGCACATGCGGGTGGGCCAGCGCCAGCGTCAGGTCGGGGAGCCGGGTACCGGACAGGTGCCGGATCTCGGCCTCGGTGGCGCGCAGCCGGGCCGACAGCTCCGTATTGCTGTGGAGCGTGGCGCTGTTCCGTTCCTCAGCGGCGGACAGGCGCGATCTCAGACCGGCGCGCTGCCCGCGCGCGCGGATCGAGAGCGCCGCCAGGACCACGGCGGCGGCCGTACCTGCGCTGAGGCACCACAACAGCGCCTCCGGTATGGATGTCATCGAGATCCTCAATTGGGGTACTGACTGGGTCGGCCGGCCATCACGGCGTCGTGCTGCCGATCATCACGGGATGCTACCGGGCTGTTGACGTGCCGTGAGGGCCACTTCCCTCGGGGGACTGAGAAGTGCGGAAGGTCGCCTTCCGCCCGCGATGACCCGGACCATAACGTGATGTGGCCCCGTCATCCAGTGGGATGGCGGGGCCTTTGTGTGCCTGGTGTGTACGGCTGGTGAAAGGGCGTCAGGCGCCGGTGAAATGTGAGTTTTTGACGGCATCGACGAAGGCGGTCCAGCGGGTGGCGGGGAAGACCAGGGCGGGGCCGTGGGGCTTCTTGCTGTCGCGGACGGGGACGATGCCGGGGTGGGCGTCGGAGAACTCGACGCAGTCGCCACCTTTGTCGTCGCTGTAGCTGCTCTTGCGCCAACGAGCGGCGCTCAGGTTGTACTCGCGCATCGTCTGTAGTCCTCCACCGCCGATTCGAGCCGGGCCAGGGACGCCTCCGGCGACAGTGCGGCGGCCCTGACCAGATCGTAGTCCGCCTGTACATGCTTCACTACGGCCGGATCATCCAGCAGGTTTCCCGAATGCACGCCCTCTGTATAGGCGGTTGGCGGGGCGTCGTCGAACTCCATGATCTTCAACATCTTTCCCATGGAGGGGTACGGGCCGGCGGCGAACGGGAGGATCTGCATCAGGAGCTTCCGTTCGCGCGTCAGCTGCGCGACGTACGCCAACTGCTCGGCCATGATGGCTGCCCCGCCCACTGGGACCTTTAGCCCGGCCTCGTGCAGCACCACCCAATACATCGGCCGTGCGGCTTCCTTGAGGATGACTGCCCGGTCCAGGCGGGCGTGGACCCCCGCTTCGATGTACTCGTCCGTCGCGAGTGGATTACCCGCGACCATGAGGGCGTGTGCATACGTCGGCGTCTGCAGCAGTCCCGGCATGATCATGGGTGCGAACTCGCAGATCTTCGTTGCCAACCGCTCCAGCTCCGCCGCTGCCGCGAAGTAATCCGGGTACCGCTGGTCGTCGATCAGCTGTCGCCAGGTCCGCTCGAAAAAACCATCGGTTTGTAGAACTCCGTCGATCCGCACTGCTACATCCAACTGCGGCCTCCGGGACGCCTGCTCAAGCTGGCTGATGTAGCCGCCGGAGGCGAAGATTCGTTGCCCCAGTTCCTCCTGGGTTAAGCGGGCCTCTTCCCGGCGGCGCTTGAGTTCGGTACCCCAGAATTCCCATGCTGCATGCCGTGAAGCTTGGGCCATCACTGACTCCCTTTCTCATCCCGGCAGTTGTATTGCCGACCTTCTTGCCCAGCCTAGTTCCGCACCGTCACGCTCTGAATGCGAACAGTGAAACCCCTCACGGAAAGTGCGGACGATCATGAATCAGCCCAAGGAAGTGGAAACCGTGACGACGGATCTGCGGAAAGCCCTCGCCCGCGTCGGCGTCGTGCTGCCTTCCCTGCGCCCCGATCCCGTCTCGTACGAGCATCGGTATCTGCCGCCGCTCGTGGAGCTGGGACGGTGCACGATGGACGTCGCCCGGCGGCTGACCCGTGCGCTCGACGGGGCTCCGCCGTGTCCCGCCGAGCCCGCGCCGCACCCGCGGGACACCGTCGCCGAGCGGCTGAGCGTCGCGACCGCGTACGTCAATGCCCGCAGCAGGGGCGAACGGGCCTGAGGGACGTCCGCCCCCGCCGATGCGCGAGAATGGCGCCATGAGTCTGTTCCGCGACGACGGCATCGTGCTGCGCACCCAGAAGCTGGGTGAGGCGGACCGGATCATCACGCTGCTCACCCGGGGCCACGGCCGGGTCCGTGCGGTGGCGCGTGGGGTGCGGCGCACGAAGTCGAAGTTCGGGGCGCGGCTGGAGCCGTTCTCGCACGTCGACGTGCAGTTCTATGCGCGCGGCAGCGAGCTGATCGGGCGCGGGCTGCCGCTGTGCACGCAGAGCGAGACGATCGCGGCGTACGGCGGCGGGATCGTCACGGACTACGCCCGCTACACGGCCGGCACGGCCATGCTGGAGACCGCCGAGCGGTTCACCGACCACGAGGGCGAGCCCGCCGTACAGCAGTACCTGCTGCTGGTCGGCGGGCTGCGGACGCTGGCCAACGGCGAGCACGAGCCGCATCTGGTGCTGGACGCCTTTCTGCTGCGCTCGCTCGCCGTCAACGGCTATGCGCCGAGTTTCGACAGCTGCGCACGGTGCGGGCTGCCCGGCCCCAACCGGTTCTTCTCCGTGGGGGCGGGCGGTGTGACCTGCGGTGACTGCCGGGTGCCGGGGAGCGTCGTACCCTCCTCTGAGGCCATCGGCCTCCTGAGCGCGCTGCTGACCGGCGACTGGGAGACCGCGGACGCCTGCGAGGCCCGTCATGCCCGGGAGGGCAGCGGGCTCGTCACGGCGTATCTGCACTGGCATCTGGAGCGGGGCCTGCGTTCCCTCCGGTACGTAGAGAAATAGCGAACAGCACCCCAAAGACACATACGCTCCTCAAGGCAAAAAGCCCTCAAGACACAAACGCCCTCAAGACACATAGGAGACGTGGGCCGCATGGCACGACGCGGGATTCTGGGCCGTAATCGACGTGAGTACGTGACGCCCGAGCTGCACCCTTCCGGTGCGCGGCCGCCGAAGATCCCCGGTGAGCTCGTCCCGAACCATGTGGCGGTCGTCATGGACGGCAACGGCCGCTGGGCCAAGGAGCGCGGGCTGCCGCGCACCGAGGGCCACAAGGTCGGCGAGGGTGTCGTCATGGACGTCCTCAAGGGTTGCATCGAAATGGGCGTGAAGAACCTTTCGCTGTACGCCTTCTCGACGGAGAACTGGAAGCGGTCGCCCGACGAGGTGAAGTTCCTGATGAACTTCAACCGCGATGTGATCCGGCGCCGGCGTGACGAAATGGACGCGCTGGGTATTCGCATCCGGTGGGTCGGCCGGATGCCGAAGCTGTGGAAGTCCGTGGTGCAGGAACTCCAGATCGCCCAGGAGCAGACCAAGAACAATGACGCCATGACGCTGTATTTCTGCGTGAATTACGGCGGGCGGGCCGAGATCGCGGATGCGGCGGCGGCCATCGCGGCGGATGTGCGGGCCGGAAAGCTGGACCCGTCGAAGGTGAACGAGAAGACCATCGCGAAGTACATGTACTACCCGGACATGCCGGATGTGGATCTCTTCGTGCGGCCGTCCGGTGAGCAGCGGACCTCGAACTACCTGATCTGGCAGAGCGCCTATGCCGAGATGGTTTTCCAGGACATTCTGTGGCCGGATTTCGACCGCCGGAATCTGTGGCAGGCGTGCCTGGAGTATGCGAAGCGGGACCGCAGGTTCGGGGCTGCGCCGGAGGCGGAGGACCAGTCCGCGGGGTAGGGCGCCCAGGGGTGTGCCAAGAGGGCGGGCCAGGGGCCGGCGGTGTTCGGGCGAACGCCGCCGGCCCCTGGCCCCTCTGCCTCGTGTGCCGTCAGGAGTGCCAGATCTCGCGGAGGTGCGAGACGGCGCCGGAGCCGTTCACGGTGATCTCGTAGATGTCTCCCGAGCAGGCGAGCGGCGGCTTGACCTGGTCGTGCTTCAGGCAGGCGGTGAGGTGCCGGGTGAGCGTGGCGAGGGGCACCGTGCGGTGGCCGGTCGCGCCGGTGCTCAGCTCGGCCGTGACGCCCGGGGCCAGCGGCTGTCGGGCGGCCTTCCCGGTCCCCGCATAGCCTCCGCCGTTGGGATCGCAGGCGAACTTCGCCGCCCGGACGGACAGCGCGCCCTGCGACGGCGCGCCCATGACCTGCACCATCCGGTGCCCCTTGGTCACCTTGCCCGGGGTGCAGTCGGAGGACGGCTCCGGGTCGATCGGCAGGTCCTTCACGGGCGAGGCCGGGGCGGACGCCGGGGCCGAGGGGGCCGGTGAGCCGGAGGGCGCGGCCGCCGGGGATGAGGCGTCCGGGGCGGCTGAGGCGGCCGAGGCGGTTGCTTCCGGGGAAGCGTCCGTGCCCTCGCCCTTGCAGGAGGTCAGTGTGGCCAGTGCCGCAGCGACAGCGGCTGCGGCGAGCAGGCGGCGGGCGAACATGCAGGAGTTCTCTCTCGTCCAGCAAAGCGGATGCTTCGTCAGCAGGTCTGCGGCAGGCGACGGGCGGCAGGCGACGGCGGGTGGCCGACGTGCTCAGAGTGGAGAGCGGGTCGTCGCGAGGTGCGCGAGCTCGGCCGGCGTCGTCATGACGTCCTTGCCGATCCCGACCGCATCGCCAGCCGGCTCGGTGCCGTCGTCCCGGAGTTCCCCGAGAACGTCCATGTTCTACCCCCGTGTACGCGTGTGGCTCCACGCTGATGCCGCGTAAGGCTAGCAGGGGCGTGTACCTGACAGATGCCCCTGGCGCGGTTCGGCGGTCCGGACAGACGGTCCGGACAGACGGAAGGGCCGCCTCCGTGTGGAGGCGGCCCGTTCGCGTGCTCGCTGCTGCTCGTGCCCTGCGGCTACGGCGGCTCTGCGGCTTCTGCTCCGCTACTTCCGCTCCGCGGCTACTTCTGCTCCGCGGCGGACCGTGCCGCGCACTCCCCGCAGGTCCCGAAGATCTCGATGGTGTGCGCGACGTCCCGGAAGCCGTGTTCCGCGGCGATCTGGTCGGCCCACTTCTCCACCGCGGGGCCCTCGACCTCGACGGCCTTGCCGCAGGCCCGGCACACCAGATGGTGATGGTGATCGTCGGTGCTGCACCGGCGGTAGACGGCCTCGCCCTCGCTGGTGCGCAGTACGTCGACCTCACCGGCATCGGCGAGGGACTGCAGCGTCCGGTAGACGGTGGTCAGCCCGACCGAGTCGCCCTTGTGCTTGAGCATGTCGTGCAGCTCCTGCGCACTGCGGAACTCCTCGACCTCGTCGAGTGCGGCCGACACCGCGGTCCGCTGCCGCGTCGACCGGCCGCGTACCGGAGATCCCGCGCTCGTCGCCACCGTTGCCTCCCTAGGACGTCAGGACTTCCCCCTGCACGTGCGTTCCGTCATTGTGCCAGGTGATGGCCGGGCCACCGGGGGGACGCTTACGCGTACGTCTCTGTGCTCACGCTACCTGCCGACGCCTCTCTGCCCGCGCTCATCCGGCCACGCTGACATCGTCCATGGCGGCGCGGCCGCCGGGTACCTCCAGGGTGCACCCCTCGGTGCCCTCCGCGGCAGCCCTGGCGCGCTTTTTCGCGAGCGGCGCGGCGAGCGCCGTGAAGAGCACGAACAGTCCGATGGCGAACAGCACGATCGTGGCGCCGGACGGCACGTCCACGTAGAACGAGGTGGCGGTGCCCGTAAGAGTGACCGCGACACCGATCGCGACGGCCACCGCGAAGGTGAGGGCGAAGCTGCGGCTGATCTGCTGGGCGGCCGCGACCGGGATCACCATCAGGGCACTGACCAGCAGCAGCCCGACGACCCGCATGGCGACGGTGACGGTGACCGCGGCGGTGACGGCGACCAGCAGGTTGAGCAGCCGTACCGGCAGGCCCGTCACCCGGGCGAATTCCTCGTCCTGGCAGACGGCGAACAACTGGCGGCGCAGTCCGATCGTGATCGCCAGCACCAGGGCGGCCAGGACGTAGATCGTGGTCATGTCCTGGGGCGAGACGGTGGTGATCGAGCCGAAGAGGTAGGTGCCGAGGTTGGCGTTGGAGCCGGCGTCGGAGAGGTTCATCAGCATCACGCCGCCCGCCATACCGCCGTAGAACAGCATGGCCAGTGCCAGGTCACCGCGGGTCTTGCCGTACCAGCGGATCAGCTCCATGACGACGGAGCCGGCGATGGCCACGGCGGTGGCCACCCACACCGGGCTGGTGTTGAGCAGGAAGCCGAGGCCGACACCGGTGAGCGCGACATGGCCGATGCCGTCGCCCATCAGGGCCTGGCGGCGCTGGACGAGGTAGATGCCGATGGCGGGTGCGGTGACGCCGACGATCAGGGCGGCGATCAGGGCCCGCTGCATAAAGGCGTAGCTCAGGATTTCCATGTCGGTCGTCCTCGCGAAAGGGAGCTGGCGCTCGGGTGTCGGCTGGGGGTGCGGGGGGTGTCCCCGGAAGATCGCGGCATCAGCTCAGCAGCCCCGTCCGGATCGGTTCCGCGGCCGCGTCGGCGTGCGGGTGGACATGATCGTGGCCGGGCAGCGCATGCTGGCCCACGGCCTCGGGCGGCGGGCCGTCGTGGACCACGCAGCCGTCCCGCAGCACCACCGCGCGGTCGATCAGCGGCTCCAGCGGGCCCAGCTCGTGCAGCACGAGCAGGACGGTGGTGCCGCGGCCGACCTGTTCGCGCAGTGCGGAGGCGAGCACTTCCTGGCTGACCAGGTCGACGCCGGCCATCGGCTCGTCCATGATCAGCAGGTCCGGTTCGCCGGCCAGCGCGCGGGCGATCAGCACCCGCTGGTGCTGTCCGCCGGAGAGCGCGTTGACGGAGTCCTTGGCCCGGTCCGCCATGCCGACCAGTTCCAGGGCGTGGTGCACGGCGGCGCGGTCGGCCTTGCGCAGGATTCCCAGCTTCGTACGGGCGAGCCGGCCGGCCGTGACGACCTCGCGGACCGTGGCAGGGACGCCGCCGGCCGCGGTGGTGCGCTGCGGTACGTACCCGACCCGGGCCCAGTCCCGGAACCGCCGGAACGGCGTGCCGAAGAGGGCCAGGTCGCCGCCGGTGAGCGGGACCTGGCCGATCACCGAGCGGACGGCGGTGGACTTGCCGGAGCCGTTGGCGCCGAGGAGCGCGACGACCTCGCCGGTGTGCACCGTCAGGTCGACGCCGCGCAGCACGGGGCGGGCGCCCAGGGATGCGGTGGCCCCGCGCAGGTCGATGACCGGCTGGCCGGGCGAGGGCTGGTTCATGGTGACCTCCGTCACGTGTGGTGCGGTGTCCGTCACTTGCGGCTGTCCGTCGGGTGCCGGGTGTCCGCTGCCTGCCCGGTGCCCGTCGCTCGTCCGGTCTCCGCGGCTCGTCTCCGTCGCTCGTCCGGTCTGTGTCACTTGTCCGGTCTCCGTCACTTGCTGCCGAGCGCCTTCTGGAGCGCGGCGAGGTTGGCGCGCTGCACCCCGAAGTAGTCCCTGCCGCGGGACTTGTCGTTGATCCCTTCGAGCGGGTCGAGGACATCCGTCTTCAGGTGCAGGTCGCCGGCCAGGGCCTTGGCGGTGGCCGGGTTGGCGATTGTCTCGAAGAAGACGGTCGAGACGTGGTGCTCGGCGGCGAGGGTGTGCAGGTCCCTGATGCGGTGGGCGCTGGGCTCGGACTCGGGGTCGAGGCCGCTGATGGCCTCCTCGGTCAGGCCGTAGCGCTCGGCGAGGTAGCCGAAGGCCGCGTGGGTGGTGAGGAAGGTGTCCGAGGACCGCTTCTTCAGTCCGTCCCGGAAGGCCTTGTCCAGCCCGTCCAGCTTCTTCACCAGCGCATCGGTGTTCTTCTGGTAGGCGGCCCGGTGGTCCGGGTCGGCCTTGGCGAGGGTCTTGTTCACGCCCTTGGCGACCTCGGCGTACTTCACGGGGTCGAGCCAGATGTGCGGGTCGTTGCCGCCCTCGGCCTCGGAGTGGGAGTGGTTGTCGCCGGTGGTGTGGTGGTGGCCGTCGACCTCGGTGCCGTGCTTTTCGAGGGAGGTCAGCGCGGCGGCGTCGGCGACGTGTTTGTTGCCGGACTGTGCGACGGCGTCGTCCACGGCGGGCTGCAGGCCCTTGAGGTAGACGATCGCGCCGGAATCGCCGAGCTGGCCGGTCTGCCTCGGGGTGAGCTCCAGGTCGTGCGGCTCGGTGCCCGGCTTGGTGAGGTCGGTCACCTCGACGTGCTTCCCGCCGATCTGCCGGGCGAGGAATTCCATGGGGTAGAAGGACGCTGTCACCCGCAGCCTGCCGTCCTCGGTGCGGGCCCCGCCGGCGGGGGAGCAGGCGGAGAGGGCCAGCAGGCCGAGCACCGAGACTCCGGCGAGGGTCGCGGTGGATATGTGACGGCGTATGTTCATGACACTCATTTTCAACAAAGTTGGAAACGATTGTCAACAGCGAATGGGTGGCTGTGAGCGGGGCGACAGCGGGGCCGTAACCGATTTGATCCAGAGGGTACGGCCGCCGGTACCCTGAACTATTCGCCCACCCGTCTCCCGGCCTGCACCCCCCAGCGAGACGTTCGGGCGCCGCCCGTCCATCGTTCGTCGTCGTAATGAAGAGAGCACCGTGGCCGCCGACAAGATCGATACCATCGTCAGCCTGAGCAAGCGCCGTGGCTTCGTATACCCCTGCAGTGAGATCTACGGTGGCTCCCGCGCTGCCTGGGACTACGGTCCGCTGGGCGTCGAGCTCAAGGAGAACATCAAGCGTCAGTGGTGGCGCGCCATGGTCACCTCCCGCGAAGACGTGGTCGGCCTCGACTCGTCGGTGATCCTGGCCCCCGAGGTCTGGCAGGCGTCCGGCCACGTCGCCACCTTCACCGACCCGCTCACCGAGTGCACCTCCTGCCACAAGCGCTTCCGCGCCGACCACCTGGAAGAGGCGTACGAGGCCAAGCACGGCCGGCTCCCCGAGAACGGCATGGCGGACATCAACTGCCCGCACTGCGGCAACAAGGGCGGCTTCACCGAGCCCAAGCAGTTCTCCGGCCTGCTCTCCACCCACCTCGGCCCCTCGCAGGACACCGCCTCGGTCGCCTACCTGCGCCCCGAGACCGCGCAGGGCATCTTCACCAACTTCGCCCAGGTGCAGCAGACGTCGCGCAAGAAGCCGCCGTTCGGCATCGCGCAGATGGGCAAGTCCTTCCGCAACGAGATCACGCCCGGCAACTTCATCTTCCGGACCCGCGAGTTCGAGCAGATGGAGATGGAGTTCTTCGTCAAGCCGGGCGAGGACGAGAAGTGGCAGGAGTACTGGATGGCCGAGCGGTGGAACTGGTACCGCGACCTCGGCATCCGCGAGGAGAACATCCGCTGGTTCGAGCACCCGGCCGAGAAGCTCTCGCACTACTCCAAGCGCACCGCCGACATCGAGTACCGCTTCAACTTCGGCGGCACCGAGTTCTCCGAGCTGGAGGGCGTGGCCAACCGCACCGACTTCGACCTGTCCGCGCACGCCAAGGCGTCCGGCCAGGACCTCTCCTACTTCGACCAGGAGGCCGGCGAGCGCTGGACTCCGTACGTCATCGAGCCGGCGGCCGGCGTGAACCGCGCGATGCTCGCCTTCATGCTCGACGCGTACATCGAGGACGAGGCGCCCAACGCCAAGGGCAAGATGGAGAAGCGCACCGTCATGCAGCTCGACCCGCGCCTGGCGCCGGTCAAGGTCGCGGTGCTGCCGCTGTCCCGTAACCCGCAGCTGTCGCCGAAGGCGAAGGGGCTGGCCACGGACCTGCGCAAGAACTGGAACATCGAGTTCGACGACGCGGGCGCGATCGGCCGCCGCTACCGCCGCCAGGACGAGATCGGTACGCCGTTCTGCGTCACGGTCGACTTCGACACCCTCGACGACGACGCGGTGACCGTGCGCGAGCGCGACACCATGAAGCAGGAGCGGGTCAGCCTGGACCAGATCCAGGCCTACCTGGGCGCGCGGCTGCTCGGCTGCTAATCCTTCGCGGGGCGGCGTCCACCTGTGATGTCAGATGTGACGCCAGGTGTGACGTCAGGCGTGATGTCAGGCGTGGCCTGAGGTGTGACCTCAAGCGCCGGCCGGGCTCGGATCTTCCGGGCTCGGCCGGCGCTTTTGTGTGCGGTGTGGGGGAGGGGAGGGCGCAGGGGCCTGGGCGGGTGTCGCGGGGGCTGGGCCGGCAGCGGGAATGCCTCAGCGGGAATGCCTCTCCGCGCCCCCGCGTTGTGGCCCGCAGGGGGCCCTCGCACCCCTTACGGGATGTGTTCGCCCGCCCCCTAGGCCCACCCCGTAGGCCGATCCCCTAGGCCTCCCTCAGGCCGACCCCCTACCCCCCCCCCAGGCCTCACGACCGCCGCGACGCCCGCCAGGCACACAGGCCCGCCAGGGGCAGTTCCGCGCCGACGGCCATGGCGAGGGCGGTGGCCAGCTCCGTGCCAGGGGCGGCGGTGGCCAGGTCGAGGCAGGCGTCGGCGAGGAGCAGGACGGCCGCGGCGGCCGCGGGTGCGCGGTGGCGGGAGTCGCCGCGCAGCAGCCGGGTGCCGGCGGCGAGGAGGGCGGCGGCCTCCAGGGCGTCCAGGACGACCCAGGCGGCGGCCTCGGCGGGCGGCAGGGTGCCGGCCAGGTAGCCGAGCCAGGGGAGGAGCGCGAGCCCGGCGCCGGTCAGGATCCTGCCCTGCAGCCGGCGCGCCGCGGTGAGCCGTACGGGGCCGCGGGCGCTGCCGGTGACAGGGCAACTGCCGCTCTTGAACGGGGCGTTGAAGGCGGTCAGAGTCATGGAAAGGGTCTCTTTCGAAGTCGCGAACCCGGCCGTCGGGCTCGGGATCAACACTCCGGTTTTCGCCGGCCACCGTCAGTAACGCCGCTGTCCGACTTGGGGTGGCACCAGCTACACCCTCGCTGCGGACACTGCTGTCATGGCCGCCGGGTGAACCCGCCCCATACGGTTGGATCATGACCGTCCCGCCCCGGCTGCGCCGGGCTCTCGTCCGTATGCGGCGTGACATCGCCTTCATAGCCGCCGGAATGACGCTGCATCTCCTTCCCCTGGCGCTGCACGTCTGGGTGGTGGTGCTGTCGCTCGGCACCGCGCTCGACCCGGACCCCGAGACGCCGGTGATACTGGCGTTCTCGCTTCCCCTGCTGGCCGTCGCGGGCTGGGGACTGACCGAGCCGCAGCGCTGGCGGTTCCGGGCGCTGTGCGGGGTGGAGCTGCCGCGGCTGCGGTTCAAGGAGGCCAAGCGGCAGTTCGGCTACCACCTGTTGATCGGTCCGCTGCTCGGCGTACTGGAATTCCTGCTGCTGGCACTGCTGTTGGCGGCACTGGCGGCGTCGCTGGTCCTGGTGTGGGTCTGGGTGGTGCCGGGGGAGTGGCGGCAGGCGCACGGGGGATACACCACCAACGCCGTATATCTCACGGTGGCAGGACTGCTGGCCCTCGCCGGGGTGCCCCCTCTGGCCACCGGACTCGTCCGGCTGGAGATCCTGGTGGGGCGGGCCGTGCTGGGTGTGAGCCGGTCCGAGGAGCTGGCGCGCCGGGTCGAGGACCTTACCGAGAGCCGGGCCGGTGCGGTGGACGCCGCGGATGCCGAACGGCGGCGCATCGAGCGGGATCTGCACGACGGCGCGCAGCAGCGGCTGGTGTCGCTGGCGTTGAATCTGGGGCTGGCCAAGGCCACGCTCACGGATCTGCCACCGGAGGCGCGGGAGGTCATCGACGCCGCGCACCGCGAGGCGAAGGACGCCATCGAGGAGCTCAACAACCTGGTGCGCGGGCTGCACCCGGCCGTTCTGGACGAGCTGGGGCTGGACGCCGCGCTGTCCGGACTCGCGGCCCGTGCCCCGCTGCCCGTCCGGCTGCGGGTGGATCTGCCGCCCGGCCTGCCGCAGCGGGCGGCACCGGCCGTCGAGGCGGTCGCCTACTTCGTGGTCTCCGAGGCGCTGACGAATATCGCCAAGCACGCACGGGAGGCGACCCGGGCGGACGTGACGGTCACCCGGCTCGGCGGGATACTGCGGGTGGTGATCGCCGACGACGGTGTGGGTGGCGCCGATCCGTCCAAGGGGAGCGGTCTGAAGGGGCTCGCCCAGCGTGTGCGGTCCGTGGACGGGACCTTCCGGATGAGCAGCCCCGTGGGGGGCCCGACCATGATGAACGTGGAGCTGCCGTGCCCGATGTGAGGCGTGCCGTGATCGCCGAGGATTCCGTGCTGCTGCGGATCGGGCTGGTCAAGGTGGTGGAGATGGCCGGGTTCGAGGTGGCGGCCGAGGCGGGCGACGCGCAGGAGCTCCTGGCGGCGGTCGGCGAACACCGGCCCGACCTCGCGGTGGTGGACGTCCGGATGCCGCCCGGCTTCACCGATGAGGGCGTGCGTGCCGCGCTGTCGATACGTCAGAACTCGCCGCATACGGCCGTGTTGATGCTCTCCCAGTACGTCGAGGAGCGTTACGCGGCCGATCTGCTCGCGACGAACACCAGCGGCGTCGGCTATCTGCTCAAACAACGGGTCGCGGATGTCGAGGAGTTCATCGAGGCGCTGCGGAGGGTGGCGGCCGGCGGGACCGCGCTGGACCCGCAGGTCGTCGCCCAGTTGCTGGTGCGGCGGTCCAGCGATCCGCTGGAGCGGCTGACGGCCCGCGAACGGGAGGTGCTCGCCCTGATGGCCGAGGGCCGCTCCAACGCGGGCATCGCCGCCCAGCTCGTGGTGAGCGAGAGCGCGGTCGCCAAGCACATCAACAACATCCTCGCCAAACTGGACCTGCCCAGGGCGGACGCCGATCACCGCCGGGTGCTGGCGGTGCTGCACTTCCTCGGGGTGGGCGGCCAGGACGACAGGCCCTAGTAGTCGAGTGCGGCGAACCAGTTGCCCCGGCCCTGGCGGGTGAGGTCGAGCAGGTGCCACACCGGGCTGAGCAGGTCGATGCCCCGCTGGTCGATGTCGTCGGACATCCGGGGGTGCACGGAGTAGACGTGGCGTACCGACCCGCTGTCGTCGCGGGTGAACACGGACACCGTCGAGTCCTGGTTGCCCTCGGCGTCCTCGCTGCCCAGGTCGTATTTGAAGGTGCCGGACCCGGCGCCGAGCAGCCGCAGATTCGTCCACTTCCGGTCCCGGGCGTGCGCACGGAGCGCGGGCAGGCCGGCCGCGGCGACGATCGCGAGGTCGACGTTCTGCGCGAGGTGGCGGGCCACGCCGTTGAACCCGTCGAGCCACATCGTGCACATGGGGCACGGCTCGGTCTGCTTCTTGCCGTACATGAGGTGGTAGACGATCAGGTCACGCCCGGGCCGGGTGAAGAGTTCGCTCAGGCGCACGGTCCGCGCCGGGGAGTCACCAGCCTCCAGATCGGCAGGGCCCTCCTCGAACACGTAGTCCTCTACGGCGGGGCCCAGCGGCAGCCGGCGACGTAGGCCGGCGACGCGTTCGCGATGACGCATCAGCTCGATCTCGGCTTCCCGCAGCTCCTCACGGGCGCTCACGTAGTCGGCCGGCTCCCCGGTGAGATTGGTCTGACGCATCGCTACCCCTGGCTCAGCGGCTGTCTGGTGGGCACCCTCTGCTGTGGCCCATCAACGTATGCCTGCGCACCGCTTCCCCAGGCAGCGAAACGACAAGGACCCGGTCGGTGCACTCCTACGGATCAACCGGGCTCCACGGGACGCGGCCTCGCTGCGGTCGTTACGCGCTGCACCCTGTCCGGCCGCGGGCGGTGTCTGTTCGACCACGACCATTGATTGCCGCGGCCCGTCGTGCTCACTAAGATCACCCGGGTGACTGCCGGGTCGGCCATGGGCCATACACGAGTGGGGTCCCCGGCCTCGGCGTGAGCGCGAGGCGGGCCAGAGCCCCGCCCCCTTCTCCGAAGTCTTTCGCGTGGCGCCCCAGTGCGGCGCCCTTCCCAGCGGACCCCAAGACCCGGAGACACCCACCACCTATGCCGAACGAGCTGAACGAACCCAACGAGGCAAACGAACCGCAGTACCTGCAGGAACCCGAGCTGCCGGTGAGCTCCGTGCAGTTGAACCACACCGCCATCTACGCCAGAGACCGGCAGCTGTCGGCCGAGTTCCTGGCCGTGATACTGGGCTTGAAGGTCGGCGCTCCCTTCGGGCCGTTCCTCCCCGTGGACCTCGGCAACGGCGTGACGCTCGACTACTACGAGAAGCGCGATGAGCCGATCCAGTCACAGCACTACGCCTTTCTCGTGCCTGACGAGCAGTTCGACCACATGATCGCCCGTCTGGAAGCGGTCGGGGTCACCTACTTCGCCGACCCCGGCCACACCGAAAACGCCCAGATCAACCGCTGGTTCGGCGGCCGCGGTGCCTACTTCGCCGACCCGGACGGCCACAACATGGAGATCATGACCCGGCCCTATCTCCGGCCCTAGCCGAGCTGCTTGATCGCCTGGTCGAAGAAGTAAGGGACAGCCCTTAGTTGGCCCAGGGCGGCGACATGCTGCTGCCGTCGGACAGCTCGGCGGTCAGGCCGGCACGGGTGGTGACCCACATCCGCGCCGGCTCGTCCGCCGGGTTGGCCACCGCCAGTGCCGAGCCGGCAGGTGCCACCGCCGCATCGCCGGGGCCGAGTTCGGCGGTCGCGCCGTCGATGGAGAAGCGCAGCCGGCCGGACAGGACGTAAAAGGCTTCCTCCTGGCTGATCACATGAGCCGGAGGCACCGTTCCGGCCGGGATCTCGCATGTCCAGGCCGCGAGATCCCGGCTGCCGGTGGCGGGCCGGACGTAGGAGAGGAAGCGTGCGCCGTGGACCTCGTGAACGGCGGCTTCGTTACTGCGGATGAAGGGCATGTCGGCCTCCCCGGGCGGCCGCATTGCGCGGCTGCCGCACGTATAGACAAGTTACTTGTCCATATAGACAAGCCCCTTGTCCAGTTATAGTCAAGGCATGGATGACGCCCTGTCCTTCTCCACGCTCGTGCTCGCGCTGTCCGGACAGCTGGTGCAGGAGATTCACACACGTGTGGCCGAGCAGGGGTTCGCGGACCTGCGTCCTGTGCACGGGTTCGCCTTTGCCCGGATCTCCCGGGGCGAGGTCACCACCGCTGATCTGGCCGAGCATCTGGGAGTCACCAAGCAGGCCGCCGCCCAGCTGGTCGAGGAACTGGTCCGCAAGGGGTATGTGCTGCGCCGGCCGCACCCGCAGGATGCCCGCGCCCGGCTCCTGGAGCTGACCGAGCGTGGCCGGGCGGCGACGCGTGCCGCCGACCAGGCGGCCCGGGCGGCTGTCGCGCCATGGCGGGAGTCGCTGGGCGCGGAGCGCTTTGGCGCCCTTGCCGCCGACCTGGCCCGGCTTGCGCCCAACGGGCCTATCCGGCCTGCCTGGTGAGCCGGGGCCCGGGGGCGGGCGAGGTCATCCGAGGGGTGAGGCTGTGGCCCGCTTGCCGTCGTACGCCTCACTCGTGAAAGCGCGTGGCCCGGTCGCCCCAGGAAAATGCGTTGCCCGGGCGTGGGGCGGCGGGGGAGGCTCCCGGCATGTCTGAGCATGAGTCGAGTGGTTCACAGGGGGTGGCCTCCCTCTTCTCGCGGGGACGGCTCACGGCGATCCCGCGGAAGGCGGCCCGCCGCGAGCAGTTGCTCGTACATCTTGCGGAGACGCTGTTCGAGCGGGACCGGCAATACAGCGAGCGCGAGGTCAACGAGGCGCTGCTGACGGTGCATGAAGACTGCTCGGCGCTGCGCCGCTACCTCGTGGTGGCGGGTTTGCTGGCCCGGCCCAAGGACGGCAGCAGCTATCGGAGGGCCGGGTAGCGCCTCCTCCGCCGGCCCGGGCGCCGCGGTGACGCCTGCCTTGCGCCCGGGACTTGAGGACAGGCCCTCGCAGGCATCGAAGCTGTGGCCGGTGTCGACAGGGTCGCTCCACGTACCGGACACGGAGGAGCCATGAGAGTCCTGCAGACCGTCACGCTCCTGGTCGCGACCCTCGGCGCGGGCCTGATGGCCGGCCTGTTCGCGGCCTTCGCCTACGCCGTGATGCCCGGCCTCGGCCGGTCCGCCGACCGCACCTTCGTGCAGGCCATGCAGAACATCAACCGGGCCATCATCAACGGCTGGTTCCTGCTCCCCTTTCTGCTGCCCATCCCTCTGCTGGCTCTCGCCACGGTCCTGGCCTGGAGCGGGCCCGGGCAGGTGGCCCTGCCCTGGATCCTCGCGGCGCTGGTGTTGTACTTGGCGGCCTTTTTCGTGACCGGCGGCGTCAACGTCCCGCTCAACAGCGCGCTCGACAATGCGGCGTTGGGCGACGGTCGCGACGGGCCCAACACCGCCGGTAGTTCCGGTAGTTCTGGCAGCGCGGGCGGTTCCGGCGGCTCTGGTGCCCCGGCCGACCGTCCCGGTGGGCTCAAGGCCGCGCGGGAGAGCTTCGAGGGGCGGTGGGTCACCTGGAACATCGTGCGCGCGCTCGCCCACACCGCCGCCTTCGGCACGCTCGCCTGGGCCCTCTTCCTGCACGGCACGGCCGCTACGGGGTGACAGGGTAGGCGGTGTAACGGCCCGGATCATGCCGCGCCGACCGGCTGTAGCGTCAGGCCTTATGACTTGGCTACCTGAGGACTTCGTCCACCCCGTCCACGTGCCCGTGCCCGGCACCGCGGTTCACCTGCGGCCGATCCGGGAGGCGGATACCGCGATCGACTACCCCGCCGTGATGGGCTCCCGAGAACGCCTGTGGGAGATCTTCGGCCCGGCCTGGGCTTGGCCCAGGGAGACGATGACCTACGAAGAGGACCGCATCGACTTGCTGCGGCACGAGAAGGAGATAGCCGCGCACCAGTCGTTCAACTACGCGCTGCTGAACGAGGAGGAGACGGCGATCCTCGGCTGCGTCTACATCGACCCGCCCGAGCGCGCCGGATCCGACGGAGAGATCTCCTGGTGGGTGGTGGACGACCTCGTCGGCGGCGAAGCGGAGCGCGCGCTCGACGCGTTGGTGCCGCAGTGGATCGCCGCCGACTGGCCCTTCCAGCAGCCTCGTTACCTGGGCCGCGACATCACCTGGCAGGACTGGCTCGCGCTGCCGTCCGCCTCGTGACACGTCCTACTCGGCTCCTCCGGGAAGCCACCTTCCTCTGGACCGAGTACCCCAACAGGCAGGTGCTAGCCGCGCAGGCCCCGTAGCACCAGGTCGCGGACGGCCTCGAAGTCGGCGGTGATCCCGGGGCGGGACCACTCGGGGGCGTAGCACGGGTCGTGGAAGCGGCCGGTGGCGTCGAAGACGGCGCGGGCGGTGGTGGCGGGGGAGGGGGTGTGGAAGGTGCCCTGGCTGACGCCGGCTTCGATGAGGGTGGTGAGCTGGGCTTCGAGATCGGTGACGTGCCGGTCGACCACGCCGCCGCTCTCTCCGATCAACGTCATATAGGTGGCGAAGAGTTCGGGATCGTCACCGGCCTTGTGCCGCTTGGCCTCGAACAGCGCGGTCAGCCAGCGGTCCAGACGCTCCGGAGCCGGCCCTTCCGTCGCGACGATGACCGAGAGCTCCTTGCTCGTACGGTCCAGCCAGCGCTCCGTGACCGCCTCCCGCAGCGCCGCCTTCGTACGGAAGTGGCGGTAGACGCTGCCGTGGCTGACGCCCAGGGCGCGCGCCACGTCCACGACCGTGGCCTTGGCCGGGCCGTAGCGCCGCAGTACCTCCTCGGTGGCTTCGAGGATGCGCTCAGGGGTCAACGTCTCGGGCGGCATGGGGCGGTCGGCCTTTCGGAGGGGCGGGGCGCGGTGGGGGACGGGGGAGGCGGGTCTGCCGGCGGTCCGGGTGGGCCACCAGGTGGTGCGCCGGTGCCGGCGCCGGTCGCAGGTGCCGGCCCCGGTCGCCGGTGTGTGGGGACACCGGATCCGTAGACCGGACCCTCCACCGGGTACGTACGGACGGTACCTGTCCGTGCCCCGTACCCGCTCCGTCGGGCATGCTGCCCCGCGGTCAGCGCTCGCTGTCCAGGTGGGCCATCTGGTCGGTGGGGTAGCGGTCACCGGCAGCGGCGTCGGCGGGGACGGCGCGCTCGATGGCGGCCAGATCGTCGGCGTCGAGGGCGACCTCCAGGGCGCCGAGTGCTTCGGTCAGCCGGTCGCGGCGGCGGGCGCCGACCAGGGGAACGATGTCCTCGCCGCGGGAGAGCACCCAGGCAATGGCGGTCTGCGCGACCGAAATGCCCTTCTGCTCGGCGATCTTGCGCAGTGCGTCCACCAGGTCGAGGTTGCGGTCGAGGTTGTCGCCCTGGAAGCGCGGGCTCATGCCGCGGAAGTCGTTCGCGGCGAGCTTGCGGTCCCGGCTGAAGTGGCCGCTGATCAGGCCGCGGGACAGTACGCCGTAGGCGGTGATGCCGATGCCCAGTTCGCGGGCGGTCGGCAGGATCGCCTCCTCGATACCGCGGGAGATGAGGGAGTACTCGATCTGGAGGTCGGAGATCGGGGCGGCGGCGGCGGCCCGGCGCAGGGTCTCCGCGCCGACCTCGGAGAGGCCGATGTGCCGGACGTGACCGGCCGCGACCAGCTCGGCGATGGCGCCGACGGTCTCCTCGATCGGGACACCCGGATCGACCCGGGCGATCCGGTAGATGTCGATGTGGTCGGTGCCCAGGCGCTGGAGGGAGTACGCGGCGAAGTTCTTCACCGCGTTCGGCCGGCCGTCATAGCCGGTGAAGCCGCCTTCGACCGTGCGCAGAGCGCCGAACTTGACGCTGATCTGCGCCTTTTCGCGGGCCGCCGCAGGAGCGGTGCGCAAAGCCTCGTTGATCAGCAGTTCGTTGTGGCCCATGCCGTAGAAGTCGCCGGTGTCGAGCAGGGTGATGCCCGCGTCGAGGGCGGCGTGAACGGTGGCAATGGACTCGCTGCGGTCGCTGTCGCCGTAGAGGGCGGACATGCCCATGCAGCCGAGGCCGAGGGCGGACGTCTGCGGGCCGGTGGTGCCCAGGGTGCGGGTCTGCACTGCGTGCTCCTGGAAGAGGGGAAGGGAGGAAGGGGGTGGGGGCGCGGGCAGGTCGCTGCCCTGCAATCACTATGACATGACGGCTGACAGATTTCAATAATTGTCAGTCGTCATGTGTCGAGTGCCGCGTCCCGCTCCCGTCGTTCCCGTCATCCCCGTCGTCCCCGCCCGGGCCCAGCCCCGCCCGGCCCAGGTCCGACCAGGTCCGACCAGGTCCGACCAGGTCAGCGCACGACGCGGGGCAGGCGCAGCGCGAGCGCCGTCGTGCCCGCGACGATCGCCAGTTGCGTCAGCAGGGCGGCGAGCATGGCGTCGCGGATGCCGAGGGACGGCATCAGGGCGAGGAAGAGAGTGCCGAGGGTGGCCACGCCCAGCGCGAGGCCGGACTGCTGGGTGGTGACCATGACGCCCCCGCCCACGCCTGCCTGCGCCACCGGCAGTTCGCTCAGCACGATGCGCATCAGCACCGGCAGCACCATGCCCTGCCCCAGGCCCAGGACGGCCATGCTCGACGCGAGTCCGGCCACCGATATCCCGGGCCAGCCCGTGTGCACGGTCAGTGCCAGGGCGATCAGGCCGGCGCCCTGGATCAGCGAACCGGCGATCACCACGCGCCGCCCGAACCGCATCACCAGCCGCGGACCGGCCAGCGAGGCGAAGAAGAACGTGACGCACAGCGGCGCCAGGGACAGCCCGGCCGCGAAGGGGCCGTAGTGCAGCCCGTTCTGGAGGGCGACGGCGACCACGAACATGAAGCCGCCGAAGCCCAGCGAGAACGGGATGATCATGGTGAGTCCGCTGTTCACGGAGGGGATGCGCAGCAGCGAGGGCGGGACGAGCGGGGTGCGTCCCGCACGCTCGGCCCGGCGCTCGACGAGCAGGAACGCGGCGGCGGCGAAGGGGAAGACGGCCAGCAGGACCCAGGACCACACGGGCCAGCCGGCCGCCCGGCCCTCGGTCAGCGGCAGCAGCAGGGTGATCAGGGTGGCGGCGAGCAGCGCGGTACCGGGGACGTCCACCCGGCTCGGGTGCGGCGACCGGGTTTCGGGGACCGTACGGGCGGCCAGCAGCCAGGCCGCGGCGGAGATCGGGACGTTCACCAGGAAGACCGCGCGCCAGCCGGTGCCCGCCAGGTCGGCGGAGACCAGCAGGCCGCCGAGCACCTGGCCGACGGCGCTGGCGACACCGGCCGTGCCCCCGTACAGGCTGACGGCCTTGGCGCGCCGCTTGCCCGTGGTCGTGGCCTGGATGGTGGCCAGCACCTGCGGCAGCAGCAGCGCCGCCGCGGCGCCCTGGGCGACCCGGGCGGCCACCAGCGTCCCGGAGTCCGGTGCGAGACCGCAGGCGAGCGAGGTGAGGCCGAAGGTGGCCAGGCCCCACAGGAACAGGCGACGGCGGCCGATCATGTCGCCGAGCCGGCCGCCGAGCACCAGCAGCATGGCGTAGGCGACGCCGTAACCGGCCACCACCATCTCCAGCATCGCGGGCCCCGCGTGCAGGTCGTGGTCGATGGTCGGCAGCGCGACATTGACGATAAAGAAGTCGATCATGGGCAGGGCCGCGCCCAGCAGCACGGTCAGCAGGCCGAGCGGGGTCAGCACGGTCGTGGCCGGGTGCCGCTGGACGGCGGGGCGGGGCGCGGCCGGTGCCGCTGGGACCCCCGGGGCCCCTGGGATCGCGGCATCCGCGAGGGTGGTCGGGGCTCCAGGGGGCGCAGCCGGGGCTTCCGTAGTGGTCATCTGTGCTCGGGTATCGCTCACTCACCCGACGATCGTCGACCGCTCAGGCTGGTACCAGAGTGTTCTTATCCTGGTACCGGTGCTACCTGGCAACCGGCTCCGGACTGCGGCACCCTGGAGCCATGACCGTGGACACGCCCCTGACGCAGACTGCCACAGGCCCTGATGGCGCCACCGCCGCGCGGCACACCACCGGCCCCCAGGGCGCCACCGGCCCACGGCACGCCACCACTCCGCGCGACGACGCCGCCCGCCGGGACGAGCTGGCCGCCTTTCTGCGCAGCCGCCGGGAGCGGATCACGCCCGAGCAGGTCGGGCTGCCGCGGGGCGCCCGCCGCCGTACCCCCGGACTGCGCCGGGAGGAGGTCGCGCACCTGGGCGCCGTCGGGGTCACCTGGTACACCTGGCTCGAACAGGCCCGGGACATCCACGTCTCGCCGCAGGTCCTGGATGCGGTCGCCCGTGCGCTGCTGCTCGACCGCGCCGAGCGCAGCCATCTGTTCGCGCTGGCCGGGGCGATCGACCCGACGCCGGGCACGGAGTGCACCGGCGTCACGCGCGAACTGCGGCAGATGCTGCGCCAGTTGGAGCCGTTCCCGGCCGTCCTCCAGAACAGCCGCTTCGACATCCTCGCCTACAACGCCACGTACGGCCGTCTGATGTGCGATCTCGATGCGCTGCCCGAAGAGGACCGCAACTGCCTGTGGCTGGCGTTCACCCACCCCGAGTGGCGGGCCAGCGTGGTCGACCTGGACGGCACGATGCGGGTGATGGCCGCCAAGTTCCGGGCGTCGATGGCCGAGCATGTCGCGGAGCCGGCCTGGAAGGCGCTGCTCGCGCGGCTGACGGAGGCGTCGTCCGAGTTCCGGGAGATCTGGGCACAGCATGAAGTCATCCGCCCGTTGAGCTCCGTCAAACTCTTCCGGCATCCCCGGGTGGGCGGGCTGCAGCTGTCCGCAACGAGCCTGTGGACGGGGCCCAACCCCGGTCCCAAGCTGCTGTCCTACACACCGGTCGACGAGGTGACCCGGGAGCGGCTGGAACAGCTGGCGGCGGAGGCGTCGCGGTCGGCCGAGTCGGCGCGGTCGGCGGAGTCGGCGGAATCCCCGGCGCTCGTCACGGTCTGACCTGAGGGGCATTGACCGCGCCTCCGGCCACTACGGTCGCGCATCCGCCCCGTACACGGCCGTGCGTCCGGGTCTTACGGCCGTGCGTCCGCCCCGACGCTCGTGCGCCGGCCCCTACGGCCTACGCCTACGTCCTACGGGCCGTGCGTCCGCCCCCTACGACTGTGCGTCCACCGCCCCCTACGGCCGCGCTTGCGCCGCCTGCTGCCCCCGTGCCTCGTCGTCGAACAGGGTCGCCGTACGGTCGGCCGTCGCCTTCGCCCACCGGCCCGTGGTCAGGGCACCGAGCAGCAGCACGGCCGCGCCGCAGCCGGCGATGATCCACCACGCCGGGCGGCCGGCCGCGACAAAGGCGTCCGCGGAGGCGGAGGCGTGGGCCCCGCCCGCCAGTACGGCGCCGATCACCGCGACGCCGAGCGACTGCCCGACCTGCCTGCTGGTGGAGGCGACGGCGGCGGCCACTCCTGCCTGGGTACGCGGCATACCGGACACCGCGGTGTTGGTGATCGGGGCGTTGACCAGGCCGAACCCGATGCCGAACAGGACATAGCCGGTGAACAGCAACGCGTTCGTCGCCTGGGCGTCGAAGGCCGCGAAGAGCAGCCCGCTCGCCCCCATCGCCGTCCCTGCGAGGAGCAGCGGCAGCCGGGGCCCCCGGTTGCCGACCAGCCGCCCCGATACCGGCGCGAAGATCAGCGTCATCCCGGCCATGGGGAGCATGTAGAGACCGGCGTCCAAAGCGGACAGACCACGGATGTTCTGCAGGTACAGCGTGTTGATGAAGAGGAAGCCGGCGAGCGCGGCAAAGGCGCACACCGCCACGATCGTGGCCCCGCTGAACGGCGCGCTGTGGAAGAACCGCAGGTCGATGAGGGGTTCACTACGGCGTCGCTCGTAGGCGATCAGACCGGCCAGGGACGCCAGCGCCACCAGCACGAGCACCAGGATCTCGGGGGACGTCCAGCCGGCGTCCGGGGCCTCGATGATCGCGTACGTCAGCGAGCCGAGCAGCGCGATCACCAGGAGCTGGCCGACCGGGTCGACGCGGCGCGGCTTGGGAGCGCGGGATTCCGGGACGTAGCGCAGGGTCAGGAAGAACGCCAGCGCCCCGATCGGGACGTTGATCCAGAAGATCGAGCGCCAGCCGACGCTCTGCACCAGCAGCCCGCCGATCACCGGCCCGGCCGCCATGCTGATGCCGACGACCCCGCCCCACGCCCCGATCGCGCGGGCCCGCTCCCGCGGGTCGGTGAAGGTGTTGGTGATGATCGACATGGCGACGGGGTTGAGCATCGAGCCGCCGACCGCCTGCACCATCCGGAAGACCACCAGCCACTCCAGGCCGGGCGCCAGGCTGCACAGCAGCGACCCGACCGCGAAGACCACCAGCCCCACCAGGAAGATCCGGCGCCGGCCGAGCCGGTCGGCGGTGGAACCTGACAGCATCAGCAGCGCCGCCAGGACCAGGGTGTAGGCGTCGATCGTCCACTGCATCCCGGCGACCGAGGCATGCAGCTCGTGCTGGATGGACGGCAGGGCGACATTGAGGATGGTGTTGTCGAGGCTGACGATCAGCAGGCTCATGCAGCAGATCGCCAGCACCAGCAGACGCCGTCGGCGGCTGAGATCGGGCATGGTTGAACGCTACAACGATCCTGGGTGCCCGGTCCCGGCAGGGCCGCTCCCGGTGTGCGGGACAATGGGAGATCGCGGTGGCCGGACCGCCGGTACGGCCGCGGCTCGCCCGTCCCGCCGAAGGAAGCCGAAGAAAGCCGAAGGTATTGCCGTCATGACTCTGCTGCAGATCGGTCCGCACGCGGTGCAGCCGCCCGTGGTCCTCGCGCCCATGGCCGGGATCACCAATGCCCCGTTCCGGACGCTGTGCCGGGAGTTCAGCGGCGGCAAGGGCCTGTTCGTCAGCGAGATGATCACGACGCGGGCGCTGGTCGAGCGCAACGAGAAGACCATGCAGCTGATCCACTTCGACGAGACCGAGAAGCCGCGCTCGATCCAGCTCTACGGCGTCGACCCGGACACCGTCGGCAAGGCCGCCCGCATGATCGCGGAAGAGGACCTTGCCGACCACATCGACCTGAACTTCGGCTGCCCGGTCCCGAAGGTGACCCGCAAGGGCGGCGGCTCGGCGCTGCCGTACAAGCGGAACCTGCTGCGCTCGATCCTGCGCGAGGCGGTGGCGAACGCGGGGGCCCTGCCGGTGACGATGAAGATGCGCAAGGGCATCGACGACGACCACATCACCTACCTGGACGCCGGACGGATCGCCGCCGAGGAGGGCATCACGGCGATCGCCCTGCACGGCCGGACCGCGGCCCAGCACTACGGCGGCACCGCCGACTGGGACGCCATCGCGCGCCTCAAGGAGCATGTCCCGGAGATCCCGGTGCTCGGCAACGGCGACATCTGGTCGGCCGACGACGCGCAGCGGATGATGCGGGAGACCGGCTGCGACGGAGTGGTCGTGGGGCGCGGGTGCCTGGGACGGCCCTGGCTGTTCGGCGATCTGGTCGCCGCCTTCGAGGGCACGGGTACCGGGGGCGACGCCTCCAGGGGGTACGCGCAGCCCACGCTCAAGGAGGTCGCCGCGGTGATGCTGCGGCACGCCACCCTGCTCGGCGAGTGGATCGGCGACGAGAAGCGCGGAGTCATCGACTTCCGTAAGCACGTCGCCTGGTACACCAAGGGCTTCTCCATCGGCTCCGAGATGCGCCGCAGCCTCGCGGTGACCTCCTCGCTCGACGAGCTGGACGCGCTGCTGGCGGAGCTGGACCTGGACCAGCCGTGGCCGGTGGGCGCGGACGGCCCGCGCGGCCGCGGCTCCGGCCGCAACCGCGTCGTCCTGCCGGACGGCTGGCTGGACGACCCCTACGACTGCGCGGGCGTGGACGCCGACGCGGAGCTGGACACCTCGGGCGGCTGAGGCGGCTCAGGCCGGACCCTGGTTCAACGCCCGGCACCTCCCCCATGTGGCGGAGGTGCCGGGCGCGCTGTCGTGCTGGAGGCCGACGCGTCCCCACTGCCGTGCGGTGCAATCTTGCCGAAGGCACTCACGCGGTGCTCCCTCGGCGCTCACGCGGTACTCCCGTGGCAGTCCCGCGGTGCCCACCGGGTCCTCACCGGCCGGACTTGACCCTGACGCTACGTCAGGCAGCAGCCTGAGTACGGCGCGCCTACGGCCGCCCGGAGGAATCGGTGAACCTCCGCCGGGCCCGTACGGGGGACGGGCCCGGCGGAGGCAGTGGCGCCGTTTCCCCCGGTACGGACAGGGGTGCTCGGAGGCACCCGGGGCGCGTCGGGCGTGTCGGCGAGCGGGCGGCTGCCGCCCGCCGCTACCGTTTGAGTCCGTATGGGCACTGGGTGTCACGGGCCTGGGTCAATGCCATGCCGGGCGAATGCGGACCGGGCGCATGCGGGCCGGGCGGAAGCCGAGGGAGCCGTTGTGGTGAGTGGGCACCGTTCCCCCGCGGACACGGAGAAGGCGGTCCAGGCCAAGCTCGCTGACGCCCCCGTCCCCGTCTGTCACGAGCGGATGGCCGCGGTGGCGAGCATCTATCGTGCCGCGGCCGCCGTGCGGCAGTACTTCGAGAACTCCGTGTTGCGCGACGCCGAGCTGACCTGGACCTCCTTCGTCGTGCTGTGGGTGGTCTGGATCTGGGGCGAGCGGGAGACCCGGCGGGTGGCCGAGGACGCGGGCATCTCCAAGGGCACGCTCACCGGCGTCGCCCGCACGCTCCAGGGTCGCGGCCTGCTGGAGCGCAAGAGCCACCCGGCCGACGGGCGGCTCGCCCTGCTCTCCCTGACCCCCGAGGGCGAGCGGCTGATGATCAGGGTCTTCCCGGAGTTTCACGCCGAGGAAGCCTTTGTCACCGAGACCCTGAGCGATGACGAGGCGCTGGACCTGGCGGACCTGCTGGGCCGGATCGTGCTGCAGGTCGAGACCCGGGGTGCCGGCCGGCGCCTGGAACTGCTGGACGGCCAGGACCCCCGGCCACGGCGGAGCGGACGCCGGGCCAAGGGGTAAAGGCGTGACAGGGAAGGCCGGGAACCACGGACCGAGAACTATGGCCTGATGTGACGCTCGGATCCGCCGACCGTAGCGGAGCAGGCGTGCGTCCGGCGGATGGCTTCGTGGAACAGGTCGTGGAGCGAGAGACTGAAGAGGGTCCAAATGATGGGACCGGGTCACACATGAGCGCGTGATTCTCGCCACCCCTGATAGGGGTTGCGCTCAGATGAGCACTGGCGATGGGACTCCACCTCTCCAATGGTGGCACCGGGTGCCATGCATCATGCGTTCGAGTGATTACGCCATTCGTTGCTCTGAGTAGCACATGGTCGCCATTTCGACTGCGTAGCGGAGTGATGCATTCAGGTAATGAAGTTACGCCCGAATGCATGATCACTTTCGATCCAGTGGCGGACGGCTGGTTACGCACGTATGTCGACCAAGTGGACGTACCCATGCGCCTTCGATCTGGGTATGTTCCTCGCCGTCAGGGCAGCCCGTCGGCGAGGAGTCAGTGCCGTGCCGGAAACGCAAGATCCCCACGTAACCCAGCCTTCGTCCGTGAAGTTCGTCTACGACTTCACCGAGGGCAACAAGGAGCTCAAGGACCTCCTCGGCGGCAAGGGTGCGAACCTCGCCGAGATGACCAACCTGGGACTTCCGGTCCCTCCCGGCTTCACGATCACCACCGAAGCCTGCAAGGTCTACCTCGACAGCGGCACCGAGCCCGCGGCACTGCGTGCCGAGGTCTCCGAGCACCTGGACGCCCTTGAGCAGCAGATGGGCAAGAAGCTCGGCCAGGCCGACGACCCGCTGCTCGTATCGGTCCGTTCCGGGGCGAAGTTCTCCATGCCCGGCATGATGGACACCGTCCTCAACATCGGCCTCTCCGATGCATCGGTTTCCGGCCTCGCCGCGCAGGCCGGTGACGAGCGGTTCGCGTGGGACTCCTACCGCCGCCTGATCCAGATGTTCGGCAAGACCGTGCTGGGCGTGGACGGCGAGCTCTTCGAGGAGGCGCTGGAGGAGGCCAAGCAGGCCAAGGGCGTCCGCGTCGACATCGAGCTCGACGCCGCCGACCTCAAGACCCTGGTCGCGCACTTCAAGGACATCGTGTCCAAGGAGACCGGCCGGGACTTCCCGCAGGAGCCCCGCGAGCAGATGGACCTCGCGGTGCGCGCGGTCTTCGACTCGTGGAACACCGACCGCGCCAAGCTCTACCGCCGCCAGGAGCGCATCCCCGGCGACCTCGGCACCGCGGTCAACGTCTGCTCCATGGTCTTCGGCAACCTCGGCCCCGACTCCGGCACCGGCGTCGCCTTCACCCGCGACCCCGCCAGCGGCCACCAGGGCGTCTACGGCGACTACCTGCAGAACGCGCAGGGCGAGGACGTCGTCGCCGGTATCCGCAACACCGTGCCGCTCGCCGACCTCGAGAACATCGACAAGGCGTCGTACGACGAGCTGATGCAGATCATGGAGACGCTCGAAACGCACTACAAGGACCTGTGCGACATCGAGTTCACCATCGAGCGCGGCAAGCTGTGGATGCTGCAGACCCGGGTCGGCAAGCGCACCGCCGGTGCCGCCTTCCGGATCGCCACCCAGCTCGTCGACCAGGGCCTGATCGACGAGGCCGAGGCCCTGCAGCGGGTCAACGGCGCGCAGCTGGCGCAGCTGATGTTCCCCCGCTTCGACCTCGGCGCGAAGTCCGAGACGATCGGCCGCGGTATCGCCGCCTCCCCGGGCGCGGCGGTCGGCAAGGCCGTCTTCGACTCGTACACCGCCGTCAAGTGGTCGCGCTCCGGCGAGAAGGTCATCCTGATCCGCCGCGAGACCAACCCCGACGACCTCAACGGCATGATCGCCGCCGAGGGCATCCTCACCTCCCGCGGCGGCAAGACCTCGCACGCCGCCGTCGTCGCCCGCGGCATGGGCAAGACCTGTGTCTGCGGCGCCGAGGAGCTGGAGGTCGACACCAAGTCCCGCCGGATGACGACCCAGGAGGGGACCGTCATCGAGGAGGGCGACGTCGTCTCCATCGACGGCTCCAGCGGCAAGGTCTACGCCGGCGAGGTGCCGGTCGTGCCGTCCCCGGTCGTGGAGTACTTCGAGGGCCGGATGCACGCCGGCGCCGAGGACGCCGACGAGCTGGTCAAGGCCGTCCACCGGATCATGGCCTACGCGGACCGGGTACGCCGGCTGCGCGTACGGGCCAACGCCGACAACGCCGAGGACGCCGCCCGCGCCCGCCGGTTCGGTGCCCAGGGCATCGGCCTGTGCCGTACCGAGCACATGTTCCTCGGTGAGCGCCGCGAGATGGTCGAGCGTCTGATCCTGGCCGACACCGAGACCGACCGGGACGCCGCGCTCAGCCAGCTGCTGCCGCTCCAGAAGGCCGACTTCATCGAGCTGTTCGAGTCGATGGACGGACTGCCGGTGACCGTCCGGCTGCTGGACCCGCCGCTGCACGAGTTCCTGCCCGACATCACCGAGCTGTCGGTCCGGGTCGCGCTCGCCGAGGCCCGCAAGGACGCCAACGAGAACGACCTGCGGCTGCTGCAGGCCGTGCACAAGCTCCACGAGCAGAACCCGATGCTGGGACTGCGCGGTGTGCGCCTCGGCCTGGTCATCCCCGGTCTGTTCGCGATGCAGGTGCGCGCGATCGCCGAGGCGGCCGCCGAGCGCAAGAACGCCAAGGGCGACCCGCGTGCGGAGATCATGATTCCGCTGGTGGGCACCGTCCAGGAGCTGGAGATCGTCCGCGACGAGGCCGAGCAGGTCATCGCCGAGGTCGAGAAGGCCCACGGCGTCAGCCTCAAGCTCACCCTCGGCACGATGATCGAGCTGCCCCGCGCCGCCCTCACGGCCGGACAGATCGCCGAGTCGGCCGACTTCTTCTCCTTCGGTACGAACGACCTCACGCAGACGGTCTGGGGCTTCAGCCGCGACGACGTCGAGGCCAGCTTCTTCACCGCGTACCTGGAGAAGGGCATCTTCGGCGTCAGCCCGTTCGAGACCATCGACAAGGACGGCGTGGGCGCCCTGGTCCGCAACGCCGCCGCGGCCGGCCGGGCCACCCGCCCCGACCTCAAGCTCGGGGTCTGCGGCGAGCACGGCGGTGACCCGGAGTCCGTCCACTTCTTCCACGAGGCCGGACTGGACTACGTCTCCTGCTCCCCGTTCCGCATCCCGGTCGCACGGCTGGAGGCGGGCCGCGCGGCCGCGGAGTCCAAGGGCAGCGACAGCCGCTGACCACACCGGGGGCAGTGAGCACCACTGCCCCCACCGGTCACCGTGGACGCCGAGTGCGCCCGCGGTGGCCTGAAAGACCCACCGGAGCCCGGCAGTACGGGCCCCTACCCTCAGCCGCCCGGCTGTCGGCTCCGGCACCCCAAGAGGGCGGCACCTGTGCGGAGGTGCCGCCCTCGGTCTTTATCCGCGGTCGCTCGCCTGCGGTGGCCTGCGGTATGGCCTCGGTGTCCTCGGTGTCCTCCGTGTCTCTGCGGCGTGGCGACGCAACGCCCCGGCGCTGCCGGGCAGTTGCGGGACGGCCGAAGAGCGGTCGCACGGCAGCCGAAAGCCGGTCGCGGGCCGGTCGGAACGTCCCGTTGGTTAGATCACAGAAAAACCTGCGGCAAAGAGGGCAACTGCCGGGTATTGCCCCGATTTACCCGCGGGGGGCGAGGGTGGGAGCACTCGTATCAAGTAATTTTTTCGTTGCTATTGGACCTTATATCGGTCATAAGATCCCAGGCGTCCCGCCGCCCGAGCGCCACGCCCACGCGGCGGATTCCCTTCTCTTTGACCAGGAAAAGGTCTCTAGTGAACCTTCGCCGTACCCTCGCGACCGCCGCCGTCGCCGCCGTGACCGCGCCTGCGGTCCTGCTCTCCGCGAGCGCCGCCTTCGCCGATGCCAAGGCCCCGGCGCAGACGCAGCAGAAGCCGACCTACGCGGAACTGAAGAAGACCGCCGACGAGGCGAAGAAGGCGTACGAGGACGCGGTTGCCGCCGAGAAGGCCGGCCGCGAGAAGATCAAGACCACCATGGAAGCCCTGGGCCAGGACTCCCACCCGCTCAGGGCGGCCTACCTCGCCGCGGACAAGGCGGCCAAGGCCGCTGCCGCCGACAAGACCGCCGCCGACAAGGCCGTCACGGACGCCAAGGCCGCGCTGGACGAGGCCAAGGACGAGGCCGGGAAGGCCAAGGCCCAGGAGGCGCTGAGCGCCGCCGAGGCGCAGGCCAGGACGGCCGCCGATGCCAAGACGAACGCGGACGCCAAGCGCAAGGCGACCAGGGATGCCTGGGACGATGCCCGGGTCGCGGCGTTCCGGGAGTGGAACAAGGTCCAGACCGCCTCGGCAGAGGCCCGCAAGGCCAAGGACGCGGCCGACAAGGCGCTCGCCGCTGCCGCCGACTGCGTACGCGTGCCGGGCCTGACCGTCCTCGCCAACCGCCTGCCCGCGAAGGTCGTCGCCGGGACCACGGTCGACTTCTCGTTCACCGTGGCCAACGCCACCGACCGCACGCTGACCGTGGGCCCGCTGGTGTTCTTCCGCCTGAACGCCAAGAACCAGGAACAGCACTTCATGAAGGTGCAGTGGGCCGGCGGTTCCGGCTGGCAGGAGCTGGACTCCCAGGACGACTTCCACGTCGCCCCCGTCAAGGACATGAAGCCGGGCGCCCGCACCGATGTGAAGATGCGGATGACCCTCGAAGCGGGTGCCCCGGCCCTCGATGCCTTCGCGCTCTTCGCGGGTGACGCCTCCGACGCGTACAACCCGTGTGTCCTCGGCCCCATGAAGCGCTACGACTTCAAGGTGCTGCCGGCCGGCAGCAAGCCCGGCACGGTCGGCGAGGCGAAGCCCGGCAAGGTCGAGGACAAGGACCGCCCGAAGCCGAAGTCGAAGCCGGCCGCGCAGACCGCGTCCTCCGCGTCCGCGGGCTCCACCGCCTCCGCCCAGCCGGCGTCGGAATCCAACGGCGGCAGCCTCGCCACGACGGGTGCGTCGCCCGCCGTGCCGCAGCTCGCCCTCGTCGGCGGCGGTGCTGTGCTGCTCGGCACCGGGGTGGTCTTCGCCGTACGCCGTCAGCGCGGGGCCCGGGGCACCAACTGACCAAGGGGACCCGCTGATTTTCGCAGGTCAGATATAACGAGGGCGGCACCTGTGCGGAGGTGCCGCCCTCGCTCTTTCCGGACTCCCCCCTCGGGAGCTGCCGTCACCCCGGTCGGCGCGGGGTGCGGCCTTCAGCGGGGCTGGCGAGCGGCCGGGTGGTTGCTCATCACCCCCCACGGGATCGAGCAATCCGGTCCGTTCGCACCGCCGCTGAATTGAGTACAAGCTTTCCTCCACCCGGCCCGGTGGCGCGACCACTTTCAAGTCTGGCCAAAAGGGCATGGTGACCGCACGTGTTGGCGTGCATACTCAGGCGTGCCGGGGGCCGACAGAGGAAACCAGAGGTGGGGGTTTCGGTGTTACGCGTCCATTTCAGTGGACTCGATCTGGCCCGTGTGCGCATTGCGGCACGCCCGGACGCACTGTGGGAGACCGTCTTAAGCTTTCATCGGCTGCGCGACCGACGGGACGATTCGTCGTTCGGCAAATGGCGATCGGAAACGCGCGGAAGGTTGAATGGCGAAGCGCGTCTGCTGGCGCCGCTCGTGCCCACCCGCGGATATTTTCCCGATTTCCTGACGCCCGCCGAAGGGCTCCTCGGCATGACCGACGCGCTCGCCGCGCTGCGCGAGACGCCGGCCGTCCGGCTGCAGGAGGAACTGGCCCGGCTCTCCACGGCCACCCGCCCGCTGCCGTCGTGGATACGGGCGATGGCCGAGGGCGACACCCGTGCCCTCGGCCGGCTCGCCGGGATCCTCCAGCGCTATTACGAGGCGGCCGTCGCCCCGTACTGGCCGCGCGTCCAGGGCCGTATCGAGGCCGACCGGGCCGCCCGTGGCAGGGCGCTGCTCGACGGCGGCGCGGACCGGCTGCTCGCCTCGCTCCCGCCGATGATGCGCTGGCGCTCGCCCGTACTGGAGGCCGACTATCCGGTGGACCGCGATCTCCACCTCGGCGGCCGGGGGCTGTTGCTGCTGCCGTCGTACTTCTGCCGCCGCACCCCGGTCACCTTCCACAACACGGACCTGACGCCCGTGCTGGTCTACCCCGTGGAACACCAGACGCCGCGGCTCACCCCGCCGGTCCCGCCGGAACGTTCCCTCGGCCGGCTCGTCGGGCAGACCCGCTCCGCGATACTCCAGGGCATCGGCGTCGGCTGCACCACCAGCGAACTCGCCCGCCGTGCCGATGTCTCACTGGCCTCCGCCAGTCAGCATGCGACGGTGCTCCGCGACGCCGGCCTGCTGGTCACCCTGCGGCAGGGCAACGCGGTGCTGCACACCCTCACTCCGCTGGGGGCGGCCCTGCTGCGCGGTGCGCGTCCGGCGGAAGCGGCGGCGTACGAACGGCTGGGGTGAGCGGGGCCGGGTACGCCGGCGGGCGCGTGAGGTACGCCGTGCCGCGCGCCCGGGGCGCCGTGCCGTCCTGCCGGGCGGCCCTGCGGTCCTGTCGGCGGCCCTGTGGTCCTCCCGGGCGGCGCTGCCGCCCCTCGGGTGCATCCTGAGGGGCGGCAGATGCGCAAGGCCCGCGATCAGTAGGGACGGTCGCCCGCGATGGCGACCCGTTCGGCGACCCGGCGATGCGTCCCGTAGTCGTTCACCGCATAGTGCTGGGTGGCACGGTTGTCCCAGAACGCGAGGTCCCCCGCCTGCCAGCGCCACCGCACCTGAAACTCCGGCACCTGCGCCTGCTGGAACAACACGCGCAACAGCCGGTCGCTCTCCGCCTCGGCCAGACCCACGATCCGGGTGGTGAAGGAGGCGTTGACGAACAGCATCCGCCGCCCGGTCTCCGGGTGTCTGCGCACCACCGGATGCTCGACCGGCGGGAACTCCTCCTGAAATGGCGCCAGTTGAACGGCGGAGTAGAAGCGCGCGAAACCCGGGAGATAGTCGTGCACCGCCCGCGCCCCATTGGCCTGCGCCCGGATTTCCGGAGGCAAATTGTCGTATGCCGCGGCCATATCGGCCCACATCGTGTCTCCGCCCGCGGGCGGCACCTCCCGCAGTTGCAACACCGCACCCAGGGCCGGACGTTCGCGGAACGTGACATCCGTGTGCCATACGTTCTCGAACGTCGGGACCCCGCCGGCCGCCTTGTCGAACCGCACCACATCCTTCGCATCGCCCCGCGCCAGCAACGGGTTGGTCTCCAGCTCACCCCAATTGCGAGCGAATTCACGCTGCGCCGCGGAGCTCAGATGCTGCCCGCGGAAGAACAGCACCTTCCACTCCAGCAACGCCCGGTTCAACTCCACGCGCAGGCCGCCGGACAGCGGGCGGGACAGGTCCAGCCCACGGATTTCGGCCCCGATGGTGGCCGCCTGCGGCACGACCTCGAAGCGCTCGTACGGCCGGTCCTCCCAGCCGTCGGGAGTGCGGCGCAGGACGCGGTGCCCTTCGTACAGGCCGTCGGCGGGGATGCGATGGGGGCGCAGGACGGGGGTGGTCACGGGGGCGAGGGAAGCCGCGGAATCGGCGAGCGTCGTCAACTGATCCTCCTGAACGAGAGAAGGGGAGAAGGGGAGAGGGGGAGAAGGGGAGAGGGGGAGAAGGGGGATGGGGGAGAGAAGGAAGGGAGCCAGGTGCCTGGTCGGGGAGCGTGGTGCGGCCATGGCGGACGCGGTCGTCGGACGGACGGACCACTGCCCGCTGCACGTCAGAGCAGAAGCCCGTAGCGCCTGAACCCGTCAGTGCCTGAACCCGACGGAGCCTGAACCCGTCAGTGCAGGAGACCCGTTGCTGCGGGACCATCACCGCGGGAAGCCGTCAGGCCGTACAGAAACAACCGGCCGGGGGAGATCCCACCCGGCCGCGGCGGCGCAGGAAGCTCAGGCCGCGGGGCGCGCACTCGCCGTGGGGGCCGCTCTCGCGCGGCGCCACCTCACGGACGGTCGGATGCGTGCTCATGCCACGCACCGTACCCCCTCGGGCGGACGGCCTCAATCCTTCGGCCGTTCCTCAGAGTCCGCCGGCCGTCCCTCAGTAATCCGTCGGCCGTCCCTCAGTCGTCGATCCCGCTGCGCTCCACCCCCGCCACGATGTACCGCTGGAGCAGCAGGAAGACCACCACCAACGGGGCGATCGAGACCGCCGCGGCCACGAACAGCTCGTGCAGATTGAGGTTCTGCGCGGTGGTGAACGTCGACAGCGCCACCTGCACCGTCCAGGCCTCCTGGTCCTGCCCGATCACCAGTGGCCACAGGAACGCGTTCCAGGCGCCGATGAAGACGATGGTGGCGACGGCGGCGAAGACCGGCCGGGCATTGGGCACCACGATGCGCCAGTACGTCCGCCAGTAGCCGAGCCCGTCGACCCGTGCCGCGTCCTCCAGTTCCTTGGGGAAGCCCAGGAAGTACTGCCGGAAGATGAAGCAGGCGAACGCGCTGAACAGCGTCGGAATGACCAGACCCCGCAGGGTGGAGATCCATCCGAGCGTCGAGACCAGCACAAAGCTCGGCACGAACGTCACGGCCGCCGGGACCATCAGCGTCCCCAGGATCGCGTAGAAGACGACATTGGCGTGCCGGTAGGGGATCCGGGCCAGGCCGTACCCGGCGAGCGAGGCCGTCACCACCGTGCCGATGGTCGTCGACACGGCGATCAGTGTGGAGTTGAGCAGCGCTCGCCCCAGGGGGAGGTTCGGATCCCGGAAGACCTCGGTGAGGTTCGACCACTGCAGCTCGTGCGGGAAGAACGTCCAGTCGGGGGCCGTGATCTCCCGTTCGGTGGCCAGCCCGTTCCGCACCAGCAGGTAGAAGGGGATGAGGAACAGCAGCGCGAGGGTGATCACGGTGACGACCCGCAGCGCGCGCCCGGCTCTGGTCAGCGCGTCATGCATCGGTGCTCACTCCTCCTTGCGGCCGAGGCCGAACCAGCGGGCCTGGACGACCGTCGCCACCGCGATGATCAGCGCCAGGATCACCGCACCCGCACTGCCCAGCCCGAGGTTCTGGTCCTGTCCGAGCGCCGTGTAATACAGATAGACCAAGGGCGGCCGGGCGTAGGGCGGATAGCCGCGGGCATCGCTCAGCAGGTTGTAGAACTCGTCGAACGCCTGGAACGCATTGATCACCAGCAGCAGCACCACGGCCACGGACGTGGCGCGCAACTGCGGAAAGGTGATGTACCGGAAGACCTGCCAGCCAGGACGCGCCCCGTCCATCGCCGCCGCTTCGTACAGCTGGGGTGAGATCCGCTGCAGCCCGGCCAGAAACAGGATCATGTAGAACCCGGCCTGCAGCCACAGCCGTACGGTCACGAGGACCAGCCAGTACCAGGGCGGATGGGTCGTCGACAGCCAGGCCGTCTGATCCGCGCCGAACCATCCCAGCACGGTGTTGGCCAGTCCGAACCGGACTCCGTTGAAGACCGACAGCTTCCAGATCACCGATGCGACGACATAGGAGCAGGCGGTCGGCAGGAAGAACACCGACCGGAAGAACGCCTGGGCGCAGCGCAGCCGGTTCACCATCAGCGCCAGCGCGAGCGACAGCGCATAGGTCGCCGGCACGATGAACACCGTGAACAGGGCGAAGGTGCCCAGGCTGCCGAGGAACGCCGGATCGCTCAGCATCGCGGCGTAGTTGCCCAGCCCGACGAAGTCCGAGCCGGCCGGACTGACGGTGTTGTGCGCGTCGAAGAAGCTCAGGTAGACGCTCCACACCAACGGTACGTAGGTGAACAGCCCGAGCCCGATCGCGAACGGCCCGACGAAGACCCAGAACCAGAGGTTCCGCCGCTGCGGGCCGAACAAACGGGCGCCGGGCGAACGGGGCCCGGCTTCCGGACCCGCCGCGGCCCGCGGAGCTGGTACGTCTGTGACCGCTTCTTCGGTCCCGCCCGCGGTCACTTCTTCTTGACCCGCTGGAGCTCGGCGTTGACCTTGCGCACCACGGCCTTCAGCTCGCTCTCCGGGTTGGCGCCGTCCTTGATGATCCGGCTCAGCGCGTCCTGATAGGCGGTACGGTCCGCGGTCGTCCACAACAGCGGCTCGGCGTAGCCGTGATCGGTCGAGAGCCGGACCGCGTCCGCCGCCGGTCCTGACTGCAGCTGCTGGGCCTTCTTCGCCAGTGAGATCCGCGCCGGGATATGGAATCCGTACGACAGTGCGAAGTCCTGCTGGTAGTCGGTGCGGTCCACCCACAGCCACTTCGCGAAGGCCTTGGCCTCCGCCTTGCGCTTGCTCCGCGCACTGACCGCGGAGCCATAGGCACCGACCTGTACGGAGGGTTTCCCTCCGCTCCCGTCCTTCGGGAATGGCAGCACCCCGAAGTCGTCCCCCAGCGCCTTCTTGATCTGCGGCAGCGCCCACAGCCCCGACCACTGCATCGCGGTCAGCCCCTGGATGAAGGCGGCCGGATCGGACCAGTCCGTGGGCGCACCGAGCAGCAACGACTTGTCCGCGTACAGCTGCCGGATCTTGCCCAGGGTGCGCGCCGCGGCCGGATCGTCGAACCCGACCTTGCCGTCCGGGCCGATCAGGCTCAGCCCGGCGGCGAACAACGGAGTCCCGCCGAGCACCCCCACCCCGCCGTCGTTCCCGAGGAACAGCCCCTTGGCCTTCTTGCCGCTGAGCTTCTTCGCCCCGTCCACCAGCTCGTCGAGCGTCTGCGGAGGCCGCACCCCGGCCTTCTTCAGCAGACTCTTGCGGTAGTACAGCAGCTGCATGTCGACGACCTGCGGGATGCCCCAGATCTTGTCCTGCCAGATCTTCGGCGCCAGCACGGCCTGGTTGAAGTCGTCCTTCACCGGCTCGACTTCGGCGGTCAGATCGACGACCTGGCCGCCCTGGATCTGGTCCAGCAGCGGCCCGTTGACCTCGAAGACGTCCGGCCCCGAGTCGGTGAGCAGCGCAGCCGCCGTCTGCCGGTCGTAGTCACCCGGCCGCCACTGCACGGAGACGTTCGCCTTCTTGTACGCGGCGGCGTACCGCTTCACGGCCTGCTGGGTCCCGGGCTCCCCGTACTGGTGGTACCACTGACTGATCGCGGGCCCCGAACCACCGCCGCCCCGCCCGGTGTTGGACCCGCATGCCGCCGTCAGTCCCGCGGCAAGGGCCACCCCGCCGCCGGCCGCCAGCAACCGCCGCCTGTCGATCTCCGTCATGGCACGTCGCCCCCTGCGCTCGTAACCTACCGGTGATCATCGATCACCGACGGTGCGACCGTCCACTCTGCCGCACGACTGTGAAGCGCGCATGGCATCTGCACGAAACGGGGCTGGGAAAGGAGGGGAGGGGAGCAGAGAGGGCTGGGTCGCGGCTGGGGACCGGTCAGGGACGGGCTGTTGAGGGATCTGTTGGGCGGATGAGTGACTTGAGGGAGCGGGGCCGGGGCCTATCCGGGAGTCCGGCAGCCCGGCAGCCCGGAAGCCCGAGGGCCCGCTGCCGCCCGTTACGAATGGGCCTGCCGCTGCTTGCGGTACAGCTCGATGGCTGTCTCGGTGGGGAAGTTGGGCACGGTGACGGTTTCGCCGGTGTCCTTGGCCACGATGATCTTTGACCCGCCGGGCGGGGCCGGCTGCGGGGGGCCGGATGCGTCGGGTGTACGGGGGGAGGCGGCGTACACGAGGTAGCCGACGTCGAATTCGTGGACGCGCAGGGGGGCGGGGGAGCCGTCCGGCAGCTTGGGCTCGGCATAGCGGCTACGGACGATGGCGAGTGCGTCCTCGGGGGTGGCCGGTGGTGTGGGGGTGTCCTGTGGCATGGCCGTCTCTCTTCTGTTCGGTGCGGTGCTTACGTGGGCGACTCGCCCGGGGCCCGGCACGGAAGCCGTTGCCGCTGCCGGCGGGCCTTCATACCGATGACCAGGGCGGGGGCGGCTGCCGGGATGGAAGAAGTGCCTTGATACGCGCAGCGCCAGGTCACTCCGGCGGGCAGCCACGCCGGGGTCAGACGTCGTTCCGGCGGACCTCGTTCGGGCGGTAGACCCTGTAATAGAGCTTCACCGCCGACTCCGGTGGGAAGTTGGGTACGTTCGACACCTCGCCGTCGATCTTGGAGATGATGACGTTGCTGCCACCGGGCTCCGCGGGAGGGGCGGTGGGGTCCTCGGGGCGCGGCCAGCTCGCGTGGATCAGGTAGCCGATGTCGAATTCATGGACGAAGAGGCCGGAAGGACCGCCGGGCGAACCGACCTCGGGGAAGTGTTTCCGGCCGATCGCCAGGGCCTCGGCCTCGTTCGTCGGCAGGGGCTCAGGGCCGAGCCGCGGACGGTACGGGGGAGGCGTGGGTGGCAGGCCGGGAGTGCTGCCCGGACGGTCGGACTCGGTCATGGGGCTCTCTCCTCGGGTGGGTTGGTTCGGGTGGGCCGGTGCCTGTGGGCGAGGTCAACTTAATCCACGCACCGGCGGCCTGATCGGTTCGTCTCCGGGGTGGGGCGAGGTGAGTGGGGCGAGGTGAGGCGGGGCCGGCCGGGACCCCGGTTCTCAGCCGAACAGCACCCGTGCCAGCCAGAACTCCAGCAGTTCCGCGTCGCCGGTGATCTCGAAGGCGGTGTCGTCGGCGGGGGTGCGGCCGTAGATGAGGAGCAGGAGGTCGGTCAGGGGCGCGCGGATGGAGACGGCGGCTGGTTCCTGGGCGCGGCGCCAGGCGAGGGTGTCGCCGGTGAGGTCGACGAGCCAGTCGGCGGCGGCTTCCGGCGGGGTGTCCGTGGCGTGGAAGTGGAGGGTGCGGCCGGGGCCGAGGAGTTCGCGCCGGTCGGGATGGAAGTCGAACATCTCGGGGAGGGAGCCGAGTTCCATCCATTCGTCGACGGTGTCGAGGGCGAGGTGCTGGTCGACGGTGAAGTCGCTGCCGAGCGCGAGCGTGACATCGGCGCGGTGCATGACCGTCTCGTGGGCCATGCGGCGGGCGAAGAAGCGCGGGGAGCCGGAGGGGAGCGGGGTCCAGATCTCGGTGCCGGGGTCCGTGGAGCGCAGCGTGTCCGCAAGGCGCCGGGCACCTTCGGTGAGCCAGGCGGCGGCCTCGGCGGGGGACTGGGTGGTGTCGCGGGGAAGGACGCGGAGGGCGGTCTCGGGCGGGGGTTCGGTCGCCCGGGTCCGTACCAGGTCCTCGACCCAGCGATGGGCCTCGCCCAGATGACGGAGCAGCTGGGCGAGGTTCCAGTCGGGGCAGGAGGGGACGGTGGTCGTCAGGTCGGCGTCCTGCTCCGTGAGGCAGGACGCCAGCAGTGTGGCCTGGTCGACGATGGCGGCGCAGTGACCTTCGTAATCCATGGCGGGGTTCGCGGGGTTCATGACCTCACGGTAGGACGCACCACTGACAACGGAGCGTCACCACGAGCAGTTCCGTGTCACGAGCGGTGAGCAGTGAGAAGTGAGAAGTGAGCAGTTCCGCATCACGGGTCGTTTCCCCTCACGTCCCCCTCGCGAGCCCTTCCCCTCGCGAGCTCTTCCCCCAGCGCGGCGATGGCGAGGGTAACGGGGAGGGGGAAACCGAGGCCGTAGCTGCCTTCCGCGGCCAGGACCAGCACGATCGACTCGGGGCCGTAGGCGACGGACGCCATGGCATCGGGCGAGAGGGCGGCCAGGCCCTGGAGTGTGGTGAGCCGGTGGCGGGTGTCGGGTTCGTCAGTCGTGTCGGGTTCGTCAGTCGTGTCGGGTTCGTCAGTCGTGGCGGGTGTGGCGGGTGTGGCGGGTGTGGCGGGTCTGGCGGGTGTGGTGGGCGTGGCGCTCGCGGCAGGTGTGGCAGCCGTGCGGTTATCGGGGCGGCCGGTGAGGCGGTCGGTGGTGGCATGGCCGGCTCCGGATCCGGCTCCGGAGCCGCTGCGGCCGGCACCCGGTCGGGTGCTGAGGGTGCCGGTGGCGGTATCCGGCGGTTCCTCGGGCCGGCCATCGGGCCGGGACACCATCGGCATTGTGCGTCGTACCTCCGTGCGGCACCGTGTGGGACCAGGCCAGCGTGCGGGGCAGAGCGGCCGCCGCCCACGGCCTTGGCGGCCTCCTGGCGGGCAACGGGGTGTTCTTCACGGGGTCTTGACGCGGGGTGGTGCGGTCGGCGGTGCCGGTCTGCGCCGTGCCGGCCTGTGCCGTGCCGGCCTGTGCCGTGCCGGTCTGTGCCGTGCCGGTCTGTGCCGTACCGCTCGTTCAGAATGCCGCAGCCGGGCGCGAGAAGTCGTAGCGGACACCGGTGAGCTCCTCCGATGCGGCCCACAGGCGCTCGCCGTTGGCGTCCTTCCTGGTCCAGGGGGCGCGGAAGGACTGGACGGGGGCGCCGCGCAGCCCGTTGCGCGGACCGATGAAGGAGTCGGGCCGCATATGGGGCGCGGTGGCCGCGCAGAGGGTACCCAGGGCACCGCCGTCCGGGGACTGGGCGACGAGGCCCGTCCCGAAGTCGATGATCCGCTCGGCGGAGGTGCGGCCCTCCATGCGGACGCCGGCGGTCATGAGATTGGTGGAGGCGTATCCGGGGTGCGCGGCGGCCGCGACGACCTGGGAGCCGGCCGCGGCCAGCCGCCGGGACAGTTCGTGGGTGAAGAGCAGGTTGGCGCCCTTGGAGCGGCTGTACGCGATCCAGCGGCGGTAGGAGCGCGCGCTGTTGAGGTCGGTGAAGTCGAGGTCGGCGAGGGCGTGCAGCATGCTGGAGACGGTGACGACCCGGGCGCCGGGCGTGGCGAGCAGCTTGGGCAGCAGCAGCCCGGTCAGTGCGAAGTGGCCGAGATGGTTGGTGCCGAACTGCATCTCGAAGCCGTCGGCGGTGGTCCGGTACGGCAATGCCATCACGCCGGCGTTGTTGATGAGCAGGTCGAGGCGGTCGCCGTCGAAGTCGTCGAGGGCGGCGGCGAAGTCCCGTACGGAGGAGAGATCGGCCAGGTCGAGGGGCCGGAACTCGGCCTCGGCGGTGGGGACATCGGACCGCAGCCGGTCCAGGGCGGCCATGCCCCGTGCCTCGTTGCGGCAGGCCAGCAGTACGCGGGCGCCGGCGCGGGCCAGTTCACGCGCCGTGGCGTAGCCGAGTCCGCTGTTGGCGCCGGTGACGACCGCCGAGCGGCCGGTCTGGTCGGCGATGTGGCTGGTGTTCCACCGGGTCACGCCTGTGCTCCTCCGTACGGGGGCGACCAGAGTACGTGGGTGGGGCGGCCGGGACCGGAGAGGGCTGGAGGAAGGCCGGAGGAGGGCTGTCCGTCCCCTGTCCGTCTTACGTCCTCCCCGTCCGCCCTCCCTCTGCCCCGGGCGTCGCGTCCGTGATCACTCCTCCTCGGCGAGGCGCTTGATCGCCGAGAGGCGGGTGTCCCAGGCGGCGGCCACCCGGTCCATCCACCGGGCGGTGACCCCCAGCCGCTCCGGTATGACCCGGTAGCGCGCTTCCCTGCCCTCCCGGTGGCCGGCGACCAGACCGGCGCGGTCCAGGATCCCCAGGTGTTTGACGATGGCCTGGCGGCTGACCGGCAGTTCGGCTGCCAGGACCGTGGCGGTCGCCTCGCCGTGCGCGGCGAGGGCGTCGAGTATCCGGCGGCGGGTCGGGTCCGCCAGCGCGGAGAAGACCTCCGCCACGGCGTCCGAGCCGGAACCCTGGCCAGAGCCCCGGTCAACGCCCGAGCCCGCCCCCGAGCCCTGGCCAACGCCCGAGCCCTGGCCGGCGTCCACATGCGAGCCCGGACCGCCGCCGCCCCCTCCCGAGTCCTGGCCAACGCCCCGGCCCGGCCCCCCGCCCGCTTCTCCGGCCCTCGTCATGCCGCGAGCTGCTCCGCGTACCGCCGGATGTTCTCCACCTGGCCGGACCAGCCTGCGGAGTGGCTTTCGTACCCGGCGGTCTTCCTGCGGTCCTCGGGGATGCGGAGGCCGGCGAATCCGCTCTCCACCACGCGCAGGTGGGTGCCGTCGCCCTCCGGGGTGAGGGTGAATTCGACGAGGGTGGAGTTGCCCTCGACCGCCACCTCGCCGGGGTGCGCGCTGGCCCAGCGGTACGAGAAGTGGTGCGGCGGGTCCACCTTCACGATCTTGGTCAGGAACTGGCCGTACTCACCGTGGTCGAGCTCCATGATCCCGCCCGGCCGCAGGTCGACCGGCGCCGGCTCGCCCTGGCCGAACCACGAGCCGACGTGCTCCGGCTCGGTGAGCACGGCCCAGACGCGCTCCACGGGTGCGGCGATGCTGATCTCCCGCTCGATGCGGTCGTTGGTGTCGCCTGCGCCACCTGCGCCGCCCCCGCCGCTGTCCTTGTGCTGATCGCTGTCGGTGCTCATGGGGTGCTCCTCCTGTCGTGCCCTTCCGGTGCTTACGTGCTACCTGATGGTTGCACGTGACGACAGGAGGTGCAACCGCTGGGTTGCGCCTGTGATCCCGTGTGCTCGGGCCCCCATGTGCTCAGGCCCCTGTGTGCTCAGGCCCCCGTGCACTCAGGCCCCATGTGCTCGGGCGCCCATGCGCTCATGGGTAGGGAGGGGCAGGTCTCAGCAGTCGCGCTCCCCGCCCCGCGTCCGTACGGGATAGGCCGCCACCGCGACCTCCGGGTCGTCCAGGCAGTCCCCCGACGCCAGGTCGAAACGCTGCTTGAGCAGCGGCGATGCCACGAATGCCCGGCCGTCGGCCGAGCCGGTCAAGCCACGGGAGAGGACCTGGGCGCCGGTGAACGGATCGCGGTTGGCGATCGCATAGGCCTGCCCGGCGCGGTCGGCGAAGAGCGCGGCCTGGGTGCCGTCCGGAAGGAGGGCGGCGACCCCGCGCCCCGGGGTGAGGTCGTCCATCGTGCACACCGCGACCCAGCCCTGGGGGCAGCGGATCTCAACCGTGGCGGCTGTACCGGCTGTACCGGCTGTACCGGCTGTACCGGCCGTGGCGGCTGTGGCGGATGCAGTGGCTGTGGCGGCCGTGGCGGCCGCGGCGACGGCCCCGGGGTGGGCAATGGGGGCGAGGGCGGTGAGTGCGGTGGTCATCAGACGGACGTCCCTTCCAGGGTGCGAACGGGCAGAGTGGGGCCGGCCAGCAGCGTCAGATCCGGCTTGACCTGGTCGCGCTCGGGTACGAAGCGGACGGACGGATCCGGTGCGCCGGGCGCATTGACGAAGGACACGAAGCGGGCCAGCCGTTCGGGATCGGCGAGGGTTTCGGCCCACTCGTCGCGGTAGTGGGTGACATGGGCCGCCATCAGGGCCTCCAGCTCGTCGCACAGCCCCAGGGAGTCGTGCACGACGACATCCCGTACGTGGTCGAGGCCGCCCTCGATCCGCTCCAGCCAGGCCGAGGTGCGCTCCAGGCGGTCGGCGGTGCGGATGTAGAACATCAGGAAGCGGTCGATCAGGCGGATCAGCCCGGCGTCGTCCAGGTCCTGGGCGAGCAGGTCGGCGTGGCGCGGATCGGCGCCGCCGTTGCCGCCCACGTACAGGTTCCAGCCGTTGGAGGTGGCGATGACGCCGAAGTCCTTGCCGCGGGCCTCCGCGCACTCCCTCGCGCACCCGGAGACCGCGGACTTCAGCTTGTGCGGGGAGCGCAGGCCCCGGTAGCGCAGCTCCAGTTCGATGGCCATACGGACCGAGTCCTGGACGCCGTAGCGGCACCAGGTCTGGCCGACGCACGACTTCACGGTGCGCAGCGCCTTGCCGTACGCGTGCCCCGACTCGAAGCCGGCCGCCACCAGCCGGGCCCACACCTGCGGGAGCTGGTCGACCCGGGCACCGAACAGGTCGATCCGCTGGCCGCCGGTGATCTTGGTGTAGAGGCCGAAGTCGCGGGCCACCTCGCCGATGACGATCAGCTTCTCCGGCGTGATCTCCCCGCCGGGGATGCGTGGCACGATGGAGTACGAGCCGTTGCGCTGGAGGTTGGCGAGGAAGTGGTCGTTGGTGTCCTGGAGGGCGGCCTGCTCCCCGTCGAGGACATAGCCGTCGGCGCCGACGGCTGGCGCGAGGGAGGCGATGATCGAGCCGACGGTGGGCTTGCAGATCTCGCAGCCGTCGCCGTTCCGTGCCTCCGGGCGGCCGTGCGAGTCCAGCAGCGCCGCGAAGCTCGTCAGCCGCAGGGTACGGACGATCTCGTAGAGCTCGGCGCGGGTGTGCGGGAAGCAGCCGCACAGACCGGTGTCGAGACTGACGCCGGACGCGGCCAGCTCGTCGTTCATCACGGCGGTCAGCGACTTGACGCAACTGCCGCAGCCGGTACCGGCCTTGGTGCACTTCTTGACCTCGGGGAGGGTGCCGCAGGAGTGCTCGGTGACCGCCGCCCTGACCGTCCCCTTGGTCACGTTGTGGCAGTTGCACAGCACCGCGTCGTCCGGCAGCGCGGACAGGCCGAGCGCGCCGCCGCCCTCGGCCGCGACCCCGGCGGGCAGCACCAGCTGCTCGGGCGCCAGCGGCGGAACGGTGCCGGTCAGCGGCCGCAGCATCCCGTACGCGTCGGCGTCGCCGACCAGCACACCGCCCAGCAGCTCGCCGGAGGCGCCGATCACCAGCTTCTTGTAGACGCCGCTGCGGGAGTCGGCGTAGACCACGTCCAGGCAGCCGTCCGTGGTGCCGTGTGCGTCGCCGAAGGACGCGACGTCCACGCCGAGCAGCTTCAGCTTGGTGGACAGGTCCGCGCCGGTGAAGCCGGCGGGCTCCCCGGTGCCGCCCCCGAACCGGGCGGTGTCGCTTCCGAGCTGCCCGTCGATGGTGGCGGCCGCCACCCGGGCCATGTCGTAGCCCGGGGCGACCAGCCCGTAGACCCGGCCGTCCGCGGCCAGCGCGCACTCGCCGATCGCATACACGGCGGGGTCATCGGTGCGGCACTGCTCGTCGATGACGATGCCGCCCCGCTCGCCGACCGGCAGCCCGCAGTCCCGGGCGAGCTGGTCGCGGGGGCGGACACCGGCGGAGAAGACCACCAGGTCGGTGTCGATACGGGAGTCGTCGGACAGGCCCATGGCGGTGACCGCGCCCGCCCCGTCCGCGACGATCTCCTTGCCGCCGACGCCGGTGTGCACCTCCAGCCCCATCCCCTCGACGGTGCGCCGCAGTGCCCGGCCGCCGCCCTCGTCGACCTGGAGGGCCATCAGCCGCGGGCTGAACTCCACGATGTGGGTGCGCAGCCCGAGCCCCTTGAGCGCCCCGGCCGCCTCCAGGCCGAGCAGTCCGCCGCCGACCACCACACCGGTGCGGGCGTTCTCGGCGTACTCCTCGATGGCGAGTAGGTCCTCGATGGTGCGGTAGACGAAACAGCCCGTGCTGTCCTTGCCCGGCACCGGCGGCACGAAGGGGTACGAGCCGGTGGCCAGCACCAGCGCGTCGTAGCGGACGGTCCGGCCCGAGCGGGCGGTGACCGTACGGGTGGTGCGGTCCACGGCCGTGGCCGGGTCGCCGAGGTGCAGTTCGATGCCGTGCCGGGCCATGAAGTCCGGATCGGCCAGGCTCAGGTCGTCCGGGGTGCGGCCGGCGAAGTACGACGTGAGCTGGACGCGGTCGTAGGCCGGGCGGGGCTCCTCGCACAGCACGACCACCCGCGTCCGCTCGGTGACACCGCGGTCGGCCAGCTCCTCCAGGAAGCGCTGGCCGACCATGCCGTGGCCGATGAGGACGAGGGTGGGGGTGCCGGGTGCGGCGTCCGGCGTGGCATCGGGGTGCGGCGGCATCGAGGTCATGCCACTCAGCCTGCGGCGTGGCTGTTACCCGCCCGCATCTGCACTGTTTCCCGGGCGGAACGCTGCCCTCAGTGGCGGGGGCGCGGCCGTGTGAGGGCGGCGGCCGGGTGGCGGCACCGCCCGTGTGACTGCACCGCCCGTGTGGGGGCCGCGGCCGTGTAAGGGCGGCGGCCCCCACCGCTGATCAAGCCTTCAGCCCTTCAGCCCTTCAACCGTTCAGTCGTTCAACTATTGAGCCGTTCAGTCGTTCAGCTTGCAGCCATTCCGCCGTTCAGCCCTTCGAGCCGTTCAGCTGCGCCGGGCACAGCCGCCGCGGCTGCTTGTCGCCCGACAGCTTGGCGTCCACGCAGCCGCCCGGCAGCCCGTCCACGGCCTTGCTGCCGAAGTTGGCGGTCACGGTCAGCTTGCCGTTGCCGAACACCGTGCGCTGGACCGTACGGTCACCGGTCAGCCACCGGAACGAGGTCAGCTGCTCGGTACCCGCGGCGCGGTGCAGCGGCGAGAAGTACTTCTGCAGCGCGGCCAGCTCCGGCCCGTTCTTGTCGATCGTGGGGCCGTCGAGGACGTAGTTGAGCGGGGTGTTGTAGAGCATCGCCAGCAGCGCCCTGGTGGTCTTCTGGGCCGGCAGCTTCTCGTACGACAGCTCCCAGCGCTCGGCGTTGACCAGCGAGCCGTGCAGCGCGGTCTCGTAGAGCGGCGCGCGGTACTTCGGGTCGTACATGGCGGTGGCCATCGTGCGGGGCAGCTGCACCGGCTTGAAGAAGGCGGTGGGGGCTTTCTCCGGGTAGTAGCCGCCCCATGTCTTCCGGTCCTTCTCCAGCTTCCACAGGCCGTCGTCGACCGGGGTGAGCGCGCCGTGGTTGTAGGCCAGCACCCGGTTGGCCCACGCCTGGGCGCTCTCCGAGCCGAGGACGAGGTTCTTCGACAGCCGCTGCATCCGGGCCAGGCGGTACGCGCGGTCCTCGGCCTTGGTCATCTCATGGCCCTTGCCGTGGTCGCGGAACACCTCTCCCGTCGCGTCCACATCGAGGAAGTAGCTGTCCGCGCCGTTGGCGACCATCTGCCGGGTGCGGTCGGCGAGGTAGTGCTTGACCGGCTCGGCGTTCTCGAAGGCACGCGAGCTGAGGTAGCAGCCGCGGTTGCCGAAGCCCGTCTTCGGGGTGCCGTCGGCCTTGCGGACGCAGAAGTCGGGATAGACCCGGCCCGGCCAGACGGAGGTGGGGCTGTCGGCGCCCTTGGGCTCCTGGCCGTTGGCGAAGGTGTCGTACGGGCCGACGAGGTAGCCCGCCTTCTTGGCGGCCCGCACCGCCTGCGCGTTCATCGGGCCGGGGCCGGCGTCGTAACCGAGCCACATCCGGTCCACGCCCAGCTTCTTCAGCTTGTCCACCCCGGCGGCGGTGCGCGCATCGCCCCACACATAGGCGTGGAACGCGCCCAGCAGCTTGCCGTTGGCCGGGTTCTGCTCGATCTTCTTGCGCAGGCTGCCGAGTTGGCCGTGTTGCGAGAGGTAGGAGCGGTAGTCGGTGGCGGAGGCGACCGGGTTGCCGTCGGTGAGCGCGAAGGAGACCTCGTAGTCGCGGGTGCCCTCATCGGCGTCGAAGGCGTGCTGGGCCGTGGTGCGCAGCCGCCCGCCGGTGGAGGCGAACTGCAGCGAGGTGCCGAGGTCGGTGGGGGTGAGGTAGCTGACGCCGCGCCCGCCCTTGCCGCTCTCCGTGCCCTTGCCGCTCGCCCCGCCACCGCTCGCCCCGCCCATGGAGTAGCCCCACAGGGGCATGGACAGGCCCTCGCCCATGTCGACGGTGCTGCCGGCCAGCCCGCCCTTCTCGGGACCGGCGTTCCAGAAGGCGTCCTTCACCGGGATGTCCAGCCCCTCGCCGCGCGGGACCTGCACGGCGGAGGCGGCCCGGTCGGTGCCGGTCACCGGCCAGTTGACCGACCCGTCGCGGTCCGCCCGCAGCCTGATCCGCAGCCGCCCGCGCTCCGCACTCGCCGTCACCTTCAGCCCCTTGTCGGGGTAGCTCCAGCGCGCCCCTTCGGCCGTACGGGTCACCGGCCCCGGCTTCCCGAGCCCGCCGCCGGCCGGAGCCGACAGCACCAGCTGCCGCCCGTCCTCGGTGTGTGCGTTCACGGCCAGCGAGGCGGTGTCGACGACGGCCGTGCCGCCCGCGACGGGAAGCGAGAGGCGGCTGCCCTCCAGGGTGCCGGCGGCCGCGCTGTCACATCCGGCGACTCCAAGGGTGGTCGCGGTGAGCGCGAGGGAGGCGGCGAGGACGCGGGTGGCACGGGGGCGTCGCCCCGTGGTCGTGGGGAGGTGGGATTTCATACCTGAGTGAATAGTCAGCGGGGTTAAGAGAGTTCTAAGAGCCGGTCGGTGCTGCTCAGCCGGTCGGTGCCGCTCGGGCGGGGGGGCGGATCGGCCGCTGCTGCACCGGCCGATGTCACGGTCACCCGCCGCCCCGCCAGTCGCCGCCGTGCAGGCCGAGGCCCGCGCTCCTTCGGATCACCTCACCGACCGGGTCAGTGAGGTGATCCAGAGGAAAAGCCCTAGCTGACGACGAGGCAGCTGGCCTTGTTGTCGAAGCCGTTGTTGCTGAAGTCTCCATCGGTGCTTTCCCTGCGGGCGTTGTAGTGCCTACCCGTGCAGTCGCCGTCCTGATAGAGCCCCACGGCCACGCCCATGTTGTTGATCATTGAGCTCGCGTTGTCGCCCACCGTGGTGCCATTGTCGAACTTGTGATTTCCCAGGTGCCTGGTGGTCTTGTGGAACACGGCCCGCCCGCCCAGGTAGTTGTCGTGCTCGAACAGACAGAAGCTGTTCTTCGGGCACGCGCCGTTATCGGCATGAGCGACCGGACTGAAGCCGATCAGAGCCATGACGCTCAGTGACATGGCACCGGCGCTCAGAATCGCCTTGCGCATCATCCGCATTGTTCCTCCCGTGAGTGCGGGGCCGTTCCCCGCTATAAGCTCGATTCAAGAGGCAGCCACGGATGCGTGGAAGGCCATTCGATGAGGTTCGAATGGGCGTGACGTGAGATGCGTGACGTGTTCACGTGGGATGTGTGACGCGTGAACCGTGATGCGCGAACTGTGATGCGCGAACTGTGACGTATGGCGTATGACGTACGGCGTGTGTCGTGGCGCACCGCATGGATTTACGGGGGAGTTGCCGGTGATCCGGATGAAATTGAGTATGCGGGCTCTGGGATCAATCCGCTTTGCGGTCTCGCCCATGATGGAGACCGTGACGGCGATACAGCACGGATGGTTCGCGCCCCACACCCTGCCGGGAGAGCCCCCGTGGGCCCGGACGGCCCGTGACCCGCGGTTGTGGAAGCGGCTGCAGTTCCTTTCCCATCTGCTGGGTGACAGCGGGGAAACCGTGCCCGCCGCCGTCCACGGTTCCGCGCCGGACGGCCTGTCCGGTGCGGTCCCCTGCCGGGCGGTACCGGCCGTTCCCGACGACGAGGCGAAGGCCTGGTACCTGGCCCTCTCCCCGTCGTCCACCACGTCCCGGCCCCGCGCCCGGGCGCTGCAGGCCCTTCAGGAGGCAGCGGTGCGCGGGGACGACAGGTTCACCCAGCGGTTCGTGGAAGAGATCGAGCGGTTCTTCCGGCTCTGCCTGGAGCCCCACTGGCCGGTGATCGAGGAACGGGCGGAGGAGGACATCCTCCGTCGCGCGGGCGTCATCGCCAAGCAGGGGCTGGCCCATGGCCTCGCCTCGCTCCACCCCTCGGTCTCCTATCGCGACGGCACCCTGTGCGTTGCCCACGACACCGAGCTGAACTCCGCGTACGACCGGGAGATCGCCCTCGTCCCGTCCACTCTGGCCACCCGCTGCTTCCTGGCGCTGGACCACCGTGCGGGCTACCGCCTCTGCCTTGTCTATCCGGCTCTGCGGTCGGCCGGGAGCGGCGGCGGGCGGCCCCGGACACCGCAGCGCGCGGGTGAGGTACTCAGTGAAGTTCTCGGCCATACGCGGCTGATGCTGCTGTCCAGCCTGGACCGGCCGTTCACCACCACCCGCCTCGCCGCGGTGCACCACCTCAGCCCGTCCACGGTCTCGTACCACCTCACCCGCCTGCACCGGGCGGGCCTGCTCATCCGGTTGCGGGACGGCAGCAGCGTCCGCTACCAGCGCACCGGTGAGGCGGACCGGCTGCTCGCGCATGCCAGGTGACCACCGGGCGGTCGGCCGAACGGGCGGAAGATGACGCCCCGACACACCGCCGGGCCTCCCCTGCGGGAAGAGCGAGGGCATGCGCCACACCCGGATCATGCGCCACACCCACGCCCACACCCGTACCCATATCCGAATCCGTATCCGCGAGCACGGCACGGCCCTGCTCCGGGGCCGCCGCACGGACGGCCGGAGCGGCCAGGGCCTGGTCCGGAGCCCGGTCCGGGGCCGGCCGGCGGTCTCCGCTCGCTCCCCGCACCGAACGGCAGGTACGCAGACGTGAGGGCTTTCGTTCTCCGGAGGGTCGGGGAAGTCGCCGTCATCGAGAAGCCGGTCCCCGAACCGGGCCCCACTGATGCGGTGGTGCGCACCACCGCCGCCATGGTGTGCACCACCGATGTGCACACCATGAGGGGCGCGATGCCGGTCGCGCCGGATGTGACGCTGGGGCACGAGGCGGTCGGTGTGGTCCATGCGCTCGGGTCGGCCGTCGAAGGGCTGGCCGAGGGCGAGCGCGTCGCGGTGGGCGGGATCACGCCCTGCTTCCAGTGCGATTCCTGTCAGCGCGGGTTCTCCTCGCAGTGCCAGGGGCGGATGCTGGGAGGCGCCAGATTCACCACCCGGCGGGACGGGAACCTCGCCGAGTACTTCCTCGTCAACAACGCCGAGGCCAACCTCGCCCCGATTCCCGCCTCGCTCTCCGACCACCAGGCGCTGTACGCCACCGACATGCTCTCCACCGGGTTCGTGGCCGCCGAACACGCGGAACTCGCCCTGGGCGAGACCGTCGCGGTCTTTGCCCAGGGCGCGGTCGGGCTGTCGGCGACGATCGGCTGCCGGCTGCTCGGCGCGGGCCTCGTCATCGCCGTCGAGTCGGTTCCCGCCCGCCAGGAACTCGCCCGCCGCTTCGGCGCCGATCTGATCGTCGACCACACCCGGTGCGATCCGGTCGCGCGGATCATGGAGCTGACGGACGGCCAGGGGGTCGACGCCGCCATCGAGGCACTTGGCACCCCGCAGACCTGGGAGGCGGCCTTCCGGGTCACCAAGCCGGGAGGCCGTATCTCCAACGTCGGGTACCACGACGAGGTGCACGAGCCGCTGCGGATCCCCTGGAGCCCTTCGGCTACGGCATGTCCGACAAGCAGGTCTACGCCGGGTTCAACCGCGGTGGCCGGGGGTGGCTCCGGCGGATCTTCCGGCTCCTGGAGAACGGAAAGGTCGACCCCACCCCGATGACCACGCACGAATTCGGCTTCGACGAGATCGAACGGGCCTTTGCCATGATGGCCTCGAAAGAGGACGGAATCATCAAGCCGCTGATTCACTTCGCTGCGGGTGGTGCGTAGGCGTGACGAATAGGGATCTCGCCTCGGCCTTTCCCGCATCTTTTTGGATATCCGGCCTGGCCCCACCCCCACCGCTCAATCGAGCCACCGGGAAGCCAGCCCGGCGAGGTAGGAGAGGGACAACGCTGTCGCGACGATCTGGAATCCGGTTGTCCCTCCGGTACAGTGCCCGAGCGGGGCCATGACGGCAGCCACCCAGATGCTCGAACACCAGCTGCAGCTGACCAGATAGGCGGGTTTGGAATCGTCGCCGAAGCGGCCGGCCACCCAGGAACGGAATCCCGCCGCGAGCGAGTCCTTCGTCAGGAATCTGGTGATGCGGCACGTCGCGCCGAGGGAAAGGAGAAACGCCACAAGGCTCATGAGATCCACCCCGTCACCGTGAAGGGACCCAGCCGGCCGCTACTGATTGATGACGAGGATGGTGCCGACGCCGCCCGCGCGTTGGTTGGCCGCGTCGGCCTCTTGCCAGGTGTAGTACTGGCGCACGGTGCCATCGGGCAGGTTCAGCTGGTAGATGATGACGGTCGGGCGGGCACCGCCGCCGCAATTGCAGCCCATGTTCCGCTCCTTCTGTGACGTTGTGCGATGAGGGCCAACGGCCCCGTCGGCCGGCAGGCGTACCGCCGTGCCCCCGGGGCCTATCCTTGGGGTCCAGCGGCCGTCCCCCGTACTTGCACTACGGGGGACGGCCGTTTTGCCGGCTGTTTCGTCGGCGGTTCGTCGGCGGTTCGTCGGCGGTTCGGCTGTTTCGTCGACTGCTGTGCCGACTGCCGTGCCGACTGTTTCGTCGACTGCTGTGCTGTGCCGCTCGGCAACTCCCTTGGCGGACGGGCCGGTTCAGGTGGGCCGCGGTACGGCGTTTCCGGCCGCGGTGTGCGAGCCGGGGTCGCGCCTCAGGTGAGGCAGATGGACAGGGTGTTGGACGAGGAGGCGCCGCCGCTGGTCGCGGTGTAGCTGGAGGAAAGCACCTGCCCGACGGTGAGGTTCGCCGTGCAGCTGGCGTTCCCGCTCGCATCGGCGACGGCGGTGCATACCACCGGGCCGGCGGCTCCGTTCAGGTGGAAGGTGACCGTCGCGCCGGGAGTTGCACCACTCGCGCTGAACGTGGCAGTGGCGAAGGCCCAGGGCAGCGGGGGGACGTTGAGCCGGTAGCAGGCCGGGTGCGCGGTGAGCCCCGTCGCCCCGCCCACGGTCACGGTTCCGGTGCCGGAGGAACCCGCGCAGTTGCAGGTGCTGCCGGTGGCGGTGAGCACGGTCGCGGTGACCGTGGTGCTGCCGGCCGGCAGCGTGCTGGTGATGACGCTCGCCTGGCCGGACGCGTTGGTGAGGCCGATGCCGAGCGGGCCGCTGGTGGTGCTGAACAGCACGGTCGCGCCCGGGACCGGTACGCCGCCGCAGGTGACGGTGGCCGTAACGGTCACCGGCTGGCCGGCGGTCGGTTTGGCCGGCGTGGACGTCACGGTGACGGCGCAGTTCTGTGCGGCTCCGACGGTCACGGTCGCCGTTGCGGCAACACCGACGCAGGTGCACGTGGTGGTACCGGCGAGCACGGTGGCGGTGACCGTGGTGCTGCCGGCGGGCAGCGTGGTGGTGGTGGCGGTGGCCTGGCCGGACGCGTTGGTGACGCCGATGCCGAGCGGGCCGCTGGTGGTGGCGAAGAGTACCGAGGCGCCGACGACGGGTGCCCCGTTGCAGGTGACGGTGGCGGTGAGGGTGACCGGCTGTCCGGCGGTCGGGTTGGCGGGGCTGGAGGTCAGGGTGACGGCGCAGTTCTGCGCGGCGGTGACGTTCACGGTCGCTGTCGCGGCCACGCCGATGCAGGTGCAGGTACTGGTGCCGGCGATCACGGTGGCTGTGACGACGTTGGCCCCGGCGGGCAGCAGGCTGGTGGTGAGGGTGGCGGTGCCTGCGGCGGTGGTGACGCCGACGCCCAGGGAGCCGCTGGTGGTGGCGAAGAGGACGGTTGCGCCGGTGACGGGTGCGCCGCCGCAGGTGACGGTGGCGGTGAGGGTGACCGGCTGTCCGGCGGCCGGGTTGGCGGGGCTGGAGGTCAGGGTGACCACGCAGTTCTGCGGCGCGGTGACGGTGACGTTCACCGAGGCGGCGATGCCGATGCAGGTGCAGGTGGTGGTGGCCGCGATGACGGTGGCCGTGACGACGTTGAGCCCGGTCGGCAGCAGGCTGGTGGTGAGGGTGGCGGTGCCTGCGGCGGTGGTGACGCCGACGCCCAGGGAGCCGCTGGTGGTGGCGAAGAGGACGGTTGCGCCGGTGACGGGTGCCCCGTTGCAGGTGACGGTGGCGGTGAAGGTCACCGGCTGGCCCGAGGCCGGGTTGGCGGGCGAGGAGGTCACCGTGACCACGCAGTTCTGCGGCGCGGTGACGGTGACGTTCACCGAGGCGGCGATGCCGATACAGGTGCAGGTGGTGGTGGCGGCGATCACGGTGGCCGTCACGACGTTGAGCCCGAGCGGCAACAGATTGGTGGTGAGGGTGGCGGTGCCCGCGGCGGTGGTGACGCCGACACCCAGGGACCCGCTGGTGGAGGCGAAGAGTACCGTCGCGCCTTCGACTGGTGCCCCGTTGCAGGTGACGGTGGCGGTGAAGGTCACCGGCTGGCCCGAGGCCGGGTTGGCGGGCGAGGAGGTCACCGTGACCACACAGTCCGACAACGCGGTGACGGTGATGTCGATCGAGGCGGCGATGCCGATACAGGTGCAGGTGGTGGTGGCGGCGATCACGGTGGCCGTGACGACGTTGAGCCCGAGCGGCAGCAGGCTGGTGGTGAGGGTGGCGGTGCCCGCGGCGGTGGTGACGCCGACACCCAGGGACCCGCCGACCGTGGCGAAGACGACGGTCGCTCCCGCGACGGGCACCCCGCCGCAGGTGACGGTGGCGGTGATCGTCACGGGCTGGCCGGGGGCCGGGTTGGCCGGTGTGGACTCCAGCGTGACCACACAGTTCGTCGCCGGCGTCACGGTCACGGTCGCCGTCGCGGCACCACTGGTGGGACCGGCGGCGACCACCACGTCCGTCGTGCTCGCTGTGAAGGTGACGCTCGCATTGCCGGAGAGGTCGGCGACCGCTGTCTGCGGGAGTGCCGCGTCATACGTGAAAGTGATCAACTCTCCCACGACGGCACCGGTGACAGCGGCTTGGAACGTCTGGCCCGCCGTGAGGGAGGACGGGGTGAGAGTGAGAGCGAGTGCCATGTTGGACAGCCCCTTTCGAAGGCTCCACAGAGGAGGCGGGGGGCCGTTGCACGCCGGAGGGCAGGAAGCTGTCCGGGCGCGCGGACCTGCCGGGGGGTGCCCTGAACAACGATGAAACTGCAGCACGCCGGCAGCCGTCCATGGTCCCCCGACAGGGGATGGGCACCCCACCGTCGGTAGCACCGATTGAAGGGAACGGCGGGACGCCGCGCTACGGGTTGACGACCGGGTTCCCCCGGATGGCGCAGCGTGCGTGGGCGGCGCGTACCGACCCCTCGGCGGCGGGCGGCGCGCTCGCCGCCGACCTCCGCGGGTGGGTGAGCCGGGGCACGCCGACATGACGACGGCCCCCGCCGGACAGCGGGGGCCGGTCAATCAGAGCTACTGCCGTGCCTCAGGCCGTGAACTCCCCGCCCTTGACCGCGGTGATGAACGACGACCAGCCACCCGCCGGGAAGACGAGCGCCGGACCGCCGGGGTTCTTGGAGTCGCGGACGGGGACGAGGCCGTGGGCATCGGTGAGGGCACGGGAGAACTCGACGCATGCCCCGCCGTTGCCTTCGCTGTAAGACGACTTGGTCCAGGCGAAGTCGCGTGAAAACTCGATGCAGTCCCCGCCGTTGCCTTCGCTGTAGGACGACTTGACCCACGTGGCGACGGCGAGATCCAAGTCGGGGCTCATGCTCGGTACTCCTTCAGCAGAGACTTGATCAGGGGCAATGATTCATCCGGGGACAACGCATTCGCCCTGAGCAGATCATAGTCGTCCAGGGCCGCATCGACCGCCTGTTCGGAATCGTGCATCCGGGCTCCTACCCGGGTCTCCGTGTACAACACCGTGCGGGAACTCGGAAAGCGCAACACGATGAAGGGCATTGAGGACGTGGCCGGGATACCCGCCGAGTAGGGCATGACCTGGAGTTCGGCGCGTGGTGATGTGCCCACCGTCAGCAGGTAGTCGAGCTGTCCGGCCATGACCTCGGCGCCACCGACCGTGGTGCGCAGGCATGCCTCATGAAGGATTACCCATAGGTGCGGCGGAGCGTCCCGCCCGAACACCTCACGCCGTCGTAGTCGCGCGGCAACCTTGTCCTCGATCGCCTCCGCGCTCGCATGAGGGTTGGATACACGGAAGACGGACCGTGCATAGTCCTCTGTCTGAACGATGCCTGCCACGAGGTTCGTCTCGTAGGTCAGAATCCGCGAAGCCTTCCGCTCCAGATTGAGGTACGGGACGAACCAACTCGGGTGCTCCCATTCGTCGATCCTCTCCAGCATGCCCGAGAACAACTCGCCCGTCCCGAAGGTGAGATCGCAGCCCTTGGCGAACTTCTGGCTGGGTCTGGGGAGCAGCGTGCCGGACTCGACCTTGCTGACGTACCCTCGGTCAGCACATCCTCAAGGCCGCCTTAAGGATCTGCGGAGAGGGCCTGACCTGCTCTTTCCGGTGTCCGGACAGCCGTATTTTCGACGCCGTGACGATCCAGGCCGACCTCAGTGACGGGTACGCACCGGGCGGCGCGCCCGGTCCTGGTGCCCCGACTCCGGGCCCCGCCGACCCACCGACCACTCACCCGCTGTATTCGCGACTCGACCCCCGGCACCTGCCGCCCCGGCCCGTCCGCGCGCCGCGCAGGAGGACGAGCAGGAGGCCGCGCAGGGCACCGGTGCCCGCGCCTCCGCTGCGCCTGACGCCGACGGCGCTGCGGCAGGTGCTGGCCGGCGGTGCGGTGCTGGTCGTCGGCCTGTGGCTGGTGCAGGCCGATCCCTCGGTGCGGCTCGATGCGCTGTTCGCCACCCTGGCCCACCTCAGCGGACTGCTCGCGGGCTACGGAATCCTGGTGATGCTGCTGCTGATGGCCCGGGTCCCGGCCGTCGAACACGGCGTCGGCGCCGACCGGCTGGCCCACTGGCACGCGCTCGGCGGCCGCCATGTCCTGACCCTGTGCCTCGCCCACACCGTCTTCGCGCTGTGCGGCTACGCCGCCCACACCGGCACCGATGTCCTCGGTGCCGCCGTCGGCCTGATGGGCTATCCGGGCCTGGCCGCGGCCGCCGTCGGCACCGTACTGCTGGCCGGCGTCGGCATCACCTCGGCCCGTATGGCCCGCAGGCGGCTAGGCCATGAAACGTGGCGCGCCGTACATCTGCTGACCTACGTGAGCGCCGCTCTCGCCTTCGCCCATCAGCTGTCCGGCCCGGATCTGGCCGGTGGCCCGGTTGCCGTCTGGCTGTGGACCCTGCTGCACACCACGGTCGGCACCCTGCTGGTCTGGTACCGGCTGGTCGTACCGGTACGCCAGGCGCTGCGGCACGGCCTGCGGGTCACCGAGGTGCGCACCGAGGGGCCGGATGTGGTCTCGGTCGTCATGCGGGGCGTGGGTCTGGACGCACTGCGGGCCGAGCCGGGGCAGTTCTTCCGCTGGCGGTTCCTGAACCGGCGGCTGTGGCGGACGGCCCTGCCCTTCTCGCTCTCCGCACCGGTGCGTGACGACGCGCTCCGGATCACCGTGAAGGCGTGCGGCGACCACACCCGTCGGATTCGCCGGCTGCGGCCGGGCGTACGGGTGCTGGCCACCGGCCCGTTCGGCGCGCTGACCGCACACCGGCGGACCCGGCGCAAGGTGCTGCTCCTCGCCGGCGGAGTCGGGATCACTCCGATGCGTGCGCTCTTCGAGACCCTGCCGGGTGGCCCGGGTGACCTCACTCTCCTCTACCGGGCGGGCAGCGCCGCCCAGTTGGTGCTGCGCGAGGAGCTGGAGAGGATCGCCGCCGCCAGGGGGGCGGCGCTGCACTACCTCCTCGGCCCGTCCGACGGCCCCTTCGACCCGCTGGCGCCCCGGGCCCTGCGCAACCTCGTCCCGGACCTGGCGGAACACGACGTCTATCTGTGCGGCCCGCCCGGCATGTCCAGAGCCGCGGCCGCCGCCCTGGAACGGGCCGGGTGCCGGCCGGCCGCATCCACTCCGAGCAGTTCACGTTCTGAGCCCGCCGCTCCTTCACCCAGTCCCCGCGGCCGGTCACTCAGCCCACGCCGACCGGTCGGTCGCCCAGCCCGCTCCGTCACCCGGTCCACGCGGCCGGTCGGTCACCCAGTCCGCCCCGTCACCCAGTCCGTTCCGTCACCCGGTCCGTTCCGCCGTGCATCCCGCTCCGCCGCCTCACCCGTTGCGCCACGCCGCGCTCGCCCCGCAGTCCCCGATCGCCCCCCACTCGTAAGGGAAACGCCCCCATGGCACGACACCGCAAACCGCACACCGTCCCGGCCGTCACCGTCCGGGCCCGCCGTCAGCTCGCCGCCTGTCTGCTGGGGGCGAGCGCGCTCACCGCCACCCTGGTGTCCCGGACGGTCACCCCGGCCGCTGCGCCCGCCCCCGACCGGGCACCGGCCGGGTACAGCCTCCCGGACCGCAGCGGCGCCGTGGAACTGGTGGTGGGGACGGAGCGATGAGGACCGCCGGCGCCACCTCCCGCCCCGGCGTCTTTGCCGCGTGACTACCTCACGGCGTCCAGCTGGGCCAAGTCCCCTTCCGTGAGGGCGATATCCGTCACGGACAGGTTCTCGTCGAGGTGGGCGGGCGAGCCCGTACCGGGGGTGGGGAGGAGGGCGGGGGAGCGGTGCAGCAGCCAGGCCAGCGCGATCTGGCCGGTGGTCGCGCCGTGCCGGGCGGCGACGGTGGCGAGCGTCGTGCCGGCGCCCTCGGTCAGGGCGCCGTTGCCCAACGGGAACCACGGCAGAAACGCCGTGCCCTGTTTCTCGCACAGCTCCAGGACGTCTTCCGCGGCGCGGTCCAGCAGGTTGTATCGGTTCTGCACCGAGGCGATGGGGGCGAGCCGCTGGGCCTGTGCCAGTTCGGCCGCACTGACGGAGTCCAGGCCGATGTGCCGGATCTTTCCCGCCTGTTGGAGCTCGGTCAGCGTGCCCAGCTGGTCGGCCATCGGCACCTGCGGGTCCAGCCGGTGCAACTGGTAGAGGTCGATGGTGTCGGTGCGCAGCCGCCGCAGGCTCGCCTCGCACATGGCGCGCAGGTCCTCCGGGCGTCCGGCGATGTGCCAAAGGTCCGGGCCGGTACGGACCACGCCGCCCTTCGTCGCGATCACCAGCCCCTCCGGATACGGGTGCAGGGCGCGCGCCACCAACTCCTCGGCCACGTCCGGACCGTAGTTGTCGGCCGTGTCGATCAGCGTGACCCCGCGCTCGACGGCCCGTCGCAGCAGGACGACGGAGCGCCGCGGATCGTCGTGCCGCGGCCCCCAGTAGCCGGGCCCGACGAGCCCGCCGGTCCCGAACCCCAGCCGCCGGACAGGCAGCTCCCCACCGATCGCGAAGATGTCTCCCATGGCCTCGGCCTCCTCGGTATCGCTGTTGCCACTGCTGTCGCCACCGGATCGGTACCTGGAGGCAGAGCCGGTCTGTCATCGGCCGTGGTCGCGGCGACCGCTCGGGCCAGGGTGGCAGCAACGGCTCAACCTGCGTCCACAAGTCATCGTCCACGATCCACGGCCGAGTGCACGTCACCGGCGGCGCAACTCACCGAACCAGCGCACGATCGCCGACGTGGCCGCGACATTGGACCCCAAGTGACGGGACCCCCGGTAGTCGACGGCGCCGAGATCGACGACCGGGGCGTCCACGCCATTCCTGAGCAGAGCCTCCTGGCAGCGCTCGGTGTTGGCGGTGGCGGCCTGCTCGTCCCCGGTCGCCATGTACAGCCGAACCGGCGCACCGGGGGCCCAGCCGGTGCATACGGCGCCGGTTGTGCGCAGCGCCGCCGCCAGCGGCCCCGTCGGATGCGCGAGCAGGTCGCGGCCGTGCTCGGTCAACAGCTCGTCCGGCGTGCCCGGGGTGCCCCGCATCAGCTGCTCCCCCGTTTGGGCGCCGTCGAAGAGCGCCTCGATGGTGCCCGCATAACGGGCTCGGAAGACCTCGCTCGGGCTGTCGTAGACGTGGTGGAGCCGGTTGAATGCCACCAGGGTGTACGCCGCATACAGCACACCGGACTTGGGCTCCAGCCTGCCCTCGAGCAGCGCGGGCAGCTCCGTACCACCGAAGTCGTACGCGCCGCTGACGGGTGCCAGCGCATCCAGCCTGAACCAGTGGTCCTCACCCGCCTCCAGAGCCCGGCCGAGCCCCAGCGCCGCCGAGGCGCCCTGCGAGAAGCCGGTGACCATGACCTTGCGCTCCAGCGCATGTCCGGTGAGGGGCGCGAAGGCCCGGGCCGCCCGCAGCATGTCCAGGGAAGCCGTCGTCTCCGAGCCGATGTCCATCCAGGGGTGCAAACCAGGTCCCTTGCCCAGCCCCAGGTAGTCGGGCGCGACCCCCGCGGCGCCGGCCGCCGCGTGCGCGATCACCGGCGCGGACACGAACGCGCCGCGCTGCATGGACGGGGAGTCGTTCTTGTGACTGCCGGTGCCGTGCGCGAAGGAGACCGCGCGTAACCGCTCCTCGCTGTTGAGCGGCAGCGCGAAGAGACCGCTCGCCGTAGTGGGCCGTCCGTAGGGATCGACGGTCCGGTAGACCAGCCGGTACGCAACCACGCCGTAGCGGACGGTGTCGTGTTCGAACCCGGCCGCGTCCAGCTCGGCGGCCGCGGCCTGCGGGGTCGGGAGCGTGTACAGCTTCTCTGTGGAGACCAGCGTGCCCCGTCCGCGCTCCTTGAACTGCGCCTGCGCCTGGGCGTGATCAGCGGGCGCAGCCGCAGCGGTGGTGACGGCCGCCCCGCTCAGCAGCAGGCCACAGCAGACGGCTGCCACGTGCGCCCGGAGACCGCTGCGATACCGGGTTCTGCTGGGCGACGAGAGTAAGACAGGGATGGCCACGATTTCCTCCAAGTTCGGTTCGGCGAGAGCTAGTTCAGCCTCACGTGTGGCAAACGTCGACGCACTGGTGCAGGCCCCCTGGTCCTCCTGGTGCCTGCATCCGATCGCGTCACCAAACCGTTCCGTCATCCCGTCAGTTCGCTCTGCCTCGGCCGCGACGGGTGGGCGCAGACCGTCAACTTCCTCTTCGCGGGCTTGCTGTCGCTGCTCTTCGCGGCGGGCCTGTGGCACGTCGGGAGGCCTTGGGGCGGGGCGTGGTTTATAAGATCAACCGGTGCCTCCTGACATATCGCTGTTCACCCTGACCCTGCTCTGTCTGGCCGCCCTCGCGGCGGGCTGGATCGATGCCGTGGTGGGCGGCGGCGGACTGCTGCTGCTTCCCGCCCTGCTGGTCGGCCTGCCGCACACGCCCGTCGCGTTCGTCCTCGGGACCAACAAGTCCACCGCTGTCGTGGGCACCACCGCGGCCGCGGTCACCTACGTCCGCAAGGCCCCGATCGATGTCCGGAGCGCGCTGCGCATCGGCCTCGCCGCGATGGCCGGTTCGCTGGCCGGGGCGTTCTTCGCGGCGGGGATCAACAGCGAGGTGCTGCGCCCGCTGATCATGGCCGTCCTGCTGGCGGTGCTCGCCTTCGTCCTCTTCCGCCCGGCCTTCGGGACCGCGCCCGCGCCCTCGGGGCCGGTCTCCCGCCGGCGCGTCGTGGCGGCCGTCCTCGTCGCGGGCCTGGGCATCGGCTTCTACGACGGCCTGATCGGGCCCGGGACCGGCGCGTTCCTCGTCGTCGCGCTCACCGCGATCCTGCACATGGACCTGGTCAGCTCGTCGGCCACCGCCAAGGTCGTCAATGTCTGCACCAATATCGGCGCGCTGGCGATGTTCGCGATCCAGGGCACCGTGCTGTGGCAACTCGGCGCCCTGCTGGCGCTGTTCAACCTCGTCGGCGGCATGGTGGGCGCCCGGATGGCCCTCAAGCGCGGCGCCGGCTTCGTGCGGGGTGTCCTGGTGGTGGTCGTCGTCGCCCTGCTGTGCAAGCTGGGCTACGACCAGTGGCTGGCGGTCTGACCCCGGCACCGGGGGTGGGTCGCCGCGGCAGGGCCGTACTGTCCTCCTCGGTCAGATGCACCCGGGGGCGTTCGGGGGCACTCGGGGGCCCTCGGGCTGGTCACGCTCTCGACAGTGCGGAAGATTCAGAAAGACGTGAAGAATCGGTAGTCCGGTAGTCCGGTAGTCCGGTAGTCCGGTGGTCGCGGGCCGTCGCGGGCCGTCGCCGCCTGCCCCGGGGCGCCGCCGCGGCCCTGCCTCGGGTGCCCACCGTGCCCCTACCCGGACGTCGCCGCCGCGGCCGCCGTGCGGCGCTCGCTCAGCGGGACTCCCGTGACGGCCGTCAGCACCACCGCCGCGTTCTCCAGGGCCAGCAGCCCGTGCCGTTCGCGCGGGAGCATGACGACCTGACCGGCTTTCAGCTCCGGGCCGCCGCCCTCACCGGTCAGCCGGACCCGGCCGAGCAGGACGTGCAGGCTCGCTGCCGGGGGAGTGTTGTGCTCGTCCAGCTCGGTGCCCGCGGTCAGGGCGATCACGGCCTGCCGCAGCGGGCCGTCGTGCAGGAAGAGGTGGGCGCTGCGGCCGTGCGCGGAGGTCCTGGCTTCGTCGAGCAGGTGACGGGCGAGTGCATCGAGATCGTCCATGAGGCCGGCCTTTCGCGTGCGGACGCGGCGGAGCTTCCTTTCCATCGTTGCCGGTGCGCCCCGGGACGCAACCGGGGAGCGCGCCCACGGGCCGGGGACCGTTCGGAAACCCGTCGGGGAGCCGCCCGGAAGCCAACCCGGAAACCGTCCGCGGGCCGCCCGGAAACTGTCCGGGAGCCAACCCAGGAGCCAACCCCGGAATCGTCCGTAAACCGCCCCGGACCCCCGCCCGGAAACCGCCCGGGAGCCGCTTCGCGGACGGGACGGCGTCCGGGTGCATACCGCTTCCGGGCGGGCCGGTCCCTTACGGGATGATCATCTCGGTCCGTACGATGCGGAACGGTTCCGTGGCGGCGGGCGCGCCTGCTCGGCCGGTGCGGGCCCACCGTCCCGTCTGTCCCGATCCCTCCCGACCCCCACCGCGAAGGATGCACCTGTGGCCGACCCGACCGACCCGACCGACCCGACCGATCCGACCGATCCGACCGACCCGACCGAACCGACCCGACCACCCGGTTCCGCCGGGAACCCGGACGCCCGATTCCTGACCGTGATGACGACCGTCGACAGCGAGGCCAAGGCCGCGCACCTGGCCCGCGGCGCGATCGAGCAGAGGCTCGCCGCCTGCGCGCAGATCAGTGCGCAGGTGACCTCGGTGTACCGCTGGGACGACGCGATCGAGACCGGCCAGGAGTGGCAGGTGCTGTTCAAGACGGCCCGGGCGCGCTACGAGGCTCTGGAGTCCTACCTCCTGCAGGCGCACGACTACGACACCCCCGAGATCATCGCCACGCCGGTCACCCACGGTGGCGCCGGCTATCTGTCCTGGGTCGCGAAGGAGACGAGCTGACGTGGAACGCAACACCACCGGTCGCGGTGCGACGACGCGGCACGCGCAGAAGCGGCCGGTCCGGCGGCGCTGGATCGCGGCCGGGACCGCGGTGGCCGGCGTGGCGGCGTGCCTGACCCTCGCCTCCGTGGGCCATGCCGCGCAGGACACCCCGCAGGCGGCGGCGCACGACGGCCGGCCGAGCCCCAGCCCCCGCCCCGGTGCCACCTGGACCAGCCGGGACGCCGCCGCCTACTGGACGCGGGAGCGGATGGCGGCCGCCGCACCGGCCGGCCCCGAACGCGGCACCTCGGACCGGGCCGCCACCACCCGGTCCGCTCCCGCCGCCAAGTCGGCCGCCATCGCCCGGCACTTCGACGGCGTCCCGTCCGTCGGCGTGCTGTTCTCCGTGGACGGGGACGCCCGCGCGCACCACTGCACCGCCAGCGTGGTGCACAGCCCGCACCGCAATCTGATCCTCACCGCCGGGCACTGCAATCCGGGTACCCGGGCGGCTTTTGTCCCGCAGTATCGTTCCGGCGCGGACAAGCAGCCGTACGGGGTGTGGGCGATCGAGGACACCTTCGCCTACCCCGGCCGTGGCACCAGCGGCGCCGGGGCGGACCTCGACTTCGCCTTCGCCACCGTCGCCCCCGACGAGGGCGGCCAACCCGTCGAGGACACCACCGGCGGCAACACCCTCTCCCCGGCACCCGGTTACACCAACGACGTCACCGTCGTCGGCTACCCGAACGTCCGCAACGACCCCCAGGACAAGGCCGTACGCTGCGCCACCCGCACCAGCCGGCTGTCCGGCACCCATGAACTGCGCATGGAGTGCGGCGGGTTCTACGGCGGCACCTCCGGCAGCCCCTGGCTGGCCGACTTCGACGAGGAGAGCGGGACCGGCCGGGTCATCGGCCTGATCGGCGGCCTCAACGGCGGCGGCCCCAAGGGTCCGGACAGCGACCGCATCTCCTACAGCCCGTACTTCGGCCAGAAGGTCCTCAGCCTCTACGCCCAGGCGTCGCAGGCGTGACCGTGCCCCAGCGGGTGGGGTGGCGGGGGCGTTAACGGCGGGGTGGCGGGGTGGCGGGGGCGCTAACGCAGCGCCTCCGCCACCCCCTTCTCGTGCGGCCCGAGGAAGTGCGGATCGGGCCGCAGCAGCGCCTCCGCCGCTGCCTTCGGGGCCGCGAAGATCTCCCGGACACCGCCGTACGCCCAGGTCACATCGCGCTTCGCGGCCACCCCGACGCCGTACGAGTCGACCCCGGCCGCCTGACACAGCGCCAGCGCGCGCCGGATGTGGAAGCCCTGGCTGACCAGCACCGCCCGGTCCACGCCGAAGACCCGGTGCGCACGGCTGCAGGAATCCCAGGTGTCGAAGCCCGCGAAGTCGCTGACGATCTTGCGGGCCGGAACGCCGTGCCGCAGCAGATAGGCGCGCATCGCATCCGGCTCGTCGTAGTCGTCCCGGCTGTTGTCGCCGGTGACCAGGACCGCGCGGACCGTGCCCCGGTCGTACAGTGCGGCGGCCGCGTCCAGCCGGTGGGCGAGGTACGGCGACGGCGCGCCGTTCCACAGCCCCGCGCCGAACACGATGGCGACGGGCGCGGCGGGCGCGTCCGCGACACTGCGCACCCGGGGGCCCGCCGAGGCGTTCATCCAGGTCGCGGGCGCCAGCGCCAGCACCGTCAAGGCGACGACCGCCTGATAGGCGCGGCGCCGGCCACGGCGGCTCCGCGGCAGCCGGATCCGGCGTAGTCCGCGTAGTACGGGTAGTCCCCGCAGTCCGCTCCCTGCCCGCTGCCGTATGCGCCGCCCCGCGCGCCGCACCGGCCCCGTTTCCTGCCCTTGCATCCGTCCGTGCCCCGTTTCCCGGCCGTGCCTGTCGTGATGGGTCTTGCAGGCTGCGACGCCCCACCGCGCCGTGTTGGTTGCGCAGGCGGCCTGGCATCGTGGCAGAGGGAGCACCCCGGCCCGGAGAGGAAGCACCGCCATGACCACCGAGCCCGAGCCCGAGCGCCTGCCCGAGCCCGAGCCCGCGCCCGGGCGCCTGCCCGAGCCCGAGCGCCTGCCGTTCTTCGTCTACGGAACGCTGCGCCCCGGCGAGGCCAACCACGCCTGGGCCCTGCGTGGCCGGACCACGGCCGAGGAACCGGCCCACATCGATGGCGCGCTGCTCTACGACGGCCCCGGATACCCGTACGCGACGGCCGGACCCGCCGGCGCGGTGGTCCACGGCGACCTCGTCCTGCCCCGCGACACCGACTACGACGAGGTGCGCGCGACGCTGGACCGGCTGGAGGACTACGCCCCCGGCGACCCGGAGAACCTTTACGAGCGGGTGCGTACCGACGCCGTGTGCGCGGACGGCAGGACCGTACGGGCCTGGGTCTACCTGGCCGCCGACCGCCTCGCCGCGCGGCTGCGCGCGACCGGCACCCCCATCGAGGGCGGCGACTGGCCGGCGTCGAGAGCCGCGGCCGGCTGAGGGCGCGGCCGCAGGGCCGCCATCGACGCGCGGGTGGCAAGAGCGCCGCCGCGGCACCGGTCACCAGCCCCGATAGCCTGGCGACTCCTCGCCGGACGGGCCCCTTCCGGTCACCGGCGGAGATCCCCGCAACCGCAACCGCAACCACGACCGCTGACCACTGTCCGCAACACCTTCCCGTACCGCTGACGACTCCCCGTACCGCAGAACACTCCCCGTACCGCAGAACACTTCCGACCCGCAGAACAGGTGTGACCCGCGTGGCTTCCTCCCCGTCCTCCCCCTCCGCCCCAACCGCCCCCGCGCCGCTTCCCAAGGCGGAGCTGCATCTGCACATCGAGGGCACCCTGGAGCCCGAGCTGGCCTTCGCGCTCGCCGAGCGCAACGGCGTCGCCCTGCCGTACTCCACCGAGGACGAGCTGCGCCGCGCCTACTCCTTCGACGATCTGCAGTCGTTCCTGAACCTCTACTACGCGCTGATGGCCGTGCTGCGCACCGAGGACGACTTCGCCGACCTCGCCCACGCCTATCTCGCCCGCGCCCGGGAACAGGGCGTACGGCACGCCGAGATCTTCTTCGACCCGCAGGCGCACACCGCGCGCGGCGTCCCGATCGCGACGGTCATCAACGGCCTGGCCCGTGCGCTCGACAGCGCCCAGGAGACCTACGGCATCAGCACCCGCCTGATCATGTGCTTCCTGCGCGACGAGAGCGCCGATTCCGCCCTGGCGACGTTCGAGGCGGCCCGCCCCTTCCTCGACAAGATCACCGCCGTCGGCCTGGACTCCGCCGAGGTGGGGCACCCGCCGTCGAAGTTCAAGGAGGTCTTCGCGCTGGCCCGGGAGGCCGGACTCAAGTGCGTCGCGCACGCGGGGGAGGAGGGGCCCCCGGCCTATGTGTGGGAGGCCCTGGACGTCCTCGGCGTGGACCGGATCGACCACGGGGTGCGCTCCCTGGAGGACGAGCGGCTGGTGGCCCGCCTGGCGGCCGAGCAGGTGCCGCTCACCGTCTGCCCGCTGTCCAACGTCCGGCTGCGGGTCATCGACGACCTCGCCGGCCACCCGCTGCCCGCGATGCTGGACGCCGGACTACTGGTGACCGTCAACTCCGACGACCCGGCCTACTTCGGCGGCTACGCGGGCGACAACTTCACCGCCGTACGCGACGCCCTCGGCCTCGACCCCGAGACGCTGCGCACCCTCGCCCGCAACTCCTTCCGCGCCTCCTTCCTCGACGAGGCGGACCGCGCGGCGTACCTGCGGGAGGTTGACGCGCACGGGGCGTAGCGCGGGCGGCAGGGAAGCGGGCGGCAGGGAACCGGGCGGGGCGGGCCCCTGCCCGGTCCCTGCCGCCCGTCCCGTCAGCCCGTCCTTCCCGGGGCGACCGGGCCCGCCGGCAACCGGAAGGAACACGGATTTCGCCGCGGCGAAACGGCACCGCAACGCGCGCCTGCCACGCTCACGGCATGACGGCGCCGATACCGCACCCGCCCTCCGCGTTCCCCGGCCCCCTCGGCGCGGGAGACCTCGCCGCCGAGATCAGTGCCCAGCTCGGCACCCGGCTCGGCCGGGTCCGGCTGCACGGTTTCCGCCGCCCGGCCCCGCCGCCCCCCACCCTCGTGGCCGTGGCGCACGGCAGCCGCGACCCCCGCGCCCTGCCCACCGTCCGGGCGCTGCTCGACCGGGTCCGGGCGCTGCGCCCCGGGCTGCCCGTACGGCTCGGGCACATCGAACTGAACCGCCCCCTGCTCGCCGACACCCTCGCCGAGCTGGACGGTGCGGCCGTCCTCGTCCCGCTGCTCTTCGGCCGGGGCCACCACGTCACCCACGACCTGCCCGCCGCGCTGACCGGCGCCCCTCATCTGACCGGCCGGGTCGCCGAACCCCTGGGGCCGCACACCCTCCTCGCCGAGGCGCTGCACGGCCGCCTCCTGGAGGCCGGATTCCCCGCCGGCCGCTGCCCGCGCAGCGCCGTGGTCCTGGCCGCCGCGGGCTCCCGTGCCCCGCGCTCCGCCCAGGACACCGAGCGCACGGCCCGGCTGCTCTCGGCCCGCCTCGGCGGCACCCCCGTACTGCCCGCCTACGCCTCTGCCCTCCCGTCGCCCGCCACCGCCCCAGCCCGAGACGCTTCGCGTCGCCCCTCTCAGATTGCCCCCACCGTCCCCGACGCGATCCGAGCACTGACCGCCCGCGGCCACGACCGGATCGCCGTCGCCTCCTGCTTCACCGCCCCCGGTCGCTTCGCCACCCAGTGCGCGGCCGCCGCCCCGGGGACCGCCTCCGCGCCCCTGGGCGACCACCCCGCGCTGGCCCGTCTCGTCCTGCACCGCTACGACCAGGCGCTCCTCGCGCGTACCGGATCCGGTCCCGAGAGCGCCAAGGCGGCTACCGTCGCTGTATGACCGGCACCTCACCCACCATCCCCGGCTACACCGCGGCCGATACCGAGCGCTGGGTTTCCGAGCCCGACAAACGGCCGGGACGCACCGCCTTCCAGCGCGACCGGGCCCGGGTGCTGCACTCCGCCGCGCTGCGCCGGCTGGCCGGCAAGACCCAGGTCGTCACCCCCGGCGCCCACACCCCCGCCTGGGACGCCAGCCCGCGCACCCGGCTGACCCACTCCCTGGAGTGCGCCCAGGTCGGCCGGGAACTCGGCGCCGCCCTCGGCTGCGACCCGGACCTGGTCGAGACCGCCTGCCTGGCGCACGATCTCGGCCATCCGCCCTTCGGGCACAACGGCGAGCAGACGCTCAACGAAGTCGCCGCGCCCTGCGGCGGTTTCGAGGGCAACGCCCAGTCGCTGCGGCTGCTGGCCCGGCTGGAGCCCAAGCGGTTCGTGCCCACCGCGGACGGCTCGACGGTGAGCGTCGGGCTGAACCTCAGCCGCGCCGCCCTCGACGCGGCCACCAAGTACCCCTGGACGCGCGGCGCCCACCCCACCGACCCGGCGTCCCGGAAGTTCGGGGTCTACGAGGACGACCTGCCGGTCTTCGCATGGTTCCGGCGGGACACGCCCGCCGGTGCGCAGAGCTTCGAGGCGCAGGTCATGGACTGGTCCGACGATGTGGCCTACTCGGTGCACGACGTCGAGGACGGGCTGCACGCCGGACACCTCGACCCCAACCTCCTGCTCGCAGACGCCGAACGGGCCGAGATCTTCGCGGTCGCCGGTGCGCGCTATGCGCCCGGCGCCGGATCCGAGGAGCTGGCCGCGGCGCTGGACCGCCTGCTGGAGCAGGAGTGGTGGCCGCACGGCTACGACGGCTCCGCGCTCGCCCAGGCCCGTCTGAAGGACGCCACCAGCCAGCTGATCGGCCGCTTCTGCCTCGCGGCCGAGACCGCGACCCGGGCCCGGTGGGGGACCGGGCGGCTCACCCGATACGGAGCCGAGCTGGTGGTTCCGGCCGAAACGCGGTGGGAATGCGCCGTTTTGAAAGCCGTCGCCGACCGGTACGTCATGCAGCGCCCGGACCAGGAAGCGCTCCGTGCCGAGCAGCGCATCGTCCTCGCCGAACTGGCCGAGGCGCTGCTCGCCCGCGCCCCCGACGGCCTTGATCCGCAGTTCCGTTCACTGTTCGACGCGGCCCCCGACGACACCGCCCGGATGCGCGCCGTCATCGACCAGATCGCGGCCCTGACCGACACCTCGGCCCGCTCTTTGCACGCCCGGCTCACCCGCCACCCTGGTCACGCGCCGGGCAACCGAGGGCGACCCTAGGGGGAAGCCCCTCTTCCCCCTCATGCTCTTCCCCCTTCACGCTCCGTGCGGGACGCTCGAACCCGACCGCTTTCGAACGGAGCACCCTGACAACAGTGAACAGAGAACCCTGACCACGGTGAACAGAGAACGCTGACCATGGTGAACAGAGAACGCCGACCACGGTGAACAGCGAACCCCGGCCGCAGCGCACGGGACACCCCGGTTCACCGGCGCGCCAGGACCCCGGTTCACCGGCGCCCGAGGACCCCGGTTCACCGGCGCGCCGCCGCACCGGCACCCCCGTTCACCGGTGAACGGGAACCCCTGCGGCACCGAGGGCATCAACGAGGGAGAGCAGGCCGGGGGAGAGAAACCCGGGGAGAGCAGGCCGGGGGCACACAGGGGGGCGTTTACGGACGCGGACGCGGACGTACGGCACCGCAACGAGGAGGAAGACAAGTGGTCGACGCACACCAGACGTTCGTCATCGTCGGGGGTGGCCTGGCCGGCGCAAAGGCCGCGGAGACTCTCCGCGCGGAGGGATTCACCGGCCGGGTGATCCTCATCTGCGACGAGCGCGACCACCCGTACGAGCGCCCCCCGCTCTCCAAGGGGTTCCTGCTCGGGAAGGAAGAGCGCGACAGCGTTTTCGTCCATGAGCCCGCCTGGTACGCCCGGGCGCACATCGAACTGCATCTGGGCCAGCCCGCCGTCCACCTCGACCCCGAGGCCAAAACCGTCCGCCTCGGCGACGGCACCCTGATCGCCTACGACAAGCTGCTGCTGGCCACCGGCGCCGAACCCCGCCGCCTGCACATCCCCGGCACCGGCCTGGCCGGCGTGCACCACCTGCGCCGCCTCGCCCACGCCGAACGGCTGCGCGGCGTGCTGGCCTCCCTCGGCCGGGACAACGGCCATCTGGTCATCGCCGGCGCCGGCTGGGTCGGCCTGGAGGTCGCCGCGGCGGCCCGCTCCTACGGCGCCGAGGTGACCATCGTCGAGGCCGCGCCGACCCCGCTGCACGGCATCCTGGGCCCCGAACTCGGCGGCCTGTTCACCGATCTGCACCGCGAACACGGCGTCCGTTTCCACTTCGGCGCCCGCTTCACCGAGATCGTCGGGCAGGACGGCGTGGTGCTCGCGGTGCGCACCGACGACGGCGAGGAGCACCCCGCCCACGACGTGCTCGCCGCGATCGGTGCCGCGCCGCGCACCGCGCTCGCCGAACAGGCCGGGCTGGACCTCGCCGACCCGGAGGCCGGCGGCGGGGTGGCCGTCGACGCGGCGCTGCGCACCTCCGACCCGTTCATCTACGCCGCCGGGGACGTGGCCGCCGCCGATCACCCGCTGCTGGACACCCGGTTGCGGGTCGAGCACTGGGCCAACGCCCTCAACGGCGGCCCGGCCGCCGCGCGCGCCATGCTCGGCCAGGACATCAGCTACGACCGCATCCCGTACTTCTTCTCCGACCAGTACGACATCGGCATGGAGTACTCCGGCTACGCCCCGCCCGGCTCCTACGAGCAGGTCGTCTGCCGCGGCGACGTCGCCAAGCGGGAGTTCATCGCCTTCTGGCTCGGCGCGGACGGACGGCTGCTCGCGGGGATGAACGTCAACGTCTGGGACGTCGCCGAATCCATCCAGCAACTGATCCGCGGCGGGGCGCGGTTGCGGCCCGAGGCACTGGCCGATCCGGAGGTTCCACTGGCCTCGCTGCTCCCGTAGCGTGCGCGTATGACGCAGAACCCGCATGGTTCCACCGGCTCCGGCTCCGGCTCCTTCTCTGGTTCCGGCCCCGGCTCCAGCGGCGCCGGCGTCCCGGCCGTCACCTTCGACGACGTCCGGGACGCCGCCCGGCGGCTGGCAGGCGTGGCCCACCGCACACCGGTCCTGCGCTCCCGCACCCTCGACGCGCTGACCGGTGCTGAGGTCCACCTCAAGTGCGAGAACTTCCAGCGGGTCGGCGCCTTCAAGTTCCGCGGCGCCTACAACGCCCTCTCCCGGCTCTCCCCGCAGCAACTGGCCCGCGGGGTCGCCGCCTACTCCTCCGGCAACCACGCCCAGGCCGTCGCCCTCGCCGCCCGGGAGCTGGGCAGCCACGCCGTCATCGTGATGCCCGAGGACGTCCCGGCGTCCAAGAAGGACGCCACCGCCGGATACGGCGCCGAGATCATCACCTACGACAGGTACACCGAGGACCGCGTCGCCCTCGGCCGCAAGATCGCCGAGGAGCGCGGCCTCGTCCTGATCCCGCCGTACGAGCATCCGCACATCATCGCGGGCCAGGGCACCGCCGCCCTGGAACTGATCGAGGAGACCGGACCGCTCGACGCCCTGCTCGTCCCGGTCGGCGGGGGCGGGCTGATGGCCGGCGCCGCCACCGCCGCGACCGCCCTGGTCCCCGGCATCCGGATGATCGGCGTGGAGCCGGAGGCGGGCGACGACACCCGGCGCTCACTGGCCGCAGGACACCGCGTCACCGTGCCCGTCCCGCGCACCATCGCCGACGGCCAGGCCGCCGAAATCCCCGGCGAGCTGACCTTCTCCATCAACCGGTGGCTGCTCGACTCGGTCGTCCTGGTCAGCGACGACGAGATCCGCGCGGCCATGAGGCTGGCCTTCGAACGCCTCAAGATCGTCATCGAGCCCAGCGGCGCCACCGCCCTGGCCGCCCTCCTCGCCGGGCACATCGGCCTTCCCCCGGTGCCTGAACGGCCTGAACGACCTGGTCGGTCCCCCCGTCCGCCGCGCGTCGGCATCATCCTCTCGGGCGGCAACGTGGGGGTGGAACGGTTTCGGGAACTCCTGGGGTGAGCGAACGGCGAGGCTGCTCCCCCGCCCCCTCCCCCCTCCTCCCCCTTCGGGGGAGGGGGCGGGGGTGGGTTCGGGGGTGGGGGGAGCCGTCGGCGCTCGCGGACGCCTCCCGGCCACCCGCGGACGGTTCCAGCCACCCGCCACCGCCCCCGGTCACCCGCCACTGCCCCCGGTCACCCGCGCACGCCCTCCAGCCACTCGCCGATGCCTCCCGGCCACCCGCGCACGCTTCCCCAGCCGCCTGCCGACGCCCCATCGGCCACTCGCCGACGCCCCCCCCAGCCATCCGCCCCCGCCTCCCGGCCAGGAGTGTCCGCCCCCGGCCGTAGAATTCACGCGTGGCAGGCAGGATCAACGATGACGATGTGAAGGCGGTACGGGACGCGGTCCCGATCGACGCCGTCGTGTCCGAATATCTCCAGCTCCGCAACGCTGGCGGCGGCAACCTCAAGGGCTTGTGCCCCTTCCACGACGAGAAGTCCCCGTCCTTCCACGTCAGCCCGGCCAAGGGGCTCTACCACTGCTTCGGCTGCCAGGAGGGCGGCGACACCGTCGACTTCATCATGAAGCTCGACCACCTCTCCTTCGCCGAGACCATCGAGCGGCTGGCCTCCCAGGCCGGCATCACCCTGCGCTACGAGGAAGGCGGCTACACCCCCGGCCGCCAGCAGGGCGAGCGCACCCGCCTGGTGGAGGCCCACAAAGCCGCCGCCCAGTTCTACGTCGAGCAGCTCGACAGCCCCGAGGCCGAGATCGCCCGCAAGTTCCTCGCCGAGCGCGGCTTCGACCAGGCCGCCGCCCAGCACTTCGGCGTCGGCTACAGCCCGGCCGGCTGGGACCACCTCACCCGCTTCCTGCGCGGCCGCCGCTTCAGCGACCAGGAGCTGGTGCTCGCCGGCCTCGCCCAGGAGGGCCGCCGCGGCCCCATCGACCGCTTCCGCGGCCGCCTGATGTGGCCGATCCGCGATATCGCCGGCGAGGTCGTCGGCTTCGGCGCCCGCAAGCTCCGTGACGACGACAACGGCCCCAAGTACCTCAACACCCCCGAGACCCCCATTTACCGCAAGTCCCACGTCCTCTACGGCATCGACCTCGCCAAGAAGGAGATCGCCAAGACCAACCGCGCGGTCGTCGTCGAGGGCTACACGGACGTCATGGCCTGCCATCTGGCCGGTGTCACCACCGCCATCGCCACCAGCGGCACGGCCTTCGGCGAGGGCCACATCAAGATCCTCCGCCGCCTCCTGATGGACAACGCCGGCTCCGAGGTCGTCTTCACCTTCGACGGCGACGCCGCGGGCCAGAAGGCCGCCCTGCGCGCCTTCGAGGACGACCAGAAGTTCGCCGCCGAGACCTCCATCGCGATCACCCCCGGCGGCATGGACCCCTGCGACCTGCGGCTCGCCAAGGGCGATGCGGCCGTCGCCGACCTCGTCGAGGCGCGCACCCCGCTCTTCGAGTTCGCGCTGCGCCATGTCGTCTCGCGGCACAACCTCGACACCACCGTCGGCCGCGCCGCCGCCCTCGACGAGGCCGCCCCCATCGTCGCGAACATCAAGAACAGCTCCATCCAGCACGAATCCGCCGTCCAGCTCGCCGGCATGCTCGGCATCCTGGACACCCAGTTCGTGGTCAAGCGCGTCAGCCAGCTCGCCCGCTGGGCCCGTGAGCGCGGCCGCGACGGCGGCCCCGACCAGGGCCGTCAGCAGCGCCGGGGCCAGCCCCCGGCCACCGAGCAGGCCCGCCCCGCGCCCGGTCCGCGCGGCCCGGCGCTCAACCTCCGCAGCCCCGCCCACCGCGTCGAGCGAGAGCTGCTGAAGCTCGCGCTGCAGCGCCCCGACCTGGTCTCCCCGGCCTTCGACGCCTACGGTGCCGACGAGTTCACCGCCCCGCCCTACGCCGTGGTCCGCCAGTGCATCGAGGCCGCCGGCGGCGCCTCGGCGGGCGCCGCCGACAGCGCGTACGTCCCCCGGGTGCGGGAGGCCGCCCCCGACGACACCGTCCGCGCCATGGTCACCGAGCTCGCCGTCGAACCGCTGCACACCCGCCGCGACCCCGACGAGGCCTACGCCGGCGTCCAGTTGGTCGCCGTCCGCCTCGCCGCCGTCAACCATCGCGTCACCGAAATCCGCGGCACCCTCCAACGCCTCGGCCCCCGCGCCGACCCCGAACACCTCGCCGCCGTACAGAACGAACTCTGGGTCCTCCAGCAGTACGGCCAGTCCCTGCGCGAACGCGGCTACGCCGCCTTGTAGAACGTCCTCTCGGGGGGGGCGTCCGGGGCGTCCGGGTATCCGGCGCGTCCGGGGCGTCCGGGGCCTTTGGGTTCCGGCGCCTCCGGGGCGTCCGGAGTGACCCCTTTAGAGCACCCTGAGGGGCCTCCTAACACCCCCGGACACTCCCCGCGGTAGCCGTCCGGTCACGGACCGGACTCAAAAAGTGGTCGCACGCCCCTCGTGGCGGGGGTGTGTCGTACTCCACACTGAGAAGCGGTGCCTGAGTCCTCGGAGCGCGGCGGGCCCGGTCGCACCTCGCCGGAATCCCCCGCACAACCGCTTGTGACGTTCGGGACGGACAGCGGCTCGGCCGCACCCGTGCCCGGCCTTTCTGCCGCCTCAGCAGCGATCACCCTGGAGGTCGCCCCCGTGCAGACCCAGACCCTCGCCGACGCGCCGCCCGCCGCACAGCCGGTCACGGAACCGGACGCGCAACGGGATGCGGAAACCGACGCGGAGCCGGACGCGGAAACCGACGCGGAGCCGGACGCCGAATCGTTCTCGGACCCTTTCCCGGAGTCGTCCCCGGAGCAGGCCCCGGAGCAGGCCCCGGAGCAGGCCCCGGAACAGGCCCCGGAACAGGCCCGCGACCCGCTCACCGTGCCCCAGCAGCCCGAACCACCCGCCGCCGAAATGATCATCGCGGAGATCATCCCGGAGCCGGCACCGCGCCCCGAGGCCGGCAGCCCGTCCGCCGATCTCTTCCGCCAGTACCTCCGCGAGATCGGCCGGATCCCGCTGCTCACCGCCGCGGAGGAGGTCGAGCTGGCCCGCCGCGTCGAGGCCGGCCTCTTCGCCGAGGAGAAGCTCACCACCACTCCCGACCTGTCCTCCCAACTCGCCCACGACCTGGACCGGTTGGTGGTGCTGGGCCGGATGGCCAAGCGCCGCCTGATCGAGGCCAACCTGCGCCTGGTGGTCTCCGTCGCCAAGCGCTATGTGGGCCGCGGGCTGACCATGCTCGACCTCGTCCAGGAGGGAAACCTCGGACTGATCCGCGCCGTCGAGAAATTCGACTACGCCCGCGGTTACAAGTTCTCCACCTACGCCACCTGGTGGATCCGCCAGGCGATGTCCCGCGCGCTGGCCGACCAGGCCCGGACCATCCGCGTCCCGGTCCATGTCGTCGAGCTGATCAACCGCGTGGTGCGGGTCCAGCGCCGGATGCTCCAGGAACGCGGCTACGAACCCACCCCCGAGGAGGTCGCCGCCCATCTCGACCTGACCGGCGAACGCGTCAGCGAAGTCCTCCGGCTCGCCCAGGAGCCGGTCTCGCTGCACGCTCCCGTCGGCGAGGAGGAGGATGTCGCCCTCGGTGACCTCATCGAGGACGGCGACGCCGCCTCACCCGTCGAATCCGCCGCTTTCCTGCTGCTCCGCGAACACCTCGACGCGGTCCTGTCCACCCTCGGGGAACGCGAACGCAAGGTCGTCCAGCTCCGCTACGGCCTCGCCGACGGCCGCCCCCGCACCCTGGAGGAGATCGGCCGGATCTTCGGCGTCACCCGCGAACGCATACGGCAGATCGAGTCCAAGACCCTGGGCAAACTCCGCGACCACGCCTTCGCCGACCAGCTCCGCGGCTACCTCGACTGAGGCAACCGGGGCCGCGGGCCGCGGGGCCACTTCCCCGCGGGAGCGCCGACCTCCCGGGCCGCGGGGACACCGGGCTGCCGGCCCGGGGGAGCGCCGGATGCCGGGCCGAGGGAATACAGAACTGCCGGCCGCGGAATCACCGGCCTGCCGACCCGCCGGAACACCGGGCAGCTGATGGGCTACAGGGCTATCAGGGCTACTGGGCTACGGGGGTACCGGGCCGCCGCCGGCCTCACGCCGACCGCTGGAACGCCCCGGGATGGATCTCGTCGCGCACCGTCGTGTACTGCTGGCGCACGGCCTGCCCGACCGGCAGTTCCTCACCGGGCTCGAAGACCTGGCTCGCGGCGGCCGGCCACTGCGGCGGATCGACCCATGCGGCCCCGCCGCCCGCGCCCGCCTCCGCCCCGGGAGCCGGGGTGAGCGTGCCGTGTGCCACCCCCCATGCCCAGGCCGCCTGCCGCGCCGCACCCAGCGCCGCGTAATCGGCCGGCTGCGGCACCACGACCGGCACCCCGAACAGCCCCGGCGCCACCGCCTGCACGGCACCCAGCTCGGCAGCCGCACCCAGCAGGAACACCCGGCGCACCGCCACGCCCCGCCCGCGCAGCACATCCAGCGCGTCCGCCAGCCCGCAGAGCATGCCCTCCACGGCCGCCCGCGCCATGTGCTCCGGCTTCATGCTCTCCCGGCGCATCCCGTGCAACGACCCGGCGGTATGCGGCAGATGCGGCGTCCGCTCGCCCTCCAGATACGGCAGCAGCACCATGCCGTACGCGCCGGGCGAGGACTTCAGCGCCAGCTCGGACAGACCCTCCAGATCCGTCCCCAGCATCTCCGCCGCGCCGCGCAGCACCCGCACGGCATTGCTGGTGTGCACGACGGGCAGGTGGCGGCCGGTCGCGTCCGCGAACGAGCTGATCGTCCCGGTCGGGTCGGCCAGCGCCTCGTGATGGATCCCGAACACCGACCCCGAAGCGCCCAGCGACACCACGGCGTCACCCTCCCCGACACCGAGCCCGAAGGCCGCCGCCATCGTCTCGCCCGTACCCGCCGAGATCAGCAGCCCCTCCGGGGTGAACCCGGCCGTCCCCGACGGGCTCAGCACCTCCGGCAGCCGCACCTGATGGCCCAGCGCCAGCTCCACCAGATCCGGCCGGTAGGTCTCGGTCGCCGCCGACCAGAAGCCCGTCGCCGAGGCCCCGCCGCGGTCCGTCGTACGCCGCGCGGGACGCCCCAGCAGCTGCCACGCCAGCCAGTCGTGCGGCTGCATGATCTCCGCGATCCGGGCCGCATGCGCCGGCTCCGTACGGGCCAGCCAGCGCATCTTCGTCACCGCATGCGTCGCCTGCGGCACCGCCCCGACGGCCTGCGCCCACGCGCTGCGCCCGCCCAGCGCGTCGATCAGCTCCGCGGCCGCGCCCTGCGCCCGCTTGTCGTTGCCCACCAGTGCGGGGCGTACGAGGTTGCCCTCGACGTCCAGCGGGACCAGACCGTGCGGCTGCGCGGAGACACCGATCGCCTGCACCCCTTCGAGCAGCCCCCGGCCCGCCGCCTCGCCGAGTGAGATCAGCCACGCCTGCGGGTCGGCCTCGGGCCCCTTCTCGACGGGGTGCGGCGCATACCCCTGCCTGATGACGGCACCCGTGTCCGCATCGCAGACGACGATCCGTGTGCTCTCGGACGAACTGTCCAATCCGGCGACTATCCCCATGCACCCAGATGATGCCCCATACGACGCATAGGAGCAGCGTCAGGGTTTGCCGCCGGGGGCCCCCGGCTCAGGTATTGCTGGTGCCCCAGTCGTCCTCGTCGGGGGAACGCTGCTCGCGCAGCGAGCGGACCCGCGCGCCGACCGAGCCCGGCAGCCGGTCGCCGACCTTGGCCGACACCGTCCCGAACGCCTTCGACGCCGCGTCGCGGCCGGTCAGCGCGGCGGACTCCGCGGTGTTCCGGACCGCCGGATTCTGCGAGATCCGCTGGGCGGCCTTGCGGAGCTGCTCGTACCGTTCCCGGCCGGCCCGTGCGCCGAGCACATACCCCGTGGCCAGTCCCGCGATGAACGTGAGCCGGTAGCGCATTGCTCCACCCTTCCTCTCGTCGGACCCCTCCGGTGCCGGTGCGCACCCGAGCGTCTGGCTGTGACGCGCGCCTACCCTCCGGGGCCGGAGATCACCCGAGGTGACCTGAGGCGATACCGATTGGCGGAGCACCCCCCTGCTTGCGCTAATGTATGTGTCGCAGCGAACGCGCGCCGTCCGGAGCCCCGGACTGCGGTGCATTCGAGGCACACAGAGCAATCCCCTGTAGCTCAATTGGCAGAGCAGCCGGCTGTTAACCGGCAGGTTACTGGTTCGAGTCCAGTCGGGGGAGCTCGGTCCCCTGTAGCTCAATTGGCAGAGCATTCGGCTGTTAACCGGAGGGTTACTGGTTCGAGTCCAGTCGGGGGAGCAGAGAGAAGAGGACCCCGGAAGGGGTCCTTTTTCTTGTGCCGTGGAACCGAACGACCCGTGATCGAAGTCCTCTTGGGCGTGCGAGGTCGCGCGACGGCAGCCCTCACGGGCAACAGATCGTATGAGCGGCTATGCTGCGGCAGACGGCGCGCACAAATGTGCGCGACGCGCCGTGGGGGGCGGTAGCTCAGCCGGTTAGAGCAGCGGACTCATAATCCGTCGGCCGTGGGTTCGAGTCCCACCCGCCCCACCGCAGCACCCAGGGCGAAGCCCCTTTCTACCTGGGGAAACGTCAGAACGGGGGCCACCGCCACAGCGCGGTGGCCCCCGTTCAGCCGTTCAGACCAAGATCCAGTGGCCCTACAGTGGCCCGGATGGCGTTGCGGTGGCCCGCAGGCGCTCACACAGCCTTCTTGGACCGCTTCGGCCGACCGCCGGCACGAGGCCGCGTGCTCCCTGTGTGGCCGTCAGAGGGCGCGGACAGTGGGCACCACTTGGCAACGTCCGGCTCCTCCGGCCTGACGATGGTGAAGCGGAGCAGGGCGTTGAACGGGCGCAGCTCCTCCGGGTAGTGGTCGCTCAGGTTTTCGATGCGCATCCCGTCCCAGCCACGGTCGGCACAGTGCTCGCGAATCCATTGCAGTGCGGCGAACGTGGCCTGGTCCTGGCTGCCTCCAGGCGTACTGATCTGTCCGAGCGCAGGGGTCTCGGGAGCCGTCCTTGCTTCGACCGTCCAGGTGCCGGCGTCGTCTCGCCAGCAGCGGGTGAAAACGATGACGACACTGTCGTGGAACGCTCCTTCGGGGATCTCCAGCTCGCGGTGGACGTCATACACCACAATGCGAGGCACGACAGAAGCGATGGACTCTGCCTCGGTGCGCATCATCTCGGGCACCACGCTGGTGTAGGTGTCGGAGGTGATCTGCCGGGAGGAGTGCCCCAGCCGCTCCTGTACGACCTTGATGTCGGTCCCGGCGAGCAGGGACAGCGACGCGGAGATGCGCCGGAGGCCGTGAAGCCGAACCGGGGGCAGGCCGGACAACTCCACGAGGCGCTTGAAGTGGCGTGACACCCAGTCGGTGAACGGGCTCTCCGTTCTCCTGGGCCCACACCCGGTCGGAGTCGACCAGGCGTCTACCTCGCTCCACTCCTCGCGCTCCTTGGCCCTGGACTCCTAGCCCAGACACCAGCCGCAAAGTAGGTTGCGGGGCTTCGCGACCGTCGTCATGCGCTCGCCGGCTCGGCGGCCTGTTCGTCGTGTTCGCGCAGCATCCGCATGACGGTGGCGGGCGAGGGGTGTTGTCCCTTCTTCGTGCCGGTGGTGATGACGAGACGCTTGGCGATGTCCCGCAGGCTCATCTCCTGGTCGCGCAGACGGAGGGCCATCGACAGCATGTCGTCGTCGGTGACGCCGGCGCCGCCGATGGTCTTGCCGCGCTTGCGGGCGGACTCGTGTCCTTCGAGGGTGCGGTCGCAGATGTACTCGCGCTCCATGCCGGACATGGCGGCCAGCACGGTGAACACGATCCCGGAGGGGTCGTGCGAGCCCTTCAGTTCTCCGGTGAGGAACTCCAGGCCGACGTCGCCGGCCTTCAGCTCCTCGGCGAGCATGGCGAGTTCGATACCGCGGCCGAGCCGTTTGTGTTCGTGGACGACGAGGGTGGCGGCGACGCCGGACGAGCGGATCTCCCCGGCGAGCTTGACGGCGGCCTCCAGCTCGGGGCGCCTGGTGGCGCGGGTGGAGATCTTCTCCGAGTAGACCCGGGTGACCCCGGCTTCGGCGAGGGAGTCGAGCTGTGCGTCCAGGGACTGCCGTGCGGTCGAGGCGGGGCGTACCCGAGGCGGACGTGGCCGACCGGCTTGGTGTCGGCGCTCACGGGTCGAGGCAGTTCGGTCCAGACCGAACCGGGCTTGCGCGGGTGTAGTAGTCGGCGTTCACTCCGGCCAGGACGGCGACCTCCTCGCGGCGCAGTCCGGCGACTCTGCGCGCCCCGTAGCTCGCCATGCCGACGTCCTCCGGCCGCAGGCCGGCGCGGCGTATGCGCAGGAAGTCTCCCAGGGGGTTGTCGTCCATGTGTTCAGGCTAGGCGGCGGCCCGGTGTGCTGCCCGGGTGTGCCACACCCAGGCAGCACGCGTCCTGGTTGATGGCCGCTGACCTGCCCAGACTCGGTCGAGCGGGGAAGACCGCACCATTCGAGGAGAGGAGTCCGCCATGGCTGGGGCCGTTGAGGGCGACCACGTCGACGTGGTCGGGATGTGGGTGACCGCGGATGGTCACATCCGTCAGGAGCTGCGGCCGGACGGCCGCTACGACGAAGCTCGCGGCGAGCGGCGCAGCGCGTACACCGGCCGGTACACGGTGACCGGCAGCCACCTGGACTACGTCGACGACACCGGGTTCACCGCCACGGGCGACATCCAGGACGGAGTGCTCTCTCACGAGCACCTCGTGCTCTACCGGGAGCAGAAGTCGTCGTAGAGGAGGCCGGGCCGCGGCCGCCCTGGTCACCGGGGGCGAATCCGCCGTCGGCGGACCAAGAAGTCCCGACACAGCAGTCAGCCAGTCAGCCAGCATCAACCAGATTCAAGGACCATATCCATGACAGGACAACGACTTGACGGCAAGGTCGCGCTGATCACGGGCGCGACCGGCGGCCTCGGCACAGCGACCGCCGAACTCTTCGCCCGCGAAGGCGCCCGGCTAGTGATCACCGATGTCGCCGAAGGCCCCCTGCGGGACCTGTCCCACCGGATCGGGGCACGCGGCGCGGAGGTCGTCGCTGCCCGCCTCGATGTCTCCTCCGCGCGGGAGTGGGACGAAGTGATCACCCTCGTACGCGACCGGTTCGGAACGCTGGACGTGCTCGTGAACCTCGCCGGCATCCTGGACTGGCCAGGTATCGAGGACACGCGGGAAGAGGCTTGGGACCGCGTCATCGACGTGAACCAGAAAGGCACCTGGCTCGGCATGAAGGCGGCGATGCCGCTCCTGCGTGCGAGCGGCAACGCGTCGGTGATCAATACGTCGTCAGTACTCGGCCTGGTAGGAAGCGGTGCGGCTGCGGCCTACCAGGCGTCCAAGGGGGCCGTGCGCCTGTTGAGCAAGACCGCCGCGGTCGAGTACGCCCGGCGGGGAGTACGGATCAACTCGGTGCATCCCGGGGTGATCGCCACACCGATGATCCAGGAACTCCTGGACGCCCAGGGCGACCAGCAACCGGACATCCAACGCACCCCCATGCGCCGAGCCGGCCGCGCCGACGAGATCGCACCCGCCATCCTCTTCCTGGCCTGCGACGACTCCTCGTTCGTCACCGGCTCGGAACTGGTGGTCGACGGCGGGCTCACCGCGCACTGAACAGCCCTCCACAGCGCTTCAGGTGCCCCGCACCGGCGCCCTGCACTCACACTCACCTTTTCCAGGGACCGCACCATGACATCTGCCACTGCGTCCGCCGAAGCATCCGAATCCGCCGAGTTCGCCGGGAAGACCGCCCTCGTCACCGGGGCCGCGCGCGGCGTGGGCAAGGAGACCGTGGCGCTCCTCCACGCCCGCGGCGCCCGCGTCGTCGCCGTCGACCTACGCCCCGACATCACGACTCTGCCGGACGAGTTTCCCGGCGTACTCGCGATGCGCGGCGACATCGCGCAGGAAGAGACCGCCGCCCGCGCGGTGCAATCGGCTCTGGATACCTTCGGAGGCCTGGACATCCTGGTGAACAACGCCGGACGCGCCTTGAACAAGCCCATCACCGAAACCTCCGCCGAGGACTGGGACGCCGTGATGGCGGTCAACGCCCGCGGCTCCTTCTTCTGCACCCGCGAAGCCTTCCGGGCCATGAAGAACCGCGGCGGCGGCGCCATCGTCAGTACCGGCTCCTACACCTGCACCGTCGCCCTGCCCGAAGGCGCCGCCTACAGCGCGTCGAAGGGCGCTCTGGCCCAACTGACCAAGGTGCTCGCCGTCGAGGGCGGGCCACTGGGCATCCGCGCCAACATCGTTGCCGCAGGCGTCATCGAGACCGATTTCCTCGACACGATCCGCTCCGACAGCCGTGCGTACCTGGCGTCCTTCGCCAACGCGCAGCCCCTGGGCCGAGTCGCACAGCCTGAAGAGATCGCCGAGGTCCTGTGCTTCCTGGCCTCACCACGCTCCAGCTTCATCACAGGAGCCGTGGTCGCCGCTGACGGCGGCTTCACCGCGGTCTAGCGCCAACGCCGTTCAGTTAGGCGCTACAGGAGCTCCGCTGTTGGAACAGGTTGCCATAACCAGGACGGTCGGGGTAGCGGCCGGGGTGTTCGCGCCGGGACATATCGGTGAGCTGACCCAGATCGTGCCCTTCGAGATGGTCGACGAAGTGCTGGCAGAGACAGGTGCGGTGCAACGCAGGGTCCGGCTGGTGCCGGCGCGGGTCACGGTGTACTTGCTGTTGGCAGCGGCACTCTTCAACGGGCTGGGCTACCAGCAGGTTTTCGATCGACTGTGTGCCGGGCTGGCGGGCCTGTCGCTGCTCCGGCCCAGCGGCAGCGCTCTTCGCCAAGCCCGCCAGCGGCTGGGTCCGGCACCGATGAAAGCACTGTCAACCTGGTGAGCGGACCCGCCGCCACGACCGCTGCCGCCGGACGGTGGCGGGGCCTGAAGGTCGTCGCGGTCGACGGCACCCTGCTGCCGGTCTTGGACTGCCCGGCCAACCTCGCGGTGTTCACCCGGCAGCGGCTCGGCAACGGGACCTCGGGCTACCCGCAACTGCGGCTGGCCGCGCTGGTGGCCCGCGGCACCCGGTCCGTGACCGGGGCCGTGTTCGGTCCGGCCACGCATGGTGAGCTGGAGTACGCCCGCCGCCTGGCGGACAGCCTGCGGGCCGGAATGCTGCTGCTGGGCGACCGGAACTTCTCGGCCGCCGCCCTGCTGAACCAGCCGGCCGCCACCGGCGCCCATCTGCTCGTGCGCTGCAAGACCAACCGGAACCTGCCCCTGGTGGCCCGCTGCAACGACGGCTCGACACTTACCCAGATCGGGCCGCTGACCATGCGTGTCGTCGATGCCGAGATCGCCATCCGCACCGTTCAGGGCACCCGCACCGGCCACTACCGGCTCCTGACCACCCTCACCGACCCGGCTACCCACCCGGCCGGTGAACTCGTCCGGCTCTACCACGAGCGCTGGGAGATCGAGACCGCCTACGCCGAGCTGAAGTCCACGATTCTCGGCGGACGCGTCCTGCGGGCCCGCACCCCGACGGCATCGAGCAGGAGGTCTGGGCCCTGCTGACCGCCTACCAGGCATTACGCACCGCGATGACCGACGCCACCGACAGCACCCCGGGCACCGACCCGGACCGGGCCGGCTTCACCACCGCCCTCGCCGCTGCCCGAGACCAACTCGTCCTGGCCGCGGGCGTCCTCACCGGCACCGACATTGACCTTGTCGGCACCATCGGCCGTCACGTTCTGGACCATCGTCAAACGCGCAATCTCCAAATGGACACGGAGGGCCGGACTTTGCGGACGGCTCGCTCGCCCAGCTCGTCGGGGTACTTCCGTGGTGCAGGCATCGGACCTGTGTCCTCCCATCTGCCGAGGCGACCATGCCTGGCTGCAGGGCCGCTACAAAATCCGGTTCAGCTCAGTTCGATGTCGTTCTGAGGAACGTCCCCGAGTCTTCCTCTGCGAGCGGCCCCTCGTCCCTTCCTCTCCCTCCTCGTCGTAGTGGTCCCTCGGTACCTGGGCTGATCGAGGCAGTCACACCTGAACGCCAGGGCCGGCGACGCTGATGCGGGCGGCGACAAGCGCGCTGCGGTGCGTCGCTGCACCGCATTAGTCGTCCGTTAGCAGAACGCCAACCCGGGCTACGAAGGTGATGGTTGTCCGGGAGCGAACGAGCGAGCAGAGCAACAGGAATCCACGATGAACACCGCCACCGTCACCACCCGCCTCCGCGGTCGCGCCGGCCGCCGCATCGCCACCACCATTGTCGCCGCGGCGGCGCTGGGCATGGGGCTCACAGCCTGCGGGCAGGGCTCCGGGGCGGCAAGCGCCGTCGGCTCCACGAGCTCTTCGACCGCGTCCGACTCGCAACACGCCTCGGTCGCGGCCCCGGCCCAGCACACGAGCGGCTCCTCCTCGGCCCACTCCGCCTCGCAGGGCCAGGACGGCGCCAAGTCCACCAGGGCGTCGTCCGCCGCCAAGACCGGCAGCGGGTCCGGTGCGGCCGGGGGTGGCGTCGCCCACGCGGGTAACCACCGCACGATCGTCGGCAAGCTGGAGTACCTTGCGCCCGGCAAGCTGATCGTCAAGCCCCAGGGCGGCGGCACGGACCAGGCGTTCTTTGTCGCGAACGCCACGACGGTTCTCGGCGCGGCCGCGATCTGCTCCGACGACGCGGGCAGCGTGTCCATCGGCAAGGACGGCTACGGCACCTCGAAGTGCACCGTGGAGCAGCTGGAGAAGGCTGCGAAGAGCGGCAGCGTGACCGTCCGCGTGACCATGGACACCAAGTCCGGCGCCGCCGAGACGGTCGAGGAGAAGTACCACCCGTAACCCCCGCTCCCCGCGCCATACGCGCCCCATAGACCGCTCACCGATCTACCGGTGGGGGACGTGCCGACCAGCTCGTACGAGGGCCCCGGCCCCCGGACAGCACTGGCCGGAAAAGCTCACCACCCAGTGAACTTCTGGCCCGGTGCGCGCAACAAACCCAGTGAAGGACGCACAGCTCAGGCGGCTTTCGGCCGCAGCGTCTCTCCAGGAGAGCTGTGCGGAGAACGACCCGAAAACAACCAATGGAGGAATTCATGAAGTCCTGGCGCACTCGTATCGCTCTCGGTCTCGCCGTGGGTGCCGCAGCCGTCACCATGCCGCTGACCGCCACGGCCGCTTTCGCCGACACCCAGCCCAATGACGGCTGGGTGCAGGTCGGTGGCGAGTCGTACGGCTCCTTCCAGCAGTGCGTCGACCAGGCGCAGCGTGACCTGCCGCTCAACCCCAAGTACCACGAGGCCACCTGCCAAAGCGCCCCCCAGCCCGGACTCCCCAACTTCTACATTGTGTGGATGCGCTGAGCTTGTTCTTGACGGTCTGACCGCGAACGATTCCCCGAACGTGATCGCTCGTACGAGGATTCCGGGGACGTGAACACGGCCTTCGTCCGGTCCTGTGCTCCGACCGAAGAAGCACATGGCCGGCACGAAGGCCGTGGGGGAACGAGTCTGCTGCAACCCGGCGTCCGGCGGGAAGCGTTCCCGCGGTGGCGTCACCCGTCCGGAACGGCCTCTTCGACTGCCCGTCCGTGCGCGGGGACACGCCGTTGGAGCGGACCGACGCGTTGCTGTGCGCGCACGGGCCGGTGACCACACCGGTGGACCTCACGCTGAACTCGACGCCGCCGTTGCCCTTGGTGGTCTTGGTCTTCCGTGCCCGTCGGTGGCCGGTGGGGAGGTTCTCCGGGGGCTTGGGTGCGTCGGCGGCCGGGTACGCGGGGGCGGCTGGACGAAGACCTTCACCGCCCCCCGCCTCTGCGCGGCCATCGTCGACCGGCTCACCTTCAACGGCACCATCATCGAGACAGGCACCGACTCCTACCGCCTCGCCAGCACACGAGCCCGAGCCGAGGAGCCCGCCAAGGCAGGCTGACCGCAGCCTACGTTCCTCGATGGCCAGCCGTCCTGGCGGACGCCTGGCCATCCCGCGTTGCGGTGTCCTTGGAAGAGGTCTCAAGAATCGAGCACGGCGGCGACGGCCTCGATCTCGACGAGTTGGTCCTTGTAACCGAGCACGGTGACGCCCATCAACGTGCTGGGGACGTCATGGTCAGCGAACGAGTCCCGGACTACTTGCCAGGCGGCCACCAGGTCCTCCCGCCGGGCCGATGCGACGAGAACCCGTGTGCTGACGACGTCGTGGAGTGACGCGCCTGAGGCAGTAAGAGCGGCCTGCATGTTCTCGATGGCTCTCGCTGCTTGGCCTGCGTAGTCCCCGATCGCTGCTGTCGAGCCGTCATCGTTCAGCGGACACGCCCCTGCGAGGAAGATCAGGCGTGACTCGGCGGGCGCCGTGGCCGCGTAGGCGTACTCAGCGACGTCGGACAGGGCGGTGGAGCGAATCAAAGTGATGGCACGAGCCACGGTCGTGTGGTCCTTTCCCCTCGGGTGTTCAGCGCGGACATCCTGCCAACGGCCAGTTGGCTGCCGCCTTCCCTTTTCTTGCCGCCCGGCGAGACGCCGTCATTTCTGCTGGACATTCACGAACCGCATGATCACCAACTGACTCCGGGACGTTCGCCGCGGCATCTCCCGCGTCTTCGCCTGGAGCGCTTCGACGGCTCGAACCCGCCGCCGCAGCTCTGCCGCGCTCGCCCATGCTCCCGATGTCGTGCGCACCCAAGTCCCCGGCCCTGTTAGGAATCGCTGCTCATCGTGCGCACCGTAGGCACAGGTCCGCGGACGTCTCGAACCGTGGAAGACGCCGGTCTTCGACGAGGGACGAGGGTACGAGCGCCGATGTCCTGAGACTGTTCACGGCTGTGGCGGGACCAGTCCCTGCAGCAGCAGGGTGAGGGTGAAGGTGAACCGGTCGTGTCCGGTGCCTGAGGTGAGCTCCCGCGCATGGGCGACGGTATGGGGGAACAGGTCGGGCGGCAGCATCCGGAGCCGCTCCTCGATCTCGGCGCGGTCGATCACACGGCCGTCGGCGTCCGAGTTCTGCCGCCGGGCCGCGGATGCCTCCAGGCAGTAGCCCGTGATGTAGAGGAAGGCTGCGTCGCTGGTCCAGGCCGCCTGTCGGGCGGGCGCGCCACTGGCGAGCAGGATCGCGAGCATCCCCTCGCCGACCCGCAGAGTTGCCAGATCGGCGGGCACCACGGTGAGAGCGGCCTGTGCGATGCCGGGGTAGCGCAGAAACTGATCGCGCAGCTGTGCGCACACGTCCATGAACTGGTCCCGCCAGCACGCGGGGTCCGGTGCGGGGAGAGTGACCTGGGAGCACAGCCTGCCGATGAGCAGGTCGCCGAGCTCCGCCCTGTTGCGCACGTGCGCGTACAACGACGCGGGGCCGGTCCCGAGCCTCGTCGCGACCACGCGCATCGTCAGGTCCTCGAAGCCGCCCGCCTCGACGGCCTGGAGAGCCGCGTCGATGATGCGCTCCACCGTGATGGGGGTCTTCTCCCGGCCGGCGGCCCGGCGCGCTCCGGTTTCCGAGGCGGTGTTCCTGGCCGAGATCAGCGCCGCCCACTGGTCCCGGGAGATTGCGTCACGCGCTGCCCGTCGTCCTGCCATGACACCACTCTAGCCGTTGACGAACAATGATCGTCAATAGAACAATGTTCGTCGCAGGGAGCGGGGAAGCGAAAGCGAACCAACGGAGAAGGAATCACCATGACGATCTCGGTCTCGATCATCGGCGCCGGCCTCGGCGGACTCACGCTCGCCCGGATCCTGCACCTCCACAACATCCCTGCCACCGTCTACGAGGCGGAGAAGTCCGCAGGCGTTCGCACCCAGGGAGGGCAACTCGACCTCCACGAAGAAGACGGCCAGCTCGCCCTCGAGATGGCCGGGCTCACCGAGGAGTACCGCTCGGTCATCCACCGAGGCGGCGGGGCACGACGTGTCGTCAACGAGCAGGGACGCGTTGTCGTCGACCGGCCGGACGACGGTTCCCTGGCACGGCCGGAAACACTGCGCGGAGACATCCGTCGGATCCTGCTCGCATCACTGCAGCCCGGCACGGTGCGATGGGACAAGAAGCTCGTCTCGGCGACCCCCGTGGGAGACGGACGGCACCAGGTGTCGTTCGCGGATGGCTCGTCGGCCGTGTCCGACGTCCTCGTGGGCGCCGACGGGGTCTGGTCCAAGGTCCGGGCGCTCCTGTCGGACGAGCGGCCGGTGTACTCAGGCATGAGCTACGTCGACACCTACCTTCACGACGTCGACACGGCCCACCCGCGGGTGGCCGGCCTCGTCGGGAACGGCGCCCTGTACGCCCTGGTCCCGGGCAAGGGATTCCTCGCCCACCGTGAAGCCGGTGATGTCATCCACACCTACGTCGTGCTGCACCGTCCTGTGGAGTGGTTCGATGCGATCGACTTCACCGACGCCCCGGCGGCAAAGGCCCGGGTGGCGGCGGAGTTCGACGGCTGGGCGCCGGAACTGCTGGCCTTGCTCACCGACGGCGCGTCCGCACCCGTCCTGCGCAGCATCTACGAGCTGCCGGACGACCACCGCTGGAACCGGGTCCCCGGCGTCACACTGCTCGGCGACGCGGCACACGCGACCGTCCCCGGAGGAGACGGAGCCAATCTCGCGATGCTCGACGGCGCCGAACTCGGTACGGCGACCGCAGCCCGCCCCGACGACATCGAGCAGGCCCTCGCCGACCACGAGAGCAGAATGTTCCCCCGGAGCCAGAAGGCGGCTGCTGCCGCCCACCGCACCATCGACTTCATCTTCGGCGCCAACGCCCCCGCCGGGATCATCAGCCTGTTCTCGGAGGACGTGAGCACCTCCGCCTGAGCCAGTACGGCACCGACCGGCCCACCATCTCCCGCCTTCGACGGCGCTTGCGCCCGGGCCCGCCCCCCCCCCCCCCGCGGCGGCATCGGCCGTCTCCTGCCGGGGCCGTGCTCGCCGTCCGCTCACGGCGCCGCCCCCAGGTCAGTGAACCTTGGGCTGGTGTGTTCTCGGCCGAGGAGGTGGCCGGGGGCGGTGAGGGCTCCTCCTTACCGGTGCGGGGCTCGTGAGCTGCGCCGGGTCGGCAGGTCCTCGTCCAGGGCCGGCAGGTCCTCGTCCAGGGCCGGCAGGTCCTCGTCCCGGGTCGGGCCGTTCACGGAACGCCGGTGGTCGCCGGGCTCCACGCCAACTGGAACAGCTGGGGCTTGTGTTGCCGCAGCGGCTGGTGCGCTCTTCGTCGGTCATGGGGCGGGACTGGATCAGGTGTTGCCGTCCCGGGAAGGCGGCACCCGTCGTGAACGAGGTGTGCATCGGCTCCGAACCGGCCAGGAACGGAGTGCCGCGGTCGCAGGGCCCCTCAGGGACTGCCAACGAGGACGGGAGCCTCGTAGCGGACCGCGGGTGTGTCGTACCTGGTTGGCACGGCTCGATGTCTCTTGAGGCGATTGGTGCCGCACCCGACCGTGTGCCAGGCCCTCCCGGGAAACCCCGGCTCCTTGCGCAGTCGTCCGGCTCGGCTTCCGCCCTACGGGGCACGGAGCGCCGCCCGTCTCGTCAGTGGCCGTACGGCGTCGTCAGCCCGCGGCGGGACGCGACCGGTAGCGGCTGCCCGCGAAGTGCCGCAGTGCGGTATCGAGGCCGTAAAGACGGGCGCCCGTCTCGTTCTTCGCGGGGGAGACGAGCGTGCACTTCAGCACACCCGTTCCGGCGTCGAGCGGGGAGGGGACCCGGGTGTTCGTTCCTTCTTCGAGGGCCGCCGTCAGGGTGATGCTGCGCCTTCTCCGCTTTCCGGTGAGCGTGACGGAGGAGATGTCCCGCCAGGGCACCGTGAGCGTGTACGGGCCGTGCCGCACGTAGAGCCCGTCTGCTCCGACCCGCAGAGTCCTGGGGCTGAGGAGCGGCAACGAAACCTTCACCCCGTAGAGCAGATGCAGCAGCAGGACGAAGACGGTCGCCACGAACGCGGGCCCGGGCCCCTGGATCATCACTCCGACCAACTGCAGGAAGCACGCGATCGTCAACGCCGAAACGGCCGGCCACCGCACGCGGCGCCAGACCGCCGCGAGGCCCCATTTCTCCACGGTGAACGCGGGGAGGGTGGCCGGCGGTTCGGCAACCGGCCGATGCCCGCGCGGTGCCGCCTCGGGTGCCTCGGGCGCCTCGGGTGCCGCGGGTGCCTCAGGCTCCGCGGGTGCCTTGGACGGCCCGGTCGTGGCCGTTGAGCTCGCGGGCTGCGGTCCGGTGGCCGCCAGGGCATCCGCGTCGGAAACGGTCTCCGCCACGGGCCTCGGCGCGATGCGCGGGTCGGGGACCCGCGCCCGCGGTACGCCCGCGAGACGTGCGAGGAGCGCGTCGGCGGTGGGGCGACCCTCCGGAGACTTGTGCAGACAGTCCTGCACCAGCCCCCGCAGCCCGTCCGGCACGGCGCTGAGATCGGGTGCCTCGTACACCACCCGGAACAACAGCGCGTGGGAGGACCCGTCACCGAAGGGTCCGGCGCCGGTGACCGCGTAGACGAGCAGGGAGCCGAGCGAGAAGACATCCGAGGGCGGGCCCACCGGCTGCCCCAGCGCCTGCTCCGGCGACATGAAGCCAGGTGTGCCCAGGACGGTCCCGGCCTTGGTCAGATCGGTACCGCCGGTGGTCTCCAGGGCCTTGGAGATGCCGAAGTCGATGACCCTCGGACCGTCGTCGACGAGCAGGACGTTGGAGGGCTTGAGGTCGCGGTGGACAAGTCCGCCCCGGTGGAACGAGGCGATGGCCTCGGCCAGACCCGTGCCGAGCCTGCGTACCTCGGGCTCGTCCAACGGGCCCTGCTGGATGACGTGCTCGTCGAGCGAGGGGCCTTCGACGTACTGGCTTGCGATCCACGGCATCGTGGCGTCCGGGTCCGCGTCGACGACCGGCGCGGTCCAGAAGCCGCCCGCCCGCATCGCGAGCTTGGCCTCGCGCCGGAACCTGTCGCGAAACCCGGGCGTGGCCGCCAGATCCTCCCGTACGAGCTTCACGGCAACCCGCCGTCCCGTCACGGATTCTCCGACGAACACCCGGCCCATCCCGCCCGAGCCCAGACGTCCCAGCAGCTGATACGGTCCGGCGGCCCGTGGGTCCGCAGCTTCCAACGGCTCCATCAAGCTCCCCATTCACCGCACCCGGATTTTCCGAGGTCTCACCCTAGGGGGTGTCTCCCCGACCTCCGATCCGGAGGTCCCTTCGTGAGGGATGGGGAGATTTCTGCCCGGGCGAGCAGTTACGCGTGGGCGCTGATCACGCCGCCGTTGCTGAGCACGATGTAGATGCCGTTGGCGTTGAGCCCGACGTCGTGCCCCTTCGTCTCCAGGGTGGCGGCCACGCCGTCGTGGCCGATGATCTGCGCGCGGTAGCGCAGCTCGCCGACCTTCGTGACCTTGGCCGTCCAGTCGCCCGCGAGCTTGAAGGTGCCCGGTCCCTGGTGTCCGCCGCCCATCCAGGAGTGGACCTGGCCATCCAGTGTGAGCGTGACGAACATGTCGTTGGCGTCGAGCCCGTCGTCGTGCCCCTTCGTCTCCAGCGTGGCCAGGACCGAACCGCGGGCGACGATCTTGGCGCGGTAGTGCTGGTCGCCGAGCTTGTAGATCTCGGCCTTGCTGACGCCGTCCGCCAGGCGCTGGGTGCGGGCCGGGGATCCCGTCTTGCCGCCGTCGGTGGTGTGCGCGCCGCCCGACTGCTTGCCTGCGGCGCCCGTCTTGGTGTCGGCCTTGGCGCCGGAGCCCGTCGGGTCGTCGGAGCCCTGCGCTCCGGTGGAGGAGCCCTTGCCGCTGGACTCGGCGGACGAGCCCGCGCCGGTGGATTCGACGGCGGTTGCGCCCGCATCCGTACGGCCCGCGGACTTCGCGCCGCCGGCATCCGCGCCGGAGCAGGCGGTCAGGGTAAGGCCGGCCGCTGCGACCAGGGCCGCAGCGGCAACGCGGAGGGTGCGGCGACGAGCGGTGCGGACAGTGGTGCTGGAGCTCATTTCGGGGTCCCCCCGGACAGTGGGTTTGGTGCTCTCCTCGGTACGTCACCCACTCTGCTCGGCGCCCCTATCGCAGGCCTGCCGCGGCGCTAACGTCCGGCTAACACCGTTGTGAGCAGCGGAAGGACGCCCGGGAGGAACCCGAATGACCTGTCTGTGGCGTCTGGTTGGAGACGCGAAACTGCTTGCCGGAACCGGGGCAGCACCGGAACCAGGGCAGCAGTCGTCAGGTTGCCATCGTCATGGCCACAGGTGTCAGGGAGTCGGTGACGTGAGGTGTCGGCAGATCAGCTCGTGGGCGAGGCGCGCCGTCGCCAGCAGGTCCTCGTGGGGCGTGCCGAGGTTGGCTCGCACGGACAGGCCGTGCACGATGGACTGGACGACTCCGGTCAGGGCCGTTGCGTCGGTCCCGGCGACGAGTTCCCCGTCCTGGGCCGCTCGCTCGATGCGTGCGTGGAGGGCCCGCTCATTCCAGCCGTGCAGTTCGGCGTAGTGGGCGCTGGTGTCGAGCGTGCTCGTGCTGTCGGTCATCGCGGCGCTGCTGAGAAGACAGCCTGGATGTGCGTCACTTGGCCGGGTGAACTCGTGGACCGAGTCGGTCAGGATCCGGTCGATGACGGTCCGGAGGTCCTTTTCGGTGACGGCCTGCCGGTAGATCTCCCGATAGCGCTCGGCGTAGGTCCGCACCGCTTCCTCGAACAGCCCGGCTTTGCTGCCGAAGGCGGCGTAGAGGCTGGAGGTCGAGAGTCCGAGGGCCGCGGTGAGGTCGCGGGTCGACGTCCCGGAGTAGCCGCGTCGCCAGAAGAGGCGGGCGGCGTCGAGGATCGCGCGGTCGCGGTCGAAGGCTCGTGGTCGTCCACGGGTTGGCTGGGGCACCCTTGCATTGTAGAGCGTTTGCTCCATAATAGATTTATGGAGCAAACGATTCAGAAAAGTCTGTCGGTCGGTGGGGGGAGTTGGGTCACGGTCGAGGTGTACGGGGAGCCTGATGCCCCCGGTCTCGTCGTCGTCCCGGGCGCGATGAGTGACGCTCGCGGGTGGCGTCATGTCGCGGCCGCCGTCGATGCCTGGCCGTCGGTGACGGTCGTCAACCGCCGGGGCCGCACTCCCTCGGGGCCGTTGACCAGCGCGTACTCGCTGCAAGCGGAGGTCGAGGACCTCGGCGTGATCCTCGACGAGTGCAAAGGCGCGCAGGCGCTCTTCGGCTGGAGCTACGGCGGCTTGATCGCGCTACTGGCCGCCAACGATCGTCCACTGCACCAGCTGATTGCCTACGAGCCGGTGATGCGGCCGTTCGGCCGTCACATACTGCCGGATCTACAGACCGCTGAGGAGGCGGCGGACTGGGACGCCACCGTCGAGATCGTGAACCGGCAGCTCGCCGGACTCGACACGGCGCAGGTCGAGGCACTGCGGTCCGACCGCCAAGGATGGGAGGAACTGCGGCACTTGAGCAGGCCGGCGCACGCCGAGCTCGCTGCGCTCAACTCGGCTCCGCCACCGGCCGAGATGGCACGACGGGCGGATCGTGTCGACCTGATCATCGGGCAGTGCAATCACGGAACGGCCCCCTACGGAACGTCGTTCGACGACGTCCGGCAGCGCGTCACCCGTGCCGACGTCCATGTGCTTCCCGGTCAGGGGCACTTGGCCCACATCCAGGCGCCGACGGAGCTCGGCCACCTGCTCAACGGCCTCGCCGCTGCCTGATGAGCAATCATGCCAACGTCGTGGCCTCGTTCCGCTGAGCCTCGTGCCACTGGCTCTCGTACCGCTGGGACTCGTGCCACTGGGACTCGTGCCACTGGGACTCGTCATGCTTCTCGCAATGCTGAGTCTCGTACTGCTCGGTTCTGTCTCTCCGGTCGGGGTCGGAGAGACAGAACCGAACCCGGGCTGTCGCGGCGGTTCTTCGGGTTTTCCTGGGTGTCCTTCCGCTGCTCACACCCGTGTTAGCCGGACGTTAGTGCCGCGGCAGGCCGGCGATAGGGGCCCCGGGCAGAGTGGGTGACGTACCGAGGGAAGCAAGAAAACCCACGACACCGACTGCCCCGGGGGACCCCACAATGAGCTCCAGCGCCACCGTCCGCACCGCCCGTCGCCGCCGCACCCTGCGCCTTGCCGCCGCGGCTCTGACCGCAGCCGCCGGTCTCACCCTGACCGCCTGCTCCGGATCGGACGCCGCCGGCGCGAAGCCCGCCGGCCGCACGGACGCGGGTGCGGCGGCCGTCGACGCCGGTGGCGCGGGCTCCTCCAACGGAGCTCAGGACGGCGGTGCCCAGGCGGGCTCCGAGGCTCAGGCGGACTCCGGCGCCAAGGCGGGTGCCAAGGCCGGCTCCGGTGCCAAGGCGGACGGTGCGGCCAAGCAGTCGGGCGGCGCGCACGCCACCGGCGGCGGCAAGGCGGGCGTCGAGCGTTGCCACACCTCCGGCTTGAAGGCGGCCTTCGCCACCGGCGGCGACGCGGTTCCGGACCCGAACGCGGGCGGCGCGACGACCACCAGCATCGTCCTGACCAACAAGGGCGGCAGCGCCTGCAAGATCGGCGGCTTCCCGGGCGTGGACCTCAAGTCCGAGAACGGCGGCGAGCGCTGGTCGCTGGCCCGCTCGTCGAAGAAGTTCAGCTCGATCACCCTGCAGCCCGGGGACAGCACCGACTTCACGATCAACGTCGCCATGACCAAGGAAGAGACCGGCTTCTACCAGCCCGCCTTCGCGGACGTCACCCCGCCCAACGAGACCACCTCGCTGACCGTGGAATGGCCCTGGGGCACGCTCGTCGACCAGCGGAGCGCCACCCACCCGGCCACCTTCGTCAACCCCATCGGCTGACCACCCGGCACCTTCACCCCGGACACAAGCCACCACACCTCTGGGCCCGACCAGCCCAGAGAGCCCCACACATCTCTGAGCCCGACCAGCCCAGAGAGCCCCACGCACCTCTGAGCCCGACCAGCCCAGAGAGTCAAAGACCAGCAAGAGACAAACAAGAGATAGACAAGCTAGGAGACCACCATGAAGGCATTGCGTACCCGAATCGGCTTAGGACTCGCTGTCAGTGCCGCAGCAGTCGCCATCCCCCTGACCGCCACCACCGCCTCCGCCGCCCCGCCCCCCGGCGACGGCTGGGTCCCCATCGGTGCCGAGCGGTACCCCTCGAAGGCGGCGTGCGAAGCGTCGGAACTCCCGAATGCCCAGGCGAACGGATACCACGAGGTGTGGTGCGACGACAGCAAGGCGATCATGCCCATCTTCAACCGCTGACCGCCGCCCCCTCGACCGTTCACTGCTGACCGCTCTCCACCCGGCGAGGACTACTTCCCGCCGACGCTGAGCCACGAAAGTCCGCTGCCCCGGTGCGACACACCGAGGCAGCGGATTTTCCGCTTCCCGGCCCCGGGTCCCGGGCGTCGCAGGTTTTCGCGGACCTTGCCGGAGTCGCGCGGAGCGCGGAGCGCGGAGCAGGTGCGACGCCGCCAAGGCCGCCAAGGCCGCCAAGGCCCGGCAATGTCACCAAGGCCGCCAAGGCCGGCACGAGGAGACACCGCCACAGCAGGCGAGCCGGTCCGGAGCAGGTGGCCGGCTCCGGACGTCCGGTCCGACCCGTCAGAGCGCTATGTCACCTTTACGTAGATATTCTGTGAAGTGTGATCGAGCCTGAACGGCCGCGGCTCCGTCGTCGCCACGGCCGGGGGAGTCTGGTGCGGCTGTCGCCGGTGATTCTCACCGTCGTCATCGCCAGCCTGGCATATGCCACACCCCCGGAAATGGCCTTCAGCCGCCTCCTGCCTGCGGCACCGGCCCTCGCCGCCGCCATGTGGCCGGTGCTCCCCACGGTTCTGCTGGGGACGGTGTGCCTTTTTCTGATGATCGGCCTCAGCATCGTGTTCCCCGGCCTGGGGACGTGGTGGACGGCTGCGGGGATCATCGCGGTCACCGTGGCGGCCGCGTACGGAAGCCATGTCCGGCTCCAGCGGGAGCGGACCCTCTTCCAGGTGCGGCTCGTCGCCGACGCGGCGCAGCAGGTGGTGCTGAGTCCGATGCCGCGACGTTTCGGGAGCGTCGAGATCGAGTCGCTGTATCTCGCGGCCGCGGCGGAGGCCCGTATCGGCGGGGACTTCTACGAGGTGGTCGACACGCGGTACGGGGTCAGGCTGCTCATCGGCGACGTGCGGGGCAAGGGCCTGCCGGCAGTGGGGGCGGCCGCGGCGATCGTCAATTCCTTCCGGGAGGCGGCCTACGGCGAGGCCGACATGGTCAGCGTCGCGCGCCGGCTGGACGCGAGCAGCACCCGCTACAACGCCGCGTTTCCCCCCGAGGGGCCGATGGAGCGCTTCGCCACCGCCCTCCTTGTCGAGATCCCGCACGACGGCGGGCGTATCGAAATCCTCAACTGCGGACACCCGCCGCCGCTGCTCCTGAACCGTGGGGACCTTCGCGCCCTGGAACCCACCGCCCCCTCGCCGCTGCTCAACCTCGCGGAGCTGATCGGCGATCACTACAACACCGACACCTTCGACTTCGCCCCCGGCGACCTGCTGCTTCTCTATACCGACGGGATCGCCGAGGCCCGCGCCCGCGACGGCCGGTTCTTCCCGCTGGCGGCCTGGATGCGCCGACAGCCCCCGACGCCACCCCACGAACTGCTCGCGGCCCTCCACCGCGACCTCCTCCACTACAGCAGAGGCCGCCTGGACGACGACATCGCCGCCCTCGCGGTGCGCCTGCGTGAACCCTCGGGGTGAGCCCGGCCCAGACCGCGGCAAGCCCCATCTGCGTGGTGCCGGGAGCAACCCCGCAGGCGCGGGGGACCGCGGTCGGCGACCTGAGGGTTCAGGTGCGCGCAGGGTCGCTTTTACTTGCTTTCAGCGATTCGGACATACTGCCCTTCTCTTGGTTTCTGGTCCAGCGAGGCGACAGCGGTCCGCGGACGCCTTTGCGGCCTGGGGGGCCGATCCAGCGTCGTACTGATGGCACGTGAAATGCCGGCAACCCCTGGCTGACGTCGCAACACTCCCTCGGTTCGTTACGACTGACCTTGCAGGGTTCGGGCCGACGCCGTGGTGGGGGGATGCCCGATCCGGATTGGCCGGCTGCCGGGGACCGTCTCCGCCGACGCTGGGCCCTCTATGGGAGGGCTGACGGCAAACAGGTGACAACTGTGCATGGCCCTCAACGTGGCAGGACCGTGAACCCGAGTAGATGCAGGCGGTCGAAGTCTCGCCGCGGTGGGGCTTCCCGGACTCGTGAAGAGCTGACTCGTGAAGAGCTGACTTGGGGGGAACCGGCTTGTGGGGAACCGGCTTCATGATTCGTAAAGGGAGGCAGAGTCCGGTCACCCGGTTTGCTGGAGAGCCTTGGCCAGGCACTTCAGCCCTTCGCGGAGGCTCTCGGTGAGATCCTCAGTGGCTTCGGCCGGCTGGCTGACGGTCGGTCCGTCCATCACCATGCGGTGCGTGATCAAAGTGCCGCCACCGGGGCGGGGGGACAGACGGTGGATGGACCGCACCGTTGCCACGCCAGGGAGCGTTGTCTCCTCGGTGAAGCCTTTGTTCTCGGTGGCCTCGGTGATGGTGGAGTGCAGCGGGGCCTGGTCTAGGAAGGTGGTCGTCCGGATCGTTCCAGCGGCGAAGGGGCCGTCAAGGGCCACGTGCAGGATGCCGGGGTTCCACTCATGCCAGGTCGCGGTGTCGGTGTAGCGGGCCCAGACCTGGACCGGGGTCACTTCTGCGACCTCGATGGTGTGCTCGAACTCCCACATGGCAATCCCCGAAAATGTGTTCGTTTCTGAGTGCGGGGTGTCATCCTAGGGCGTCCTGGACCGGGCCTCGGTATCGGATCCGCCCCTACTCGAACCGACCGTGTCGTGCAGGCGGACCGGAGGAAGTCCAGGCAGCTCGACAAGCCGGTTGAAGCGTCGGCCGGCCTCCGGCCCGGTCGGGGTGTAGCGGATCGCCGTGCTCGTGGGCCCAGGACCGGTCGCTCTGAAGGGGGGCGTCCCCCACTCCTGATGCTCCTGTTTGCGGATGATCCGTCGGCCGCGGGTTGGAGTCACGTCCGCCCACGGCGGAGGGCGACAGGTCAGCCGGGCACCCCCATGCGCTGTGTGCCGACGACGGACAGGAGTCGTAGGGCCTCTTCCGAGGGGGTGCCGGGGGGTGCGGTGTAGATGAGGAGTTGTTGGTCGGGGTCGGTGATGTCGAGGACGTCGCAGTTGACGCTGACGGGGCCGACGAGGGGGTGTGCGAAGGTCTTGCAGGGGGTGGGGCGGGCGGTGATGTCATGGGCTGCCCAGATGCGGGCGAACTCGGCGCTGTCGGCCAGGAGTTCCTGGACCAGGCCGGTCACCTCCGGGTCGGTGGGGTAGCGCGCTGCGGCGGCGCGCAGGTGCTGGGCCGAGGTCCGGGTGAAGGCGTCCGCGTCCGAGACGCCGTACAGGCGCCGGCCGTGCCGGTGCGGGCCGAGGAAGGCGCGGCGGAGGAGGCTCCGGTCCCGGCGCGACAGGGCGGAGAAGTCCTCCATCAGGGCGGCGGCCAGGTCGTTCCAGGCGATGACCTCGTACGTCGCCGAGATCACGATCGCCGCGGCGCCCGGCAGCCGGTGCAGCAGATCGACGATGCTCTGCCGTACCTCACGCGAAGGCCCCGGCGGAGGCAGGGGCGGGGCGTCGGCGAGGTGGTGGAGGTGGTCGCGCTCGGTGTCCGACAGGCGTAGTGCGCGGGCAAGTTGGGCCAGTACTTCGCGGGAGGGGTGGAGCGCGCGGGCCTGTTCCAGTCGCGTGTAGTACTCGGTCGAGATGAAGGCCGGCTGTGCCACCTCCTCGCGACGCAGACCCGGGGTGCGGCGGCGCGGTCCGGCGGGCAGCCCCACGTCCGCGGGGGTGATGCGCTCGCGCCGGCTGCGCAGGAAGTCGCCCAGCTCTCGCCGTACTCGTCGGTTCACCTGCCCAGTGTGCGCGGGGGCGAGATGCCCAGCCAGGTACTCCGGGGGCCTGGATGAGCGAGGCGGCCGGACACAGGCTCGTCGGCATGGACAACACACCGATCTCATCAGGCGACGGGCCAGCCGCCCGGCCCGATGGACCAGTTGTCGGAGGCCGATTTCGACCACGTCTGCGCCGTCAACCTCAAGGGTGCGTGGCTGGCCATGACCGCCGAAATCGCCGCGATGCGCGCCACGGCGAAGGGCGGCGCCATCGTCAACACCTCCAGCGTCGGCAGTCTGATGGGCAACCCCGAGCTGCCCGCGTACGGCGCGGCGAAGGGGGCGGTCAACAGTCTCACCGCGTCGGCATCCGTCACCTACGGCCCGGAGGGGATCCGGGTCAACGCCATCGCGCCCGGCACGACGAGCACCGAGATGCTGCAGGACTGGGAGGAGAAGTCCCCGGGCACCATCGCGCAGCTCAACGCCCAAACCCCGCTGCGCCGCGCCGCCGATCCGGACGAGGTCGCCCAGGCCGCCGCCTGGCTCCTCAGCGACCGTGCCTCCTACGTCACCGGTACGGTCCTCCGCGTCGACGGCGGCATGCGAGCCTGATGCCGATAGACGCCGATAGATGCCGGTACAGCGCGGTCGTGGGTTGGCCGGGTGGTTGTGGTGCGTCCAGGTAGGGGTGTTGCGGGGAGGCGGCACGCCGTTGCGCCGGCTCGTGGCCATCATGGGCATCCGGTCCGCCCGGCCGTCAGGAGAGCGGGGCGGGAAGGGAAGGTGATGACGGTGGAGTTGTTCCCGCCGATCCCGTTCGCCGAGTGGCGGGACACCAAAGAGACGTTGCATCGCTTCGCGCAGATCGTGGGGAAGGTCCGGCTGGCCGCCGGGCCGCGGCGCAATCACTGGTGGAACGTGCCGTTCCACCTCACCGGGCGCGGAATCACCAGTCGGCCCATGGGGCAGGTTGACGGTAACCCGGTGTTCACGGTCGATTTTGATTTCGTCGGTCATCAGCTGGTCGTCGCGGCGTTGGACGGCCGGTCGTTCTCCTTTCCGCTTGTCGGCCGGTCCGTGGCGTCCTTTTACGAAGGGGTCATGGAGGCACTGGCCGCGCTGGGCGTCCGGGTGGAGCCCGACATCCCCCGGCCGTTCGACCTGCCCGACGCCGGCCGGCCGTTCGCCGAGGACACCGAGCATGCGACGTACGACGCCGGGCATGCCACCCGTTACTGGCAGGTGCTCAGCCAGGTGGCGTCGGTGCTGGAGGAGTTCGCCGCGGGCTATTCGGGGAAGGTCAGCCCGGTGCATCACTTCTGGCACACCTTCGACATCGCCCACACCCGGTTCTCCGACCGGCATATCGACCAGCCCGGGCAGGTCGACCCGGTGACCCGGGAGGCGTACTCCCGGGAGGTCATCAGCTTCGGCTTCTGGTTCGGCGACGACTCGTTCGCCGCGCCCGCGTTCTACTCCTACACCGCCCCGGAGCCCGCGGGCCTGGCCGAGGAGCCGCTGGAGCCCGCGGCGGCACAGTGGGCCGAGCGCGGTGGCAGCCACTTGGCGGTGTTGCCGTACGACGAGGCCCGTGCCGCGGCCGATCCCCGTGCTGCGGTGCTCGGTTTCTACGAGAGCGCCTATCAGGCCGGGGCCCGCCGTGCCGGATGGGACCGTGAACGGCTCGCCTGCCCGGGCGGGGTGACGGACCCGTATCTGCGGAGGGAGGGGATGGCCCCCTGATGGGGGTGGCTCCCTGATGGGGGTGGCTCCTAATGAGGGATGGCCCCTAATGGAGCCAGGAAGGGATCCCTAGCCGGAGCCTGGAGAGGCCCCTTAAGGGAGCCAGGAGGGGCCCCTTTAGATGACCGGGGGCCGGCCCAGCCTCGTCATGCGCCAGACCGTGCGCCAGCGCATCGGCCGCCGCCGTCCGCACGGGGTCCGTACCCCCTCGGCGAAGCCCGCGGCCCAGGCGCGCAGGCCCGCCGCCGAGCGGCTGCGGACGGCTGTCAGTGCGGCCCATACGCCGAGGTAGAGCGGCACCAGGAGCGCAGGCAGGTGCCGCTTGGCCAGCCAGACGCGGTTTCTGGCGACCATGCGGTGGTAGACGGCGTGCCGGGTGGGCGAGGTGTACGGGTGCTGGAGCACCAGTTCCGGTGCGTAGCGGATGTGCCAGCCGTCGTCCAGGGCGCGCCAGGCCAGGTCGGTTTCTTCGTGCGCGTAGAAGAACTCGTCCGGCCAGCCGCCGATTCTGTCCAGCATCGGGACGGACAGCGAGTGCCCGCCGCCGAGGAACGTGGTGACCAGACCGCCGCGTGCCGGGTCGCCGACGCGCAGGCGCGGGACGTGCCGGCGCTGGGTACGGCCCCGCTCGTCGGCGACGCGGAAGCTCACGACCCCCAACTTCGGGTCGCTGGTGTGCAGTTCCGCCAGCCGGCTGAACACATCCGGGCTGATCAGCAGGCCGTCGTCGTCCAGATCGACCACGATGTCGAGGTCCCCGAGCTTGCGCAGCTCGTCCAGGGCGACGTTCCGGCCGCCGGAGATTCCCAGGTTGTCGCTCAGCTCGATGCCCACGGCGCCGTGCGGCAGCGGGGGGAGCGGCGAGCCGTTCCCGATGACCACGATGTGGGCCGGCGGGAGATCCTGCTTGGCCACCGAATCCAGCAGCGCCTGTAGATCGGCGGGACGGTTTCCCATGGTCAAGATGGCGACGCCTACGCGCAGATGACGCACAGAAGAATGCTCCGTTCTTGGCGGTCCTTTCGCGATGCTAGCCGTCGGGGGTGGCGACTGCGTGCTACGGCACCTCCCCGGCGACATCCCGTTGAATGGCCGTGGTGGGGCTCTTCCCGGTGGTCCGCCGGGCCCGGTGGTCCGCCAGGTCCGCCAGGTCCGGTGGGGCCCGCCCGGCGCGGTGGCCGGGCGCTCCGGTGCGGCGCACCATGGAAGGACCGGAGGGATCGGGGGGTGTGCCCGGATGGCCACGTGGTCAGGCGACCGGGCGATCAGGCGGCGAGATGACCAGATCACCAGGGGGGTGGATGGAGGAAGCCCTCATGATGGAAGTCAAGACGGTCGACAAGCCGGATGAACGGCGCGACTTTCCCCGGGGCCACCTCGAAGCCCTGCACCTCACCGGACTGGACTTTGCCGTGGCCACCTTCGAGCCCGGCTGGCACTGGACGGAGTCGGTGGGGCCGATCGTCGGGACCGAGAGCTGCGAGGTACACCACAACTGCTACATGGTCCAGGGCCGGATGCGTCTGCGGATGAATGACGGCGCGGAGTCCGAGGTGGGCCCGGGCGATGTGTTCGTCTGCCCGCCCGGTCACGATGCCTGGGTCGTGGGGGACGAACAGGTGATCCTTTACGACTTCGCGGGCGGTATGGCGACCGACTACGCCAAACCGAAGAGCTAGAGCCAGGGGCGTTTTCCCGGGGCGCGATGGAAGGGGAGGTCCAAGGGGTGCGGGGGCGCCCCGGGGTGCAGTGGTGGAGCCCGGTGGGCGGTGTGGCGATCCGCCGTGGTGGAGCCGGTGAACGGTGTGGCGATCCGCCGTGGTGGAGCCGGTGAACGGCGTGGCGATCCGCCGTCGTGGAGCCCGGCGGGAGCGTGGCGTTTCCCACGTGAATTGCGATGTCTAGGAACGCGATCGGTGGGCAGGGGTGCGGGACGGTCCGGCGTGCGGAATACGTCACGGGTTGTGCCCGTTACCGCAGCCGGAGACCGACTGGCAATCGTCGACAGACCGGAAGCAGGGAAACACGCATGAGCACCATCGAGCTCACCAAGGAAAACTTCGACGAAATCGTCTCCGGCAACGATTTCGTCCTCATCGACTTCTGGGCCGAGTGGTGCGGGCCGTGCAAGCAGTTCGGCCCGGTCTTCGAGAAGTCGTCCGAGACGCATGACGACCTCGTCTTCGCCAAGGTCGACACGGAGGCGCAGCCCGAGCTGGCCCAGGCCCTGCAGATCCAGTCCATCCCGACCGTGATGATCGTCCGCGAGAACATCGCGGTCTTCGCCCAGCCGGGCGCGCTGCCCGCTGAGGCTCTGGAGGACGTCATCGGCCAGGCCCGCGCACTGGACATGGACGAGGTCCGCGCCTCGGTCACCGAGGCCCAGCAGAGCGAGCAGGCCGAGGGCGCCGAGCAGGAGCAGCAGGCGCAGGGCTCGTGAGCGACCTCCTTCTGGTCCGGCACGGCGAGACCGAGTGGAGTCGGGACGGCAGGCACACCAGCTGGACCGATCTGCCGCTGACCGCGGTCGGCGAGGAGCAGGCCCGCGCACTGCGGCCGCTGCTGTCGGACCGGAAGATCGGGCAGGTGTACGCCAGCCCGATGAAGCGGGCGCTGCGCACCGCCGAGCTGGCGGGCCTCGCCCGCCCGCAGACCGACGCCGACCTGCGGGAATGGGATTACGGCGGCTACGAGGGCATCGCCACCGCCGAGATCCACCGCAGCCGGCCCGGCTGGTATCTGTTCTCCGACGGTGTCCCCGAGGGGCCCGACGGGCACCCCGGGGAGTCGCCGGAGCAGGTCGGGGCGCGTGCCGACCGGGTGCTGGCGCGGATCGTGCCGCAGCTGGCAGCCGATGAGGGGGACGTGGCGCTGGTGGCGCACGCCCACTTCCTGCGGGTGCTGGCCGCCCGCAGGCTCGGGCTGCCGCCCGGCGCCGGCGGGCTGTTCACGTTCGAGACCGGGGCGGTGGGCGTCCTGGGCACGGAGCACGACCGCCCCGCCGTGGTCGCGTGGAACGCCCGGAATCTGTAGCGGCCGGGGTCTCCGAGGCCTGGACCTGGTGGTGCCTGGAGTCTGTAGCGGCCGGAGTCGGTAGCGCCCGGGGTCTCCGAGGCCTGGACCTGGTGGTGCCTGGAGTCTGTAGCGGCCGGAGTCGGTAGCGCCCGGGGCCTGCGAGGCCTGGACCTGAAGTGCGTGGTGCCGAGCCGGCCCTGCCCGGCCCGGACCTGCATGGCCTGGCCCTGTAGTGCCTGGGGGGTTGGGCAGCCTGAGCGGCCCCCGCGCCCTTACGGGTCCATCGGATCGAGGTGCAGGGGCTGCACCTTCCCCTCGATCATGGCGCCGAGCCCCATGACGGCACAGATATCGGGGCGGTCCGCGGTGTGCACCGGCATGGTCGTGGCCTGATGGATCATCGGCTCCAGTCCGGGGATCAGCGCGCTGCCGCCCGCGAGCACGATGCCGCGCTCCCCGAGGTCGGCCACCAGATCCGGCGGGCAGCGGCGCAGCACCGACCCGATGCCGTCGAGGATCGCGGTCAGCGGGGTGGTGATGGCGTCCCGTACCCGCTCGGTGTCGACGTGCACGGAGCGCGCCATCCCGCTGACCACATCCCGGCCGTGCACCTCGGTGGAGCCGGGGGTCAGGCCGTCGCCGCCGGAGAGGATCAGCTGCAGCGGACGTACCGCCTGGCCCGCCAGCATCAGCTCGTGGTGCAGTCGCAGGTGCTGGATCACCGCGTGGTCGATGGCGTTGCCGCCCACCGGAACGTTCTCCGCCGCCACGATCGAACCGAGCGAAAGCACCGCGACCTGCGTGGTTCCCGCACCACACACCACGATCATGGTCGCCTCCGGCTGCTCCACCGGCAGCCCGGAGCCCACCGCGGCGGCGACCAGGGTGTCGACCAGCTCCACCCGCCGCGCCCCCAGCCCCGTCAGCGTCTCCACGGCCGCCCGCTGGGCCAGCGGCTCGCTGCCGTACGGGAGGCAGACCGCGGCCCGCGTCGAGGGGCGGCGCCGCCAGGTCTTGCGCAGCCGCTCGCCGACCAGGGTGCGCAGCAGCCGCTGGGCCATGTCGATGTCGACGATGGTGCCGTTGGAGACCGGGCGCACCACCCGGATGTAGTCGGGGGTACGCCCGTCCATCACCTCGGCCTGGGCGCCCACGGCCAGCAGTGCCCCGGTACGGGTGTTGATGGCGGCGACGGTCGGTTCATCGACGACCAGCCCCTGGTTCTTCACATACACCCTGGTCCGGGCCGCTCCGAGGTCGACGGCGGCCGAGCACCGCCGCAATTGGGCGAGGCTGATGGTCATGGATGATTCCTCCCCGACGGGCCGGTATGGACGAAAGCGCTCGTGCGGGCCTGTGCGCAGGGACCGCTCGTGCGCCATCCTCCGGTCGTGCGCGGCCGCCCGCCCGCTGGAAAGGTCCGCTCGGGGGAGGGGCAGGGGACGGATCGGGGGCGGTTAGGGCGAAGGAGTGAGGTCGCGGCCGTCGGCCGGTGTGGCGGGGGCCGAACCGGTCAGCCGCTGGTACAGCCCCCAGGTGAATTCCGCGACGATGTCCCGGGGGGTGCCGTCGGGACCGGGGGCGGTGCAGGCCAGCTGCCAGCGGGTGGGGGCGCTGCCCTCCCTCGGACGGGCCGGGGCGAAGGCGCGGGCGACCTCGTCGACCGTGCACGACCAGGGCGTCAGGTCCTCGGTCGTCCGCAGGTCAGGGGCCCTGGCGCCGGGTGCCCGGACGAGCCAGGCGTTCCAGACGGCGCCCCGGGTGCCGGTCAGGACCTCGAAGCGCAGATCGGGCCAGAGCGGAACGGCCCAGGCCAGGGCCTCGCAGGTCAGGTCGCCGATACGGCGGGTGGTGACGCTTTCGGGGGTGCCGAGCAGCGCACGATACGGCTGGACGCCGCCGCGCGCCCGCGGGGCATACATCCGTGCCTGCCAGCGGCGGTTGGCCTCGCGCATATCGGCGCGGGAGGCCCGCAGGGTGCGCAGGGCGTCCTCGACCAGGCCGGGGTGGTGGTCGGCCATCCGGCGCAGCAGGACGAGCTGGAAGGCGACCGGCCCCGGCAGACCGGACGGGGTTCCGGAGCCGGCGGGCGGGTCGGTGTCAGCGGTGCCGTTCATGAGGACATGGTCGTGGACGGAGCGGGATGCGGGGTTGGGGGGAGGGCTGAAGGACCGGGGAGCGCGGGCCGGGGACGGGGACCCGGGGACCGAGGACCGGGGACCCGGGGCCGGCAGTCGGGCGGGGCGCTCAGCCGGCCTCGGCGCCATCACCAGCGTCACCGACCCCGCCTGCCGCGCCGCCATCACCGACCCCGCCGCCCTCACTCGCGTCACCGACCCCGCCGCTGTCACCGCCATCACCGGTCCCGCCCCCGGGCCCCGGCCGCCCCACGAGTGTTTCCATGCCATCGAGCAGACGGGCCAGCCCGAACTCGAAGAGCGAGTCCTGATTCACCACGTCCTCACCGATCGCCGAGACCCCCGCGTACATGGGGTAGGAGCCCGAGGTGAGGATCCCCTCGAACGTCGGCTCCATCGTGGCCATCCACTGCTCCTGGTCCATGCCGGTCTCCTGCTCGGCCTCCAGGTCGTCCTCGAAGCCGGCGGCGGTGGACAGCACGAAGCCCAGCAGCGTCAGCGCCATGTGGATCAGCGTCACCGGGTCCATCCCCCGGACCCGCGCCATGGTCCACTCGATCAGTGCCATCGCCCGCGGCATCGGCTGCGGCCGGGTGATCGACAGGTACTGCGCCAGCCAGGGGTGCCGCCGGTAGAGCTCCCACTGCAGCCGGGCGCCCGCCTCCATCCGTGCGCGCCAGCCGTCCGGCGCCGGTTCGGGCAGCTCGATGTCGAGGAACGCGGCGTCCGCCATCAACAGCACCAGCTCGTCCTTGCCGGCCACATGACGGTAGAGCGCCATCGAGGACACCCCGAACTCGGCGGCGATCCGGCGCATCGACAGCGCCCGCAGCCCCTCGGCATCGGCGACCTTGATCCCGGCCCGTACGACGCTCTCGCGGCTCAGCCCGCTGTCCGTCTCACGCAGCCGCCGCTCCCGAGCGGGCCCGCCGCCGCGGACGGTCCGCTGCGGCTCGGCCACGACCGTGCCCACCCCCGGTACGACCCGTACGAGCCCTTCCTGACGCAGCGTCGTCAGCACCTTGGTGGCGGTCGCCATCGCCACCCCCCACTCCTGGGTGATCCGCCGGGTCGAGGGCACCCGGTCGCCCGGCGCCAGCTCGCCGGTGGCGACACGGCGCCGGATCGCGTCGGCGATCTTGCGGTAGGGGGGTGGGGGCGACTGCTCCACGAGGGGACCTCCGTACTAGTGCACCAGGGCCTTCAAGGGTAGTCCTGCGGGGCGTGAAGGGGGAAAGCGCGCACCCCATCAAGGTGTTGCACTAGGGCCGGTGCACTAGTGTGATGCATCACCAATTCCCTTTGCAGGCCTACTGTTTGCACCGTAAGTGCAACCTGCTTACGGTGTCACCCATGTCGTTTACTCCGTACACACCCAAGCCGGTGGCCGGCCGCCGGGAGTGGACCGCCCTGGGCGTCCTCCTGCTGCCCTGCCTCCTCGTCTCGATGGACGTCTCGGTGCTCTACTTCGCGGTGCCGTTCCTCACCGCGGAGCTGAAGCCCAGCAGCGTCCAGCAACTGTGGATCCTCGACGTCTACGGGTTCGTCCTGGCCGGCCTGCTGATCACCATGGGCGCGCTGGGCGACCGCATCGGCCGCCGCAAGCTGCTGCTGTCCGGCGCTCTCCTCTTCGGGCTCGCCTCCGGGGTCGCCGCCTACGCGCGCAGCGCCGAAATGCTCATCGCCGCACGGGCGTTGCTCGGCATCGGCGGTGCGACCCTGATGCCGTCCACCCTCGCGCTGATCCGCAACCTCTTCCACGACGCCAAGCAGCGCGGCAAGGCGGTCGCCATCTGGTCGGCCGCGGTGACCGGCGGCATCGCGGTCGGCCCGGTGCTCAGCGGGGCGCTGCTGGAGCACTTCTGGTGGGGCTCGGTGTTCCTGGTCAACGCCCCGGCGATGGTGCTGCTGCTGGCCTGCGGGCCGCTGCTGCTGCCGGAGTCCAAGAACCCGGCGGCCGGGCGCTTCGATCTGCCCGGCTCGCTGCTCTCCCTGCTCGCCATGCTGCCGGTGGTCTACGGCGTCAAGGAGATCGCCCGCGACGGCCTGGCGGCGCTGCCCGTCCTCGCCCTCGTGACCGGCCTGATGGCCGCCGTGGCCTTCGTGCACCGTCAGCGCACCGCCCGTCATCCGATGCTCGATCTGGAGCTCTTCCGGCACCGCGGGTTCAGCGTCTCGGTACTGATGAACCTGCTGGCGATGTTCTCGATCGTCGGCTGCGCGGTGTTCTTCACCCAGTACCTGCAGTCCGTACGGGGCATGAGCCCCATGGAGGCGGCGCTGTGGAATCTGCTGCCGACACTCGCGGTGGGCGGGATGGCGCCGGCCGCCACCGCGCTCGCCCAGCGGATGGACCGGGCCTATGTCCTCGCCCTGGGGTGCGGCATCGCGGCCGGCGGCTTCGTCTGGCTGTCGTGGCTGGAGCCGGGCTCGGCCCTGTGGTGCGTCCTGACCGGATCGGCGGTCTACGCCTCGGGCCTGGTGGTGGTGATGTCGCTCGGCAACGAACTGGCCATCGGCCTCGCGCCGCCCGAGCGGGCGGGCTCCGCCTCGGCCGTACTGGAGTCCGGCACCGAACTGGGCGGTGCGCTGGGTATGGCGGTCCTGGGCAGCATCGGGAGCGCGATCTACCGCGGTGACATCGGTGACGCGCTGCCCTCGGGCCTTTCGGCGGACGCGTCGGACGCGGCACGGGAGACGCTGGCGGGCGCCGTGGCGGTGGCCGCTCAACTCCCCGGCCGGGCCGGGGAGATGCTGCTGACCGCGGCCCGGGCGGCGTTCACCGACGGGCTGCGGACGGCGGTGCTGGGGGCGGCGGGCGTCATGGTCGTTGCCGCGGTGCTGGCGCTGACGCTGCTGCGGGGGCTGCGGACGGCGGGAGTTACGGGGGAGCCGGACGCTTCCGGAGTGGCCGGTGCGCAGCAGGGCGCGGCAGTCGAGGAAGGGGCAGGGGGAGGGGCAGGGGCAGGGGGAGGCGAGGGGGCAGTGGCAGAGCCAGAGGCGGGAGTGGATGCGGCCGGTGCGCCTGCGTCCTGACTGCCCTCACCGTCTGGCTACGGACCTCATCGACTGGCTACGGACATCTTCGACCGGACAAGTCCTGGGCCACCGGCTCACTTGACCGGCGGGCAATATCCGGTCTTCTCGCCGATGGTGTTGATTTCGGCGTTGGAGCGGGTGTCGCCGGCGTAGTTGATCTGGTCGGTGCAGCTGGTTCCGGGCTTCTTGGGGGTGCCCTTCGGCTTGTCGCTCTTCTCCGGTGCCGGGCAGTGCCCGGTGTCCTCGCCGATGGTGTTGATTTCGGCGTTGGAGCGGGAGTCGCCGGCGTAGTTGATCTGGTCGGTGCACTTCGTCCCGGACTTCGCGGGGGTGCTCTTCGACGCGTCGCCGGCGGAGTTCCGGGCGGTCTTGGCCTTGGGGGAGGGGGACTGGGTGGCCTGGGTGGAGGCGGTGGACGAGGAGGCGTCGGTGCCTCCGTCCTGGCAGGCGGTGAGCCCGAATGCGGCGACAGTGATCACCATGGCGGCGGCGGCCTTGCGGGCGAGGTGGAGCGTGGTGTGCGACATGGTCTTTTCGTTCTCTCCAGGTAGCGCTTCGGGTTCGTGAAGCAAGACTGCCATCCGCCGTTGATGATCTATCGCCGTCCGGCTAACGCCTCGCTAACGCCCGAGGCGACCGTCGCCCCCCGGGGCCGTGCCGGTTCACTCGGGCGCGACGCCCAGCATGCGCTGGAGCAGTTCCTTCAGCAGTGTCCGCTCGGCGACCGTCAGTCGGCCGAGGGGTTCGCGGGCGAAGTGGAGCGAGGTACGCAGCGCCTCGGCCGTGCGCGCGCCCTCGTCGGTGGGGGCGGCGAGCTTGACGCGGCGGTCGGACGGATCGGGGCGGCGCTCGACCAGGCCGCGGGACTCCAGGCGGTCCACGATGCCGGTGACGTTCGACGGCTCGCACTTCAGGCGCTCCGCGACCTTGCGCATGGGCAGCGGTTCGAGGCTGAGCAGGCTGAGCACCCTGGCCTGGGCGCCGGTGAGGGAGTGCTCGGCCGCGGCGAGCTCGTACTCCTCGTAGTAGCGGGCGACGACGGTACCGATGAGGTCGACGACCTCGACGGTCAGGGAGTCTGCGCGGGGGGTCATGCACACGAGGATACCCATTTACTTGACAACATGAAATATCGAGGAGCATGGTTGTTTCAGTACCTGAAGCTTTTGGAGGATCGCGCTATGTCCGCACTGCCCACGACCGGCCGCGAATGGCACCTCGTCGCCCGCCCCCACGGCTGGCCCACTCCGGAGGACTTCGCACTGCGCGAGGCCGCGGTGCCCGAGCTCGGCGAGGGCCAGATCCTCGTCCGTACGCAGCACTTCTCCGTCGACCCGTACATGCGCGGCCGGATGAACGACGTGAAGTCCTACGTCCCGCCCTTCCAGCTCGACCAGCCGATGGACGGCGGCGCGGTCGGCGAGGTCATCGCCTCGCGCGACGACTCCCTCGCCGTCGGCGACCATGTGCTGCACGGCCTCGGCTGGCGTGAGTACGCGGTGCTGGACGCGAAGCGCGCCGCCAAGGTGGACCCGTCGCTGGCTCCGCTCACCGCCTACCTCGGCGTGCTGGGCATGCCGGGCCTGACTGCCTACGCGGGCCTGCTGGAGGTCGCGTCCTTCAAGGAGGGCGACGCCGTCTTCGTGTCCGGCGCGGCCGGTGCGGTGGGCAGCGAGGTCGGCCAGATCGCCAAGCTCAAGGGCGCCTCCCGCGTCATCGGCTCGGCCGGGTCCGACGACAAGGTCAAGCTCCTGGTCGAGGAGTACGGCTTCGACGCCGCCTTCAACTACAAGAACGGCGATGTTGCCAAGCAGCTCAAGGAGGCCGCGCCGGACGGCATCGACGTCTACTTCGACAACGTCGGCGGCGACCACCTCGAAGCGGCCATCAGCTCCCTCAACGTCCACGGCCGCGCCGCCATCTGCGGCATGATCTCGATGTACAACGCCACGGAGCCGAGCCCCGCCCCGCGCAACCTCGCGATGGTGATCGGCAAGCGGCTGCGCCTGCAGGGCCTGCTGGTCAGCGACCACGCCGCGCTGCAGCCGCAGTTCGTCGAGGAGGTCTCCGCCTGGATCCGTTCCGGCGAGCTCAAGTACAGCGAGACCAAGGTGGCCGGCATCGAGAACGGCGTCGAGGCGTTCCTGGGCCTGCTGCGCGGCGAGAACACCGGAAAGATGATCGTGAGCCTCGACAGCTGACGGCGGTTGACGGCAACTGACGACGGCTCGCGGCGGCGATACGACGGCGACGCGGCGGCGACTCGCGGCGGCCTGGGGGCAGGGGAGAGGTGGGGTGGGGCGGGGGGAGAGGGGAAGCCCGAGGGCTGCCCACCTCCGACTCGCCCCGCCCGCCTCACCCCCGCCCCCTTGCCCCGCCCGTTAGGCTCGGCGGCACGCCGTCGCGATCCGTGGGCGCGAGTCGCGGCGAACCACAGGAGGATTCGGTATGTCCATCCAGTCCGTCGATGTCGTCTACACCGCCGTCGCCACCGCTGAGAACGGCCGTGACGGCCGCGTCGCCAGCGATGACGGCAAGCTCGACGTAATCGTCAACCCGCCCAAGGAGCAGGGCGGCAGCGGCGCCGGCACCAACCCCGAGCAGCTGTTCGCGGCCGGCTACAGCGCCTGCTTCCAGGGCGCGCTCGGCGTCGTCGCCCGCCGGGAGAACGTCGATATCTCCGGCTCCCGGGTGACCGCCAAGGTCGGCATCGGCAAGGCCGCGGACGGCGGCTTCGGCCTCACGGTCGAGATCTCCGCCGCGATCCCGAACGCCGACGCGGCCACCGCCCGCGACCTGGTGGAGAAGGCGCACCAGGTGTGCCCGTACTCCCGCGCCACCCGCGGCAACATCGAGGTCACGCTGACCGTCGTCTGACCCCGGCCCCGGAGGTCGCGGACGCCAGGGGCCCGCGGGCACCAATGGCCCGTGGGCACCAGAGTTCGCGGACACCGAAGGCCGTGGGTGCCGGAGGCCCGCGGGCACCGGAGTTCGCGGACGACGGAAGCCCGCGGACGCCGAAGGTCACAGGCGCCGGAGGCCCGTGAGCGCCAGAGGCCGCGGGACACCAGAGGCCGCGGGACACCAGAGGCTGTGGCCCCGGAGGTCACGGACACCGGAGGCCCGCCGGTAGCGGACACCGGACGCCCGCCGGTACCGGAAACGTAAGCCAGGAGAAGTGAAGCCAGGGGCCGTATCCCGTGAGCGGGGTGCGGCCCCTGGTGTGTCTGCCGGTTTCCGACGGCGTGGCGTCAACTCGCGCTATTCTGGCGGGGCTTCACCACGTTCCTCCCCACAGCTCCGCCGGCGGCCGGCCGGTGGGGGCCCTGGTCTCCGGGGCCTGTCCGGAGGAGCGAGGAGGAGCGATGGACGATCAGGACACGGAGCAGGAGAGCGACCGGTGGGCGCCGTCTGACAGATGGCAGGTGGTCATCGGGGTGCTGGGCCTGCTGGTGGCGATCGTCGCGTGTGTGGGGCAGTTCGCCCGGTAGTTGCCGGAGGGGCCCCGTGGGTCCGGACACGGCCGGTGCCCGTCGTCGAGGCGGGACAGCCAACGGGGGAGTGCCCGGGCTCGACAGGTCCCGCACCCTCCCACCGCGTCGTGATGTGACGTAGCCAACATTCACGGTGTCTTGACGCGCGCCCCGTGTAATCGATTTCGTAGCCCCCGCGAATCCCTCACGAAATCGATTACACATCGATCATGCGAAGCCGCTCCCGCACCGGAAGCGCTCGCACGGACAGAACGGCAACGGCGCCATGGCGAACATCAAGGATGTGGCAGAACGGGCAGGGGTCTCCGTCGCCACGGTCTCCCGCGTCCTCAACGGCCACAGCCCGGTCGCGGAGACCCGCGAGCGGGTGCTCGCCGCCGTACAGGAGCTGGGCTACCGCCCCAACAACGTCGCCCGCGCGCTGCGCACCGCACGGACCGGCGCGCTCGGTCTGATCATCAGCGACCTCACCAACCCCTTCTTCACCGAGCTGGCCGACGCCGTCGAGGACGAGGCCCGCAGCCTCGGCTACAGCCTGGTGATCGGCAACGCCGGCGAGCGCCCCGCGCAGCAGGACGACTACATCCGCACCCTGCTCGACCGCCGGATCGACGGCCTGCTGGTCAGCTCGGCCGGCACCGGCTCGGCGATGCTCAGCGAGGTCGTCGCCTCCGGCACCCCGCTGGTGCTGCTGGACCGCACCGTGCCCGGCATCGACGCCCCCTGCGTACGCGCCGACGGCCGCGCCGCGCTCACCGAGCTCGCCGCCCACCTCGCCGCCCTCGGCCGCCGCCGCCCGGCGATCATCGTCGCCCCGGCCGGCACCCCCACCGGCGACGAGCGCCTGGATCTCTTCCGTGCGGCGCTGGCCGGGCACGGCATCGCCCTGCCCGACGAGCGGGTCGGCGCCACCCCCGACCTCCAGCACACCGGCGGCCGGCAGGTGATGAGCGCCTTCCTCGACCTCCCCGAACCGCCGGACGCGGTGCTGGCCACCGACAACCTGATGGCGCTCGGCGCGATGGACGAACTCCGCGCCCGCGGGCTGCGGGTCCCCGACGATGTGGCGCTGGTGGTCTATGACGACGTGCCGTGGTTCACCCACACCGATCCGCCGCTGACCGCCATCGCCCAGCCCACCCGCGGACTCGGGCGGGCCGCAGTCCACACCCTGCTGGAGCGCATCGAGGGGCGGCCCGCCGACTCGGTGCTGCTGCCCGCCCGGCTGGTCACCCGCCGCTCCTGCGGCGAACTGCCCGCCCCCTGAGCAGGCCCGCCCGGCGCCCGGGACCGGCACTCCGGTCCCGGCTCCCCCGGCCGGGCGGGCCAACCGAGTCAGTTCCGCACAACCCACCCGAGGAAGAGAGGGGCAGCGCATGACCGGCGTCAACGACGACGAACCGGGCGGCCGCGAACTGCTGCGCGTGGAGGGGGTGACGAAGTCGTTCCCCGGCGTCCGCGCGCTGGACGGCGTGGACCTGACCCTGCGCACCGGTGAGGTGCATGTCCTGCTCGGCGAGAACGGCGCGGGCAAGAGCACCCTCATCAAGATGCTCTCCGGCGCCCACCGCCCCGACGAGGGCCGCATCCTCGTGGACGGCGACGAGGTCACCATCCGCTCGGCGCAGGACGCCGAACGGCACGGCATCGCCACCATCTACCAGGAGTTCAACCTCGTCCCCGGGCTGACCGTCGCCGAGAACATCTTCCTGGGCCGCCAGCCGCGCACCGCGCTCGGCCTGGTCGACCGGAAGACGATGCGGGCACGGGCCGCCGAGCTGCTGCGGCGCGTACGGCTCGACGTCTCCCCGAACACCCCGGTCGCCGAACTGGGCATCGCCCGCCTCCAGATGGTCGAGATCGCCAAGGCGCTCAGCCTGGAAGCGCGCGTCCTGATCATGGACGAGCCGACCGCGGTCCTGACCTCCGAGGAGGTCGAAACCCTCTTCGCGATCGTCCGCGAGCTGCGCGACTCCGGCGTCGGAATCATCTTCATCACCCACCACCTGGACGAGATCGGCGCCCTCGGCGACCGCGTCACCGTCCTGCGCGACGGCCGCTCCGTCGAGGAGGTGCCGGCCTCGACGGACGAGGACGAGCTGATCCGCCTCATGGTGGGCCGGGACATCGCCGAGCAGTATCCGCGGCAGCGTCCCGAGACGCCGGGCGCGCCCCTGCTGCGCGTCCGCGGTCTGACCCGCAACGGCACCGTGGCCGGGCCGGTCTTCGAGGGCATCGACTTCGAGGTGCGGGCCGGCGAGGTCGTGGGTCTCGCCGGGCTGGTCGGCGCGGGCCGCACCGAGGTGGCCCGGGCGGTCTTCGGCGTCGACCGCTACGACGCAGGGACGGTCGAGATCGACGGCAAGGAGCTGGCCCGCGGCGATGTCCGTGCCGCCATGCGCGCCGGGCTCGGCCTCGTGCCGGAGGACCGCAAGGGCCAGGGCCTGGTCATGGACGCCTCCCTCCAGGACAACCTCACCCTCGCCCGCCTCGACCGTGACACCCGCGGCGGGCTGGTGGACCGGGGCGCGCAGCGGCGCGAAGCGGCCACCGTCGCCGGGCAGTTGAAGGTCCGGATGAGCGGGCTGGGGCAGAGCGCCCGCACCCTCTCGGGCGGCAACCAGCAGAAGATCGTCATCGGCAAGTGGCTGCTGGCGGACACCAGGCTGCTGATCCTCGACGAGCCGACGCGCGGTATCGACGTCGGCGCCAAGGTCGAGATCTACCAGCTCATCAACGAACTGACCGCGTCCGGCCGCGCGGTGCTGATGATCTCCAGCGACCTGCCCGAGGTGCTCGGTATGAGCGACCGGGTGCTGGTGATGTCGCAGGGCCGGCTGGCCGGAGAGCTCTCGGCCGAAGAGGCCACCCAGGACGCCGTGATGGAGCTGGCGCTCCAGTCCCCGCACGGCACGAGCACGACCACGAAAACGAGCACGAAGCACCACGACGAGAGCGCGATGGAGGGCTCCGATGTCCACTGAGCTGAAGAAGGGAGCCGCCGCCGAGGCGGTGGGCCGGGCACCGGACCGGGACGGCGCGGGAGCGTGGTTCTCCCGGGCGGTCCTCAGGAACGGCCCGCTCGGCGGGCTGATCGCCCTGGTCGTGGTGATGGCGGTGCTGTCCAGGGACTTCCTCAACGGCCAGAACCTCCTCAACGTCGGCGTCCAGGCGTCGGTCACCGCGATCCTCGCCTTCGGCGTCACCTTCGTGATCGTCTCGGCCGGTATCGATCTGTCCGTCGGCTCGGTCGCCGGGCTCTCCGCCACCGTCGTCGCCTGGGCGGCCACGGGCGAGGGCCTGCCCGTCTGGATGGCGGTACTGCTCGGCCTGGCGGTCGGCGCGGGGGCCGGTCTGGTCTCCGGCGCGCTGGTCGCCTACGGCAAACTGCCCGCCTTCATCGCCACGCTGGCGATGCTCTCGATCGGCCGCGGTCTGGCCCTGGTCATCTCCGGCGGCTCCCCGATCCCCTTCCCCGGCTCGGTCGGCGCGCTCGGCGACACCCTCGGCGGCTGGCTGCCGGTGCCCGTCCTCGTCATGATCGCCATGGGGCTGATCGCCGCGCTGGTCCTGGCCCGTACGTACACCGGCCGGGCGATGTTCGCGATCGGCGGCAACGAGGAGGCGGCCCGGCTCTCCGGCATCCACGTCAAGCGCCGCAAGCTCGTCATCTACGCGCTGTCCGGGCTGTTCGCCGCGGTCGCCGGCATCGTGCTCGCGGCCCGGCTCACCTCCGCCCAGCCGCAGGCCGCCACCGGCTACGAGCTGGACGCGATCGCCGCCGTCGTCATCGGCGGGGCCAGCCTCTCCGGCGGCTCCGGCAAGGCCTCCGGCACCCTCATCGGCGCGCTGATCCTCGCCGTCCTGCGCAACGGGCTGAACCTGCTGAGCGTTTCGGCGTTCTGGCAGCAGGTGGCCACCGGTCTGGTCATCGCGCTGGCGGTGCTCCTGGACACGCTGCGCCGCCGGAGCGCGCGATGAAGGCTCCCGTGAACGCCCCGACGAACGCCCCGAAAGACGACCGGCGCGGCGCCCGGAGGACCGGCCGCAAGACCGCACCCGCGGCCGTACGCGCCACTGCACACGGGACAGCACGCCGGACCGCCTGGCTCAGGATGCCGCTGGCGGCCGGGCTGGCCGCGACCGTCGCCCTGGGGCTGGCCGGCTGCGACCGCGGCGGCAACACCGACCTGGGCCTGGCGCTGTCGACGATGAACAACCCGTTCTTCGTCGGCATCAAGAAGGGCGCCCAGGCCGAGGCGGACGCCCGCCACCTGCACCTCAACATCACCGACGCGCAGAACGACCCCACCCAGCAGATCAACCAGATGGAGACGTTCACCAGCCAGAACGTCAAGGCGGCCATCATCAACCCGGTCGACTCCGACGCCGCCGTCCCGGCCGTCGGCGTCGCCAACCGGGCGAAGGTGCCGGTGATCTCCATCGACCGCGGCGTCAACGGCGGCAAGGTCGGCTCGACCATCGCCTCCGACAACGTCGCGGGCGGCCGGCTCGCCGCGAAGACGCTGGCCGATTCGCTCGGCGGCAAGGGCAAGGTGGCCTTCCTGGAGGGCCAGGCCGGCACCTCCGCCGCCCGCGAGCGCGGCCAGGGCTTCGAGGAAGGCATCAAGAAATACCCCGGCATCCAGGTCGTCGCCCGGCAGCCCGCGGACTTCGACCGCACCAAGGGCATGGACGTGATGACCAACATGCTGCAGGCGCACCGCGACATCGGCGGGGTGTTCGCCGCCAATGACGAGATGGCGCTGGGCGCGTCCAAGGCGCTGGGCGGCCGCTCGGGCAAGGACGTGAAGGTGGTGGCGTTCGACGGCACACCGGACGGCGTCACCGCGGTCCGCAAGGGCACGCTGACCGCCACCGTCGCCCAGCAGCCGGAGCTCCTGGGCAAGCAGGCCGTGGACTGGGCGCTCAAGGCCTCCCGTGGTGAGAAGCTGCCGCAGTCGGTCAGAGTGCCGGTGGTGCTGGTGACGGCGAAGAACGCCGCGAAGTTCGACGGCTGAGAGTGCGGCCCGGCGGGTCGCCGGGCCACGACGGAGGAGAGAAATGGGAGAGCGGCGCATGTATGACGTCCTGGTGGTCGGCTCGGCCAACGCGGATCTGACGGTACGGGTCGAGCGCCGGCCCGGCGCGGGCGAGACCGTGACCGGCACGGATCTGGTCGAGTCGGCCGGCGGCAAGGGCGCCAACCAGGCGGCCGCGGCGGCCCGGATCGGCGGACGCACCGCGCTGCTGGCGCGGGTCGGCGGCGATGCCTACGGCGAACTGCTGCTCGGCGCCCAGCGCGACGCGGGCACCGACGTCAGCCCGGTGATCGTGGACGACGCGGCCCGCACCGGCACCGCCATGATCCTCGTCGACCCGGACGGCGACAACAGCATCGTGGTCTCGCCCGGCGCCAACGCCGCCCTCACCCCGCAGGACGTGGCGGCGGCGAAGGACACCATCGCCGCCGCCTCGGTGGTCTCCCTCCAGCTGGAGATCCCCATGGAATCCGTACGCGCCGCCGCCGCGGCCGCCGAGCAGGCCGGCACCCGCGTCGTCCTCAACCCCTCCCCGGCACCCGAGGCGGCCGCGCTGGCCCCCGAACTCCTCGCGACAGCCGACCCGTTGGTGGTCAACGAGCACGAGGCGCGGCAGCTCTCCGGGCTCGCCGACGGCACGCCCGCCGCGTGGGCGCAGGCGCTGCGCGAGCGGGGCGCTCGCTCCGTCGTGGTCACCCTCGGCGGCGACGGCGCGCTGGTCCTGGACGCCTCGGGGGCCACCGAGGTCCCGGGCGTACGGGTCAAGGCCGTGGACACCACCGGGGCCGGCGACGCCTTCACGGGCGCCCTCGCCACCCGCCTGGCCCGCGGCGAATCGCTGCCCGAGGCGGCGCGCTTCGCCGTACGGGTGGGCGCCGCGGCCGTCACCAAGCCGGGCGCCCAGCCGTCCTATCCCACCCGGGCCGAGCTGGAGGTGCTGGCGCCGGAGGCGGCGCAGGGCTGAGACGCGTGCCGGCGCCCGAGCCGGCGCGGGGATGGGGCCCGGAGTCGCATGGCCAGGCAGCCGGACGGGGCAGGCCGGCATACAGGGGCGGGAGGCAGGGGCGGGAGGCAGGAGAGGGCTGGACCGGGAGCGCTGGTCCGGCCGAGCGCCGGCCGGGGAGCGCTGCGCCGGGCGGCGATCCGTTGCTTACTGCCGGTTTATGGGTCCTTTGGGCAGGATGGGTGCTGTGGGGCAACTGTCGTGTGCCTTACGGGATCTGAGGAAGGACCAGCAGTGCGCCTAACCCCCGTCCCGGTCTCGGTCGCCGTGCCCGCGTCGCCGGGTTTCCGGGGCTGATGACCGTGACCGTCTCCACCCCGTCCTCTCCGTCCTCTTCATCCCCGCCGTCCGCGCCGGTGGCCGTACCTCCGCGGCCCACCCGGGCTCCCCGGCCGGCGGACCACCGTCCTGCGCCGTGGCTGCGGCCGACCATCCGGATACGGCTCGCCCTGCTCTACGGCGGCATGTTCCTGATGGCGGGGGTCGTGCTGCTCGTCATCATCTACTTTCTGGCGGCCCGGACCCTCAAGGAGGGCACCCCGGAGTTCAGGGTGTTCGGCAGCAACGTCAGGCTGGGCAACATCAGCTGCCCCGACCTGCCGTCGGTCGCCTCGCTCGACGAGATCAACTCGGCGATCGGCCGCTGCCTCCGCAACCAGCGTGAACAGGCCCTGCACACCTTCCTGAACAGCTCCGTGCTGGCGTTGCTGGGTCTGACGGTGGTGGCGTTCGCTTTCGGTTATGCGATGGCGGGGCGGGTGTTGTCGCCGTTGGGTCGGATTACGCGGACGGCTCAGCGGGTGGCGGGTTCGGATCTGCACCGGCGGATTGAGCTGGGGGGTCCGGATGACGAGCTGAAGGAGCTTGCGGACACCTTTGACGAGATGCTGGACCGGTTGGACCGGGCGTTCGAGTCGCAGCGGCGGTTCGTGTCGAATGCTTCGCACGAGTTGCGGACGCCGTTGGCGATCAACCGGACGTTGCTGGAGGTGCAGCTGGCGGATCCGGGGGCGTCGCCGGAGCTGGCGCAGCTGGGCAAGACGCTGCTGGCGACCAATGAGCGCAGTGAGCAGTTGGTGGAGGGGCTGTTGCTGCTGGCGCGTAGTGAGAACAAGGTCGTGGACAAGAAGCCGGTCGACTTGTCGGAGGTGGCTTCGCAGGCGGTGGAGCAGAGCCGTGAGGAGGCGCAGGGCAAGGGGGTGGAGTTGCGGGGGGTGCGCGGGCAGGTGTTCGTGCAGGGCAACGGGGTGCTTCTGGAGCGGATTGCGTTGAATCTGGTGCAGAACGCGGTGCGCTACAACGTGCCGGAGGGGGGCTGGGTGGAGGTGACCACCGAGTCGCAGCCGGGGTGTGCGGTGCTGGTGGTGTCCAATACGGGTCCGGTGGTGCCTGCCTATGAGGTGGAGAACCTTTTCGAGCCGTTCCGGCGGTTGCGTACCGAGCGCACCGGTAGCGACAAGGGGGTCGGGCTGGGGCTGTCCATCGTGCGCTCGGTGGTGCGGGCGCACGACGGCACCATCACGGCCCAGCCCCGCGAGAACGGCGGCCTGATGATGCGCGTGGTGCTGCCGCTGTAGATGCGGGACGGGACGGGGCGGGACGGGAAAGGGGAGGGGCCGGGACCGGACGGTACGGGACCGGGGCCCGGTACGGGATGGGCCGGGCCGTGATGCGGGGCGGCCGATACCGCTCGCCCCGCTACCGCTCGGCCGGTTCCCGCGGTCCGTACAGCGCATGGTCCGCGCCGGTCGCCAGTGCCCAGTAGCGGTCACCGTAGGACCAGTGCCACCACTCGGTCGGGTAGTTGACCAGCCCGGCGGCGTGCAGCGCGGAGTTCAGCACCCGCCGGTGGGCGCGGGCGGCGGGCGTCAGATCCGGCGCCCCCGTGTAGCAGGCGCCGTTGCTCTCCTCGGGAGAGGCATCGATCGGTGTCCCCATGTCGACTTCTTCGCCTTCCGCGGTGACGAGGGTGAGGTCCACCGCGCCGCCGGCGCTGTGCGGTGAGATCTCGGGCGGCGACACAAAGCGGCTGGCGGCCCGGTGGATGCGCCCGGCATCCCAGTCGGGGTGCGCGGCGCGCAGTCTGTCCGCGTACCCCTCGAAGTAGCGGCGCTGCAGCGCCGGCGGCCGGTAGCCCTCGACGATCTGCAGCCGCAGCCCGTCCGGCAGCGTCTCCTGTGCCGCCAGCAGCCGTTGCAGCACCCCCGCGCGCAGCCGTGCGAAGTCGCCCTCCGCGTCCTGGCTGTCGGTGGCCACCAGCAGCCCGGGCGCCGCGGTCCGCACGTCCAGCAGCGGCTCGTCGCAGTCCTGGACGGGGACCGCGGCCACCGCCGGGTCGGCCATCAGCGTGATCCGGTCGCGGGCATCGCTCAGCACCAGCTCCGCACCGTCACCCGGCACCGGCACGTTCCACCCGGCTGCCTTCGCCACCTGCTCGCCGGACGGCAGCCAGGCGCCGCTCAGGCCACATCCCGAGCCGGAGCTCCCGGCCCCCGTGCCGTTGGCGAGCAGCACCTGCAGCCCGTGCTCGCGCGCCAGCTGCCCGTACTGCGCCACCCGCTGCGCCGAGTCGTGGAAGGAGCTGGCGAGGTACACCCCGCAGCCGTCCGCCGCGGCCCGCGCCGGTACCTCGGGAAAGCTGTTGTCGAAGCAGGTGGCGAGCGCGAACCGGATCCCGCCCAGGGTGAAGCGGCCGTCGGCGGTGCCCGGCGCGAAGAGGGCGCACTCGCCCTCTCCTTCGCCCCCGAACAGATGGACCTTGTCGTAACGGGTGATCAGCGCACCGTCCGGTCCGAGGACGAACGAGGAGATCGTCGGGCGGGCCCCGTCAGCGGCACGGCCCGCCGCGTTCACCACCGCCGCGACCCCCGTCGCCCGGCACGCCTCGCGTATCGGGGCCAGCCGGGCATCGTCCCCCGTGACCGTCATCCCTGCCGGATCGGCGGCTATCAGGTCCCGGTCGTAGTGCGTCAGCGCGAGTTCGGAGAACACCACCAGACCCGCGCCGCGTGCGGCGGCCTCGGTGAGGAGCGCGGCCATCCGCGCGGCATTGGCCTCGATATCGCCCGGTACCGGGAGGAATTGTGCGGCAGCAATGATCATTCGCTCATGATGCCCGGGTTCGGCCGGTGCCGGGCCCGGGCGAGGGAGCCGGGGAGCCGGGGGCGAGGGAGCAGGGAAGCCGGGAAACCGGGAAACCGGGAAACCGGGAAACCGGGAAACCGGGAAGTCAGGAAGCCGACGGGCCTCGTCCACGCCGTAGTTCCGGCAGTGCCGACAGCGCCTGCAGCCCCCTGAGGAAGCCGGCGCGGTCGGCGGCCGGCAGCTGGGCGAGCAGTCGCTCCTCGCCTTGCTGGATCGCGGACTGCACCCTGTCCCGCAGCCGCCGGCCCTCGGGGGTGAGCGACAGCAGGCGCACCCGCCGGTCCGCGGGATCGGGCTGACGGTGGATCAGCTCCCGGGTCTCCAGGTCGTCGAGGACGGCGATGATGCGGGTCTTGTCCGCCCGGATGGCCTCGGCCAGGGCCGCTTGGGTGCGGATCGGTGTCTCGTCGAGGTGCAGCAGGACCGAGTACGCCCACATCGTCAGGCCGTGCGCATCGAGGACCGGCTGCTCGGCGGCCATGAGCGCACGCCCCAGGGGCACGATCATCGCCGCGAGATCGGGACGGGCCGGCCGCCCCCCGGGTGAGGTGCCGCTGTCGGCTGCTTTCTCGGCTGCGTTCTCGGCCATGGCCAAGAAAATACCCGTTGACAAATTATGTGCTCGCGCAGATCGTAAGCGCATGCATACGGATACGCCTGGCGGGGATACGCCCGCACCGCACGCGGACTTCGCACGGCTCCGGCGCCTCGACGCCCGGGCGGTCCGGGACAGCGTGGCCCTGATGAGCCGGACGACCCCCGCCGACCTTTGCAGGCCGACCCCTTGCTCGGCATGGACGCTGGCCGATCTGCTCGCCCATATGACGGCCCAGCACAACGGGTTCGCGGCGGCAGCGCTCGGGCACGGACAGGACCTGTCGCACTGGTCGGTCGGGCCGCTCGGCGAGGACCCCGTCGCGCAGTACCGCACCGCGGCCGGACACGTCATCGCCGCCTTCGCGACCGTGGAACGCCCCGACCGTCCGTTCACCCTCCCGGAATTCAGCGGTGCCCAGACGTTTCCCGCCGCCCGCGCGATCGGCTTCCACCTCATCGACTACGTCATGCACAGCTGGGATGTCGCCCGCACCCTGGGCCTCACGTACGCACCCACTGCCGAACTCCTGGACGCCGCAGCGCCGATCGCCCACGCCGTCCCGGATGACGACTCCCGGCTGGCCCCGGGCAGCGCCTTTCGGCCGCGCCTGTCCGCGGACCACGGCACGGGTCCACTGGAGAGCATCCTGGCGGCTCTCGGCCGTTCGCCGGACTGGCGCGCCCCCCTTCGGTGATCAGCACGCCGGACCGGCGGCGGACCGTCCGGAACTCCAGCACCCGGCACCCAGCACCCAGCACCCAGCACCCAGCGCTCAGCACCCAACGCTCAGCACTCAACGCCCGGCACTCAACACCTGAGGATTGGCGTCGGCGCCCTCGGTGTTGAGCAGTACGACCGCGCGGGTGCTGTGCTCCGCCAGCGCCGCGCGGCGTCCGGCGCCGGAGGTCAGGGCGGCCCGGGCGCCGGCCAGCGAGGCGGCGCCGCAGGGGCCGGCGGAGAGTCCGAGCGCTGCCAGGTCACGGGCCGCCCGGGCGCTGTCGGCGTCGGTGACGGCGACAGCGGCGTCGAGGCCGTCGCGCAGCAGGGGCCAGGCGGCGCTGGAGGGCGTGCCGCAGTTGAGCCCGGCCATGATGGTGGTGCCGGTGGAAACCGTGGTCGGGCGGCCGGCGGTCAGGGATGTCAGGACAGCCGCGGCGGTGTCCGGTTCGACGCTCAGCACCGACGGCGGCGGGGCGTCCCGCGGGGCGCGGTAGTGGCTGACGGCGGCCTGCGCCAGTGAGCCGACGCCGACGGGGACAGCCACCAGCCCGGCGGGCCCGGCGCCCAGCGCGCGCAGTTGCGCATCGGTCTCGTCGAAGAGCGTGGCGTAGCCCTCGATGATCCACCCCGGTATCCGGGTGTATCCCGGCAGGGCGGTGTCCTGGACGAGGACGGCGCCGCGGGTGCGCGCGGCGGTGTCGGCAGCCCGGTGTACGGCGTCGTCGTACGACCCGTCGACCCGTGTCACCCGGGCGCCCTCATGCGCGATGGCGGCGGCCGCAGCCGGGTGCACCGCAGCGGGCACGAAGACCTCGGCGGTCAGGCCCAGCAGCCGGGCGGTACGGGCCACGGCGCGGCCGTGGTTGCCGTCGGTGGCGGTGACGAGCCGTTCGCCGGGCGTTTCGGCCAGTGCGCGGTGGATCGCCCAGGAGGCTCCCAGGATCTTGAACGCGGGCAGGCCGAGCCGGGCGGACTCGTCCTTGACGAACACCCGGTGCACTCCCAACTCGTCGGCCAGTGTGGGTAGTTCGCGCAGCGGCGTCGGTGCGTAACCGGGCAGGGTGGCGTGGAATCCGATCGCCTCACGCGGGGTGGGCGGACAGGTCCAGGAACGGGCGGACGGCTGTGCGTACCAGTGAGAAGTGGGCATGGGGGGCACGCTGCCGCACCGCCGTCCCCACGGTCCAGCACATCTTTTCGAGCGATAATCGTCGGAAAAACCGAACGATGGAAGGGCGTTGGACCCGGACATGCTCGATCTTCACCGGCTGCGACTGCTGCGCGAGCTCAAGCACCGCGGCACCCTCGCCGCCGTCGCGGCGGCCCTCTCGTACAGCCCTTCCTCGGTCTCGCAGCAACTCTCGGTGCTGGAGGCCGAGGCGGGCGTGGCGCTGCTGGAGCCGGTGGGACGGCGCGTAAGGCTGACCGAGCAGGCCGAGATCCTTGTGGCGCACACGGAAGTTCTGCTGGAGCGCCTGGAGCGGGCCGAGGCCGATATCGCCGCCTCGCTGGCCGCCGTCACCGGCACGCTGCGGGTCGCCGCCTTCCAGACGGCCGTGCTGGCGCTCGTCCCGCCGGCGCTCACCCTGCTGCGCGAGGAACACCCGGGGCTGCGCGTCCACGTCCTGCAGGCGGAGCCGGAGGCGGCGCTGCCCGCCCTGCTCGCGCGGGATGTGGACCTGGTCGTGGCGGAGGAGTACCCGGGGCACGCGGTCGCCCGCCCCGCCGAGGTGGACTCGGCGGAGCTGTGCGGCGACGAGATGCGACTCGCCCTGACGCCGGACAGCGCCTCCCGGACGGACGGGCCGGCGGCGGCACTGCGCGCGCTCTCCGGCCGGCCGTGGGTCATGGAGCCGGCGGGTACCGCGTCCCGGCGGTGGGCGACGGCCGTGTGCCGCCAGGCCGGCTTCGAGCCCGACGTGCGGTTCGAGTCGCCCGATCTGCTGGTGCAGCTGCGGCTGGTGGAGCAGGGGCACGCGGTGGCTCTCCTGCCCGATCTGCTGTGGGGCGGGGGCGCGCCGAGCGTGCCGCTGCTGCCGCTGCCGGACGGCGGCCGCACCCGGCGGCTCTTCACTGCCGTACGGCACGGCAGTGAACGCCACCCGGCGGTCCGGGCCTGCCGTTCGGCGCTGCAGCGCGCCGTCGGGCGTGCCCGCTGCCTGCCCTGAGCAACCGGCAGGCCCGGTTCCGCCGGCTCTACCTCCGCGCGCCCGGCGCCGCTGCCGCACCCGGCGCCGCCCCCGTCTGCGAGGTCGCCCCCGTCTGTGAGGCTGCCCCCGTCTCCGAGGCCGCCACCGTCAGGATCGCCCGTACCTGCTCGGTGATCGCGACCCGGTGCTGGACGAAGTCCGGATCGGTGACCCGGCCGTGCGCCGGGTCCGTGTTGCCGGGGCCGAACTCCAGCACGGGGGTGTGGAGATGCCCGCCCGGGAGGGCCGGGCGCACCGCGTCCCTCAGTAGCGTCGCCCGGTAGGCGATCTCATTGGACAGATAGTCCCCGCCGCCCCCGGCACGGGCCGTGGACCCGGGAGTCGGCCCGTCCGGCCGGTCGACCGGCCCGGTGCCGCCCGCCGGGATCTCCGTGACCTCGGTGTGGTCGACCACGGGGAAGGGCCCGGTCCAGGCCGCCACGATCCGTGCGTACGGCAGGCTGGTGGTCGTCCACTGCGGCTGCGGCCGCACGGTCGGCACCCCTGCCGGAATCGGCACGGTCTCCGTACGGGATTCCCGTGCGTTGTCCGGATAGCCGCCCCGCCAGGCCCCGTTGGTCCGCTCGACGTCGAACCGCCCGGGCCGCCCCTGGCTGATCGTCGTGAACAGATCGGCCTGCCGCGCCCCGCTCCGGAAGTGCGGGAGCAGCGTGCGCTCCACCGTGCCCTCCGCGAAATCGGCCCACCGTACGGGGAAGACCGCGGTCTCGATCCGGGCCGGCTGCCCGGAGGCGGTGCGTACCGTCGTCCCGTCCAGCGCGAGCGCCGCCGCCCCCGACGGATTGCTGCGCCGGGCGTCGGCGTCCAGCTGGAACGGGTCGAATCCGGTCACCACGATCCGCAAGATGTGCTTTCCCGCGGGCAGTTCGATCGAGTCCTGGCCGCGCGAGCCCCGCTCCAGCGACCCGAGGAGGGCGCCGCGCTCGGACTCCGTCAGGCCGAAGCCCGGCTGCCACTGCCGTAGTTGCCTGGTCATTCCCAGTCGCGCCCAGTACAGCGGCCGGTCGTCGTCCCGGCTCAGATCCCCGCCGTCGGGCCCGCGCCCCTGCGCCCGGTCCACGGCCCGCCGCCACAGCGCCCGCCCCGCGTCGGCGACACGGCGCCGGGCTTCGCCGTAGCTGGTCACCCGGGCCAGCCCCTGCTCGAACTCCCGCTCCACCGCGTCGAATCCACTGCGCCGCAGGATCTCCTGCGGCGCGGCTTGCGTCAGCCGCCCCTCCTCCACCGTGACATCGGCCGTGACATCGGCCGTGACATCCGCCGGGGCGGCCACGGCGTCCGGCGCCGCCAGGCACAGTGGGGCGGCGGCCAGCAGCGCGACACCGAGCGCGCCCATCCTGGTACGTATGCGTCTCATGGGGGTGAGTAAAGCGGTGCGCACGGCGGGGCGGTAGAGCTCCTCGGCCTCTGCCCGGCGCCCTGCCCCGTATCCGCCGAGAGGCCGAGGATAGGGTTCCTGATTCGGCCCGGTCCGGCCCACCGCCGCGTCCGGCGACAGGCACGAGACTCAGGGGGATCTCTGTGGCCACCCCGCCACCACCGCACGGCCCGCACCCGTACGCCCCACCGCCCGCGGGGCCTTACCCGCAGCAGCCTGCCGGTGCCGCTCCGCACCAGCCGCCGGGTGCCTACCCGCACCAGCCCGCCGGCCCGTATGCCCCGCAGCCGGGATACCCGGCCCAGGCCCAGGCCCCGTCACCCCCGTACGCCCAGCAGCACCCGCATCCGCATCCGTACGCCCACCAGCACCAGCAACACCAGTACCCGCACCCGCAGTCGCCTCCGCACCCGCAGCCGTACGCCGTCGTTCCGGGCTGCCAGTTCTGCGGTGCTCAGCCCGCCGTGCAGGCCACCGTGCGCGGGCATCAGGGCCTCCTCTTCCTGATGCGGTTCCTCAGCCGCCGCGGCATGTTCTGCCGCTCCTGCGGGCTGGCCACCTATCGCGAGATGTCCGCGAAGACGCTGTGGCAGGGCTGGTGGAGCCCGCTGTCCGTGGCCATCACCCCGCTCACCTTGCTGATGAACCTCGGCCCCCGGGGCCGGTTCCGCAAACTGGCCGCTCCCGCAGGCGGTTTCCGGCCCTCGCTCGACCCGGGCAAGTCGCTGCTGCGCCGCCCGGAGGCGATGCTGTTCCTGGTGCCGATGACCCTCGTGGCGGTGGCGATCCCGGCCCTGCTCGCACTCGGCCTGTTCGTCGACGGGGCCGGCATCGGGAAGGCGCCCACCCTCGCCGTCGGTGACTGCGTACGCAACGAAGGTGACTGGCAGGACCAGGACCTGGAGGTCGTGGACTGCGGTTCGGCCGACGCGCAGTACAAGGTGACGCGCAGGCTCGACACCTCGAAGGCCCACTGCGCCGGCGGTGACATGCTCGCCGATCCCGAGTACAGCCCGGACAAGTTGACGATTTCCTGCCTTTCCCCTGCCCGGTAGCGGCGCCGGGAGGGTCACCCCACGCCCGGCTCCTCGCCGGATCCGGCGCCGCCCTGCCCTCCTGCCTGCCCGAGCAGCGCCAGGAAGTCCCGGAACGCCGCCGGCATGTCCACCTCCTCCGGGTCCAGCAGCCACTGCAGTTGCAGGCCGTCCATCACGGCGGCCAGCAGCGGCGCCGCCCGCTCGGGGGACAGGCCGCCGGGCAGCGTGTCGCCGTGCTCGGCGCGCAGCACCTCGGCCATCGCGGCGCGTACGGCGCGGAAGCGGGATTCGAAGAAGGCGCGGGCGGGGTGGTCCTCGGTGACGCTGTCGGCGGAGAGCACCGTGTAGGTCTGGACGATGCCGGAGCGGGTGGCGTTGTAGTCGACGAGCTGGGCGAGGGCGTCGGTGCGCAAGGTGCCGGACGCCACGGCGGCCGAGGCCAGGTCCCAGCGGTCGCGCACCTCCAGCACGCCGACCAGCAGCAGCTCCTTCGTCGGGAAGTGGTGCAGCAGCCCCTGCTGGGTCAGTCCGGCGCGCTCGGCCACGGCGGCGAGGGAGGTACGGCGGTAGCCGCGCTCGGCGATGAGCTCCATGGCGGCCTGCAGGATGGCCTCGCGCCGCTCCGCGCGCCGGGCCTCCCGCCCGCCACCGCCCCGCCGGGCGCCCGCCCCGCCTCCGTGGGATTCGTCCTGGTCTGGTGCAGTCACCGGCCGAGCGTAACTCCCGCGTGGAGATCCCGTACGACTGGTGTATCGGAAAAGTAACGACGCCTACCGGCCGGGAGGTAGGGCGGCGAGAATCGCGGCAAGGGGGCCGCACGTCCAATCAGGGAGCACCGGAGAGCCGCATGACCGACGACACCCAGCCCCGCCACCCCACCGACGCCCACCACCGTGCCCAGGGCGACGCGCACGACCACACCGCAGTGGTGGAGCGGGCGCTCGCCGCACTCGACCTCGACACCAAGGTCCGGCTGCTGTCCGGCCAGGACATGTGGACCCTGCCGGCCGTGCCGGCGATCGGGCTGCGGTCGCTGGTGATGTCGGACGGACCGGTCGGTGTGCGGGGCCGGGAGTGGAACGCCGAGAACCCCTCGGTCACGCTGCCCAGCCCGACGGCGCTGGCCGCCACCTGGGACCCCGAGCTCGCCCGCCGGGCCGGCCACCTCCTCGCCCAGGAAGCCCGCCGCAAGGGCGTGCACGTCCTCCTCGCGCCGACCGTCAACCTCCACCGCTCACCGCTGGGCGGCCGCCACTTCGAGTGCTATGCGGAGGACCCGCTGCTCACCGGCGCGATCGGCGCCGGGTATGTGCGCGGTGTGCAGGAAGGCGGCGTCGGTACGACGGTCAAGCACTTCGTCGGCAACGACGCCGAGACCGACCGGCTCACGGTCGACAACCGCATCGCCCCGCGCCCGCTGCGCGAGCTCTATCTCGCGCCCTTCGAGCACATCGTCGAACACGCCCGCCCCTGGGGCGTCATGACCGCCTACAACCAGGTCAACGGCGTGACGATGACCGAACACCGAGCGCTGGTGCAGGACGTGCTGCGCGGCGAATGGGGCTTCGACGGCGTCAACGTCTCCGACTGGACGGCCGCCCGCGACACCGTGCGCGCCCTGCGCGGCGGCCTGGACGTGGCGATGCCGGGGCCCCGTACGGTCTACGGCGCGCCGCTTGCCGAGGTCGTCCGTGCGGGTGAGGTGGACGGGTCGGAGGTGGACGACGCGGTGCGCAGGGTGCTGCTGCTCGCCGCCCGCACCGGATGCCTGGAAGGGGTGCCGGCCGCGGTCGACCCGGCCGCTGTCCCGCAGGGCATCGACGGCCGGGCGGTGGCCCGCGAGATCGCCCGGCGGGGGTGTGTCCTGCTGCGCAACGAGCCGGTGGGCGCGGCACGGCGGGCCCTGCCGCTGGACGCCGCGGCCCTTCGCAGGGTCGCCGTCATCGGGGCGGCCGCCCGCGAGGCCCGGGTCCTCGGCGGCGGCTCCGCCACCGTCTTCCCCGACGCGGTCGTCTCCCCGCTGGAGGGGCTGCGCGCCGCGCTCCCGGACCACGTCGAGGTCACCTTCGCCGTCGGCGCCGATCCGCGCACCCGGGTCCCGCACGCCCGCGAAGGCTTCACGCTGCACGCCCGCTACCTGGCCGCCGACGGCCGGGTACTGGCGGAGACACCGCAGGCCGACGGCACGGTGCAGACGACCGGCCGGCTGCCCGAGGGCGTCACCCGGCAGAACCTGAGCGCCGTCGAGCTGACCGGCAGCTACCTCCCGAGGCTCACCGGCAGTCACACCCTCGCGGTCTCCGGCACCGGCGAGCTGCGGCTGACCGTCGGCGGAGCGGTCCTCTTCGACGGCCGCCTCACGCCCGAGGGCAGCGACCCCTTCGAGGCGTACCTGCGCCCCGCCCAGCGCCGCATGACGGCGGAACTGACGGCGGGCGAGAGCGTCGAGGTCACCCTGCGGTGCGCGGTGGGCGGCCCGCAGCCGGGCGAAGCTCCCGCCTCGCCGGCCTTCGCCCTCGGCCACGTCGAACCGCGGCCCGACGCCGATACGGAGATCGAGGAGGCGGTCCGCGCCGCGGCCGGCGCCGAGGTCGCGATCGTGGTCGTCGCCACCACCGATGAGACCGAGTCCGAGGGCTTCGACCGCAGCGATCTGCGGCTGCCCGGCCGTCAGGACGAGCTGGTCACCCGGGTCGCCGCCGCCAACCCGCACACGGTCGTGGTCGTCAACTCCGGTTCCCCGGTGGAGCTTCCGTGGCGTGCCGAGGTCCCCGCCGTGCTGCTGAGCTGGTTCCCCGGCCAGGAGGCCGGCGCGGCGCTGGCCGATGTCCTGCTCGGTGCCCATGAGCCGGGCGGCCGGCTCCCCACCACCTGGCCGGCCACGCTCGCCGACGCCCCGGTCACCACCGTGACCCCGGCCGGCGGTCAACTCGCCTACTCCGAAGGGGTGTACATGGGCTACCGCGGCTGGCAGCGCTCCGCGCCCGCGCCCGCCTACCCCTTCGGCCACGGACTCGGCTACACCGACTGGGAGTACGAGTCGCTGGACACGACCCCTGACTCGGTGCGGGTGCGGATCCGCAACGCGGGCGACCGGCCCGGCCGCGAGGTCGTCCAGATCTATCTGGCGCCCACTGCGGACGCCGCCCCTGACGCTCCGGAGCGCCCGGCCCGCTGGCTGGCCGGCTTCGCGGTCGTCGAGGCCGGCCCCGGGGAGAGCACGGAGGCCGAGATCCCGCTGCCGGACCGGGCGTTCGCGGTCTGGGAAGCGGGCGACGGAGGTGACGCGGCCGACGGCGGGCAAGCGATGGGCGGCGGGCAAGCGGCGGACGGCGGCTGGCGCCGGGTCAAGGGCGTCTACCTCGTCGAGGCGGCGCACAGCGTCGATGACCGCAGGCTGACCGCGGAGGTCACCGTCGGCTGACCCGGCCGGGGCCGGGGGCGCGCCCGCCCGGGAACGCCCCCGGCGGCGCCCCCTCATGAGGTCACCACGGACACATCACCGCCGCTCGTCCGTGCCGTCACCTTGTGCGGGGAGTCGTCGTCCGCGGGGACGGAGACCTTGCGGGTGCCGCCGCTCGTCGAGGCGTCCACGGCGAAGGAGCTGCCCTTCGGCAGGCGGATGGTGACGCTGCCCCCGCTGGTCCGGCCCGACACCTCGTCGGGTGCCGTGGACAGCGCGAGGTCCACGTCTCCGCCGCTGGTTTTCGCCTTCGCCCTGCGGGCCGCGGAGTCCGTGACGGTGATATCGCCGCCGCTGGTCTCCGCGGCGATGCCGCCCGACGCGCCGCGGACGATGATGTCCCCGCCACTGGTCCGCAGGTCGACCGAGGCGTTGCGCGGCAGCAGGACCCGGTAGTTCACCGCGCACTTGCGCCGCATGCCGCACTCCTCGGCCTTGAGCGTCAGCCGGCCGTCCTTGACCCCGTGCTCGGGGGACGGCTTCTGCTCGGTGTACTCATACTTCTCCGTCACCTTGACCGACCCGCCGGCGTCGATCGGGACCACCTCGATGTCCCCGCCGTGGGTCGTCGCCGAGAGCGCGGTGACCTTGCCCTGCACGCTGTACGTCCGCTCCGCCTCCTTCGTCGGACCGAAACCCGACAGCGAGCAGCCGGTCACCAGCACGGTTAACGCCGCACAGGACAGTACGAGATGGGGAACGCGAAGGCGGGCCATGGTGAGAGGTCTCCCGGGCAGGTGGCGGACGAAGTGACCGGAGCTCCGGTCACTTCTCATCGTTCCCGCTCCGCCGCTCCACCGCGTCAGCGCACAGGATGACCTCCTCCGGCCCCCGCCCTTAAGGGTTTCCCGTACTCCTGGGGCAGCGCCACGGTCGCCCCGTCGCCCGGCTTCAGGCCCGGGGCCGCACCGAGAACGCGTAAACGGTCTGTGACCGATAGGTCTCGCCGGGCCGCAGCACCGTGCCGGGGAAGTCCGGGCGGTTCGGCGAGTCCGGGAAATGCTGGGTTTCCAGGGCCAGGCCGGCCGCCGGTCCGTAGGGGACACCCGAGGTGCCGGTCAGGGTGCCGTCGAGGTGATCCGCGGTGTAGAGCTGCAGACCGGGCTCGGTGGTGGCCAGTTCCAGGACGCGGCCCGACCGCCGGTCGGACAGCTCTGCCACCGTACGCGGCGCGGCGCACACCCCGCCGTCCAGCGCGAAGTTGTGGTCGTACGCGCCCGCCACCGCCCGTGCCGCCCGGAAGTCGAAGCGGGTGCCGGTGACGTCGGCGGGCGCTCCGGGCACCGGTATGCCGGTGCCGTCGACGGGCGTATACCGGGACGCCGTCAGCCGCAGCTCGTGGCCGGTGGCGCTGCCGCTGCCGTCGCCCCCCAGATTGAGGTAAGTGTGGTTCGTGAGATTGACGACGGTCGGTGCGTCGGTCGTCGCGTGCGAGACGATACGCAGCGCGCCGGCCGAGACGGTGTACGTCACGCGGACGTCCAGGGCGCCGGGGAAGCCTTCCTCACCCGCCGGGCTGACCCGGTGCAACTGCACGCCCTCGTCGACCTGACGGGCCTCCCACACCACCCGGGAAAATCCCCCCGGTCCGCCGTGCAGACTGTGCCGCCCGTCGTTCGGGGTCAGCGTGTGGGCCTCGCCGTCGAGCGTGAAGGACGCCCCGGCGATCCGGTTGGCGTACCGCCCGACCAGCGCACCGAAGTACGACCCGCCGTGCGCGGCATACGACGCGAGGCCGGCGAAGCCCAGTGCCAACTGCCCCCTCGCCCCGTCCCGGTCCGGCGCCTCCACCGTCTGGATGATTCCGCCGTAGGTGAGGATGCGGACCCGCAGCCCGCCCGGCCCCGACTCCAGGGTCCAGCGGTCGACACGGGTGCCGTCGTCGAGCGCGCCGAAGGGTTCCCTGCTGACCTGCGTCGTCATACGCGTGAGCCTATGGCACGGCCCCTACGGCTGCGCCCGGGTGATCACGCGGAACGCCAGTGCCGCCAGCTCCTTCTGGCCGCGGGCGCCCGGGTGGAACCAGTCCCAGGTGCTCAACTGGCGCCCGGTGAAACGGTAGTCGAAGACCGACTTGTCGAAGCGGCACAGCGGATCCTTGCCGCACACCCCGGCCAGCGCCGAGTTGTAGGCCACCACCCGTTCCCGCACCGTCGCCCGCCGGTCCTGCGCCGCCTTCGTCAGATCGTCCGGATCGCGCAGCATCGACCCGCAGATGCCCAGCCTCCACACCTGTTTGCCGAGCGGGTTCTTGCGCCCTTCGGACCACAGCCGCAACAGGTCGGGGACCGCCGCGACATACACCTGGGTGTGCGGCAGGGCGCGCCGCAGCCGCTTCATGGACCGCGCGAAGCCGGCGCGGAAGGCGGCCGTCGGGGTCATCGACCCGACATCGCGCCGGCAGGCGTCATTGGCGCCGATCAGGACCGTGACCAACTCGGGTTTGCGGTGGACGGCCGCGGTGATCTGGTCCGGCAGATCGCTCATCAGCGCACCGGTCCTGGCGAAGTTCCAGCTGTGGGTGGCGGGGTGCTTGACGAGCCGCCGGGCGACGCTGCCGACCTTGGGGTCGGTGCCGGTGGCCCAGGAGACCCGCGGGCATTCGGAGAGCAGTGTGCAGGCGTCGAAGCCGACCGTGATCGAGTCCCCGAGCGCCGCGATCGAGCCGGGGTCGGTGTGCCATACGGGCGTCGGCTTGGGGTGCGGCTTCTCCGGGTGCCCGCCGCCGCTACAGGAGGTGAGGGCGATCACCAGGGCGGAAGCGGCGGCGACGGTGCGTGAGGAGCGGCGGCCGAAGCGGCTGCGCCGGGGGCGAACAGGCCGATCGTTCTGTTTCATCCCCTGTCCCCTCCGGCGTGCGAGTGATATCTCTTCGGGTACCGACGGTACGTCACCCCCTCGACCGGCACCGCGCGGTAGCTTTGCCCCGTGCCTGCCGGGCGGTGACCCAAAGTGGCTGGTGCAGTCGGCACAGACAAATTACATCACGTCATTTCCTGTCCCTTTTGCGGCAAATTCCGCCCAATGGTGTTTACTGTAGGTCACCAGCATGCTGGTGCCGAAGTGGTCACTGGGGCAGAATGGCAACTGTCCCGGCCGCAACCGGAACGGGCACGAGGCCGCTGGGGAAGGCGAACCTCGAACCGCACTGGAGGTCCCGGTGACGACACGTGGAGTTCTGTACGTCCACTCCGCTCCGCGCGCGCTGTGCCCGCATGTCGAATGGGCCGTCGCGGGCGTCCTCGGTGTGCGCGTCAATCTCGACTGGATCCGCCAGCCGGCGTCCCCGGGCACCTGGAGAGCCGAGTTCTCGTGGCAGGGGGAGGCCGGCACGGCCTCCAAGCTGGCCTCCGCGCTGCGCGGCTGGCATCTGCTGCGCTTCGAAGTGACCGCGGAACCCTGCTCCACCGCCGAGGGTGAGCGCTACAGCTCCACCCCCGACCTGGGCATCTTCCACGCCGTCACGGGCATCCACGGCGACATCCTCATCCCCGAGGACCGGCTGCGCGCCGCGGTCGCCCGCTCGGCGCGCGGCGAGACCGAACTCGCCGCCGAGGTCGACAAGCTCCTCGGCAAGCCCTGGGACGACGAACTGGAGCCCTTCCGGTACGCGGGCGAGGGTGCCCCGGTCCGCTGGCTCCACCAGGTCGTCTAGGGCGTCTCCCCCCTGGCCCCAGGTGAGCCGTCCCGTCCCTCCAACGGAGCCGTCCCGACACGCGGCAGCAGATGCCCTGGAGCGCGCTCCACGGCCTAGCGTGCCGTCATGGCCGACAACAACTCTTCCGACGCCCCGTCAGTAGCGGTGCTCGGCACCGGAATCATGGGTGCGGCGATGGCCCGCAACCTCGCCAGGGCCGGTCTGGACGTCCGGGTCTGGAACCGCACGCGCGCCAGGGCCGAGCCGCTGGCCGCCGACGGGGCCCGCGTCACCGGCACCCCCGCCGAGGCGGTGGAGGGCGCCGATGTGGTCCTCACGATGCTCCTGGACGGGGAGGCCGCCCTGCAGGCGATGCGGCAGGCCGCGGACGCGCTGCCGGCCGGTGCCCTGTGGCTCCAGACGAGCACGGTGGGCACCGAAGCCCTCCCGGCGCTCGCCCGCTTCGCCGACGAGCACCGCCTGCGGTTCGTGGACGCCCCCGTACTGGGCACCAAGGCGCCCGCGGAGAAGGGGGAGTTGACGATCCTGGCGGCCGGCCCGCAGGACGTCCGGGAGCGGGCCGAGCGCATCTTCGGCATCGTCGGGAGCCGGACCCTGTGGGTCGGCGAGGACGGGGCGGGCGGAGCGGCCAGCCATCTCAAGCTCGTCGTCAACAACTGGGTGCTGACGGTCATCAACGGTACGGGTGAGTCCCTCGCCCTCGCCAAGGCGCTCGGCGTTGACCCGCGCGACTTCCTCGACGCGGTCGCCGGCGGGGCGCTCGACATGCCGTATCTCCGGCTGAAATCCGAGCTGATCCTGTCCGGGAACTACCCGCCGAGCTTCACGGTGTCCGCGGCCCGCAAGGACGCCCGGCTGATCCTGGAGGCCGCCGGCACCGCCGGTGTACGGATGGATCTGGCGGCCGCGGGAGCGGAACGCCTGCGCCGGGCCGAGGGGCAGGGCCACGGCGAAGAGGACGCGGCTGCCGCGTACTTCGCCAGCTTCGGCGGCTGAGACAGCCAGGGAGACAGGCAGGGGAGCGGGCAAGGAATCAAGCACGGAAAACAGGCAAAGAGCCCCGCCCGGTGACAGTCACCGGGCGGGGCCCTTCCCTTGTGTCTCAGACCGTCCGGAAGGCCAGGACCACGTTGTGGCCGCCGAAGCCGAACGAGTCGTTCAGGGCCGCGATCCGGCCCTCGGCGGGCAGCTTGCGGGCCTCGCCGCGGACGATGTCCGCGTCGGCTTCCGGGTCGAGCTGGTCGATGTTGATCGTCGGCGGGGCGATCCGGTTCTTGAGCGCGAGGACCGTGGCCACCGTCTCGATGCCGCCCGCGCCGCCCAGGAGGTGGCCGGTCATCGACTTCGTGCTGGTGATGGCCATGTGGTCGACGTCGTCGCCGAACGCCTTGCGCAGTGCCCGGAGCTCACCGACGTCACCGGCCGGCGTCGAGGTGGCATGCGCGTTCACATGCACGATCTCGGCGGGCTGGAGACCGGTGTTGTCGAGCAGGTTCTGCAGCGCCGCCGCGATGCCGTTGCCGGACGGCTCGGGCTGCGTGATGTGGTGGGCGTCGGCCGAGATGCCCTGGCCGACGGCCTCCGCGTAGATCGTGGCGCCGCGGGCCTTGGCGTGCTCCTCGGACTCCAGGACGATCACGCCCGCGCCCTCGCCGAGCACGAAGCCGTTGCGGTCGACGTCCCAGGGACGGGAGGCGCCCTGCGGGTCGTCGTTGTTCTTGGACATCGCCATCATGTTGCCGAACGCCACGATCGGCAGCGGGTGGATGGCGGCCTCCGTGCCACCCGCGACGACGACATCGGCGCGGCCCGAGCGGATCATCTCGATCGCGTAGCCGATGGCCTCGGCGCCCGACGCACACGCCGAGACCGGCGTGTGCACACCGGCGCGGGCGTTGAACTCGATGCCGACATTGGCGGACGGCGAGTTCGGCATCAGCATCGGCACGGTGTGCGGGGAGACGCGGCGTACGCCCTTCTCCTTGAGCACGTCGTACTGGTCGAGCAGGGTCGTCACACCGCCGATGCCGGAGGCGATGACGGCGCCCAGACGGTCGGGGTTGACCGCCGTGTCCTCGCCGGCCTTGGCGGTGAAGCCCGCGTCCTTCCAGGCCTCCTGGGCCGCGACCAGCGCGAACTGCGCCGAGCGGTCCAGCTTGCGGGCCTGCGGACGGGGAATGATCTCGGACGGCTCGACGGCGATCTGCCCGGCGATACGGACGGGCAGATCGGCGGCCCAGTCCTGTTCGAGGGTGCTGACACCGGAACGTCCGGCGAGCAGGGCCTCCCAGGACGAAGCGCTGTCGCCACCCAGCGGTGTGGTTGCGCCGATACCGGTGACGACCACGGTGCGATTGGTCGCGTTCACGGGAATTCTTACTCCACGGGTAGAGGGGTCTGAATCGACGGCGCCACCGCGGGGTGGCGACATGCGCGGGAGCTGGATCAGCTCTGGTGCTTGAGGATGTACTCGGTCGCGTCGCCGACCGTCTTGAGGTTCTTGACGTCGTCGTCCGGGATCTTCACGTCGAAGCGCTCTTCGGCGGCGACGACAACCTCGACCATGGACAGCGAGTCGACGTCCAGGTCGTCGGTGAAGGACTTGTCCACCTGGACGTCCTCGGTGGGGATCCCGGCGATCTCGTTCACGATCTCGGCGAGACCGGCGACGATCTCTTCCTGAGTGGCGGCCATGATGGCGCTCCTTCGGTCATTTTATGGGGGAACTGCGTTACTTGCGGTGAAGATCCGTGCGATGGCCGACACATCCGGGGACGTATGGCCCTGCGCAGATCTTGCCTAGGGGAGGGTAACGACCGTCGCGGCGTAGACGAGACCCGCCCCGAAGCCGATGACCAGCGCGGTGTCGCCGCTCTTGGCCTGTCCGGTCGCCAACAGCCGCTCCATGGCGAGCGGAATGGAGGCGGCCGAGGTGTTGCCGGTGGTCTCCACATCGCGGGCGACCGTCACGCTCTCCGGCAGCTTCAGAGTCTTCACCATCGAGTCGATGATCCGCATGTTGGCCTGGTGCGGGATGAAGACGTCCAGGTCGTCCGGGCTGACTCCGGCCGCGTCCAGCGCCTGCTGGGCGACCTTCGCCATCTCGAACACCGCCCACCGGAAGACCGACTGGCCCTCCTGCGTGATGGCGGGGTACCGGATCTCCTCCGGGGCCGGTCGGCCCTCGGGGGCGTCCCCTCCGGGGAGGGGCGTGGAACGGTAGACGTCCCAGCCGAGGGTCTGCTTGATGGTCTCGGACTTGTCGCCCTCCGAGCCCCAGACGGTCGGGCCGATCTCCGGCTCGTCGGCCGGGCCGACGATCACCGCGCCGGCGCCGTCACCGAAGAGGAAGGCCGTCGCGCGGTCCTCCAGGTCGGTGAGGTCGGAGAGCCGCTCGACACCGAGGACCAGGACGTACTCCGCCGAGCCCTCGGTCACCAGGCCCTTGGCCAGGGTCAGGCCGTAGCCGAAGCCGGCGCAGCCCGCCGAGATGTCGAACGCGGCCGGCTTACCGGCACCGATGCGGTGCGCGATCTCGGTCGCGATGGCCGGAGTCTGCTTGAAGTGCGACACGGTGGAGACGATCACGGCGCCGATCTGCCCGGGCGCGATGCCCGCGTCGGCGATCGCCTTGCCCGACGCCTCGACCGACATGGTCGCGACGGTCTCCTCGGGACCCGCCCAGTGGCGGGTCGCGATACCGGACCGCGAGCGGATCCATTCGTCGGACGAGTCGATGTGCTGGAGGATCTCCTCGTTGGGCACGACACGGGTCGGGCGGTAGCCGCCGACACCCATGATCCGCGCGTACGGGGCGCCCTTCGAGGGCTTGATCTTCGAGGTCATGCGCTTCGGACTCCTATTCGGCCGGTGCGGATTGCTCGGCGATCAGCGTGCGGGCCGCGTCGAGGTCGTCGGGCGTCTTGAGGGCGAGGGTCCGCACGCCGGGCAGCGCGCGCTTGGCCAGACCGGTGAGCGTGCCACCGGGAGCCGCCTCGATGAGCGCGGTGACCCCGAGCTCCTTGAAGGTCTCCATGCACCGGTCCCAGCGCACGGGGTTGGCCACCTGGCCCACCAGCCGCCGCACCAGTTCCCGGCCGTCACAGACCAGCTGCCCGTCCTTGTTGGAGACGTAGCGCGTGTGCGGATCGGCGACCGACAGCTGGGTGGTCGCCGATTCCAGGGCCGAGACAGCGGGTGCCATGTGGTGAGTATGGAACGCGCCGGCCACCTTCAGCGGTACGACCCGGCGAGTGCCCTCCGGCTTGTTCTCGACCAGCGCGGCGATCTGCTCGGCGGTGCCGGCGGCGACGATCTGTCCGGCGCCGTTCACATTGGCGGGGGTGAGGCCCATCTGCTCCAGATGCGGGATGACGACGGCCTCGTCGCCGCCCAGCAGTGCGGCCATACCGGTCTCGGTGACGGCGGCGGCCTCGGCCATCGCCTGGCCGCGCCGGCGCACCAGCTGCATCGCGGCCTCGTCGGAGATCGCGCCGGTCAGCGCGGCGGCGGCGAGCTCACCGACACTGTGGCCGGCCGCCGCGCCGACCTGCGCGGCAACGTCGTCGGCCGTCGCGAACAGCTGCCGGGCGGAGACCAGGGCGGAGGCCACCAGCAGCGGCTGCGCCACCGAGGTGTCGCGGATCTCCTCCTCGTCCGCCTTGGTGCCGTAGTGGACCAGGTCCAGGTCGATGGCGTCCGACCAGGCACGGAGCCGGTCCTCGACACCGGGGAGGTCGAGCCAGGGAGTCAGGAAGCCGGGCGTCTGAGCGCCTTGGCCGGGAGCGACGAGTACGAGCACCCTCACACTCTCTCTTGTGGGTGGTTCCGCCCGCCCGTGGGGACAAGGACGAAGAACCATCGGGGTAATTGTTGGTGTCCGACAAAAGTCTAGGGTTGCGCCTCACCGTCAGCCAGGCGCCCCAGAATCAGCGCGATACGGAGGGTGAACGCCGAGCGGACATCGGAGGGTGACCAGCCGGTGACGTCCGTCACACGTCGCAGCCGATAGCGCACGGTGTTGGGGTGCACGAACAGCATCCGGGCGGCGCCCTCCAGGCTGCTCGCCTGCTCCAGATAAACGCTCAGCGTTTCCAGGAGTGCCGACCCCGCCTCCTCCAGCGGTCTGTAGATCTCCTCCACCAGCTGCTCGCGGGCGACCGGGTCCGAGGCCATCGCGCGTTCCGGCAGCAGATCATCGGCGAGCACCGGGCGCGGCGCGTCGGGCCAGGCGGCACCCGCCCGCAGCCCGGCCGCCGCGGCCTGCGCCGAGCGGGTCGCGGCCAGCAGATCGGAGACCACCGGACCGGCCACCACGGCACCCGCGGCATACGGGCCGATCAGCGCCTTCGCGGCCTTCAGCGGATTGTCCGAGCCGCCCGCGATCACCACCAGGCGGGAGCCCAGCACCCCGGTCAGCACCTGGAGCTTGGCGTGCCGGGCGGCCCGCCGGATCGCCTCCACGGTCAGTTCGCTGTCCCCGTCCGGGGCGGTGCCCAGCACCACGCACACATGCTCGGGGGAGTTCCAGCCCAGCGCCGCGGCACGGGAGACCGCGCCCTCGTCCGCCTCGCCCGACAGCACCGCGTTGACCACCAGCGACTCCAGCCGGGCGTCCCACGCGCCGCGGGCCTCGGCGGCCTGGGCGTAGACCTGGGCGGTGGCGAAGGCGATCTCCCGGGCGTAGACCAGCAGCGCCTCGCGCAGCACGGACTCGTCGCCCGGGGCCGCGACCTCGTCGATCGCGGACTCCATGACCTCGATGGTCGTCCGCACCATCTCCACGGTCTGGCGCAGGGTGATCGCGCGGGTCAGCTCGCGCGGCGCCGTGCCGAAGACGTCGGTGCTGATCGCCTGCGGGGTCTCCGGATGCCGGAACCACTCGGTGAACGCGGCGATACCGGCCTGTGCCACCAGGCCGATCCAGGAACGGTTCTCCGGGGGCATCGCGCGGTACCACGGCAGGGTGGCGTCCATGCGGGCGATGGCCGCGGCCGCCAGTTTGCCGGAGGAATTCTCCAGGCGCCGGAGGGTGGCGGAGTGCGGGTGCGCGTCGCGCGATGCGGGTTCAGACACGGGACAAGCCTGCACTATCGGGGCGGGAGGGTGCGGGGGCGGGGCTACGGTGGGCCCATGATTCAGGTGCGCAGAGGCCATGAACGGTATCCGGGCGGGGACGCAGGGGCCGGGATCGAGTCACTGCACGCGTTCTCCTTCGGGCGCCATTTCGACCCGGACAATCTGCGCTTCGGCGCGCTGATCGCCTGCAACGAGGAGCGGCTGGCGGCGGGCGCCGGATTCGACGAGCACCCGCACCGCGACACGGAGATCGTGACCTGGGTGGTCGAGGGCGAGCTGACCCACCGCGACTCGGCCGGCCACGAGAGCACCGTACGCCCCGGTGATCTCCAGCGGCTCAGCTCGGCCGGTGGCGTACGGCATGTGGAGCGCAACGACGGCGCACGGCCGCTGCGCTTCGTCCAGATGTGGCTGGCGCCGCGGGAATCCGGCGGCGAGCCGTCGTACGAGGTGGTGCGCGGTATCGCCGACGGCACCCCGTACGCCGTCCCGCGCGCCGGGGCCCTGCTCCATCTGCGCCGCCTCGCCGAGGGTGAGCGCACCGCGGTCCCGGATGCGGCACGGGCGTATGTGCAGGTGGTGCGCGGCGCCGTACGGCTCGGCGCGGAGCGCCTGGAGGCCGGCGACGCGGCGCGGATCACCGACGGGACGGGCCTGGAGCTGCGGGCGCTGACGGCGGCGGAGTGCCTGGTGTGGGAGATGGGGGCGGAGGCGGCGTACGGGTGAGAGGGGCGGCGGGCCCGGAGCGGGCTTCGGCCTTTCCGGCCCGCCCGGTGACGCGGCGCGCCACGCCGGTGTGTCGCGCCGTCCGGGGGCGGGGCGTCCGCGCTGTCCTGCTGTCCGTCCCGTTACCGCTCGCGTAGCCGCCCGTGCCGTCCTGTCAGGCGGTCTGCGCCAGTTCGGCCAGTACCGCATCGGTCAGCGGCGGCCAGGCCTCGATGGCCCACGGCCCGAAGGCCCGGTCGGCCAGCGCCACACACGCCGCGCGCGCCTCCGGATCCACCCACAGGAACGTCCCGGACTGACCGAAATGCCCGAAGGTGCGGGGCGAGGACGCGCTGCCCGTCCAGTGCGGTGACTTGCCGTCGCGGATCTCGAAGCCCAGCCCCCAGTCGTTCGGCTTCTGGTGGCCGTAGCCCGGCAGCACCCCCGTCAGACCGGGGAAGGCCACCTGCGTCGCCTCCGCGAGCGTCTGCGGTGCCAGCAGCCGCGGCGCCTGCAGCTCGGCGGCGAACCGGACCAGGTCGGCGACGGTGGAGACGCCGTCCTTGGCGGGGGAGCCGGGCAGTTCCGTCGCGGTCATCCCGAGCGGGGCGAGCACCGCCTCGTGCAGATACTGCGGGAAGGGGATGTCCGTCGCCTTGGCGATGTGGTCGCCCAGCGCCTCGAAACCGGTGTTGGAGTAGAGCCTGCGGGTGCCCGGCTCGGCCATCGTGCGCTGCTCGTCGAAGGCCAGCCCCGAGGTGTGGGCGAGGAGGTGACGGACCGTGGACCCCTCGGGTCCGGCCGGTTCGTCCAGCTCGACGGCGCCCTCCTCGACGGCCAGCAGGGCGGCATACGCGGCCAGCGGCTTGGTGACGGACGCCAGCGGGAAGCGGTGCTCCTGGGGGCCGTAGGATCCGGCCACCGACCCATCGGCTCGTACGACGGCGGCCGCGGCGGTGGGCACCGGCCAGTTCTCGATCATCCGCAGGCTCTGCATGCCCACGAGCCTAGGCGGTGTCCCCTCCGGCGTGTCCGGGAGGTGCCTACGTCCCCAAATCCCGGTCAAGTCTGCCCGTGATCCGCACTTGCCTGGAGTGCACTCGAAGTCTCTAGCGTTGAGGACGTCGAGAGGCATCCGGCGAAAAGGCCGGGAGACATCCGGCGAAACAGGGGAGACGGGGCATGACGGTAACGCAGAGCGAACCGATCACGAGCGGGGCCGCGGCCGGGAGGCTGCCGGCGAGGCCGCGCGTCTGCGCCCCCACGGTCACGCACCCGCGGCCCGCCGGCCGGGACCAGTACACGATCAGCGAGGTGGCGGAACACACCGGACTCAGCGCGCACACCCTGCGCTGGTACGAGCGCATCGGCCTGATGCCGCATGTGGACCGCACCCACACCGGGCAGCGGCGTTTCACCAACCGCGATCTGGACTGGCTGAGCCTGGTGGCCAGGCTGCGGCTGACCGGTATGCCGGTCGCGGACATGGTCCGCTACGCCGAGCTGGTGCGGGCCGGGGAGCGCACCTTCGCCGAGCGCGAGGAGCTGCTGACCGCGCATCGCGAGGACGTACGGCAGCGGATAGCCGAGCTGCAGAGCACGCTGGATGTACTCGACTACAAGATCGACGTCTATGCCGACGCCCGACGGGCGTCCGAGAGGTTCTGAGGTCATGGGTAGCGAGAAGATCGAGACGGTCGAGCTGGGCACCGGCGGACCGCGGGTCGGGGTGCAGGGCCTCGGCTGCATGGGCATGAGCTTCGCCTACGGCCCGACCGACGCCGACGAGGCGCGGGCCACCCTGGAGCGGGCCCTGGAACTGGGCGTGACGCTCTTCGACACGGCCGACATGTACGGCAGGGGGGAGAACGAGAAGTTCATCGCCCCGTTCATCCAGGCGCACCGCGACGAGGTCGTGGTGGCCACCAAGTTCGCGATAGCCGCCGACCCGGACCACCCGGACGACCCGTCCAAGCGCGTCATCCGCAACGACCGGCCGTACATCCGCCAGGCCGTCGAGGGCAGCCTGAAGCGTCTGGGCGTCGACGAGATCGACCTGTATTACATGCACCGGCGCACGACGGACGTCCCGCTGGAGGAGTCGGTCGGCGCGATGGCCGAGCTGGTGGCCGAGGGCAAGGTCAAGCACCTGGGGCTGAGCGAGGTGACCGCCTCCGAGCTGCGCGCGGCGCAGGCCGTGCACCCGATCGCGGCCCTGCAGTCCGAGTGGTCGCTGTTCAGCCGGGACATCGAGGACGGCGTGGTGCAGGCCGCGGCCGAGCTCGGGGTCGGCGTCGTCCCCTACTCGCCGCTCGGCCGGGGCTTCCTCACCGGCGCGTTCGTCAGCGCCGACAAGGAGCTGACGAAGGACGACTTCCGGCGGAGCCAGCCCCGCTTCACCGGCGACAACGCCACGGCCAACGCCGCGCTGCTGGAGCCCGTCCGCAAGGTCGCCGACGCCCATGGCGTGACGCCCGGTCAGGTCGCGCTGGCCTGGGTGCAGCACCAGGCCGCGGCCCGTGGGATCGCCGTCGTGCCGATCCCCGGTACCCGTAAGCGCAGCCGCGTCGAGGAGAACACCGGGGCCACCCGGGTCCCGCTGACCGAGCAGGACCTGGCGCTGCTGGAGCCGATCGCCGGACAGGTCGCGGGGGCGCGGTACGCGGACATGACGCACACCTCGGCGGGACGGCCGTAAGGCTCACGGGGCGGGGCCGGTGGTGCGGTTGTTCGCACCACCGGCCCCGCCCGCCCGGCCGGGTGCTCACGCCAGCCCCAGCGCGAAGGCGGCGAACCCGGCGGCCAGGAGCGCCGCGGCAGCCCGGCGGGCCCGGGTGACACCGGTCCACGGCGCCTCGAAGCGGCGCGTGGTGCGCCCGATGAGGAGCAGCGCCCCGCCGAACACCGGCAGCCAGGCGAGCCGGGCGAGGATCCAGACGGGGGTGTCGGGCTGCGTGGTCAGCCCGGGGATCTCGCCCAGGAAGGACGCGGGCACGGCCGCCGAGAGCATCGCCGTCTGATGCCAGCACAGGACCGTCATCGCCGAGAGGTTGACGATGGTGACCGGCGCCCACAGGGCGGGGCGGCGCAGGAGACGGGCGAGCCGGTCGCGGAGCAGGACGGCGGCGCCGGACTGGGCCGCCGCCAGCGCCAGGACCAGCAGTGACGGCGGGTGGGAGTTCGTACGGTCCTGGCCGGGGACGCCGACCATGCTCACCGGGTAGTGGAAGAACAGCAGCAGCGCGGCGAACAGTGCGGCGCCCCCGAGCAGCAGCGACCAGGCGGTGCGCCCGCCGAGCCGTCGCTCGCCCCAGGACACCCCGAGCTGATAGGCGAACAGCCAGCCGGGCAGGAGATTGAGCAGGCTCAGCCACCCCGGCATGACCTCGGCGAACGGCCCGTAGCGCAGGAAGTCCACCGCCGCCACGACGGCCGCCAGCGGTGCCGCGGCCCAGGCGCCCCACCGCCGGGCGGCGCGCAGGCAGTACGGCGTGAGCGCGGTGACCGCCGCATACACGCCCACGAACCACAGCGGCTGGATCACCAGCGTCGCCCCGGTCCGCAGCGTCGCCTCCGGCACCCCCAGGCCGTAGAGGACGGGGAGCAGCATCGCCCACACGGCCGTCACCCCGAGCACCGGGCGGCCCAGCCGGAGGATCCGGCCGCGCAGCCAGGCCCGGACGGGCTCGCCCCGGTCGGTGGCGCGCCGCAGGGACAGCACCGACGCATGGCCGCCGACCAGGAAGAAGATGCCGAGCATCTGCAGCACCCAACTGGCGGGCGCGAGAGTGCCGAAGGTGCTCAGCGGGCTGGTGTTGTGCAGTGCGCCGTCTGCGTCGCGGGTGAAACCCCCGAGCAGCCAGTGGCCGAGGGGCACGGCGAGCAGGGCCAGCGCGCGCAGCCCGTCGAGGGCGCGGTCGCGGTCCGGCGGTGTGCGGTCCTCGATGGTGCGGACCGTCGTGTGGACGGAGCGTCTGAGAGGCGCGAGGAGGGCGAGCTCCATGAGGTGTCCTTAGAGTCCTGGGGCCGAAGAGGACGAAGGGTCCGAAGGGGCCGAAGAGGCTGGAGGGGCTGAAGAGGTCGGAGGGGTGAGCGGGAAGGCAGGAGCGCTGCGGCCTGGACCCAGGCCCGGGCTGGCGTCGCGGACCGATGCCGCAGACCGATACCGCGGATCGCCGTCACCGCGGATCGCCGTCACCGCCGATCGCCGTCACCGCCGACCGCCGTCACCGCACCGCGCCGTAGTGGCCCAGCACGATGGCCGCGAAGTTCCGCAGGGAGTCCGTACCGGGGGCGAGATAGCCGGTGTGGCCCACGGCCCGCACGGCGGAGACCCGGCGGGCGCCGAAGGCCGGGTCGATGGGGTCGGTGCCGTGGCCCAGGCCGAACAGTTCGACGCTCGGGACATCGCCGATCCAGTCGGATGCGTCCCGCGCCGCCCAGACCCGGGCCGGGGCGTGCAGCTGCGCCACGTTGTCCCGGCGGACACCGGGGGAGCCGAAGAACACCAGGTCGGCGACGCCGCCGCGGGCCGGCTGCGCGGCGGCCAGCCCGCAGACCACCGAGCCGTAGCTGTGGCACAGCACGGCCGGGGCCGGGGCCCCCACGGCGGCCAGCCCGGACAGGAACCGGGCCAGCCGCGGCGCTCCGGCATCGGCGAGCCGGCCGGTCACGGCATCCGGGCCGAGACCGACCGGCGTGGTGTATCCGGCCCAGGCGATGACCGCGGTACGGGTCCGGGGTGCGTCGGTGGCCAGCCGGGTCCGCAGCGACCTGGCCATTCCCGCCGGCGTGCCGTACGGATCGTGGGCGCGGTCGAAGGTGGCCAGGTCGATGTCCGAGCCCGGCACGATCACGGCGGTGCGCTCGGCGCCGGGCAAGTCGCCGTATACCTCGGCCACTTGTCCGCGGCCGCGGGGATCGAAGGCGAGGATGTGACGGCCGGGGGAGAGCAGCGAGGCGCAGCGGGCGGCCGCCTTCCTGGCCTGCCGGTGCTCCTGGGGGGTGCCGGCCGGATCGGCGGCGCGGGCCAGCTGTCGGTCCCGTTCCGCCGTCAGCGCACGGGAGTTGGCCGCGTACCGCACGGCGGGGGGTATCCCGTCGAGATTGCCGACGGTGAGCGGGTGCCGGGCCACCAGCGCCTGCCGCTGCCGGTCGGTCAGCGAGGCGAAGAAGCGGGTGACCTCGGCGGGCCGTACGGTCGCCGGGTCCGGCAGCCGGACGCCGAGGGAGTGGTCGGCGCGCCAGGCGGCGGCGCCGGGCGGCGGGCCCGTGACGGCACTCTGCGCGGTGCCGGCCGCCCAGCCGCCGGTGCCGGCGGCCACGGCCAGTGCGAGCGCGGCGCCGACGAGCGTGCGCCGGCCGCGTCGAGTGAGGCTTCGCAGCCTGGACATGGTGGTGTCTCCCTCTCCCGTTGGTGTGGCGGAGGGAAACGTAGGAAGAGGGTGCATGACGCGGCGTCACACCGCGGAGCCAACTGAGCGGTGATACCCCGGTAGGGGGGAGAGGCGCCCCTCGTCCTCAAGGAGGAGTGGCGCGGAAGGACACGTCCGGGAGGCCTCCGCGGCCGCTACTGCTCCCCGGGCGTGACCAGCCCCGACTCATACGCGAAGATCACGGCCTGGGCGCGGTCCCGCAGCGCCAACTTGGCGAGCACCCGGCTGACATGGGTCTTCACGGTCTGCTCGGCGACGATCAGCGCGGCGGCGATCTCCTGGTTCGACAGACCGCGGGCGATCAGCTCCAGGACCTCCGTCTCGCGCGGGGTGAGTCCCTTCAGCCGCAGCGCCGCCCGGCCCTTGCGCGGCGCGGGCCGCCGGCGGGCGAAATCGGCTATCAGCCGCCGGGTCACGGACGGGGCGAGCAGCGCCTCCCCGGCCGCCACGACCCGGACCGCGGAGATCAGATCACCCGGCGGCGCGTCCTTGAGCAGGAACCCGGACGCCCCCGCCCGCAGTGCCTCGTAGACGTAGTCGTCGACGTCGAAGGTGGTCAGCATCAGCACCTTCGGGCGGTGCAGCACACCGGGGGGCGGATCGAGCAGCTGCCGGGCCGCCTCCAGACCGTCCATCTCCGGCATCCGGACATCCATCAGCACCACATCGGGGTGCGTCCGGCGGCTCAGCTCCACTCCCTGCACACCGTCCGGCGCATCGCCCACCACCTCGATACCGCTCTGCGCGGCGAGCAGCGCGGCGAAGCCCGCACGCACCATGGCCTGGTCGTCGACGATGATCACGCGGGTGGTCATATGGAGCCGGAATCCTTCGGTGAAAGGGGTGCCGCCGGGGCGGGCGGCGGCGAAAGGGGGAGCTGCGCGGCCACCCGGAACCCGCCGTCGGGCAGCGGCCCGGTGTCGAGCGAACCGCCCACCAGCCGCACCCGCTCCCGCATGCCGACGAGGCCGTGGCCGGTGCCGTTGGTCTCCAGCGGTGCGGAGGGCGTGGACGGCGCGGGCGGCGGGGAGTTGACGACGAGGACGGTCAGCCCGGAGCCGTCCGCCGCCGTCGTCACCGACACCCGGGTCCGGGCGCCCGGGGCATGCCGCACGACATTGGCCAGCGCCTCCTGCACGATGCGGTAGGCCGACAGATCCACCGCCGGTTCGAGCGGCCCCCGGTCCCCGGGCAGCGACAACTCCACCGGCACACCCGCCCGTACGGTCCCCTCGACCAGCTTCGGCAGCATGCCGATACCGGGCTGCGGGGTCTTCTCCGGGCCGCCGTACCGCTCCGCCTCCTCGCTGCGCAGCACCCCGAGCAGCCGGCGCATCTCCGCCAGCGACTCCCGTGCGGTCGCCGCGATCGAGCCGAACTCCTCCTGCGCCTCCCGGGGAATCCCGCTGATGCGGTACGGGGCGCTGTCGGCCTGGACCGTGATCACGGACATGTGGTGGGCGACGACATCGTGCAGCTCGCGGGCGATACGGGTGCGCTCCTCCAGCAGCGTCCGACGGGCCCGCTCGGCCTCGCTGATGGTCTCCTGCTCGATCAGCTTCCGCCGGGCGTCACCGCGTTCCCGCAGCGTGGCGCCCATCATCAGCACCACTCCGGTCAGCACGAACAGCAGCACCCAGGTGCTGTTGATCCGGTCGGGGGTGTCCGGGGTGACCGGGCTCGCCGGGGTGACCGCCTCGGAGAGGATGCCCGCCACACCGGTCGTCAGCCAGACGGCGATCAGGGTGCGGCCGCGCTCGCGCAGCGACAGCGCCACCATCAGCGCGAGATAGCCGACGATCGCCGTGGGCGGCCAGGGCCAGGAGCGGCCCGCGACACCGTCCGCGCCGGTGAGCGCCAGGGCGCAGACCACGTCCGCCGTGAAGATCACCCACCAGGCCTGCAGCGGCCGGGTCACCGCGAGCAGCAGCGGCGCGACCTGCGCGGTGGCCAGCGCGCCGGACAGTCCGCCGTCCAGGCCGTAGTCATGGCTGAGGAGGATGATGGTCGTCGGCAGCAGGGACACCGCGAACAGGAACGCGACCAGATACGGCAGCCGGCGCAGCCAGACGCTCCGGACGTTGCCGAACAGCGGGGTGCCGGGTCCGGTCGGCGTACCGAGCTCGACGGCGAGGAGGTGCGGCGCCTGTCGTGCGGCGCGCACCACCCGCCGCCGGGCCGGTTCGGGTGCGGGGTGGGAAGAGGGTCCGGTCATCGCGACTCCATCCAAGCGGAGCACCGCGGCCGTGACGTCATACCAGGGGCCGGACTTCCACCCCCTACCACGGTATGAGACCCCGGCCCGCACGAGTCCCAAGAGCACCCGGAGCCCCCTGGAACCCTCGAAGTCCCCGGGCCGCCCCGGAGTCTCTAGGGGGAGAAACCCCCTAGAGCTCCGCCAGCAGCTCGGCCTTCTTCGTGCTGAACTCGTCGTCGGTCAGCAGGCCGGCCTCATGGAGCTCGCCGAGGTGCCGAATCCGGTCCGCGATATCGGCGGGGTCCCGGCGCGCGTCCCCGGTGCGGCGGCGCGGTTCGCTCTCCGGCGTCTCCTGCGACGGCTCGGCGGCGCGTACGGCCTGCAGCACCGCGGCCGCGAACGGCAGCGACTCATGGACGGGGCCGTACCCCAGCCCGAACACCACCGCGGCCGGATCCTGGTCCGCCTCGCCCGTCCCCGGCTCACGGGCACCGCGCTCCAGCAGACGCAGATAGCCGTTGAGGATCTCCGGCGACCGCCACTCGACCCCGGCCAGTTCGCCGACCGGGAAGCTCTGGTCGCCGCACTTCCACTTCGCGGAGGAGGCACCCGTCCAGAACCACCGGAAGGCGACCGAACGGCCGTCGAAGGACGCCTTGCCGTCGTACGCCTTGAAGTGCAGCGGGGGCTCCGGCGCGGCCACCAGGTGGCGGTCGGCGGGTTCCTTGGCATCGGGGCCGAGCACCGTGCGCAGCTCGTCGGCGTAGTACTCGGCCAGCGTCTCGCGCTCGGCCGGCAGCACCAGCCGGTACGGATCGGCGTCCTCCTTGAGCTGTCCGTCCGCCGCCTCCATCAAGGGGTCGGCGCCGGTCCGGGGCACGGCATGCAGCACCACCGTGCCGCGTCTGCCTCCGGTCACCTCGACGGAGCTCAGCGCCTCGTACGGAATGCGCCGCTCGCCGAGCGCCTGGAACAGCTTCGGCCTGCGGATCCCCCGTTCGAAGCGGATGAGTACGGAGTCCGTGTCGAACTCCCAGACGGCATGAAAACCGGCCAGCACATCACCCATGTGGCTCATCGTATGCGGGCGGTTGCCCGCCCGTCCCCCTTCCGGACAGCTCGGGGCGTCTGCCGAAGCTACGCGCGTCACTCCGACCACCCGCTGCGTTCCCTGTCTGGTGGACGTCCCCGGCGCGGGGTGCGGTTCCCGCGGGCACGGCCCGTCCCCGGGCGCCGGGCCGTGCCCGCGGAGCCAGTGGTACGGGCCGACGGCCCTCAGGTCAGACCCGAACTGCAGTGCGGGTCATCGGTGGCGCAGGAGACGGTGCTGGTCGCGCCCACCCCGACCAGGGCGAAGTTGCGCAGGCTGCGGGTGCCGGGTGCGAAGTAGCCGGCGTGGCCGACCGCGCCGTCGGCCGACAGGACCCGTGAGCCGAAGGACGGATCGACGGGGTCGGCGCCGTGGCCGAGTCCGCCGACCTCCAGGTTGGGCACGTCCTGGATCCAGTCGTCGGCGTCCCGCATGGCCCAGACGCGGGCGTGGGTGCCCAGCCCGGAGAGGTTGCCGGCCCGCATACCGGGGCTGCCGGCCACCGCGATGTCCTCGACGTTGGACGGCAGGTCACGGGCCGCGACGCCGCACACCACGGACCCGTAGCTGTGGCAGAACAGCGAGACCGCGTCGGAGGAGGGCAGCGCGTCCACCAGGGCGCGCAGCCGGACCGCGCCGTCCGCGGCGAGCTTCCCGGTGGCGGCCTCGACGCCCATCCCGCCCGGCGAGGTGTAGTCGGCCCAGGCGATCACGGCGGTACGGGTACTCGGCCGGGCTTCGCGCTCCGCGCCGTAGAGGGACCGCGCCATGCCGACGGGGGCGGTGTTCGCCCGCGCGGTGCGCTCGAAGGTCGACAGGTTGGTGTCCACCCCGGGCACCACGACCGAGACCCGTTGCGCCGCCGGGAGGTTGCCGAAGACCTCGGCGGCCCGGCCGTCGCCGGCCGGATCGAAGGCCAGGATCTGCCGGGCGGGGCTCATCATCGACTCGAAGCGGTGCATCAGCCGGCCCGCCTCCTGGCGGCCGACAGGGGTGAGCCGGTGGTCGCCCATCCGCTGTTTCTCGATGCGGCGGGCATCGTCGATGGCCATCCGGTTCGCGCGGTAACGCAGCGGCACGGGGGCGCCGTTCATATTGCCCACGACCAGCGGATAGCGGTCGGCGAGCTGCTGCTTCTCGGTACCGGTGAGCTTGGCGAAGAAGCCCCGGAGCGCGGCCGGCGAACCGTCGGGGCCGGGCAGCGGGCGGCCGTGGAAGGTGGCGTGCTGCCAGGCCGTTTTGGCGGTGGCCAGCGGATGGGCGTCTTCCTTGGTACCTCTGACGGCCGTCCAGCCGGTGAGGGCGAGCATCACGAACACCACCGCCAGGGCGAGCGCGGCACGCAAGGCGGAGGACTGCAGAAGGCTGGAGGAGGGGCCGAGGCCCGGGAAGGAAGTCACCGCGTGCCACCCTAGGAGACACGGAAGGGTGCTTGCTGTGACCGTGAGTGAGATCACGTTTCACGGTGGGTATTTCGACCAAACCGGACACTTGTCGTTCGTTTTCCGTGCTCAGCCGTGCAGGCGCGGTCTCATGGGGCGTCCGAAGTGATCGCGGAAAGGTGCATTTCGGCTACGGGGAGTAACGTATGCCGGGCGGCCGGGGGCGGCCGGGGGCGGCCGGGGGCGGTCAGGGGCAGCCGCGGGCCCTCCCCTCCCCTCACCGCGCCCGCCAGTCGCCCTCCATCGCCGACCCGATGTGGTCCAGGTAGGACTGGGTGATCTCACGGATGGACGCCACGCTGCAGTCCTGCCCCTCGCCCCACACCTTGCCGGCCACCCGCATCACCCCGCTGAACGCGGCGACCAGCACCCGCGGCCGCGGATCCGCGTCCACGTCCAGCCCCTCGCGCCGGGCGATCAACCCGGCGATCTGCTCCTCCAGTTCGGAGGAGCGCCGCAGATGGGCGGCGACCAGTGCGGGCGTCGACTCGATCATCCGGAACGAGCGCATGTACAGCTCCACCGGGATCACCGACTCGATGGCGCTGCCGATGTCGTCCCAGGCCACCATCACGGCGGTGCGCAGGGCGGTGAGCGGCGCCTCGGTCGCGGGCCGTGCGCTCAGCTCGGCGAGGAAGCGGGCCTCGACCATCTCCTGGACGGCGAAGGCGACGTCCTCCTTGTTGGCGAAGTAGCGGAAGTACGTGCGTTGGGAGACGTCCACCGCCTCCGCGATCTCGTCGATCGTCGTCGCCTCGTACCCCTGTTCCGTGAAGAGTTCGAGTGCCGCGCGGATCAGCGCGTCGCGGGTGCGCTGCTTCTTGCGTTCCCGCAGGCCCGTGGGTGCCGTATGCGGCGTCGGGGTCGCCATCCTGAGCCGCCTTTCCGTGGTGTTCGCGCTGCTCAGGTTACCTGTGAGCGGAATGACAGTTACCGACTCATGATTTCCTTTGTCAACTGTCAGTGGCTGACATTAGCCTCGTTGTATGAGTTCTCAGACCCCGGTTGCCGTCGCAGCGCCGGACCTTCCCGCACCAGAGCCCTCGAAGGGGCTGCGCGGCCATCCGTGGCTGACCCTCTTCTCCGTCGCGATCGGCGTCATGATGGTCGCCCTGGACGGCACGATCGTCGCCATCGCCAACCCGGCCATCAAGGCAGACCTCGGTGCGTCGCTCGCCGACGTGCAGTGGATCACCAACGGCTACATGCTCGCGCTGGCCGTCGCGCTGATCACGGCCGGCAAGCTCGGCGACCGCTTCGGCCACCGCCAGACCTTCCTCGTCGGCATCCTCGGCTTCGCCGCCGCCTCCGGCGCCATCGGGTTCTCCCACGAGGTCGCGCTGGTCATCACCTTCCGCGTCCTGCAGGGCCTGTTCGGCGCGCTGCTGATGCCCGCCGCGCTGGGACTGCTGCGCAGCACCTTCCCGGCCGAGAAGCTCAACATGGCGATCGGCATCTGGGGCATGGTCATCGGCGCCTCCACCGCCGGCGGGCCGATAGTCGGCGGACTGCTGGTCGAGCACGTCAACTGGCAGTCCGTGTTCTTCATCAACGTCCCGGTGGGTGTGCTGGCGCTGGTCCTCGGCCTGGTGATCCTCAAGGACCACCGTGCGGAGAACGCCCCTCGTTCGTTCGACATCCCGGGCATCGCGCTGCTCTCCGGAGCGATGTTCTGCCTCATCTGGCCGCTGATCAAGGCGTCGGAATGGGGCTGGGGCGACATGAAGACCCTGGGCTTCCTGATCGCCTCGGTGGTCCTCTTCGCGCTGTTCGCCGTCCTGGAGACCAAGGTCCGCGAACCGCTCGTCCCGCTGCGGATGTTCCGCTCGCTGCCGCTGACCGCCGGCACGGTCCTGATGGTGCTGATGGCCTTCGCCTTCATGGGCGGCCTGTTCTTCGTGACGTTCTATCTGCAGAACGTCCACGGCATGACCCCCGTGGACAGCGGTCTGCACCTCCTCCCGCTCACGGGCATGATGATCGTCGGCTCGCCGCTCGCCGGCGCTTTGATCACCAAGCTCGGCCCGCGCATCCCGCTGGTCGGCGGCATGATCCTCACCGCCGTCGCCATGTACGGCATGTCCGGCCTCGACACGCACAGCAGCACCGGCCCGATGTCCCTCTGGTTCGCACTGCTCGGCCTCGGCCTCGCGCCCGTCATGGTCGGCGCCACCGAGGTCATCGTCGGCAACGCCCCGCTGGAGCTCTCCGGTGTCGCCGGCGGCCTCCAGCAGGCCGCGATGCAGGTCGGCGGCAGCCTCGGCACGGCCGTGCTCGGCGCGGTGATGGCCTCCCGTGTCGACAACGAACTCCCGGGCAACTGGAAGGCGGCCGGCCTCCCGCCCGCCCCGCCCGCGCAGGCGTCCCAGCTCTCCGACGCGGTCTCGGCCGGCATCGCCCCCGTCCCGAAGGGCACCCCGCCGGAGTTCGCCCAGAAGATCACCTCCGTCGCCCACGACACCTTCGTGTCCGGCATGGGCCTGGCCTTCACCGTCGCCTGCGGTGTGGCGGTCGTTGCCGCCGTCGTCGCGGTCTTCACCAAGCGCGGCGCGAACGCCGAGGCGGGCGCCGGGGTCGGCCACATCTGACGGGGCTCCGGCCGTACGGCCACCCTAGGCGGCGTCCGGCGTCCGGCGTCCGGCGTCCGGCGCCCGTTGTCCGGCCACCCGCAGCGCGGGGACGAGAGGGGCATCTGACGCCCTGACGCCCGGCGCCGGCGCGTGGCAGGCACGAGGTTCGTCCTCGTCCGGCCGCGCGCCGTTTGCGTGGCGGTGTCAACGGCGGGCGTCAACCGGCCGTTCCGGACGGTGACCGGCACCTCCCGCCGTACGACCGGCAGGAGTTGGCCCCTGCCGGAGGGCCGCCCCCGCACCGCATCCCTCATCCTGATGAGCCGGTGCGGGAACCGAACCGGGCACCGGCCTCCTCCGGGGGCCTCGGGTGCCTCCCGGCCCCCGGCAGGCCATGGGGCAAACGGTTTCCGCACTCCCTCCCCGCCGGTCCGTCCCACGTCAACGCCGTGCACCGGACGCCCTACGCCGGGCCGTTTCGCTTGTCCACATCCCTGATCCGGGTGGCCGTGCCGCCACGGCCTTGGCAACCGCGCTCCGCCCTCGCGAAGCTCGACACCGCAGCACCCGCCGCGGGCAACCCGCCCCCGGCGGACCGCCATCGTCGTACTTCACGGGGGAGAGATTCCTATGCGTCTGCGTCTGCGTACGCCCCACACCACCGCGTTCCTCACCGGCCTCGCCGCGCTCACCGCCGCCCTCGCCGTCCCGCCGGCCCTCGGCACCCCGGCTGCGCACGCGGCCCCCGGCGGCCGTGCCGGTGCCGCCTCGGGCCAGTGCGCGGCAGGACAGCTGTGCCTCTGGCCGAAAGCGGACTTCGGCGGCACACGGCGGACGTACGAACTGTCCGACACCGACATCGAGAGCTGCACCCCGCTGCCCAAGGGAACGAGTGCCGCCGCGCTCGCCAACCGGACCGGCCGGCCGGTGACCACCTACCAGAGCGAGGAATGCGCCGAGACCGCCGAGTACGACACCTACCCGGGCGGCGGCAGCTGGGTGCCCCGGTCCCCGTACCAGGTACGGGCGTTCAAGGTGTGGGAGCGCTGAACCGGCCGCCCGGGGGCCTCCGCGTATGCCCGGCCGCACCCCACGGAATGCGGCCCCTCCACGCACCGCCCCACCACGCAGTCCCCGACCACCCACCGCCCCGCCGCACACTGCCCCACCCCACACCACCGCGCCCCCCGGCCGGCGAAGGACGCTGGCCGAGGGGCGCGGCAAAGGGGATGCGGCAGGCTGCCGCGGAGGGGTCAGGCGTCGCCGCCGGCCTCACCCGCGTCGGCGGCCGTGACGTCCAGGAGCTGATAGCGGTCGATCGCCTGCTTCAGCAGCGACCGGTCGACCTTGCCCTCCTTGGCGAGCTCGGTGAGCACGCCCAGGACGATGGACTGCGGGTCGATGTGGAAGAAGCGACGGGCCGCGCCACGGGTGTCCGCGAAGCCGAAGCCGTCGGCGCCCAGCGACTGGTACGTGCCGGGAACCCAGCGCGCGATCTGGTCGGGAACCGCCCGCATCCAGTCCGAGACCGCGACCGTCGGACCCTCGGCACCCTGGAGCTTCTGCGTCACATACGGGACGCGCTGCTCCTCCTCGGGGTGCAGAAGGTTGTGCTCCTCGATCTCCACCGCGTCGCGGCGCAGCTCGTTCCAGGAGGTCGCGGACCAGACATCGGCCTTGACGTTCCAGTCGTCCGCGAGGATCTGCTGGGCCTCGACGGCCCACGGCACCGCGACACCCGAGGCGAGGATCTGGGCCGCGTGCTCGCCCTTCTCACCGCCCTTGATGCGGTGCAGACCCTTGAGGATGCCCTCGACGTCGGCGTCGGACGGCTCCGCCGGGTGCTGGATCGGCTCGTTGTAGACGGTCAGGTAGTAGAAGATGTCCTCGGCGTTCTCGCCGTACATCCGCCGCAGACCGTCCTTGACGATGTGCGCGATCTCGTAGCCGTAGGCCGGGTCGTAGGCGACACAGGCCGGGTTGGTCGAGGCCAGCAGCTGGGAGTGGCCGTCGGCGTGCTGCAGACCCTCACCGGTCAGCGTCGTCCGGCCGGCGGTCGCGCCGAGCACGAAGCCGCGCGCGAGCTGGTCGGCCATCTGCCAGAACTGGTCGCCGGTGCGCTGGAAACCGAACATCGAGTAGAAGACGTAGACCGGGATCAGCGGCTCGCCGTGCGTTGCATAGGCGGAGCCCGCCGCGATCAGCGAGGCCGTGCAGCCCGCCTCGGTGATGCCGTCGTGCAGCATCTGGCCGGTCGGCGACTCCTTGTACGCGAGGAGCAGTTCGCGGTCGACCGACTCGTACTGCTGGCCCAGCGGGTTGTAGATCTTGGCCGACGGGAAGAACGCGTCCATACCGAAGGTGCGGTACTCGTCGGGCGCGATCGGCACGAAGCGCTTGCCGATCTCCTTGTCCCGCATGAGGTCCTTCAGGACCCGGACGAACGCCATGGTGGTGGCGATCTTCTGCTGCCCCGAGCCCTTCTTGGCACCCGCGTACGCCTTGTCGTCCGGCAGCTTCAGCGGCTCGGCGCGCACGACACGGGTGGGCACATAACCGCCCAGACCCTTGCGGCGGTCGTGCATGTACTGGATCTCTTCGGAGTCGCGGCCTGGGTGGTAGTACGGCGGCAGGCCGTCCTCCAGGTCCTTGTCCGGGATCGGCAGGTGCAGCCGGTCACGGAAGCCCTTGAGGTCCGCGACCGTGAGCTTCTTCATCTGGTGGGTCGCGTTGCGGCCCTCGAAGTTCGGGCCGAGCGTCCAGCCCTTGACGGTCTGCGCGAGGATCACCGTCGGCTGGCCCTTGTGGGCCTTGGCCGCCGCATACGCCGCGTAGATCTTCTTGTGGTCGTGACCGCCGCGGCCCAGGTGCAGGATCTGGTCGTCGGTCATGTTCTCGACCATCGCGCGCAGCCGCTGGTCGTCGCCGAAGAAGTGCTCGCGGATGTACGCGCCGGTCTCGGTGGCGTACGTCTGGAACTGACCGTCGGGCGTGCTGTTGAGCTTGTTGACCAGGATGCCGTCGCGGTCCTGCGCGAGCAGCGGGTCCCAGCTGCGGTCCCACACCAGCTTGATGACGTTCCAGCCGGCACCGCGGAACTGCGACTCCAGCTCCTGCATGATCTTGCCGTTGCCGCGGACCGGGCCGTCGAGGCGCTGCAGGTTGCAGTTGACGACGAAGGTCAGGTTGTCCAGGCCCTCACGGGCGGCGATGGACAGCTGGCCCAGCGACTCGGGCTCGTCCATCTCGCCGTCGCCGAGGTAGGCCCAGACGTGCGACTTGGAGGTGTCGGCGATGCCGCGCGCCTCCATGTAGCGGTTCATCCGCGCCTGGTAGATCGCACCGAGCGGGCCGAGGCCCATCGAGACGGTCGGGAACTCCCAGAAGTCCGGCATCAGCCGCGGGTGGGGGTAGCTGGACAGGCCGTTCGGGGCCTTGGACTTCTCCTGCCGGAAGGCGTCGAGCTGGCCCTCGGAGAGGCGGTCCAGGAGGAAGGCGCGGGCGTAGACACCGGGCGAGGCATGGCCCTGGAAGAAGATCTGGTCGCCGCCGTCGCCCTCGTCCTTGCCCCGGAAGAAGTGGTTGAAGCCCACGTCGTAGAGGGAGGCGGAGGAGGCGAAGGTGGCGATGTGCCCGCCGACGCCGATGCCCGGACGCTGGGCGCGCGAGACCATGACCGCGGCGTTCCACCGGGTCGCGTTCAGAACCTTGCGCTCGATCTCCTCGTTGCCGGGGAAGAACGGCTCGTTCTTGGTCGCGATGGTGTTGATGTAGTCCGTGCTGCGCATCTCGGGCACGGCCACCCGCTTCTCGCGCGCGCGCTCGATCAGGCGGAGCATGAGGTAGCGGGCACGTTCCCGGCCCCGCTCGTCGACGGCCGCGTCGAGCGAGTCGAGCCACTCCTGGGTTTCTTCGGGATCGAAGTCCGGGACCTGGCTGGGAAGGCCGCCAATGATGATCGGGTTTCGATCGGATCCGGAAGCCACGCTGTTCCTTCGTGTTCGGTTCGTTTCGTGCTCTGCAAGTGATTGCTGCTGTGCACGGGACGAATGCTGTCGCTGCCTTGGTGTCGCGCCGTCTCCATCGTGTACCGAGCCACTGGGATACGTCACCTCTACCGATGGGTAACCCATCCGTAGAGAGATGGCGCTGAAAAGGCCGATTTCTCGGGTCGGCCAAATCGCAACCCTACGCCCATGTCGAAAGTGCTTCGCGTACGGACGTACGGGCCCCGAAACCGGGTCCGCGGCCGGCCGCCGCCCCCCGAAGGGACCAGCCCCGCGCAAGTACCCGATAAACTTCACAGAAAGCTGTGGCGTGAATCACTTCAGCCTGGCCCGCGGGGGTCGTGCTTGCGGCGAGACGCCTCGAAACGTCACCGTTTCGGCGGTCTGGACCGCCGGGTACTTGCGCGATCCGCCCGGCCCGTGTGGACTACGCCCACATGCTCCGCGCACGCGCGGGGTCCCCGAGCATTTCCGAAACATGACAGGAGGCAATCCGTGAGCGCGACCGCGGACCACGCGGAGGAGCGGACCAACCCTGCCGCCAGGCTTGGGTTCGAGCCCGGACAGGTGGTCCAGGAGATCGGATACGACGACGACGTCGATCAGGAACTCCGCGAAGGCATTGAGACCGTGATCGGCCAGGATCTCGTCGACGAGGACTACGACGACGTGTGTGACGTCGTTCTGCTGTGGTTCCGCGACGAGGACGGCGACCTCACGGACGCGCTGGTGGACGCCATCGGGCTGATCGACGAGGGCGGGCAGATCTGGCTGCTGACCCCGAAGACCGGCCGCGACGGCTACGTCGAGCCGAGCGACATCAATGAGGCCGCGCAGACCGCGGGTCTGTCCCAGACCAAGAGCATCAACGCGGGCAAGGACTGGGCAGGCAGCCGACTGGTCACGCCCAAGGCCGGCAAGCGCTGAGCCGCACGGTCTCACCATTCGCCACCGAGCCCCCTCCGCCTGTTCCGGAGGGGGCTCGGCCCTGTTCAGGACGGGTTCCCCGGACGTGCACCGCGGCGCGTAGGGTTGGCCGCGTCCTGTTGAGTGTGAGCGGAAGGGAAGCACCCCATGGCGATCGAGGTCGGCACGAAGGCTCCGGATTTCGAGCTGAAGAACCAGCACGGCGAGCTGGTCAGGCTCTCCGACTTCCGCGGCGAGAAGGCCGTCGTCCTCCTCTTCTACCCCTTTGCCTTCACCGGCGTCTGCACCGGCGAGCTCTGCGCGCTCCGCGACGAGCTGCCGAAGTTCGTCAACGACGACGTCCAGCTGCTGGCCGTCTCCAACGACTCCCCGTTCTCGCTGCGCGTCTTCGCTGAGCAGGAGGGGCTGGAGTACCCGCTGCTGTCGGACTTCTGGCCGCACGGCGAGGCCTCGCGGGCGTACGGCGTCTTCGACGAGGAGAAGGGCTGCGCGGTGCGCGGCACGTTCATCATCGACAAGGAAGGCGTCGTGCGCTGGACGGTCGTCAACGGCCTGCCCGACGCCCGTGACCTGAACGAGTACGCCAAGGCGCTCGACACCCTCTGAGGCGGAGCACTCTCCCCGGCGCCCCCGTAGTCCCTGCGCCCACCGGGCCGAATCCGCACTGATCCAGGTGCGATATCTGCAATCGGTGGGAACCGGTCACTAGGATCAATTCGTTGATCCGATGCCATGCACGATGGGGGCGCAATTCTTTACGTACCCCTCGAATCTATGGGAGGACTCGTGGGAGTCAGCCTCAGCAAGGGCGGCAACGTCTCGCTGACGAAGGAAGCCCCCAATCTGACCGCCGTCGTCGTCGGTCTGGGCTGGGACGCGCGTACGACCACCGGTACGGACTTCGACCTGGACGCCAGCGCCCTGCTGACGAACGACCAGGGCAAGGTGGCCAACGACCAGAACTTCGTGTTCTTCAACAACCTGAAGAGCCCGGACGGCTCGGTCGAGCACACCGGTGACAACATCACCGGTGAGGGTGAAGGCGACGACGAGCAGATCAAGGTGAACCTGGCCGCTGTGCCGGCCGATGTCTCCAAGATCGTCTTCCCGGTGTCGATCTACGACGCCGAGACCCGCCAGCAGAGCTTCGGCCAGGTCCGCAACGCCTTCATCCGCGTGGTCAACCAGGCCGACAACAACGAGCTGGCGCGTTACGACCTGAGCGAGGACGCCTCGACCGAGACCGCCATGGTCTTCGGCGAGCTGTACCGCAACGGCGCCGAGTGGAAGTTCCGGGCCATCGGCCAGGGCTACGCCTCGGGCCTGCGGGGCATCGCTCAGGATTTCGGCGTCAACGTCTGACCGAGCGGAGCCGGCGGGACCCCTGGGGAGCCGACGGGGTCCGCCATCTGATCGTCGACGTCCGGACCGGGCAGTGCCACCGCAGGGGCTGCCGGACCAGGAGTGACCGCGACCGGCGCCGTACGCCCCGCCCGGGGAGTGCGGCGCCGGACGTGCAGGAAGGGAACGGGCCGCGCCGGGCACGGCCCGCACGGACACAGGGGAGGAAGCGCACGATGAGCGTCACGCTCGCCAAGGGGGGAAACGTCTCCCTTTCCAAGGCCGCTCCGAATCTCACGCAGATCATGGTCGGCCTCGGCTGGGACGCACGGTCCACGACCGGAGCACCCTTCGACCTCGACGCCAGCGCGCTGCTGTGCCGGTCGGGCCGGGTGCTGGGGGACGAGTACTTCGTCTTCTACAACAACCTCAAGAGCCCCGAGGGCGCCGTCGAGCACACCGGGGACAATCTCACCGGCGAGGGGGAGGGCGACGACGAGTCGGTCCTGGTGGATCTCTCGCAGGTGCCCGAGCAGGTCGACAAGATCGTCTTTCCGGTCTCGATTCATGACGCCGATGCGCGCGGCCAGAGCTTCGGCCAGGTCAGCAATGCCTTTATCCGTATCGTCAATCAGGCCGACGGCAGTGAACTCGCCCGTTACGACCTCAGCGAGGACGCCTCCGGCGAAACCGCGATGATCTTCGGTGAGGTGTACCGCTACAACGCCGAATGGAAGTTCCGGGCGGTAGGACAGGGGTACGCGTCGGGTCTGCGGGGCATCGCTCTAGACTTCGGGGTCAACGTTTCGTAAAGCGCCGCGCGCTGCGCGCGGGGGACCCCATACAGCGAGGGATTGGGTAGGCAGTGCTCCTGAAAACCTTTGGCTGGTCATTCGCCATCACGGCGATAGGCCTCGCCTTGGCGGGCGTGCTCTGGGGGTGGCAGGGGCTCGCGATCGTCGGGATCCTGTCCGTCCTGGAGATCTCCGTCTCGTTCGACAATGCCGTGATCAACGCGGGCATCCTGCGCAAGATGAACGCCTTCTGGCAGAAGATCTTCCTCACCGTCGGCATCCTCGTCGCGGTGTTCGGCATGCGGCTGGTGTTCCCGGTCGTCATTGTCGCGATCACCGCGAAGCTGGGGCCGATCGAGGCGGTCAACCTCGCCATCAATGACAAGGCGCATTACCAGGAACTGGTCACCAGCGCGCACCCGGCCATCGCGGCCTTCGGCGGAATCTTCCTGCTGATGATCTTCCTCGACTTCATATTCGAGGAGCGCGACTACAAGTGGCTGTCCTGGATCGAGAAGCCCATGGCCAAGATGGGCAAGCTCGACATGCTGTCCGTCATCATCGGGCTGGTCGTCCTGCTGGTGAGCGCGATGACGGTGGCCACCGCCGCCGCGCACGGTGCCGGTGACAAGAGCGCCACGGTCCTGCTGTCCGGTGTCGCGGGCATGATCACCTATCTCGTCGTCGGCGGCATCTCCGGCTACTTCGAGGCCAAGCTCGAGGACGAGGACGAAGAGGGCGAGGAGGCCGCGGCGGCTCCCGCGAAGAACGGCACCGGCGCGGCCGTGGGCCTGGCCGGCAAGGCCGCGTTCTTCATGTTCCTCTACCTCGAGGTCATCGACGCGTCCTTCTCCTTCGACGGCGTCATCGGCGCCTTCGCGATCACCAACGACATCTTCATGATGGCGCTGGGCCTGGGCATCGGCGCGATGTACATCCGTTCGCTGACCGTCTTCCTGGTCCGCAAGGGGACCCTGGACGACTACGTCTACCTGGAGCACGGCGCCCACTACGCGATCGGCGCGCTGGCCGTGATCCTGCTGGCCACGATCAAGTACGAGATCCCCGAGGTCGTCACCGGCCTGGTGGGCATCACGCTGATCGGCCTCTCCTTCGCCTCGTCCGTGATCAGGAACCGGCGCGAGGGGAAGCCGGGGGATACCTCGGAGTCGACGTCGGAAGTCACCTCCGGAGTGTGACGCGACGCTGATTGAGGAACGCTCTCTGCGGGGCGGCTCCGAGGTGCGGACCTCGGGCCGCCCCGCAGTGGTTGGGGCCGAGCAATGGGGTGGGCAAGGTGTCGTTCCTGGGGTATCTGCGGCGCGGTGGCGCTGCGAAGTTCGACTTCGACAGCGGCGGCGCGTCCTACGTCGTCGAGCTGACGAAACGGAATCCGGTCGTTTCCCTGACCAAGCAGGGGGCGGCCAGCGGGCATCTGCGGGTCAATCTGCACTGGCAGATGCGGCCCTCGGACCTGCACGAGCGGAGCGGGCCGGGCAGGGGCGGCCTGCTGCGGCATCCGGGCAAGCTGTTCAAACCGGAGATAGTGCAGGCGCAGGGGCCGGCCGTGGTCAATGTCGACCTGGACCTGGCCTGTCTGTACGAGCTCAGGGACGGCACCAAGGGCGTGGTGCAGCCGCTGGGGAACTTCCTGGGCGATCTCAACGGGGCGCCCTTCGTCAAGCTCAGCGGCGATGACCGCTTCGGTTCGGGGTCCGGCGAGACGCTGTACATCAACCTGGATCACCGCGACGAGATCAAGCGCATGCTGATCTTCGTCTACATCTACGACGGCACGCCCGCCTTCGACCGTACGCATGCGGTCGTGACGCTCTACCCGAGCAGCGGACCACGGGTGGAGGTCAAGCTGGACGAGCGGGCGCCACAGGCCCGGTCCTGCGCCATCTTCATGCTGGAGAACGTCAAGGGCGAGCTGACGGTGCGCCGCGAGGTGAAGTACGTCTACGGCTTCCAGGCGGAGCTCGACCGGCTGTACGGCTGGGGGCTGCAGTGGGGGCGGGGCTACAAGACGAACGCCTGAGCCGGGCACGCTGAGCCGGGCGTGCTTGAGCTGGGGGCGTGCTGCGCCGGGGACGAGCGGCCCGCCGACGATGGGGCGGGTCACTTGTCCTGCCTCCGGGCCCCCTGGTCCCGCCGGTGCTGCGGCCCCGCAGCCTCCCGTCGTGCGGCGCCCTCGCGGCCTTACGTCCGTGCCGCGGCCATGCCGCCGGCGGCACCCGCCCGGTCTCCCTAACGGCGCTGGAACTGCGGGCCCTGGGGCGGCAGAACGAAGGACGGGTCCGGTACGAAGGGCTGCTGCACCGGGTAGCCGTACGTCGAGGCCGGCGGTTGCTGGGCCGGGGGCGGAGCGCCGTACGGGAGCGGCGGCTGCTGCGGCTGGTACTGGGGCGGCGGTCCCGGGTAGCCGTAGGCGGGCTGGGCCGGGAACTGCGTGGGGGGCTGCGTCGGCGGTGGCGGAACGTTCTGCGGATAGCCGTAGCCGCCGCTCGTGGGCGCCATTCCCGGCGCCGGGGGCGCCGCGGTGGGGGGTGAGGGAAGCGGTGCGGACGACAGCGGCTCGGGCATGGCGTCCGGCACATGCTGGGTGACCGCTTCCGGATCCGACGCCGAAGAGGCCTGGGGGCCCGCGGCGGACGGGGGGCCGGAGGCCTCCTCGGGCCAGGTGCTGGGCGGCGGGGTCGCGGCGGAGGCGGCGGGGCCGGGCACTGCCGGGCCGGGGGCCGCCGGGGCGCCGGACGGGCCGGGATCGCTCCCCGGGGCCGGGTCGGCGGTCGACGACGGTTCCGGGCCGGTGGGTGCCGCCACGGGTTCGGGGCCGGGCGGCGCCGACACCGGCGCTTCCGAGGCCGGCGGACCGTCGGCGGCGGCTTCGTTCTCGTCCACCGAGATCCCGAACTCGGTCGCCAGGCCGACCAGACCGCTCTCGTACCCCTGCCCCAGGGCGCGGAATTTCCAGCTGTCGGCGCGCCGGTACAACTCCCCGCAGATCAGGGCCGTCTCCTCGCCCGTCTCGGGAACCACGTCGAAGACCGCGATCGGCTCGCCGTCGCTCTGCGCCGCGTCGTACAGCACGACCCGCAGATCCGTGACGCCCGCGAACGCGCCACCGTCCGACGACGCGGCCAGCACGACCCGGTCCACCGATGCGTCCAGCGCCGACAGATCCGCCTCGATGGTGTCGGTCAGACTCTCCTCGAGCTGAGTCTTGGGCAGGTGCCGCACCAGGCCGCTGGGGTGCCGTGGTTGGTTGTAGAAGACGAAGTCCTCGTCGGAGTTCACACGCCCCTCGGGTCCCACCAACAGGGCCGAGGCATCGACGTCGGGGACACCGGCGCCGGGGGTCCAGCGCAGGACGGCCCGGACAGCCGTGGCATCGAGGGGTACGTTCGACCCTTTCAGCATCGCGTGCGTCATGCCGCAATCCTGCCTTCCCGGAGGTCGCAGCGACAACGCGGGGGGCCACCAGCCGTTTCCGGGGTACGGCCGCGATACCCGGGCGCGCCTCGTGGGGGTTACGTGATTTTCCGGTACGCGGGAACTAACCATGCCCCCACACACGTACGATTACCGGCTGGATCCAGACAGCGAGACGCAGCGGGGGTGCCGGATCCCGCATGTAGACGGGGAGTTATATGCGTCATTTTGGGCACCTTTCGCCCGATATCCGGAAGACACTGTTCCACCAGGAGCCGGTGGAGTTCACCGCCGACTCCCCGGCCCGCACGCTCGCGGTCGCTCTGGGGGCGACGCTCTACAGCCCCGCCACCCGCCCGCGACTCGCCGCCGATGTCCTCAAGCAGGCCGCTCGTGGCGTGACTTCCATGGTCCTGTGCCTCGAGGACTCCATAAGCGACGGGGACGTCGAGGCCGGCGAGGAGAACCTGGTGCGGCAGCTCGCCCTGCTCGACGAGGCGGCCGATGCGGGTGCGGATCTTCCCCTGCTGTTCGTCCGTGTCCGCACACCCGGCCAAATACCGGACCTGGTCCGCCGGATGGGCACTGCCGTACACAGGCTGTCCGGTTTTGTACTTCCGAAGTTCACCGAGGAGCGTGGCATCCCGTTCCTCGAAGCGCTGAACGCGGCCGAGGGCGACTGCGCCCGGCGGCTGTTTGTGATGCCGGTGCTGGAATCGCCGCAGCTGCTGCATCTGGAGAGCCGCGCCGAGACCCTGGCGGGCATCGCCCGGACCGTGGACAAATACCGGGACCGGGTGCTCGCCCTGCGGCTCGGCGTCACGGACTTCTGCTCCGCCTACGGACTGCGCAGAGCTCCCGACATGACGGCCTACGACGTCCAGATCGTCGCCTCCGTGATCGCCGATGTGGTGAATGTGCTGGGGCGGGCGGACGGCACGGGCTTCACGGTCACCGGCCCGGTGTGGGAGTACTTCCGGCTGCAGGAGCGGATGTTCAAGCCGCAGCTGCGCCGCAGCCCGTTCCTCGGCCGCGCCGAGGAGTTGCGGACGGCCCTGATCGAGCACGACATGGACGGCCTGCTGCGGGAGATCGAACTCGACCGCGCGAACGGTCTGCAGGGCAAGACCTGCATTCACCCCTCGCATGTCGCGCCGGTGCACGCCCTCTCGGTCGTCAGCCATGAGGAGTTCAGCGACGCGGTCGACATCCTGCGTCCCGAACGGGGCGACGGCGGGGTGCTGCGCTCCGCCTATACGAACAAGATGAACGAGGTGAAGCCGCACCGCGCCTGGGCCGAGCGGACCCTGCTGCGCGCCGAGGCGTTCGGGGTCGCCCGGGAAGGCATCGGGTTCGTGGAGCTGCTGACGGCGAGCCTGCCGCAGGCATGAACAGGTGTGGGCAGGTGTGGGCAGGCATGAGCAGGCATGAGCGGCCGTGAGCAGACGCGGCCTGCGGGGAAACAGATGACCGGTACGACGAAGGAGACGGAACACGTGGTCTGGACGGGAGAATGGGTCGCCGGACGGCTCGATGTCTCGCTGAGCGGCGGGGACGAGCTGCCGGAACTGCTGGGGCTGGCGCTGCGGCGTAACCCCAAGCGGGCCCATTTGCTCGTGTCGAACGTGCTCGGCAAGCACGTGCCCCAGCGGCCGGACGTGGTCCATGGCGCCGGCGTCGGGCTGGGTCGCCGGGTGCGGAAGCTGCTGGGCGACGAGGCCGCTGCCCGCTCCGTCGTCCTCGGCTACGCCGAAACCGCCACCGGCCTGGGACATTCGGTGGCCGACGGCCTGGCCCTCGCGCCGTATCTGCACTCCACCCGCCGGCCGGTCGCGGGCGTGGCGCAGGTGGGCGGGTTCGAGGAGGAGCACAGCCACGCGACCTCGCATCTGCTGCTCCCGGAGAACCGCGCACTCCTCGCCGGGGACGGGCCGCTGGTGCTCGTCGACGACGAGTTCTCCACCGGCCGGACCGTCCTGAACACGATCACCGCGCTGCATGCGCACTTCCCGCGCGAGCGCTACGTGGTCGTCGCCCTGGTCGACATGCGCTCCGACGCGGACCGCGGCCACCTGGAGAAGTTCGCGGCGGAACTGGGCGCCCGCGTCGACCTCGTGGCGCTGGCCGCGGGCGGCGTACGTCTGCCGGCGGACGTCCTGACCCGCGGCCAGGAACTCGTCGCCGCCCAGGAGGCCCTTGCGGCGGCACGGGCCACTGCGCCCGTCACGGGGACCGCGTCCGAGGGAGCGAGCTCCGACGGAGCGGGTTCCGGGCACGACGCCGCTGGTTCCGAGCGCACCGACCGCGGCCCCGGGCCGGCCGACGCACCGCCGGCGCCCGGTGGCGGCGCGGACGTCGTGCGGGTCGCTTTCGACTGGCCCGCCGGGCTGCCGGACGGCGGTCGGCACGGCTTCACACCGGCACACCGCGCCCGGCTGGAGGCCGCTCTGCCCCACATGGCGACCCGGATCGCCCGGCAGCTGGACGGCGCCCGCCGCATCCTCGTCCTCGGCAGCGAGGAATTGATGTACGCGCCGCTGCGGATAGCCGAGGCCCTGGACGCCCTCCTGGTCGAGGAGGCGGGCGGCGCCGGGCCGACGCCGAACCCTGACGGCATCGATGCGGGGGATGGCGCCCCTGGGCTCCGGCGCGGCCGGCTGTCCGCGACGACAGCGGGGCCGGGCGTCTTCTTCTCCACCACCACCCGGTCGCCGGTGCTCGCCGTCGACGACCCCGGTTACGCGATACGGACCCGGCTGTCCTTCCCTGCTCACGACAAGCCGGCCGACGGCCCGGGGGAGCGGTATGCCTACAACGTGGCGGCAGGCGCCGACCCGGAGCGCGGCTTCGACGCCATCGTGGCCGTCGTGGACTCGCACGGAGACTCCCCGGAACTGCACGCCACCGACGGTCTGCTGCACCGGCTTGCCGAGCACACCGGCCGGCTGCTGCTCGCCGTCATCCCCTCGTACGCCCCGCAGCCACAGGCCCCGTCCACGCCGCATCCCGAACCACAGGCCCGGCCCATGCCCCTCCCCGAGCCGCTGCGCGGCCCCGCCTTCTCCTCCTACACCGCTGACGAGGTCGGCTGGCTGCTGCAGGACCTCTCCGACGTGACCCTCGAGGCGCCGACCGAGGAGCGCGAGGAGGCGATTCAGCGCGGTGGCGCCCACTACGCCGAGTCGCTGCCGGTCGAATACCAGCCGAGCGAGCAGTACCAGGCGCTCTTTCACAGTGCGCTGCAGACCTCCGCGAGCCGTATCGCGCGGGCGGTCGGGACCGTCACCGAGACCGTGCTCGCCGAACGCAGCCCGCGCCCCGTGCTGGTGTCGCTGGCCCGGGCCGGCACCCCCGTCGGGGTGCTGATGCGCCGCTGGGCGCTGCACGCGCACGGCCTGGAGCTGCCGCACTACACCCTCTCGATCGTCCGCGGCCGGGGCATCGACACCACCGCGCTGCGCTGGCTGGCCGACCGTCACGATCCGGCGGATGTCGTCTTCGTGGACGGCTGGACCGGCAAGGGCGCCATCACTCGCGAACTCGCCCAGGCCCTGGCGGACTTCCCGGGCTTTGACCCCCGGATCGCCGTGCTCGCCGACCCCGGTGGCTGTGTCGAGACCTACGGCACCCGGGACGACTTCCTCATCCCGTCCGCCTGCCTGAACTCCACCGTCTCCGGCCTCATATCCCGCACCGTCCTGCGCGACGACCTCGTGGGGCCGGACGACTTCCACGGCGCGAAGTTCTACCGCGACCTGGCCTCGGCGGATGTGTCGCGCGCGTTCCTGGACGCGGTCAGTGCCCGCTTCGACGAGGTGGCCGCGGAGGTCGCCGCGGAGGCGAAGGAGCTGGCCGGCGCCGACCGGGCGCCGACCTGGGAGGGCTGGGCGGCCGTCGAGCGGATCAGCGAGGAGTACGGCATCCACGACGTCAATCTCGTGAAGCCCGGTGTCGGCGAGACCACGCGCGTGCTGCTGCGCCGGGTCCCCTGGAAGATCCTGGCCCGGCAGGGGGCCGGGCCCGACCTCGATCATGTGCGCCTCCTGGCGGAACAACGGGGTGTGCCCGTCGAAGAGGTCGACGAACTGCCCTACAGCTGTGTGGGGTTGATCCACCCCCGCTTCACCCGCGGGGCCACGGGTGCCGACGGCAAGGCGGTGGCCTCTTGATGAGCGGCCGGCCCCTCGCCCACCACCACCCTTCCCTGGAAGCGCTGCGCGCTGCCCCTCTTTTGGTCGCCAGCGACCTCGACCGCACCCTGATCTATTCGGCCCCCGCCCTGGGCCTCGCCATGCCGGACGCCGAGGCTCCCCGGCTCCTGTGCGTCGAGACCTATGAGCGCAAGCCGCTGTCCTATATGACGGAGACGGCCGCCGCCCTGCTCGCCGAACTGGCCGCCACCACCACCTTTGTCCCGGCCACCACCCGCACCCGCGAGCAGTACCGCCGCATCCACCTCCCCGGGCCCGCCCCCGAGTTCGCCATCTGCGCCAACGGCGGCCATCTGCTCGTACGCGGTGAGTCGGACCCCGACTGGCAGCGCACCGTCGCCGGGCGGCTCTCCGCGCAGTGCGCGCCCCTGGACGAGGTCCGCGCGCACCTGGTCCGCACCGCCGACCCGGCCTGGCTGCGCAAGGAACGCGTTGCCGAGGACCTTTTCGCCTATCTCGTCGTGGAGCGGCCGCTCTTGCCGGACACCTGGGTGAAGGACCTGACCGGCTGGGCCGGCGAACGCGGCTGGACCGTGTCCCTGCAGGGCCGCAAGATCTACGCCGTGCCGAAGCCGCTGACCAAGAGCGCAGCCGTGGCGGAAGTGGCCCGCCGCACCGGAGCGTCCGAGATCCTTGCGGCCGGCGATTCCCTCCTCGACGCCGATCTGCTGCTGGCCGCGGACCGTGCATGGCGGCCCGGCCACGGCGAACTGGCGGACTCCGGCTGGCAGGCCCCTCATGTCACGGCCCTCGACGAACGGGGCGTCGCCGCGGGCGAGGAAATCGTACGGGCCTTCATCCGCGGCGCCGTGCGCCCGGGCCGCACCGGCTGACGCGGGCAACGACAAAGACCGCCACCGCCAGCGCAGTTGCCGCGAGGGCCACCTTCGAATAGACGTCCATATACCCCGTCACCTCCTCCCAGTTGTCGCCGAGCAGATAGCCGGCGAGGACGAAGATCGTGTTCCAGACGAGGCTGCCGAGGGTGGTCAGGGCGAGGAAGACCGGTATCGGCATGCGCTCGATGCCGGCGGGTATCGAGATGAGGCTGCGGGAGAGGGGGATCATCCGGCCGAAGAACACTGCCTTCGTTCCGTGTCGTCGGAACCAGTGCTCCGTCTTCTCGATGTCCGACACCCTTACCAGCGGCAGTTTCGATGCGATCGCGACAGTTCGCTCGTGCCCGAGCAACGCTCCCACGCCATACAGCGCCAGGGCGCCGCTCACCGAGCCGAGCGTCGTCCACGCGAGCGCGGACGCCAGATGCATGCTGCCGCGGGCGGAGGCGAAGCCCGCCAGCGGCAGGATCACCTCGCTCGGCAGAGGCGGGAAGAGATTTTCCGCGGCGATGGCCACACCTGCGCCGGGTGCGCCGAGGGTGTCCATGAGGCCGGTGATCCAGCCAGGGGCGGTGTTTCCGATGCTCTCGATCATGATTCAACGCTATGAATTCGCTCCTCGCAGCACATTGCGGTACACCGCACAAAAGACTGCGGTTTTCCGCAGTGCGCGAGGACGTGCGGTGCGACTAGCGTTTTGATCATGTTGGGAATGGCACGGCGCGGATTGCGCTTGGCGACAGGGCTGGTGCTCGGTGCCGCGATGGCGGCGGCCGAGCTCCCCTTCGTCGTACTCTCCGGCCTCTCCCTCCTGCTCGTCCTCGCCTGGCCGCTTGGCCGCCGCATGGTCCTCAAGCACGTGTGCGGCGCGGCGCGGCTCCTGACCGAGAACAATCGAAGCCGTCTCCGCGTCTATGTCGCGGCCGACACATCAGACGCATACACCGACCGCCGCGCGCTCCAATATCTCTCCCTGCGCTGGGGATTGGGCCTGCTGAGCGCTCTCGTCCTGAGCGCGGCACTGATCGGAGCGGCTTACGGCACCTCATGGATCTTCATCCTGCCGCTTCACGGCGTCCGCCGACCCGGTGACCTCGCGTTGTCGACGGTCGGCGGCCTCTTCCTCCTTTTCCTCAGCTTGCAGGGCAGCTTCGGCGTCGCAGGGCTGGAGGCCAAGCTGGCACGGCACTTCCTGGGCCCCAGCCACCAAGAAGCGCTGGAGCGCCGCATCGAGCAACTGGCCACCAGCCGCGCCGGCGTCATCGCCGCGGTCAACGATGAGCGCCGCCGTATCGAGCGCGATCTGCACGACGGTGTGCAGCAGCGGCTGGTGGCCCTGGGGATGCTGCTCGGCCGCGCGCTGCGCAGCCGGGACGCGCAGCGGGCGGACCAACTCCTGCGCCAGGCCCATGAGGAGAGCAGCCAGGCACTGACCGAGCTGCGCGAGGTGGCCTGGCGGGTCTATCCGACGGTGCTGGACGAAGCGGGGCTGCGCGCAGCCCTGGAAACGGTCGCGGAACGCTCGGCCATCGCTATACGCCTCGACTACGAACTTGTCACCGAACCCGACACCGCCGTGGCAACGGTCGCCTACTTCGTGGTCTCCGAAGCCGTCACCAATGCCGTCAAGCATTCCGACGCCGGACGGATAACGGTCCGCGTCGCCCCTGGCGAGGACGCCGTGCTCGTGCACATCGAGGACGATGGATCGGGCGGCGCGGATTCCTCCGGCACCGGCCTGTTCGGGCTGGCGCGCCGGGTCGCCGCCCTCGACGGCCGGTTCCAGGTGGACAGCCCGGCCGGCGGACCGACCATCATCACCGCGGAGCTGCCGTGCGCGTAGTGCTTGCCGACGATTCGACCCTGCTGCGGGAGGGCCTGGTGCGCCTTCTCGCCGAAGAAGGACATGAGGTCGCGGCAGCGGTCGGCGACGCCGATCAGCTGATCGCCGTGCTGGAGCAGGCGGGGGAGCAGGGCGAGAAACCGGACGCGGTGGTCGTGGACGTCCGGATGCCACCCACACACACCGATGAAGGATTGCGCGCCGCCGTGCAGATCCGGGAGCTCTGGCCCGAGATCGGCGTGCTGGTGCTCTCGCAGTACGTCGAGCGTCGTTATGCGACGGAGCTGCTGACCGACGACAGCGAGGGAGTGGGATATCTGCTCAAGGACCGGGTGCTCCAGGTGGACGAGTTCCTGGACGCGCTGGATCGGGTGGCCGCCGGCCAGGCGGCCTTCGACCCCGAAGTCGTACGGCAGTTACTGAGGCGCAGCCGCCGCACGGATCCGCTGGGCACCCTCACCGCACGTGAGCGGGAGGTGCTGGGTGAGATGGCGCAGGGCTACACCAACGCGGCGATCGCCGTCCGGCTGCACATCTCGCTGAGCGCCGTGGAGAAACACATCAACGCGATCTTCGACAAGCTCGATCTGGTCGGCACGTCCGGATACTCGCGCCGGGTTCTGGCGGTGTTGCGCTATCTGGGGACGTGAGACCGGGGCGGGGAGCGAGGCGTGTGGGAAGGGAGGCATGGAAAGCAGTCGGTGAAGGTGAAGGCTCGGTTACTCTCGCCGAGGCGGTGGCCGCATCGTCCGGTGATCGGCCGAGACCGCGATCCTTGAACCAGGGGAGAGCCAGTGACCGAGTCCAAGAGCACGCCGATCACGGCGGAGATGTACGACTACGTCCTCGCCCACAACCCACCGTTGAACGCCGCGCAGCGGGACATCGTGGAGATCACCCGCCAGCAGTTCCCCGAGGCGGCGGGGATGCAGTCGGCGGAGGAGCAGGGGCCCCTGCTGGCGTTCCTGGTGCGGCTGATCGGGGCCCGGAATGTCGTCGAGGTGGGGACGTTCACCGGGTTTTCGGCGCTGTCCATGGCGCAGGCGCTGCCCGTGGACGGCACGCTGATCGCCTGCGATGTTTCCGAGGAGTGGACGGCGTACGGCCGGGAGGCATGGGAGAAGGCCGGTGTCGGGGACCGTGTCGAGCTGCGGATCGCGCCCGCGCTGGAAACGCTGCGGGCGATGCCGGCGGAGCCGCATATCGACCTTGCCTACCTCGACGCGGACAAGGGCGGCTATATCGCGTACTGGGAAGAGCTGGTGCCCCGGATGCGGCCGGGCGGCCTGATCGTTGCGGACAACGTCCTTTACCACGGGGAGGTTGCCGACCCGGCGGCGACCGGGTCGGCCCTGGCGATCAGGGCCTTCAACGACCACGTCGTGGAGGACTCACGTATGGAGGCGGTCATTCTCACGGTGGCCGACGGGCTGACGCTGGCGCGCAAGAGGTAGCGGCGGCCGAGGCATCGGAGTCGGCCGCAAAGCCGGGGCAGGGTCCTGAGGCCGTGGCGTACTGCGGGGCGAGGGCCGGGGCCCCCATGCCCCCCGCAGTTGCCGTGAGTACTAGCCGCAGCAGCCGCCCCCGCAGCAGCCGCCGCCCCCGCCCTGCGGGGCAGCAGGCGTCGCGGAGCCGCCGACGGCGACCGTGGAGAGGAGCTTCACGGTGTCCTCATGGCCCTCGGGGCACACGGCCGGGGCGGAGGACTCGGCCATCGGCCGGTTCAGCTCGAAGGTGGAGCCGCAGGGGCGGCACCGGTATTCGTAACGAGGCATGGGCACAGGTTAGCCGTGGCGTCGCTCAGCGGACGACGGTGCCGGGCGGCGCGCCCAGCATCCCCAGCTCCGCACGGGTCGGCGCGCCCTCCCAGTCGCCGGGGGAGGCGACGGCGAACGCTCCCGTGGTGACGGCCCGCTCCAGGCACTCGGCCGCCCCCTCACCGTCCAGCAGCGCCGACAGATAGCCGGCCACGAAGGCATCGCCGGCCCCTACGGCATCGACGGCCCGTACGGACTTGGCGGACCGGTGCAGGGAGCCGTCGTGTGTGAAGGCCGTCGCCCCGTCCGCGCCGAGCTTGACCACGATCTCGCCGACGCCCCGCTCCCTCAGCAGCCCGGCCTGCGACGCGATACCGGCGGCGGAGCCACCGTCGGAGCCACCGCCGCAGCCGCTGTCTGAGCCGCTGCCGGCTTCCGGGGGCGGCAGGCACAGCGGAAGCTCGTCATCGGAGGCGATCAGGAGGTCCAGGTAGGGGATCCACTCGTCCAGGACCACGGCCGCTTCCTCGGCCGTCCACAGCCGCGCGCGGAAGTTGACATCGAGGCAGACCAAGGAGCCGTACTCGCGGGCCAGTCGGAGGGACTGCAGGGCTGCCGAGCGAGCCGTGGGGCTCAGGGAGGGGGTGATGCCCGTCAGGTGCAGGACGCGGGGCGGGGCTGCGCGGAAGGCGCGCTCGACCATGCCTGCCGTGAGCCGCGAGCCGGCCGATCCCGCACGGTAGTAGTGCACCCGGGTGACGTCGGGCAGCCGCGGCTCGAACAGCAGCAGCCCGGTCGGGGCTCCGGGATCGGTCGAGGCGCCGGATACCTCGACGCCCTCGGCGCGCAGCGTACGCAGCACCAGCTCCCCGGCCTCGTCCTCGCCGACCGCACCCGCCCAGCGCACCTCGTGCCCGAGCCGGGCCAGCCCGATCGCGACATTGCTCTCCGCTCCGGCGATGGAGACCTGCATCGTGCCGCCGAGCTTCAGCGGGCCGCTGCCGCGCAGCGCGACCATGGTCTCGCCGAAGGTGAAGACGTCCGGACGGCCCGGCTGCCGGGGAGCCGATGGACGGCCCGGGGCGGCACCGGGGCGGGGGCCGGGGAGGCCGTCGGGGCGGAGGCCAGGGCGGGGGTCGGCGCCGTCGTGCTGCGCGTGCCCACCCTCGTCCCCGTGCCTGTGCTTGTGCCCGTCCCCGTGCCCGTCTCCGTCTCCGTGCCCGTCTCCGCCCCCGTGCCCGTCTCCGTGCCCGTCTCCGCCCCCGTGCCCGTCTCCGTGCCCGTCCCCGTCTCCGTGCCCGTCTCCGTCCCTGTGATCGTCCCCGTCCCGCTGTGCTTCGCCGCCCCCGGCAGCCGACCGCCTCCCCGTCATCGCGCGCACACCGCCCTGAACTCCGCCGCGCGCTTGCGCAGTCCGTCCAGGTCGCCGCCGTCCGCCGCGTCCCCGACCAGCGGCGAGCCGACACCCACCGCCACCGCCCCGGCGGCGAAGTACGCCTGCGCAGCGGCCGCGTCCACGCCACCGACCGGCACGAACGGCAGCTCGGGGAAGGGCGCACGCAGCGCCTGCAGATACGCGGGCCCGCCGGCCGACGCCGGGAACAGCTTCAGGGCCGAGACGCCCAGCGCGTCCGCCGCGATCACCTCGGACGGCGTCATCACGCCGGCGAGCGTCGGCAGCCCCTGGCGTACGGACTCCTCCAGACCGGCCCCGAGTCCGGGGGTGACGATGAGATTCGCCCCGGCTTCGGCGGCGCGCCGGGCGTCAGCTGCGGTCAGGACGGTGCCCGCGCCGAGCCAGGCCGCGTCGCCGAGCTCGGCGCGCGCCCGCCGGATCACGGTGAGGGCGTCCTTCCCGCTGAGCGAGATCTCGATCAGCGGAAGTCCCGCCTCCACAAGCGCCATGACGGTACGGAAGGACGCCTCCGCATCTCTGCCCCGGATGATGGCGACCAGCCGCTCGGTCCGGAGCGCTGTGCTGAGGTCCATGGCGATTCCTGCTTTCTCCTGCACCCCGCCGCGTGTGTGACTGCGCGGCTGGGTCGTTCGGGCGCTCGGGTGACACCTTCGATTATTCCGGGCCGCGCTGACAGGTGTACCGGGTGTGCAGGGTGCGCCTGGGGGGGGGCCGGGTGTGCCCGGGGGGACTGGGTGCGCTGTGTGCGCTGGGGGGGCCGGCAGCCCCCGTCCCCTCACCATTCGGCGAACGACCCGTCCTCATGGCGCCACACGGGGTTCCGCCAGGCGTGGCCCCGTTCATCCGCCGCCCGCACCGCGTCCTCGTCCACTTCCACACCGAGCCCGGGGCGGTCGGTCCGCAGCAGTGAACCCCCGTGGAAGCGGAACGGCTCCGGGTCCACCACGTAGTCCAGCAGCTCGGCGCCCTGGTGGTAGTGGATCCCGATGGACTGCTCCTGGATGAGGAAGTTCGGGGTGGTGAAGGCGACTTGGAGACTGGCGGCGAGTGCGACCGGGCCGAGCGGGCAGTGCGGGGCGAGCTGCGCCCCGTACACCTCCGCGAGCGCGGCGATCCGGCGCAGCTCGGAGACGCCGCCCGCATGCGAGATATCGGGCTGGAGGATCGCCACGCCGGCTTGCAGGGGAGCCAGGAACTCTCGCCGGGTGAAGAGACGTTCACCGAGTGCGAGGGGAATGCTGGAGGCGTTGACGAGGCCGGGGAGGGCTTCCGGGTAGTCGGGGAGAACCGGCTCCTCGACGAACATCGGTGCGTAGTCGGCCAGCAGGGGGAGGAGCCTGCGGGCGTTGGCGGGCGAGACCCGGCCGTGGAAATCGAGGCCGAAGTCCCGTTCGTCGCCGAGGACTTCACGTGCGGTCTCGGCGCGCAGCAGGCAGTCTCGTACCTCCGCGCGGGTGGCCACCGGCGTCATCCGGCCGCAGCCGTTCATCTTGACGGCGGTGAAACCCGCCTCGACCTGGGCGGTGACCGCGTCGCGGACGGCGTGCGGCTCGTCGCCGCCCACCCATGCGTAGGCGCGGATCTTCTCGCGGACCGGCCCGCCCAGCAGCTGGTGGACGGGGACACCGTGCCGCTTCCCCTTGATGTCCCACAAGGCCTGGTCCAGGCCGGCGACGGCGGACGACAGGACGGGCCCGCCGCGGTAGAAGCCGCCTTTGGTCATGACCTGCCAGTGGTCCTCGATACGCGCCGGATCCTGGCCCAGAAGGTATTCGGACAGCACCTCCACCGCCGCCCGGACCGGCTCGGCCCGCCCCTCGACCACCGGCTCGCCCCAGCCGACGACGCCCTCATCGGTCTCCACCCGGACGAACAGCCAGCGCGGCGGCGCGAGAAACGTCTCGATGCGGCTGATCTTCATGGACCGGCTCCGTCCTGTCGGGGTGCGGGGCGGCGCGCCGCCTACGGGCGCAGTCCGCTTTACCGGCCCGAAGCCTTTCCCCCAAGCCCCTAAGGATGCTCCCCAAGCCCGGATGCTCCCCCAAGCCCCTACGGATGCCCCTACGGATGCTCCCGCGCCGACTGATCAAGCAGTTCGAGCATCGCCATGTAGGCGCCGTCGACGTCCCGGTCCCGTACGGCCTCGACCACCGCGGCGTGGGCCGCATGAGGATGCTCGAACGCGCCGTCCGCGGCGAGCACGGCCCGGTCGCGCTGGACGAGCACCGGCACGATCACCCGGTGCATCTGCGCGTAGAAGCGATTGTTCGAGGCGATCAGCATCGCCGTGTGGAACGACGCATCGGCGCGGACGAGCAGTGCCGGATCGGTGTCGGCCCCGGCCATCGCACCGAGCGCGGCGTTCAGCGCCGCCAGATCGTCATCCGTACGGCGTTCCGCGGCGAGCGCGGCCGCCGCGGGTTCGATGGAACGGCGCAGTTCGAGCACATCGGCGAAGAAGTCGGACGAGACACCGGCCGCGAGCTTCCAGCGCAGGACGTCCGCATCCAGCAGGTTCCAGTCCTCCCGGGGGCGGACGAACGTGCCACGCGCCTTGTCGGTATCGAGAAGGCCCTTCATCGTCAGCACCTTGACCGCCTCGCGCAGCACGGTCTGTGTCACGTCCAGCTGTGCCATCACCTCCGCCATGACGAGGCTGTCACCCTCACCGTAAGTGCCCTTGATGATCCGCCCGGCGAGCGCTTCGACCGCCTCGTGGTGCACCCCGTGCCCGCCGACGGAGGAAGCGGTGTGCCCCGAACGGCTCATCGTGTGCTCCCAGCTCTCCCCGTGTTCGCCGACCTGCCGGCCCCCGCCAACCCACCTGGTGCCACTCGGCTGTTGCTCCGGCCTGTCCACTTCCCGCCCGGCTACGGCTGCTGTCGACGCCGTCCCCCTCGGGCCATGCAGCCCCGGGCCTGGCAGCCCCCTGTCACCCACGCACCTGTAACTCAGGCCGCCGTGATCCAACACCACCCGTCATCAGCCGTCAGGGCGTACCGAGCACCCCATTCCCACCTCGGTACGCCCTGACGTCTCTCCTCGCCCCGGCTCAGGGCCTCCTGCCACCGGAGGAGGCAGTACCCGTATCCGTACTTGCACTCGTATCCGTATCCATGCTCATGCCCGTGCGGGATCTGCTCCCGCTGGTGCCGGCGCCGATCGAACCGCGCCCGGCGTGCGAGGCGCCCTGGACCTTGACCCGCGCCGCCTGCCGGGCGGCCGTCATGCCGGAGACGGGATGCAGCTGGCCGCGGTCGAACCGCTCCGCTTCCTCCGGGTGCCGGGCGCGCCAGTACGGATTGTCGTGCGAGAGGCCGCCGCTGACCCGTCCGTACATCCCGAAGACCAGCAGCAACAGTCCGACCACAAAGCTGAAGAGGACGTTCTGGAGCCGGAAGGCGAGGAAGTTCGCGTCGGTGTCCAGCAGCGCCAGGTTCACGAAGCCGCTCAGGAGGAACAGGATGCCGAACACGATGTTGAGGGTGGAGGCGAAGTTCCCGCCGATCACCATGCCGGCGACGAGGATCGCGCCGACGACGATGGAGAGGATGCTCAGGGAGCCGTTGGTGTTCAGCCCGGCAACGGTGTCGCCGCCGGTGTCGAAGAAGCCGATGTGGTGGGTCAGCCCGAGGATGCCGAAGGCGATCAGCACCAAGCCCATCAGCCCCGCACCGATGCGGTAGACCTTGCTGAGCCGGTGGTCCACGGGCAGATGCTCATCGAGCCGGGTGTGATGCGTCTTCGTCCGGTGAAAGGGGTTCGAGGGCCCGTGCAGGGTCTGGCCAGTAGCCCCAGTAGCCATCTCCGGCCTCCTTCGCGCAGGTGTGCCGCCTGGGCCGTACTTCCCTCCAGGATCCGCCCACGTGCGAGATCACGCCATTGCACCCTGGGTGACGGGCACGTAGCCGCGGTGACCTGAGCATGACCCAGGTGACGAGTACGGAACCCGGACAGCCCGGTGACATTCCGGATGACATCCCTGGTGACGGCCCCGACGACGGGTAAGTACCTGTGTGCTATCCGGGCTGGGAGCACCAGCCGGCCCGCGGTCCCAGCGGCCGCCTGGAGGTCTCAGCCGGAGTATCAGGGGCCGTGCGGAGTCCCAGCCGTGCCCGGCGGTCCCAGCCGCCCTCCGGAGTCCCAGTCATGCCTGGCGGTCACAGCCGCCCTCCGGAGCCTCAGCTGTCACCCGGAGTTCTCAGCCCCCGCCCCCCGCGCCGCCCCTGGCCCCACGGATCTCCTGCACCACTCGGGCCGCCGTCTCCCGTACCGCCTCGGTCTCCGTCAGGAAATGCCACCAGTCCGGATGCCGCCCCTCCAGGCCCGCGACCGCGCGATCCAGCCGCGCCACCGCCTCGTCCAGGGGACCGGCATGCCGCGGATCGGGGGTGCTGCGCCCGGCCATCGCCAGCCGCTGCGCATCGCGGATCGCGAAGCGCGTCCGTTCGACCTCCTTCTGCCGGTCGAACGACACCGCATCGAGCCGCTGCAGCCGGTCACCGGCCGCCGAGACCGCCTCGTCGGTGCCGTCCAGCAGCGCCCGTACGGTCGCCAGCAGGCTCGTGGCATCCGCCCAGCGCTGCTCGTCGCGCGCCTGCTGCGCCTCCCGCAGTTTGACCTCGGCCTGCTGGACGGACTGCGCGGCCTGTTCCGGTACCTGCTGCAGGTCCTGCCAGCATGCCGCGCTGTACCGCCGCCGCAGCTCGCTGAGGACCGGGTCGACCTTCCCGGCACGCGTCGTGATCGCCTGTGCCCGGGTCCGCAGCGACACCAGCCGCTTGTCGATCTCCGCTGCCTTCCCCGGCAGCCGCTCGGCCTCGGTCCGTACGTCCTCGGCCTTGCGCAGCATGTCGTCGGCGCGCCGGATCGTCTCCTGTACGCCGTGCTGCCCGGCACCCTGATTGAGCTTGGTCAGCTCGGGCCCGAGCGCCGCCAGCCGGGTCGCGAGATCATCGGCCCGCAGCCCCTGCGCACGGACCGCGTCCAGCGCGTTGCTCGCCGCCAGCAGCGCCTGCCGCGCCCGCTCCACGGCCGGAGCCAGCCGCGCCAGCTGCGTCTCGGCGGTCTGCAGCAACGGCCCGAGCCCTTGCGCGAACCGCTCCAGCTCGCTCCGGACGCGGTCCAGCTCCTCCTTGGCCCGCGTCAGGTCCGCGCGCGCCCGCGCCACCGCGGCACCGTCCAGATCGTCACGGTCCAGATCGTGGGAGTCGACCGCGGTGATGTACTGCTGACTCACCTCGTCGATCCGCCGGCCGAAGCCCTCGTAATCCGCTGCGGCCTTCCGCGCGGCCGGCGAATTGTCGACCGCGGTGATCGTCTCTATGGAGATCCGCAGGTCACGGTGTGCGGTGTCCAGCTCGTAGAACGCCGCCGCCGCGGCATCCTTCGCGGCCTGCGCATCGGCCCGCTGGCTCTCCCCGCGCCCGAACCAGCGACGGGTCCCCCCGCCCGCGAACGACATCGGCACCATCGCCGCCAACAACGGCAACGGCAGCAGCACGAGCCCCACCACATCCCGGAGCGGACCTCCACGGACGCGACGGCGTTCTCGCTGCTCATGCGGCTGCGTCTCTGTCGCCGTCACTTCCCTCTCCCGATCGGATCGCCCCAGGACCGAATGTCATTCTCCCACTCACCGGAAACGAACACACCGGCCGGTAAGTTCGGACTTCGAGTACGGGTTTGCCGTTCAGCCCCAAAGGCAAGGTAGTCTGTCGGCTCGGCCAGGGCGCATAGCTCAGCGGTAGAGCGCTGCTCTTACAAAGCAGATGTCACAGGTTCAAATCCTGTTGTGCCCACAGAGAAATAGCAGGTCAGAGGGCCCTCCGTGCTGGCGCGCGGAGGGCTCTCTGGCTGGCGGTACACATTCCGTACATGCGGGCACTGTCAGGCAGCCGCTTCCCCTGCCGATTCCTGCACCAGCTCGGCGAGCGCCTTCTCCGCCTTCTTCGCCTTGGCCTTCGGTTTGGCCAGGTCGTGTGCACGGCGCTTGTGCATCTTCTCGGACACCTCGTCCAGGCGGTCGGGGAAGAGGCGGCCGTAGATGCCGAGCGTCACTCTTCGCCGACTTGTGAACCAGCATGGCTTGGACCACATGGACGTCGGCGCCGCCGGCGATGGCCATGGAGGCCGCGGTGTGCCGCAGCTTGTGGGGCTGACGCCGAGCTGTCCGAGATCGGCGGCGGTGCAGCCGGCGCCACAGGACCGCCCTCGTCCAGACGGCGAACTGGCGGTGCGCGGTGGCGTGCGACTCCCCGAAGGTCTCCGGCAGATGCCGCCGCGCGCACCCGCTGTCGACCTCCTGGACGTGGGCGGCGACATCCTCGCCCGGGGCGGCGAACCGACACTCCTCGGCCCCCTCGCCGACGCCCTTATCCTCGCGGCGTGCTGCGAACTCAACTACTCCGTACGGCTTCTGGTCGCCGGCCCCGGCCTCGACGGCGAACCCCCCGCCGATGCCGTGCGCGACCGCCTGGGCCCTTTTGCTCTGACGCTCACCGCCGAGCACGTCCAGCCGGTCAGCTCCGTACTGGAGTGGCATCCTTCCGGGGCGACGGCGATGCCGGCCGCCACGGCACGAGGCGCCCGGGGCTTCTGTGAAGTAAGAGACACCGGTGGCAAGGCTCGGTGACATCCGCGTCGTGGGAGAGCAGGTGGTCGCGTGGTGAGCGTGGGTGCGCTCCCTCGCGGGCCAAGCCTGGCAGCCGTGCCCCTACACCTCCGTTTCCGCTAGTTGCCGGATCAGGTGATCGGCGAATGCGGTGACCACTGCGGGGAGCTGACGGCCTGCCATGGCCTGGATCTGGATGGTGCGGAGGTGCATTTCCGGGTTGAGAAGGGCGATGGCTTTCAGCCCTTCGCGGTGCAGGCGTCCGTGCACACTGATGTGGCCGGTCAAGGAGACGGCGTTCGTCTCATTGACGAAGGTGGACAGGGCGGCGGAATTCGAGCTGACCAGCAGCGGTTCGAAGGTGATTCCCTCGATGGAGCAGCAGAGGTCGAAGAGACGTCTGTTCGTGGTGCCTTCTTCGGTGAGGGCGACCGGGTAGGGGAGGAGGTCGTGGAGGTGGATTTCGTCTCGTTGGGCCAGTGGGTGGTCTGATCTGACCAGGGCTTGGATCGGAGCTCGCTGGGCGTGTACGACGCGGACGTCGGGAGCGGGGGCGAGGCTGAAAGTGACTCCCAGGTCGACCGAGCCGTCCTGGACCATTTGCGTGGCCAATGAGGGAGTCACCACGGGCAGTTGAAAGGTCGTGCCCGGGTGTTCCCTGCGGAAAGCGGCCATGGCGTGCGGGAGGAATTCCTGTGCGGCGCCCTGCGAACTGGCCACCCGGACGACGCTTCCCATCCGGCCGCGGCCGCGGATATCAGCAAGCACCTGGTCGGTTTCCAGTGCGGCTCGGCGCGCATAGGTGGCGAGCAGGGCACCGGCCTCGCTCGGCACCATTCCGCGCGGTCGGCGCTCGAAGAGCGGCACGCCGATTTCCTGCTCGAGTTTGCCGATCTGCCGGCTGATGGCCGAGCCCGCGACCAGCAATCGCCTGGACGCCTCGTTGATCGAGCCGGTGCGGACAACTTCGAGGAAGTACTCAAGAGCCGGACTGTTCAGCATGGCGCCAGCATAAGGAGCCATTGCATTCTGGGCAATGGTTTGTTCTATAAATTGCGATTGTGCGAATGGTCGGGTTGTGCCTACGTTCTTCATATGTCCTGTGGGCTCACCCGGCCGGGCGGACCGCACGACGAAGTGCCCCACTGCGGCGCCCTCGTCGGCGGTTGGCCAGGGTCCTCCCAGCCGCTCAGGTGTGCATCCTCCCCGCAGGCCGCCGAGGCAGGGGAAAACGATGAATGCGGTAGCCCTTAGCGAATTCACCGGCTCGTCCGCGATGCCGCACCCGGGCGCGGATTTTCTCTGCCCGCTGCCGCACATCCCGGAGGCCGTCGGCGTGGTGCGCCGCCGTGCGTACGCGGTCCTGACCAGCTGGAATCTTCCTCCCGCCACCATTGAGGACGCAGTTTTGGTGATTTCGGAAATGGTCACCAATGCGGTCACTCATGCCCTGCCGCCGGCCCTGCTGCAGCTGTCCCGGTCGGGGGACGAAGGGCCCTGCTCCCTGCGTATCGAGGTCACCGATGCGGGGCCGGCGGCGGACGCCCGGCAGCCGGAGGGCAGCCCGCAGGCCGAGGAGCACGGCCGTGGGAGCGGCATCGTCACCGCGCTGACCGTCCGGCACGGCATCCGCGTGCACCGCGGCTGGATCACGCGGTGGGTGGATCTCCGGGCGGTGTGAGGGCGTCAGCACAGCGTTGCTATTGAGGCAATTAGGTGTTCTAGAAGTTGCGATTGTGCGAACGGCTTGGTGGCCCTAGCGTCATCGCTCAGCGAGTTCACGAGTCCCCGTCTTCCGCTTTGGACTCACCCATCGGCGGTTCCACCCTGCGCGACAGCTCGCCTGCTCGATTCGAGGGAGTATCACTCATGACGACCGCTAGAGAGACAGGCCAGATGATTGTGGAGAAGCCCCTCGGCAAAAGCCGTGCGCGGCGTGCCGTGCTCGCGGCCACGGCGGGAAACACGCTGGAGTGGTTCGATCTGACCACATACGGGTTCTTCGCGGGTTCGATCTCCAAAGCGTTCTTCCCCGCCGGCGACCCGACGGTTTCCCTGATGCTCGCCTTCGGCGTGTTCGGGGTGTCGTATCTGGTCCGGCCATTGGGTGCACTCGTCTTGGGGCAATTCGCGGATCGCACCGGACGTAAGGCTGCACTGCTTCTCACGATTCGGCTCATGATGGTCGGCACTTTGCTGATCGCAGTGATGCCGACATACGAATCCATCGGCCTTGCCGCACCGGTCCTGATCCTGGTGGCCCGTCTGCTGCAGGGATTCTCGGCGGGTGGCGAGTTCGGCAGCGCGACCGCATTCCTGGCCGAGCAGGCGCCCGACCGGCGTGGCTTCATGGCGAGTTGGCAGTTTGCCTCTCAGGGCCTGGCGACGTTGCTGGCCGCGACATTCGGCACCGTGCTGAGCCTGACGCTGTCCGGAGCGCAGCTGGATTCATGGGGCTGGCGCATCCCCTTCCTCGTCGGCCTGCTGATCGGTCCGGTCGGGTATGTGATCCGTCGTCAGATCCCGGAGTCTCCCGAATTCGCGGAAGCCGCCGAGGCGGGGGAAGCCGCGACGACCCCGGTCCGGCAGGTGCTCCGCGACCAGAAGCTGCGGGTGCTCCTCATGGTGGGCGCACTGGTGATGTCCACCGCGGTGACCTATGTGATCGTCTATATGCCGACCTATGCGCAGGAGGTCCTCGGTCTGCCGCCCTCCGCCGGCTTCATCGGGGCAGCGGTGTCCGGCGTGGCGCTGACGGCAGTGACGCCCCTGGCCGGTCATCTCTCGGACCGGGTCGGCCGTATCAAGATCATGCTCATTGCCGGGATCGCGATGGTGCTCAGCATCTACCCGCTGTTCCTGCTGCTGTCGGGCAGCCCGTCGCTGCTGGTCATGGGTGTGGTGATGTTTACGCTCGGCGTCGTGAAGGCCTGCTACTTCGGCGCGCTGCCCGCGTTGATGTCCGAGGCTTTCCCGACGGGTACGCGCAGCACCGGACTGTCGCTGAGCTACAACATCGGCGTGATGTCCTTCGGCGGCTTCGCTCCCGTGATCATCACCTGGATGATCACCGCGACCGGCAGTCACCTCTCACCGAGCTTCTACATCATGGCGGCCGGCGCCCTGAGCATCGCCGCCCTGCTGGCGAGCAGGCGCTTCCTCTCCCTGCGCTGACGCACCCGTCGGATCCCCGAACCCGTATCCGGCGGCCCGGTCGGACCGGGCCCGAACCCTGCACCCGACGCATCGGCCGGATCCCGGAGCCGGTGCCTGACGCACCGGGCAGCTCCCGCGCCCGGTGTCCGGCACACCCCCAACTGACGGGCCCCAGGCCCGCCGGCGCCCCACGAAAGAACGAGGCCCAGCATGACGGACGCTTCCACAATCCGCGCCCAACTCTCCGGCACCCCGCGTGATCTGGTGCACGAGCGCCAGGAGGAACTCATCGCCGGACTGATGGACTACGTCAGCCAGCCCAGTGTGAGCGCGACCGGCGAAGGGTTCCCTGCCGCGACCGACCGTGCGGTCGAAGAAGTCAAGCGGGCCGGCCTGACCCCGTCGGTACTCGTCGGCGACGGCCGGCCGCTGGTGACCGGCCACCGCGCCGGGCCCGCCGGAACGCCACACGTCCTGATCTACGGGCATTACGACGTCCAGCCGACCGGGCCGCGCGAGCTGTGGGATTCCGAACCCTTTGCTCCGGTCGTGCGCGACGGACGGATCTGGGGGCGCGGCACCGGTGACAACAAGGGGCAGCATTACGCGCACCTGCAGGCGTTGCGCCTCTTCGAGGAGCAGGCCGGCGCGCTCCCGTGCTCGGTCACGGTGCTGCTCGACGGTGAGGAAGAGATCGGCAGCCCGTCGCTGGCAGGCATCCTGCGCGCGCACTCCGAGCGGTTCGACGGCGATCTCGTCGTCTGGAGCGACCGTTCGGTGCACGAGTCCGGTGAATGGTGCGTCTCGCACGGCGTGCGTGGCATGCTCCGGCTCCGGCTCCGGGCGACCGGGGCCAGCCGCCCGCTGCATTCCGGCAACTTCGGCAATGTCGCGCCCAATCCGGCATGGCAGCTGGTCCAGGCGCTGGCCAGCCTCAAGGACCCCAGCGGCCGGGTCCTCGTCGAGGGCTTCGAGGACGGCCGGGAACCGCTGTCCGAAGTGGACCGTGCCGCGTTCACCGCTCTCCCGCTCGATCTGCCGCAGGTTCTCGGCGAGATCGGGCTGACCGAAATGGACCCGGCCTTCAACGGGCTGTCCTTCTACGAGCGGCTGGCCGACCGCCCCACGCTGACGATCAACGGGATCACCACCGGCGATGTGGCCCGGACCATCATCCCCGACACCGCGGAGGCGGGCGTCGACATCCGGCTGACGGCGGGCCAGGACCCCCAGGCCGTCTTCGAGCGTGTGGCCGCGCACCTGCGTACCCATGCTCCCGAGGTGACTGTCACCAAGTCCGGCGGCGTGCCGGCCTCCAGGACCCCGATCGGCAATCCGTATACGCCCAGGGTGGCGCGGGCCATCTCCCGGGTCACCGGGCGCGACCCCCTGCTGGTCCCCGCGTACGGCGGCACTCTTCCCGACTGGATCTTCACCGGGGTCCTCGGCGTGCCCAGCATCGGCCTGCCACTGGCCAACGCTGACCAGGCCAACCACGCGCCCAACGAGAATCTGCGCGTCGACTGCTTCCTCGACGCCACCGCGATCTGCATGGAGCTGCTGCTCGAACTGGGCGCCTGACCCTCCGGCTCCCCGCCACACCACAGAAACAGAGGCGACACCGCAATGCGCACTACACCCACACCACACCCCCCGCCCTGGCTCGTCCACGACGGCGTACTGAGCGGTCTGAAGGTCCTCGATCTGTCCCGCATCCTGTCCGGGCCGTTCTGCAGCATGATGCTGGCCGATCTGGGCGCTGATGTGATCAAGGTCGAGGACACCGCCTCCGGCGATGACACCCGCGCCTGGGGTCCCCCCTTCCAGGGTGAGGATGCGGCGTACTTCCACAGCGTTAACCGCAACAAGCGCGGTATTGCCGTCGACCTCAAGGACCCTGACTGCCTGCGCCTGATACAGGAGCTGGCCGCCGGCGCCGATGTGATCGTGGAGAACTTCCGGCCCGGCACCGCGGCCCGCCTCGGCCTGGGCTATCAGGACGTCCGCGACCGTAATCCCGGCGTCGTGTACGCCTCCATCAGCGGTTACGGGCAGACCGGTCCGTACCGGAGCGAACCGGGCTATGACGCGATTGCCCAGGCGGTCAGCGGCGTCATGAGCGTGACCGGAGAGCCCGGAGGCCCGCCCGTGCGGTTCGGGGTGTCCCCGGCCGATCTCGCCGCCGGGATGTGGGCCGCCATCGGCGTCCTGGCCGCCCTGCGCAACCGTGAGTACACCGGCAGCGGCGAGTGGGTCGATGTCTCGCTGCTGGACGGCCAGGTGGCGTGGCTGAGCTATGTCGCCGGCGGGTACTTCGCCTCCGGCAATGTCCCGCAGCGCTACGGCTCGGCCCACCCGACGATCGTGCCTTACCAGGCGTTTCCCACCGCCGATGGTCACCTCATGGTCGCCGCCGGAAACGACGGCCTGTGGCGCCGCTTCGCCACCGCGATCGGATGCTCCGGGCTGGCGGACGATCCACGGTTCGCGACCAACCCCGACCGGGTCCGCCATCGCGGGGAACTGCTCCCGCTCATCGAGCGTGCGCTGCGGGCACGCGGCGCCCAGGAGTGGGCCGAGATCCTCACCGAGGCGAAGGTACCGGTTGGCCCGATCAACACCGTTGACCAGGCTCTGCGGCATCCCCAAGTCCTCGCGCGCGGCATGGTCGCCGAAGTCGAGCACCCCGACGCCGGCACCCTGCGCACCGTCGCCTCTCCCCTCAAGCTGTCCGGCAGTCCGGCCACGGTGCGCACCCCGCCGCCCCGCCACGGGGAGCACACCGCGCAGATTTTGACCGCCCTCGGGGTCGGCCCGCGGCAACTGGCCGGGCTCCGCGCGCGAAAGGCCGTGAAGTGACCCCCGTACCCGCCCCCGACCCGGCCCTTCGGACCTCCCGGTCCGGACCGGTCGCCGAGATCCGTATCGGTGACGGCCACCGGCGCAACGCCCTTCCCGGCCGGGCCTGGGCGCGGCTGGCCCGGGAGGTCGGGGAGCTCGGGGAGGACCGGTCGCTGCGGGCGCTGGTGATCCGCGGGCAGGGCGACACGTTCTGCGCCGGTTCGAACATGACTGACTGGGTGGATGCGGACACCGGCTACGTCGAGGAGTCCTTCGCCCATATGGAAGCGGCGTTCACCGCGATCGAGGACTGCCCCGTTCCGGTGATCGCCGAGATCCGCGGTGTCGCCGCCGGCGCGGGATGCCAACTCGCCCTCGCCTGCGATCTGCGGCTCATGGCGGACGGGGCACGGATCGGGATGCCGATCGCCCGGCTCGGCATCCTCGCCAGTCCGGCCTTCGCCGCACGCCTGGTCGCTCTGGCCGGACCTGCTGCGGCGCGGGAGCTGCTCTACACCGGCCGGCTGCTCGCCGCCCACACCGCGGTGGCCCGCGGACTCGCGGAGGACAGCGTGCCCGAGGAGCAACTCACCGCCCGCACCCGCGATCTCGCCACCGCGATCGCCGGGCAGCCACCCGCGGCGATCCGGGCCGCCAAGCTGGCGGTGACCGCCGCGCTGGCACCACAGCGGCAGGCCGCCGCCGTCAATCCGCGACCGGCGGTGGCGCGGCCCCACTTCGACCGGGCGATCACCGCCTTCCTCGGGCAGCGGTCGGCCACCGCACCCGCCCCGCCCGCCGGCTGAAGACCGGCGTCGGCCCGCGCGTCCCTCCTGCGCCGGTCTGGGGGTCGCCGGTCTGGGGACCTCGGGCACCAGGGCCGGAAAGCGGGACGGAAAACGGCCGGATACCGGCCCAAGGACGCTGGGCAGTGGCGGGGCCGGTGGGGTAGATCAGAGGTGGGGAGGGCGCGGTGGCCCCTGGTGGTGTCGTGGCAGGAGATCGGAGAGCAGGCTGCATGTCCGTAAGACGTCTGAACCACGCGGTGCTTTACGTCCGTGATGTGGCCCGGTCGGTTGCTTTCTATACCGAGGCTCTGGGGCTCACGGTGGGGATGGAGGTGCCGGGACAGGCCGCTTTTCTTCGCGCTCCCGGCTCACTCAACGATCATGATTTGGCGCTGTTCTCGGTGGGGGTGGAGGCACCGGGGCCCGAGGCCGGGCGGGTCGGGCTCTACCACCTGGCCTGGGAGATCGGCACGCTCGGCGAGCTGGTCGCGGCCCATGCGCAGCTCGTCGAGCGGGGCGCGCTGGTGGGGTCGAGTGATCACCTCGTCGCCAAGTCGCTGTACGCCAAGGACCCGGACGGCAACGAGTTCGAGGTGATGTGGCGGGTCCCGCGGGAGGACTGGCCGGGACCGGACCAGCCGGAGCGGCTGCGCCCCCTCGATCTGGCGGAGGCGCTGCAGCGCTGGGGGCCGGATCTGGCGACGGGGGCGGCAGCCGGTTCGGCCACCTGAGGGGAGCCAGGGGGGCGGTGTCCCGGCGCCCATTCGGGCGCTGGGGACTTCTGCGGGGCGTGGGGCTCACGCGCCTCAGGAGTCCGGCGTGGCACACTCCGTCGGCCCCGTCGGCCCCGTCGGCCCCGTCGGCCCCGTCGGCCCCGTCGGCCCCGTCGGCCCCGTCGGCCCCGCCTGCTCCGCGGGCTGGGTTCGCCCGGCCAGCTCCGCGCGCTCTGCCCGCTCCGCCCAGCGCTTCTCGACGCCGGTCAGTCGCCAGTACGCCAGCGCCGCGGCCCACACCACCACGAACAGGCCGACGATGAGGAAGCCGACGTTGTCGAGGTCGAGGCCGGAAATCCAGCCGGTCAGCGGGTCGTTGAGGGCAAGCTTCTCGTGCAGCACGGTGACCAGCTCGATCGTGCCGATGAAGAAGGCGACCGCGATCGACAGGCCGGTGATGGTGAGGTTGTAGTAGACCTTGCGCACCGGGTTGGAGAACGCCCACTGGTAGGCGAAGTTCATGAAGGTGCCGTCGAGGGTGTCGAACAGGCTCATGCCGGCGGCGAAGAGCAGCGGCAGGCACAGCACGGCGTACCAGGGCAGGCCGGCCGCGGCGCCGCTGCCCGCCATCACCATCAGCGTCACTTCGGTCGCGGTGTCGAAGCCGAGTCCGAAGAGGAAGCCGAGCGGGAACATCTGGCCGGGGCGGGAGATCGAGCGGGTGAACCGTCCCAGGAAGCGGTTCATGAAGCCGCGCGCATCGAGGCGCTGCTCCAGCTCGGCCTCGTCGTAGTGGCCGTTGCGCATACCGCGGAAGACCCGCCAGATCCCGGCCAGCGCGATCAGGTTGAGGGCGGCGATGAGGTAGAGAAAGCTCCCCGAGATCGTGGTACCGATCGTGCCGAGGATCTGGTGCGTACGGGACTCGTCGTTGAGCAAGGTGCCCGCCAGCTGGGCGCCGCCCGCCACCAGGGCCGCCATCGCGACGACCACGCTGGAGTGGCCCAGGGCGAACCAGAAGCCGACCGAGACCGGCCGCTTGCCGTCGGCCATCAGCTTGCGGGTGGTGTTGTCGATGGCGGCGATGTGGTCGGCGTCGAAGGCGTGCCGCATCCCGAGGGTGTAGGCGGTGACACCGAGTCCCACGCCGAAGACCTGGCTGCCCACGGCGTAGTGATGCGGCACCACGAGCAGGAAGAGCACGCCGAAGGCGATGACGTGCAGACCGGCTATGACGGCCATCAGGCCCGCGGTGCGGACGGTGTCCTGCCGGCGCCAGCGGAACGCCGCGGAGGCAGGGGTGGTACGGGTATCGGTGGACAGGGCCATCCGGCGGTCACGCTCCAGCACCTCGTGGATCACTTCGTGAGATGCCGTGGCCGGTCTCCTGGCTTACGGGTGCGCGCGCCCGCCCCGCCTTCCCGGCCGCGGTCGCGGTCAGTGGCGCCGCAGACGCGCCGTGCGTCTGCGGAAGGGGCGGAAACTCCCCGATCACAGTGGCGAGGGCCGCTCCGGTCTGGGACCCAAAGGTCCGTCACCGGCTTCCCGAACACCACGGCCCGGTCACTCTAGCTGCCACGGGGTGGTCGCTGCCGCCCCGGTCGTTCTTTCGCGCCGACGGCCCCGGGGGCGTGGCCCGCGGCGGTGCAGCAGACCTCAGCAGTCCGCACGGCCTCAGCAGCCCTCAATAGTCCAGGGACGAGAGGAAGGCGTGGAGTTCGCGGTCGAAGAGTGCGGTGTTCTCCAGGTTGACCATATGTGCCGCGCCCGGTATCCGGACTCTTCGGGCGCCGGGAACGGTCAGGGTGATCGCATGGGCGTTGGCGGAGATGTCCCTGCTGTCGAGGTCGCCGTCGAACACGACGGTGGGCACCCGTATCTCGTCCAGGCGGTCGGCGGCGCCGGCCTCAAGGGCCATACCGGCACCCGCACCCTCGGCATGTACCTCCACATTGGCCTCGGCCGAGGCGCGCATCCGCTCACGGAAGCCCGGGTGCACCGTGGAGGGCGCGCGGTGCGGTCCGTCCACCCACATCCGCAGGAAGTGCTCGACATAGCGTTCCGCGCCGTCCGGTGCGCCGATCGCCGCCACCTGCTCCTTGATGTGCTCCAGGAGGAAGGGGTCGGTGAAGGCGCGGCCGCTGATGCCGGGGGAGGCGAGTGCGAGGGCCGTCACCCGCTCCGGGCGGGCTATGGCGGTGTCGAGCGCGACCCGCGCGCCATGGGAGAGGCCGACGAGGACGGCGCCGGGAACATCGAGCGTGTCCAGCAGGGCGCACAGATCGTCGTGGTTCGCGTAGTCCCCGGTCACGGTGGAGGACAGGCCATGGCCGCGGAAGTCGTAACGGATCGCGCGCAGGCCGGAGTTCACCAGCCAGGCGAACTGCTCGTCCCACATGTGCTGGTCGAGCATGCCGCCGTGGAGCAGCACCACCGCGGGGCCCGAGCCGGCCGTTTCGTAGAACAGCTCACCGTCGTCGACCGGCACGAGCCCGTTGTCGATCTCGGACCAGTCGGTGATTCCTCGGGTCATCTTGCGGGCCGTCCTTTGTGTACCGGATGCGATGAGGTGGGCGTGATGCCATTGTCGTCGCTCTTGCCGGTGGTGCCGCAACTGCCGGTTTCCTCCGGTGTCACGCGTGAGCCGTCCGCCAGCTGCCGGAACTCCTCGCCGAGCCGGTCCAGTACGTGCAGCGCGGTACGGACGTCCTCGGCGGACAGGTCGGCCAGCCGTTGCCTCAGCGCCGCTGCCTCGGATTCCCGGACGTCGCGTATCGCTTCCGTGCCCTCGTCGGTGAGCCGGATCAGGGACGAGCGGCGGTGCGCGGGGTTCGGGGCGGTCACGACCAGGCCCAGCTCCAAGGCGTGGTTCACCCAGCGCTGCACCGGCTGCCGGTCGAGCCCCATCCCGCGCGCCAACTGCGGAACGGTGCGCGGGCCTTCAGTGCGCAGTGCGTCCAGCAGCGCGTGTTCGCCGGCGGTCATGCCCGTGCCCGCCAGTTCGTGTTCCACCGCGCGGACGACCGTGCGGTGCAGCGGCCACAGGCGCCGGATGACGCCGTACAGCAGGTCTTCGGTGGGCGACGGTTCTCCGCCGCCGGCGTCTTTCGCCACTCCGGCACGCTTCTCCTCGCTGACACTCATGATGTCATGATGACATCGCTGATGTCGTTTGGGAAGGGGGCTGTCGCGGAAAGGAATGGAGAAGGCGGCGGGCGCGAGGGGGCTCGTGCGGCCGGTCGACGGGAGAAGAGACGAGGAAAGACGAGGAAAGGGGATGGCGGATGAAGGTTGGTCTGTTGCGTGCGGTGGGGGTGGCCACGGCCGTGTACGGGGTGGCGGTGGCGGCGCTGCCCGATCTGCTGGCTCGGCCCTCGGGGCTGGTCGACACCAAAGGGCGGACCGCGCCGGCGACCCGCACCGCGCTGCGCCCGCTGGCCTGGCGGGACACGGCGAGCGGGCTGGCGATGGTGCTGGCTCCGGAAGGGCCGGCCCTGCGCACCGCCGCGTATGTGCGGATCGCTGCGGACTTCGGGGACGCCGTCCTGCTCGGTGCGACGCTGCCGGGGCGCGGCCGGAAGCTGTCGGCGGTGGCGGTGTCCGTCGGGTGGGGTGCGCTGTCGGTGGCCGGGCTGCTCGCCGACCGGCGGCGGTGGGGGAGCGGGGTCATGCGCTCGGTGGAGGTGGGGCCTCTCCGGGTGCGAAGGTGATGACGAGGTCGGCGCGGTCCCGGGTGGCCGCCACCACACGGGCGTTGGCCTCGTCCGAGGTGCGTACGAACCGCTCGGCGTCGGCGCGCGGACGCCCGAACCGCTCATGCCGGCCGACCAGCCGCCGGATCCGTTCCGGGGTCTCCAGCTCCACGTACCAGACCTCGTCGAGCAATGCCCGGACCCGCGGCCACGGGGCGGAGTCGAGGAGGAGGTAGTTGCCCTCGGTGACGACGAGGGGGATATGCGGCGCCACGGGGATGCTGCCGGCCACCGGCTCCTCGATACGGCGGTCGAACGCCGGGGCGTAGACGGCGGTGTCCGGCTCCGGGGAGCGCAGGCGCGCCAGCAGCGCGGCGTAGCCGGCCGGGTCGAAGGTGTCCGGCGCGCCCTTGCGGTCCGTACGGCCCAGGCGGCGCAGCTCCGCCTCGGCGAGGTGGAAGCCGTCCATCGGGACGAGCGCCGCCTGACCGGCCAGCTCCGCCACGAGGTGGGCGGCGAGGGTGGACTTGCCGGCGCCGGGCGGGCCGGCGATGCCGAGCAGCCGTCGTCGGCCGGGGGCCGCGGAGGCGGCGAGCCGGCGGGCGCGGGAGAGGAGGAGCCGGGGATCCATGGTGCGTCCATCGTGCCTGACGAGGTGCGATCCCGGTGTCTGACGGGGTGGCCCCAGGTGCCTGACGGCGGGGTGCGCTTCTCGTGCCCGGGACGGGGTGCCGATTCGGGCTTGCGGTTGCCGCCGCGTCAACTCCTACGGTCATCAGTGGGGCCGGAGAGACCGGCCCGGCGAGGGGAGTCACGGCAATGGCCTGGTCGATCGCGGAAGTGGCCCGGATGTCCGGGGTGACGTCCCGGACGCTGCGGCATTACGACGAGGTCGGTCTGCTGCCGCCTGCGTGGATCGGAAGTAACGGGCACCGCTACTACGAGGAGGCGGACCTGCTGCGGTTGCAGCAGATCCTGCTGATGCGGGAGTTGGACCTGGGGCTGCGGGAGATCCAGGCGGTTCTGGACAGCCAGGTTGACCAAGTGGCCGTACTGCGTGAGCACCACCGGCGCCTGCTGAAGGAACGGGACCGGCTGGAGACGCTGGTCCGCACGGTCGGGCGGACCCTCGCCGAACTGGAGGAAGGCAAGGACAACGACATGGCAAGGATCAACAGGCCGGAGAACCTGTTCGAGGGCTTCGAGGCCTCGGCCGGAGACGAGGCCGAGGCCGAGGCGCGCGAACGGTGGCCGGAGCACTGGGAGCAGGCCCGGCAGGCCAGAGAGGCCATGACCGCCGAGGACCAGGAGCGGTGGCAGCGTGAGGTGACGGCGCAGATGATCCGCACAGCGGAGTTCATGGTCGCCGGCACACCGGTTGCCGATGCCGCGGTGCAAGCCGAGATGCACGCCCACTACCAGGGCATCTGCCGGTTCTGGACCCCGAACGCGGTCGCCTACAAGGGGTTGGCCCAGACCTACGTCGACGACCCGCAGATGCGGGCGAACTACGACTCGATCGCCGAGGGGCTGGCCGTCTACCAGCAGCAGGCGATGGTCGTCTACGCCGAGGCCCGGCTGAGCTGAGCCGGCCGGGCTGACCGGGCCGGCCGACGGTTCTCACTGCCGGGGGGCTGCAGACCCCCGGCGGCAAGCAGCTCGCTCTCGCTCCCCCCGGTCGGAACATGCGAGCCGGCGGGGGCGGGCCTCCTAGGAGCTACCGGACGCACCCCGGTCCGCGGTGCCCAGGCGCCACAGGGAAGTGACCTCGGCCGCGCGGGCCACATGGAGGGGGTCGGAGGTGTCGCGGGCACGCGGATGGCGCGGGGTGATGTCGTGCCGGCCCAGGATCGTCAGGCCGGCCTTGGTGAAGGCGTCCAGCAGCTCGTCGTGCGTGCGCAGGCCGAGGTGTTCGGCCAGGTCGGAGAGGATCAGCCAGCCCTCGCCGTCCGGTGTCAGATGGTCCGCCAGACCGCTCAGGAAGCCGTACAGCATCCGGTTTCCCGGGTCGTACACCGCGTACTCGACGGGTGAGGTCGGCTTCGCGGGCACCCATGGGGGGTTGCAGACGATCAGCGGGGCGCGGCCGGCCGGGAACAGATCGGCCTCGACCACCTCCACCTGTCCGGCGACGCCCAGCCGTTCGGTGTTCTCACGGGCACAGGCCAGCGCACGCGGGTCCTGGTCGGTGGCCACGACCCGGCGGACGCCGCGCCGGGCGAGGACCGAGGCCAGTACGCCGGTACCGGTGCCGATGTCGAACGCCAGCTCTTCGCCGGGCAGCGGAGCCTCGGCCACCAGGTCGACGTACTCGCCGCGGGCCGGGGAGAAGACGCCGTAGTGCGGATGGATGCGGTCGCCGCCGAGCGCCGGGATCTCGACGCCTTTCCTGCGCCATTCGTTGGCGCCGATGAGACCGAGGAGTTCGCGCAGCGAGACGAGCGAGGCGGTCGGATCCGAGCCCTCGGTGGTGTCCCCGGTCTCCCCGGAGGTTTCCCCGGTGGTCTCGCCTGCGTTCTTCCCGGCGGCCTCTCCGGTGGCGGACTCGACGGGACCGTACGCCCTGGTGCAGGCCTCGCGGACATCGGGGGCGCGGTGCAGCGGGACGGCGAGGGTCGCATCGAGCGGGACCAGCAGCATGCCCAGGATGCGGGCGCGGTGGTTCTGCGCGGCGCGGTGCAGATGGAAGGCCTGGGTGACATCGGCGGGCGGTGCCTTGCGGGGGCGGCGGTCGATGCGGCGGGCCAGCGCCGTCAGCAGCTGGCGGGCGTTGTGGAAGTCGCCGCGCCACAGCAGGGCGGTGCCCTCGCAGGCGGATCTGTAGGCGTCGTCGGCCTTCGTCCGGTCGTCCGCGATGACGACGCGGCGCGGTGGCGGGGTGCCGTTCTCGGAGCGCCAACGGGCGGAACGGGGCTGGTCGGCCTCGGTCCATTCGACGACCGGCGGTTGGTTCACCGAAGTGTGCCTCGTGTGTGTGGTGGGGGCCCGTCCCAAGGGTGCCGCTGTGGTGGCGCCGGTCCGGCGCCGGGGGAGCGGCAGGCGCTCGCGGAAGACGGTGGGCGGGGTGGTGACGGTCGACTTTACTCCGTATCGGTCTCGCGCCCTGCCCCCTGCCCGGCGTCGGCAGCGCACAGCCGGCCTCGGCAGCGCGCGGCCGGTGTCCGCAGTGCACGGCCGACGGCGGGCAACGCGGGCCCGGGTAGGGCAGGGCAGAGTAGTGACGGGGCGGGCAGGGCCTGGGGCAGGCGATGCAGGGGGGCAGGGCAGGGGTCAGGTGATGCCGAACGCCGTGGCGTAGCGCACCGTGCCGCGCGGGGGCGGGGAGCCGTCCAGGGACAGTGCCATGAAGGCATCGTCCGGCCAGGGCTGCGGGGGCAGGATGCCGAACCGGGTGGCGGCCGGGGCGAATCCGAAGCGTGGGTAATACGGCGGATGGCCGAGCACGATCGCGGTCTGCTCGCCGGCTTCCCGCGCCGCCCGAAGGAGCGCCCTGATCACCGCGCCGCCCGCACCGCGCTTCTGGTACCCGGGCAGCACCGCGCAGGGGCGAGTGCCACGGCGGGGACGTCGTCGACATGACAGCGCGTCAGCAGCGCATGGGCGACGGGGGTGCCGTCCGGTGCCTCGGTGACGAAGGACAGCCCCGGCAGCCAGGCCGCCGGGTCGCGGCGCAACGCGTCGACGAGGTCCGCCTCACCGGCCGTCTCGAAGGCGGCGAGGTTGATCCGGCGGACGGCCGGTATGTCCCGGGCGGTTTCGGGGCGGGGACGCCAGGTGCCGCGGGCCGGGGTGCGGGGGGCCGCGGCGCCGGGAGGGGTGCCGCCGGGGGCGGTGCCGCCAGGGGTGAGTGAGCCGTCGCTGTCGTGGGTGCCGCTCATGCGCTCCATCGTCGCACCGGGGTCTGACAGCGGGCCAAGGGATTCCGTGCCGGTGGCCGGTGGCCGGTGGCCGGTGGCCCGTGGCCGGTGGCCCGTGGGCGACAGGCGGTGGTCGGCGGGCGACGGAGCGGTGGCCGGCGGCCGGTGGTCGGCGGACGGCCGGCGCCGGCTGGTGGCCCCCGCGGGCAGCCGAGGCCCCGGGGCCCGGGCCTGCCGGTCGCCACGGTCCCCGTCAGTCGGCGGCAGCGTGGTCCGGACGGCGCATCAGGTAGGCGGCCGCGGAGCCGGCGGCGAAGAGGGCCAGCACGGAGAGGGCAGTGCTCACCCAGGATGTGCCGAGCCATTGCCCGCCGAAGTAGCCGAGGCTGACGCTGTAGGCGGCCCAGGCGAGGGAGGCCAGCGCGGACCAGGGGAGGAATTCGCGGACCGTACGGTGCGCAACTCCGGCACCGAGGCTGACCACCGAGCGTCCGGCGGGTGCGAAGCGGGCCAGCACGACGATGCCGCCGCCGCCTCGCGTCAGCGCCGTGCCGAGACGTTTCTGCGCCGCCGTCAGGCGGCGGGAGCGGCCGATGGCGCGGTCGAAGCGGTCGCCGCCGCGCCAGGCGAGCCGGTAGGCGGCCATGTCGCCGAGCACCGAGGCGCTGGCCGCGCACAACATCAGGGAGAAGATCTCGGCCGGGTGGCTGCCGGCGTGGACGGACGAGGTGACCTCGGCACCGCCCACCGCCGCCGCGGTGCCGGTGCCGGCGGCCGTGGTGGCCGCGGCGATCACCAGGAATCCGCTGGGCAGTATCGGCACGAACACATCGAGAACGATCGAGAGACTGACGATCACATACACCCAAGGGGTGCCGCTGAGGGACCCCAGCTTTTCCAGCAACGCCCTGCTCCCGGTCCGAACCCCGCCGCGACGTCGCTCGGTGCGGCAGGGGCGGCCCTACAGCCATACAGCGTACGCCTGGGCCTCGCGGGCGCCGGGCCCGGGTGCACGGCGCAGCGCCCGCGGGCGTACGGGGGAGGTGCCGCGCGGCGCGTACGAGGGGCGGGCTCCGTGTACGGGGGAGATGCCGGGCGCCGCGCACGGCGGAGATGTCGCACGGCCCGTACAGCGGCGATGCCGTACGGGCCGTGTGAAGGGGCGGGGCCGGTGGTGCGCCGGGCCCCGCCGGCGCGCGTGGGTCAGGCGGCGGAAGGCTCCTGGCGCGCGGTCGAAGCCTGCTCCTGCCGGCCCTCGCCGAAGAAGACCCGGTCGAGTGCCCACGTCCCGGGGCCGGAGAAGAAGATCAGCAGGAAGGCCCAGCAGAACATCGCGGCGGCCTCACCGCCGTTCTGTATCGGCCACAGCGCCGAGCCCTGGTGCATGGAGAAGTACGCGTACGCCATCGAGCCGGAGCTGATGAACGCCGCGGGGCGGGTGCCCAGGCCGAGCATCACGAGGATGCCGCCCGCCAGCTGGATCACGGCGGCGTACCAGCCCGGCCAGGTGCCGGTGGGGATGGTGCCGCCCTGGCCCATGGCGCCACCGAGGACGCCGAAGAGGGAGGACGCGCCGTGGCAGGCGAAGAGCAGCCCGACGACGATGCGGAAGAGCGCGTGCACGTGCGGGGCTGATCTCTGGATGAGCGAGGGCAGGGGTGCGGACATGTGGGGACTCCTACGGTTTCTGGGGACGAGGTAACCGTCGGAGACAGAGGTTAGGGACACCTAAGCAGTACTTGCAAGTTCAACTTCTGGCCGAATCGGACCTTGGGCCGGAAACCGCCGAGCCGGCCACCGTGGCCGCGCGCGTTCCCGGCCCGCTTCCCGTTTCCGGCCTGCTTCCCGTCCCCGGCCTGCTTCCCGTCTCCGGCCCCGTCGCGGCCATCCGTGCCCCCGTCGCCGCACCCGTCATCACAGCCCGCAGCGCCGCCCGTGCCACGGCGTCCGTGTCGGCCAATGTGACCGACCCCACCCCTGGACGGGCCCCCGCCGCCGTCACCCAGTGCACCCCCTCCGTGGGTACCCCGACCGCGAAGCGCCGCGGGTGGCGTGCGCCGTCCGCCGCGATGAGGTGGTACGGGCTCGGCGACACATCGAGGCCGCCCGTTTCGTAGCCGTCCGCGGTGTGCGGCCGGCAGCCGCCCTCGGCCAGCAGCCGGGCCAGCAGCGGGTCCGCGGTGTGCCGCAGATCCGGTTCCGGCAGCCGCGCCTCGATCAGCGCCGTCGCCGTCACCTCCGAGCCCGCGACATCCGGCGAATGGGCCGTGAAACCGGGCCCGCGGCCGTCGGCGCCGCCGAGCCGGACGGTCATCCGGGGGCCAATCACCTCCAGCACCCCCGCCTCGATCAGCGCGGTCATCTCCTCGATCCGGCGCCGCGGCGGTCCGATGGACAAGAAGGCGTTCAGCGGGGTGTACCAGCGGTCCAGGTGCCGGTGACGGGAGGCACCGGCCAGCCCGCCGTGGTCGACGATCTGCCGCAGCTCGTTGCGCAGGTCCCGCAGCACGTCGAGGGCCGCCTTGAGCGGGCCGGACACATTGTCCTGGCGGGCGTGCGCGATGTCCTGGCGCAGGTGTCCCAGCAGCCACTCCCGGAACGCGGCCCGGTCGGCGAACGACCGCTCCGCGTGCGGCCGGGCGATCCGGTCCCAGTCCCAGCGTTCGGCCGGGGCGATCCCGAAGGCGTCCAGGACGTCGGCCTCGTCGGTGCCGCGGTGTGCGCTGCTCAGGAAGCGCTCCCGGAAGCGCTCCAGGAAGCGGTGGCCCGGCTCACCGCCGGCGCCGTCCGCGCTGCCCGCACTTCCTGCCCCGCCGCCCGCACCGCGCCGCCTCAGCAGCGCCTCGTAGTAGACCGCCTCCACCTCCTTGGCCACCAGGGGCCAGACCTCCGTCAGGAAGTCGGGCAGATCGCCGGAGTCCGCGCGCTTGCGGAAGGCCGCTATCACGTCCGGCGTCAGCAGCAGCGGCAGATGACGGCCGTGTGCGCCCTTCGCGTTGTCGCCGCGTGCGTGGTACGGGATGCCGCGGCGGGAGCCCGCGTACAGCCGGGGCTCGCGGCCGGACGGCAGATAGGTCAGCGCCCCGTCGGCACCGTCCACGAACCGCCCGCCGCGGGCCGTGGTCAGCAGCGCCATGTGATCGAAGAAGTTGAGGCCGAGACCGCGCAGCAGTACCGGGCGGCCCGGGGCCAGTGCCGCCAGAGGGGCGGAGAGGTCGGCGGGGTTGGCGGGCGGGAGGTAGTGCAGGCCGTGCCCGGCGGCGTAGCCGGCCAGGCGTCGTTGCTCCGGGCCGGCCGCGGCCGGCAGATGGCCCTGGGCGAGCACGACCGCCCCCAGCCCGTGCAGCGTCCGGCCGTCGTCGAGGGCGAGCGACTGCGAGCCGTCGGGGGTCTCGGCCAGGTGCACCGCGCGGGACCGGTGCACCACCACCGTCACCCCGTCGGGAGCGGTGCGCACGGTACGGCCGAAGACCCACTCCAGATAGCGGCCGTACAGCGCACGCCCCGGATAGTCGTCCGGGCCGACCTCGCAGCCCTCCCAGGCGTACAGGCTCGGCCCGGTACGTATCGGACCCGCGCACTCGACGCTGTCGTCGGTGAACAGCGTGACCTGTGAGGCCACGGTGTTCATCAGCAGCTCGGGGGGCTGGGCGGTGCGCCACACCTGGCCGGCGCCGGGCGGGGCGGGGTCGATGACATGGACCGTCAGCCGGGCGCCCGGGGCCAGTTCGGCGGCCGAGGCGCAGATCCGCTCCAGCACGCTCGTCCCGCGCGGCCCCGCACCGACGAGGGCGAGAGCGGGTCGTGGTTGGCAGTCGGCGAGATGGTCGGCGGCCAAAAGGGGCTCTCCCTGGGGCGGCGGACGGCCGGCGCGCGGGCGCGGCCGCCCGAGAGTGCGGGCGACGGGCAAAGGTGCGCCCCATCATCACCGCCCGATCCGCCGTTGCGGCACCCGGGGTGAGCAAAGAATGCGCCGGAATCCCGGGGTGGCTGCCCGGCCGCCGCGCCCTTCGGGACGCCTGCCCGGCAGCTACCGGAACCGGAGCGTCCGGATCATCCGGTCTTCGGTCGTTCGGTTCCCGGGGCACGCCCGCCCGCATCACCGGATTTCCCGGCAACCCGCGCATCGGACAACGCCGCCCGCCAGACCGTGACGAGCCGGACGCCGCCCCGCTTCTCCCGGCGGGTCTGGTCCAGGGCGAGGCGCGCCGTCCGGCCCGCCAGGGTCAGCGTCATCAGCTGATTGCCGAACCACGGGCCGCCCGTACGCCGCCACTTCACCACCGGGCGGGCCAGCCGCCCGTGCCGGGCCAGCAGCTTGCCCAGCCAGCGGCCCGACCGGCTCCAGCCGAAGCGGAAACCGGCCTGCAGCGAGCCGGGGATGCTGTTGTGAACGGGGGAGCAGGTCAGTTGCAGCACCCGGCTCGTGGGGTGCGGCCCGGCGCCGCGCCAGTGCGGCTCGGCCACATAGGCGTGGTGCACATCCCCGGACAGCACACAGACCGTCGCCGGCGCGTCCGCACCGCCGCCGGCCTCGGCGATCAGCTCGGTGAGCGCGGTGAACGAACCGGGGAAGGCCGCCCAGTGCTCCAGGTCGGCGCGCTGGCGCAGGGATTCGCTCCTGCGGGCCCAGCGGGGGCCGCGCTCGCCGGCGCACAGCGCGGCGTTCCAGCCCTCCGCGGCATGGATGAGATGGGGCAGCAGCCAGGGCAGCGAACTGCCCAGCAGCAGGTGGTCGTAGCCGCCGCGCCCCTCCAGCACCGCCTGCCGCAGCCATTCGCCCTCGGCCTTGTCGAGCATCGCGCGGTTGCTCTCGTCCAGCACGCGGGTGGCCCGGGTGTCGATCATGACGAGCCGCACCCGGCCGAAGTCGCGGCGGTAACTCCAGCGTGCGCACGCCGGATCGGCCTCCGCGCCGGCCGCGAACTCCCGTACCGCGTCCGTCGCGTCCGGCAGCGCCCGCACCCGCGCGTACAGCTCGTCGGCGGCCAGCTCGGCGGGCGAGAGGTTGCCCAGGTGCTGGTGGACCCAGTACGACATCAGGCCGCCGAGTATCCGCTCCCGCCACCAGGGGGTCGCCCGCATCCGGGCCACCCAGGCCGCCGAGGTGTTCCAGTCGTCGATCACATCGTGGTCGTCGAAGATCATGCAGCTGGGGACCGTGGACAGCAGCCAGCGGACCTCCGGGTCGAGCCAGGACTCGTAGTAGAGGTGGGTGTACTCCTCGAAGTCCGCGACCTGCTTCCAGGGCGGCTCGCTGATATCGCGGCGGCCGGCCAGCACACGGGCGGTCGCCTCGGAGGTCTGGTCGGCGTAGACCTGGTCGCCCAGCAGGAGCAGCACGTCGGGGCGCGGCCGGCCGGGATCGGCGGCCAGCGTGGCGGCGAGGGTGTCCAGGGCGTCCGGACCCACCGGGTCGTGCGCCGCGTTCGAGGGCGTCGCCGACCAGCGGCAGGAGCCGAAGGCGAAATGCAGCGGCTGGTCGGGGGAGGCGGGCAGCGTACGGATCGTGCTCGCCGGGAAGCGGCTGCCGGGCGGCGGCCAGACCGTCCCCGGGTCACCTCCGGGAGGCGCCCCCAGCTCTTCCAGCAGGACCTCGTAGGGCGTCTCGGTGCCGGGCGCGAGGCCGGTCACCGGGACCAGCGCATAGTGGTGCCCGGCCACCTGCCAGGTCCGTTCCGCGCCGGCCGCACCGCCGTCGCAGCGGATGTGCACCACGCACGGCTCATCGGTCTCCACCCACACCGTCGCGCTCCGTGCGTCGACGTAGCGCAGCAGCGGGCCCAAGCGCAGTCCGGCCATCGGTGTCTCCCCACTCGTCGTGGTCAGAGGATAGGAGCACGACGGGCGCGGCGGGGGACCGGGGCGGCGGCGCGCCCGCCGGCCGGTGGTTTCGGCCGACGGGCGCGCGGGACCGGCTCCGCGGGCATCCGCGGAACGGGGTCGCTCAGCAGCCGTCCAGGATCTTCTTCAGCGCTGCCTTCTCCGCGGAGTCCGCGGTCATGCCGTACTCATGCTTCACCGACACCCACATCCGGGCGTACTCGCAGTGGTAGGAGGCCTTCGGCGGCAGCCACTTCGCCGGGTCCTTGTCACCCTTCTCCTGGTTGACGTTGTCGGTGACGGCGATCAGCTGGGAGTGGGTGAGGTCGTTGGCCAGCTCCTGGCGGCGCGCGGTGGTCCACTGTGCGGCGCCCGACTTCCAGGCCTCCGACAGCGGTACGACGTGATCGATGTCGAGGTCGGCCGGTTTGGTCCAGGTCGCGCCGTCGTAGGCCGAGACCCACTTGCCGCTGGTCGCCGCGCAGCTGCCGTCCTGCTGCACGTCCGTGCCGTCGCGCTTGAGCACCACCTCGCGGGTGTTGCAGTTCTTGCCCTGGTCGATCCAGTGCGGGAACTTGTCGCGGCTGTAGCCGTCCTGCGGGCCCTCGGCCTGTTCCTTGATCTGGGTCAGGTACGTCCGTGCGGTGGCCGCGTCCGGCGGGCTGGGCGGTGCCGCCTGGGCGGACTGGCTGCTGAGCGCCAGCGTGCAGACCAGCGCCGCCGCCGATCCCGCGGCGAGGGAAACTCGACGCGCGTAGACCTTTTTCATCGAAACTCCCGGAATGTGGGGGGAAGTTACCGTGCGGTGCCGCCCCATGGTGACGATGTGGGGTTTCCAGGGGATGGGCACCAGGTAACAGAGTGGCGACATGCTCACGTCAGTTCAAGGGGAGTTGACGGGGCACCACAAATACATCACGGCACTCCGGTTGAACCGCTCCCGCGTGTGCGCCCCTGTCGCCGCCCTACAGTGAGCGCGTGCTGCTGCCGGTCAACGTCACCCTCGGGGTCGTCCTCGCCGTCCTGCTGGCCGCCGCGGTGGCCCTCGCCGCGCTGGCGCGCCTCGGCCATGCCCGGGCCATCGCCATCGCCGGAGTGCGCGCCGCCGCCCAACTCGCCGCCGTCTCCTACCTCATCGGCTGGGTGGTGCACGCCCTCCCCTGGCTGCTGAGCTTCCTCGTGCTGATGTTCGCGGTGGCGGTACGAACCGCCGGCCGCCGGATCACCCGGAACCGCACCTGGTGGTGGGCCGCCGCACCGATCGCCGCCGGGGTCGTGCCGGTCGTCGGCCTGCTGCTGCTCACCGGCCTGGTCCCGCCGCGCGGCCTGACCCTCATCCCCGTCGCGGGCATCCTGATCGGCGGCGCGCTGACCGCCACCGTCCTGGGCGGGCGGCGGGCGCTGGACGAGCTGAAGACCCGGCACGGCGAGTTCGAGGCGGGCCTCGCGCTGGGGCTGCCGGACCGCGACGCCCGGATGGAGGTCGCCCGCCCGGCCGCCTCGGACGCCCTGCTGCCGGGGCTCGACCAGACCCGGACCGTGGGATTGGTCACGCTGCCCGGCGCCTTCGTCGGGATGCTGCTGGGCGGCGCCTCCCCCGTACAGGCGGGCGCGGTGCAGCTGTTCGTGCTGGTCGCCCTGCTGGCGGTGCAGGCGGCGGCCTGCGCGACGGTGCTGGAGCTGGTCGCGCGCGGACGGCTGCACCGCGTACCCTTGACGGCAGCAGAAGGGGAGTAGCTCTCTGCCGGACCGTCGACATACTGCCCTCCCGTTACCCGGCCGCCATTCTTGGCGGAGCGCCTGACCGGCGCTGGGAGACGGGGGAGCCGGCGCCCGGAGCCCGGTACGTACGCGTACCGAGCCAGCGAGACCTTCGGCCGCAGTGTCTGACGCTGCCGTGCCGAAGCGAACCCTCTTCCGGGCCCCTTTGGTGCGGCCCGACCGATCGAGGTATCCCGCCCCGTGTTCAGCCTTACCGTCGCCGCAGTCGTCTTCGGCGTCGTCTTCCTCGCCGAACTGCCCGACAAGACCGCCCTCGCCGGGCTGATGCTCGGCACCCGCTACCGCGCGTCGTACGTCTTCGCAGGCGTCGCCGCGGCCTTCCTGGTGCATGTGGCGCTCGCCATCGCCGCGGGCAGCGTGCTGACGCTGCTCCCGCACCGCTGGGTCCAGGGCGTGGTCGGTGTCCTCTTCCTGGCGGGCGCCGCCGTGCTGCTGTTCAGGAAGGACGACGACGAGGAAGAAGTGAAGAAGCCCGCCGACCAGAGCTTCTGGAAGGTCTCCGGGGCGGGTTTCATGATGATCCTGGTCGCCGAGTTCGGTGATCTGACCCAGATCATGACCGCCAACCTCGCGGCCCGTTACGACGACCCGCTCTCGGTCGGCACCGGCGCCGTCCTGGCCCTGTGGGCGGTGGCCGGCCTGGGCATCCTGGGCGGCCGGACGCTCATGAAGTACGTGCCGCTGAAGCTCATCACCAAGATCGCGGCGGGTGTGATGCTGGTGCTGGCGGGCTTCAGTCTGTACGAGGCGGTTTCGGGCTGAGTCGTACGCGGGACGGGGCGGGCGGGGGCTCCCGGGGGCGCCCGGGGGCTCACTCCGCCCTCCGCCCTCTTCGCCCCGCGCGGGGGCTCAGCTCGTGAGATGCACCGCGATCACGCCGTCCGCCAGTGCCTCGACGCGGACGCCGGTGAGGTCGCGCACCTGCACGGTGGGGGCGAAAGCCGCGGCCCGGTCGCCGACGCCGACCACCCGCATGCCGGCCGCCCGGCCCGCCTCGATGCCGGCCTCGGAGTCCTCGAAGACCAGGCAGTCCTCGGGCGCGTAACCCAGCTCGGCCGCGCCCTTGAGGAAGCCCTCCGGGTCGGGCTTGCTGGCGCTCACGCTCTCCGCCGTGATCCGCACGGCGGGCATGGGCAGCCCCGCCGCGCCCATCCGCGCGTCGGAGAGCGGGATGTCGGCGGAGGTCACCAGGGCGTGCGGGAGGGTGGCGAGGGCGGCCATGAAGGCGGGCGCGCCGGGCACCGGCACCACGCCGTCCGTGTCGGAGGTCTCCTGCGCCAGCATCCGGCGGTTGTCGGCCAGGTTGCGTTCCATGGGGCGGTCCGGCAGCAGCGCGGCCATGGTGGCCCAGCCCTGCCGGCCGTGGACGATCTTGAGGACCTCGTCCGCGTCCAGCCCCTGCTCGTCGGCCCAGCGGCGCCAGCAGCGCTCGACGACCGCCTCGGAGTTCACGATCGTGCTGTCCATGTCCAGCAGCAGGGCGCGGGCGGTGAGCGTGGTGGTGGCCGGCATCGGCGGGCTCCTGAGCGCTACGGGCATACGTGTACGGATGGTGCCGCGTATGCGGACGGTCATACGGATGGTGCCGCCGTATGCGGACGGTGCGGATCGCACGAAGAACACAAGCGGTTCCGCCCGCCGGTCAGGGAGTGCGGGCGGAACCACTTTGTTCCTTCACGATACAAAACGCATCCGGGTGTCGACAACCGGGCTGGTCAGCGCCCTGATCCGTCGGGGCCGGCTCGCCGGATCAGACGGGCCGCCCTCCGGCTCACCGGATCAGGACGTGCCGCTTTCCGGCTCGCGGGTGCGGGACTCCAGGGATGCCCGGGTCGGCGCGCCGTAGACGCCGTCCCGGTCACCCGTCACCCCGTAGGCCCGCTGGTAGCGCGATACGGCGGCCTGCACCGCCGTGCCGTAGTGGCCGTCGTCCGGGCCCGCGTAGAGAGCCAGTTGCCGCAGCCGCTCCTGCAGTTCGGCCACTTCCGGGCCGCCCGCCCCTTCGCGCAGCACGATCGGCCCCGTGGGCGGGGCGCTGGGGGTTCCCCTTCCGGGGGAGCGTGTCGGGAAATGAGTGACGCTGCCGGAGGCCCGGGTGGGGGCGGGGGCAGGTGGCCCGCCGGTCCGGTAGCGGTTCCCGCCGGCCGTGGGGCGGGGGAGGCCGGTCGCGCCCGGCGACGGGGTGCGCACCGCGGAGCGGGAGGGGGCGGCGCTGTCCCGCGCGGGGGCGGAGGCGTCGTCGCTGGGGAGGCCGGCGTCGGGGGAGGCGGCGCCGTGGTCGGGCCTCGCCGCCCGGTCCCGGGTGTCGCCGGACAGGGCATCGGTGGTGATCAGGACCGCGGCGGCGGCCAGCGCGGCCCCGGCGGCCGCGAGTACGGCGGGCAGAGCACGCCGACGGCCGGGAGCGGAGGGGGAGGCGCCGGTGGCCGGTGTCCCTTCCGAGGCACTGCACGTCCGGGAGGCCGCGGAAGCGGGGGTCGCCGTGAAGCCGTCGGCGGGTGTGAAGCCTTGCGAGGGTACGGGGCCTTCCGCAGTCATGGGGCCTTCCGTGGTCACGGGGCCTTCCGCGGGTACGGGACTGTCCGCCCGGTGCACGGCGGCGTCCACTCCGGGTAAGTCGTCCAGCCGGTCGCCCCGGCTCACAAAGGTGGCGTCCGGCCCGCCGTAGACCTCCCGCGCGCCGGCGCCCGTGTCCTCGCCCACGCCCTCGTCCCTGTCCCCCTCCCCGTCCGTGTCGCCGGGCAGTGACACGTACGGCCGAACGCGCAGCGGATCAAAGCCGTCCGCACCGACCGCCGCGCACAGGCAGGCCGGCCGGCCGTGGCCGCGTACGGGGGCAGAGCAGTGCGGGCATATCGGTGCCGTCACGAGCGGTCCCCTCCCTGGAGGCATCGAAGCGGCAGCGATTATCCAAAGGGCGCACCCGTTCGCGCAGGCGCTCGAAGACATCCGTACGGCATACCCCGGGTGTCCCCCGAACGGCCCCGGATGCCGAACGCCGCCCGGCGGGCCATATCCGGCCGAACCGCCCAGGATGGGAGGAGCCCGAAGGAAGCTCCGCGACGCGACGGAATGACCACCGCGACGGAAAGGACGACCCGCGACGGAAAGGGCGGCCTGGCGGAACAGCGGGAGCCAAACCGAAGGAGCGGAACAGAGGGAGACGCTCATGGCGCAGGACACCGGCGCTCCTGCCGCTCCACGCGAGGAGGGGGCACGGCGGACGATCCTCGTCGCGATCGGCGCGCTGCTGCTCGGCCTGCTCATCGCGGCGCTCGACCAGACCATCGTCGCCACCGCGCTGCCCACGATCGTCAGCGAGCTCGGCGGCCTCGACCACCTCTCCTGGGTGGTCACCGCCTACCTCCTGGCCTCGACGGCCGCGACTCCCCTGTGGGGCAAGCTCGGTGACCAGTACGGCCGCAAGAAGCTGTTCCAGACCGCCATCGTGATCTTCCTGATCGGATCGGTGCTGTGCGGCATCGCGCAGAACATGGGCCAGCTGGTCGCCTTCCGGGCCCTCCAGGGGCTGGGCGGCGGCGGCCTGATCGTGCTGTCGATGGCGATCGTCGGCGATATCGTGCCGCCCCGCGAACGCGGGAAGTACCAGGGCCTGTTCGGCGCCGTCTTCGGCGGTAGCAGCGTCCTCGGGCCGCTGCTCGGCGGGCTGTTCGTGGACCACCTCAGCTGGCGCTGGGTGTTCTACATCAACGTCCCCGTCGGCATCGTCGCGCTCGCCGTCATCGCCGCCGTGCTGCACATCCCGCGCCGCCGCACCCCGCACCTGATCGACTACCGGGGCACCGCCCTGATCGCCGCGGTCGCCGCCTGCCTCGTCCTGATGACCTCGCTCGGTGGTGTCACCTACCCCTGGGCCTCGTGGCAGATCGTGGGATGCGGCGTCCTGGGCGTCGTACTGCTGGGCGCGTTCCTCGTCGTCGAGCGCCGGGCCGCCGAACCCGTCCTGCCGCTGCGTCTGTTCCGCAGCCGCACCTTTACGCTGACCGCCGCCATCGGCTTCGTCGTGGGCTTCGCGATGTTCGGATCGATGACGTATCTGCCGACGTTCCTGCAGGTCGTGCAGGGGGTGACGCCGACCATGTCCGGGGTGCACATGCTGCCGATGGTGGTCGGCATGCTGCTCGCCTCCACCGGCTCCGGGCAGCTCGTCAGCCACACGGGCCACTACAAGGTCTTCCCGATCGCCGGCACCGGCGTCACGGCGCTGGGGCTGCTGCTCCTGCACCGGCTCGAACCGTCCAGCGGCGTCGCGGGGATGAGCGCCTGCCTCTTCGTCTTCGGCTTCGGGCTCGGGCTGGTCATGCAGGTGCTGGTGCTCATCGCGCAGAACGCCGTCCCCTACCGGGACCTGGGCGTCGCCACCTCCGGCGCCACGTTCTTCCGCTCCATCGGCGCCTCGTTCGGGGTGTCCCTCTTCGGCACGCTCTTCACCAGCCGGCTCCGGCCGCGGATCGCCGACGCCGTCGCCGGAGCGCACCTGCCGCCGGGCGTCGACCCGTCCAGGATCGCCGAGGATCCGCGGACCGTCGCCCGGCTGCCGTCCGGGCAGGCCGCCGGGGTCCTCAACGCCTACGCCGTCTCGATCACCGATGTCTTCCTCTACGCCGTCCCGGTCGTCCTGGCCGCGTTCGTGCTGGCCTGGTTCCTCAAGGAGGAGCCACTGCGCAGCAGCGTCACCGCCCCCGACACCAGCGAGGTGCTCTCCTCCAACCCCGTCGAGCGGTCCTCACACGACGAATGCGCCCGCGCGCTGTCCAAACTCGGCAGCAGGGAAGGCCGTAAGCGCATCTACGAGAAGATCATCGCCCGGGCCGGGCTGGACCTCAGACCGGCGGCCGGCTGGCTGATCCTGCGCATCAACCGCCACGGCGCGGTGGAACCGGCGCTGCTCGCCGAGTGCAGCACCGTCCCGCCCGGGGTGCTCGCCGAGAGCATCCACCAGATCGAGGAGCGCGGACTCGCCACCCGTGACGGGCGGTTCCTGCGGCTCACCGGCAGCGGACGGGAGACTGCCGACCGGCTCGCGGCGGCCCGCCGGCAGTCGCTCGCGGAGATGCTGGGCGACTGGTGGACCCAGGACCGGCCCACCGATCTCACCGCACTCGTCCGGGAGCTGACGGAGCAGCTGTGCGGCTCGGACGCGGAGGAGCCCCATCACGGCGCCGCCCGCCGGCCGCTGCCCCGCACCCCACCGCACACGCCACAGCCACCGGACCTGGCGAAGTGAACACATCCGAAGGCGAGTTACCGGCTCAGGGCCGCCGGCTCGGCGGCTCAAGGCCGCCGTCGAGGGTCGGCGCCCGGGGAAGGTGAGAGGTGTGCGCACATCCGGCACGGAGCTGACGGCGGCACCGCACCTGTGACTGAGCGCTTCAACTGGCGAGGTTCGCCAACTGCAGCGCTCGTCCAGCGTACTGCCGCCATGCACGCGGCCCTGATCCCGTTTGTTGTACGGCGTGAGCAGGTCTCCCGTGGGGCAAGCTGACCACAGGCAGTGCCCCGTGGCTCGGTGTCCGTCTCCGTGGACAGACGGACGGCGAAACTGGGGTATTCGGGGAGGATTTCGCGGTCCGCGCCTATTTTTGCGGCGGGACCATGGAGTTGGAGGAGCAGGGGGGCGGATGACCGGAGGCGGGGGAAGACCGGCCTGGACGGTGCAATTGGCCCGAAGGGCCGTGCAGGACGTCGTGCCGGACGAATTACCACAGTTCGCGGTGGTGTCCCAGGCATACCTCGCTGCGTCGGAGGCGCAGCGGCAGCGAGCGATGCGACGGGCGGAGCCGCTCGGGCTGGGGCTGGAGGGTGCTGCGGTGGTGCTTACCACCGCAGTGCTCGCGGTGGCGGCGAAGGTGAGCGACCATCTGGCCAAGGAGCTGGTCGAGCGCGGTGTGAATGCCACCGGACAAGGGGTGCGGGCGTGGTGGCAGCGGTGGCGCGCCCGCCGTCGAAGCGGTGAAGGTGGTGGCGATGTACGGGGAGCGGTCGTGGAACCGCTGCCGACGCTCACCCCAGATCAGCTCGCGCAGGTGCGACAACTCGCCGTGCAGTCGGGACTGCGTCAGCGGCTCGCGGAACCGACGGCGCAGGCTGTGGCGGACGGAATCGTCGCGGAACTGGCTACAGCCTCGGCGGGAGGGACAGGAGCGGGCGGGGCCCTGGACGCGCCCACCGGCCGTTGTGACCAGACTGACGACGGCGGCGAGGCGGCGGGGTGAGGCGTCCGAGGCTCACCCCGTCCCGCGCCTTCGCCCTCCCAACGGGAACGACCATCCGGTTCATCCTGCTGATTGTGGTCGCCGCCTATGCGGTCACGCTGTTCGCCACAGCTGTCTCCAGCGTAGCTATCAGCAGCGTGCGGCTGGATGAGATCCTCGCGTTCTACGAGTGCCACCAGCGGGCGGTCGAGGAGGGCGCGCGCAGGCGGTCCGGCGAGGGGGCCGCTGCTGGCTTGGCCGGGGACGTGGACGCCTCGCTGTGCCATGACCCACGCGCCGGGATGGGGTCGCTGCTGCCGGTTCTGGTTGCGGCGGTCTTCGTCCTCGTGATCGCGGCCGCCTACTGGTTGCTGCCTGGGTGGCGCACGCGGCGCCGCGGCTACGTGGCGCTGTCCGGAGCAGCAGACCGGGAAGTGGAGTGCCGGCTGGCCTTCCTGGTGGAGCAGGCGGGGGTTGCGGGGCGGGTCACTTTCCTCGTCGAGCCGCTCAACCCGCGGGTCCAGGGGCTCGCCTTCGGACGGGTCGGAAGGCGTCATGTGGTCCTCAGCAGTGGGCTGCTCACGCTTTACTCCCGCGATCGAGACTCCTTCGACACGGTGGTACTGCACGAGTTGGCCCACGTACGCAACCGTGATCTGGACATCGGATTCCTCACGTTGCTCGTCTGCAGGTGCTGCGTGCCGCTGATGCCGATCCTGATCCTGGCCGGCTTAAGCGGCACCAGCGCGATCACTGAGTCTGCGGGGACGGTGCAGATGCCGCCGACCATGGGGCCGGTGCCGACGGCCGTCCTCGCCTCCTCCATCAGTGGCAGCTTGGGGGGCCTGTTCCTGGGAGCAGTGGTCCTGCTGCTGCGCAACGCCGTCCTCAGGAGCCGCGAACTGGACGCTGATGCCCGGGCCGTGAAGTGGCTGGGCGCTGCAGCCCCGCTGCAGCGCCTACTCGCCCATGGCACCGGACCACCGGCCGCAGCGGGCGGCGCCCGCGGCTGCTGGCGCCTGCTCAAGGTGCATCCCCCTCCCGCTACGCGTGCGCGCGCAGCTGCGCAGCCCAGTGCGGACGTCCGCATCGCGCCACTGGATCTCTTCGCAGTCGGACTGATCACGGCCTACCTGTACGACCTGATGAAACTGGGCCCGCTCGGCGGCGGGACCGGTGTGAGCACGGCGACCGAGGCCGTCGCTGCCTTCGTGGCCACGCTGCTCCTGGTCGGTGCGGTGGCCGCGACGGTGTGGAGCAGTGCGGAACCGCGCGGACTGCGCCACGGAGAAGTGCGCTCGGTACAGCGGAAACGCACACTGCGCAGAGCAGGGATCGGTCTCGGGCTCGGCCTGTGCACGGCACGCATCCTCTCCCCGACACTCGCCTCCTCGACGGTGATGGTCAGCGGACGCGGCCTCTCCATGGTGCTGCCTTACGCCGCCCTGTGCGCTGCAGCAGGCTGGGGCGTGGTGTGCTGGCTGGAGCGGGTGGCAACGGCCTGGACCCTGGCAGTGTGCGAAAGCCGAAGGTCGCGGCTGCTGCTGTGCGCAGTGCTGGTTCTCTCTGCGGCAGGGACATGGCCCGCGTTGCTGTACTTGCTGAGACTCCCCCAATGGACGCTGTACGCCGCCTCGTTCGTGGCCCCGGATTGGCCCGGTGCCGTCGTGCTCTTGTTGAGTGCACAGCGCATGAGTCAGGTGAGCACGACCGCCTGGGTATCGCTGGCGATCCCGGCCGCATGCATGCTTCCGCTCGCCGGACGGTGGTGGTCCTGGCGGCTGTCGGCCGCAGCCGTGCGCGGTGAGTTCGGTCCGGTCAGGCCACCCGGGTGGCTGTGGGCACGGCTCGGCATCCCTACTGGCCTGGCAGCCTCCGTACTCCTCACCCCCGTGGCACTGCTGAGTACGCAGGCCGCGCTCTGGACGCTGATCGCCGCCGCGCAGCTGACGGCTGCCCTGTGGGCCGGGCGCGGACCCGCCCTGCTGCCTGTCGCGCGGGCCACCCTCGCCGCCTACGGCGCCGGCCTTGTCGCGACGGTCAGCTGGGCTGCGCAGATCGCCCTCGTCAGCTGCGCGGCGGGCACAGACGCCTGCCACATGCTGTGGCGGCTGGGCGAGCTGCCCCTGGGCATGAGCACCGCGTCTCCCGGAGCGATAATCGCCGCAGGGGTCTGCGCGGCGCTGTACGGACGGCGCGAGCGCAGGCACCGTCGGAGACCTTGATCATGAACAGGCCCTGGGCCAGCCGTTCCTCTCAGGCCCGCCAACTCAAGTGCTGATCTGCCCACTCGGACGCTCAGCCCCCAGGTGGAGCGCTCAGTCACAGCACCCTCCCGGCCGGTCAACGTCCCCCGCCCTCCAGCCGCTTCTCGAAGAAGATCTCCGCGTAAGGGTCCTCGTGGTACGGATCGATCTCCACGAAGCCATGCCGCCGGTAGAGCGCGACGGCCTCCACCAGATCCCGCCGGGTGTCCAGCCGGATCCGCTCGGCGCCCAGCTGCGCCGCGACCCGCTCGGCGGCCGCGAGCAGCACGTCCGCACCGCCCCGGCCGCGCCGGGCGGCCCGTACGAACATCTGCTTGAGCTCCGCGGTCCGTGCGTCCAGCATCCGCACGCCGACGCAGCCCGCCACCACCTCGCCGTGACGCGCCACCAGCAGCGTGCCGTGCGGCGGCGTCAGATCGGTGCTGGGGTACTCCGCCACCCCCTCGTCGATCTCCTCCGGAGTCGAGCGGCGGCCCTCGTGCAGCGCGAAGTAGCGGTCCGCCACCTCGGTGTAGTACTCGCGCAGCAGCGCCTCGGCAGCCGGCGAGCCGACCGGCTCCGCGGAGACGGCCCAGGGGAGGCGGAGGGCGGCGGCGTCACTCATGCCGTCATTGTGGCGGCCGGTGCGGCGCGAGGCGCAACGGTTTTCCGAGTGACGCCGCCGAGGCCGGTCAGCCCTGCTTCGGGCCGGTCTGCTGCACCACCTCAAAGGACCACAGGGTGGATCCGGACGCGGCGGGCTTGGGCCGCTCGCCGCCCCCGTCGCCGCCCTGCTGGTGCGCGGCCTTCATGGGACCCTCCATCCACGCCTGGAACGACTCCTCGTCCCGCCACCGGGTGTAGACGAGGTACTGCTCGGTGCCCTCCACGGGGCGCAGCAGCTCGAACCACTCGAAGCCGTCCGAGGAATCCACGGTGCCGGCACGCGACGCGAAGCGCTTCTCCAGAACCTCGCGCTGCTCGGCGGGCACGGTCAGTACATTGATCTTGACTACGCTCATGGCTCCATCTTGCCGCACGGGCGGCCCGCGGCGACGAGCGAGGCGTGCCGCCTCCGCGACAGCGAATCCTTGGGTAACTGCGGCGGCTCGGCGGAGGGGCCGTATCAAGGAGCCCGGCAGGCCCGGCAGGCCCGGCAGGTCCGGCAAGCCCCGCGCGCTTGGTTGTTCAGTTGTGCAGTTTCAGGCCCTTGGTGATTTTGTCGATGATGCCGCGTGGGCCGTGGACGGCGAGTCCCACCAGGTCGAGGTCGGTGACGGCCACCGCGCGGACCGCGGCCCGGTTGTCGTCGTCGTTCCCCGTGCGGAACATGTCGGCGGTGTACAGCGCGGTCGGTACGCCGCGGCTGAGCGCGCGGGCGTGGGTGCGGGACAGTGCCCGGGAATCGGCGGTGTAGCAGAGCACGGGCTCGCGGAGCAGTGCCAGGTAGTTCTGCCCGGAGGCGTCCTCGTAGGGCTTGCCCATGATGTCGTCGGTGGCGTGCGCGATACCGCTGGCGAGGAAGGCGGTGACGTTCAGCTTCTGCCAGACGGCGAGGTCGTCCCGGACGATCACGGCGATCTTGGTGTCGAAACGGGGCGCTGCCGGGGCGGTGTCGGCGGACGTTGTCGTGTCAGCGGACGTGGTCGGGTCAGCGGGTGCGGTCGTGCCGGCGGATGCGGTTGGTGCAGTCGTCATACGGGGAGTGTCGTCCGGCATCCGGACCGCCGTCTTGAACGCTGGTGCGGCGCGGCAGACTGGAGTGATGATCAGGCAGCACGGCGGGGACTGGGCGCGCTACTGGCGCGACCCCGAGCGGCCCCTGGAAGCGATGCACGCGCACTTCGTCCGCCATGTCTTCCACCCGCACAGTCATGACGCCTACTCGTTCGCCGTGACGGAGACCGGCGCTCAGCGCTTCACCTGCCGGGGCGCGGGCCACACCAGTACGGCCGGCATGGTGATGGCGTTCAACCCGGACGACCCGCACGACGGGGAGTCCGCCGTCGAACTCGGCTTTACCTACCGGATCATGCACATCGGGCCGGACGTGGTCCGCGACGTTCTCGACGATGTCACCGACGGCCGGGGCGCCATGCCGCTGTTCGCCCGTCCGGTCGTCGACGACCCGGTGCTTGCCCGCGCGCTGCGCCGGCTGCACCCGGCACTGGTCGGCGGCGCGGACCCGTTGGTGCGGGAGGAACGGCTCACCGCGGCCGTCGAGGCCATGGTGCGGCGCAATGCGTCCCGCGGCGCCACGCCCACCGGACCGCGCGAACTGCCCCCGGGCGCGCAGGCACCGGCGGCCCGGCGCGTCCGCGAGCTGCTGATGTCGGCCTACGACCAGCCGCTGTCCGCCCAGGACCTCGCCGATGCGGCGGGCTGCAGCCGCTTTGCGCTCTACCGGGCGTTCCGGGCCGAATACGGCATGGCGCCCAGCGACTTCCAGCGGCTGCTGCGACTGCGCCGTGCCCGCACGCTGCTCATCGACGGCCGTCCGACGGCCGAGGCGGCCACCGAGGCCGGCTTCGCCGACCAGGCGCACTTCCACCGCTGGTTCGTGCGCTGCTTCGGTGTCACGCCCGGAGCCTTCCGCGGGGCCGGCGGGCAGAGGTGAGGCAGTGGATGTGGGGTGGCGGATGTGGGGCGTCGGATGTGGGGCGTCGGATGTGGGGCGGCCGAGGTGAGGCCGTACGCCTGAGGCGGCTGACGTGAGCCTGTACACGTGAGGCCGTACGCCAGAGGGCGGCAGATGAGAGGCACGGGCCGGTTGCGCGTCGGCGGGGAAGGAACTGCCCGGGCAGCACTGCGCCCCGCCGGTCGGACCGGCGGGGCGCAGTGAAGAGCTGCGATGAAGCAGCAGGGGTGAAGCAGCAGTGTGGCAGGGCCCGGTCGGGCCGTCGGCTGCCCGGGCGGGCGGCGCCGGGTGGGGTCAGGCTGCCGCACCGGCCTTGACGGCGTCGCGGACCTCGCGTGCCTCCGCCTCGGTCTCGACGGCCGGCGGGGAGCCGGGCAGCGGCTTGCGGGCGCTCTCCGACATCAGCAGGACGGCGATGCCGCCGATCACGGCCGCCGCCATCATGTAGTAGGCGGGCATCATCTTGTTGCCGGTCGCGCCGATCAGGGCGGTGACCACCAGCGGCGTCGTCCCGCCGAAGAGCGACACGGAGACGTTGAAGCCGATCGACAGGGAGCCGTAGCGCACCTTGGTCGGGAACAGCGCGGGCAGCGTGGACGGCATGGCCGCGGTGAAGGTGACCAGCAGCAGTCCGAGGGCGGCCATGCCCAGCGCGATGGCGGCCAGCGACCCCTGCCGGATCAGCAGCAGGGCCGGCACGGACAGCACCAGGAAGCCGACGCAGCCGGCGCCGATGACCGGACGGCGGCCGAAGCGGTCGGTGAGCCGGCCCGCGAACGGCTGGACGCCCATCATCAGGACCATCACCGCGAGCACGACCAGCAATCCGTGCGTCTCGTCGTACTTGAGCTCCGAGGTCAGGTAGCTCGGCATGTACGACAGCAGCATGTAGTCCGTGACGTTGAAGACCAGGACCAGCCCGACGCAGAGCAGCATCGACCGCCACTGACCGAAGATCATCTCGCGGATGCCGATCCGCTTCTCGGCCTCGCGGCGCTCCTTCTCCTTGTTCCGCGCCTCCTTCTCCAACTGGGCGAAGGCCGGGGTCTCTTCCAGCCGCATCCGCAGGTAGAGGCCGATGATGCCCATCGGTCCGGCGATCAGGAACGGGATGCGCCAGCCCCAGGAGGTCAGGTCCTCGGTGGACAGCAGCGCGGTCATCAGCGTGACCAGGCCGGCGCCGCCGACGTAACCGGCCAGCGTGCCGAACTCCAGCCAGCTGCCGAGGAATCCGCGCTTCTTGTCGGGCGCGTACTCGGCGATGAAGGTGGAGGCGCCGCCGTATTCGCCGCCGGTGGAGAAGCCCTGTACCAGGCGGGCGACGAGCAGCAGGATGGGCGCCCCGACGCCGATGGAGGCATAGGACGGGATCAGGCCGATGCTGAAGGTGCCCGCCGCCATCATGATCATGGTGATGGCGAGGATCTTCTGGCGGCCGATCTTGTCACCGAGCGGCCCGAAGACCATGCCGCCGATGGGGCGGACCAGGAACGCCGCGGCGAACGCCCCGAACGTCGACAGCAACTGCGCGGTCGGATTCCCGGACGGGAAGAAGACGTGTCCGAGGGTGACCGCGATGTAGCTGTACACGCCGAAGTCGAACCACTCCATCGCATTGCCGAGCGCGGCCGCCGACACGGCGCGTTTGACCATCGCGGGATCGACGACGGTCACCGCGTCCGACGATTGCTGCGCCGGATCCCCGGCCCGCTCCCGTTGCGGATCGGATGCGGTGTCGGCACGGCTGCCGACGGGGTTACGGGGCCCGGGGGCGACGGTGGAATGCGTCGGCACGTGCTCGCTCGCCTGCGCTCTCTTTGGACGACAACATGACTCCGCCCGCCACGGAGCGGCGGGCCCAAGCCCGCCACGGAGCGGCGGGCAAAGGTCGACCATAGGGGCAGACCGGATCATCACGGACAGTGCGCGGACGACCGCGCAGGTGGCCGTATACCCGCTCCTTGCTGGGGAAACGCCCTGTCGCAGAGCAATTCACGACGCTTATGTCTGTGATCCATATCGCGATGATCCGCTGCAACCTTCGGCGGATTGTGAGGTGTGCCACGTGGAGGAGGGAGGGGTGGGTCGCGGCGGGCCGGGGTGACGGGAGTGCCGCGCCGGGGCGCAAAAGAGGTGCGGCGGGCGCAAATGCGGCGCGGCATGGAGGAAAGCGGCGCGGCATGCAGGAAAGGAGCGCGGCACGCACGAATGCGGCGCGGCGGCGCACTTCGGACCGCCGCGCCGATGTGGATCGTCGCGTTCCCTCAAGGGTCAGCCATGACTGCCGGCCCCGCCACTCGGGCGTGGGCCCGCCCGGCCGGCCGCCATGGCACACCGACAGGCTTCCCGGCAGCCGCGCCTCACCCCATCCGCGCCTCCCGGCAGCCACGTTTCATGGCACCCACGCCTCCCGGCAGCCACACCTCACGGCATCCACGCCTCGTACGACATGACCTCCCCCGACTTGATCTTGAATTCCGGTGCGTCCTTGGTGAAGGTGATCTCCAGCCCCAGGAGTTCGCCGGTGCGCGGATCGAGGATCACCATCTGGCGGGTGGAGTTCGCGGCGCCGTCGGGACCGTCGTAGACATACGCCTGCCCGTGCCGGCCCATCCGGTCGGTGACCACGCCCGCCTGCCGCAGCCCGCCCGCATCGGCCAGCATCCGGACGATGGCGGCCGTCTCCCGCGGCCCCGGGGTCCATTCCTGGCGGAAGGAGGAGAGCGCCGACAGGAGCTCCGGAGTCGTACGGGTGCCGCCGGGGCCGCCGTAGAGCCATGACAGCTGTTCGCGCAGCTCCGCGGGGTCGGTCGACGGCTTCGTACGGGAGGCGAGGCCGCTGTGCTGGGCCTCCGAGCCCGCCGGATAGGTCTTGCGGTGCAGCACCTTGCCGTCGCTGACGGTCTGCCAGTGGCCGTCGTTGTCGTGGATCACCGGGCGGCCGGGGTGCTGCGGGTCGGTGGCCACGACCAGTTCCGAGCCGCTGCCGTCGTCGTGCCAGCGGGTGATGCGCTCCTCGGGCACGGTGACGGGCGGATCGGCGTCGGGGCCCGACTCCATGCTCATGTACCAGCTCTGCAGATGGCTGCCCCGGCTCGGCCCGTCCGCGGCACCGGCCGCCCGCGCCCTGGCCTCCGCCCTGCGGGCCAGGACGTCCAGCGGGACCGAGGGCGCATCGGCGTGCAGGGCGAGGGCGACGGGCGCCGCGACGGCGGGGCCGCTGCCGGCCCCGGAAAAGGTGAGCACGAGGGCGGCGACGGCCGACGACACGGCGGTCAGGCCCAGCACCAGGCGGCGACGGCGGACGGGGCGCGGACGGCCGCGGGGGGCGGCGCCGGCCGTCAGCGCCTGCAGGCGGGCCTCGGCCGACGCGGTCAGCGGGCGGTCGCGCCAGGGCCCCTCCTCGGCGGAGACGGGGTCGGCCTGCCGCAGCAGCTCCAGTTCCTCAGTCATGGCGGCGGCCTCCGGCTCGGCTCGGTACGGGGTGGTGGGTCACTCTGGGCGCCGCGGGTGGTGAGGGCGGCTGCGCAGGAGGTGACGGTGGCTGTGCACGGGGCGCGTCGGGCCGTGGCGGGGGCGCGTCGGGGCGGGCGGCGCCTCTCTGCCGCATCCGCTCGATCTGCGTACGGAGCCGGCCGCGCGCCCGGTGCAGCCGCATGGCCGCCGCGCTCCGGCCGCATCCGAGGGTCACCGCCAACTCCTCGACGGTCAGTTCCTCCCAGGCCGTCAGGCGCAGCAACTCCTGGTCGGCGGGGGAGAGCCGGGCCAGTGCCTCGTGCACCCAGGAGCCGGGCCGCTCCGCGTCCGGACTCTCCACGGTCTGCTGCCGGTGCGCCGCCTCGTGGTTGCCGAGCCGGTGCAGCAGCCGCCGGTAACGGCCCAGCCCCCGCACCGTATTGGCCAGACAGTTCCGGGCCACCCCGTACAGCCAGGGCAGTGGCGCATCGGGGAGTTCGGTGCGGCGTCTCCAGGCTATGGAGAAGACCTCCGCCACTACTTCCTCGACCTCGTGTGCCTGCCCGTCCAGCCGTCGCGCCACAAAGCGGCTGACCGCCCAGTAGTGCGCGCGATAGGCCTCGGCGAAGGCGTCGTCCGTGCTCATGAACCCTTGGTGTCCGGCATGGCCCCGATCTTCACACCCTGGTGGGGTGAGACTTCCCACCGGCTGTCGGGGCCGCCGTTCCCCGCCGGGGGTGATGTCCGCGGCGGCGGCGGACACCTACGGGGCATGAGATCTCCCGTGAAGTGGCTGACGACCACCGACCACAAGACGATCGGCACGCTGTACCTGGTCACCGCCTTCGCGTTCTTCTGCGTCGGCGGACTGATGGCGCTGCTGATGCGCGCCGAACTGGCCCGTCCCGGCCACCAGCTCCTGTCGAACGAGCAGTTCAACCAGGCGTTCACGATGCACGGCACGGTCATGCTGCTGATGTTCGCGACGCCGCTGTTCGCCGGATTCGCGAACTGGATCATGCCGCTGCAGATCGGCGCGCCCGATGTCGCCTTTCCCCGGCTGAATATGTTCGCGTACTGGCTCTATCTCTTCGGTTCGCTGATCGCGGTGGGGGGATTTCTGACGCCTCAAGGGGCGGCGGACTTCGGCTGGTTCGCGTATGCACCGCTCTCCGACGCCGTGCATTCCCCGAATATCGGCGGGGATATGTGGATCATGGGTCTGGCCTTCTCGGGCTTCGGTACGATCCTCGGTTCGGTCAACTTCATCACGACGATCATCTGCATGCGGGCACCCGGCATGACGATGTTCCGGATGCCGATCTTCACCTGGAATGTGCTGCTGACCGGTGTGCTGGTCCTGCTGGCCTTCCCGGTGCTGGCGGCGGCGCTGTTCGCGCTGGAGGCGGACCGTAAATTCGGGGCGCATGTCTTCGATGCCGCAAATGGCGGGGCATTGCTCTGGCAGCATTTGTTCTGGTTCTTCGGGCATCCCGAGGTGTACATCATCGCGCTGCCGTTCTTCGGCATCATTTCCGAGGTCATTCCGGTGTTCTCCCGGAAGCCGATGTTCGGTTACATGGGCCTGATTGCGGCGACGGTGTCGATTGCCGGTCTGTCGGTCACGGTGTGGGCGCACCACATGTATGTGACGGGCGGCGTGCTGTTGCCGTTCTTCTCGTTCATGACGTTCCTGATCGCTGTGCCGACCGGTGTGAAGTTCTTCAACTGGATCGGCACGATGTGGAAGGGCTCACTGTCCTTCGAGACGCCGATGCTGTGGACGATCGGCTTCCTGATCACCTTCACGTTCGGTGGTCTGACCGGTGTCATCCTGGCCTCGCCGCCGATGGACTTCCACGTCTCGGACTCGTACTTCGTGGTGGCGCACTTCCACTACGTGGTGTTCGGCACCGTCGTGTTCGCGATGTTCGCGGGCTTCCACTTCTGGTGGCCGAAGTTCACCGGCAAGATGCTGGACGAGCGGCTCGGGAAGATCACCTTCTGGACGCTGTTCGTGGGCTTCCACGGCACCTTCCTCGTCCAGCACTGGCTGGGCGCCGAGGGCATGGTGCGGCGTATCCCCGACTATCTCGCCGCGGACGGATTCACCGCCCTGAACACCGTCTCCAGCATCTTCTCCTTCCTCCTCGGGCTCTCCCTGCTGCCGTTCTTCTACAACGTCTGGAAGACGGCGAAGTACGGCGAGAAGGTCGAGGCCGACGACCCGTGGGGCTTCGGCCGCTCGCTGGAGTGGGCGACGTCCTGCCCGCCGCCGCGGCACAACTTCCTCACCCTGCCGCGTATTCGCTCCGAATCCCCGGCATTCGACCTGCATCACCCGGAGATCGCCCAGGAGAACGGGGCCCTCGGCGATACCGGTAAAGCCCCGGTGGCTGAAATCGGAGCACGCATATGAACGAGGGCGCACGGCGGGGCGGAGGAACGTGGCGCGGCGAGGGATCGGGGGCGGACCGAGGAATGCGCGGCGGCGGGGAAACGGGAACGGCCGAGGGAATATGGCGGGACGAGGGAGTACGGAGGGGCGAGGAGGTGCCGCTCGATCAGGACCAGGCCATCAACGAGATCGAGGGATTCCTTCTCTGGGAGGCGGAGAAGGACCGGGCGCGCAGCCGTGCGCGGGCCTTCTGCGACGGCCTGCCCTGGCTCACCGATTCCCAGCGGTGGGAAGTGGAATTGCGCTATTGCCAGGACCAGCGCGACACCTCCCGGGCATACCTGGAGCGCATCGCGGTCCGCAGCACCGCCCTGCGGAGCGAGTACGAGGGCGTCTACCGGGCTCTGCGGCGACGGCTGGTCACCGGGCTCCTGAGCGGCACGGTGGCCGTGGTGGCGCTGGTGACCGCGGCGGCCGCCGGCCTGGCCTGGCGGTGAGGGCGACCGCGGCGGCCCGCGGTGGGGCGGAACGGGTGACGCCCGCGCACAGCGGCCCGTCACCCGAAACCCGTGCCCCCTCCGCCGCTCAGCCCGTGACAGTGATCTGCGAGGCGGGCGCGGTGGTGTCGGCCACCTTGTAGACGGCGTTGAACGTCGAGCTGGTGGCACTGGTGGGACAGCCGAAACCGCCTGTCACCTTCACCGGCACCTGGGCGTTGGCGAAGCCGAGAGTGGAGGGCGCGCCGTTGGTCCAGGTGCCGTTCACCGTTGCCGCCGAGGTGGGGGCCGCGGTCACCGTGCAGGACGCCAGACCGCTGGTCTTGAGCACGAAACCGCCGACGGGGATGGTCAGTCCGGCGGTCACCGGCGCCCCGTTCTGCATGGCCACGCCCCAGGCACCGGAGGTGGTGACGCTCGCGCCGACGCCGGGCATGCTCGTCGTGCAGGAGCTGTAGGTCGCCGGGGTGGTGGAACTGCTCACCGGGCCCGCGGGGTTGTGGTTGCCGGGCGCGGCCGGGACCTGCCCGCTGGAGGAGGAGACCGTGCAGGTGACGGTCACCGAACCGGCCTTGAAGGTGGCCTTGCCGCTGAGCGTGGCGGTGAAGTCATGGCCTGCGGGGGTCACGGTCGTGGACGCCGCCGTGGTGGACGGCGCGGGGGCGGGCTGTGCCGCCGCCGGGCCCGCCATGGCGAGTGACAGGCCGAGGGCCGCGGTGATCCCGGTACCAGCGGTGAGCAAGGCGCGCCGGCGGGCCGGCCGGCGGACGGCAGACGTCATGGTCATCGTGGGTCTCCTTTGAGGGGTGGGGTGCCAGGGGAGCGGTGCGGCGGGTGGTGCGGGCAGCGCTCGGCTCCCGTACGCGGACGAAGGCGTGGGGATACGCGTACGGGAGGCCGCGGGCCGGGGGACAGGCCCTACGGCTCGCTGGGTGCGGGGGTGTTGCCCCCGGGCTCGGGAACAGCCGGGGGGTTGGCAACGGTTCCGGGCTCGGCAACGGCCCCGGGAGCGGCGGTGGTTGCGGTGGTTGCCGAGGTTCTGGAGGCTGCCGAGGGTGTGGTGGTTGCGGGGGCTGCGGCGGTTCCCGGGTCTGCCGGGACGACCGGCTGCCAGGCAAAGATCATCGAGCCGCCGAGAATCCCGATGATGGTGCCGATCAGAAAGCCGCCCAGGTTGGACATCACCAGCGCGGCCGCCGCACACAGCACGGTGAGCACGCCCGCGAGGCCCCGGTAGTGCGGCGCGAACCACGCCGAGAGCCCCATCACGATCATCACCAGCCCCATCAGCACGGACGGGATACCCGCGATGCCCTGTTGCAGCATGATCTTCAGTGGTGCCAACGGGATGGCGCAGATCTCGGCACCGGCGAGGACGGCCGCCAGACCGCCCCAGAAGGGCCGCCCCCTCCGCCAGCGCCGCCAGGTCAGAAGCATTCCTTCTTGCCCTTGGAGATCTTCATATTGAGGCCGGACAGCTTGAAGGTCCCCGCGTTGGTGGCCCAGGCGGTCTGCCGGAGGTTGCTGATGTTGATGTCATCGGCCTGCTGGGCGAAGAGGTCCTGCATGCCCTGGGCGCTGTCCGGACCCTTGTCGAGGGTGGAGGCGTCCCGGCCGATCTCGATCTGATGGAAGGTCGCGTTGCCGGAGAGCTGGGTGGCGTCCACGAAGAGATCGCTCGCCTCGACGGGCTTACTGCCCGTACCGGCGCTGAGGTTGAGCGAGATATCGCCGATGACCGGCAGGTGGGTGACGACCGACTGGCACAGATGGTCCAGCTGGGCCGTCTTGATGGCGGTGACGGCGACCGGCAGGAGATCTCCCCTGGCGTTCGCGTCCACACCGCCGTACTGGGCGAAGCCCTTGCCCGTGAGGCTGTCTGCGGAGACCTTGAACTGCTGTCCCGAGACGGCGAACGATGCCGCCAGCGCCCCGTTGGCCAGGGCGATGCCCAGGGCGGCGGTGCCGGCGAGGGCCGGAACGGACAGCACGGCGAACTTCCGCCAGCTGATACGTCCCGTGACAGGTCTGCCGTGTGCGTCTTTCATGTTGGTGTGTCCCCTTCGAAGAGCGGTGGAGCGCACTGTCGAACGTGTGGGGGTGCGGAGGTGCGAGGTGCGGATGCCGCAAGGTGCGGGTGGTGCTGAAGTCGCGCGGGGGAGCCGGCCTGTGCATCCATGGGGGATGTCGTGCGGCTCGGGGGTGCGCGGTGTCGAGCGGTGCGCGAAAATGCCGAACTACCAATTGTTACCGGCGAGTTGAATGTAAGTCTGCCCATGACGGCTGGCAAGCTTGAGGGCGGAACCGTTTTCGGACATACCGCCGGTCCGGCTTTAGCCGCCCGCAGCTCACCGCCCGCAGCTCACCGCCCGCAGCTCACCGCCCGTCGCCCGCGGCTCGCCGCCGACAGCGGGCTGCCGCCGGCCGGCAGTCGGCACCCCCCGTCGGCCGTCGCGCCGCTCAGCCGTAGTGGACCTGAAGTTCCTTGACCCCGTTGAGCCAGGCCGAACGGAGCCGGCGCGGGTCGCCCGCCAGGCTGATATCGGGCATGGCGTCGGCGAGTGCGTTGAAGATCAGGTTGATCTCCAGGACCGCAAGGGACTTGCCGAGGCAGAAGTGCGGCCCGCCGCCGCCGAACCCCAGGTGGGGGTTGGGGTCGCGGGTGATGTCGAAGACCTCGGGGCGGTCGAAGACCTCCGGGTCGTGGTTGGCGGAGGAGTAGAAGATCCCCACCCGCTGCCCCTTCTTGATCTTCGCCCCGCCCAGTTCGGTGTCCTGGGTGGCGGTGCGCTGGAAGGAGACCACCGGCGTCGCCCACCGCACGATCTCCTCGGCCGTCGTCGCGGGGCGCTCGCGCTTGTAGAGCTCCCACTGGTCGGGATGGGTGAGGAAGGCGTGCATCCCATGGGTGATGGCGTTGCGCGTCGTCTCGTTGCCGGCCACCGCCAGCAGCAGCACGAAGAAGCCGAACTCGTCCGAGCCGAGGTTCCCCTCGTGCTCCGCCGCGACCAGCCGGCTGACGATGTCCTCGGCCGGGCACTCCTTGCGCGCCGCGGCGAGGTTCATGGCGTACGAGATCAGCTCCATGGCCGCGTTGACGCCGACCTCTTCGGTAATGGCCAGCTCGGGATCGTCGTACGCGATCATCTTGTTCGACCAGTCGAAGATCCGGGCCCGGTCGTCCTGGGGGATGCCGATGAGTTCCGCGATGGCCTGGAGGGGGAGTTCGCAGGCGACATCGGTGACGAAGTCGCCGGAGACCTTCCGGCGCGCCTCGGCGACGATGCGCGCCGCCCGGTCGCGCAGCGCGTCCTCCAGGGCGCGGATGGCGCGCGGGGTGAAGCCGCGCTGCACGATCTGGCGGACCCGGGTGTGCTCGGGCGGGTCCATGTTCAGCATGATCAGCTTCTGGACGTCGATCTGGTCGCGGGTCATGGACGCCTGGAAGCGGATGATCGAGGTGTTGAGGTTCGCGGAGAAGATCTCCGGCTTGGTGGACACCTCCTTGACGTCCTGGTGACGGGTGACCACCCAATAGCCGTCGTCACCGAAGCCGGCGATGCCGTGCGGCTGGGTGTTCCACCACACGGGCGCGGTCTGCCGCAGCTGTGCGAACTCCGGGAGCGGGACGCGGGACTGGTAGACGTCGGGGTCGGTGAAGTCGAACCCTTCGGGCAATGCGGGGCATGGCATCGGCGACTCCTGGTCCATCCGGCGTCACTGGTGTCTGACAGTGCATCAGATATGGGTCGCGGTGAAGGTAGTGACGAGTTCTGCAAGTAGCAAGGGTCTCGGTGGCTCCCTTTCCGGACAAGGGCGTTGCACGCCCCTTGCGCCCCGGGAGGCGGCTCATAAGACTGTGGCAGAACTAGAACGCGTACTAGTTCTTCTTCCGTGGGTGCCGGGACGCCCGCGGACGCGAGGAGAGGACGAGTCAGTCATGGCCGCGGAACCCGTCATCGTCGAAGCAGTACGCACCCCGATCGGCAGGCGCCAAGGTGCGCTCGCCAACCTGCACCCCGCCTATCTCCTGGGCGAGACATACCGCGAACTCCTCGCCCGTACGGGCATTCAGCCCGACTGCGTCGAACAGGTCGTCGGCGGCACCGTCACCCACGCCGGTGAGCAGTCCATGAACCCGGCACGCAACGCCTGGCTGGCGATGGGCCTCCCGTACGAGACCGCCGCGACCACGGTGGACTGCCAGTGCGGCTCCTCCCAGCAGGCCAATCACATGACCGCCAACATGATCGCGGCCGGTGTCATCGACATCGGCATCGGCTGCGGCGTCGAGGCGATGTCCCGGGTGCCGCTCGGCAGCGGCTCCAAGCACGGCCCCGGCAAGCCCTGGCCCGACGAGTGGAACGTCGACCTGCCCAACCAGTTCGAGGCGGCCGAACGGATCGCCCGCAAGCGGGGGCTGACCCGCGCGGACGTCGACTCGCTGGGCCTGCGCTCCCAGGAGCGGGCGGCCGCCGCCTGGGCCGAGGAACGCTTCAAACGGGAGACGTTCGCCGTCCAGGTCCCCACCACCGAGGAAGAACAGGCCGCCGGCCAGGGCATGTGGCGGCTGGTAGACCGCGACGAAGGGCTGCGCGACACCAGCCTGGAGGCCCTGGGCGGCCTCAAGCCCGTGATGCCGACCGCCGTCCACACGGCGGGCAACTCCTCGCAGATCTCCGACGGCGCCGCCGCGGTCATGTGGGCCTCCAAGCGCATGGCCCGCGCCCTCAAACTCAAGCCACGGGCCCGCATCGTGGCCCAGGCGCTGGTCGGCTCCGATCCGCACTTCCACCTGGACGGCCCCATCGATGCCACCCGCGCCGTGCTCGGCAAGGCCGGGATGTCCCTCAAGGACATAGACCTCGTCGAGATCAACGAAGCCTTCGCCTCCGTGGTGCTCTCCTGGGCGCAGGTCTTCGAGCAGGACCTGGAGAAGGTGAACGTGAACGGCGGCGCGATCGCCCTGGGCCACCCGGTCGGCGCCACCGGTGCCCGCCTCATCACCACCGCACTGCACGAACTCGAACGCCGGGACAAGGAGTTCGCCCTGATCACCATGTGCGCGGGCGGGGCGCTGGCGACGGGGACGATCATTCAGCGGTTGTAGGGGCCGACGCAGCGGGTGCCGATGAGTGCCGGTGTCGTTGGCAAGGACGGTTGCGCCGAGGGTGCGGGGCTGCGGGGGGCCTCCTCCTCAACCTGAGGAAAACCACAGGGCGGTTGGGTGGCAAACCGCATTCTGCGGAGTCCGCGATCTCCGTAGCGTCGACGACATGACGAAGAACGCCTCGCCGCAACAGCATGCGCAGTCCTCCGCGTCCGGTGCGCCGGTCGAGCCGCGGACCTCACGCGGACGACGGCGCGTGCCGCGTGCACTGGCCGCCGGCGCCGCTCTCCTGCTGGCCGCGCTGACGACGGCCCCGGCCGCGTCGGCGGCACCGGCACATCTGCCTGCGGGTGCCGCACAGGGAGCCGGCACCGCCTCAGGGGCGACCACCGACTCCGCGCCAAGAACAGGCCAGAAACGCGGGACGCTCCTCTCCCTCACGCCCCTCGGCCGGCAAAATCGGGCCGAGGTCGTTGCCCAGGCGCAAAAGCAAGGCCTGGAGGCCGGCACCGCCCGGCACGGCGTCGCCGCATACCGCCTGGTCTACCGCACGATCACGCCCGACGGCCGCCCCACCACCGCATCCGGCCTGCTCGCCCTCCCCGTCGGCAGCGGCCGTCATCCTCTCCCGCCGGTCGTCCACGGTCACGGCACCCTCGCCTACCGCGGCGACGCCCCGTCGGTGGCGGAAGGCGCCGACCGCGCGGTGTCGGTGCTGTACGCCTCGGCCGGTCGCGCCGCCCTCGCCCCCGACTACCTCGGCCTCGGCACCGGCCCAGGGCACCACCCCTACATGGACGCCCGGTCCGCCGCCTCGGCCTCTCTCGACCTGCTCCGGGCAGCGCATTCCGCCGCCCCGGGACTCGGCGTCACTCTCGACCGCACGGTGTCGCTGACCGGCTTCTCGCAGGGCGGGCAGGCCACCATGGAACTGGGCCGTGCGCTCGGCCGCGGCGCCGATCCCCGGTTCCGGCCGGGGATGCTCGCCCCGGTCGGCGGGCCGTACGACCTCGACGGCAGCGAACTCCCCGGCATCTTCGACGGCCGGGTCGCCCCCGGGGCCGCCGTGTACTACCTCTCCTTCTTCCTCACCGCCCAGAACCGTCTGCACCCGCTCTACCGCGATCCGGGCGAAGTGTTCCGTGCTCCCTACGCCCACCGCGTCGAGGGCTTTTTCGACGGCAGCCACACGGAGGAGGACATCGTCAAAAAGCTCCCCGGCCGAGTCGAAGACCTGCTCACGGAGACCTGGTACAAGAAGCTTCAGCACCCTTCCGGCGCCCTGCTCGAAGCCCTCCGCGCCAACGACCGTACCTGCGACTGGAAGCCGGGCCGGGGCGTGCGGATCACCCTGTACACCGCCACCGGCGACCGTGACGTACCCATAGCCAACGCCCGTAGCTGCGAAAAGGAGCTGGCCGGCCACGGCACCCGGGCCACGGTCGTCGACCAGGGCGCCGACGCCGGCCACGGCGCCTCGTTCCTGCGCTCGGAACCGTCCATAGCCCGCGCCCTGCCCGTCGCCCGCTGACACCGCTCCGGACGGCGGCAGGCCCCTCCGGCGTGCTGCCCCGGGGCGCAGCACCGCACCGGCGGTCCCCCGGGTGTCACGGGGCGGCGGCCCCTCGCATTACGGGGCGGCGGTCCCCGAGGGCGGATCGGAAGGGAAGGAGACGGGGACGTCGAAGGCTGCGCGGCGGGTGGCGCGGCGCAGGGCCTTGAGGACGGTGCCGCCCAGGGTGCAGGTGAGGAGGACGGTGACCAGGGCCCGGGGGACGTCCCAGCCGAGGGAGGTGGCCAGGCAGTAGGCGAGGTAGCGGGCGAGGTTCTGGTCGAGCGGGTCTCCGGGGACGAAGGAGACGCCCGAAGCCAGGCCGCCGATGTAGGGCCAGCCCTGAAGGTTCATGACCAGGCCGTAGAGGAGGGCGGAGACAGCTCCGTAGGCGGCGAGCACGGCCAGTTCACGGCGGCCGCGCAGCCGGTCGGGCCCCGGCAGCAGGCCGGCGCCCATCGACACCCACCCCATCGACAGCATCTGGAACGGCATCCACGGGCCGACACCGCCGGTCAGCAGTGCCGAGGCAAACATCGACACGGACCCCAGCACGAACCCGAAGCCGGGCCCGAGCACCCGCCCCGCCAGCACCATCAGAAAGAACATCGGCTCGATGCCGGCCGTCCCCGCACCCAGCGGGCGCATCGCGGCCCCGGCCGCGGCCAGGACGCCGAGCATCGCGATGGCCTTCGCGTCCAGGCCGGTGTCGGCGATGGTCGCCACGACCACGGCGAGCAGCATCGGCAGCAACGCGGCGAACAGCCAGGGCGCGTCCCGGGAATGGGCGAGCCCGGAGGCGGAGTCGGCGAGCAGCGGCCACCCGAAGGCCATCACGCCGATGGCCGAGACGAGGACCAGCGCGGCGACGGAGCGGGGCCCGAGCCGTACGGCACGGGCCTGGCGGCCGGGCACGGTGCGCGGACCGTCGCCCTCCGGCGGGTGAGGGGGTGCGCTCATGCGGGGCTCCCGGGGCGTGCGCTCAAGCGGCGGCCTTCAGAGTGTGCGCTCATGCGACGGCCTCCAGGGCGGGTGCTCACGTGGCGGCCTCCAGGGCGTGGGCCACCTGGGCAACGGTCAGCCAGGGCAGCGGGGACAGCACCTTGGCGACCTGCGGCGCGAAGGAAGGAGAGGAGACCACGATCTCATCGGTGGGACCGTCGGCGACGATCTCACCGTCGGCCAGGAGAACGACCCGGTGGGCCAGTTCGGCGGCGAGTTCCACGTCATGGGTGGCCAGGACGATGGCGTGGCCCTCGGCGGCCAGGGCCCGCAGCACCTCGATCAGCCGGGCCTTGGCGGCGTAGTCCAGGCCACGGGTGGGCTCGTCGAGAAGGAGCAGCGGAGGGCGGGCGGTCAGCACGATGGCCAGGGCCAGGGCGAGGCGCTGGCCCTCGGACAGGTCGCGGGGATGGACGGAGTCGGGGACGTCCGGCAGCAGCCGGGTGACCAGGGCCCGGCAGCTGCCGGCGGCGGCGTCCGCGTCCTGGTCGGCCGCGGCGCACTCGGCCGCGACCGTGTCGGCGTACAGGAGGTCACGAGGCTCCTGGGGGACGAGACCGGCATGCCGCAGGAGGTCCCGCGGGCTGGTGCGGTGCGGGGTGACGCCACCGACCCGCACCGTCCCGGAGAACGGTGCGTGCATACCGACGAGCGTGGAGAGCAAGGTGGACTTCCCCGCGCCGTTCCGCCCCATCAAGGCCAGCATCTCGCCGCCCCGCACGGTCAGATCCACCTGGTGCAGCGCCTCCGTCCGCCCCCGGCGGACACTGAGCCCACGGACGACCGCGGCGGCACCGGCGGGGGAGCCTGCAGAGGCCGGGGAGCCTGCAGGAGCCGGGGGCGGCACCACCGGCGTGCTCCCCGGGCCCGGACCTCCGGTCGTACCCGTACCCGTACCCGTACCCGTCTCCGGTGCCGGTGGCCTGACTCCCGCCAGCCGCTCGCGCAGGGGCGCGGCCTTCCGGCGGGCGTCGCGTACGGACAGCGGGAGGGGCGACCAGCGGGCCAGACGGCCCAGGGCCACCACCGGGGGGTGGACGGGGGAGACGGCCATGATGTCGGCGGGGGTGCCGATGACCGGGGGTGCGCCGGGGGACGGGAGCAGGATGACCTGGTCGGCGTACTGGACCACGCGCTCCAGGCGGTGTTCGGCGAGCAGGACCGTGGTGCCGAGGTCGTGGACCAGGCGTTGGAGGACGGCGAGGACTTCTTCGGCGGCGGCGGGGTCGAGTGCCGACGTCGGCTCGTCGAGGACCAGGACCTTGGGGTGGGTGGTGAGCACCGAGCCGATCGCCACCCGCTGCATCTGGCCGCCCGAGAGGGTGGTCAGGGCGCGGTCGCGCAGCTCGGCCAGGCTCAGCAGGTCCAGGGTCTCCTCGACACGGCGGCGCATCACGTCGGGGGCGAGGCCCAGCGACTCCATCCCGTAGGCGAGTTCGTCCTCGACGGTGTCGGTGACGAAGTGCGCCCGCGGGTCCTGGCCCACGGTGCCGACCACATCGGCCAGTTCACGCGGTTTATGGGTGCGGGTGTCCCGTCCGTCGACGCTGACCCGGCCGCGCAGGGTGCCGCCGGTGAAGTGCGGGACGAGGCCGCACACGGCGTTCAGGACAGTGGACTTGCCGACGCCGGAAGGGCCGACCAGGAGACAGAGTTCGCCCTCGGGGACGGTCAGGTCGACGCCCTGGACGGCGGGCGCCGCGGCGTCCCCGTAGGTGACCGAGACCTGCTCGAACCGGATCACTGGGTGGGCTCCTTCGGATGCGGATCGCCATCGGGGGTACGGCCATGGGACGCGGCCCCGGCTGCCTTGTCTGCCTTGCTTGTTCTGCTCGCCCTGCCGGTTCGGCCCGGGCCGTCGGTCCCGTCAGTCCCGTCGACCCCGTCGGCTCCGTCCGCCCTGTCGCTTCGGTTCGCTCGTTCCGTCCGGTCCGCCCTGTCCGCCCGGCCCGTGCCCGGCGGGAGCGGGGCGACGAACGCGGGCAGCAGCCCCACGAGAACGGAGGCGGCCGGCCAGAGGGGGAGGACCGGGGCGGTGAGCGGGACGGCGGGCGGGTGGAGGGCGGTGGGCGCGTAGTCGTTCGCCCAGATCATCAGGGCCGCGACGGCGATGCCGGAGCCCGCGACCAGCCAGGCCCGGGCGCCCCACCGGTCGGGCCGGTAGCGGCTGCGCACCGACCGGCGGCCGCCGAGCCACAGCCCGGCGAGCGCCGCCGCCAGCCCGGCCAGCAGCAGCGGCAGCCCGTAGCCGCCGCCGGCGTCGCCCAGCAGCCCGTACGTCCCGGCGCAGATACCGAGCAGCCCGCCGAGCGTGAGGACGGAAGTGAGATGCCGTACCGCGGACGGCACCTCGGCGCTACGGCCGTAGCCGCGCGCGTCCATGGCCGCGGCCAGCGCCACCGAGCGCTCCAGAGCTCCCTCCAGGACCGGCAACCCGACCTGGAGGAGCGCGGTGAAACCGCGGTCCGGGCGGCCGCGCAGCCGGCGCGCGGCACGCAGCCGCTGGACATCGGCGACCAGGTTCGGCGCGAAGGTCATCGCGACGACGACCGCGACGCCCGCCTCGTAGAGCGCACCCGGCAGCGACTTCAGCAGCCGGGCCGGGTTGGCCAGGGCATTGGCGGCGCCCAGGCAGATGAGGAGGGTGGCCAGTTTCAGTCCGTCGTACAGCGCGAAGACCATGCCCTCGGCAGTGACCCGGCCGCCGATCCGGACGCCCTTCGCCCAGTCGGGCAGCGGCACTTCGGGCAGCGTGACCAGGGTGTGCGTACCGGGGATCGGCGAGCCGAGGACGAAGGCGAAGAGCAGCCGGATGGCGATCACGACCAGCCCGAGCTTGACGAACGCCCCGTACGAACGGGCCCACGGCGCGTTCGTACGGCGGGCCGCGACGACATAGCCGGCCACCCCCACCAGCAGCCCCAGCAGCAGGGGATTCGTGGTGCGGGAAGCCGCGGTGGCCAGGCCGAGTGCCCACAGCCACCAGGCGCCGGCGTGCAGCGCGGTGGTGCGGGTCGCCTGCGGGGCGCTCATCCGCGTCGGCGGCGCGCCTGCCACACCGCCGCCGCGCCCAGTACGACGACGGCCGTGACCCCGCCGACCAGCCCGGCGGACGGGCCGCCGTCGCCCGCACCGCTCGCGCCGCCCTCCCTGTTCGCGTCATCGCCGCTGCCCGCGGCACTCCCGTCGTCCGCCGCGCCCGAAGACGGCCCGGCGGACGACGCGGGCTCCTTGGCCCCCTCCACCTGGTCCGCGCACCCCGCCGTCGGATAGCCGTCGATGGCGCACAGCAGGGCGCGGGAGTCATAGCGCAGCGGCCGGGCGACCGCCGCCAGCGCCTCGCCCGCCGAGGCGTCCTCCGCCACCTGGGCACACTCCGTCCGGGCCTTCGGCGGCCGCTCCCCGCCGGGCGCATCCTTCGCGGTGCCGAAGTCGAGGACGATGCCGACCCGCTTGCGGCCGTCCTTCGCGGGGGTGCCGTGGCAGATCGCGTCGAAGCCGGCGGCGGCACGGGGCTTTCCGGCCGCGGCCGAGTCGGCGCTGACGGCGAAGCGGAAGCCCTCCACCGCGCCGTCGGCCGGCCGCAGCGTGGCCGGACCTTCGGTGGCATACGCCCAGGAGCTGCCCTTGCCGTGCCAGAAGGACCAGTAGCGGTACTCCTGCGCCTGGGCGGGCCCGGCGGCCAGGCCGGCGACCGCACCGGCCAGCAGCACGGCCCCGGCCATCCTGGAACGCCGCATCGGACGGGGAGGCCGCACCGGACGGGAACGCCGCATCAGAGCTGGGTCTTCTTACGGCTGCTCAGCAGGAAGCCGATGCCGGCACCGATGGCGAGGCCGATGCCGATGATCCACACCAGGCCGAAGCCGCCGCCCTGGGAGCCGTCGGCGTCCTTGCCGTCCTTCGCCGCCGCGGCGGCCGGCGCGGGGCCGGTGGCGTTGAGCGCGGCCACCAGGTCGGTGCCGCCGAAGGAGCGCGGGTCGGTGCCGGTGGCGTGCGCGGCCAGCACCAACTGGGCGTACGCGGCGGGGCCGTTCTGCTTGGCCCAGCCCGCCGCGTTCTTCTCCAGCCACTTCAGCGGCTTCGCGGCGGCGGTGGTGTGCGCGCCGGCCGCCAGCGCCACCACGGCGTCGGCGGTGTTGCCCACATCGGGCTGCTCCTTTGCGCCCGGCATCGCGGAGAGCAGATGCTGCCCGTTCTTGCCGAGCTGAGCGACGAGGTAACCGGCACCGCCTTCCGCCGCCTGTGCCGGATCGCTGCTGCCCGCCTTCTTGTCGTCGCCGTCCTTGCAGCTCAGCGGCTTGACGGGGGTGTCCGCGCCCTTGCCGGCCGGCTCGACGACAAAGCCCTTGCCGAGCGCTCCGGTCGCGGCGGCCGCGGTGGCGTCCGCGTTCGGGGCCGCCCCCTTGAGCTGGAAGGTGAACGCGCCGTGCGCGCCCTCCTTCGCCTCGCAGCCCAGCCGGAAGGTGAGCAGCGCGTCGTAGGGGGTCTTGCCGCCCTTCTTCGAGGTCACGGACCGCGGCTTCTCACCCGCCGCGGCGAGCGCGCCGATGACCACGGAAGTGGAGTTGGCGTCGCTGGCCGAGCCGGCCATCGAGCTCCAGCCGCCGTCGTCGTTCTGCACCGATTCCAGCCAGCTCACGGCCTTCTTCACGGTGTCCCCGTGCCCGCCCAGCGCGGCCAGCGCCTGCACCGCGGCAGCCGTCTGGTTGGTGTCCCGCGGGGTCTTGGCGTCGCAGGGCGTGCCCGGCTCGGCCCGGAAGGCGGTGAACGAGCCGTCGGCGCACTGCTGCCCGGCCAGCCACTGCACGGCCGACGCCGCGGGGCGTATGCCCACGGTGTCCTGGGCCAGCAGCGCGAGGGACTGCCGCCAGACGCCGTCGTACTGCGGGTCCTTGGTGCCGTACAGCCCGTCGGGCAGCTTCTTGGGGGAGGCGGACGCCGAGTCGGCGTACGCGGCGGGGGCAGCGGCCGCGCCCAGCACCGCCACGGCCGCCAGCGCCGTGGCGGCGCGGCGCGCCAGGAAGGCGACGGAATGCGTCGAAGGGGCCGGGTGAGCCATGGAAGCCATGGGGGCCATCGGGTCGGTGCCTCTCGGGTCGGGTCGCGGCGATGCTACGCAGCCGCGCTCGGCCGGCCACTCGCGCGCCGATGCGTACATCGGCCGCGGTGGCACCGGGCTCAGCTCCGTATACCTCGACGGTGCCGCGCACCGGCCGTCCGCACGGGCGGGTGGTTCGGTGGCGGGAGCCTTGGCCGTGCCCGGTCGGGTGCTCCGGCTCGTACGGCCCGCCACGCCGGGCCTGGGGCACGGTGCGGACGAGGCCGTCCTCACGGTTGCGGGTCAGCGCCGGATTTCCACCGGCTTCCCCCGATCGGGTACGGATGAAGTTGTCCCGCACACCTTAACCGGCGCCCGCCGGGCCACTCGCTCGCCCGTACGAACCGGCTCCGCGCCGGGGAGGGCCGGGGCGGGGCCGGGGAGCGTACGGGCCCGTCCCTGCCTCTGCCCCTGAGCCGTCCCCTCCCTCTGCCCTGAGCCGCCCCCTCCCTCTGCCCCTGAGCCCGTCCCCCTCACACCGCCTGGTACCGCGCCGGATCGGACCCCGGCACCCGCTCCGCCTGCCCCTGTTTCACCAGACGGCGCAGATGGGCCTCGGCCTCCGAGACGGCGATGTTGCGGGAGGCGTAAGGGATCTGCTCCCAGGGGCGGTTCCACTCCATGGCCATGGCGAGCTGCCAGGGGGTACGGGGTTCGCGGAGCAGCGCCCGCAGCCGGCGGAGCCGTTCCTCGTGGTGCGCGATGAGCTCGCGTACCCGGCCGCCGGCGTCGGTGAAGGCGTGCTGGTGGGCGGGCAGCACCTCGGCGGGGGCGAGCCTGCCGACGCGTTCGAGGGAGTCGAGATAGTCGCCCAGGGGGTCGGGGGCGGTGGCCCCCTCCGGGTCATCCGGGTCCTCCGGGATCTCAGGGTCCTCGTACAGGCCGATGTGCGGGGTGATGCCGGGGAGGAGGTGGTCGCCGGAGAAGAGCCGGCCGAAGCCGCCGGCCCGCCCCGAGGGGTGCTCCTCCTCCAGGTGGAGGCACACATGCCCCGGGGTGTGCCCCGGTGTCCAGAGGGCGCGCACCCGGCGCCCCGGCAGGTCGAGCAGCTCACCGGGGCCGATGTCGCGGTCGGGCAGTGCGGCCCCCTGCCCGGGGAACTTCCGGCCACGGCCTTGCGCGCGTGCCTCCCGCAGTGGTGCCAGATGCTCGTCGGGCGCGCCCGCCGCCGCGAGCCTGGCGGTCAGGCGGTCGAGCCACCGGCCCGGTTCGGCCTCGCGGGTGCGGCGGACCACGGCGGTGTCCGCGGCATGCATCGCGATCCACGCTCCGGAGGCCTCCCGCACCTTGGCCGAGAGGCCGTGGTGGTCGGGGTGGTGGTGGGTGATCAGGACGCCGTGGAGATCGGCGGGCGCGAAGCCGCAGGCGCCGATGCCGGCGACGAGCGTCTTCCAGGAGTCCGGGTCGTCCCAGCCGGTGTCGATGAGCACCGGTCCGCGGTCGGTCTCCAGGAGGTGGACGAGGGTGTGTCCGAGCGGGTTGTCCGGGATGGGGACGGCGATGCTCCACACCCCGCCCTTGTGGTCGGTCACCTGCGGCGTCATCCCGGTCCCCTCTCGGTGTGCCGTACACCCGGTACCCGGCCTCACTATAACTAGAACTGGTTTCAATGAGACTGGCCTGCACCGCGAAGTGCCATGTCGTCACCTCGCGAAGTGACCAGCGTTGCAGCGGGAGTTGGGATTCGGTCTCGTACCGTGGACTCCTCCCACTAGAACTGGTATCAGTTCCTGAAAGCGACCAGCACCCCCGGAACCCTCAGGGATCGCCGAACAGGCGGCCAACCCGCAGGAGGCGGCAGCGATGAGCGACCTCGTCGAGCACGGACAGCTCTACATAGGCGGTGAGTGGGCCGATCCAGCCGGCCAGGACGTGATCGAGGTCGTCTCGCCCCACACCGAACAGGTCATCGGCCGGGTGCCGCACGCCTCGCGGACCGATGTCGACCGTGCGGTGGCCGCGGCCCGTACGTCGTTCGACTCCGGGGTGTGGGCGAACGCCCCGCTGGCGGACCGGATCGCGGTGGTGACCCGGATCAAGGACGCCTTCGCGGCCCGCAGCGAGGAGATCGCCAAGGTCATCAGCTCCGAGAACGGCACGCCCTTCACCTCCGGCGTCATGGTGCAGTCGCTGGCCGCGATGCTGGCGTGGGACGCGGCGCTGACCGTGGCCCGTGACTTCCCGTTCGAGGAGCGGCGGGACGGGGTGCTGGGGCCGCTGCTGGTGCGGCGGGAGCCGGCCGGGGTGGTCGCTGCCGTCGTGCCCTGGAATGTCCCGCAGTTCACCGCCGCCGCCAAGCTCGCCCCGGCGCTGCTGGCCGGCTGCTCGGTGGTGCTGAAGGTGTCCCCGGAGACCCCGTTGGACGCGTACCTCCTCGCGGAGATCGCGACGGAGGCCGGGCTGCCGCGGGGTGTGCTGTCGATCCTCCCGGCGGACCGCGAGGTGAGCGAGTACCTGGTCGGGCACCCCGGCGTGGACAAGGTGTCGTTCACCGGCTCGGTCGCGGCGGGCAAGCGGGTCATGGAGGTCGCGGCCCGGAACCTCAGCCGGGTCACGCTGGAGCTGGGCGGGAAGTCCGCGGCGGTGATCCTGCCGGACGCGGACCTGGACGCCGCGGTGGCCGGCATCGTGCCGTTCGCCTGGATGATCAACGGCCAGGCGTGTGTGGCCCAGACGCGGATCCTCGCCCCGCGCAGCCACTACGACGAGATCGCCGAACGGTTCACCGCGGCGGCCTCCGCGCTCACCGTCGGCGACCCGCTGGATCCGGCCACCGAACTCGGCCCGCTGGTGGCCCGCCGCCAGCAGCAGCGCTCGCTGGACTACATCGAGCTCGGCCGGAAGGAGGGCGCCAAGGTCCTCACCGGCGGCGGCCGGCCCGAGGGGCAGCCGACGGGCTGGTACGTCGAGCCGACCCTCTTCGGCGAGGTCGCCAACTCCATGCGGATCGCCCGCGAGGAGATCTTCGGCCCGGTCATCTGCCTCCTCCCGTACGACGACGAGGCCGAGGCGGTACGGATCGCCAACGACTCCGACTACGGGCTCTCCGGCTCGGTGTGGACGGCCGACGTCGGCCACGGCATCGACCTCGCGCGGCAGGTGCGCACCGGGACGTACTCGGTGAACACTTTCAGCATCGACATGCTCGGCCCCTTCGGCGGCTACAAGAACTCCGGCATCGGGCGGGAGTTCGGGCCCGAGGGGTTCGGTGCCTATCTGGAGCACAAGATGATCCATCTGCCGGCCGGTGCCTGATGGGGGACCGCTGGCAGGTGGAGGTGGACCGCGGCGTCTGCATCGGGTCGGGGATGTGCGCCGCCGCGGCGCCGGACGGCTTCCGGCTGGACTCGGCCCGGCAGTCGCACCCGGTGGCGCCGGAGACGGATGCCGGCGAGAGCGTGCTGGCGGCGGCCGAGGGGTGCCCCGTGGAGGCGATCACCCTGACCGTGGCCGGCAGCGGCGAGGCGGTCTTCCCGCCGGAGGAGTGAGCGGCCCGGGGCTGGGCGGGTCCGGGGGAAGGACGGTCCGGGGAGCGCGGGAAGGCCTGGGGAGAGGCGGCCGTAAGAGCGGGGGAGGTGGCCCCGTAGGGGGCGGGGGCGGCGGTCCCGTAGGGGTGCGGAAGGCCCCCTACGGGCCAACTACCCAGGTGAGGCGCGGGGTTAACGCTCCGCGGTGTGGGCGGTGTGGGCCGCGGACGTGCCGGGCGCGCCGGGCGCGTCCGGCGCGGTCAGGCCGATCAGCCGGCACACCGTCTCGATGTCTATTTTCACCTGGGCGATCGAGGCCCGTCCCGACAGCCAGGTGATCAGCGCCGAGTGCCAGGTGTGCTCGATGACCCGGACCGCGGAGAGCTGTTCGGGGGTGGGCGAGATGGAGGGGCGCGCCAGCTCCTGCGAAGGGTGGTGGTGGGCGACGGGTGGGGCCATCGCGTCGAGGATGATCGCGGTGGTCAGCCGGGAGACGGTGTCGACCTCGGGGCTGACGGAACGGTCGGCGAAGGTCAGCGCGCGCACCATCGCGTCCGCGAGATGCGGTTCGCGCTGCAGTGCGCGGAAGGCCCGCATCAGGGTCTGGGCGACGCGGGCGCCAGGGTCCTGCTCCGACGGCGGGCGCTTGCGCAGCGTTTCGTGCATGTGCTGGAGCTGGTCCTGCATGGTGGCGACCAGCAGATGCACCTTGGAGGGGAAGTAGCGGTAGAGGGTGCCGAGCGCGACGCCCGAGGACTCGGCGACCTCGCGCATCTGCACGGCGTCGAAGCCGCCACGGGACGCCAGTTTGGCGCTGGTGTGCAGGATGCGGCGGCGCCGCGCCTCCTGACGCTCGGTCAGGGGAGGACTCGCGGGAAGGGTCGGTCTGGCCGCCTTGGATTCCGTAGTCATATTTCCCATTCCGTGGCATTCCGTCCGCGATGCGGTGAGTGCCGGTGGTGTGCTCGGCACAGCATGGCAGGGGGGCGGGTGGTGGCGCGAATCACCTGGTGCGGCTCTTTTCGCCTCGTTCTCGGCCGGTAGATTCGAAGCTGGGTGAACTGATGAGTAGCCCATCAGTTCTGAAACTTGTTCTAGATTACCGCCAGCGGTTACGCTCCGGCGAAAGTCCAGTGAGAAGGGGGCCGAGCGTGACCGCAGAGGCCGTCCAGGCAGCCGCGCCTCGCCCCGCAGAGGCCTCCCCGGCCTCCGCCCCGTCGAACGGTGAGCGTCCCCTGCGCATCGCGATGCTCACGTATAAGGGGAACCCGTTCTGCGGCGGCCAGGGTGTCTATGTACGCCACCTCTCGCGCGAACTGGCCCGCCTCGGCCACACCGTCGAGGTCATCGGCGCCCAGCCCTACCCCGTCCTGGACGAGGGGGTGCCCCTGACCGAGCTGCCCAGCCTGGACCTCTACCGCCAGCCGGACCCGTTCCGCACGCCGAAGCCGGGCGAGTACCGCGACTGGATCGACGCGCTCGAGGTCGGCACGATGTGGACCGGCGGCTTCCCCGAGCCGCTGACCTTCTCCCTGCGGGCCCGGCGCCATCTCGCCGCCCGCCGCGGCCAGTTCGATGTCGTCCACGACAACCAGACCCTCGGCTACGGCCTGCTCGGCGGCCCCGGCGCGCTCGGCGCCCCGCTGGTCACCACCATCCACCACCCCATCACCGTCGACCGGCGGCTCGATCTGGAGGCCGCCGACGGCTGGAAGCGCCGCGCCTCCGTCCGCCGCTGGTACGGCTTCACCCGCATGCAGAAGCGCGTCGCCCGGCGGCTGCCGTCGGTGCTGACCGTCTCCGGCTCCTCCCGCCAGGAGATCGTCGACGACCTCGGGGTGTCCGCAGGCCGGATCCACGTGGTCCATATCGGCGCCGACACCGACCTGTTCTCGCCAGATGCGTCGGTCGCCGAGGTGCCGGGCCGCATCGTCACCACGTCCAGCGCGGATGTGCCGCTCAAGGGTCTGATCCACCTGGTCGAGGCGCTGGCCAAGGTGCGCACCGAGAACCCCGACGCGCATCTGGTGGTCGTCGGCAAGCGCGCCGACGACGGGCCGGTCGCCGCCGCCATCGAACGGCTCGGGCTGTCCGGTGCCATCGAATTCGTCAAGGGCATCACCGACGGCGAACTCGTCGACCTGGTCCGCAGCGCCCAGATCGCCTGTGTCCCTTCCCTCTACGAGGGCTTCTCGCTGCCCGCGGCCGAAGCGATGGCCACCGGCACCCCGTTGCTGGCCACCACCGGCGGCGCGATCCCCGAGGTCGCCGGGCCGGACGGCGAGACCTGCCTCGCGGTGCCGCCGGGCGACGCCGGCGCGCTGGCGGGCGGACTGCTCCGGCTGCTGGGCGACGAGACCCTGCGCCGACGGCTCGGCGCGGCCGGCCGGGAACGGGTACTGGCCCGCTTCACCTGGCGCCAGGCCGCCCTCGGCACCGCCGAGCGCTACCGCGAGGCCATCGCCCTCCAGGGCGGCCGGGACGCCGCCCGTACCTCCTTGCGGGCCACGTCCGACAAGGCCGCCCACGCCGCGCCCGCGCCGAGCACCGCCGGACACGTCTAGCGGCCCGGCCGGCCCCGCCCTCTTTCCGCAGCCACACCGCCACCAACCGCCGGACGAAAGCAGAACGCCGTGCTGACCGTCGACTTTTCCCGTTTCCCGCTCGCTCCGGGCGATCGCGTGCTCGACCTGGGGTGCGGCGCCGGCCGGCATGCCTTCGAGTGCTACCGGCGCGGCGCGCAGGTCGTCGCCCTCGACCAGAATGGCGAGGAGATCCGCGAGGTCGCCAAGTGGTTCGCCGCGATGGAGGAGGCGGGCGAGGCCCCGGCGGGCGCCTCCGCCACCGCCATGGAGGGCGATGCGCTGAACCTGCCGTTCCCCGACGACAGCTTCGACGTCGTGATCATCTCCGAGGTCATGGAGCACATCCCGGACGACAAGGGGGTGCTCGCCGAGATGGTCCGGGTGCTGCGTCCCGGCGGCCGGATCGCCGTCACCGTCCCGCGCTACGGCCCCGAGAAGGTCTGCTGGGCGCTCAGCGACGCCTACCACGAGGTCGAGGGCGGCCATATCCGCATCTACCGCGGCGACGAACTGCTCGGCAGGATGCGGGAGGCCGGACTGGAGCCGTACGGCACCCACCACGCGCACGGGCTGCACAGCCCCTACTGGTGGCTCAAGTGCGCCTTCGGGGTCGACAACGACAAGGCGCTGCCGGTGCAGGCGTACCACAAGCTGCTGGTCTGGGACATCATGAAGAAGCCGCTGGCCACCCGGCTCGCCGAGCGGGCGCTCAACCCCGTCATCGGCAAGAGCTTCGTCGTCTACGCGACCAAGCCGCACCTGCCCGGGACGGCGGCTGCCGCCGAACCGGCCGTCGCCGAGCCGGCTGCCGCCGAACAGGCCGCCGCGCCCTCCGAGCCGGCCGCCCCGAAGCCCGCCCGAGGCACCAAGCCGGGCGGCACGTCCGGCACCAAGTCCGGCGCCAAGTCCGGCACCAAGGCTCCCGCCAAGTCCCCCTCCAGGACTTCCGCGGCCAAGCCCGCCACCAAGCCCGCCACCAAGAACTCCACCGGGGCCGCCAAGTGACAAGTCCCGGGCGTACCGAACGGCTGGTCCTGCCGGGGGTGCTCACCGCCGAAGAGGCGGCCCGCACGGTGGCCGGCATCCTGGCGGTCCAGCGGCCGGACGGCGCGATCCCCTGGTTCCGGGGCCACCACCTCGACCCGTGGGACCACACCGAGGCCGCCATGGCCCTGGACGCGGCCGGCGAACACGAGCGCGCCGAGGCGGCGTACGACTGGCTGGTGCGGCATCAGAACCCGGACGGGTCCTGGTACGCGGCCTACGCCGACGGCGACGCCGAGAAGCCCACCGACCGCGGCCGGGAGACCAACTTCTGCGCCTATATCGCGGTCGGCGTCTGGCACCACTACCTCTCCACCGGCGACGAGACCTTCCTCGACCGCATGTGGCCCGCAGTCCACTCGGCGATCGAGTACGTCCTGGAGCTGCAGCAGCCGGGCGGCGAGATCGGCTGGAAGCGCGAGGACGACGGCACCCCCGTGAACGACGCGCTGCTCACCGGCTCGTCCTCCGTCTACCAGGCGCTGCGCTGTGCGCTCGCCCTCGCCGAACAGCGCGAGGAGCCGCAGCCCGACTGGGAACTGGCGGTCGGCAGCCTCGGCCATGCGATACGCAGCCACCCCGAGCGGTTCCTCGACAAGGCCCGCTACTCCATGGACTGGTACTACCCGATCCTGGGCGGCGCGGTCCGCGGTGCGGCGGCCAGGGAGCGTATCGACGCGGAGTGGGAGCGCTTCGTCGTGCCCGGTCTGGGCGTCCGCTGTGTGCTGCCCAACCCCTGGGTCACCGGCGGGGAGAGCGCGGAACTGGCGCTCGCGCTGTGGGCGATGGGGGAGTCCGAGCGAGCCGTACAGATCCTCAAGTGGATCCAGCACCTGCGCGCCGAGGACGGCATGTACTGGACCGGTTACGTCTTCGACGACGACGCGATCTGGCCCCGCGAACTCACCTCCTGGACGGCCGGTTCGCTGCTGCTCGCGGTGGCGGCCCTGGGCGGCGACGAGGCCACCACCTCGGTCTTCGGGAGCGAGTGGCTGCCGACGGGGCTGGACCCGGACTGCTGCAGGCCGCCGGCTCCGTAGGACGGCGCGCACCCCGGAAAAGGAGGCGCGGGGAGGGGGAGGGCGCATTACTGTGCGCCCCATGACACTCCAAGGATCCCTCACTCACGAGGAATACTGCGCCCAATTCCTCGCCGAAACCGACGCGTTCCGGGAGATCGTGCGGACAGCTGACCTCTCGGCGACCGTGCCGACCTGCCCCGACTGGACGCTGGCCGATCTCGCCCGGCATGTGGGGGGTGCGCACCGCTGGGTCGGCACGATCGTCGCCACCCGGGCGGCGGAGAACGTCGACGACGCGGACGTCCCCGAGGGTGAGGGACCCGAGGGCGAGGACGCGGCGGCGCTGGACGCCTGGCTGGCGGCGGGCGCCGAACAGACCGTCGCCGCGCTGCGGGAGGCCGGCCCCGACACGGAGGTCTGGAGCTGGACGACGGCGCGGAACACGGGGTTCTGGGCCCGCCGGATGACCCATGAGACGGTCATCCACCGGGCCGATGCCGCGCTGGCCGCCGGTGTCCCCTTCGACGTCCCGGCGCCGGTCGCCGCCGACTGTCTGGAGGAGTGGCTGCAGATCGGCGAACTGCCGATGGTGGTGGCCCGCTTCGCCGAGCGCGGGGCCGGGCTGTCCGGCCCCGGCCGGACGATTCACGTTCACGCCACCGACGCCCCGCCCGGCCTGGACGCCGAGTGGCTGCTCGACCTCACGGGGGAGGCGCCCACCCACCGCCGCACCCATGAGAAGGCGGCGGTCGCGCTGCGCGGCCCCCTCACCGATGTGCTCCAGGTCCTCTACCGCCGGCTGCCCGCCGGCAGCGACCGGGTCCAGGTACTGGGCGAGCGCGACCTCCTCGACCGGTGGCTGGAGTGGGCGACCTTCGAGTGAGCGACCGGCCGGGCTCAGGAGTTCAGTTCGGCCAGTACCCGTAGCGTGTGCGGGTCCGGGGCGGTGACCAGCAGATCCGTGACCGGGCCCGCGCGCCACAACTCCAGCCGTTCGGCGATCCGTTCCCGCGGACCGACCAGGGAGATCTCGTCGGCGAAGGCGTCCGGAACGGCGCGGACGGCCTCCTCCTTGCGGCCGTCGAGGAAGAGCCGCTGCACCCGCCAGGGCCTCCTCCTCGAACCCCATCCGCGCCATCAGATCGGCGTGGAAGTTCTTTGCGGCGTGGCCCATCCCGCCGATGTAGAAGCCGAGCATGGCCTTCACCGGCAGCAGCCCCTCGGCGATGTCGTCACAGACCACGGCGCGGGCCATGGGCGCGATGAGGAACCCGTCCGGGGCGTCCGCCAGCGACGCCCGGTAGACCTCGGTGCGCTGCGGTGACCAGTACAGCGGCAGCCAGCCGTCCGCGATCCGGGTGGTCTGGACGATGTTCTTGGGGCCCTCGGCGCCGAGGAGGAGCGGAATGCCCGCCCGCAGCGGGTGGGTGATGGGCTTGAGCGGCTTGCCGAGGCCGGTGCCGTCCGCCCCGCGGTAGGGGTGCGGGTGGAAGAGCCCGTCCGAGGCCACCGGCCCCTCGCGGCGCAGGACTTGGCGGATCACGTCCACATATTCGCGGGTGGCGGTCAGCGGGCTCTTGGGGAAGGGCCGTCCGTACCACCCCTCGACGACCTGCGGTCCGGAGAGGCCCAGGCCCAGCAGCAGGCGCCCGCCGGAGAGATGGTCGAGGGTCAGGGCGTGCATCGCGGTGGCGGTGGGGGTGCGGGCCGCCATCTGCGCGATACCGGTGCCCAGTTTGATGCCGGAGGTGTGGGCGGCGATCCAGGTGAGCGCGGTGAAGGCGTCCGACCCCCAGGCCTCCGCGGTCCACACCGAGTCGTACCCCAGCCGCTCGGCCTCGCGGGCGAGTTCGAGGTGCCGGGGATCGGGGCCGCGGCCCCAGTAGCCGAGTGCCAGCCCCAGTCGCATGCCGATCGCCCCTCCCGGACGCGGTGACCGCACCGTGCTGACGGCGGCTCGCGCTGACGGGGGCCCGGGCTGACGGTGTCCCGTACCGGCGATGTCCCGTACTGGCGATGTCCCGTGGTGACGGTGAAGTCTTTGCTGGCGGTGTGTCAGGTGCCGTGCGTCCGGCGACTGTACGGCCCGGTCGCGGACATGGCAACGGCCCCCCGCCCGGGAGGGCGAGGGGCCGCGAGGTGCGAGGCCGCGAAAGGACCGCTGGGCGTCCGGTGTCAGCCGCGCTGGATACCGGTGGTGTCCTGCAGCACGCCGCGACGGCCGTCCTGGGTCTGGGCGATCAGGGCCTGGCCGCGCTGCTCCACCGCGAGGTACCAGGTGCCGGGCGCCAGTTCGGCGATCGGCGCCGGCGAACCGTCCTCGCCGTACAGCGGGCGGGCGACGGGCACCGCGAACCAGAACGGCGCGAAGTCCGTGGGGGCGCCGGCCACGGGGGCGGCTCCCGCGGGGGCGGCTGCCGCCTGGCCGCCGGCCGTGGCGTCGGCCGGTGCCTGCTGGCCGTAGGGCTGGCCGGGCTGGGGCTGCTGCTGGCCTCCCGGGTAGCCGTAGCCGTGGCCCGCCTGCTGCTGGGCGCCGGGGTAGCCGTAACCCGGGTTGGGGCCGGCCCCGTAGGGGGCGGGCTGCGGCTTGGGGGCGCCGACCAGCGCGACCTTGAGCGCCGGGACGAGCGGACCGGCGACGGCGCCACCGGCCAGGATCAGGGCGGCGATCAGGCCGAGGATCAGGCCCGCCCCGCCGCCGGCGGCGGAGATGATGGTCCACAGCGCCGTCCAGGCCGCGAAGACGGTGAGGGCGACACCGAACTGGCCGACATCGAGGCCGGCGACCTTGCGCTGCTGCGTCTGCGGCAGCGTCCGGCCGAGGATGATGATCGCCGCACCGATCACTCCGGCCAGGTACACGCTCATGAGGAGGCCCAGCGACTGCCAGGCGTTGATGCCCGAGGAGGCCTGGGCTTCGCAGTACTTGGCGAGTGCGCCGGCGCCGGAGCAGTCCGGGGCGCTGGTGAGATCGAGGAACGAGGCGATGAACAGCAACACCGCTGCTCCGATCACCACGCCGTCGCCTCGAGTGAGGGAGCGGATGTTCACGTAAGGGTCCTTTGTCGGTTTCGTGGGTCCGGTCGTCGCTGTCGCGGTGCGCAGTGCGAGGCACGGCGGTGGCCACCCATCGTAAAGGGGAACCTGTCACCGAATCCTGCGGGCTGCCCTGTTCGTTTCCCCGCGCTATCGGCACGGCGTACCGGATCCGGTATCGGCGGGGTTTCGGGTCGTGGGCCGGCGGCCGGGTCAGTGCGTCAAGAAGTCCGTAATGCCCTCGGTGATCCCACGGGCCGCTTTTTGCCGCCACTTGGCGTCGGTCAATTGCGCGGCGTCCTCGGGGTCGCGCATATTGCCGCATTCGATGAAGACCTTCGGCACCGTTGAGAGGTTGAGGCCGCCGAGATCGGAGCGCACGTCCAGCCCGGTGCCGTGGCCGATGTAATTGGAGGGGGCGCTTCCGGTGACCGCGCGGAACCGGCCGGCCAGCCGTTCGCCCAGCTTCCGCGAGGGCGCCACGATCGGGGCGGTGGCGGCGGGGCGGGCCGTCACGCGGGCGGGGAGGATGACATGGAAGCCGCGGTTGCCGGCGTCCGAGCCGTCGGCGTGGATCGAGAGCGCGGCATCGGCGTGCTGCTTGTTCCCGATACCGGCGCGCTCGTCCACGCACGGCCCGTACGGGCGGTCGCCGTCCTGGGTGAACACGACCTTGGCGCCCGCGTCCCGCAGGAGTGTGCGGGCGCGGCGGGCGACGTCGAGGGTGAAGGACGCTTCGGCGTAACCGTCGTTGGTGGAGGTGCCGGTGGTGTCGCACTCCTTGTGGCCGTTGCCGATGTCCACCTGGCGGGCTATGTCCCGGCCGTGCTCGCCGTTGTGCGGATTGTGGCCGGGGTCGATCACCACGACCTTGCCCTTGAGGCTGCCGCGCGGGCCGCCCTTGCCGGGGCCGGAGCCGGAGCCGGAGCCGGAGCCGTGGCCCGTGGAGCCCGGTCCGCTGTCCTTGCCGCCCGGGCCCTGGTTGCCGTCGCCTGCCGTGCCGCCGGCCTGGTGCTCCGACGACCGGCTCGGTGCGGGCTGCCCGGCCCACGGGAGCCCGGCGCCGTCCCCCGACGACCGCCAGACCAGCCAGCCGCCCCCCAGGCCGGCGGCCACCACGGCGGCCAGTACGGCGAGGAGGGGGCCGCGCAGGCGGCGGTGCGGGGGAGGAGTACTGCCGTTCGACACGTCGGCGATCGTAGCCCGCTCAGATGCCGGCCCCGGTGCGCCGCAGTACGTGCAGCGACCGGTGGGCCGATATCTCGGTGAAGGCGCCGGACTCCAGGGCCCTGCGGTAGATGCGGTACGGGGCCTGGCCGCCGTCCGCCGGATCCGCGAACACGTCGTGGATGACCAGCAGCCCGCCGGGCGCGACATGCGGGGCCCAGCCCTCGTAGTCGGCGGTGGCGTGCTCGTCGGTGTGCCCGCCGTCGATGAAGACCAGGCCCACCGGCGCCTGCCAGACGGCCGCGGCCTGCGGGGAGCGGCCCACCAGGGCGATCACCTGGTCCTCCAGGCCCGCGGCGTGCAGGGTGCGGCGGAAGGCGGGCAGGGTGTCCATCCGGCCGACCTCGGGGTCGACGACGGTCGGGTCGTGGTACTCCCAGCCGGGCTGCTGCTCCTCGCTGCCCCGGTGGTGGTCGACGGTGACGGCCACGACCCCGGCGGCGCGGGCGGCGTCCGCGAGCAGAATCGTGGACCGGCCGCAGTAGGTGCCGACCTCCACCAGCGGCAGCCCGAGCGCCGCTGCCTCGGCCGCCGCCGCGTACAGCGCAAGGCCCTCGTCCACGGGCATGAAGCCCTTCGCCGCCTCGAACGCGGCGAGGATCTCCGGCTGCGGAGCGGTCGGAGCCGTGGGAGCGGACATGGGCTGCCTCCTGGTGGTGCGGTCAGGGCCTCATCGTGCCGTACGGGCCGGGACGCGCGAGTCGCGGGTCTCCCTTACGGCCACTCTTCCTGCCACCCTTCCGGTCATTCGGATATCGGAACGGGGTTCCTCTTTCCGTGCGTCGGGGGACCTGGCTGTTCCTGGACTGCTCCTGGGCTGTTCCCGGGCTGTTCCTGTCGGTTCCCGCTGGGTTCCTGGCGGATCTCCGCCGGATCTCCGCCGGTTTCCTGTCTGTTCCCGGCGTTTTATCGTCGGCCGTTTCCCTGATGCCGCGAAAGCGGCGAATACACAACGGGGAACGGTACGGAGGGAAAGGCGGCTCGCGGCATCCTGCGGAGAGGCGTACCGGAATTCACCGGACCGTTTCGTGTCCGCCTCCCTCTCGTTCCCTGAGGAATCCCGATGGGGCCGGTGGGGGCCGGTAGGTCCGGTAGGGCCGGTTGGGTGGGACCGCCCCTGGGGAATCCCGAACGGGCCCCGGCGGGCAGCGGCTCATCGCCCCGGGCCTCCCCGTCCGCCGGCCTCCACGACGCTATCCGCCAGGGCCGGGACCTCCCAGGCGGGCGGTCAGGCGTTCCTTGGCCGCAGGCCACTCCCGGGCAAGAATCGAGAAGTACACCGTGTCGCGCCAGGTGCCGTCCGGCCGTTGGCGATGGCGGCGCAGGACTCCTTCGCGCTGCGCCCCGAGACGGGCGATGGCCGCCTGCGAGCGGTGATTGAGGTGATCGGTCTTCAACTGCACGCGTCCCATGCCCAGGTCTTCGAAGGCATGGGTGAGCAGGAGCAGCTTCGCCTCGGTATTGATCGCGGTGCGCCAGCACGCACGCCCGTACCACGTCCAGCCGATCTCCAACCGCTCGTCGTCCACGTCGATGTCCATGTACGCGGTCCAGCCGACGGCCTGGTCGCTCGCACGGTGGATGACCGCGAAGGGAACGCACTCACCCCGCCCGGCGCCCTCCAGCAGTACGGCGAGCTTGTCGCCCAGCTCCTCCTGCGTCTGCGGCGCCGGCCCGCCCTGCCACCGCCACACCTCCTCGTCGCGGCCTCCTGCCGCAAACAGCTCGCCCAGATGCCCGGCCGTCAGGGGCTCCAGGCGCACGTGGTGGCCAGTGAGGACGGTGGGCAGCGGAGACCGGGTAGGCATGACGCAGAAGCTATCCGAGCATCGCACTAGGAGCAAGTGGGTTCTGTACTAGTGCAAACATACCCTTCTTTGCGGGGAACACGGCCTCCCCTGCCGCGAGTTAACGCAGCAGGCCGGCTGAGATACTCCGGTCATGGATGCCGGGTCGATAGGGGGCGGGACGCAGCCTGACGCGGCGCTGCCCGAACGGATCGACTCGGTGCGTCGCTCGGGGTGGGTGCTGCGTTCCGCACAGGTGGCGGACGTCGAGATGATCGCGGAGCTGCGGGCCGTGGTCATGCGTGCGGATCCGATCGACGTCTTCATGGTGCGCGCGGCGGGCGGGGCCCCGTTCCGAAAGCCTGACCGGCGACAGCGCCGCCCTGCCCTGCCCCACGCTGCCCAACTCCCGCCCCGCTCCACGCAAGCCCACCCCACCCCACCCCACCTGTCCTGTCCGACTGAACCTTTCGAGAACCGGTCCTGGTGACCTGCGATTCGCAACCTTCGCTAGGGCCGCGAGGGCCAGAACGTCTCACCGTAGGTTGCATTATCGGTGGCGTGTTGGGCACCGGGGTGATGTTTGGTTCCGCTTGGGTGAGGTGTCTCAGATCAGGCTGAGCTGTTCTCCCGGAGCCGGTGGCAGGAGAGCGTTTCGGAGCTGGGAGAGCGTGGCTCGCCAAGGGCCATCTTCATCGCTTTCACCCCAGAGTTCCATGAGCTCAGATGGCTCGGTGACGACTCGGTCGAGGGCGTGGACGGCGAGCTCGCGGAGGTCGGTGGGTAGCTTGGGGATGGGCAGGTCCGGCCCGTAGGCAGTGGTGATGGGCTCGCCTCCAGGGCACTGCGCGGCGACCAGTGCTGCCGCGGCGATTGCCTCCACCGAGATGTCGTGGTCGAGGTAGCCATGGGTGTCGACCGCGCGGGCCAGCGCCGAGCGGATGATGCCTTCCCGTTTGCCCTCGGCTGTCTCGTCGAGGGTGTAAGAGAAGTCGGCAGCAGTGTCATTGTCGAAGGGGCCGACGTCCCAGGTTCCCATGTTCTCTCCTGCTCGTGTGATGTCCAGGCATCGTGCCAGGCAGGACTGACATGGGCTGCCTGTGCAGAGTGAGATCGGGGACAAGGTCGCGCTGGGTCGTCGGGTGTGGCTGCGTGGGTGGAAACGGAGAGCGTTTGTAGACGAGTTGCAGGAGCAGTCGCTTGTCGCTGGTGCCCGGAATGTTGTCATCGCGAAACTGGCCGCGGTGTCCAAGCAGACGGTCTACAAGCACTTCGCGGACAAGGAAAAGCTGTTCTCCGAAATCGTCCTGGCCACCACTGATCGCATCGACGGCGTGATCGACGTGGTGGCCGCCGTCCCCGCGGACGCCGATGCCCTGGAAGAGAACCTGACCCGGCTCGCCCGCCAGTTCCTGGTCACCCTCACCCAGCCCCAGGTCCTTCAGCTGCGACGTCTGATCATCGCCAACGCCGATGCCTTCCCCGAGCTGGGTGCCGCCTGGTACGAGCAGGGCTTCGAAAGGGTTCTGGTCACCCTGGCGGAGACCTTCCGGCACCTCACCGACGCGGGCCTGCTCCGGACCGACGACGCGATGCTGGCGGCCCATCACTTCGCTGGCCTGTTGCTGTGGATCCCCGTGAACAAGGGCATGTTCCACGGCAGTGCCCAGCACACCGAGGCAGACCTCGACCACTACGCCGCTGCCGGCGTCCGCGCCTTCCTCGCCGCCCACGGCTGATCCGGCGGGCTCGAAGAACGCGACGGTACTCAATCGGTGCGTGTGGAACGGGCGTAGCGCTCCGCGAGCCGGCGCAGGTGGTCGACCAGTTCCGCGGGTTCGGTGACATCGAAGTCGAGGTCGAGCATGCCCAGGTAGACCGCGAGGGTCTGCACGGTGTCGGCGCCGGTGGTCAGGACGCAGGTGTCGGCGTCGAGCGCCTCGACGGTGCCGACGGCGGGGTTGATCCGCTCGATCACCGACGACGCGGGGGCATGCACGGTCACCCGTGTGTGGTGGCGCCAGGCCGCGGCCGACACCCGTCGGGAGACGTACGCCGCCACGTCGCCGCCGGGCGGTTCGCGCGGAGGGAAGCGCGGTCCGGTCGGGGTGCGGGGCTCGATCCGGTCGACGCGGAAGGTGCGCCAGTCCTCGCGCTCGACGTCCCACGCGACCAGGTACCAGCGCTGCCCCGAGTTCACCGCCCGGTACGGCTCCACGACGCGGCGGGTGGGCGAGCCGGCGTGGTCCAGGTAGTCGAAGCGCAGTCGCTCCCGGTCACGGCAGGCGGAGACCAGGGTGGTGAGCACGTCCGCCGAGACGGCCGGGGCGGGGCGGTCGGCCGGCACGGTCACGGTGTACGTCTGGAGCGCCCGCACCCGCTGGCGCAGCCGCGAGGGCAGCACCTGTTCCAGCTTGGTCAGCGCCTGTAACGAAGTCTCCTCGGTGCCGGGAACGGCGCCCTGTGCCGCGATGCGCAGGGCGATCGTCACGGCGACGGCCTCCTCGTCCTCCAGGAGCAGCGGAGGCATGGCCGCCCCGGCACCCAGCCGGTAGCCGCCGGTGGCTCCACGGGTGGCGTCCACGGGGTAGCCGAGCTCACGCAGCCGGTCGATGTCGTTACGGACGGTTCGGCCGCTCACCCCGAGACGCTCGGCCAGTTCGGAGCCCGGCCATTCCCTCGGTGTCTGTAACAGGGAGAGCAGGCGCAGCAGACGTGCGGAGGTATCAAGCATGGGACCCAGCCTGTTCTTCAATTAGGCACGTACCGTGCCTATATCCAGATTACTGTTTTACCCATGGAGAACAGCAGCAACACCGACGCCCGGATCCATCCCTTCCGCATCGACGTTCCGCAGGCCGAACTCGACGACCTGCGCGAGCGGTTGGCACGTACCCGCTGGGGCAGCGAGATCCCCGGCGCCGGCTGGAGCCGGGGTGTACCCAGCGCCTATCTCAAGGACCTGGCCGCGTACTGGGCCGATGGTTTCGACTGGCGCAAGGCGGAGGCGGAGCTCAATGAGTTCCCGCAGTTCACCACCGAGATCGACGGCCAGAACATCCACTTCCTGCACGTCCGTTCGCAGAACCCGGCGGCCGTTCCGCTGCTTCTGATGCACGACTGGCCCTGCTCGTTCGTGCAGTTCGCCGAGGTCATCCGGCCGCTGACGGAGGACTTCCACGTCGTCGTGACCTCGACCCCCGGCACCGGCTTCTCCGGTCCGCTCGGCGAGGCCGGCTGGAACACCGGCCGGATCGCGGGCGCGTTCGTCGAGCTGATGGCGCGGCTCGGCCACGACTCGTACGGCGTCCAGGGCACGGGTGGCGGCGCCTGGATCGCCGCCGAGATGGGCCGCCAGGCTCCGGACCGGGTCATCGGTGTCCACGTCAACGGCCTGGTCACCTTCCCTTCCGGGGACCCCGCCGAGCTCGAAGGACTGACCGGTCCGGAGCAGGAGCGGCTGGCCCGGATGGAGAACTTCCAGCAGGACATGATGGGCTTCAACGCCATCCAGTCCACCCGCCCGCAGACCGTCGCCTATGGACTGCATGACTCGCCGGTCGGCCAACTCGCCTGGATCGCCGAGAAGTTCAAGGAGTGGACGGACCCCGCCGCCGAGCTCCCCGAGGACGCTGTGGGCCGCGACCGGCTGCTGACCAACATCAGCGTCTACTGGTTCAGCGGTACGGCGGGCTCCTCGGCGAACCTGTACTACGAGTCGGGCCACGACCCGAGCGCCTGGGCCCCGAAGCCGCGCGGCACCGTCCCGACCGGCGTGGCCGTCGCCCTGCACACCGACATCGCCATCCGGCGCTTCGCCGAGCGCGACCACAACATCACCCACTGGACCGAGCTGGAGCGCGGCGGCAACTTCCTCGCCCTGGAGCAGCCGGAGGCGTTCGTCACCGACGTCCGTGCCTTCTTCGGCTCGCTCGACGCCTGACACCTGGGGAGGCTGCGGTGACGGCGACGGCGTTCGCGCCGACGATCACCAGGATCGCCGCCCACGCGGCCGTGTCGAGGGCCTGGTCCAGCACGATCAGGCCGACCAGAGCGGCGAAGACCGGACTCACGCTCATGAACACGCCGAAGAAGTGCGCCGGGACGCGGCGCAGCGCCAGCAGATCGGAGAGGAACGGCACCGCCGAGGAGAGCACTCCGGCGGCCAGCGCGCAGGCGAGGGCGGCAAGGGTGGGCGGGCGGTGCCAGAGCACCAGGGCGCCGACGGGGAGGTAGAGCGCGCCGGAGATGGCCGCGGCCGCGGCCGAACCCTCCAGGCCGGGCAGCCGCCGGTCGACGGTGCGGTTGAGCACGACGTAACAGCCCCAGCACACCGCGGCCAGCAGGGCCAGGCCGATGCCCGGGTAGTCGGTGGACGGGGAGGGACGGGCCAGCACGACGACCGCGGCCGCGGCGGCCAGCGCGCAGAGCGCGTCGGTCCGGCGTCGGGAGCCGGCCAGCGCCACGGTCAGCGGGCCGAGGAACTCCAGTGTGACGGCCAGCCCGAGCCCGATGCGGTCGATGGCCGTGTAGAGCGACAGGTTCATCGTGGCGAAGACCAGCGCCAGCCCCAGCACCGGCCGCCACTGCGCCCAGGTGAACGACCGCAGCAGCGGCCGGCCGACCGCATCTCGTCCGGTGCCCCCACCAGCCGGAACTCCCACCCCACCCGATCGCAGGCCGCCCGCGTCGCCTCGAACTTCTCCCAGTCTCGAGGCCGGCGCCGTTCCGTAGGGCGGCAGTCGAACACCACTGCGGAGCCGTCTTCCCGCCGTGCGAAGTAGGCCGGCACGTGCGAGAGGCCCTTGCTGTTCCCCGACATCCAGAACAGCCAAAATGGCTGTGACGACACCGCCACCACGGACGGGTCAAAGTCCATCAGCATCACGTGATCACGTTCCAGCCAGGACTCGTACCCGATGTGCCCGTCCGTCGTCGACGACCACCACAGCCCTGGCAGGTGCCGCTGCCCTTTGTACGACTTGAACGCGCGTACCGGCGCGACGTCCTCGAACCGTACTGACCACACATCGGCCAGCGGCCGGCGTAGTTCCGATCCATCTTGCTCGACGTACCCGACCTCGAATCCATCGGCGGGCGGCCCCTGTGCGCCGCCGGCCAGCATGCGTAACCCAGCTTCCACGGATGGTCTAACGCCAGGTCCGCTCGCAAGGTAACGCGGGACCTCGCAAGATCCCTCGCAACCTATGCCCGGACTTCGCAGGGTTCAGCGAGACAAGACACCACCCCACCTCTCCACCCCACCCCACCCCACTCCACTCCATTCCTGACCTTCCGTCAGAATGAAACGTGTTCTAGTCTGTGCCGTATGGGCATCGGAATCACAGCAGAGCACCGTGATCTGGCCGAGGCGGCGGGGGGCTGGGCCGCGCGGGCCGTGCCGCCCGAAGAGGTGCGCAAGCTGCTCGACACCGCACACGGACCGCAGGGGCGGCCCGCTTACTGGGACCAGCTCGCAGCCCAGGGGCTGCTGGGGCTGCACCTTCCCGAGGCCGACGGCGGTGGTGGCGGTGAACTGCTCGATCTCGCCGTCGTGCTGGAGGAAATGGGCCGCGCCGCGCTCCCCGGCCCCTACCTTCCCACCACCCTCGCCGCCGAGCTGCTGCACCGCGCCGGCGGCCACCGGTCCCTGGTGCGGGCCCTGGCCGAAGGGGAGCGCATCGCCGCCGTCGCCCTGGGGCCCGGCTCCCTCACCGCCACGGCGCACGCCGGAGGCTACGTCCTGGACGGCACCGCGCCCCCGGTCCTGGCCGGCGCCGATGCGGATCTGCTGGTGCTGGCCGCGCAGACCTCCACGGACACTGTCTGGTTCGCCGTCGACGCCGGGACCGTGTCCGTACGCGTCCAGGAGGGCGCCGATCCGACCCGGCCGACCGCCGAGGTGCGCGCGGACGCCGTTCCGGTGCCCGGCGACCGGCTGCTGGCCATCGACAGCGACCTCGTCCGCGACACCGCCGGGGTGCTGTTCGCCGCCGAGAGCTGCGGAACGGCCGCATGGTCGCTGCGCACCGCCACGGAATACGCCAAGGTACGCGAGCAGTTCGGCCGTCCGATCGGCCAGTTCCAGGCGGTCAAACACCTCTGCGCCGACATGCTCGTCCGCTGCGAGCAGGCCGGCGCCCTGGTCTGGGACGCGGCCCGCGCGCTGCACGAGCCGCCCGCGGTCCGCGCCCTGGTCGCGGCGCTGGCCACCGCGACCGCCCTGGACGCCTCCTTCAGCTGCGCCAAGGACTGCCTCCAGGTGCTCGGCGGTATCGGCTTCACCTGGGAACACGACGTCCATCTCCATCTGCGGCGGGCGACCGTGGCCCGCCAGCTGCTCGGCAGCGGTGACACCCACCGGCTGCGCGCCGCCCGCCACGGTGCCGACGGTGCCCGGCGCGGGCTGCACCTCGAACTCCCCGCCGCCGCGCAGGAGTACCGGGCCGAGGCCCGCACCGTCGCCGACGGCGTACGCGGCCTCGACCCCGCGGCCGTACGCCGCGCACTCGCCCCTGCCGGCTACGCCGCGCCGCACCTCCCCACGCCCTACGGACTGGGCGCAGGCCCTGTACAGCAGCTGGCGATCCAGCAGGAGTTCGCAGCCGCCGGCGTCGGCATCAGCGACCTGGGCATCGCGACCTGGGTGGTCCCCTCACTGATCGCCCACGGCACCCAGGAGCAGCAGGAGCGCTATCTGCTGCCGTCGCTGCGGGGCGATCTGCTGTGGTGCCAGCTGTTCTCCGAGCCCGAGGCCGGCTCGGACCTGGCCTCCCTGCGCACCCGCGCCGAGCGGACGGACGACGGCGGCTGGCGGATCAACGGCCAGAAGGTGTGGACCTCGGCCGCCCAGGGGGCGAGCCACGGCATCCTGCTCGCCCGCACCGACCCGCGGGCTCCCAAGCGCAAGGGGCTGACCTTCTTCGTCGTCGACATGAAGACGCCCGGCATCGGCATCCGCCCGCTGAAGGAGATCACCGGCGACTCCCTCTTCAACGAGGTCTACTTCGACGATGTGCTGCTGCCGGCCGACGCGGTGGTCGGCGAGGTCGACGACGGCTGGAAGGTGGCCCGCACCACCCTGGACAACGAACGCGTCCACATGGCCGACCAGTTGACCTTCGACACTGGCCTGGAGGCGCTGCTCGACCGCGCCGCGGGGCTGGACGCGGCGGTGCGGGCGAAGGTGGGCGCGCTGGCCGCCGAGGCGCACGCCCTGGGCTGCATCGGGCTGCGCACCACGCTCCAGCAGGTGTCGGGCCTGGAGCCGGGGGCGGGCGCCAGTATCCGCAAGCTGGTGCAGACCCCGCACCAGCAGAAGGTCGCCGAGCTGGCGCTGGAACTGCTCGGGCCGGACGGCGCGGTGCGGGAAGGGGCCGGCGGACGGGCGCTGCACGGCTTCTTGATGTCGCGCTGTCTGACCATCGCCGGCGGCACCACCCAGGTGCAGCTGAACGTCGTCGCGGAGCGGCTGCTCGGCCTGCCCCGGGACCCGGAGCCGCGCCCGCTGATCTGACCCCGCCGGCCTGGCCCGTCAGGTCTGGCCTCCTGGCCTGACTCCCCGCATCTGCCTCCCTGGGGCAGGCCCTGAGTCAGACCCGGAGTCAGTCCCTGGGGCAGTCCCTGAGTCAGACCCGGAGTCAGTCCCTGGGGCAGTCCCTGAGTCAGACCCTGATCTGCCCTCTGAGCCGGCCCTTGGTCCGAGGGCTCCTGGTCTGAATGCACCTGATGTGAATGCCCTTGATGTGAATGCCCTGTTCCGATCTGTATGCCCGGACCCGGCTCCCCGGATCCGGCCACTTCCAGGAGGACATGCATGGCTGGCAAGGCGTACCTCGTCGGCGTCGGGATGACGAAGTTCGAGAAGCCCGAGACCCGCGAATGGCAGTACTGGGACATGGCGAAGGAGGCGGGCTCCAAGGCGCTGGCCGACGCCGGGATCGGCTACGAGGCGGTCGAGCAGCTACCGGTCGGCTTCTGCTACCAGGCCTCGACGGCAGGCCAGCGCGCCGCCTACGAACTGGGACTGACCGGCATCCCGGTCTACAACGTCAACAACAACTGCGCGACCGCCTCGACCGCGCTGATGATGGCGCGCCAGTTCGTCGAGGCCGGGATCAACGACTGTGTCATGGCGCTCGGCTTCGAGAAGATGAAGCGGGGCGCGCTGGGCGGCGGCGCGGACAGCGGCGATTTCCAGACTTCCCCGGTGGCCCGCCACTACGGCGTGATGGCCGCCGCCCACGGCTTCGAGATGACGCCGCCCACCGCCCAGATCTTCGGCAACGCGGCCCGTGAACACATGGAGCGCCACGGCACCACCGCCGAACAGCTCGCCGCGGTCGGGGCCAAGAACCACCGGCACTCCGCCCACAACCCCTACGCTCAGTTCCAGGACGTCTACACCGTCGAGGAGATCCTGGCCGCCAGGACCATCCACCGGCCGCTGACCAAGCTGCAGTGCTCTCCGACCTCCGACGGTGCGGCCGCGGCCGTGGTCGCCTCCGAGCGGTTCGTCCGCGAACACGGCCTGGCGGACCGGGCGGTGGAGATCGTGGCGCAGGCCATGACGACCGACACCGAGGAAAGCTTCTCCTCCGGTTCCTGCATCGATGCCGTCGGCAAGCCCATGACACGGGCCGCGGCCCGGCAGGTCTTCGCGGCCTCCGGCCTCGGCATCGAGGACGTCGACGTCATCGAGCTGCACGACTGCTTCTCCATCAATGAGCTGCTGACGTACGAGGCCCTGGGCATGTGCGCGGACGGGGAGTCGGGGAAGCTGGTCGCCGACGGTGCCACGACCCACGGCGGCCGCTGGGTGGTCAACCCGTCCGGTGGTCTGATCTCCAAGGGGCATCCGCTGGGCGCGACGGGGCTGGCGCAGACCGCCGAGCTGGTCTGGCAGCTCCGCGGCACGGCGGGCGAACGGCAGGCCCCCGGTGCCCGGGTGGGCCTGGCGCACAACATCGGCCTGGGCGGCGCCGCGGTGGTGACCTTGCTGCGCAGGTGATCTTCGCGGCCGAGTCGAGGTGGCCGAGTCGAGATGGCCGAGCCGATGCGACTGCGTCGATGCGACCGGGTTGATACGGTAACTGAGGCCATTATGCGGGTAGTTGGCCCAGTGGGGGCCTTCCTGCCCCTTAGGGGCCCGCCCCTAAGGCCCCGCCCTCTCAAGCCTCACCCTCCCGCCTGCGCCCTCCCCTCGGCCGCGCCCCTCCCCGGGACCTCCGTCCGGCGGCCTAGGCCTCCGGTCAGGTGGCCTGTGCACCGATATACCGATGCGGGAGGCAAGCGGCGAATGCGAGCATGGGCGGCATGCCGCCGATAGCCGCCCCCGCCACCATGCCCGACACCAAGCGCCGGACGGCCGCACCGGCCTGGCTGGTGATGCTGCTGGTGTGTGCGGGGCAGTTCCTGGTCGTCCTGGACGTCTCCGTCGTGAACGTCGCCCTGCCCGCCATGCGGACCGGGCTGGGCCTGAGCGAACTGGGCCTGCAGTGGATCGTCAACGCGTACGTGATCACCTTCGCCGGCTTCATGCTGCTCGGCGGCCGGGCCGCCGATCTCTTCGGCCGTAAGCGGATCTTCGTCCTCGGCCTGGCGCTGTTCACCGTCGCGAGCCTGGGCGGCGGGCTGGCCCAGCAGTCCTGGCAGCTGATCGCGGCCCGGACGGTCCAGGGCGTCGGCGCCGCCGTGCTCGCACCGGCCACCCTCACGATCCTGACCACGTCGTTTCCGCCCGGTCCGGCCCGTAACCGAGCCATCGCCACCTGGACGGCGGTCGGTGCCGGCGGTGGCGCGGTGGGCGGTCTGGTCGGTGGGGTGCTCACCGAATACCTGTCATGGCGCTGGGTGTTGCTGATCAATGTCCCGGTCGGGGCGCTGGTGCTGGCCGGTGCGGTGTGGTGGCTCACCGAGAGCAGGCAGGGCGCCGGGCGGCGGCTGGATGCGCCCGGCGCGGTGCTGGTGACCGCCGGGCTCGCGCTGGTGGCGTACGGGATCGTGCAGACCGAGACGGACGGCTGGGCCTCGGCCTCCGCGCTGCTGCCGCTGGCCGCCGGGCTGGTCGTGATCGCGGCGTTCCTGGCCGTCGAGGCGCGGGCCAAGGCTCCGCTGATGCCACTGGGGCTCTTCCGGGTGCGCTCGGTCTCCTCGGCGAACGCGGCGATGGTGCTGGCCGGCGCCGCGATGTTCTCCATGTGGTACTTCCTGTCGCTGTACGTGCAGAACGTGCTGGGCTACCGGCCCCTGGAGGCCGGGCTCTCCTTCATCCCGCACTCGCTCTCCATCGTGCTGGGCTCCAAGCTCGGACCGCGGCTGATGAACCGGGTGGGTGCCAAGACCCTGGCCGTCACCGGTGCGGTGATCTCCGCGTCCGGTATGGCGTGGCAGGGGACGATGGACGTCGACGGCACCTATCTCGGCACGATCCTCGGCCCCGGCATCCTGATGGCCCTGGGCGCCGGGCTGACGGCGACGCCGATCGCGGCGATCGCCACGTCCGGCGCCGACCCCGCCGACCAGGGGCTGGTCTCCGGCCTGATCAATACCTCCCGCCAGATGGGCGGCGCGCTGGGCCTGTCGGTCCTGTCGACCGTCGCCGCGTCCCGTATCGCGGCGGGTCACGGTGGCCCGAAGGCCCTGGCGAACGGTTACGGCCTGGCCTTCCAGGTCGGCTCCATGATCCTGCTGGTCAGCATCGTGCTGATGGTCCTCGCACTGCCCCGGCGACGCGCGGACGCCGCCCACGGCTGAGCGGCCCATGGGTGAGCCACCCGCGGTTGAGCTGCCCGCGGGTGAGCCACCCGCGGTCGAGCCGCCCACGGCCGAGCCACCCGCGGTTGAGCCGCCCACGACTGAGCCGGCCCCGCGGAAGCCCTCCGGCCTTCCGTCTCTCCGGCCCGCTGCCTCCCCCTACAACCAGCCGTTCCGCCGCGCCGCCCGGACCGCCTCCATGCGGTTGCGGGTGCCGGTCTTGCCGATGGCCGCGGAGAGGTAGTTGCGGACGGTGGCCTGGGAGAGGTGGAGCTTGCCCGCGATATCGGCGACCGTGGCGCCGTCCACGGCGGCGGCGAGGACATCGCGTTCGCGCTGGGTCAGGGGGTTGGGGCCGGCGCTCAGCGCTGCCGCGGCGAGGCCGGGGTCGATGACCCGCTCGCCGGCGAGCACGCGGCGGATCGCTGCCGCCAGTTCCTCCACCGGGCCGTCCTTCACCAGGAAGCCGGACGCACCGGCCTCCATCGCGCGGCGCAGATAGCCGGGGCGGCCGAAGGTCGTCACGATCAGCACCTTGCAGGACGGCAGCTGTGTGCGCAGGTCGGCCGCGGCGTCCAGGCCGCTGCGGCCGGGGAGTTCGATGTCCAGGAGGGCGATGTCGGGGCGGGCGTCCAGGGCGGCGGCGACGATCTGATCGCCCGCCGCGACCTGGGCCACGACCTGCATGTCCTCCTCCAGGTCGAGCAGCAGCGCCAGCGCGCCCCGCATCATCCCCTGGTCCTCTGCCAGCAGGACCTTGATCACCTGGTCAACTCCTCCACGTCCGCCATATCACCCGTGCCGACCGGCAGTTCTGCCGTGACACGGAAGCCGCGCCGGCCGTCCGGGCCGCTGCGCAGCGTGCCGCCCGCCGCGGCCAGCCGCTCGGCCAGCCCCTTCAGCCCGGTGCCGCCCACCGGTCCCCGAGGGCCGGCCGGTGCCGTGCCGTCCGGCTCGCCGGAGCCGTGCGCGGGCTCCGGGCGGCCCGTGCCGTCCGGACCGTGCGCACCGCCCGTAGTACTCAACTCGTCCCGTACCCCGTAGCCGCCCGGCCCGCCGCCGTCCGGATCGTCCCCGCCCGGGCCGCCGTCGCGCCCCGGGACGCGGTCGCGCAGCCAGGCCAGGCCGGGGGCCGGGGCAGCACCGGAGCTTACGGGACCGCGGCCGTCGTCCGTGAGCGTCAGCCGTACCCGCTCCTCGTCGGCGTGCACGTCGATCTCGCAGCGGGTGGCACCGCTGTGCCGGACGGTGTTGGTGACCCCCTCGCGGACCACCCAGCCCAGCAGCGCACCGGCCTGCGGGGGCAGCGGCGGTCCCGCCTGCCGTACGACGGGTTCGATACCGGCCGCCTCCAGCACCGAGCGTGCCCGGTCCAGCTCGGTGGTCAGACTGCCCTCGCGGTAGCCGGTGACCGCCTCGCGGATCTCGGTCAGCGCCTGCCGGCCGACCGCCTCGATATCGGCGGCCTGGGCGAGCGCCGCCTCCAGATTGCGCGGGGCCAGCCGGCGGACCGCCTCGGCCTTGACCACCACCACGGACAGGGTGTGCCCCAGCAGGTCGTGCAGATCGCGGGAGAAGCGCAGCCGTTCCTTCTCGACGGCGCTGCGGGCCAGCTCCTGACGGGTGGTGTTCAGCTCCTGGATGGTGTCGAACAGGCTGAGGACCGTGGCCGTCACCGTGCCGGACAGGAAGGTGCCGTAGCCGATGCCGAACGAGCCCCATGGGTGGGGGCCGCCGTGCCAGCCGACCAGATATCCGGCCGTGCCGCTGAGCGTGATCAGCCAGAGGGCGAGCCTCTTGCCGCGCAGGGCACGGACCGTGCCGGAGGCCAGCGACAGCAGCGGGAAGAACAGGAACCAGTTGCCGCCGAACCCGAGGGCGATGGCGAAGGTCACGGCGGTCAGCAGGCCCAGCGCGTACAGCGGACGGCGGGAGTCCCGCAGCCGCGGGTCGAAGGACGACCAGACGACGCTGATGTAGAGGGAATTGAAGGCGAGCAGCCCGAGACCGGCCAGCCAGGGGTTGCCCGTCTTGCCCTGGATGATGTTGGAAAAGGCGCCCAGGCCCATCAGCAGCCACGGCAGGAAGGCATACTTGCCCGGCCCCCGGTCCGTCGTCCTGCCCGGCCGCTTCGGCCGGCACGTGGGGTCGCCGGCGCCCCCCGCGCCGCCGGGCTCGCCGTCACCGGCGGCCCGCTGCTTGCTGTGCTGCACTGTCACTTCCCCGGTCTGCACCATCGTCGATCACACCGTTCGTGCGGCCCGACGGTACGCGTACACCGCATATCCGCCGAAGAGTGCCAGCCAGGCGGCCAGCACCGCTACTGTGCCCAGGCCCGGAGCGCTGCCCTGGGTGACGCTCTGGCCGAGCTCGGCGAAGCGGTTGCCGGGGGTCCAGGACGACAGGGAGCGCAGCCAGCCGGGGAACAGCTCGGCCGGGAACCACAGACCCCCGATGATCGACAGCAGCAGCATGCAGCCCGTGTTGACCATGCCGGTGGACTGGGCGGAGAGACGGTAGCCGTTGCCGAGGCCGAGCAGGGTGAAGGGGGCGGTGCCGATCCACAGCAGCCCGGCCAGCGCGGCCCACTGCCAGGCCGGCATCCGGACGCCGTTGACCAGCGCACCCACCAGCAGTACGGAGGCGATGGCCGGCAGCACCGTCACCGAGCCGGTCAGCCCGCGGCCCACGACGACCCGTACCGGGCTCAGCGGGGTGATGCGCAGCTGCCGCAGCCAGCCCAGCTGTTTGTCCTCGGCGACGCCCGTGCCCGTGCCGATCGCCGCGCCCAGCGCGCCGTATGCGGCCATACCGACCATCGACGCGGTCTTCCACGCCATGCCGGCGCCGCCGGGACCCGCGCCGATGTTGGTCATCAGCACATACATCAGCACCGGCATCCCGATGCCGAAGATGACAAAGCCCCGGTCGCGCAGGGTGCGACGCACTTCGAGGCGGACGTAGTCGAGCATCACGCAAGCTCCTTCGCGGACCGGGTGGCGGCGTTACGTGCCGGGGTGTGGCCGGCGGCGTTGCCGGAGGTGGGGGCAGCGTGCCCGGAGGTGAGGGCGAGGAAGGCGTCCTCCAGGCCGGTGGGGGTGACCTGCAGTGCGCGGACGAGCCCGAGCCCGGCCAGCGCCACCACGGTCGCATCGGAATCCGTCGTCCGCAGCAGTGCGCGGTCGCCGCGCACCTCCAGAGCGCTCACGCCGGGCAGTTCGGCCAGCGGCCCGGTCGCCGCGCCCGCGAGGTCGAAGGAGACCAGCGTGCCGCCGGCCCGCCGCTTGATCGCCTCGCCGCTGCCGTCGGCGACCACCCGGCCGCCGTCCATCACCACGATCCGGTCGGCGTGCTCATCGGCCTCCTCCAGATAGTGCGTGGAGAACACGATGGTGTTGCCGCGCCGGGCGTATGCGCGCATCGAGCGCCAGAAGGCGCGGCGGGCCTCGACATCCAGCGCCGCGGTCGGCTCGTCGAGCACCAGCAGTTCCGGGTTGCCGGCCAGCGCCACCGCGAAGCGGACCCGCTGGGCCTGCCCGCCGGACAGCCGGTCCACCCGCCGCCCGCCGAACTCGCTCAGGCCCGCCAGCTCCAGGGCCTCCGTGACCGCCATGGGGCGGGGGTAGGTGGCGGCGACGAACGTGACCAGTTCGCGGACGGTGACCCGCGGAAGGGGCTTGCCGTCCTGCAGCATGGCGCCCACTTTGCCCGCCCGCACCGCCGCCTCCGGGGTGCCCCCGAACAGCTGCACCGAGCCCCCGCTGGGCGGCAGCAACCCCAGCAGCATGGTGAGGGACGTGGACTTCCCCGCACCGTTGCGCCCGAGCAGCGCCACCGTCTCGCCCACCGCGATCTCCAGGTCCATCCCCTCCACGGCCCTGACCGCGCCATAACTCCGTGTCACCCCGGAGAATGCCACCGCCGCGGCGCCGCCTGTCGTGTACGCAGTGCTGACCGGTTCTTTCGTCCGTGCCATGCCCACCCCCGCCTCTCGTTCGATGTCTATGACATTACGGAGAGTTGCCGCGGGGCGTTAGAGGCGAATGTGTGTGATCCGCCCTGACAAATGTCACGGTTGGGTGCGGCGGGGGCCGGGTGACGGGCGCGCCGGCGCGGGAGATCCGGGGGATCAGCGGGCAGCACGGCGCATTCGAGCATACCTGACACAGCGTCAGGGGGCTTCCGGGCGTGCTGCGGATCCGCTATACATGAGACCCATCGGCTAGAACGCGTTCTAGAAGTGCGAGTGGTGTGCTGTCCGAGCGCGGCCGCGCCGACCAGATGCGACCCCGGCACGGTCGACGGTGCGGACGGCCGGGCCGGGGTCTTCACAACGTGGTGAAGGAGCAAGCAGCCCCATGCCCATCGACGCCGCCAAGGCCACCTCCGCCGAGCCGCGGACCACCGAACTCGCCTGGGACCACAAGGACGTCCAGCTCTACCACCTCGGCATCGGGGCCGGCGCGGCCACCCCGGAGAAGCCTCACCCCGCCACCGACCCGGACGAACTGCGCTACACCCTGGAGAGCGCACTCCACGTCCTGCCTGCCTTCGCCACCGTCGCGGGTGGGGGAATGGCCCTGGCCGGCGGGCTCTCCGCCCCGGGCATCGACGTCGACCTCGCCGCGGTCCTGCACGGCGGCCAGACCGTCACCGTGCACCGCGCCCTTCCGGTGAACGGCCGCGCCACCCAGACCTCGTCCGTCCCTGCCGTGTACGACAAGGGCAAGGCCGCCGTCATCGTGCTGCGCTCCGAAGTCGCCGACGACGACGGGCCCTTGTGGACCTGCGACACCCAGATCTTCGTCCGCGGTGAGGGCGGCTTCGGCGGCGACCGCGGCCCCTCCGCCCGCCTCGACCTCCCCGACCGCGCCCCCGACCTGCGCACCGAACGCCACATCCGCCCGGACCAGGCGCTGCTCTACCGCCTCTCCGGCGACTGGAATCCGCTGCACGCCGACCCCGGCTTCGCCAAGCTCGCCGGGTTCGACCGGCCGATTCTGCACGGGCTGTGCACCTACGGGGTGACCCTCAAGGCCGTGGTCGACACACTGCTCGGCGGCGATGTGGCCCGCGTGCGGTCGTACACCACCCGTTTTGCCGGGGTGGTCTTTCCGGGGGAGACGCTGCGGATCGGCCTGTGGCAAGAGCCCGGCCGGATCCAGGTGTCGGTGACCGCCGCCGACCGCGACGATGCGCCGGTGCTGGCCGACACCGTGGTGGAGCACAGCTAGGGAGACAGCCAAGGGAGGCACCCCTAGGGAGAGGCCTCAAAGGGAGGGCCCCCTGGGGAGACACCCAGGAGCGAGTGCCGTCCGGGGCGTGCCGTGTGCCCCGGACGGTCCGGGCGGGGGCGGGATTGCCGTACGTACGAGAGGAGTCGTGACATGCGCGCAGCCGTACAGCACGAGACAGGGCAGGACAAGCTCGAAGTCCTCGACGACGTCGAGGCGGTGGGCTTCGGCCCCGGCAAGGTCAGGATCCGGATCCGGGCAACCGGCCTGTGCCACTCCGACCTCTCGGCGATGAACGGGGTGCTGCCGCAGCCCGCCCCCTTCGTCCCCGGGCACGAGGGTGCCGGGGAGATCCTTGACGTGGGCGACGGTGTCACCGGGCTCGCCCAGGGTGACCGCGTCCTGATGTGCTGGCTGCCCGCCTGCGGCAGCTGTCCGTCCTGCAAGCGCGGCCAGACCCACCTGTGCCTGGCCGGGTTCATGAACGCCGGCACGCCCAACTTCCGGCGGGCCGGCGGCGATGTCTTCGGCTTCGCCGGCACCGGCACCTTCACCGAGGAGGTCGTGGTCGCCGCCAACTGCGCGGTCCCCATCCCGGACGACGTCCCCTACGAGATCGCCGCGCTCATCGGCTGCGGCGTCACCACCGGGCTCGGCGCGGCCCTCAACACGGCCAAGGTGGAGGCCGCGTCCTCGGTGGCGGTGATCGGCTGCGGCGGCGTCGGCATCTCCGTCATCCAGGGGGCGAAGGCCTGCGGCGCGGCCCAGATCATCGCCGTCGACCCGGTCGCCGCCCGCCGGGAGGCCGCGCTGCGCTTCGGCGCGACCGAAGCCGTCGCCCCGGAGGAGTTCGCCGACGCCAAGGCCCGGATCACCGCGGGGGAGGGCTTCGACTACGTCTTCGAGGTGGTCGGCAAGTCCGCCACGGCCCGCACCGCCTACGAGATGACCCGGCGCGGCGGCACCCTGTGCGTGGTCGGCGCGGGAGCCATGGACGACACCTTCCAGGTCAATATGTTCGAGCTGTTCTTCGACGAGAAGCGGATCCTGCCGTCCCTGTACGGCGGCGCGGATGTGCTGCGCTCCTACGAGCGGGCCATCGCCCTGTGGCGGGCCGGCCGGATCGACCTCGAAGGCCTGATCACTCATCGCGTCCGGCTCGCCGAGATCAACGACGCGCTCGACCAGATGCGCTCCGGGACCTCGCTGCGCACCTGCATCGAGATCTGACGCCCGCCCGCACGGCGCCCACGGCCCGCACCGTCGCGCCGGAACCGCGTCCGCGGCACCCCATCGCACCCCACTGCGCTCCATCCGTACCCCGCCGCACCCCACCGCGCTCCATCCGCACGCCATCGCACCCCACCGCGCTCCGAGAAGACTGGAGAGGACAGGAATGGCACAGCCACTGGAGGGCCTGACCGCGATCGTCACCGGTGCCGGGCGCGGCCTCGGCCGCGCCGAAGCCCTCGAACTCGCCCGCCTCGGCGCATCCGTCGTGGTCAACGACTACGGGCAGCCGGGCCGTGACGGTTCGGGCGAGGCCTCGGCGGCACCCGCCGAGGACGTCGCCGCCGAGATCCGCGCGGCGGGCGGCCGGGCCGTCGCCCACCTCGGTGACGTCGCCGGCCACGATGACGCCCGCGCCCTCGTGCAGCTGGCGGTCGAGACGTACGGACGGCTCGACATCCTGGTCAACAACGCGGGCATCCTGCGCGACCGGATGGTGTTCTCGATGACTGAGGACGAGTGGGACTCGGTCATCCGCGTTCACCTCAAGGGCCACTTCAACACCACCCACTTCGCCGCCGCCCACTGGCGCGAGCGTGCCAAGGCGGCCGGCGGCCCGGTGCACGGCCGGATCATCAACACCTCTTCCGAGGCGTTCCTCGCGGGCTCGGCGGGCCAGCCCAACTACGCGGCGGCCAAGGGAGGCATCGTCGGCCTGACCACCTCCACGGCCCTGGCGCTGGGCAAATACGGCGTGACCACCAATGCGATCTGCCCGCGCGCCCGTACCCGTATGACGGAGGACGTCTTCGCTGGCTTCCCCGCACATCCGGGGGGCCAGGAGTCCGGGGAGGGCCGCGAGGGCGGAGGAGGCGGGCTCGATGTGCTCGCGCCCGAACATGTCGCACCGCTCGTCGGCTATCTCGCCTCGCCGGCCGCGGCCCGGATCAACGGTCAGTTGCTGGTCGTGCACGGCGGCATGGTCGCCATCGCCGAACGCCCGCGGATCGCCGCCAAGTTCGACACCACCAAGGATCTCTTCAGCTTCGAGGAGCTGGACGAGCTGCTGACCCCGTACTACGCGCAGCGCCCGCCGGACGAGACCTTCGCGGCGGCCGAGGTGCTGGCCCTCAAGCACGACTGACCCTCCGCGCGGCGCGGTGAACAACGGCCGTGACGCACATTCCACAACGCCGTGGCGCATCGTGCGCAACGGCCGTGGCCGCCGCACCGCATCGTCGCGGGCGGCGGCCACGGCCGTCGTGCACGGTCGGCGGTCGGGACTCGCCTGACCGGCCTTACGCGTCCTGCGACTCCTTGTCCCGGCGGTGCCGGCCATGAGCGGCGGAGCCGGACTCCTCGGCGGCGGCCGGGCCACGGTGCTTGCCGGAGCTTGCGGCCTCGGCGGCCTGGGCGAATGCCTCCTGGGGGCGCGCCTGGGTCGTGTCGGTTCGGGCTTCGGACATGGAAAGAGTCACTCCGTCAGATTGCTTACAGCTGTACGCGTCGGGACCTCGCCCGACGACCGCCAGGCTGACCCGAGCGGCACTGTCGGTGGCCGGTCAACCGGCTGCGCAGCCCCCGTCCGAAATTCTAACGGGGCCGAAAATCGCGCTCCACCGGGTCTACCGGGCCGCCTGAGGTGCCTGTTGCAGGGGAACTGGCCTGCACATTCCAGGATGTGGGGGGAGGTGAGGCGGTTCCGCGGGTGCGGGCTGGGGTTGTGCAGATGCTGTGGAGCGGTTGTCGGTTTCCGCCGCATCCAGGACAATCCTCCCTTCGCTGTTCCCGGCAGCCGCCGCGGGAGCCACCTCCTGCACCTCCTGCACCTCCTGCACCTCCTGCACCTCCTGCGCCTCCTGTGCCTCGTGCGCCTGCGGTCGCTGTGGCGCCTCCTGCGCCGGCTGCACCTCCTGTGCCGGCTGCCGCAGCGGCGGCTGCTGCACGGGCCCCACCGGCCCCACCGGGGCCACCCGCCCCACCGCCCCCAGCCGCAAGTCAATCCGCGCCACTCCGCACGGCTCCGCCCCCGTCACGTACGGCAGCAGCAGTTCGCCGCCCGCCGTCCACAGACCGGCCTCCGCCAGCCACCCCTCCGGCGCCGGGAAGTGCCGCAACTGCCGTTCCGCGGGCCGCCAGACCGCCGGCCACGTCCCGTTCGCCGCGGCCACCCGGAACGCCACCGCACAGCTCTCCGGCGCCAGCATCTGTCCCGGCTGCATCGCGAACGGCGTGAGCGCCGCCTGCGCGGGGTGCAGGCACTCCGGGAAGCGCACCGGCAGACTGCTGCCCAGTACGCACCAGCCCAGCCGGTCGTGCCCCGGGGCGTCCGACCGTACGAGCAGCAGCCCGCTGTCCGGATCGGCGAGCAGCAGGCGGTCGTTGCTCTCCTCGGTGATCTGCAGCAGCGGACCGGTCTCGCCGCCCCGCGCCAGATCGACCACCACGGTCTTCGTCCGGCCGTCCGTCTCCCGGTCCAGCGCCAGCAGCCGGCCGCCGCGGTCCAGCCAGGCGCCTCCCGTACAGCGTCCCGGGATCCGGGCGACCCGCTCGGGTCCTTCCGTGCCGCCGTGCAGCAGCCACAGGGTGGTCCGGTGCGCCTCGGGGGCCAGGGCGTAGCCCCGTTTCCCGCCGGGGGCGGGCGGCAGCAGGGTCAGCTCGGGGGTGTGCACGGCGCCCAGCAAAAGTTCACCGGTGCCCGGACCCGCCGGGTAGAGCAGGGAGACGGCGAAACGGTCGGCGACCCGACGCAGGATCAGCACCCGGCCGTCCGCGAGCGGCAGCAGCGCGCTGTCCGGCTCCTCGGGCTGGGGGCCCTGCAGCGGTACGGCGTACGGCTCGGGGCCGCCCAGCGTCCAGCGCTCCGGAAACCAGCTCCCGGCGGCGTCGTCGTGACGGGCGAGCCGGGCGGCGTACGAACCGTCGGCGGCGATCGTCAGCGCCGCGCGGTGCGTGTGGTGCGCGTGGTCCCGCACGTCCCGCCTGTCCCGCATGTCCCGCGCCCTGGCGTCCTCAGTGGCACAGATCGTCATCGCAAGGTCACCTCCAGTCGGCAACCGAAGCTAGTTTTCGCACGTCCGGCCGATCGCCGGGAGGTGCCACACTTCACGCATAAGGGTGGCGAATGTCCGGTTCGCCGGTGCCCTGCAGGAGCGTTGTGCTTCGGATTTCCCACCCGGGCCGGTGCGGATTTCCCGCATGGGCCGGGCGGCGGAGGGGCAGGGGGCGGGGGAGACGAACCGAGGGCCCCGCGCCATGTCACAGCTGGGAGGTAATCTTCCACCCGTGCCCGTACTGTCTGAAGTCCTCACCGCGCTCGACGCCCTCTGGCCCCCCGAGCGGGCCGAAGGGTGGGACGCCGTCGGCACGGTCTGCGGAGATCCCGGCGCCGAGGTCCGCCGGGTGCTGTTCGCCGTCGACCCGGTCCAGGAGATCGTCGACGAGGCGGTGAAGCTCGGCGCCGACCTCCTCGTCACCCACCACCCGCTCTATCTGCGCGGGACGACGACGGTCGCGGCCTCGACCTTCAAGGGCAAGGTCGTGCACACGCTCATCAAGCACGACATCGCCCTGCACGTCGCGCACACCAACGCCGACACCGCCGACCCCGGTGTCTCCGACGCCCTGGCCGGCGCGCTGGACCTGCGCATCCTCGGCCCGCTGGTGCCGGACCCGAGCGATCCGGCGGGCCGCCGGGGCCTGGGCCGGATCTGCGAGCTGCCGCATCCGATGACGCTGGCCGCCCTCGCCGCATACGCCGCGGAACGGCTGCCCGCCACCGCCCAGGGCATCCGGGCGGCCGGCGACCCGGACCGCGAGATCCGCACCCTCGCCGTCTCCGGCGGCTCCGGCGACAGCCTCTTCGGTGACGTACGGGCGGCCGGTGTGGACGCGTTCCTCACCGCCGACCTGCGCCACCACCCGGCCTCCGAGGCCACCCAGACCACCGGACAGAGCAGCCCGCCGGCGCTGCTCGACGCGGCCCACTGGGCCACCGAATGGCCGTGGTGCGAGCAGGCCGCGGCCCAGCTCGACGCGGTCTCCGACCGGCACGACTGGGGACTGCGCACGCATGTCTCCCGTACGGTCACCGACCCCTGGACCGCCCACGCGGCGTCCACCCCCTTCTTCGCCCCGACCCACACCACAGGAGCCCCACGCTGAACGCCGCGCCCGCCGACCAGATCCGCCTCCTCGACGTCCAGGCCCTGGACGTGAGGCTCACCCAGCTCGCCCACCGGCGCAACAACCTCCCCGAGCTGGCCGAGCTGCAGACCCTGGAGGCCGACCTCATCCAGCAGCGCGACCTGCTCGTCGCCGCGCAGACCGAGGAGAGCGACACCAGCCGCGAGCAGACCAAGGCCGAGCAGGACGTGGACCAGGTGCGCCAGCGCGCCGCCCGCGACCAGAAGCGCCTGGACTCCGGTGCCGTCACCTCCCCCAAGGACCTGGAGAACCTCCAGCGCGAACTGACCTCGCTGGCCAAGCGCCAGGGCGACCTGGAGGACATCGTCCTGGAGGTCATGGAGCGCCGCGAGAGCGCCCAGGAGCGGGTGACCGAGCTGACCGGCCGGGTCGAGGCCATCCAGGCCAAGGCCGATGACGCCGCCGCCCGCCGGGACGCCGCCTACGCCGAGATCGACACCGAGCGCGGCACGGTCGCCAAGGAGCGCGAGCTGACCGTCGCCGACATCCCGGCCGACCTGCTGAAGCTCTACGACAAGATCCGCGCGAAGGAGGGCGGCGTCGGCGCGGCCCGCCTCTTCCAGCGCCGCTGCGAGGGCTGCCGCCTGGAGCTGAACATCACCGAGGTCAACGACGTCCGCGCGGCCGCCGCCGATGCGGTGCTGCGCTGCGAGAACTGCACCCGCATCCTGGTCCGTACGCCCGACTCGGGTCTGTAGGCCGTGTCGCGCACGCTGGTCGTCGAGGCGGACGGCGGCTCCCGGGGCAACCCGGGGCCGGCCGGCTACGGCGCGGTCGTCCTCGACCCGGAGTCGGGCGAGGTGCTGGCCGAGGCCGCCGAGTTCATCGGCACCGCCACCAACAACGTCGCCGAGTACAAGGGCCTGGTGGCCGGTCTGCGGGCGGCGTATGCGCTCGATCCGCAGGCCCGTATCCGGGTGCGGATGGACTCCAAGCTCGTCGTCGAGCAGATGTCGGGACGCTGGAAGATCAAGCACCCGGACATGAAGCCGCTGGCCGCCGAGGCCGGCTCGGTCTTCCCGCCCGACCAGGTCACCTACGAGTGGATCCCGCGCGCGCAGAACAAGCACGCGGACCGGCTCGCCAACGAGGCGATGGACGCCGGGAAGATCGGCAAGCAGTGGGAGCCGGGCAACTCCACGGCGGCGCTCGCCACCGCGGCCGCGCCCGCCCGCAGCGCCGCCGCCCGCCTCGCCGACGAGGCGGTGGCGACGGCGGAGGATTCCGCTTCCTCCGCCGCCCCGGCGGTCGGCTGGGGCTCTCCCGACCTCGGCCCGCCCGCGACCTTCGTCCTGCTGCGGCACGGCGAGACCCCGCTGACGCCCGAGAAGCGGTTCTCCGGCAGCGGCGGCACCGACCCGGCACTCTCCGCCGCCGGGCGCCGTCAGGCCGAGGCAACCGCCGCCGCGCTTGCCGCCCGGGGCACGATCCAGGCCGTCGTCAGCTCACCGCTGCGGCGCTGCCGGGAGACCGCCGGTGCGGTCGCGGACCGGCTCGGTCTGGAGGTCCGTATCGAGGAGGGCCTGCGCGAGACGGACTTCGGGGCGTGGGAGGGGCTGACGTTCGCCGAGGTGCGCGAGCGCCACCCCGATGACCTCGACGCCTGGCTCGGCTCCGCCAAGGTGGCGCCCACCGGAGGCGGCGAGTCCTTCGCGACGGTCGCCCGCCGGGTCGCCGTGGCCCGCGACAAGCTCCTCGCCCGGTACGCGGGCAAGACCGTCCTCGTGGTCACGCACGTCACCCCCGTCAAGACGCTGGTCCGGCTGGCGCTGGGCGCCCCGCCGGAGTCGCTGTTCCGGATGGAGCTGTCCGCGGCGTCGCTCTCGGTCGTCGCGTACTACTCCGACGGCAACGCCTCGCTGCGGCTGCTGAACGACACCTCGCATCTGCGGTAGCGATCTCGCAGCGCCGGTGGGGCCTCGCACCCCACGGCGGCAGCGGGGCCTCGCACCCCGCGGCGACAGCGATGGCGACAGGGCCCGGTACCTTCCAGACCCGAGGTGCCGGGCCTTCGTACGTGACGGCCTCAGGCCGCCAACGCCGCCGCCTCCTGGGCGAGTCGGCGCACCCGGTCCCAGTCCTTCGCGGCCAGCGCCTCGGCCGGCAGCATCCAGGTGCCGCCGACGCAGCCGACGTTCGGCAGCGCCAGATAGGACGGCGCCGACGCCAGGCCGATGCCCCCGGTCGGACAGAAGCGGGCCTGCGGCAGCGGCGCGGCCAGCGCCGAGAGGTAGGCGGTGCCGCCCGCCGCCTCGGCAGGGAAGAACTTCATCTCGGTGACGCCCTCCGCCAGCAACGTCACCACCTCCGAGGCCGTGGAGACCCCCGGCAGGAACGGCACCCCGGAGTCCTGCATCGCGCCCAGCAGCCGCGGCGACCAGCCGGGGCTGACCAGGAAGCGGGAGCCGGCCGTCAGGGCCGCCTCGACCTGGCCGGGGCTGAGCAGGGTGCCCGCGCCGACCACCGCCTCCGGGACCTCGTCGGCAATGGCCCGGATCGCGGCGGGCGCGGCGGGCGTCCGCAGGGTCACCTCGATCGCGGGCAGTCCGCCCGCGACGAGTGCCCGGGCGAGCGGTACGGCGTCGGCCGCGTCGTCCAGTACGACGACCGGGATGACGGGGGCGAGCCCGAGGACCGAGGATGGGGGTCCCCCCTGCTCGAACAAAGTGGAGGGCTTGGGGGAGGGCGCGGGGGAGGCGGCGGCGCGAGTCACGCCGCCATCCTGCGCCCGCTCACCCACTCTCCGCAACGAGCGTTGCGCATGCTGCAACGATGGCTTGCCGGAAGGCCGCTGGAAGCCGTCGGCCCGTGGACCTGCCCGCCCGGCAGGTCCACCCCCGGGCCGGCCCTACAGGCGCGCTCTACAGCCCCTCCGCCGCCCCCGACCTCCGTCCTACAGCTCCGTCACGATCACATCGACGGCCCACGCCTTGCCGTCCTTCGCCGGAGGCTCCGCCTCCACCGCGTACCCCAGCCCCCGCAGCGCCTCCACCAGCTCCGCCGGACCCGCCGGCGCCAGGCCCGCCGACAGCAGATCCCGCACCAGCCGTCCCTTGGTCGCCTTGTTGAAGTGGCTGACCACCGTCCGCTTCTCCACGCCGGCCACGGTCTTCGACTGCAGCACCCGCACCGTCGCGGTCCGCCCGGCCACCTCGCCCTTGGGCTTCCAGGCCGTCGCATACGCCGCCGAGCGCAGATCCAGGACCAGCCCGTCCCCGGCGGTCTCGGGCATCACCTCGGCCATCGGCGCCCGCCAGTACGCGCCCAGCGCGCCGAGCCCCGGCAGCTTCACGCCCATCGAGCAGCGGTAGGACGGAATCCGGTCACCGATCCGTACGGCGCCCCACAGCCCCGAGAACACCAGCAGGGACCGCTCGGCCCGCTTCCGCGCCGCCGCGTCCAGGGACTCCAGCCCGAGCGCGTCATAGAGCACCCCGGTGTAGATCTCCCCGGCCGGCCGCGTCCCTGCCGTCCGCAGTCCCGCGTTCTTGGCGATCTCGCCCTTGAGGCCGTCGCTGAGCCCCAGCACCTCCTGGGCCTTGGCCTCGTCCGCCGCGCACAGCCCGACCAGCTCCTCCAGCACCGCCTCGCGCGCGGCGGTCAGCGCGGGCAGCGACAGCGCACCGGTATCCAGCGGCGCCCCGGCCGCTCCCGCGGCCTTCCCTTCGGACGGCGGCAACAGCACGAGCACGGTGTTTCTCCCTCACGGCGGTACGGCGGTACGGCGGGGTGCGGCCCCGGCACAGCGTATGGCCTGCGGCTGGCGGGCCGGGAACCCGCGGGGCGCGGCCACCGCCGGGCGGGGCACCTGCACGCCGCCCCGGGGCCGAGCACGCGCCCGCCACCCGAGGCCGTAACCGCCCGCCACCGGGGCCGTGCCCGCACACCCCCGGGGGGCGGCACCCGCACACCAACCGGGGCCGGCCCCCGCACGCCGCGCCGGGAGCGGCCGCCCGCCATACGCTCGATGGCATGCCCCGTCTCCATATGCATGTGACCGACGCAGCCGAGGCCCCGCTGCGGGTCGCGCTGCATGAGCTGCGCGGAAGGCTGGAGATCCCGGACCACTTCCCGCCCACGGCCCAGGCCGAGGCCGAGAGTGCCGCCCGTGCCCCGCGGATCCCGGCCGCCGACGGCGCGGTGGCCACCGAGCACACCTTGGAGGACGCCACCGACCTCCCCCTCTTCACCCTCGACCCGCCCGGCTCCCCCGACCTCGACCAGGCCATGTTCCTGTCCCGGCGCCCCGGCGGCGGCTACCGCATCCACTACGCCATAGCCGATGTCGCCTCCTTCGTGACACCCGGCGGCGCCCTGGACGCCGAGGCGCACCACCGGGTGATGACCCTCTACTTCCCCGACGTGCGGGTCCCGCTGCATCCCCATGTACTGAGCGAAGGCGCCGCCAGCCTGCTGCCCGACCGGGACCGCCCGGCCGTCCTGTGGCAGCTTGACCTCGACGCGGACGGCGCCCTGACCGCCGCGTCCGCACGCCGCACCCTGGTCCGCTCCCGCGCCCGGCTGGACTACGCCGGAGTCCAGCGGATCCTGGACGACGGGACCGCCGAGGAACCGCTCGCCCTGCTCCGCGAGATCGGCCTGCTGCGGGAGGAGCTGGAGGTCGCCCGCGGCGCGATCTCCCTCAACGTCCCCGAGCAGGAGATCGTCGAGCGCGACGGCTGCTACACCCTCGAATACCGCGCCCCGCTCCCGGCCTACGGCTGGAACGCACAGATCTCCCTGCTCACCGGCATGGCAGCGGCCGATCTGATGCTGGCCTCCGGCACCGGCATCCTCCGCACGCTGCCGACCGCCCCCGACGGCTCGGTCGCCCGGCTCCGCCTGACCGCCCGTGCGCTCGGCGTCGACTGGCCGCACCACACCTCGTACGCGGCGCTGATCCGCACCCTCGACCCGCGGCGCCCCGCCCACGCCGCGTTCCTGCAGGAGTGCACCGCCCTGCTGCGCGGCGCCGGCTACACCACCTTCGACGGCACCGCGCCACGGGCCTCCGAGGCGCTGCACGCCGCGGTCGCCGCCCCGTACGCGCATGCCACCGCGCCGCTGCGGCGGCTGGCCGACCGCTACACCTCCGAGCTGTGCCTCGCCGCTTCGGCCGGCGTCGAACCGCCCGGCTGGGTGCGCAGCGCGCTGCCCGCCCTGCCCCGCGAGATGGAGACCGGTGCCCAGCGCGCCAATCAGGTGGAGCGCTCCTGCGTCGACCTGGTGGAAGCGGCGCTGCTCCGGGACCGGGTCGGCGAGATCTTCGAGGCGCTGGTCGTCGACATCCAGGAGAAGGACCCCACCCACGGCACCGTCCACCTCTACGACCCGGCCGTCATCGGCACCGTCGAAACCGCCCCCGAAGGCCCCGCGCTGCCCCTGGGCCACCGCATCCCGGTCCGCCTCGCCGAAGCCGAACCGGGCCACCACCCCGTCCGCTTCACCCCCGCCTGACCACGGCCCCGCCCGCGTCCGGCGCCGTACCCGCGTCCGGCGCCGTATCCGCGCCCGTCTCCGGCGTCGTGCCTGCTCCCGACCTCAGCGCCACACCCGTACTGCCTCCGACGCCGCCCCCGTGCCCGTCTCCGGCGCCGTGCCTGTTCCCGACCTCAGCGCCATGCCCGCGCCTGTCTCCGGTGCCGCGCCCGCGCCCGCTTCCAGCGCCGTATCCGCGTTGTCCGCCGCCAGTTGCGCCCGCAGGGCCGTCACCGCCGCCAGTTGCGTTCGCAGAGCCGTCACCGCCGCCCGTGCGTCATCCGCATGGAAGCGCACCGTACGCACCGTCTCCCGCTGCCCCAGCATCCCCTCGGCCACGACCGGTTCGGACAGCTCGACGGTGACCGAGGTCTGATCGCCGACCGTCAGCTCCACCACCTCCTTGCCCTCCTTCTCCGGCTCTCGGACGAAACGGAGGTCGTGGCGCACGGAGGCGATCAGCGCCAGCGGGATCCGTATGTCCCGGCGTGCCCCGGCCCGTAGCCACAAGGTGTCCGCCCCCAGCACATGCGGCCGGGTGGCCGCCGCCGCCTGCAGACCCAGCACCACCAGCACCGTGTAGACGTCGAGGACCAGCATCACCGTGTGCGCCACCGGATGGTCCGCCAGCAGCACGCTGACCCCGACCGTCTCCACCACACACACGAACGCCAGCCCGTACACGAACGCGGCCTGCGCCCCCGCATACCCCAGGGCCCGCTCGCCCGGCGCCACCCCGATCCGCCGCCGCGCCACCCACCAGCCCAGGCTGATCAGCCACCGCGCCTCGTAGGCGCCCAGCCGGCGCAGCACGGCCACCCGGCTCACCGCGCACGCTCCGCGACCAGCTGGATCGCCCGGCGTACGGCCTGGGCCTGCGCGGGCGCGAAGTCCGCGTAGTACGCCGCCGTGAAGGAACCGCCGGCCTCCGCGGCCGCGCGCTCCCAGTGCTCCGCCCCGCCGGCCTCGGCGACCACCGCCTCCGGAATGCAGTCCGCGAGCGCCCGCGCGGCCTCCTCCACCCGCGGATCATCCGCCGCGGCCTCCACCAGCGCGTCGAGCAGCCCGTACACCTCGTACATCTGCTGCATTGCCCCCGGTGCCGCGACCGCCTCCCCCAGCAGCTCCACCATCCGCTTGTTCCCCTCCTCCCCGCCCGTCGCTTCGAGCAGCGCCAGCACCTCCCGTTCCTTCGCCGCCATCGCCGGCTCCGGCCCCGGCTGCGCGGCGGAAGCGCGGGCCATCTCCGCGAAGAGCGCCGCCAGTTCGTCCGACACCGGGCCCTCCGCGGGCAGCCCACCGTGCTCGTCCGCCTGCCGCCGCACCGCCGCCAGCCGGGCCCGCCGCGAACGGATCTCCTCCTCCTGGCGGGCCAGATCCGAGTCCAGCTCGGCCAGCACCTCGTGCAGCGCCCGCCCCGCGTCGTCGGCGAGCACGTCCCGCACCTCGTCCAGCCCCAGCCCCAACTCCGTCAGCCGGCGCACCCGGGCGAGCGCGACCGCGTCCCGCAGCCCGTACTCCCGGTAGCCGTTGGCGCGGCGTTCCGGCTCGGGCAGCAGTCCGAGGTGGTGGTAATGGCGCACGGCACGGGTACTGACGCCGATCAGACCTGCGAGCTCTCCGATTCTCATGCGCCCAGTACAAACGTTGCCGCTGCGACAAGGTCAAGGGCTGACCGGATCCCACGGGAAACGGGAACGGGAGGACGGGATCGGGGAACGGGGCGCACGAAGAACGGGGCCCACGAGGAACGAGGGAACGAGGGAACGAGGGAACGAGGGAACGAGGGAACGAGGGAACGGGCACGACGAAACGAGGGAACGGGGGAACGGGGGAAACGGGGGAACCGGCACGACGCAACAGGAGCGGAGCACGGGGAAGCCCGGCGAGGACCCCCGCCCCCTACGGGTAGCATGGTCACCACGGCGGACGAGCCGGCCGGACGGCCGCGTGGGGATCACTGATCCCCCCGAGGAACGTCCGGGCTCCACAGGGCAAGGTGGTGGGTAACACCCACCCGGGGTGACCCGCGGGACAGTGCCACAGAAAACAGACCGCCGGAGGCTTCGGCCTCCGGTAAGGGTGAAACGGTGGTGTAAGAGACCACCAGCCTCCGAGGTGACTCGGAGGGCTAGGTAAACCCCACCTGGAGCAAGGTCAAGAGGAGGCATCCCTGATGCCTCTGCGCGGACGACCGAGGGCTGCCCGCCCGAGTCCGCGGGTAGACCGCACGAGGCTGCCGGCAACGACAGCCCTAGATGGATGGCCGTCTCCCCCCGGCCCGCAAGGACCGGGGGCGACAAAACCCGGCGTACAGGCCGACTCGTCCGCCATTACGGCTCTGACCTGGGGTGGGCTTGATCCGCTTTGACGGACATCAGAGATCAGGGGTTCTGCCCCGGGAGGATGTCCATCATGGAGAGCATGGGGAAGAAGAAGCCTCGCCCTCGCCGTTCGTTCACGCCGGAGTTCAAGGCGGAGATCGTCGAGCTGTGCCGGCGCGGTGACCGCTCGGCCGGTCAGATCGCCAAGGACTTCGATCTGACCGAGACGGCAGTACGGCTGTGGGTCAGCCAGGCCGAGGTCGACGCGGGCGAGCGCGAAGGCCTGACCAGCAGCGAACGCGAGGAACTGGCCGCGCTGCGGCGAGAGAACCGCCGACTGCGCGAGGACGTCGACATCCTCAAGCGAGCCACGGCTTTCTTCGCGAAGGAGACCCGGTGACGGTGCACCCGTTCATCGAGGCGGAGAAGCAGAGCGGCCACAACGTCAAACGAGCGTGTGAACTGCTGAGGGTCTCCAGAACCGCCTTCTACGCCCGCCGCACCGGTACTCCCGGCCCGCGGGCAGCCCGCGACGCCGAGCTGACCGAACAGATCACGCAAGTCCATGAGCACTCGCGCGGCACCTACGGCTCCCCACGCATCCACGCCGCACTGAAGCGTGAGGGCTCCAGATGCGGCCGTCGCCGCGTCGCCCGGCTGATGCGGGCCGCCGGGCTGCAGGGCCGGCACCGCAGACGGCGGCACCCGACCACGATCCCCGATCCACGAGCTGCCGTGCGGCCCGACCTCGTTGTCCGGGACTTCCGGCCCGACGCAGCGGCCCTCGACGCTCGCTGGTGCGGCGACATCACGTACATCCCGACCGAGGAGGGCTGGCTCTACCTGGCCACTGTCATCGACATCGCCTCGCGCCGGGTGGTGGGCTGGGCGACAGCCGATCACCTGCGGACCGATCTGGTCGCCGATGCTCTCAAGGCCGCCTGCCGGCAGCGTCGCCCCACCCGTCCGGTGATCTTCCACTCCGATCGCGGGTGCCAGTACACCAGTCAGCAATTCGCCTCCCTGGCTGACCAGTTCGGCATCCGGCTGTCGGTCGGCCGCACCGGCCAGTGCTGGGACAACGCGCTCGCCGAGTCGTTCTTCGCCACCATCAAGCGAGAGTTGCTCGGCACTGCCGCCTGGCCCAGCCGGGCCGCCGCCCGCACCGCGATCTTTGATTTCATCGAGGGCTGGTACAACTTGCACCGACTACACAGCAGCCTCGGCTACCGCAGTCCCGCCGAATATGAGACCGCACTCGCAGCCTGACCACCACACCAATGGTGTCCGTCAAAGCGGAACAAGCTCACACCACTTGCGCGCGACGCTCGAAAGATGCCCCCGGCTGAAGTCCGCTCGGCCCAGCCAACGTCGAGTGTGCCTTCGCCCCGCGCGACGCAGCCCGATCTGCGTACGCGTTCGCCGAGGCGCTGACCTCCACAGCGAAGGGCTGGTCACACGGCAACGGCCGTTAGCACTGATCGAAGAGACAAGAAGGAGAGGTTGCGGATGCTGACCGTTGGTGTCCACGTCTGCTTGGGCCGCATCAGCGGTGGTGCCCTCGTGTTCCCACCCATCAGTCGCCCGGCCGCCACCCATCCGTTAGGGGTGCGTTGCGCACCTTCAGTGATTGCTCCACCTCTGCCCGGAGTTGTGGATAGGCAGGTCAGCGCTTGGCCGAAACGAGCCGCTCGGCTAATTGTTCCCGCCCACTTGACGCCTTAGGCTCCGTCTGCAGCGCGATTACAGTGATCATCTACCTGCACCGCTACGGGGGGAAGTGCATGACGTACGACCAGGACTGGGACCGCCGGCTCAATCCATTCCGCTACAACACGGACGGATCGCTCACGGACGCCGCCAAGCAGCAGAACGTGACGATGGAGCTCAACTCGGCCGGTGGCAACGGCGGTGGAGGTGCAGGGCACGGAGGTCGGCAGGCATCGGTCCTTACGGACGTACTGGAGAAGACTTCCACCGCGCTGGAGGGCCTGCGCGCCGACACGGACAAAGTGGATCAGAAGGCCCGGGACGCAACTTCTGATGCGTCGTCGAGTTTGCTGGATGGTTGGCAGTCCGGCCTTGGGTTGTCCACCTTGGGCAGGCGATGGGGAGATGGGGCAGGGAACCTCAGCGCGATGCTGTCGGAAGCCTCCAGCAAGCTGCACAACACCGGCGTGTCGTACAAGGACGCCGATCATGCCGAGAGGGCCAGGATGGAATCGCTCGGTGGAGGGAAGCACTGATCATGGTTACCTTCAAGGCCCTCCTCCATGCCGACCTCGGGAAGCTCCAGGCGGCAGCGGACGAGTGGAAGCTCCTGCCGAAGAAGTACCAGGGGCTGCAAGAGATCTTCGAGGCCCGTGTCACCAAGTCCTTGAAGTCCAGCTGGACGGGTGAGGCAGCCGAGGAAGCGCAAAAGTCCCTTGCCAAGATCAAGGAGCAGTACCAGGCGGCGGTAGTAGAGGCGCAAGCCATCGCCACGCTGCTTAACGATGCGCATGCGGAGTTCAGCAGTGCGCAGAAGAAGCTTCGCCGGATCATCGATGAGGAAGCGCCGTCGGAGCACCTCGACGTGCTGGGAGACGGGACAGTCATCGATGTGAAAGAGCTGCCGGACGACTATCTAGGCCCTTCCTACATGAGGCCTGACCAAGAAGAGCGCGACGCTGCCGTCGATAAGATGAAGCACCGCATTGCCAAGGTCCTGCGGGAAGCCACCGAAGCAGACGAAGCCGCGAACTGGGCGATGGGCCAGGACCCCAACGGCAAGAACAACGATGCGTTCAACAAGAAGATCTACACGTCTTTGGACGCGGCACGGGGAGCCCAGAAGGACTACGCCGAGGCGCTCAGGCTCGCCAAGAAGGGCGGCGAGGACCTGTCCAATGATGAGCTGGCCCGGTTGGGAAGCATCCTTTCGAAGCGCAAGAGCGACATGGTATTCGCGGAGAAGTTCGCCTTGTCCATGGGGCCGAAGGGGGCGTTGGAGTTCTGGCGTGAGGCATCGGGGCCGGCCTCCGGTGCGCTAGGTCCCGAACGTACTACTGCCCTGAAGAATTTGCAGTCGGGGCTCGGCGCCACGATCGGCATGGCTACGCAGAGCGACAGCACGGCGATGGACGGCTGGAAAGAGAAGATGCTGGCCCTCGGCCCGCAGACGATCAACCCGGGCAGTGCGGGCGGTCCGTTCGCCAAGGGCTACCAGTTGATGAGCAGCCTGATGCGGGGCGGTGGTTACGACACCGATTTCCTTCACGACTATGGCCGAGGCCTGTTGAGCTATGAGCGCTCCCACAAGTCGTCGACGCCCCAGATGCTGTGGGCACCTGACTCCGTCATGCCGCGGGTTGACTACTCGGGTGATGGAGGGGGTAGCGACCCCGTGAAGGGGTTCATGGATGCCCTGGCGAAGAACCCTGAAGCCGCCACTCAGTTCCTGGATCCCGGCGTGAACAACGAAGACGATCGCCTGAAGTACCTCGCAGGTGAACGGGAGTGGCCGGAGGATCCCATTGACCATAAGGCAGGCCACCACTCCTTGGCCCTGGCTATAGAGGCAGGGGCAACGGGGCCCGGCAACACCGCATACGGCACACATGACCACACAGAGGCGCAAAGCAGGGTCATGCGCGATGCCGTGAATGCCCTCGGCGGTGAGACACCTTCCGCGAAGGATCGTCTAAACGATGAGCAGCTGCGCCCGTATAAGCCGATGCTCAGCGATATGAGGGACCCTATGGCCCGTGTTCTGCGTGAGTACGCCCCCGACACGCACAACGTACTTTCCGACTCTAGTCAACCTATGGCGGTTCGCCCCGATGCCGGGGCTCTCATCAGGACCATACGAGGAGTTTCGGAGGACCCCGACGCCTTCCGCATGATCCGCGAAGCTGAGATGAAGCATATAGCGCACCAGCTGGCCGAACTCCCGCCCGACGTGGACGAGGGAAAGATGAAGGGAGCCATCGGCAATGCTTCCTCGGCGCTGGGCGCCATCGACACGGTCCAGAATGACGTCATCCTGGACCATCGTGACGACGAAATTTCCAAGAAAGCCTGGCAAGCGAAGGCTGGGTACCACGTACTCGCAGCCGGCGCCACGAAGATTCCCGTCGTAGGAGACATAGCCGTGCGTATCCTGGACTCCGGCGCCAAGGTATGGCAAGACACTGCGACGACCGACATCCAGATGGACGCGGACGGGCGAATCGAGGGGAATGTCCGGGCAGGTCATGAAAGCGTCAACCGCATGATCGCCGAGTGGTACTCCGAGCACGGGGACTCCGATGGTCTCGAAGTTGACTACACTCGACATGAGGGAAGAGCTTTCTACAATGGCGGCCGAGATGATGCGGCACTTGCTCTCGGGCGAGGTGTTGACAAAACGTGATGGATACCTCCACTGCGGAACGCCGTGTCGGTGACCCGGACCCCAGCGCTGAACGCCGAGAACGCAAGCGGAAGAGGATAGTTATCGCCGTCGTTCTGGCGGTGGCTATCCCCTGCACCCTCTATTTCGGTCTCCGCGGCACTTACGATCGCTGGCAGGACAGCCAGTCTCTCTCTAGTGCCTGCCGGGGGAGTCTCGAAAAGTCAAAGCTCAATCATCTCCTGGGGTCCGACAGTATTAGAGGCAAGGATGTCTCACCTGATGGCGATCCCGACCTCCCCGAATACCAAACGGGGACCCCGCACCGCTGCACGGTCTCTGCGGAGAATGGGAAGTTCCTCAACGTCTCCCTTGATTGGGGCGCCCATTCCCGTGGGGGCCTGTACAAACTAATCCGTGACACTACCTGGAGAAAGCCAGGGATAGCGACGCCGATCGGACATGGCTGGCATGGCGTTGTCAGCGCCAAAGCCGACCGAGGCGTAGCGCTGGTCGTCATGAGCTGCTCAAACAAGAAGCCCAACGCCAGCCTGATCGTAACCCTCGACGGCATGTTCGACGTTGCGAGTACATCTCGGAAGACAAGCCTTGGTTTCACAGCGGCCCACACCGCTGAGCGAGCAGCCAAGGCCTGGGGGTGCACGGCGAAATCAGGCGACGACCGGGTCAACGCCATTCCGGGCGACAAATCCATCACGCCCGATCCAGCCGGCAAATCCCAAGGGACCTGCAAGGGGCTCAACACCAGTACCCTCGGAACCCCGACAGACACAAGTGCGCCCATTGAGGTGTGCTTCGTACAAGCAAAAGATGGACTCGGGAATCAATACGATCTAGGTGCGTATTATCCCCCGTTCAACAGTGCTTACGACCGGGAACGCGACCTGAAGCCCTTCGGCGACCTGGCCGGGGGTAAAGGCGAGATGTACTGGGGCTCAGCCATCTGCGGGAACGGACAGAGGGCCCGCTACGTCATCGACCAAAGCGCTGGTTATGACGGACAGGATCGTGACGGATCTGAAACGTTTTCCGGCAATGGGGCCCAGGGGAAGAAACTGGCTCTGAAGGAATTTGCGACCAGGTCCGCCAAGCGGCACGGCTGTACTGATCTCAAATTGCCGTGACGGCGCCGCCCAGCAAGGCGACCGTCTCCCTGCCTCACCGTGCAGGGGGACGGTCGTTGGCCGTTCGTTCACCCATGTGCGGGGGTGGGTTCCCTGCTGGCGTCAGGCAGCTTGGGCTCATGATCCCGCGTTTCGTGGTCAGCCACATCAACGTCGCTTTCAGGACAGATGTGAGGAGTCCAGGCATCGGCCAAGAAGCTGGTTGACCTGATGTTCTGATGGCGGGTTAGATGAGTCTGCTCTGTGTGTGGTGTCAGCGCCAGACACAGTTCTCAGTGCAACACCGGGGGGTTACAGATGGCCGAGGAATACCGAGTAGATCTGAGCGCGCTGCAACAAGTCATCACGCGACTCAACTCGCTTGTGGACACCATGGACGGGGTCGGGTCCGCTGCGGAGTACAAAACCGAGTTGCCGGAGGGGTACCTCGGTCGGGGTTTCACCCAGGAGGCCGGGATTCGGATCGCGCACGACAATATGAAGCGGTCCATCGCCGACATGGTTGCGGAGTTGAAGGCGATGATCCGCGAAGTCAGCGAGAACACGAGGGTCGTTGAAGTTGGCTACCACAGTCGTGAGGATGAGGTCCGCAAATCCATGGGCTGAGGCAAATGGACTGCAGCATGCGCACGCGAGTCGGTACAACGGGGAGGAATGAAAGATGGGCCGCGGGGGCGGGGAGACTAAATTCTCAAGCCATACGCTTGAATCGCTGAAGGCTATGGTGCGTGACGCGCAGCCGGACAAGGTCGATGAGATTGCCGACCACTGGATGTACGTACATGACCAGTTGGCCGGCGACGCGCCGGATGGCTGTGTTCGCGATCTGCTGGATAAGGCCGTGGCGGATGTCCTGGAGTACTGGGACGGGGCAGCCGCGGATGCTTTTGCCAAGCGGGCTAAGACCTTGAGCGCGAGCCTCAAGAGCGGCTCGCTTTACGCGAAGAATACGTCACACATCTTGAAGGCCGCGGCAATCGATGTGCGAGAGGCCAAGCGGGCAGTCACCCAGCTGCAGGACACCGAGAGCGAGAAAAAAGGCGGAAACATCGTCACGGCAACGTTCTCGGCTATCGGGGATGGCGTGGATAAGGTTGGGGACAACTGGTTCGGCGGCGGCCGTGACGACAGCGGTCTGAATCGCGATATTTCCAAGGGAATGAGCGCTGATGAGGCGCGGGCGAAGCATGCCGACTCACTGTCGCGTGGTCGGGAGATCGCCTTGCAGGCAGCTGCCCACATGGAGAAGCTCGGGGCCTCGTACGACACCAAGGCGAGTCAGCTGGGGGACTTGCCCTCTTGGGAGAAGAACAAGCCCGTCTCCTCACCGGTCACGATTGTGCCGGTGCCGACCGTGCCGGCTGGGAGCTCTAGGAGTGTGGCGGGACCGCGGCAGGTCAGCCCGAGTTCATCCACAGGAGGTCGCAATGCGGCAGGCGGAGCCGCGGCGCATGGAGGCCTGAGCTCACCGCACGCGACGAATGCGGACGGCGCTGGCCAAGGTACCTCCCACGGTGGGACACATCAGCCGATGCCGAAAGAGCCCCGTGCTGGTACCGCGTTGGACGGCGTTCGGGGTGGTGTGGCCAATCCCGCGACCCCTCCCGCCACAGGTCCAGCTGGACCTGTGGTCGGCGGTGCTCCCGGCAGTCCCGGTCCCGGGCCCGGCGGGCCGGGGATACCTCCTGGCGTTGGGCCGGTGGTCGGCGGGCGTGGGCCGAGTGGAGGTGGCAGAATTCCTCGCTCCACCACGCCTGGTGTTAAGGGCACGACTCCCGGCGGTCGCGTGGGTTCGAAGGGGCCTGGTGCACCGGGTGCCCCCGGACAGCAGGGCCAGGCAGGGCGTCCGCCGATCGGTGGTGGCGTCGGCCCGGGAGGCTCCGGGAAATCCGGCACCCGTGGGCGTCCGGGAGGGCTGGCGCGACGCCCTGGTGGTGTTGTTGGAGAGCCGACCAAACCTGGACTGCCAGGGCGTGGCGCTCAGGGTGGCTCTGGCCTGCATCGCAGTCGTGGGGGTGCTCTGCAGGGCGGTCCTGAGGGTGCATCTCGTGCTCGGGGCCCGATGGGTGTGCCGCCCGTTGGACGGTCTGAGCGGGGCGACAGGGAGCGACGGCGGTCTTCGCGTCCCGATTACTTGATCGAGGACGAGGAGACTTGGGCACCGCAGCGTGACGTTGTGCCGGGAGTTGTCGGCGTGTCAGCCTCTGAGGGGGCCGGCGAGGCTGATGTCGCGGAAAAGCGTAACCGTGAGGCAGAGCCGGATGGTTCGGAAGGAAGCGGCAGGGCGTGATGTTCAAGCGGTGGATGAGAGCGGCAGGCGGGGCGGTGCTGCTGTGCGCAGTCAGCATCGTGCCGGCGGGAGTTCCGGCTGCGGCGGATTCCATTCGCGATCATCAGTGGGCCTTGTCGTCGCTTGATGCGGAGGCGATGGCCAAGGTGTCCACGGGCCGGGGGGTGACTGTCGCGGTCGTCGACACTGGCGTCGACGGAACCCACCCGGACCTCAAAGGCAATGTCCTCTCCGGCAAGAATTTCATCATGGACCACGGCCGCGCCGACCGTGAGACGGAAAGTTCTCACGGCACCGGAATGGCCTCTCTGATTGCCGGCCATGGCCATGGTCCTGGAGGTAGGGCAGGCATCAAGGGGCTGGCTCCTGCGGCAAAGATCTTGCCCCTGCGTGCCAACACAGACAACAACATGCAGGTCGGCAAAGTCGGCCGGGGCGGCCCAGTGGCGCAGGCGATTCGCTATGCAGCGGACCACGGGGCGTCAGTGATCAACCTGTCCTTGGGTTCCCCTGATGACCCGGCGCTGGAGGACGCTGTCCGCTACGCACGGCAGAAAGATGTCGTAATGGTCGCCGCAGCGGGGAACGACGGCGCGGGAACGCCTAACTTCCCCGCGAATTATCCCGGAGTGATTTCGGTGGGCGCCGTCGATTCGTCAGACAAGATCTGGCACATGTCCAACTATGGGTCACACACCTTGCTTTCGGCGCCTGGAGTGGGCACGTACAACGCGGGCCTGGACCACGAGTACCAGGTCGGTGATGGTACATCCGGCGCCAGCGCCTTCGTATCAGCCACCGCTGCACTCCTCCGTGCGAAGTTCCCAGACCTCACCGCGGGACAGATCGCCAACCGTCTGGTGAAGACGGCGAAGCTGTCGGCGTCGGTGAAGGGGGCGAAGCTTCCCGACAAGCATTACGGCTACGGCGTGATCCGCCCGTACGGTGCCCTGACCGAGGACATCCCGCCCGGCTCGAAGAACGGCCCGTTTTCCGCACCGTCGGCTTCCCCGTCCGCAGCACCTGAGCCTCCTGGGTCCGCCGAACCGGACGCGCCTTCTCGCAAGGGGCAGATGACATTTGTCGTCTGGGGCCTTGTCGGCGTAGCGGTGCTCGGGCTGCTGGCTGTGGTGACAGTGGTCGTCGTCAAGCGTCGGCGTCGGGCCGTTCCACCGCCTCCGCTCCCGCCGCTCCCTCCACCGTTCGGTCAGCAGCCGCCTGGCCCTGATGTTCGGCAGTAGACGGATACCTGTTGGCAACTGTCACCATCAAGCGCCCGGCGCGCGCAACACCTCCTGAGTACCCCAAGGGAGAGCTGCAGCTCAAGGCGCCGCCCACGCTGCCCGAGCGTAAGGCCGAGTCTGTTCTTCTGATGCTGCTGCCCATGATGGGGATGGGCGGCAGCGCGGCCTATTTCTTCTGGCCCGGTTCGCCGCCGTTGATGAAGGTCATGGGAGCCATCACAGTCATCTCCGCTGTGGCGATGGGCTTGGCACAGATTGTGCGTTCTCGACGTGCTCCGGCAGCAGGCATGCATCACGCGCGTCAGGACTACCTGAAGTACCTGGCGCGTACCCGTGAGGAGGTGCGAGGTACGGCACGTTCGCAGCGCTTGGCCGAATGCCGCACATTCCCCGAACCGGGACAGCTCTGGGCGGTAATCGCGGAACGCAAGCGTCTGTGGGAGCGGCGTCCCGGCGACGACGATTTCGCCCAAGTACGCGTCGGGCTGGGGCCGCAGACCCTGGCGACTCGCCTCGTGGTGCCGCAGGCGGAGCCCGCAGAGGAGTGGGAGCCGCTCTCCGCGCATGCTCTGCGGCACTTCGTCGATGCGTACCAGTACCTCGAAGGGCTTCCCCTGGCGCTGTCTTTGCGGGCGTTCCCGCGGCTGACGATCCGGGGCGATGCCGACGCCGTCCAGGGGACCGCTCGGGCGGTGGTCTGTCAGCTGGCGGCGCTGCACTCGCCGGACGACTTGTGGATCGCGGTCGTCACGGCTCCGGGGGCAGCCCCGGAGTGGGACTGGATCAAGTGGCTGCCGCACGCGCGCCCAGCCGCGCACGGAAGCGCCGGCAGCCGGGGCGGTTCCCGACTGCTGATCTATTCCTCGCTCGGCGCCCTCGAAGAGGGGCTCCCTGAGGATCTCGCCAGGCGCCCCTCCTGGGAACCGGACGCCCAGCCTCTGCTCGATCGACCGCACGTAGTGATCATTCTGGATCCCGATCCCGCGACGACGCTTCTCTGGCCATTCGACCGGGACGGATTCCTGGGCGTGACCGTCATCGAGCTCGAGTCGAGCATCGGCTCCGAGCAGCAGCGCCGTATGCGCGGAGGCGGGCCCCAAGGGCGGGATCGTCGACCGGGTCTGGCTGTCCAACCGAATGCCCTCAGCCTGGTCTCCAACTCCGGCGCCGTCTACACCGGACTTCCGGATGCCCTGACCGCAGTAGAGGCCACGGCCGTCGCGCGCGCCCTCTCCCCATTGCGGACCAGCGACGACGAGGACGAAGACCCGCTGTTGGGCAGTCTCGGTTTCACCGACCTGATGGGTATCGACGACCCGACAACCTTCGATCCACCCTCGGCGCAGCCAGCCTCGCACGACCGCTTGCGCGTACCGATCGGAGTCGACGCAGAGGGCAAACCCGTTGTCCTCGACCTCAAGGAAGCGTCCCAAGGCGGAATGGGCCCGCACGGTCTGTGCGTCGGCGCCACGGGATCCGGCAAGTCCGAGCTGTTGCGCACGCTCGTCCTCGGGCTCGCTACCACCCACAGCTCCGAGACGCTGAATTTCATCCTGGCCGACTTCAAGGGCGGAGCGGCCTTCGCCGGCCTGGCCGATCTGCCACACGTGGCCGCGTTCATCAGCAACCTCGCCGAGGACCTCACCCTCGTCGACCGCATGCAGGACGCTCTCGCCGGCGAACTTCTCCGCCGTCAGGAACTGCTGCGCTCCAGTGGAAACTTCGCCAATATCGGCGCCTATGAGAGGGCCCGGACAGCAGGCGCACCACTTCAGCCGCTACCCACCCTGCTGATCATCCTGGATGAGTTCAGCGAACTGCTCACGGCCAGACCCGAATTCATCGACATGTTCCTGCAGATCGGACGCATCGGACGCTCGCTCGGTGTGCATCTTCTGCTCGCCTCACAACGGGTGGACGAAGGACGCATGCGGGGCCTGGACACCTACCTTTCCTACCGGCTGGTGATGCGGACCTTTTCTGCAGAAGAGTCCCGGATCGCACTCGGTGTCGCGGACGCATACCACCTGCCTAACGTCCCCGGGGCCGGCCTCCTGAGCCACGGGACAGAAGCCCCGACGCAATTCAAGGCCGCATACGTCTCCGGCCCGTACCGAGCCCCGCGGACCACGGTCGCCGGGCATCGGGACGACGTTTCACCCATGCTCTTCACCGCCGAGTCCACCCTCGCCGATCTCGACTCAGCCGTCCCTGTCCAAGAGGCACCCCCGGAAGACGGTGACTCGACCGGCCCTTCCGTACTGGATGTTCTGGTGGAGCGGTTCCAGGACCAGGGGCCACCGGCACAGCAGGTCTGGCTGCCCCCGCTGGAAGATTCCCCTTCCCTCGGCGACCTGCTTCCTCCACTCACGTCCACGTCCGAACGGGGCCTGCAACCTGCCGAATGGCGGGAGATGTCATTGGTCGTTCCGATCGGCATCGCCGACATTCCCTTCGAGCAGCGCCGGGAAATCCTCAGCCTCGACCTTTCCGGTGCGCAGGGCCATGCCGCAGTCGTCGGCGGTCCGCGTTCGGGGAAGTCCACCCTCCTCCGCACCCTCGTCACGACCGTTGTTCTGACCCACACCCCCCGCGAAGTGCAGTTCTACTGCCTGGACCTCGAGGGAGGCGGCCTCTCGTCCCTCGCCGATCTGCCGCATGTCGGGGGAGTCGCCACCCGGCTGGACGCGGCCAAGGTACGACGGACCATCGCCGAGATACGAGAGATCCTCGACGAGCGGGAGGAATTCTTCCGGGCCCACCACATCGACTCCATCCGGACCTACCGCGGGCGCCGGGCCGTGGGACATTACCCCGACCACCTCTGGGGGGACGTCTTCCTGGTGATCGATGGCTGGGGCACCTTCAAACGGGAGCACGAGCAGCTGATCCCCGACGTCGAGGCCATGGCCACTCGGGGCCTTGCCTTCGGCGTCCACCTCATCCTTGCTGCCGGCCGGTACAACGAGATTCGTCCCGCCTTGAAGGATCAACTCGGCACCCGGCTGGAACTCCGGATGGCCGATCCCCTGGATTCCGACCATGACCGCAAACGCGCCCGAAACGTCCCCGCATCCCGGCCCGGACACGGCCTCGCCCGTGGCGGACTGCATTACGTCGCCGCACTTCCCCATGCCGATGGCCTCGACGCCGTGCAAGACCCTTCGGATGGTGCTCCAAGCTCCGCCGATTTGGTCGCGGCCATCGCGTCCAGCTGGTCCGGCCCCGTGTGCCCGCCAGTGCGCATGCTCCCGGACCGCCTGCACGCCGATGCCCTCCCCAAGGCAAGCGAAACGCCCGATCTGGGCTTCGCCGTGGGCTTCGACGAATCCGCCCTCGCCCCGGTCTACGTCAGCTTCGACACCGATCCGCTCCTTGTCATCTACGGCGACAGCGAGTCCGGGAAGACCGCGCTTATTCGTCTGCTCGCACGGCAACTCGCCGAACGGCATCAGCCCCATGAAGCCCTGGCGATAGTCGGTGACTACCGACGCGCACTACACGGCCAACTCCCCCCGGACCACGTGCTGCACTACGCCCCCGCCTCGGCATCCCTCGAAGAGGGTCTCCAGCGCCTCGTCCCGCTCCTTCAAGCGCGGATGCCAACTGCGGAGGTAACCGCCGAGCAGATGCGCGCCCGCAACTGGTGGCACGGCCCCGAGATCTTCGTCATCATCGACGACTACCACCTCGTCGCACTGCCATCCGGCAACCCCCTCGAAGCCATTGCCGAACATCTCCCCTACGCCCGCGACATCGGTCTCCGCGTGATCGTCGCCCGCAGCACCGCCGGCGCAGCCCGCACCTCCTTCGACCCGGTCACCCGACGACTCAAAGAACTCGGGGCAACAGGCATCATCCTGTCGGGAGACCCCGACGAAGGGCCGCTGATAGGCACCACCAAGGCTCAGCCCATGCCACCCGGGCGGGCCCAGCTCATCACTCCCCGGCAACGGCCCCGCATCATCCAAATCGGCTGGTACGCCCCCAACTGAGCCAGTGAGGTCAGCTAGCCACCGATGTTCTGGTGGTCGGCACGGGGCAGACGTTCGCAGGTCAGCAAGCCCTTGAAGTGCATCGGACACCACGGCCGATGCAGCGTGAAGGTGGGCGCCTGCGCGGAACGAGCCGCCCAAGACCTGCATGGCGCCTAGCATCCGCCGCTGCCCCTCTCTACGCGACGCGTGGGAAGGCGTCGCCTTCCCGAACCGCCCCGTATGACAGCGACCCCCGCCGACACGTCCCGCACACCTATCAACTCGCGAACGTCCCAGCGGCAACCCGGGACCTCGAAAAGCGTCGGCGTCCGAGACCAGATTCCAGACCAACTCCAGCGCAGCCCGCTCCCGCGGGACAAGGCGCTGACCAGCGCAACAAAAAGCTGGACACCGGCAGCCGCGCCTGTTACGGCTGGTTGAACAGAGACATGGAGACGATGCGGATGCTCAACGAGAACCTTCAGGCCCCGAGAACTGCTCTGCCGGATACGGCATCCGACGATGACCCGCTGCTGCGGCTCCAGCAGGAGATGCAGCCCTCCGGCGGGAACATCGGTCTGCGCGCCACCACGCATCCCGAGGAAATCCGTATCACCGGGATCACCGTCATGTGCCCGCAGTGCGGCGCCCGACGCGACTGGATGGTGATCTGCAACCGCAACGAGATCAGCATTCGCTGCCGCTGCGCGTACCAATGGGTCGAGCGAGAGCTGACCCGCGCGGACTACCTGGAGATGATCGGCGAAGGCATCGGCCAGGACTTCCCGAGCCTGGAGGCCGCAGCTCAGGCTGCGGGGTACGACGGAACGCTGGCCGGCAGCTACCTGGCCCAGCACAGACCCGAATAGTCATGGTCCCCAGCGTGCTCTTGCGGGCTGCGCGCCATAGCGGGGCCGTTGCGACGAGCGCCATCGTCAGCGGACGAGGGCTGCCCCCGGCGTGGGGCAGCCCTCTGTGGTCGGAGTGGATGGCCGTCAGGAAGAGGCCAGGTGGTTGGCGAGGTGCAAGGCGTCGGTGGCCACGGTCAGCGCGGCGTGAAGACCAGTGACCTCGTACAGCGTGGGGTGGACGATGAGGGTCCAGTCGCCGTGGAGGCTGGGCCAGGTGGCGAGGATGACGGTGGTTGCGGCCAGGCCGAGGCGGGCGGTGACGTCCATGCCGCCGCCATGGCGTGGCTTCCAACTCAGCAAGATGGCGCCGGGCCGGAGCGGTTCGGGTTCCGGGGCGGTGTCCCACGCAGCGCAGATCGGTTCGGTCGGTCGTGAGGGGACGGAGTACAGGAGAGCACCGCGCACCGACGCGGGCATGGGGTGCCGGACCTGATCGTTCAGGGCGACGTACGGGCTCGGGCCGATCGCCTCCGCTGAGAGGTGTGCAGGGGCTCGGTGGGTCACACGTCCGCCCAGTCCAGCTCGGTGCGGACCTGGGGAGGCAGTACGCCCTCCTGGCCGTTCTCGGCGAGGTACACGGCACCGTTCGGCCCGGGGGCTTCGACGATGCGGTCGATGTAGTGGGCGTGGGGCCAGTCGGGGTTGATGGCGAGATAGGCAGGCAGGTCGGGGTCGACGGTCTGGAGCTGGTGGATCAGTTGGCGGACGGTGATCTTGTGCGACAAGACGGCCTCCTGGAGGAAGAGCGAGCGGGGATGGGCATGGGGTGAAGCGTGCAGTGGACTGGTCAGTCCTCTGCGTCGAACCGCAGTAGCTCGCGCACTACGGCAGGTCCCTTCGGCGGCGGCGTGGATCTCGCCGGGAGTTGGTCGGCGCGGTGGCGGTAAGCGTCACGAGCAACAATCCCTTCGTTGACCTGCGGTTTTTCGCGGCATCCGTACGTTGGCATGGTCTGGGAGGGGGTCTCCAGTCCTGTCCGGCGGTATGCGTCTGCCGTGGGCGAACTGGCAAGGGGAGCGGCCGCTGATGTCCGTGCAAGGGGGAATGAATCGGTCGCCCCAGGGGCTGTTCCGGGGCGACCGATCGCTATGTGGGCTTGATCCGCTTTGACGGACATCAGAGATCAGGGGTTCTGCCCCGGGAGGATGTCCATCATGGAGAGCATGGGGAAGAAGAAGCCTCGCCCTCGCCGTTCGTTCACGCCGGAGTTCAAGGCGGAGATCGTCGAGCTGTGCCGGCGCGGTGACCGCTCGGCCGGTCAGATCGCCAAGGACTTCGATCTGACCGAGACGGCAGTACGGCTGTGGGTCAGCCAGGCCGAGGTCGACGCGGGCGAGCGCGAAGGCCTGACCAGCAGCGAACGCGAGGAACTGGCCGCGCTGCGGCGAGAGAACCGCCGACTGCGCGAGGACGTCGACATCCTCAAGCGAGCCACGGCTTTCTTCGCGAAGGAGACCCGGTGACGGTGCACCCGTTCATCGAGGCGGAGAAGCAGAGCGGCCACAACGTCAAACGAGCGTGTGAACTGCTGAGGGTCTCCAGAACCGCCTTCTACGCCCGCCGCACCGGTACTCCCGGCCCGCGGGCAGCCCGCGACGCCGAGCTGACCGAACAGATCACGCAAGTCCATGAGCACTCGCGCGGCACCTACGGCTCCCCACGCATCCACGCCGCACTGAAGCGTGAGGGCTCCAGATGCGGCCGTCGCCGCGTCGCCCGGCTGATGCGGGCCGCCGGGCTGCAGGGCCGGCACCGCAGACGGCGGCACCCGACCACGATCCCCGATCCACGAGCTGCCGTGCGGCCCGACCTCGTTGTCCGGGACTTCCGGCCCGACGCAGCGGCCCTCGACGCTCGCTGGTGCGGCGACATCACGTACATCCCGACCGAGGAGGGCTGGCTCTACCTGGCCACTGTCATCGACATCGCCTCGCGCCGGGTGGTGGGCTGGGCGACAGCCGATCACCTGCGGACCGATCTGGTCGCCGATGCTCTCAAGGCCGCCTGCCGGCAGCGTCGCCCCACCCGTCCGGTGATCTTCCACTCCGATCGCGGGTGCCAGTACACCAGTCAGCAATTCGCCTCCCTGGCTGACCAGTTCGGCATCCGGCTGTCGGTCGGCCGCACCGGCCAGTGCTGGGACAACGCGCTCGCCGAGTCGTTCTTCGCCACCATCAAGCGAGAGTTGCTCGGCACTGCCGCCTGGCCCAGCCGGGCCGCCGCCCGCACCGCGATCTTTGATTTCATCGAGGGCTGGTACAACTTGCACCGACTACACAGCAGCCTCGGCTACCGCAGTCCCGCCGAATATGAGACCGCACTCGCAGCCTGACCACCACACCAATGGTGTCCGTCAAAGCGGAACAAGCTCAGTTCTGCTGACAGGGCGTGCACGTGCCTGAGCACCTGCCCATCGACTTCTCCCACATCCAGGCGCCATGCGCCGCTACCGACCCTTGCCATTTTCTGGTGTGCGGGGGACGTGGTCACCGTCGGTTGGCGCCAAGCGATCTGCATCAGCGACGCCCCACCGGAATGGTCGGTCGAGGCATGCGGCTGAGGACCGACGCGGGCTTGGTCGCAACGGTCGTCGCGACCAAGGAGTGGCTGGAAGAGCCCGGGATCGTGACCGCTGCGGACCGCCTCCACGGACGTGGGTTCTCTGGAACCCGCCCACGTGCCGGTGTCTCCAGCAGCTACGTGTGATCGTGCACGCGATGTGCATCGCAGCGGCCCCGACGCGGCGTATGCACAGGTCACAACGCTTTCCGGCGAAAGCATCGATTGTCCCCGGCGTACAGGCCGACTCGTCCGCCGCCACCCGGGACTTCATCTCGGAGAAGAAGGTCCAGGCCGCCAACCGGTAGAAGCAGGGCAGCCGGGGCGGCCGGCCCCAGGATGACTGCCCCAGGCGCAGCTCTGTGACTACCGGAAGCCGAGGGCTCCGCCTCTACCGGAAGCCGAGGTGTGGATCGGTGCCGGTCAGCTCGCTGCTGGCGGACCACAGGCGGGCGGCGACGGCTGGATCGGCCATGTGGGAGGGGACGGGCTCGCGTCGTGGGGTGCCACGCAGGCCGAAGATCCTCGGCCCCCACAGCTGTCCTCCCTCTACGCCCGGGTCGAGGACTGCGCGGACGACGGGCCATGCTCCGGCATCCTTGCCCTGTACCAAGAGCCCTGCGGGCAGAGCGCGCAGTCGCTCGACGGGGGTGGTCAGGCGTACCGGCGGGCGGGACGGGGTGAGAGAGTCCAGTGCGCCGCCGGGGTGGGCCACCACGCTGAGCACCGTGCTGCCGACGTCCCGCAGGCGGCGATCGAGCTCGAAGCCGAAGCACATCTGCGCCAGCTTCGACCGGCCGTAGGTGCGCTTGGGCCGGTAGTCCTGGGTGGATTGCAGATCGCCCAGGTCCAGTCGCTCGGACCGCGCCGCGAAGCTTCCCACTGTCACGATGCGGCCTGCCGGCGCCGCTGACAGCAGGGGCGCCAGCTGCTGGGTGAGCGCGAAGTGGCCGAGGTGGTTGGTGCCGAACATGAGCTCGTGGCCGTCCGCGGTCTCCCGACGCGGCGGGTCGTCGAGCGCGACCCCTGCGTTGTGGACGACCGCGTCGAGATGATCGAGGTCCAGCCTGTCCACGGCGGTCTTCAGGGACGACAGGTCGGCCAGGTCGAGTGGAAGGTGCCGTAGGTGCGCGCCGGAGACGCGCGAGCGGATCGAGGCCATGGCGGCGTCGGCCTTCGCGGCGTCCCGGCTGCCTAGTACGACGAGGGCGCCGGTGGCGGCGAGTTGCTCCGCGACGAAGTAGCCGATTCCGGCGTTACCCCCGGTGACCAGGAAGTTCCTGCCCTCGGCAGACGGCAGCCGGTGCACGTCCCACGGCCGGCTCTGGGATGCGAAAGACACGACGACAGGCTCCTTGCGCTCGGGCAGCGTGCTCATGGGGAGCACCAACCCGCCCACGGTCGCAACCTCCACCGACATACCGCCGACAGGCCTCCGACACCCTCCGGAAGCAAGTGCAGTGGGCGGGGAGGGTCGCAGCACGGGATCGACTTCCGTCGCCCAACAGGCCAGTCCTACCAAACGGGCCGAGTAGTAGGACCCGCCCGGAGCTCTTGCGGGTACCGGCGGTGACACGGCTGAGGGCAGCGAGAACAAGAAGTCCCCGGCGAGAATGTTCGCCGGGGCCGTTCATCGCGTAATCAAACCAGCGGTCATGCGGGGCGGACCGGGGCCTCGGGGAAGGGCCCGTAGACCAGAGCGCGGGCACTGCGCACTACGACGTGCCCGACCGCTTGGAAAGCCTTGGCATGCAGCCTAGCTCTGGAGGTTGGCACCCCACACCCAGCCCTGCTTGCCCGTGCTGATGTAGCCGTACCACCAACGGTGGCCGTCATGTCCGGACTTGCTGCACTTGACCGTGAAGTCATTCGCACCACCCGCGATGACCTTGGAGGAACCACTGGGGGAGGCGTGGATGGGGGTGTAGATGCTCATGTTGTAATTCCTGTTTGCGTCGTTGCGCGTACAGGCGGAGGAGCCGACGGCCGAGGCCGTCGGAGCGGTGACGGCAACGGAGGTAAATGCCAGGGCGACGGTGGCGCCGGCGAGTACGGCCGACGTCAGAGGCTTCTTCATCAATCTTCTTTCCTGCGAAGGTGCCCAGCGGGCCAGGCTGTCTTTCAAACACACCGGCCGCGCAACAACGACCGGGCGTTCGAATAACCTAACACCCGTAAAGAGGCTTCCAGGGCTGGGTAGTTGGCACGCATGAGCCTGTTCGTCCCGCACAGAAAATTCTGCACCGATTGCCCCGGTTGTACGGGGTGCTGGGCGTCCTGCACCTGCGCCTGCGGTTCGAGCCGGTCGCCGACCGGACGATCGACGAGTTGGCTGCCAAGGCGCACCAAGTGGTGGTGCCCGCGTACTGCACCAGCTGGGCAGGGTCCGTGAGTCCACGCCCCATGTACGCGACTTCGCGCAGAAGGTGGATGACGCTCACAAGGAGATTGAGGGGGAAATCGACAAGAGCAAGCAACCTGTCCGCTTTCCTGGATGGTTGAAGGGCGGAAGAAGCCGTATCTGGTTCTCGTCAGGCGATTCCCCGATTCCCCGATTCCCCGATTCCGCGCGGAGTCATCAAATATCGTGGACCCACACCAGGCGTGACCTCCTGAACAGGTAAGAGCGAACAGGGATTTGTGTGGACATCACAGGGTACTCGAGCGACTTCATTACCGACCGTGCCTTCCCGGAAGTGATGAAGAGGTTTACCCTGCGTCAGGTCCGGAGGTGGCCCGGATTGTTTCTCGATGGGGAGGGGGTGACTGCAGAATCACTTGAGGGGTGGCAGCTTGTAGAAGCCTCGGAAGGTGAATACTCCAGTGTTGTCACCTTCTCCGAAGATCACGCCATGGAGGACTTCTGGGAGGAGCACGGGTACACGCTGAATGGTCAGGGTGAGGGGCCCTTCTCCGTTCTCTACAAGCAGCATCCAGGCGTGCTTCGTGCGCATCAGGTGGCTGGGGTTCAGCTCGCCGATCCGGAGGATTCGGCGGTCGTGGAGGGTGCTTCGCTTCTCTTGTGCGAGTACTTTGCCGTCAGTCTGGTCACTCCTGAAGACCCCGAGGTGGATCCGTTCTCCGGTGGCGTGCTCCGCGATTTCCTCGATTCGTTCAGCCGGTGAGTGGATCCAGGTGTGCCGGTGTGCCGGTGTGCCGGTGAGTGCCTGCTGCCGGACGAGTCGAATCAGCTGCCGGTGTCGATGTGGGAGGGGATCCGGGGGACCGTGCCCCGTTCCCGTAGCTGGTGGGAGTGGAGAAGGTAGCCGAGGTGCAGCCTGTTCCTTGCGCCCAGCCTTCGCATGAGGTCGGAGACATGGCGCTGGCAGGTTCGTAAGGACATGCCCAGCCGACGGGCGATGACCTTGTCCTCCAGGCCCTCTGTCAGCAGATGGGCGATCGTGGTTTTGATGTCGTCCAGGACCTGGTCGGCGGTGACCGGGTCGTATCTGGAGGGGAAGGGGATGGCTGTGCTCCAGGCCGGTTCGAACGCGGTCCGCATGAAGTCGACGACGTGTGGATCCCGGACGATCAGTGCACCGTACCGGTCGTCGCGCAGCGTGGTCACCGCCACCTTGCCGTCGAAGAGGAGCAGCTTCATGAATCCGTCGCTCCGGGTGCGGACTTCGGCTCCCCGCCCCGTGACGTGATGGACGAACTCCGTGGTCGCGGGGCTGAACCGCGCGGTGTGCTGGTAGAGGGTCCGCAGCCGGACGCCTCGGTCCAGTAACTCGTCGGTGCACTCCAGCGATTCCTTGAGTGCTTCGGCGGGCCGCGCTCCGCCCGGCTGGGCGGTGATCACTTCCTCGGTGGCCTCGGCGGCGAGCTGGGCGAGGGTCCGGCGGACCGACGGAAGATCCGGAATGATCTCCAACGGGCTCGTCCCGGCCTCGTGCAGCGTGGCGTTCTCGTAGACCTGCGCGAGCTCGGAGTACACCTCACGGATGGCATCCACCTCGCGCTGACGACGGTTCAGCTCCCTGACGATCGGCCAGACGAGCTGCACCCTGGCACTTTCGGGTGAGAGGGCCCGCAGGGTGCCCTTCTCCCACGAGGACTTGCACAGCAGCCTGAGCGTCATCAGCTTGTCGATCGCCCGGTCCAGGGACTCGTCGGACATCCGTGTCCGCGTACGCACCTCGTGGGTAGAGATGCCTTCGGGGACCTCGGCCAGGAACCGGTACACAGCCCGGACTTCCTCACTCAGAACAGGCCATTCCCCTGTGGCATGAAGGCCGGATACCTCCACGGTGCACACCCCCGGTGTGTCTGAGTCGCGCGTCACGTCGATGCCTGGCACGCCGGAGGCCGACTCCGGAGGCGGAGCACCGGAAGCGGCCTCGATCACCCCATCACTCATACTTTATTCCGGGTTGAGGAATACTCGGTGGTGGCTTCGATGTTCGCCACAATTGGCTGGTTTTCGGTTGAGGGTGTCGGGCCGGGGGGCGGGGGCGAGCGGACGACTCGGCGCAGACGGCCCCGGGCGGACGAGCCGGGCGGACGGCTCCGCATGGACGGCTCCGCACGGACGGCGCCGGGCGGACGGGCCGGGCGCGTGCGGGAGTTGCCGACGGTGTTCCCGTGTTCCCGCCGCCGATGCCGTCGCCGCGGACCGAGCGGAGCAGCGGAGTAGCGGGCCAGCGAAGTACCGGGCAGGGCAGGCCCGGTGCGTGGAGCGGACCGCTCCGTTCCCCGACCCTTGACGTATCTGCGCCAGACGCAGACACGACACCCCGTGTGTGTGTACGCACCGCCCGTTGTCACGCAGGCTCATTACGTTGCCGGTCCCCTGAAGACACGGAGTTGCCATGACGCTCACCGAACGATGTCCGGCTGTACCCGTATACGAAGCCCTGACCAGCGGCCCGTCGGCTCTCGGCCTTGGCATGACCGCCGACCTCGGCCGGGGAGACTGAGCGTTCCTCCTCCCCGGCAACCGTCCGCTGACAGGAGTTCCGTCCGTGAACGCAAGGCGCTATTCGCTGACCCCGCAGATGGCCCAGTACGACGACTTCGTCGATCGCGGGGAGACCCGCTGGGTGCCCTACCTGATGTACTTCCACCGGGCGGACTACCGCTCCGGCGTGGTGAACACCGACCGTCTCGGATTCCGCGTCTCCCATGGCGCGACCGGCACCGCCTCCGTCGCCGACGCACCCGCCGAGGGCACGGTCAACGTACTGGCAGGCAGCTCCACCGCCTTCGGCGTGGGCACCACCAGCGACGCCGCCTCGATTCCGTCGCGCCTGTGGTCCCGGCACGCGCCCTCCGTTCCCTGGCTGAACCTCGGTGCCCGCGGATACTGCTCGACCCAGGAGATGATGCTCTACCTGCTGCACCGCGAGATGCTGCCGCCGGTCGACCGGATCGTCATCCTCTCCGGGCTGAACAACCTTGCGCTGGCCGGCCTCCCGCGGGCCCTGCAGGGCGATTACGGGGCCTTCTTCTTCTCCGGCGAGTACTACCAGCAGATGGAGGAGCTGCGCTCGCGCCACCGCAAGGCCAAGCGCACCGGCCGGTTCGGGCGCGGCGAACGCCGGTCCGCCGAGCCACCCCCGCGGGCACCTGCCGACGAAGCGCCGTTGACGCTCGACGAACGGCTGGCGACCGCCATCGAGCGCACGGCGCTTGACCTGGAGCGCTTCAAGCTGCTGGCCGGCACCTCCGGCACCCGGATCTCGTTCGCTCTTCAGCCGCTCGCCACCTGGGTGCGGGAGACCCCGTCGCCCGAGGAGGCCGAGCTCTTCCGCGAACTGGACGGCAAGCAGTCGACCTTCTGGCAGCTCTTCGGTGAGATAGCCCCCGCCGAGGTCGGCCGCCGTTACGCCGAGGGCATCGCGCAGGCGTGCGCGAAACACGATGTGGCGTTCCTGGATCTCAACCCGCTCGTGGCGGATGCTGCAGATCCCGGGCAGTGGCTGTTCGTGGACCGCGCGCACTTCACCGACGAGGGCTACGACCTGGTCTCCGGTCTGCTGGCCACGGGCTTGGGTCTGTCCTGACCAGGGGAGCCTGGGCCTCCTGACCACGGGCCTGGGGCTTTTGACCACGGGGCCTGGGTCTCTGGCCACCGGCCCGGTCCGGCCCCGACCGCGCCGACGAGCTTCCGCATCACACCCGCCACTCCTGAAGGGAACCTCCCATGGCACTGCTGCGTAAAGTGCTCGGCTTCTTGCAGCGCAAGCGCAAGACCAAGTCCAAGGACGACGCCTCCATCTACCCGATGTTCTGACACCCCGGAACCGGAACCGGAACCACAGGAGGAGCGTCGATGCAACGCCAGCAGGCGGCGGCCGGTACCGCCGCCCGCCGTTCCCGGGCCGTCGCGGAGGACTGCCGCACGCTGTACGCACAGTCCGCGGACCCGGAGGGATTTCCCCCGCCGGTGGCGATCCCCGACGAGTACTCCCGTGCGCTGACGGCATTCGCACAGACGCTGGAGGAGTGGGAGCGCCGGGCCGGTGCTTGGGCGGCCCGGGCCGGCGACGGCTACCGGGCACTCGCGGCCCGGGCCGTCGACCAGGCGGCGAAGGATGCCCTGGTCCGCCGGGCGGCCCTCGGCGCGGCTCCGCTCGCGCTGGTCTCGGGCGCCTGGCTGCAGTGGCTGAGCAGTCCCGGCAACGGCGACAGCGAGCTGACGATGCGCACGCTCGCGCTCTACGCCCAGGACCTGGGCGCCGGGCACCCCGGAGCCGACCGGGGCAGCGCGTACCGGGCCCTGCTGCACCACCTGCGGCTCGCGGACCGCGCGGCCCCCGTCACCCGCCTGACCCAGGACCCGCAGGTGTCCGACCTGGCCTTCGCCCTGCCCGGGCCGCTGCTGGCCATGAGCCGACGGCCCGACGAACACCGCGCGGAGCTGGTGGGCGCCGATCTGTGCCTGCGGGCGGTCGGGCTGCTCCCGCCCCTGGCCGTGGTGCGTGAACTGCTCCCGGCGGCGGCCGACTGGACCGTCCTGGACCCGGGGGCCGCCCGTCGGACGGATACACCGACGGGGCTCGCGCTCGCCCGTGCTGCCGCCGCCGCGCTGGCGGAGAGCCCGGACTCGCCGGGGCTGATCGCGGGGTTCCGCTGGGCCCTGGACCTGCTGCAGCGGTGGAGCAGCGGCCTGTACGAGGAGGTGTCGGCGGCCCTGGACCCGGCCTTCGACATGGCGGAGCTGCTGAGGCTCCGGGCCCGCGAAGCGGCGCTGTACCACCAGGAGTTCAAGGTCGACGGCCGTACGCTCGGCGACTGGTTCACCGAGGCCCGTACCGCACCCCACGGACTGCTCCGGGCCCTCGCGACCAGCCGCCTGGTCAGGCCGGGGAGCCCCGAGCGCAGCCCCCTGCTGCGCGGCCTGATCTCCGAGAACGGCCCGATGTTCCGGATCTTCTCACCTGCGGACGAGGCCGTGATCCGGCGCTGGATCCGCTCGCTGCCGGCGGCCGCGGTGGCGGACCGCAACGGACCGGACACGGAAACGGCCAGGGACACGGACACGGCCATGGATCCGGATACGGAAACGGCCATGGACCCGGACACGGTCACGGTCACCGTCGTGGTCACGGACACGGACACCGACACGGAGACGGCGACAGACACGGCCACAGCCACGGCCCCGCCCCTCCCCGCCCCGATGGCGCCGGTACGAGGCCCCTCCGCGCGACCCGACCGGGCACCCGGCACCCTGCGCGAGGCATACCACCTCCTGCTCAGCCGCGACGACACCCCCGCGCTGCGCCGGTACGCCACGGGGTACGTACACGGCTGGCTGGCGCGCTCCCGGGTCGGCTGGGACACGGCCGGGCATCTGCCTCCGCCGCGCTGGGATCCGCGGGGGCTGCGCCCGTGGCTCCAGGAGCAGCACGACCGGCACGGCCGGGAGTTCGAGCAGGGCGCGGACGCACCCCTGCCCTCCAAGGAGGCGCTGGTCGACGCCACCGTGCAACTCGCCCCGCTGACCCTGATAGACGGCAGCTGGCTGCAGGGCTTCACGGACTACGGCCATGCCTCCTCGGACGTCGGCCATCTGCTGTTCTCCACCTACTGGGACGAACTCGGCAACGGGGACCTCGGCCTCAACCACCCCCTGATCTACCGCGAGGTCCTGCGGGAGATGGGGGCCGAACTGCCGCCCACCGCCTCCCGCGAGTTCGCGCAGTGGCCGGGGTTCCGCGAGGAGTCGTTCGAGCTGCCGGTGTACTGGCTGTGCATCGGCCGGCTGCCCCGCACCTTCCTGCCGGAAGTGCTCGGACTGAACGTCGCGATGGAGCTGTCCGGCGTCGGCGGCGGCTACCGGCGTGCCCGTATCGGCCTGGAGAAGTACGGGTTCAGCACCCGTTTCGTCGACATCCACAACACCATCGACAACGTCGCCACCGGCCACTCCGCCTGGGCCGCCGACGCGGTGGACGCCTATATGGCCACCGTGCCCTTGGTACTAGGCCCGGGATGCGAACCGGCGATCTGGGAGCGCGTCAGAACGGGCTACCGGTCGTTGAACCCACCGGGCGGACGGCGCGCCAGAAGGGCCGCCCGGCATGCCACGCGCGCATACGAGAGCAAGGGAGCAATGCATTGAGCCACGTCCTCGCCTTCATCGCCATCGCCCTGGTGGTGAATCTGACACCGGGGCCGGCGATGCTCCACTGCGTCGCGAGCAGCGTCAGCAGGGGGCCGCGGGCCGGTATCAGGGCCGCTCTGGGCGTGGAACTCGGGGTATTCGTCTACGTCCTGGCGACCGTGACCGGGCTCGCCGCGCTCCTGGTCTCGGCCCCGACCGCCTACACCGTGGTGCAGCTCATCGGTATCTGCTTCCTGGCCTACATGGCCTGGACGAGCATCCCGCGCGGCAAGCAGGGCGAAGGGGAGGACGGCGTCACCCAGCGGAATTCCGGCGGCCGCCCGTTCGTCAAGGGCTTCCTGCTCAATGTGTCCAACCCGAAGATCGCGCTGTTCTTCCTGACCATCCTTCCCCAACTGGTGCCGTCCGGAGCAAGCTCCTGGCAGCTCCTCGCCTTCGGCCTGGGCTTCAACCTCTCCGGATTCACCGTCAACACCCTGGCGGGGCTGCTCGGCCACCAGCTCGCCCCGGCCACCGACCGGCTCGGCCCCGTCCGCAACGTCCTGCCCTGGATTCCTCCCGCGGTGTTCCTCGCCCTCACCGCGGCCGCGCTGTGGAGTGTGATCACGTGATGCGAGAACGGCTGGACGCCCTGCGGGCACGAATAGACGCCGCGGCCGCGGCAGCGGGCCGGCGCCCCGAGGCGGTGGAACTGCTCGCCGTGTCCAAAGGACACCCGGCCTCCGCGATCCGCGAGGCCCTGACGCTCGGCCTGGACCGCTTCGGCGAGAGCTACGCCGGCGAGGCCTTGCCGAAGACGGCCGAACTCCGTGGCTCGGGCGCCCAATGGGTGTATCTGGGGCCGATCCAGAGCAACAAGACCAGACTCCTGGCGGAGAATTTCTCCTGGGTGCTGGGGCTCTGCTCGCAGAAGGCGGCCCGGCGGCTCGACGCGCAGCGCCCCGACGACCTGCCGCCGCTCCAGGTGTGCGTCCAGGTCAACGCCGACGGCGATCCCGCCAAGGCGGGCCTCGTCCCGGACCAGCTCGACCCGTTCCTGGAGTCGGTCCAGGACCTGAGGCGCCTGACGGTCCGCGGCCTGATGACCATTCCGCGCAAGACGGTGCCCGCCGCCCCCGTGACCGGCCCGCCCGCCTTCGAGGTCCTGGCCGAGCTGTTCGCCAAGCAGGTCGCGGCCGGGCACCGGTGGGACACCCTCTCCATGGGGATGAGCGGCGACTTCGAGGCGGCGATCGCCGCCGGATCGACCCAAGTGAGGCTCGGGACGGCACTGTTCGGCCCACGGCCCGCCAAGCCCGGCACGGGCACCGACACCGGCACCCCAGGAGTGGACGTTCACCATGACTGACCTCGTTCTGGGTATCTCCGCCTACTACCACGACAGCGCGGCAGCCCTCGTGGACGGCACGACGATCGTCGCCGCCGCGCAGGAGGAGCGCTTCACCCGGCGGCGCCACGATCCGTCCTTCCCGGCCCAGGCGGTGTCGTACTGCCTGGCCGAGGCGGGCGCGGCCCTGCGGGACGTCAGCGCAGTGGCCTACTACGAGGATCCGGCGCTCAAGTTCCGCCGCGTGATGGCCTCGTACGCCGGTGCCGCGCCGTTCGGCTTCCGCTCGTTCCGGGACACCCTGCCGGAGTGGCTGCGCTGGAAACGACGGGCCGAAGAGACCGTCCGGCGGGAGCTGGCGGCACTGGGACCGGGAGCGGTGCCGGACATCATCTGCCGCCGCCACCACGAGTCCCACGCGGCCTCCGCGTTCTTCCCCAGCCCCTACGAGTCCGCGGCCGTGCTCTGCATCGACGGGGTGGGGGAGTGGGCGACCACCTCGCTCTGGCACGGACGCGCGGACCGGCTCGCACCGCTGGCCGAGCTGCGCTTCCCCCATTCACTCGGCATGCTCTACTCCGCGTTCACCTACTTCTGCGGGTTCAAGGTGGACTCCGGCGAGTACAAGCTCATGGGTCTGGCGCCCTACGGCACGCCCCGTTACGCGGACCTGATCCGTGAACGCCTGATCGATCTCAAACCCGACGGTTCCTTCCACCTGGACATGCGCTACTTCGCGTACCTGCGTGGTCAGGTGATGACCGGCCGCCGCTTCGAGGAGCTTTTCGACGGGCCGCGCCGCCGTCCCGAAAGCCCGCTGACGGAGCGCGAGTTCGACCTGGCCGCCTCCGTCCAGCAGGTGACCGAGGAAGCGGTCCTGCGGCTGGCCAGGACCGCGCAGCAGCGGACCGGGGAGACCCGGCTGTGCCTGGCGGGCGGCGTGGCGCTCAACTGCGTCGCCAACGGCCGGGTGATCCGCGAGGAGATCTTCGACGGGGTGTGGGTGCAGCCGGCGGCCGGTGACGCGGGTGGTGCCCTGGGCGCGGCGCTCGCCGTCGCGATGGACGGTGGCGCCGAGCGCACCCACCTCGGGAGCGGCGGGGACGCCATGTCCGGAGCCCTGCTGGGCCCCGCCTACCGGGACGAGGAGATCCAGGCGTACCTGGACGGCGCCGGCGTGCCGTACACCCGGTTCGAGACGGATGCGCTCGCGGCCAGGACGGCTGCGGAGCTGGCGCGGGGCAAGGTGGTCGGCTGGTTCCAGGACCGGATGGAGTTCGGGCCGCGTGCCCTGGGCGCCCGGTCGATCCTGGGCGACCCCCGCGACACCGAGATGCAGTCCGCGATGAACCAGAAGATCAAATTCCGGGAGTCCTTCCGTCCGTTCGCGCCGGCCGTCCTGGACACCGACGCCGAGGACTACTTCGAACTCAAGCAGGAGAGCCCCTACATGCTGGTGGTCGCGGACGTGGCCGCCGCCCAGCGGCTGCCCGCCCCCGAGGACTCCGGCGCCCGCGGACTGGAGCGGCTGAAGGTCCACCGCTCGACCATCCCGGCCGTCACCCATGTGGACATGTCGGCCCGCGTGCAGACCGTGAGCCAGGAGGCCAACCCGGCCTTCCACCGCCTGCTGACCGCCTTCAAGGCCGAAACCGGCTGCCCGGTCCTGGTGAACACTTCCTTCAACGTGCGGGGAGAACCCATCGTCCGCTCGCCCGAAGAGGCCTACCGGTGCTTCATGCGCACCCGGATCGACGTCCTCGTGCTCGGCAGCTTCCTGCTGCTCAAAGAGGCCCAGCCGGCCTGGACCGAGGACGGCGACTGGCGCGACGAGATCCCCCTCGACTGACCCCCTGCCGGACCAAGGAGACTTCCCATGTCCATGAGGAACCTCGCACTGCTCCTCCTCTACTGCCTGGTCGTCGTCCCGGCGGGCATCGCGGCGACCCTGGGCCGCGACCCCCTGCGCCGCACCGTCAACCGCAACGCCCGGACCTACTGGATCGCCGCCGGGGGAGGCGGCAACGGCACGAGACCCTGAGGGCGGGGCCGGCACGGATCGCCCGGCACCGGCACCGGCTCCGGCACCGTCCCCGGCTCCTCGGCCACCCGGCGGTGCCATCGGTGAAGGGACCGCCGGCCGGGCCGGTCGGATTTTCGCCGAGTTGATCGCGCCGCCGATTCCCGGCGGAATTGTGCCCGGTCCGGCCCGATCCGTGAAGTGTGCTTTCTGATTTACCGCTGCTTCCCCTTTTTGGATACTTCGTAATATCCATCAGCCGAGAGCTCCAGCTTGAATACCATTCCGTGCTGTTTGCGTATGTCGGCCACCGTCGTCTGCGCCGGATCGTGCAGGCATCGACTGACCGGCGGACCGCTCTCCATGCACGGGTCAGGCTCGGGAACGAGTTGCCCCGTACAAGATCCGCTGCAGGAACCTTGTCACCGGTTTCCGCTTCCGGGCACGGAGCGCCCGTCCCGGCAAAGCCGCAGCTCCAGAACACCGGGCGTTGTACCGTGGCCCGGTGGGGAACGTATTCGGTGGTGGGGAACAAAGCTTGTATCTGTCCAACGGCGGCACGGAAGCGCTCGTCGAGGTGCTGATGCTAGCGGTATCCGATCTTGCTGTTGACGTGTGGGATTACCGCTTCGCGGCTCTTCTGACACTGCAGGACCAGAATGTGATGGGGCGAGGGGCTGTCGGGTTCGACCTGCAAGACATCGCGTGGGGCACAACTCCGCGGGGACGTGCCCGGTCGAAAGACTTCGTGCTGCGCGCCACCACACTCGCGTTGAGCCGCCACCGCTGGAGCGAGTTGGGTTACGAGCCTCCCTTCGCCCAGGACTACCTGCTCCGGTTCAAAGCCATGGTCGAGGCCTTCGAGCCGTCCGCCGGTACTCATCTCGCCGGAGGCTTCCCCGGGCCGGAGGATCGTGCGGTGGCCTCATGCCCACAACACCGGATCCTCAGCGCGCTGCCGCACTGGGACGGGTGTTTCCTCTGTACCAAGCCAAGACAATCTTGAGCGTGCGAGTTGGCGAAGGCCGCCAACTGCGGCGCTCAGCCTCAACACAGGTGGCTTCCGCTGCGGTGTTTCTGCCATGTCTCGTCAGGTGCGCAGTGCCAAGTGCCCGAGGACCGGGCGGCGGTTGGGCAAGCTGGAGCTGATGGATCCGGAGGGCGCCCTCGCGGAGCAGCACCCGTTTCAGCCCGCGAGGCGGTGTGCAAGGTGGAGCAGATCCGCCAGGTGCAGCACCCGTCCGTCGAAGCCTGGCAGGGGGACATGGAGCGGCTGGGTCCAGTGGGCGGGAATTGCATCCAGCCCGTAGTACGCCCCCGCGAGGCCTCCGGTCACCGCGGCGACGGTGTCCGTGTCACCACCGAGGTCGATCGCCGCGCGTATCGCGTCCTCGAAGCTGCTGGTGGTGCGCAGGGCCCAGACAGCGGAGCCCAGGCAGGGCCAGACGGCACCGTTGAACTCGGTTGCCTGATCGGGGTGCCAGTCGGGCGCGAGGACTGCGGCGTAGCGGCCGCGGTGGTCCGGGTGGACGAGAGGCAGGATGTCCGGGAGCGCGGTGAGGGGGTCTGTGCCCTCGAACGTGACGCGGATGAGTTCGTGGAAGATCGCGGTGCCTTCCCAAGCTGCTCGGTCACCGTGGGTGAGAGCGGCGATGCGGCGGGCCGCGTCCATGGTGGCTTCTCGGCCGGCGGCAACAAAGTGGACGGCGGAGGTCGATGCCCGCATCAAGGCACCGTTTCCCGCTGCTCGTTGGTTGACCCGGAAATGCATCGCGGCGGCGAGGTCCCAGGGCATGCCATTGGTCAGGACGTCTTCGGTCTGCAGGCCGATGTCCTTCGGTTCTGATGCTGCCCACCGCTGGAAGCGGGTGAAGATGTCCGGCAGATCCAGTCCGCCCCGCTTCAGCAGCGACTCGGCGACCAGGACGGCCATCTGCGTATCGTCAGTGGCCTCGCCGGGGTCCCAGCCACCGCCTCCGCACATCTCGCCACCGGTACCAGACGCGGGAAACCGCGCGGAGAACGCTCCTTGGGGGCCAAACTCGAAGGGGCCGCCCAAGGCGTCACCCACCGCTGAGCCGACCACCGCGCCGGCGGCCCGCTGAATCCGCTTCATTCGCGCAGGTTATCCGTGCCGCGCCGACGACCGTGCGTCCCTTCCCCTCCCCGGCGACCACGCTGTCGGCACGTGTGACAGCCCCTCGCCATTAAGATCGCTTACTCATTCGCGAGGGGGAAGCATGCGCAAGATCATCATTGGCACGGCTCTGGTCCTGACCACGTCTCTGCTGACGGGATGCGGTAGCGACGACAAGCCTGCGCCCGCCGGCAAGTCCGCGCACGCGAAGGCGGACGCGAAGACGGACGCGGACGGGAGGCCGGGACCGGACGGCGGGAGCGGCGAGGTCAAGCACAAGGTCACCCTCGAAGTCCTCGGCACCGGCACGTCGCAGGTCTACTACAACCTCGACACCAACAAGATGGTGACGGCGACGCTGCCCTGGAAGAAGACCTCGACCATCGCCCTGACCACCGACGCCGAGAAGCGGATCGGCATCGGGGTGTCCGTCGTTCCCGGCTCCGTGCCCGGCCCCGACGGCACGCTCCACGCGGCGCCCTGTGTCATCACCGTCGACGGCAAGAAGGTCTCGGACAACAAGGGGGGCAAAGTCCGACAAGATGTGCAAGTACACCGTGAAGTGAGGGCCCCGGCCGGCCATGAGGCCGTGAGAACCGCCCCCGTGGTCCCTGCGGTCGCAGTGCGGACGGGGGGCACGGGGGAGCGGTTGCAGAGAAGGTGTGAGGGTCGCGCCGAGGGCGGCTGCCCATCTCGAAAAATCATTCGATGGGCGACGGTGGTCGTTGCTACCTTGCAGGCGTGGCGAAACTCAACCAGATCATTGCCGTGGAGAAGGGCATCAAGTCCAAGTCCCACCAGGACCTGACATCTGCTCATCACGGTTTGCAGAAGCCCGCGTTGCTGGCCGGGATCTCCCGTACGTATCAGCCCAAGGACGAAGAGGGCGAGCAACTGCCGCCCGAGGCGACCCGGGTGCAGGTGAAGGCCGAGGACGTGCTCCGGGAGACGGCCACCACGCTGACCCGGCTGTTTGATGTGACCGCCACCAAGGACTGGGCCAACTGCACGGCGCGGGCCGATGTGACGGTGGAGGGGCGGACCCTGCTCAGCCAGGTGCCCGTGTCGTATCTGCTGTTCCTGGAAAAGCAGCTCACGGACGTGAACACCTTCCTACGGAAGCTGCCGGTGCTCGACGCGTCCGAGTCGTGGGTCCAGGACCCCTCTACGGACGCCTGGAAGACCGAGCCGGTCAGGACCGTACGGACAAAGAAGGTGCCCCGTAACCACGTGAAGGCGGAGGCCACCGAGAAGCATCCGGCACAGGTCGATGTGTATTACGAGGATGTGCCCGTCGGTTATTGGACGACCGTGAAGTTCTCCGGCGCGCTGCCTGCCCGCCGTGTGAATGAACTGCTCGACAGGGTCGAGAAGTTGCAGCAGGCGGTGAAGTTCGCCCGTGAAGAGGCGAACGGGGCCGAGGTCACCGACGAGCGGGTGGGTGAGGTCGTCTTCGGCTACCTGTTCGGGTAGCGTCAACAACTCCCCGGGCGCCTCAGTGCGGCCGGGGTGCGCGAGGAGCGCAAGCTGAAACTGAAGCTTGTCGTGACGAACGCGGTTTCCAGTGGAGGTTCAAGTCCTCCCCGTGGCACTTCCGGGCCGCGGTAGCCCAACTCGGCAGAGGCGGACCGCATCAATCTCAGACTCTTGCTCCAGTCTCAGTATTCGCCACCGATCGCCGGATCGACCGGGCCGGGCCTGGGTCGTCGGATGCCGGTTCAAGTCCGGCCCGTGCAGCTCTTTTTTCGATGCGCGGTAGTTCAAAGGCAGAACACGACGACATGATGACTGACCCGCGCTCTTCACCGTGCCGGCGTGCGCAAGGGGTGGCACGACAGGGCTCGGGGGCAGGCTACGCCCCCGGGCCCGCTCCTTTCCCCGCTCCTTTCCCCGCTCCTTTCCCCGCTCCTTTTCCCGCTCCTTTTCCCTGTCCTTGCCATTGGGTCTTGCCCTGCCTTGGGGGCGGTGCCGGCCGGTCAGCCGCTGCGTGCGGGGTAGATGTCCTTCCCCGGCAGCGCGAGGTGGGTGCAGCCGTGGTGCTTTGCCTGTTCGCGGGCGAACGTGACGAGCAGGCTGCGCATTTCCTCGCGTGCCATCCGAGTACGGCCAGGGGACGGGGAGCTTCTGATCTGGAAATTGGCGGCTTCGCCGTCGCAGCGGGCGGTGGCACGGCCGAATCCTTCGCTCATCACAGGACCCTTCTCGAAAGGGCTCTGGCTCTGGCTCCAGGTTCCGTACCAGCCGCTGAAGTCGGCGTAATTTTCCCTGAATCCGGGGTCGTGCAGTGAGCAGCTGGTGACGGGTGCGTGGGTGTCGGTCCGCGGGACGGCCTGCCAGGGTTTGCCGGAGGGGCTAGGCGGCAGCGGCGCCTTGTCCAGCCAGCTGCAGGGTGTGCCCGCGGTCTTGTTGAGCGGCACCGGGTGGGGGTGGGTCTGAGGCTGCCGGGGCAGGGGCAGGACGGCAGCTCCGCAACCTGTCGCCTTTGAAGCCGAGTTGGCCGTGGCGACCGCGATCCGCAGGGCGGCAGGGGTTCCGTGCCGGCTGTTCCAGATGCCCATCACCTTGGTCAGCAGATATTTCTTGCGGCCGTCGGAGTCACGTGGCAGATCCGCGCAGTTCTGCACGAGGTAGTGGCCCAGGCCGGCCTTGAACCCCGGGATGCCCGCGGGGAAGAGGAATTCCGGTTCCGAGGCGGTGTCGAACGCACGGGACAGCTCCTGATCGGCCTTCCAGGGGTCGGTGGTGACGCTCACGGACAACGAGAAGTGGTCGTCGTCGAAGTTCACGCCGCAGGACATCCGGTCCGAGGCGGGATCCATGTGCTCCTCGGCCGCCTGCAGGCGCTCATGCGGCAGCACGTCGGCCAGATCGTCCGCCGACAGGCTTCCTCCGCAGATCGTCGCCGCGTACCACCACGGCTGCCACAGCGGCTTCAGCGCGTACGCCCCGCCGGCAAGCACCGCCATCACCACCACGACGACGGTGACCGTACGCCTGCTCGGTAAGAGCCTCCGCCGTCTGCGCGCTGTCCCCGCTGTCTCCGCTGTCCCCGCTGTTTCTGCTGTCATCGCTCCCCCTCGGATCGACGGCGGAGGACCGTATGTCCCGACGCCTCGACGCCTCGACGCCTCGATGCCCCGATGTCCCGACGCCCCGCTGTCCCGACGGGCGGAGGGCTTGAAGCTTCTCTGCCTTCGGAGAGCCCGCAGAGGACGTCTGCCGTCGACGCCGGCAGGTGTCTGGCCAGGGGGTCCGGTCCGGTGTAGTGGACCGCGGCCTCGGAGGGCGGTTGTGGCGCCGGGCTCTCCCCTGTGGAGCCCGGCACCACCGCTCGGAAGGCGGCAGTTGCGAGGCACGGAAACCGTGCGATCGGTCCCCTGTGCAAGGTGAATCCCGGTCGCACAGTGGCACCGCCCTGGCGAGGATCCTTCAACAAAACCGCGTTGTCAACAATCGTTTAATCCGCGAGCGTTGGTGGCAGTCTCCCGGGCCGTCGAGGGATTGTGCTCGACACAATTGTGGTGACGTTCATGGCGTACGGTGCTGGCGACCGTTAATCTCAGAGTGGCCGCGAGTGCGCTGCCGCCCCCCTCTGCCTGTCTACCGACCAGGAGACCGCCCATCGCCATGGATGCCTCCCACGCGCCCCCGGCGGATGGTCTCCCCGCCGTCGTCGCAGCGATTGACGAACTTCTCCGGGACCTGGGCCTCGGACGCGACGTCATCGACATCGACCACCTCTCGCACCGGACGGGCATCACGGTCCCCCGCGTCCAGGCGCTGCTCGATCACGCCGGCCAGGAATCCGAGAGCGTGCAGGACTCCTTCCAGGACCGCCTCGTCTTCCTGCGGGACACCCGTCGCAAGCCCGACGGGAAGAGGTACACGCTCGACGAGATCGGTGCGGGGGCCGGCATCTCCCACGGCCAGGTCGGCTACCTCCTGAACGGAAAGCGGAAGAGCCCCGGGCTGGATGTCACCCGGAAGCTGGAGAAGTTCTTCGATGTCGAGCCCGGCTTCTTCACCGCCACCGAGCGTCAGGCGCTGTACCGGGCCCTGCAGTCGACGCACGAGCAGCTGACCCATCTCGCGCTGCTCCGGGGCAAGGGCATCGACCGGCTGGCGATGCGCAGCGGCACCTGCGGCGACAGCAAAATCGACCGGGAGCTCCGGGAGGCGCTTTCCGAGGCCCTGAGCCGGCCGGAGCGCGAGGACCCCGAAGTGCGGGAGCTGACGGATCGTATGTGCTCCCTCCCCACCAGGAGCAGAAGGCGGGTCTTTCCGCTGATTCAGGGGTTGTTGGGGCTGGCGCGGCCCGAGAGTGACGACGGTCCGTCGCCCGGCCGGCGCGGCAGCTGATCGGCACGCGAGCGCTGCGGTCGGCGCGGCAGTAGCAGCTGATCGACGCGCGAACTCCCCCGTTTTGCGTGGCAGTGGCAACTGATCGGCGCGCGAAGTCCGCGGTCTGTGCGGTCTTCGAGGGGGTGGGGCTCAGCTCCTGCCGGCCGCTCCCGGTGAGGCGCTGCCGACTGCCGGACGCGCGTCACGACGGCGACGCGCTGCCAGGTATTCGCGGCCGAGAAGGCGGAGCGCCGCGGCTACGTCCGGCTGGGCGGGCCCGTCGAGCAGTGCGGTTTCCTTCCTTGTCACCGCTCGCAAGGTCAGGCCCTGGATGTTGATCAGGGCGCGGACGAACGGGCGGCTTCGGGCGTGCACCAGGTTCACGAGTCCGTAGGACGCGGTCAGTCCCGTACGGATCTGCCGTGCCTGGTCACCGACCAGGCCCCGGAAGCCCGAGGGGGCGCCGCCCTTGCGGGCCGGGCCCGTGCGGGTCAGGTCGGCGCGGGTCAGGCCGTGCCGGATGAGGAGTTCTTCCGGGAGGCCCAGGCGTCCGTCGCCCAGGTCCTCGGCGAGGTCGTTCAGGAAGTCGAGACGCTGACTCGCCTCGATGAAGCTCCGGCAGCCGGCCAGGTACGCGTCCGCGGGCGCCTCCGCGTCGAGCAGGCAGGCGATGAGCATGAAGGCGGGCAGCGAATAGCCGTCGATGTAGTGCTGGAATTCGCTCTCCGAGGCAAAGCCCTGCGTCTGCACCTCCAGGGGCGCGCCGGCGAGGAAGTCTTCGACGTACTGCCGGAGCCGGGGATGCCTGGCGATGGTGTCCAGGAGCGTGCGCAACAAGGGCTCGTCGGCTTCGCCGCTCTTGAGGGCGGCGCGCACCCTGCCCTCCCAGCCGTCGAGCGCAGCGATCCGCTCGCCGACCGGTCCCTGGTCGATGAGGTTGTCGCTGTGGTGCATGAACGCGGTCGCGGCGATGACGTCGGGCACGAGCTCGGCGGGAAGCAGCAGGCGCACGGCGGTGTACTCGGCGCGGGCGAATCGGGCCACCAGCCGGCGCTGCTCGCTGTAGTCGCGACGCAGCGACGGGTCCGTGATCCCTGCCCGGTCGAGCGTCTTCGGCCACGTGGCCATCGCCGGCTCCCTCCTTGTTGGCGGTGCACTTCACCTTAGGTGATCGCCGGCCGAGCGCCTGAGGTGATCCGTCCCGGTGCCGGCGGCCCGCACCGTGTGGTGCGCCGGCCTCCTGGGTGCGCGCGCAGTGGCAAGGCGTCCCGGCCTGGCGGAAGTTGATGCTTTCGGCCGGGACGCCCTGCGGAGGAGGAGGGCAAGCTGAGGGGCGGCGGTGTGAGGGGCGGTGTGAAGGCGGTGGGAGGAGGGCTTCAGCGAGCAGAGAAGGCTTCAGCGATTGGTGGCCAGGACCCGTGCCGTTCGGGCCAGGACGCGGGGGCGGGTCAGCGATTTCGGATGCCGGCGCATGTGCACGACATCCATGAACGCCTGGTTGACGCCGGAGTCGATGACGGACGCTTCCGTGATCTTGTCGCCGGCCCAGCGGGCGAGCCGGTAGCCACGGGGGTACGGGCCCTGCACATGAGGCTGGGCGAGATCCGCGGTCGCCGACACCTGCCAGGCCGCATCGACCACCACGGCGGCCCGCCGGAAGTACTCCCAGGCCGGATCGTGCGGAGGAGACCCGGCGCGCAGATACGTGGACAGGCACGAGGCCTGCAGCGCGGCAAGCGTCAGGCCCTGCCCGTAGATCGGGTTGACCGAGGCGACGGAGTCGCCCACCGCCACCAGCCCACCGGGGAACCGCCTCAGCCGGGTGAAGTCGCGGCGCAGGCTCTCCCGGAAGGCGAAGGTCCGGACGTCGCCGAGCAGGGTGCACCGGTCGGCCACCTCGTGCAGCGGAGCGACGCAGCGCCGCATCCGGGCCAGGAACTCGGCCGGATCTCGACCCGGGCGGTGATCGGTGTAGCCGACCAGTACCACCATCCAGCGGTTGTCCTCCACCGCCACCACCGCCCCCGGTTCGCTGAGCGTGGGCTGGTATCCACTGGCCGGGCCCGGCGACGCGTGCGCGACGACCGTGGAGGGGAGCTCGTCCCCGCGCCGGAATTCGGCCGTCGCGTAGCCGAGGTCGACCCTCATCCGGTGCAGCGGGGCGTGGTCCCATCCGCTGCGGAGCAGCCAGGTACCGAGGCGGCTGGACCGCCCCATGGCGTCGACGACCAGGTCGGCATCGAGTGCGTCCTGCTGACCGGCGTGAGGTGACGATTGCTCAGCGGTCGAGTACCGCACGCCGCAGACCCGGCCGGCGTTGAAGCGCAGATCCTCGGCGCGCCCCTGCAGGACACGGACATTCGGCAGGGCCGTGACCCGCCGGCGGACCCGGCTTTCGATGAACGGGCGGGTGGCGCCCAGCATCCGGAGGTCGGGAACCGGAGCCTTGAGTGCTCCGTCGACATAGAACTGCACCTCCGGGCCGGTCCCCAAGCGGGCCCCGCCCGCGATGAGTTCACCGGTGAGGCCCGGGAACCAGCGTTCGAGGTGGGTGTGTCCCATGGACAGCAGCGCATGCAGTTGTTGTCGATGCGGAGCGCCGCGCCCGGTGGCGTCTTCTCCCAGGTCATCCGCTTCGAGGATGACGACGTCGTCGGCATGGTCGCTCAGCACGCGAGCGGCGCACAGGCCGGCGATGCTTCCGCCCAGGACCACAGCTCGTCTCATCAGAGTCCCCCTTTGATTCGATGGTGCCACGCGCCAGAGGGCGCCGGGCATGGTCGGATGCCCGGGACGGCGCGGGAGCGGCCAATTCTGCCGCAGCGGGCGGCGGGAAGGCGGGCCCGGCGGAACGGCGGGACGGCGGGGACGGCGGGGCGGCGGGACAGCCGGGCGCCAGGTGAGCACGATGAGTCAGGCGGGTCGGGCGGGCACAGGGCTCTCCTCCCGGTTTGCCGAGGCCGCGCCGACCGGGGGAGAGACACCCCCTACGGCCGCTCGGGCACCTCGGATGCCTCGGTCACTTGGGGCACCTCGGTCACCTGGGACGCCTCGCGCCCCCCGGTGCCGGAACGCTGCACACGCACCGCCTGCAGTGCCGTGGCGACCAGCGGGGCGGTGAGCGCCTGGGCGACGCGCAACAGCCGTTGGCGTTCGTCGGAGGCGGGGGTGTCCTCGCCCGGCAGCGCCACCTGCGGGCCTCCGGGGGCCTGGGGATGACCGGGATATCCCCGCAGCGCCGCTTCGCGCCTAGCGGCTTGCAGGCGCTGGGCCGCGTCCCGCAGGGCGGCGGCCGTGGCGGCGGCCTCCAGGTCCCGCTCCGTCAGGCGGCGGGCGTCAGCCTTCCCCCGGGACGGCTCGTGTTCGTACGCGGCGTATACGGCTGCCGCGGGCAGCGGCGACACCCAGGGGCGCAGCGCCCGCATCCCGTCCAGGATCTCGATCACGCGGCGGTGCAGGTTGAAACCGACGTTCCATGCCAGGCGATGGCTGCGTGCGCTGTCCACGCTGAAGGCAAGGTCCTCGTCGACCCCTTCGACGACGAGATCCCACAACGGCTGCAGGGCTTTGATGTCACGCCGTTCGCGCAGCCATGCGCCTACCGCGGCTCCCGAGAGGCCGTAGCTGGTGATCAGGGCGCCGATCGAGCCGAAGGTGGAGCCGAGGACCCCTACCGTGTCCAGGGTGTGATTGCCCAGGGCGGCCAGTGTGATGGCGGGGGCGCAGCACACCACATAGCTGAAGACGAACAGCATCGCGATGCCGAAGGAGCGCAGCGCGCGCTGGAATCGGGGGTCTTCGAGCTTGACCATGCGGCACTGCCGGTAGGTGCTCAGGGTTCCGCAGGCCAGCGTGGCGAGGAAGACACCCAGGAACACCTGGATCAGCGGCTCGGTCGCGAAGTCGGTATTGAATTTCAGGGGGTCCGCCGGGCCGGACAGGTCGGCGGAGCAGAACGCCGCCACCATGACGGCCGGCGCCGCGACGTAGGCCGCGGACCACAGGGTGACCCTGCGGCGCAGCACCGCAGGACGCTGCCGCAACCGGGGATCCCACAGCATCGTGAGCAGATGGAGCAGGGAGAAGCAGGTGAGGATGCCGATGTAGACGGGGAGGGTGGCGAAGCTGGGGACGCCGGCGAGTTCGCCCAGCCTCCGGTACCCCATGGGCGCGGCCATGGTGAACACCAGGCCGGACGCCACGAAGTTCACCGTGATCAAGGACAGCGTGGGGGTGGGATCGCGCAGCAGCGCCAGGCACTTCCACCCGGCAATCACGAAGTCGATGATCGCAATGGCCAGGTAGACGACGTTCGACGTGCTCTCAGACACCGGACCTCCGGTGGGAGAGCGCCGAGGAGAGGAACCCGTTGGTGCTCTGATCGCGCCGCAGTTCGAGGTGACGCTGAAGCATCACGGTGGCGAACGCCTCCGCCCGTCGTTCATGGGCGCTGTCGTAGTGCGACCGGTTCAGGACCTGCAGCACCGGTCCCGTCTTCAGCCCGGGCAGCAGCTGCCGCACGGTTTCCTCGGTCATGAGCTGGTCGGAGGAGCCGTCGTCGGCCGGATGCTCCTCCCAGAGATGGAACAGCTCGTGAAGGCTGGCGTGGAGGCGGGTCAGTTCGTTCGCGGTGGAGTCCACCACGATGAAGTCACGGTCCTTGCCGCGGGCACAGAAGCCGGACACCTGCTGAGGAAGCGGCACTTCAGTGATCGTGATCGGCTTGTCGCGCCGCACGGCCACCGCGTCGACGAGGCCCTGCATGTCCCGTACACCGGACAGCCGGAGATCGCGGTGGACGAGACGGGTGACGGACCAGGTGGCGAAGAGGACCGCCAACTGCTCTCGGAGCGAGGTCCACGGGGAGCTGGGAGGCCGGTGGTGAGGGGGCTGCGGCAGCGCTGCACGCTGCGCTGAACCATGACGGCGGGGCCACCACATGAACGGATACTCCTACGGCTGTCGCTGCGCTCGGGGTGAAGAGGGGACGGTACGGGGACAGGGGAGAGGGCGGGTTCGGTGGGTGTCGGAGGGGCGTGGGGGTAGGGCGGGGCCGGTCCTGAGGGCCGGACCGGTCTCAGCCAGAGTGACTGTAGGGCTACCGAGGGATACCGCACGGCATGTTTCCGGCGGGACGAGACGGAGGAAGGCCTTCTCCGGCCGAAGACGGGGCCGGTCCGGACGCGGTCCGTCCTCCCCGCCGGTGCTTCGAGGGCGCCCCTGCCTGCCGGAACGCCCGTACCGGCCCGCAATTCGCTGCATGTCCAACCCATTTCGACTGGCGAGAGTGTAGTGCAGGCCCCTGCTCTTGGTGAGGGACAAGTTACCCGGCGCTTCCGGGCGGCCCCGCGGGCGGGATACCTGGGGATCCTGGGATACCTGCTGGTCAGAGGGGTGTGCAAGGACGAACCCGGCGGGCTCGGCCGTCCCTGCCGGCCCGGCCGCAGGCCGTGGCCGTCTCTGCCGGGCGGCCTGCCCCCCCGGCGTCCCCTGGCGTCCCCTGTCGTCCCCCGGCGGCCCCCTGGCGCCCCGCCCTCATGCCATGGCGCCCCCGCCGATCCCCGCGGACAATGGGAGGCGGGAGCGGTGCCGCCCGTCGGCCCGGACGGTGGGGCGTGCGCCGCGGCAGTGCTCAGTGCTTCGGGGGTTGCTCCGAGGACGGTGTGATGCTCGTCGACTGGGATGCGCCGATCACGATGGACGACGGGGTCGAGCTCCGCGCCGATGTGTTCCTGCCGGACGACGGTGCGACCCACCCCGTGATCATGAGCCATGGGCCGTACGCCAAGGGGCTCGCCTTTCAGGAGGGGTTCGCCCCCATGTGGCGCACCTTGGCGGACGAGCACCCGGATGCCGTCGCCGGGTCCTCGAACCGCTACCAGAACTGGGAAACGGCCGATCCGGAGAAGTGGGTGCCCGACGGGTATGTGGTGATCCGGGTCGACTCCCGTGGTGCCGGTCGGTCACCGGGCTACCTGGACATCTTCTCGCCGCGCGAGACGCGGGACTACTACGAGTGCATCGAGTGGGCGGGGGTCCAGCCCTGGAGCAACGGCAAGGTGGGGCTGCTCGGCATCTCGTACTACGCGGTCAACCAATGGCAGGTCGCCGCGCTCCGGCCGCCGCACCTCGCGGCCATCTGCCCGTGGGAAGGCGGCACCGACTTCTACCGTGAACTCAGCCACCACGGCGGGATCCTGCACACCTTTCTGCAGCAGTGGTACCCGGTGCAGGTCGCCTCGGTGCAGCACGGTGTGGCCGGCAGCCCCTGGCACCGGATCACGGGCGTGCCGGTCACCGGTCCCGGGGTGCTGAGCGACGAGGAGCGGGCGAAGAACGCGGCCGACACGGTCGGCGCGTTGCACGACCATGCGCTGCTCGACGCGTACTACCGGGAGCGGACCGCGGACCTGCCGCGGATCACCGTCCCCGTGCTGTCCGCGGTCAACTGGGCGCATCACCTGCACACACGGGGCGGGTTCGAGGGGTATGCGGGGGTCGCGAGTGACCGCAAGTGGCTGGAAGTGCATGGGCTGCAGCACTGGGTGGAGTTCTACACGGACTACGGCGTCGGCCTGCAGAAGCGGTTCTTCGGCCACTTCCTCCAGGGCCGCGACACCGGCTGGGACGACCAGCCGCCGGTCCTCCTCAACGTCCGGCGGGCCGACGGCCGCTTTGAGCAACGGCCGGAAGAGAAGTGGCCGTTGGCGCGCACGAAGTGGACGGCGTTCCACCTCGATCTCGACCGCCTGGCGCTCGCTCCGGCGGCAGCCCCCGCCGAGCGGAGTGCCGGCTTCGACGCGCTCGGCGACGGTCTGACGTTCTGGACCGAGCCCCTGACGGACGAACTGGAGCTGACCGGGCCCGCCTCCGCGTCGCTGCGGGTGGCCTCGTCGACCACGGACGCCGACCTGTTCCTCACCCTCCGGGTGCAGGACCCCGGCGGCCGCGATGTCACCTTCGTCAGCGCGATGGACCCGCACGGGGCGGTCGGACTGGGCTGGCTGCGGGCCTCGCTGCGCAAGCTCGACCCCGCGCGCAGCGAGCCGTACCGGCCCTGGCACACCTTCGACGAGCGGCAGCCGCTCACCCCCGGCGAACCCGTCGACCTGCACATCGAGATCTGGCCGACGTCGGTGGTGGTCCCGGCCGGCTACCGCCTCGGCGTCTCGGTGCAGGGCCGGGACTTCGAGTTTCCGGGGGAGGGGCCGTGGCCGTCGGCGTCGGGGGTCGCCATGCGGGGCAACGGCGCTTTCGTGCACACGGATGCCGAGGACCGGGGCTCGGACGTCTACGCGGGCCGGACGACGCTGATCAGCGGGGGGAGGCAGCCGTCTTTCCTGCTGCTGCCGGTCGTGCCGGGAAAGGACGGTGGGTGAGGGGGCCGCACGCGGTCCGGCCGTACGGCCCCCCCCCGAGGCGCGGGCCGGAGGTCAGGACGACTGGGCCGTGGTGTAGAGGTTCTTGGCGTCGTCGCCGAAGTACGGGCCGAACATGGTGTTGGCCCAGAACTGGTAGCCGAAGCTGTTCACCGAGGACTGCAGGCCGGTGCCGGTCTTCTCGTCGAACGAGGTGAACCAGGGGCCGCCGCTGGAGCCGCCGGTCATGTTGCAGGCCAGACCGTGGTCACCGGAGAACAGCGGGTCCTTGAAGGTGGTGCCGCTGCAGTAGATCAGCTTGCTGCCGTCGTACGGGGCGGCCGCGGGGAAGCCGAAGGCGTACATCGCCTTGCTGTAGCCGGAGTTGAAGGACAGGCCCTGGCCGCCGACGACATCGGTGAGCTTCTTGCCGTCGAGCGGGGCGACCACCGCGGCACCGACGTCGTAGTTGATGTCCTCGCTCGCGGTCCACTGCGGGGTGGAGAGCGTCTTGGCCGCCGCCCACTTGCCGTACGGCGCCTCGCCGTCGTGGTAGCCGGGGACGAAGATCCAGTCGGTGTGCCAGACGCCGCCCAGCTTCACACAGTGCCCCGCGGTGAGCACGGTGCTCTTGTTGCCGCTGGTCACCGCGTCACCGGAACAGGCGGCGGTACGGCCCTGGTAGGTGAAGAACACCCGGCCGGTGGTCTTGGTGACCGCGCCGCCGCCGGTCCAGGGCCCGCCGGCCTGGGGGAGCGTGCCGGGGAGCAGCGGCGTGGCGGACGGTGCCTTCGAGGCCTGCGGGAGCCGCGGGAGCGTGGGGGCCACCTTCAGCGGGGCGCTGCGCGGGACCGCGGTGGCGGGGGCGTGCTGCGCGGGTGCGGCGAGGTCCAGGGGAACGGCGCTGCGCATCCGTTCGGCGGTCCAGAAGGCGCCGGGGGCGGTCCGCGGGGCGGGGGAGCGGTGGGAGCTCGGCGGGGTGGCGGCGGCCGAGCCGGTGGGGAGCAGCAGGGCGAGCAGCGTACCGGCGGCGGTCAGGGTGCCGAGGGCGGCCCGGGACCGGTGCACGCGGTGTGGCGCGGGTGTGCCGTGCACTGCCGGTATGCCGCGAACGGTTCGTCTCACGCGTAACTCCTTCTGCGGGGGCCGCGCGCGACGGGGCGCGCCGGCCGCGGGGGAACGGGGCCGCGCGCGGGCGGCCCCGGCAGATGAGTGGTGCGGATCCGAGGTAAGGGTGCCACCGGAAGCGACAGGAGGGCAGGGGTCGTACGGGGATTCGACGCGCCGGAGCGGTGCGGCGGCTCGGCACCCGGCCGGCCGGGTGCCGCCATCCGGCCCGGCGCCCCGGCCCGCCTTCCGCCCCCGCGGCCTTACCCTCAACCCCGCCCGATATACGGCATGGTGGTCGCCATCACCGTCGCGAACTGCACATTGGCGGTCAGCGGCAGCTCCGCCATGTGCACCACCGTGCGGGCCACGTCCGCCGCGTCCATCACCGGCTCCACCGCCAGTTGGCCGTTCGCCTGCAGAGTGCCGGTCTGCATCGGGCCGGTCATCTCGGTCGCCGCGTTGCCGATGTCGATCTGGCCGCAGGCGATGCCGTACGGACGGCCGTCCAGGGAGAGCGACTTGGTCAGACCGGTCATCGCGTGCTTGGTGGCGGTGTACGCGACGGAGTGCGGGCGCGGCGCGTGCGCGGAGACCGAGCCGTTGTTGATGATGCGTCCGCCCTGCGGCTCCTGGGACTTCATGGCGCGGAACGCGGCCTGGGCGCAGAGGAAGGAGCCGGTGAGGTTGACGTCCACGACCGCACGCCAGTCGTCAGCGGACAGCTCCTCCAGCGGCACCGCCCGGCCGAACGTGCCCGCGTTGTTGAAGAGCAGATCGACCCGGCCGAAGTGTTCGCGGGCGGCGGCGAAGAGGGCGTCGACCTCGTCGGGGCGGGTGACATCGGTCGGCACCGTCAGGACCGCGGGGCCGCCGGCGTCCAGCGGGCCCGCCAGCCGGGAGGTCTCGGCCAGTGCCTGCGCGCGCCGCCCGGCCAGGACCACCGTCCAGTGGGCGGCGATCAGCGCATGGGCGACCGCCCGTCCGATGCCGGAGCCGGCGCCGGTGACCACGGCCACCTTCCGGTGCGGGGCCCCGCCCTGCCGTGCCTCCTGCGGTGTCGGTGCCGTCTGCGCGCTCTGCCCGCCCCGCGAGGCCGGTGCCGGCAGCGTGGGCCGGTCCGCGGTTGCCGTGCCGCCCACCTGCCCGGCCCGTGCCCTCGGCGTCGTCCGCGCGATCCGTGCCGGCTCTGTGTTCTCTGCCATGGCGGCAGCGTAAACGGCGTACGGCGGGCGGACGGGCAGCCGCCGCGCCTCAGTCCGCGGTGTGGAAGCGCTGCAGCACCGCGGCCTTCGTGGCGGTGAACTCCTCCTCGGTGAGGATGCCCTCCCGGCGCAGCTCGCCCAGTTCGCGCAGCCGGCGCAGCAGGGCGTCATGGTCGTCGGCGGGGGCCGCGCCGGCTGCCGGGGGAGCGGCCGGGGCGGGTGCCGCGGCGGCCGGCAGGGCCGGGGAGGCAGACAGGGCCGGCGCGTTCGCCGTCAGGGCCTTGCCGGGGCCGGCCGACGGGTGCGGCAGCCGCGCCGCGACCGCGGCCGCCAGCAGCGCCGTCGTGCCGCTCTCCTTCTTGAAGCCCCACAGTTCGATGGCATGGGGGTCGTGCTCCGGCGCGATCCGGTCGGCCGACCCGTGCGTCCGGAAGCGGAGATAGCCGGACTCCAGCCCGGCGGCGGCCCGCCACTCCACCGCTTCCAGATCGGCCAGCGCAAAGTCCCTGGGGCCCTGGTTGCGCTTGGTCTCGCTGGTGTTCCAGCGCCATTCGAGGTGCACCCGCTCACCGTCGAAGGAGGCGATGCCGTCCACCCCGGCGGCCGACAGCGGGACGGACGGTCCGGGCAGCAGATAGCGGTCGGCGGGCCCGTCCGGAATCTGCTCCAGCAGCAGGGCCTGGCGCACCGCGTCCACGAAGTACTCGGCGACATCGACCCGCGCGGCGTCCACGGCCATCTGGTACGGGTTCGCCTCGTCCGGCAGCCCGCCACCGGTGGCCTGCAGCAGCGGATCGGCGCCCTCCCGCAGTCGCAGTCGCAGCCGGCCGCCCTTGCGGGCCGGTTCGTAGGCGATCCCGGCTATCGCGATCAGCGGCACGGTGAACTCGCCGAGATCCTGACGTAGTTTGTGCACTCCGCGCTCGTGCCCCGGCACGATCCGCACGGCCTCGTCGTCGAAGGTCCAGGTGCCGTCGCGCACCATCAGTTCAGCCATGCCCCGAATCCTACGGAGGCACGGCGGGTGCCGTGATTGTCCGACGGCGTCCGTTGCGGGACCGGCCCTCATCCAGCTGTCATGCCTGCGTCGTGCACGGGACAGCGCCGCGCCGTCCCGCGGCCCTGCAATCACCGGTGACAACCGCCGCCAGGGGAGGGCCAGATGACGCACCGCGGACCGCACGAGCAGGAGCTCCGGGCCGCCGCCGCACACTTCGGCCGCCGCCGCTTTCTCACCGTCACCGGAGCCGCCGCCGCGCTCGCCTTCACGACCAACCTCCCGGGCAGCGGCGCCTACGCCGCCGAGGCCGATGCGCGGAAGATCACCGAGAACCCCTTCACCCTCGGTGTCGCCTCCGGGGACCCGCAGCCCGGCTCCGTGGTGCTGTGGACCCGGCTCGCACCTAGGCCGTACGAGCAGGGCAACGGAATGCCGGAGGCCAGGGGCACCGTCCGCTGGGAAGTCGCCTACGACGAGCGCTTCCAGCGGCTGGCCGGCCAGGGCCGTGCCGAAGCCCACCCGGAGTTCAACCACTCCGTGCACATCGAACCCACCGGCCTCGCGCCCGACCGCGTCTACTACTACCGCTTCCGCGCCGGCAGCTGGATCAGCCCCGTCGGCCGCACCCGCACCGCTCCCGCCCGCGCCGCCCGGCTCTCCGAGCTGAAGCTCGCCGCGGTCTCCTGCCAGGCCTACCACGACGGCTACTTCACGGCCTACCGGCACCTGGCCGAGGAAGACCTCGACGTCGTCTTCCACCTCGGCGACTACCTCTACGAGTACCCGGTCGGCGCGGCCGGCGGCGCCCGCAACTACACCGACCGCACGCTGCCCGCGGTCTTCAACCGGGAGACGGTCAGCCTGGAGGACTACCGGCTGCGCTACGCCGGCCTTGGGGCACAGCGGTACAGCGGTTAACGCTAAGCCGGTGATCATGGACTTGAGGCCGGTCGGGGGCGGACCTACCGGGTCTCGGCGTTCGGGTGGGGCTGAGCCTGGAGCCGTTCGCGGAGGTCGATCTCCTCGGGGGTGAGCGGGTCGTCGGGCCGACGGATGCGGACGGGCTTGGGCCGCAGCGGCAGGCCGTCGTCGACCGCGGCGGCCTCGGCTTCCGCGAGCGCCCGGTAGAGCGAGGCGACCGAGGGGGACTTGCCCGCGTTCTTGCCCATCCTGATCGTCAGCTTCTTCGCGATCTCCGGGACGGGAACGCCCTTGTCCTTCAGCGCGACGGCGAAGGTGAGCATGTCGTCGTCGATGACCTTCGGGCGTCCGCCGTGGTTGCCCTTGGACGCGGCGATGACCTGGCCTTCGAGGGTCTTCTCCCGGATGTAGTTGCGCTCGATCTGCCCGGCGACGGCGAGGACGGCGAAGAACATGGCGCCCATGCCGTTGGGGTCGTAGATCCCGGTGAGCGGGCCGGTGAGGAGTTCGAGCTGGATGCCGCCGGCCTGGAGCTCGGCGGACAGCGCCATCAGTTCGGCCGCGTTGCGGGCGAGGCGCTTGAGCTCGTGCACCGTGAGGATGACGGGCGTCTCCGGGGCGGCCTCTTTGAACTGGTGGGCCAGGGCGAGCGCCTTCTCCAGCTCGGGACGGACCTTGACCCGGGTGCTGATCTGTTCCTTGAAGACCTTGTGGCACTCGGCGCGGTGGAGGGCTTCGAGCTGGCTCGCCAGCTCCTGCCGGGCGGTGGACGTCCTGGCGTACCCGATGCGGACCGGGCGCTCGGTGCGGGGCGCGGGCACGACGGCGAGCGCTGGGCCCTGCTTCCACGCGCGGCCCGGGTGGCGGTCGGCGGGGACGAGCACTTCCAGTTCCTCGCGGAGCGCGGGGACAAGGACGAAGCGCGGGGTGTGGTACTTCGCAGCGGTCTTCCCGCCGCGGGTGCGACAAGCGCTGCCCGCGGGGGCGTCACAGTTCGGACAGTCGTGACGTTCTACCGCCGATGCGGCCCGATCGGGCGTGAGATCCATGCCGGGATTCCCTCAGAAGTGCCTCGCACAACATGCGGGTTTCGAGAGGACTTTTGCGAACGGCGACCTGCGAAAACGTGATCACTGCGGGGGCTCTCGCAGAACTCTCACAGATGAACATTTATGAGAATAACCGTGCGTGACACCCGTGGCCGGGGAACGCCCGGCGGCTGGCCGTAGCGCCGATTTTCGTTCCGGTGTTCCCCGCCCACCGTGAGTCAACATCGCGACGACAGGTCAGCACCGCCGGCCGCGTACACCGCTCAAGTTCGAAGACCCGTCAGAATGCCCTGATATCCGTAGCCCCGAAACCGCCCGGCGGGCTGTATCCGGGAGTATCCTGAAATTACCGAGGACATTTCGCATAAGAGTTTCTAAGCTCCTGTCGTTCTCGGCGATTCACAACACCGGGCCGGTGTACACCGGCCCGGGGACAGGTCCGCGTCATGACCGCGACCATTCTGTTTACGTCGGCGGTCGAGGAGCGGACTTTTTCGCTGCCGCTGCGTCTCACGCTCGCCTCAACGGACACCCCTGGTGCTCTTCTGGACGGTGCCTGGTGGCCCCGCTCCCGCGACCTGGCGGCGGAACTTCCTGCGTTGACAGCGGTGCTGGATCCCCTTTGGGGGCGCATCACGCATGTCACGGTGAACCCGACCCTGTGGCCGGTCATCCCACGGAAGGTGCCCGTTGATGGGCACGTGGTGAGCGTCGGCTGGTTCAAGGCCGAGCAAGACCCCCACAAGCTGTTGCTGCTCTCCTACACCGTCGGCCGCTGGGACCTGCTGGTGATTCCGCCGCAGACGGATCCGGCCATCGCCGCCTGGCTGATGACCGCGGCTACCGGTCCGCTGCGCAGCCGCACAGCGAGTGATCTGCTGGAGAGGGCCGAATTCCACCGGATCGTGACAGAAGCCGACCAGGCCCGAGAAGCGGTCTGGGACTCCGAGGGCGGCCATGGTGCCCGTGCGACGGCGCCGGCTCACTCAGCGTGATCCTCGAAACGGCCCCGGTGAAACCGCCGGGGCCGTCCTTTCAGGCGCAACACGTGAGAGTGCGCAACCCACAATCCACGGTACACCTGCAGGTAGTTTCCGACGTGATTCCGTAGGCTGACGCGAAGCATGAGCACATTCTGCTTGGATCTCAAGCACCGACGACCGGGCCCAGCAGCCGGCAGAGTGCTTGCTATTCCGCGTTACCGCGCCACTGCCCCTGGACACGGAACCAGAGTCCGGGAGCGTAGATCGATTCGACGACAGCGGCTTCGCCTTTGGTCACCCTGAGGATCCGCAATGCGCCGCTCGGAAGCAGGTCGTACTCGTATGTGGCGGGCGACTCGCCTTCGGTGACGTCGTCGTAGGAGATATCTGCAGCCGCCAGCTCCGCGTATTCCTTGGGGGGCCGGTTCTCCACCAGCTTGATGAACACGCTCATACCTTGACGATAGATCCCTCGCGGTCTTCTCGCGTGACATGCCAGAGTCACCGCCAGCGGCCGCGCCACCAGTCAGGCGGTATCGGCTCATTCCAGGGTGGCGAGGTGGTCGGCGGCACCCCCGCGCCACTCGATCAGGAAGAGGGTCGCGTCGTCGCTGGTGATCCCGCCCCGCTCCCGGATCAGGGTGTGGGAGAGGGAGCGCACCGCCGCCCGGACCCCTTCCTCGGCGTGCTCGATGCGGTTGACCCAGGCGATGAGTTGCTCCTCGCCGAACTGTTCGCCGCGGACATCGTGCTCCTCGATCAGGCCGTCGGTGAAGCACAGCACCCGGTCGCCGACCTGGAGTGTCTGCTCGCTGAGCTGGGGCTCGTCGCCGCCGAAGCCGACCGGCAAGGTGGTGGGGCTGTGCAGTTGCCGGACGACCTGGTGGTTGCGAATCAGCAGCGGCGCAGGGTGGCCGGCGTTGACCCATTGCAGGTGGCCTGTCGCAACGTTCAGGCGCATCATCTGTGCGGTGACGAAGTGCTCGGGCCCGAACTGCCCGGCGATGGCTCGGTCCATGAACGCGTAGATCTCGGACAGCCCGACATCGGTGCGGCGGGCGTGCCGATAGGCGCCGATGGCGACGGTCGCCATGGTGGCGGCGTCCAGGCCGTGGCCCATCGCATCGACCGTGGCGACGTGCAGGATGTCGTCGTTGAGGGCGTAGTCGAAGCTGTCGCCGGCGACCTTGTAGGCGGGTTCGAGGATGCCGGCTACCGCGACCTGCGGGGTGGACATCGACAGCGGGGGCAGCAGGGACCACTGGATCTCCGCGGCCACGCTCATCGGCTCGCGCCGTCGGGTCTGGAAGAACTGGTCGGTGTAGCTGTTCTTGGCGACCAGCATGTGGGCGGCCAGGCCGGCCAGCCGGTGCAGCAGCCGCCGGTCGTCGTCGACGACGGTGTCCAGGGTGAGCGCCAGCACCCCCACCTGGTCGCTGCCGCCCAGCAACGGCAGGTAGATCCGCACGCCGTCTGCCTGCGGCACCTCGACGGGGGTTCCGCTCCGGAAGGCCGAGCCGGCGGGGGAACCATCAATCGGCGCGCGCTCGCCGACGGTCAGCCGCCTACCCGGCAGCGGCACCAGCATCAGTTGTTCGTAGTCCTGCAGGAGGACCGAGACATCACGGCCCCCGACCCCGGCCACCACCTCCACGATCAGCGGGGCGATCAGATGCGGTGGCATCTCGTGGGCCTGGTCCAGCAGCACCCCCAGCAGCCGCTCACCGAATCCTTCCGACCGGTCCACCGTGCCCTTTTCGGGCTGCGACTCTCCTGCCGTCACAGCCGCACTCGCCCTTGACGGATCCGCTCGAAGACCCAATCACGTGATCGGTACACACGGGCTCCTGATACGACCGTCAATCCGCACAGCCTGCCGCGGCCAACCGGCGCAACGAGCCGATTACGCCAACGGCGGCATGTCACACCCGGCCAGGAGCTGCGGGCTGGTCGGCTGCGACGTCGACGCTCATCGTGTCCATCAGGTCACCCTGGTCTCTGATCGCCGGAGCTGCCTGCCCGGTGCTTATGCCCCGTCCTTAGGCGGTTAAGCCGGGTGGAGCCACGCCGTGCGGCCTTCCCGGCGGGGGCCGATTGCCTCTCCACCGGACACGCAAAAATCTGTGCTGGCTGGAGTAGACATGGGGCGGTGGTGCGGTTATGGTTTCTCTCGTAGCCAGAGAGATCGAAGGGCCCGGCAGAGACGAACTGCCGGGCAGCAGTACAGGTAGTCGCAGTACGCAGGACGGTGCGGTGGCGGAGTTTCGAAGCCAGAGCAGTTGCAGGACGGCGACGGGACTGGCGACCGGACCGGGTGGCCCGCAGTCATCAGGGGCCGCCGACAGCAGTTGACGCAGTGGCAGTACCCAGCAGTGAAGTGAGCAGTGCCTCGGTGAAGGCGTCGGCTGCGGGCGCGCGCACCGGGAGGTTCGGCAGTGGGGTTCCAAGCCAGAGCAGACGCAGGACGGGCGACGGGGCTGGCTGCCGAAGAGTGGCGCTCGCACAGGCCACCAGCAGTACGCATCACCGGCAGTACAAGCAGTTCGCAGTATCAGCAGTACGCAGTCCCCCGTTTGGTAAGGCAGTTCATTCAGAGGGAAGAACGGAGGAACCAGGCGCCATCAGGATCGCCCGGACGGATTGTCGAGTCCGGGTACCGCAGGACATCGATAGTGAGGTGGTCTCCGGTCAAGCAACCGCGATCCCCGCACCCCCGACAGCATCTCGGTCGGGTCTGCGGAAACAGAGGGCCGGCGCAGTACCAGGGCCGGCAGATGGTGTAGCAGTTCCTTCGGGGCCCGGGCGCGAACAAGCGCCCGGGCCCCTCCACGCGTTCCACAGAGAGGTGACATGACAGCAGACGATTCCTTCGGCCGTCTCGATGACGACGACTACCCCGCCTACACCATGGGCCGGGCCGCCGAGATGCTCGGTGCGAGCCCCAGCTTCCTGCGCGCCCTCGGCGAAGCCCGCCTGATCACTCCGCTGCGCTCCGCCGGCGGCCACCGCCGCTACTCCCGCTACCAGTTGCGCATCGCCGCCCGCGCCCGCGAGCTGGTCGACCACGGCACGCCCATCGAGTCCGCCTGCCGCATCGTCATTCTCGAAGACCAGCTCGAAGAAGCCCAGCGCATCAACGCCGAACACCGCAACGCTGCCGGATCCTCGAACCCGACGACCGCCGTCTGAAGCGGAATGAGACCCGCAACTCCCCCGGGAACGCACGGTCGCCGCATACATCACGCATGCCGTCCGGTTCGTACAGCCACCTCGCGGCAGTACGAGAGTCACTCGGCTCCCGCGTCGAGGCGGCCCCGGCCGGGCCCTCCTCGGCCCGGCTCCTCTGCCTGGACAACGATCCGGCTCCCGGGGAGGACGCCAGGACCGTCTACTCCTCGTCGTCCTCGTCGAGTTCGGCGGCGTCCGGGTCGCGCAGGGGCCGCAGCCCGCCCCCGGCCGGGGTGGAGGCGGTGAAGCTGTAGCGGCCGAGCAGGTTCAGGTTGCGGTGCTTGAGCGGGGAGAGCCGGGCGATGTCCTCACCCGGGATCTCGTGCCCCTCGGCGCGGAGCTGGGCGACGGCGGCGTCGAGGTAGCGGGTCGTCCACAGCACGATGGCGTTGAGGACCAGGCCGAGCGCGCCGAGCTGGTGCTCCATGCCGTCGCGGTACGCCTGGTGGATGGTGCCGCGCTTGCCATGGCACACGTCGCGGGCGAGCTTGTGGCGGGACTCCTGCACGGTGAGCTGCCGGTTCATCTGCCGACGGTAGGTATCGTCGACCGGGTCGACCATCCGCATCAGGTGCTCGGTCTTCGCGATCCGCCCGTACTCCGCGAAAGCCTGCCCCAGCGGGGAGGGTGGCCCTCGCGGCCGAACATCCGCATCAGGTCATAGGCGCGGACCTGGTTGGTGACCAGTGAGCCCGCGACCCGGAGCATGTCCGGCCACCACGTCTCGATCTTCAGGTTCACCCGGTTCCGCGCGAGCGGCTCCAGCACGCCGTACGTCCCCGTCTGAACGCCGGGTGTGGTCGCCCGCCAGAACCGCTGGTCGTCCAGGTCCTTGAACCGAGGGCTGAAGTCATAGCCCAGGATCTTGAAGATCCCGAACACGATGTCGGAGTAGGAGGCGTTGTCGGTGGCCACCATCTCCGGCTTCACCCCGCCGTCCAGGTTCAGCAGCGCGTCCAGGAGTGCAGGGAATCGCGCGGCGTGCCGGGCACCACCATCTGCCCGATCCCTACGACCTGGTCGTTGACGGCGTTGAGCCAGGTGATGCCGCGCTTGAACCCGAAGTACTTCGGCCGACGGCGCCGCGCTGATCGTGCGCACGGGGACCACGAACCGCAGCCCGTCGACCGAGGCCAGCAGCCCATCACCCCAGAACTGCACGATCGGGACCTCGGATTGGGCCTCGATCAGCTTCGCGTTCGCCGCAGCGATTGTGTCGGCGCGCAGGTAGAACTGGTCGACGTGGACCAGGCGGGAGCGAGTCAGGGCCTCGTGGCCGGGGTTGGTGACCGGGGTCATGCCGATGTTGCACGCCTCGCTCACCAGCAGCGCGACGACCGAGGTGGTCAGGTCCTTCATGCGGGTGGTGCCGTCGCCCAGGTGCACGAAGGCGTCGAGGAACCCGGTCCAGGAGTGAACCTCGAAGAGCAGGTCCGGCAGGTCGATCTTCGGGAGCATCTTCTCGACCCGCTTGCGCAGCCAGGCCAGCGACTTCGGTTCGCCGAGCGCGCCGAGTTTCTCCACGTTCAGCTTCACCCGGCCGTTCGGCAGGACGTCGAGCGACACCTTCGCGTCCTTGCCCGCCGACTCTAGGCGCTCGGCCATCTGCTTCCAGCCCGCGTCCAGGGCCCGCACCAGCTCCGCCAGGTGCTCGGTCACGGGCATGTCCAGGCTCAGCCCGGCCAGTACGTCCTCGCACACTGCGTCCCACGCCGCCCCGTCCAGGAGCCGGGCGCGCGGGTCGGATCACCGGTGCGAGGGGGAGGCGAACACGTTGCGGTTGTTCAGGGCCCGGTGCAGCTGCTCCAGCACGCACACCACGTACGCATCCCGGTCCACCGACCCCTGCGGCAGATCGGCGTTCGCGTAGACCGCCTTGCGCCAGGCGGCCGGCACCAGCTTGTCGTCGACCTCGCGCGGCAGCAGCGGCTTGTCCTTCACCCGCCGCCGAGCCAGCGCGGGCAGCCGCTTCACCCCGGCCAGCACCCGCGCCGCCAGTCGACGCCGCCAGCGCCTTCGACTCGTTTGCGGTCCTCGTCATCGAGGAAGAAGAACCGCTCCAGCTCCGGCCGCGTCGGCTCCTCGTTGAACTTCCCGTACGAAGCCGCCTGCTCGTCGGTCAAGAACTCCACTGGCATGGACCTGACGCTAACGACGCCCGCAGCCGCCCAGCGATCTTCTGCCGAACCCCGGCGCCAGGCCGATCACCTGTGCTAGATGCCCATGATCACCGGCTTGGCGTTAACCGCTGTACCGCTGTGCCCCAAGGCCGTACAACGGCCGGCGCGGCTATGTGACCGTCACCCTCGGCCAGGACACCGCCCGCGCCGACTACCGCACGGTCTCCGCCGTCACCACCCCCGGGGCGCCGGTGCACACCGCCGCCTCCTTCGTCTCCGAGGCGGGTGATCCGGGACTCAAGCCCGCCTGACGGGGCCGACCGGGACCTTCGTCCTAGGACCCCAAAACGTCCGGTTTCCGTCCAAGGGACCGGTCAGGAACCCGCCGGGAGCCGCCTTGTGCATGACACCATGGTGCCGCCCTCGACGAACCCATGGAGACCCTGATGACGGAGCCCGGCGCGGCCGATTCCACGGACCTTCCCGCCATAGCCGAGCGGGACGCGGCAGCAGCACCGCACACACCGGCCCCGCTGCCCGCGTCCCGCCGCACCGGCCTCCTCGTCACCCTCATCCTCGGCGGCCTCACGGCGGTCCCGCCGCTCTCCATGGACATGTATCTGCCGGCCCTGCCGCAGGTCACCGCGGCCCTGCACAGCCCGGCCGCCACCGTCCAGCTCACCTTGACCACCTGCCTGGCGGGCATGGCGCTGGGCCAGATGATCGTCGGCCCGATGAGCGACAAGTGGGGCCGCCGCCGCCCGCTGCTGGCCGGCATGGTGATCTACATCCTGGCGACCGCGCTGTGCGCGTTCGCCCCCACCGCCGAACTCCTCATCGGCTGCCGCCTGTTGCAGGGCCTGGCGGGCTCCGCCGGGATCGTCATCGCCCGGGCGGTGGTCCGCGATCTGTACGACGGCGTGGCGATGGCACGGTTCTTCTCCACCCTGATGCTGATCTCCGGAGCGGCGCCGGTGGTCGCCCCGCTCATCGGCGGCCAGATCCTCCGGATCACCGACTGGCGCGGCGTGTTCGTCGTCCTCACGGTCGTCGGGGTGGCGCTCACCCTCCTGGTGTGGCGCAAGCTCGACGAGACCCTGCCGCCCGCCCGCCGCCACCCCGGCGGCCTCGGCCAGGCCCTGCGCACCATGCGCGACCTGCTCGCCGACCGCGCCTTCTCCGGCTACCTCCTCGTCGGCGCCTTCGGCTTCGCCGCGCTCTTCGCCTATATCTCCGCCTCGCCGTTCGTCATCCAGGAGATCTACGGCGCCTCCCCGCAGACCTTCAGCCTGCTCTTCGGCCTCAACTCGGTCGGCCTGGTGTGTGTCGGCCAGTTCAACGGCAAGGTCCTGGTCGGCCGGGTCAGCCTCGACAAGGTGCTCGGCACCGGACTGGCCGTGATCGCGCTCGCCGCCGCCGGGCTGCTGGTGATGTCCTCCGGCGTCTTCGGCCGTCCCGGCCTGGTCCCGGTGGCCGCCGGCCTCTTCGTCCTCATGTCGGCGATGGGCCTGGTCATGCCGAGCACCAACACGCTCGCGCTGCTGCGCACCCCGCATGCGGCCGGCTCCGCCTCCGCGCTGCTGGGCACCTCCACCTTCCTGCTCGGCTCGGTGGCCTCGCCGCTGGTGGGCATCGCGGGCGAGCGAACGGCCCTGCCGATGGCCCTCGTACAGCTCTCCTGCGCCATATTGGCGCTCGTGAGCTTCCTGGGAATGTGCCGCCCGTGGCAGCGTAGGGGGGAGAGCAACGGGAGCACGGCCGGCGAGAGGACCAGGCTCTGAACGCACCGAGACTCACCTACGGCACGCCCGCCCGGGCGGGACTGGACCCCGCCTGTATGGAGCGGCTGGTCCGCGGCGTGCGGGCGCTGCCCGAGGGGCGTCCGCCCTGGGCCCCCGGTGTCGTCGTCCTGGCCGGCCGCGGCCCCGTCGTCGCCGCCGAGGCCGCGGCGGGCTGGGCACTGCGCTACCGGGCCTACGACCCCGAGCGAGAGCGCGGCCTCGATCTGCCCCGCGACCTGTGGGAGCCGATGCGGGTCGGCACCGTCTTCGACCTCGCCTCGCTCAGCAAGCTCTTCACCGCCATCGCCGCCGTCCAGCAGATCGAACGCGGCCGGCTGGCCCTCGACGACGAGGTCCGCGCCGACCTGCCCGCCTTCGCCCCCGGCATCACCGTCCGGCAGCTGCTCACCCACACCTCCGGCCTCGCCCCCGAGCTGCCCTTCCACGACCACCGGACCCGCGCCGCCCAACTGGCGCTCCTGTGGGCCGAGGCCGCGTCCCCCAGCGGCCGCCCCGGCACCGCACACCGCTACTCCGACCTCAACCTCATCGCCCTCCAGCTGCTCCTGGAGCAGCGCACCGGACACCGGCTCGACGCCCTGATCCGCGACGGCATCACCGGCCCGCTGGGCATGGCCAGCACCTCCTACGGCCCGCTGGCACCGCAGGGCGTGGCCGCGACCGAGGACCAGCGGCGGCCCTGGGCCAAGGCGGACCGCGGCCTGGTCCGCGGCGAGGTGCACGACGAGAACGCCTGGGCGCTGGGCGGCGTGGCCGGCCACGCGGGCCTGTTCTCCACCGCCCAGGACCTGGCCGTGCTGTGCCGCACCCTGCTCAACGGCGGCGCCTACGGCACGGCCCGGATCCTCGGCCCCGACACCGTCGCCGCCCTCCTCGACCCGCCGGGCCTGGGCTTCGGCGTCGACCAGCCGTACTTCATGGGCGAGTTGGCGGGTCGCGGCGCGGCCGGGCACACCGGCTTCACCGGCACCAGCCTGGTCCTCGACCGGGCCACCGACACCTTCCTCGTTCTCCTCGCCAACACCGTCCACCCCCGCCGCCACAACGGCGGCAGCGCTCCCCGTGCCGCGGCCGCCACCCGGCTGGCCCGCGCGGTCTCCCGCGCCACCTGACCGGGCAGGCGTCCATGGACCAGACATGGCATCCCACCGGGCCCCGTAGAATTTCCCCCATGCACGAGGAACTGCGCGCCGCGCTGGCGGGCCTGCTCGACGGCCTGCCGCCCAAACAGGCCGCGCAGGCCGTCGAGCGGCTGATCGCCAACTACCGGGGACGTACCCCCACCGACGCCCCGGTCCTGCGCGACCGCGCGGATGTGGCCGCGTACGCCGCCTACCGCATGCCGGCCACCTTCGAGGCGGTACGGGCGGCGCTGGCCGCGTTCGCCGCGCGGGTCCCGGACTGGTCCCCGGCCACCCATGTCGACATCGGCGGTGGCACCGGCGCCGCCACCTGGGCCACCGCGGCCATCTGGGAAGGCCCCCGCAGCACCGTCCTGGACTGGGCACAGCCCGCCCTCGACCTCGGCAGGGAACTGGCCGCCAAGACCCTCCCCGACACCACCTGGCAGCGGGCGACCATCGGCGAGGGCCTGGCGGTCCCCGCCGGCACGGACCTGGTCACCGTCTCCTACGTCCTGGGGGAGCTGCGCCCCGAGGACCGCCGCGCTGTCGTCGCCGCGGCGGCCACCGCGGCCCGTACCGTCGTCCTGATCGAACCCGGCACCCCCGAGGGCTACCTCCGCATCCGCGAGGCCCGCACCCAGCTCACCGAGGCCGGATTGCGCATCGTCGCCCCCTGCCCGCACGGCGACACCTGCCCGATCGTCCCGCTTGTCCCCGGGGCGGGGGAGCCCCCAGCGGCAGCTGGGGGAGACTGGTGCCACTTCGCCGCCCGGGTCAACCGCTCCTCGCTCCACCGCCAGGTGAAGGGCGGCACCCTCCCGTACGAGGACGAAAAGTTCAGCTACGTGGCCGCGACCACCCTCGACGCCACCCCCGCCCCCGCCCGCATCATCCGCAAGCCCCAACTCCGCAAGGGCCAGGTCCTCCTGGACCTCTGCACGACGCAGGACGGCCTGCAGCGCACCACGGTGACCAAGCGGCACGGCACCCACTACCGCGCCGCCCGCGACGCCTCCTGGGGCGACGACTGGTCCTGACCGCACCCTCGCGGCGGTCCTGAGCCCACCCCCACCGGGCCCGTCCCTGCCTGACCCTCCTGTCCCACCGGACTGCGGCCCCCACGCGAACGCGAGGTGCCGGGGGCGGAGGGGCGTGGTGCCGGACGTAAAGCGAAGCAGTCCGGCACCACGCCCCGGAGCCCCCGGCACCGCACCACCCACGCACTCGGGGCCACAGCCCACCCCACCCCCTCCCGCCGAAGGCGAACCCCGGGAACCCCCACGGCGCCGCACCCGCCCCCGCGGGATGACACCGCGTTCAGCCCGAACGCCGCCGCATCGGCCGGGCCGGCGAGCAGCGCGTCGGGGAACAGCCGGGTCGGCGCGGCCCGGCTCCCGCGGACCCGTGCACCGTTCGGGGTGGTCCCCGGTTCACTCCTCCTGCGCCCGCTCCTGGAACCTGCGCAGCAGCTCACGGCGCCTTTCCTGGGCATCGAGCCGCCCCCGGCCGCCGCGGTCCGCGGTGCCGCCGCCGCGCAGCGCGCCGCGCGAGAGCTTGGCGCGGGTGCCGCCGACCCCGAGCATCCCGCCCGCGTTTCCCTTGCTCATGGAATTCCCCTTCCTCGTCGCTTTCCTCTTGAGCTCTTCCTCTGCAGCCTTTTCCTCCGCACCGAACGAGACGGACCGTCTCGCTCGCCATTCATCATGGGCGAGACGGTTCGTCTCGTCAAGACGATACGTCTCGCCTCCCTCTGGCTAGACTTCGCCGCATGGCCGACAAAGCAGCCCCCGACCCCACCCGCCGCAGCGAACGCTCCCGCCGGGCGATCTTCGATGCCGCCCTCGCCCTCGTCGGTGAGGTGGGCTACGACAAGCTCACGATCGAAGGCGTCGCCTCCCGGGCCGGGGTCGGCAAGCAGACGATCTACCGCTGGTGGCCCTCCAAGGCCGCCGTCCTGCTGGATGCCTTCACCGTCGGCGTCGACGACTACTCCGCGCAGGGTCTCCCGGACACCGGCGACCTGGCCGCGGACCTGAAGTTCGTGCTGCGTGCCACGGTCGACGAATTCAACGATCCGGCGTTCCAGGCCCCTTATCGCGCCCTCGCGGCCGCCGGCGCCAACGACGAGGAGCTTTCCCGTACCTTCGTCGCGCGGCTGATGGAGCCCGGCATCCAGGTCTACGTCGACCGGCTGCGGGCAGCTCGGGAGGCCGGCGAGATCGCCGACGGCGTCGATGTGCGGATCGCCGTCGAGATGCTGCTGAGTCCCTTCTCACAGCGCTGGCTGATGCGTACCGGCGAATTGACCTACGACTTTGTCGACACCCTTGTCGACCAGGTGCTGCGCGGCCTGCGGCCACGCGGCTGAGCGCACCGGCCGGCCGGGCGCCGGCGGCGGCATCCTGTCGTCGATGACCTGAATTGCCGGTATTGGTCCGCCCTTCGTTCACCCCGGATCTCCACACCGGTCACCCGAGGCGCAGGATGGTGGCAGCATTGATCCCAGACCACCGCTCGAAGTGAGGGGATAGATGGAACGCAAGAGCAGGTTCTCCCAGTGGCTGCGCCGGCCGAAGAGCGGATCGGACGGCGGCGATACGGACACGGGATCGGCGGCTGCGCGCAGCCGCGAGGACCTGCTGCTGGCGGCGGCCGACGCGGGCTTCCCGGTGGCTCCGGCGGCGCACCCCTCCGGCTACGGCTGTTCCTGTGAACGCATCGGCTGTCCCACCCCCGCCCGCCATCCCGTCTCGTTCGGCTGGCAGACCGTCGCCACCACCGACCGCGACAAGGCCGCCGCCTGGGTCCGCACCCTCCCGCAGGCCAACTTCATCACCGCCACCGGCATCAACCACGATGTGCTGGACGTCCCCGCCGAGGCGGGCCGCAGCGCCCTGGGACGGCTGGACGCGGCGGGTATCGACGTCGGGCCGATCACCCTCAGCGGCGCCGGTTTCAACGGCCGGATGCTCTTCTTCACCGCCACCCGCGGCACCCCGGACGACGAGGACGAGTGGTGGCCCTGCGAGCTGGACTGCCACCCCGAGACCATGGACGAGCACCCGGGGCTGCGCTGGCACTGCCGCGGCAGCTATGTGCTGCTGCCGCCCTCGGCGCTGCCCGGCGACCAGCCCGCGGTGAGCTGGCTGCGCGGCCCCGAGCTGGCCCTGCCCGACCCGCTGACGCTGCTGGAATCGCTCACCGACGCCTGCGCGGAGTTCAACGACCGCGAGCCGCACCACCACGAGGCGGCGGCCTGGCCGATCGGCCGCTGAGCGGGCCCGCTACCCCCTCCGCTCACCCCGTACGCACACCGAAAGGGCCGCCGGGTCACCCCGACGGCCCTTTGCGCACGAGCGGATTCCCGGCCGGCTACAGCGGCTTCACCGCGGTCTTCGCCTCGATCCGGTTGAGGACCGCGACCTTCCCCCCGGCGCTCTTGGCGGGCACCTTGACCGTCTGACCGGAGACCGTGGTGAACAGCATCCGGTTGGTCTTCTTCGGCGTCCCCTCCACGAGGCCCTTCAGCTTCCCGACCGAGATCGTCGCCCCGGCGAACAACGTCTGCTGCTGGTGGTAGACGGTCGAGAAGAACACCAGCGCACCGCCGTCCGTCGTCCGCAGCGCCACCGGAGGATAGGTCGCGGGCGAGTCCTCCCACATGATGCGCTGGCCGGCCCGGTTGGCGTCCTTGGCGCGCCGCGCCCGCCAGCCGTCGGTCTGCGGTCCCGAGGCGAAGGTGCTGCCCTTGCCGGTGTTGAGGTAGTCCGCGTAGGTACTGCTCAGCTTGCCCGGATCGACCGACAGACGGGACTTCGCGCCGGTGGGCACGGCCTCCGCGTAGCCCTTCTTGTCCGTCTTCAGCTCCGGGGCCTTGTTGTCCGCGAACGTCGCCAGATACACCGCGCGCCACTGCTCGTCGATGCCGTTGCGGCTGAACACCAGGAACCAGCGGGTGTTCTGGCCACTGGCGTTCTTACGGTTGCTGGCCGCGTCCGCGACGAAGTACTTCGGCCAGCCCGCCTGCTGGGGCACGGTGAAGTGCGGATCCGTGAAGGCCAGGTCCTTGAAGCCCGGATTGCCGTGCGGCTGCAGGGCGTGTGACGCCTTTATCCCGGCCTGGTCGATGGCGAGCAGCGCGCCCCCCTCGAAGGAGGGGTTCAGCGCCGGATCGAGCTGACGGTTGGCCTTGTTGAAGCTCTCGGTGAAGTGCGTGAGCGCCTTGGTGCCCTCAGCCTTCGACACCGCCGGCAGCATCTCCCTCTCGCCGTGCACCGTCATGCACCCGCTCACTATCACCATCGCCGCCACTGCCGACGTCAGTGTTGCGGGCACCCGGAACGGCGACCTGCGTGTCATGGGGCTCGGGCTCCTTCGGGGCGACCGGGGCGACCGGGGCGGACGGGGCGGCCGCCGGGGTGGCACGATTCGGCGCCACCCTACCGGGGGCGAAGAAGATCGTGAGCGTGGGGATGAGATACAGAGCCCACACCGTGACCTGAAGAACGGTCGGGTCCGGCTGGAAGTTGAAGATGCCCTTCAGCAGGGTGCCGTACCAGCTGTCGGCCGGGATCAGGTCGCTGATGTCGAACGCCTGCGAGGCCAGCCCCGGCAGGAGGTCCGCCTCCTGCAGATCGTGGAAGCCGTACGCCAGCACGCCCGCCGCGACCACCACCAGCATGCCGCCGGTCCAGGTGAAGAACTTCGCCAGGTTGATCCGCACCGCACCGCGGTAGAACAGCCAGCCCAGCAGCACCGCCGTCAGCAGGCCCAGAAGCGCCCCGATCAGCGGCCGGACACCGTCGTTGGCGGACTGCGCGGCGGTCCAGATGAACAGCGCGGTCTCCAGGCCCTCGCGGCCCACCGACAGGAACGCGGTGACCACCAGCGCCACGGTGCCCATCTGCAGCGCCGCGTCCAGCTTGCCGTGCAGCTCCTTCTTCAGATGCCGCGCGGTGCGCCGCATCCAGAAGACCATCCACGTCACCAGGCCGACCGCGATGATCGACAGCGAACCGCCCAGCGCTTCCTGCGCCTTGAAGGTCAGGGTCTGCGACCCGAACTGCAGCGCCGCACCGAACGCGAACGACAGCACCACGGCGAGCGTGATCCCGAGCCAGACCGGACGCAGCGCCTCCCGCCGCCCGGTCTTGACCAGATAGGCGATGAGGATGCAGACGACGAGACTGGCTTCCAGGCCCTCGCGCAGACCGATCAGGTAGTTGCCGAACACGCCGGTTCCTTCCCTTCCTTCATGTCCTTCATGGGCCGACGCCCTGCTTCCCGGCGTCTGCGGGTGTCGATGATGTCGGCGGTGTCGATGGTGTCGGTGGTGACGACGGTGTCAGGCGAACAGCTCCCGGCCCCACCAGTCGTCCGCGTTCCGGACGCCCGGCGGCACCGCGAAGACCGCTGAACCGACGTGCTGGATGTATTCGTTGAGCGCGTCGTTGGCCGCCAGCCGCTGCTGGAGGGGCACAAAACCGTGGCGTACGTCCCGCTGGTAGGCGAGGAAGAACAGCCCCGCGTCCAGCCGCCCCAGGCCGTCCGTGCCGTCCGTGAAGGAGTAGCCGCGGCGCAGGATGCGAATCCCGCCGTTGGAGTCCGGGTGCGCGAGGCGGACATGGGCGGTGGGCAGCATCGACTTCAGATGCGGGGTGTCGCGCTCGTGCTTCCTGCCCACCGGCGCACCCTCGCCCTTGTCCCGGCCGAAGATGTCCTCCTGCTCCTTGCGCGAGGTGCGGTCCCAGGTCTCGATGTGCATCCGGATCCGGCGCGCGACGAGGTAGGAGCCGCCGGCCATCCAGCTCTCCTTGCCCTTCGCCTCGCCGTCCGCGACCCAGACGTGCTTGTCGAGCGCGGCGGTGTCGGTGCCCGCCAGGTTGTGGGTGCCGTCCTTGAAGCCGAACATATTGCGCGGCGTCTGCGCGTCCGGCGTCGTCGAGGAGGTCTTGCCGAAGCCCAGCTGCGACCAGCGGATCGCGACCTTGCCGAAGCCGATCCGGGCCAGGTTGCGGATCGCGTGCACCGCCACCTGCGGGTCGTCCGCGCACGCCTGGACGCACAGATCGCCGTCGCTGCGCGCCTTGTCGAGGTTGTCGCCGGGGAACTGCGGCAGATCGATCAGGGCATCGGGGCGCCGGGCCTTGATGCCGAACCGGTCCTTGCCGTCCTTCTCGAACAGCGTCGGGCCGATGCCGAAGGTGAGGGTGAGCCGGGACGGCGGCAGCCCGAGCGCTTCACCGGTGTCGTCCGGCGGGGCCTCCGCGAGCGCGCCGACCGCGCCGTCGCCGACCGGGTCCCCGGCCGTCATCCGCGCCGCCGCCTTCGTCCACTCCTTGAGCAGCGCGATCAGCTCGTCGCGGTCGTCGGTGGTGACGTCGAACGAGGCGAAGTGCAGCCGGTCCTGGACGGCGCTCGCGATGCCCGCCTGATGCCTGCCGCGGAAAGGAATCGCGGAGCGCGAGGTCGCGTCCGCGCCGGCCGGCTGGGCGTCGCCGCCGGTGCGCAGCGCCGCCGCCGTGCCGCCGGCCGCGACCGCGCCCAGCGCCAGGCCCGCGCCTCCCCAGCCGAGCAGCGAACGCCGGGACGGGGCGCGCCCGCCGGCGGTCTGCGTGGCCGTGCCGGGGGCGTCGGTCCGCGTGGCCGCGCCGTCGCCAGCGGCCGTGCCGCCCTCAGTGGTGGCGCGGCTCTCGGCGGTCGTGCCGTCGCCGGTCGTGCCCTCGTCCTGCGTCATCGTGCTCCCTCGCCCGCGGCGGACTACTTGGTGGTGGCCACTGCGGCGGCCAGCTTCGACAGCGGCTCCGCCAGCGCGTTGACGCCGTCGGAGAGCTTCTTGCGGTCGTCCTTGCCGACGGTGTCGTAGGAGGCGAAGCCGTCGGCGGACTTGCTGTCGCGGTGGTCGTCGAGCAGCGTGCGGATCGTCTTGAACTGCTTGTCCAGCTCCTTGGCGAGCGCCGGGTCGTTCTTGCCGACGACCGGCTTCAGCAGCTCGTACGCCTTCTCGGCACCCTCGACATTGCCCTGGAAGTCGACCAGGTCGGTGTGGCTGTAGCGCTCTTCCTCACCGGTGACCTTGCCGGTGGCCACCTCGTCCAGCAGCTCCTTGGCGCCGTTGGCCATGCTGGTCGGGGTGATCTCGGCCTTGGCGACCCGCTTCTGCCAGTCCTTGAGATCGGTGATGAGCTGACCGGCGAGCTTCTTGTCGTCCCCGGAGATCTTCTTCTCCTCCCACAGGGACTTCTCCAGCTTGTGCCAACCGGTCCACTTCTGGCCCTTCTCCACACCGTCGGCGCGCACATCGACCTTGGGGTCGATGTCACCGAACGACTCGGCGACCGGCTCGGTGCGCTCCCAGCCCACCCGCGAGTGGGCGTAGGCCTTCTTGGCGGCCTCGACATCGCCGCTCTTGACCGCGTCGGCGAACTTCTGCGCCGCCGGGAGCGTCTGGTCGGCCTGCTCCTGGACGTAGGTGCGGTACGCGGCGACCGCGGCATCCAGCTTGGGGTCGCGCTTGGCGTTCGTGCCCTTGCCGCCGGCGGTCACCTTCTGGCGGATGCCGTGGCCCTTCATGCCGGGCTTGCAGGCGACCTCGTACGCACCGGCCTTGATCTCCGCGGTGATCTCCGCGCTGGTGCCGGGGCCGATGTTCTCCCGCTCGGTCACGATCCGGTCGCCGGGCGCGTAGACGTACACCTCGGTGACCTTGGAGCCCTTGTTCTGCACCGCGAACCGGACATGTCCGGCAGGGAACTCCTTGGTGGAGAGCTCGCAGCTGGAGTCGGTCGCGGTCACCTCGACGGCGCCTTTGCCGCCCCCCTTACCGTCGTTCTTCGCGGCGCAGCCGGCGACGGCGGTGACGGCCGTGGCCGCGGCGAGGGCGACGACGACGGAGGAGCGATGGGCTCGCATACGGGGCTCCAGGCGGGCTCGGGTGGAACAGAAGGACTACGCGAACGATAAACAGTCAAGAAGATGGCCACTAAGGCGGCCCTAACTTATCTGAGGCTTACCTGTTTTCGCCCGCCCCGTCCAGTGATCCCGCTCTCATGAACAACGACTGGATCACGGATTGGCCCGCGCCCGGTCACGGAACCGTCATGTGTCAGTCAAGGTAAGGGTCATGCTGCGCGGCGGGTGATGACCGGCGGAATTCCGGCCCGCGGTCAGCCGTTCGCCCTTGGCCCGGCGCCGGCTCCTCGGTGGTGACCCTGGCCGCCTCTGCCGTGCCGCCCGGCCGTGCGGTTCACTGTCCGGATGACCGAACTCGATGTGCTCCGGGTGTTCTGCGGGTCCGACGGCGCCGGCGGCAATCTGCTGGGTGTCGTCCGCGACGGGGTGGCCGTCCCCGGCGCCGCCGAGCGGGCCGCCCTCGCGGCCGAACTCGGCTTCAGCGAAACCGTGTTCCTCGACGACGCGAACCGGGGCACCGTGGACATTCACACCCCGAGCGTCCGACTCCCGTTCGCCGGGCACCCGTTGGTCGGCATGGCTTGGCTGCTGCGGAGCCTGGGGTGCCCGCCGCGCACCTTGCGCCCGGCGGCCGGTGAGGTCGCGGTCCGCTTCGAGGGGGACGTGGTCTGGGTGTACGGACGCGCGGAGTGGGTGACCGCCCGCACCACCCGGCGGTACGCCTCGGCGGCCGAGGTCGACGCGCTGCCCGCACCGCCGCCGGGGGAGGGCTGGCTCTACGCCTGGGCCTGGCAGGACGAGGCCGCGGGCGTGGTCCGCGCGCGGGGCTTCCCGCGGCGCGGCGACGGCATTGTCGAGGACGAGGCCACCGGCGCCGCCGCCCTGCTGCTGACGCACGAGCTGGGGCGCCCGCTCGACATCCGGCAGGGCACCGGCTCCCGGATCCTCACCCGCCCGCATCCGGACGGCACCATCGCCATCGGCGGGCAGGTGTGCCCCGCCGCGCCGTAGCGGAGGGACGGGGCGTGGGCGGCAGGCCGGGGGCGGCCGTCGTCAGGCCCCGTCCCGGGACTACTACGCGCTCAACGGGAACTGCTCGCCCAGCTCCCGGAAGACCGCGCTGTTCAGCCCGAATGCGCGCTTGCATTCGTCGACCACCCGCTGCTTCTCCAGGTCGTCCACCGGCAGGGCGTCCAGCAGCGCCCGGTACTCGCGCTTGAAGGCGGCCGGGTTGGCGATGTTCTCGAAGACGTAGAACCGCACCCCGTCGCCCTTGCGGGCGAAGCCCCAGGTCTTTTCGGCCGTGCCGCGGATGATCTGGCCGCCCGAGAGGTCGCCGAGGTAGCGGGTGTAGTGGTGGGCGACGAAGCCGCCCGGCCAGTCGCGGGCGCAGGCGGCTATCCGGCCGGCATAGGCGGCGGTGGCGGCCAGCGGCTCCAGGCCGGTGCGCCAGGACGGACCGCCGAGGTGGGCGAGGTCGCGCTCCAGTGCGGCGGTGCGGGCCAGCTCGGGGCGGACGAAGGGGCCCGCGACCGGGTCGTCGGCGAGCGGCCCGGAGGCGTCCTCCAGTGCGCGGTAGACGAACCACAGCTGCTCGGTGTAGCGCCGGTAGGCGGCGACGCCGAGCCTGCCGCCGAGCAGGTCGCTCATGAAGGAGGAGTTCTCGGCCTCGGTGTGCTGCTCGTGGGACGCGGTGCGGATGACCGCCGAGAACGGGGTGACGGGAGCGGGCTGAGCGGAGGGGGCGGAGGGAGCGGACGAGGTCGGGCGGGACGCTTCCAAGACGGACCTCCGGGGGCCGGGGGTGGGGGTCCCCCCTGCTCGGATTCGAGAGCTTGGGGGAGGACGGGAACAGGCCGGCTCCGCGGAGCCGCCGACCCTGGGCTCACCTAACTGCTTAGGCTTACCTAAGTCAACCCGTTCCCGACGTCCTGTCGGTAACGAGCCTACGCCTGTTCCCGACGCCCTGTCGGTAAAGTCTCCCGGCTCCCGTCAGGGCAGCGTGAGGATTTCGGCCCCGGTGTCCGTGACCACCAGCGTGTGCTCGAACTGCGCGGTCCGCTTGCGGTCCTTCGTCACCACCGTCCAGCCGTCGTCCCACATGTCGTAGTCGTGGGTCCCCAGCGTCAGCATCGGCTCGATCGTGAACGTCATGCCGGGCTTGATGTCGGTGGTGTGGTGCGGGCTGTCGTAGTGCGGAACGATCAGGCCGGAGTGGAACGAGGAGTTGATGCCGTGGCCGGTGAAGTCACGGACCACTCCGTAGCCGAAGCGCTTGGCGTACGACTCGATGACCCGGCCGATGATGTTGATCTGACGGCCCGGCTTGACGGCCTTGATCGCGCGGTTGAGCGCTTCCCTGGTCCGCTCGACCAGCAGCTTGGACTCCTCGTCCACGTCGCCGCACAGGTAGGTGGCGTTGTTGTCGCCGTGCACGCCGTTGATGTACGCGGTGACGTCGAGGTTCACGATGTCGCCGTCCTGGAGGACGGTCGAGTCCGGAATGCCGTGGCAGATGACCTCGTTGAGCGAGGAGCACAGGGACTTGGGGAAGCCGCGGTAGCCGAGGGTGGACGGGTAGGCGCCGTGGTCGCACATGAACTCATGGGCGACCCGGTCCAGTTCATCGGTCGTCACACCGGGTGCGATCAGCTTGGCGGCCTCCTCCATCGCCTGCGCGGCGATCCGGCCGGCGATCCGCATCCGTTCGATCGTTTCGGCGTCCTGCACCTCGGGCCCGGTGTACGGGGTGGGTGCGTCCTTCCCGACGTATTCGGGGCGCGGGATCGAGGCGGGGACGGGGCGGGTGGGGGAGATCTTCCCCGGGACAAGAAGCGACTGGCCAGACATGCCAGCGAGTGTATCCGCGGGCCGTCGGGCAGGATGGTGGCACCGAGCATCCACAGGAGGCGGCAATGGCGCTGTTCAAGAGGCGTACGGTCGGCAAGCCCGGCGAGTGGTTCTACTGCCTCGAGCACCGGAAGGTCGAGGAGGGGCCCCAGTGCCGCGCCGCCGACCGCCTCGGCCCGTACGGCACCCGGGAGGAGGCCGAGCACGCCATGGAGACCGCCCACGAGCGGAACGTGGAGTGGGAGACCGACCCGAAGTGGCACGACGGCCCGGACCGGGGGAAGGGCGACGGGGAGGACTAGGAGCCTGTCATTGCGGGGCGGCCTGGTGGTGCCGCCCCGCATCCCGGGCTCAGGCCGGTGCCGGGTCCGCGTCCGGGGCGGGGGCCGCGGATCCGGAGCCGGGACCGTCGCCGCCCTGATCATCAGCGCCGCCCGGCTCACCCTGGACGGGCGGGGCCGGAGGGACGCGGGGGAGGGGGAGCGGAAGAGGGGGCCGAGGGGGGAGCGCTGTCCGAGGTCACGGGGCACCATCGTGCGTACCGGCACGGAGCGGCGCAAAGGGTTTTGGGCCGCCGACGGGGCCCCTCGGGGGCTACCAGCGAGGCGGCGGCGGGGCGGTCAGTCCGTCGGCGAGGCGGGCCAGGCGGTCGCGGAAGCGGCGGTGTCTGCGGGGCGCGGGCAGGCTGTTCTCGCCGGCGGCCGCGCTCACCAGATGCTGGACCGTGTCGAGGTCGAGGTCGGCCGGTGGGTCGTCCGTGCCGTCGGGCGGGGGCGGGGGTGCGGCGAGCGCGTCATGCGCCAGGGCGTGCAGATCGCGGTTGCCGCAGTCCAGGGCGAGCACCGTCGCGCCGTTGCGGCGGGCGTCGTGCACCCGCTCCAGCAGCCCTGCGCCCGGCTGTTCGGGCGTCACGACCAGCAGCGTCTCGCCGCGTCCGGCCGCCGCCAACCGGCCCAGGCCCACTGCCAGATGGGCCGGCGCCCCGCCGGGGACGCGGTGGCGCACCAGCGTCGGCGACAGCTCGGGCAGGCCCGACCAGGCGGCCTCGTCGTCGAGGTGGGCGGCCAGGTGCCAGGGCTCGTACGCGGCGCTGCCGACCAGCAGCAGCCCCCCGCCGTGCGGGGTGACGGCGCCGCGCAGCGTCCCCGCGAAGCGGCGGGTGGCCTGGACCCACTCGGTCCCGGCGAGAACTTCGCGGAGCAGGGCGACCCGTACGGCATCCATGGCCCGGCATCCTGCCGCAGCAGGACGCTGTCCGGTTGCGGTTTCCTCGGGTGTCACCCGTACGGGATGTGGGGGTGGTGGGGGATGTGGGGTGGGAGGGGAGGGAGAGGCAGAGAGAGGCGGGAGGGGAGTGCGGGGGTGCTGCCCCGGCCGTGGTCGTGTCGTGCGGCCTATCGGACGGGCGGCAGGCCGGCCGCGGTGAGCCGACGTCCTACCTCTGCCACGGCCTTTTCGCCCAGCGGGCGCTGGGGGAAGGCGGTGGCGCCCCCGTCGATCACGCCGAGGAGGTGGAGGGCCGCCTTGAACGCGCCCAGCGCGGAGGAACTGCGGCCCATCTCGGGCTCGGGGCCGGCGTCGACCATGGCGAACAGGGCGACCAGACGTTCCTGTTCGGCGGCCGCCCGCTCCCAGTCGCCGGCCCGGGCGGCGTCGTAGAGCCGGACGTAGGCCGCCGGGTCGACATTGCCGATGCCGGGGACGACGCCGTCCGCGCCCGCCAACAGGGCGGCGTCCACGGTCAGTTCGGAGCCGGTGAGGACCGAGAAGCCGGGGGCGGGGCCGGTGCGGCGGGCGGTGCGGCCGCCGAGTGCGGTGAGCAGGCGGCGCAGCGACCCCTCGTCGCCGCTGCTGTCCTTGAGCCCGGCGAGCGTGCCGTCCTCGGCCAGCTCCCGCACCAGCGACGGGGACAGCTTGCTGTGCACGGCGACGGGGATGTCGTAGGCGAACAGCGGGAGGTCGACGGCCGTGCGCAGGTGGCGGAAGTGCGCCGCGATCTCCCGCGGGTGGGTGCGGGTGTAGAAGGGCGCGGTGGCGACCAGGGCGTCGGCGCCGAGGGCGGCGGCGGTCCTGGCGTGGTCGAGCACCCGCGGGGTGGTGGTGTCGATGACCCCGGCGAGCACCGGGACCCTGCCGTCCGCGGCCTTGAGGACGGTCTCCAGTGCGGTGCCGCGCTGGGCGTCGGTGAGGTAGGCGACTTCGCTGGTGGAGCCGAGGGCGAACAGCCCGTGGACACCGCCGTCGAGGAGGTGGTGCACCAGACGGGTCAGCGAGGCGGTGTCGATCTCGCCGCGCGGGCCGAGCGGGGTGCAGACCGGCGGGATGACGCCGTGCAGGGGGGCGGGCAGTGCCATGGGGGCTCCGGGGTCTCCGAGTCCGACATAGGACATCCCATGTCCTATGTCGAGCACAATAGACCTGTTCACAGGCGGTCGGTCAAGGATCCGCGGCCCGGTGGGGCGGTGCGGGGCGGGTGGCGGCGAGGCCGGCGGTATGGCAGACGCGGGAGAGGGAGTGTCCATGGCGCGAGGGACGATGGCCGAGGATGTGCAGGCGCAGATCAAGCAGTTGATCCTGCAGCGCGGGCTGACGCCGGGCGATCCGCTGCCCACCGAGGCCGAGCTGGTCGGCCTGCTCGACGTCAGCCGCAACTCGGTGCGCGAAGCGCTCAAGGCGCTGCAGGCGATGCGCATCGTGGAGATCCGGCACGGCTTCGGCACCTACGTCGGCCCGCTCACCCTGGAGCCGTTCGTCGAGGGCGTCGCGTTCCGTGCCGCGGTCCGCCACCACCAGGGCGAGTCCAGCCTGTACGAGCTGATGGAGGTCCGCGAGGCGCTGGAGGCGGGCCTGATCGGCACCGTCGCCCGGAAACTGCCCGCCGAGGACCTTGCCGTCCTCAAGGGGCTGGTGCAGCGGATGGCGGAGGAGGCGCGGGGCGGGCAGGTGCAGAGCGCCACCGACCGGGCCTTCCATCTCGCCCTGTACCGCTCGATGGGCAACCACCTGCTGAGCGAGGTGCTGGACGCGTTCTGGGCGGCGCTGCGCCGGGTGCGGGAGGACCTTTCCGATGACGGCCCCGACCCGGACGTGACGTATCGCCAGCACAGGGAGATCGTCGACGCGTTGGAGGCGGGTGACGGCGACCGCGCCGTGGAGGCGATGCACCGGCACTTCGACGGCATCCGGCGCCGGCTGACGGAGCAGTGAGGGAGTCCGGCTGCCGGGCGGTGGGGGAGCCCGGCTGACGGAGTGGTGAGGGGGGCCCGGCTGACGGGGCGGTGGGGGAGCCCGGCCGAGGGGGACGGTGGGGGAGCCCGGCTGACCCAACGGTGGGGGGAAGGGGCCGCTGCGGGCGCCGCCGCCCCCGTTCACCGGGATGTCACCCCGTGTCGGCGGTGCCTTTGCCAGGCACGGGAATGCCCCATGTGCGGTGTCTTGACGGCAAGTTGGGCACTCCCTATGGTCGCCGCAGGACGAGGGACATCCTACGTCCTTGCCCGTGGGGGGCGCCCGACCGCTCCACGGGACGGGCGACTTCAGCGCGTGCTCGACGATCACCTCTCGCCGTATCCGCAGCCGCATCCTCGTGGGGAGCCGATATGAGCAACCACACCGTGCACCGCAGAACGGTCCTGGGCGGGGCGGCCGCCGTCGCCGCCGGCTGGGCGCTCACCGGCTGCGGCGACAGCGGGGACGGGGACAGCGGGAACGGCGACGGCAACGCGCCCCGGGAGCGCAAGAAAGGGCAGCGGATCCAGCTGACCTTCTGGTCCTGGGTGCCGGGCATCGACAAGCCCGTCGACCTCTGGAACCGCAGGAATCCCGAGGTGCAGGTAAAAGTCGAGAAGGTGTCGGCCGTCAACGGCCAGCAGTACGCGAAGATGCACGCCGCCATCAAGGCCGGCAACCCGCCCGACCTCGGCCAGATCGAATACCCGCTCGTCCCCGGCTTCCTCCTCGACAACGGGCTGCTCGACCTCGCCCCGCTCGGCGCCGCCCGCCACAAGAACAAGTTCTCCGGCTGGCAGTGGCAGCAGTCCGTCTTCGGCAAGGGCATCTACGCCATCCCCCAGGCGTCCGGGCCGATGGGGCTCTTCCTCCGTCAGGACCTCTTCGACAAATGGGACGTGCAGACCCCGCGGACCTGGGACGAGTACGAGGCCGCAGCCAAGGCCGTCCGGAAGAAGGGCGCCTGGATCGAGACCTTCGCCCCCACCAACGGCAACCGCTTCGCCGGCCTCGCCTGGCAGGCCGGCGCCAAGTGGTACGGGACGCACGGCGACACCTGGACCGTGCACCTCGACGACGACCCCACCCGCAAGGTCGCCGACTACTGGGAATCCCTCGTCAAGCAGAAGCTCGTCAAGACCATCCCGGACCGGCAGAACGCCTGGTACAAGGATCTGCAGACCGGCACCATCCCGGCCTGGGTGGGCGCCAGTTGGGGCGATGCGCTGCTGGCCGGCAATGCGCCGGGCACCAAGGGGAAGTGGCGGGCCGCACCGCTGCCGCAGTGGAAGGCGGGCGAGCAGGCCTTCGCCAACTGGGGCGGCTCGACCACCGCCGTCTTCGCCAAGGCCCGCTATCCCAAGGACGCCCTGGACTTCGCCGTCTGGCTCAACACCGACCCCGAGTCGATCGCGCTGCTCATCGACGGCGGCTACGGCTTCCCCAGCGCCAAGAAGGGCTACGCCACCACCGATCTCGACGTCGACAAGGACTTCTTCGGCGGCCAGGCGTACAGCAAGGTCTTCGCGGCCGCCGGGGCGCATGTGGACACCAGCTGGCGGTGGGGGCCCGGGGTGGACACTCTTTACCAGCGGCTCGGCGACGCCTTCACCGATGCGCTCGCGGACGGCAGTTCCTTCCGCTCGGTCCTGACGAAGGTGCAGGCCCAGACCATCGCCGACCTCAGGGGCAAGGGGCTGAAGGTGGAGAGCGGCGGGTGAGCCGGGACACGCTGCGCCGGCCGGGGCCGGTCGCCCCGAAGCGGACCCGCCAGGACACCGGCCGCCGCCCGCGCCGCGCCACCCGTACCGAGGCCCGCAACGCCCGCGCCGCCGCCGGCTTCGTCCTGCCGTTCCTCGCCCTCTTCGGCCTCTGCTTCCTCGCCCCCATCGGCTACGCCCTCCACGAGAGCCTGCAGAAGACCGAACGCACCGGCCCGCTCGGCCTCGGCGGCCGGGAACACGAGGTCTTCGCCGGCCTCGCCAACTACGCCCATGCCCTCGCCGACGACCGGTTCCTGGCCGGCTTCGGCCGGGTGCTGCTCTTCGGCGCCGTCCAGATCCCGCTGATGATCGCGCTGGCCACCGCCCTCGCGCTGCTGCTGGAGAGCGCGAGCGCCCGCGGAGTCACCTTCTTCCGCAGCGCCTTCTTCCTGCCGTACGGCGTGCCGGGAGTGATCGCCTCGATCCTGTGGGGATTCCTCTACGTGCCGGGCATCAGCCCGCTGGTGAAGATCGCCGACTCCATGGGCTGGAGCGTCGACTTCCTCTCCCGCGGCACCGTCCTGTGGTCCCTCGCCAACATCGTCACCTGGCAGTTCACCGGCTACAACATGCTGGTGCTGATCGCCCAGCTCAAGGCCGTACCGGGGGAGTTGTACGAGGCGGCGCGGATCGACGGGGCGAGCGCCTGGCAGGTCGCCCGGCACATCAAGATCCCGCTGCTCCGCCCCGCGCTCGTGCTCACCGGTGTCTTCAGCATCATCGGCACCCTCCAGCTGTTCGCCGAACCGATGGTGCTGCGCCCGCTGGCCTCCTCCATCGACTCCGGCTTCACCCCCAACCTGCATGCCTACAGCGAGGCGTTCGTCGGCAACAACCAGCAGGTGGCGGCGGCCGAGGCGGTACTGCTCGCGCTGGTGGCGTGCGCGGTGTCCTTCGGCTTTCTGCGGCTGACCGGCGGGCGCGCCGAGGAGCACGCCGGGGAGCGCGGATGACCCCGCCCCCGGTCCGCCACCGGATCATCACCGCCTCGCTGCTGACCGTCGCCGCGCTCTACTTCCTGGTGCCCGTCTACTGGCTGGCGGTCTCCGCCACCAAGAACAGCGCCGACCTCTTCGGCACCTTCGGCTTCTGGTTCTCCGACCATCCGGACCCCGTCGACCACCTCGTCGACGTCCTCACCTACGACCACGGCATCTACGCCCGCTGGTTCGCCAACTCCCTCTTCTACGCGGGGGCCGGCGCGGTCTGCGCCACCCTGCTGTCCGCCGCGGCCGGCTATGCGCTGGCCGTCTTCCGGTTCCGCGGCCGGGAGGCGGTCTTCCACGTGGTGCTCGCCGGGGTGCTGATCCCCGGCACCGCGCTGGCCCTGCCGCTCTACTTCCTCTTCAGCGCGATGGGGCTGTCCAACACCTACTGGGCGGTGCTGATCCCCAGTACGGTCAGCCCGTTCGGCGTGTATCTGTGCCGGATCTACGCGGCCGCCGCGGTCCCCGCCTCGCTCCTGGAAGCGGCCCGGATCGACGGCGCGGGCGAGGCCAGGATCTTCGCCGGGCTCGGGCTGCGGCTGATGACCCCGGCGCTGGTGACCGTCTTCCTGTTCCAGTTCGTGCACATCTGGAACAACTACTTCCTGCCGCTGGTGATGCTCTCGGACTCCGACCTCTACCCCGTGCAGCTGGGCCTGACCTCCTGGACCGGCTACGCCGACCGCCAACCGGTGCTCTACCAGTACACGGTGGGCGGGGCGTTTCTGTCCGTGGTGCCGCTGATGGTGCTGATGACGGTGCTCCAGCGGTACTGGCGCACGGGCCTGACCGAGGGCAGCGTGAAGGCGTGACGCGTGTGCGGTGGCGGGCGCGGGGTGGCGTGCCGGGTGGCGGGCCGGTCGGTGCGGTGCGGTGCCGAGGGCATGGCCTTCCGTCCCGACGGCAGGAGCTTCCGCCCCGAGGGCCTGGCCGGTTCGCGGTCGGCGCGTGACAGGATCGCTGTCATGACTACTCCTGACGATGGCCGGTTCTCCCCGAACGCCGCGACGCGCGCGAAGGCCGCCCTCAAGCGTGACCCCTGGGACCTCCCGGACGTCTCCGGCCTGGTGGTCGGCGTCCTCGGCGGCACCGGCGACCAGGGCCGCGGCCTGGCCTACCGGCTCGCCCTGGCCGGCCAGAAGGTGATCATCGGCTCCCGGGCCGCCGAGCGCGCCGAGACCGCCGCCGGCGAACTCGGCCTGGGTATCGAGGGCGCGGAGAACGCCGTCTGCGCCCGGCGCAGCGATGTCGTGATCGTCGCCGTGCCGTGGGAGGGCCACGCCAAGACCCTGCAGGCGCTGGGCGAGGAGCTGGCCGGCAAGCTCGTCATCGACTGCGTCAACCCGCTCGGCTTCGACAAGAAGGGCGCCTACGCGCTCAAGCCGGAGGAGGGCAGCGCCGCCGAGCAGGCCGCGGCCCTGCTGCCCCAGTCGCGGGTCACCGCCGCCTTCCACCACCTGTCCGCGGTGCTGCTGCAGGACCCGGAGACCGAGCGGATCGACACCGATGTGATGGTCCTCGGCGAGTCCCCCGCCGATACCGACTTGGTGCAGGCGCTGGCCGCCCGTATCCCCGGTATGCGGGGCGTCTTCGCCGGCCGGCTGCGCAACGCCCACCAGGTCGAGTCGCTGGTCGCCAACCTGATCTCGGTCAACCGGCGCTACAAGGCACACGCGGGGCTGCGCCTCACCGACGTCTGAGCGGTCGACGAGGTCCGGGCGGTTCACGAGGCCTGAGCGGTCCACGGCGTCCGGGCCGTCCACCAAGGTGGCAGCGGCCGCGGCCGGACCGCCGACCGGGGCACACGGGGCATGGGGGACACTGGGGAGGACCGCACCACTCCCGACAGGAGCCGCTTCCATGCCCCTCTTGCCCCCGTCCGGCCCGGCCCGCCGGCTCGCTCTCATGGCCCTCGCCGTGTGCGTCCTCTCCGTCGCCGCGGCCGTGGTCGCGTTCGTCCAGGGCAGCTTCGTCGGCATCGTCTGGATCCTGCTGGCGGGCATCTCCAGCAACATGGCGTGGTTCTACCTGCGCAGGGCGAAGCTCCAGCGGGCGCAGCAGGCCGGCTGAGCCCGGCGCCTCGAGCCGGCCTGCGGAGGCCGACGCGCCGAGCCCTCCTGAGCCCGGCGCATCGAACCCTCCTGCGGAGCCCGGCCCCGCCATCCGGCCGGCCGGGCCCCGGACCTCAGAAGAGGCCGCCGCTCTGCGGCAGCTGCGGCTCGCCCTGCCAGAAGCGGAAGAACTCCTGGCCGAGGTAGGTGTCGAGCGAGGAGACGCCGAGGCCGTGCAGGATCGTGTTCACCAGCTCGAAGAAGACCTGGTTGATCTCCGGGACCCACAGCAGCCCGAAGACCGCCAGCAGTCCGAACGGCGCGAACGGCTCCACCTGCCGCCGCAGCTTGTACGACAGCCACGGCTCGATCACCCCGTAGCCGTCCAGGCCCGGCACCGGCACGAAGTTCAGGATCGCGGCGGTCACCTGCAGCAGCGCCAGGAACGCCAGCGCGAAACGGAACGGGGCGGGCACCCCGGCCAGCCCGTGCAGCCAGAACGGCGCCGTGCACACCGCCGCGAACACGATGTTGGTCAGCGGCCCGGCCGCCGAGATCAGACTGTGCCGCCAGCGCCCCTGGATCCGGCCGCGCTCGATGAACACCGCACCGCCCGGCAGCCCGATCCCGCCCATGATCACGAAGATCACCGGCAGCACGATGCTGAGCAGCGCATGGGTGTACTTCAGCGGGTTCAGCGTCAGATAGCCCTTGGCCTCCACCGAGATATCGCCGCTGTGCAGCGCGGTCCTGGCGTGCGCGTACTCGTGCAGGCACAGCGACACCACCCAGCCGGACACCACGAACAAGAACACCGCGAAGCCGGTGTTCGCCGCCAGCGTTTCGCTCCACACCGCCCAGCCGGACACCGCCATGACGGCGACGAGCGCAAGAAAGACCGGGCTGATGCGGCGGTCGGCGCGTCGGATTGCTGTGGTCATGGTGCGGGGCTCCCGGGTGTCTGGTGAGGGGCAGCCATGACCGTAACCGCGTCACGGCGGCCGGCGCACGGCGGTGTGCCGGCGGGCTCGTTCACGGACCCCCTGCCCAGGACCCGTGACACCGAAAACGACGCTCGGTGCCTGGGGAGTTCCGGCCTTCGACGACAATGGGCCGGTGCGCTACGGAATTCTCGGCACCACCCAGGCCGACCGGCCCGACGGCACCCCCGTCGCCATCGGCGGACCACGCCTGCGCGCGCTGCTCGCCGCCCTCGCGCTGCGGCCCGGCCGGGCACTCTCCCCGGACGTACTGATCTCCGACATCTGGGGCCTGGACCCGCCCGCCGACGCCGCCGGGGCCCTGCAGGCGCTGGTCGGCCGGCTGCGCCGTGCCCTGGGGCATGCCGCGGTCGCCTCGGCCGACGGCGGCTACCGGCTGTGCGCGGAGCCCGACGCAGTCGACCTGCACCGGTTCGAGCGGCTTGCGGCGGAGGGCGGCCGGGCGCTGACCGCCGCGGACCCGGCCGGCGCCGCCGCCCTGCTCGACGACGCCCTGGCGCTCTGGCGCGGTCCGGCCCTCGCCGATCTGCCGGACGCGGGTGCCGAGGCCTCCCGCGCCGAACGCCGCCGGCTGGACGCCCAGCGGACCCGCCTCGCCGCCGACCTCGCCCTCGGCCGCGCCGACCGGGCGCTGCCCACCCTCCACGCCTTGTGCCAGGACCATCCGCTGGACGAACCCCTCCAGGCCCTGCGGCTGCGCGCGCTGCGGGCCGCGGGCCGCACGGCGGAGGCACTGGCGGCCTACGAGGAGATACGCACCGGCCTCGCCGACCGCCTCGGCGTGGACCCGGGCCCGGAGCTGCGCGCCCTGCACGCGGAACTGCTCCGTCCGCCGGCGGATACGGTTCCGCCCTCCGCGCACCCTCACGCTCCCGGGGCCGCCCACGTCCCGGATACCACCCACGTTTCAGGTGCCGCCCCCGCCCCCTTCCTCACCCCGCCGCACCCCCGCCCCGGTAACCTCCGTGCCCGGCTCACCTCCTTCGTCGGGCGGGACGCCGATCTGGCCGCGATCCGCGCCGATCTGGCCGAGCACCGGCTGGTGACGCTGCTGGGCCCCGGCGGCGCCGGCAAGACCCGGCTGTCGCAGGAGGGCGCCGAGACCGCCGCGGCCGCCCTGCCGGACGCCTGGCCGCACGGCGTATGGCTGGCCGAGCTGGCACCGGTGGACGATCCGCAGACCGTGCCCGAGGCGGTACTGACCGCGCTCGGGGCCCGTGAGACGGTCGTCCGCGGCACCACCGCGGAGGGCCTGCGGGCCGCCGCCGATCCGACCGCCCTGGACCCGCTCGGCCGGCTCGCCGAGCACTGCGCGGGACGCCGGATGCTGCTCCTCCTCGACAACTGCGAGCATGTGATCGGCGCCGCCGCCGAGCTCGCCGAGCGGCTGCTGGCCGACTGCCCAGGGGTGACGGTACTGGCCACCAGCCGGGAGCCGCTGGCCGTACCGGGCGAGGTGCTGCGGCCGGTCGAGCCGCTGCCGGGCCCCGTCGCGCTGCGGCTGCTGGCCGACCGAGGGGCCGCCGCCCTGCCCGGCTTCCGCATCGAGGCCGACGAGGAAACCGCGGCGGCCTGCACCGAGATCTGCCGCCGGCTGGACGGACTGCCGCTCGCCATCGAACTCGCCGCGGCCCGGCTGCGGTTGCTGACGCCCCGGCAGCTCGCCGACCGGCTCGACGACCGTTTCCGGCTGCTGACCAGCGGCAGCCGGACCGTGCTGCCCCGCCAGCAGACGCTGCGCGCGGTCGTCGACTGGTCCTGGGACCTGACCGACGAGCCCGAACGGGCGGTGCTGCGCCGGCTGTCCGTCTTCGCCGGCGGCTGCGATCTGGCCGCCGCCGAGGAGGTGTGCGCGGGCGACGGCGTCGACCGGCGCGAGGTGGCCGGGCTGCTCGGCTCGCTGATCGACAAATCGCTGGTGGTCGCGGCCCCGGCCGGCCAGACGCTCGGCGGCAGCCGCTCCGGTGCGGGAGAGATGCGCTACCGGCTGCTGGAGACGGTGGGGGAGTACGCCGGCGAGCGGCTGGACGAGGCCGGGGAACGGACCGGTGCCGAGCGCCGCCACCTCGTCGCCTACCGCGAACTGGCCCGTACCACCGACCCGTTGCTGCGCGGCCCCGGCCAGCGGGCGGGCATGGAGCGGCTGGAGCTGGAGCACGACAACCTGCGCACCGCGCTGCGCCGTGCCCTCGCCGCACGTGACGAGCACGAGGCGCTGTGCCTGGTGCTGTCCCTGCAGTGGTTCTGGTCGCTGCGCGACCACCGCAGCGACGCCCGCCACTGGGCGACGGCGGCCGCCGCGCTCGGTCCCAACCCCTTCACCCCGCCCGCCGAACCGGCCCCCGATCTGCACGACAGACCCATCGACAGCCCTCCGCCGATGATTCCCGAGCAACTGCAGGAGGCCCGCCGCGAGGTCCGGCTGGTCGCGCTCTCCAGCCGGGACAGCGATATCGAGGCGCTGCACGATCCGGAGATGCAGGAAGAGCTGGCCGGGATGCTCACCGTCTACCGCACCGGTCTGGCGCAGACCTGCAAGGTCCCCGGCGCGCTGTGGTACTACGCGGTGCTGATCACCGGACGGTTCGACGAGCTGGCCGAGCTGGTCGACGGCGGGGTGCAGGCCTGCCGCGACCTCGGCTACGAATGGGAGCTGGCCTACACGCTGCAGTTCCGCTCGAAGATCCTCAACGACCGCGCCGGGGGGCTGGCGCAGGCGGCCCGCGATGCCGACGAGGCGCTGCGCACCTTCCTGAGGATCGGCGACGTATGGGGCGCGGCCGAGGCGCTGGCGGGACGTGCCGAAACCCATGAGAAGCGGGGCGCGTACGCGTCGGCGGCGCGCGACTACCGGGCGGCGATGGTGCACGCCGAGAACCTGGGGGCGCACGGCCAGACCCTGCTGCTGCGCTGCCGGCTGGGTGCCGTACTGATCGAGGACGGCCAGGCGGAGACCGGCGAGCGGATGCTGCGTGAGGTGCTGGCCGAGGCGGTGAAGGGCAACAGCGGCCGGGACACCGAGCCGTTCGCCCGGCTGACCCTCGCGATGTGGCTGACGGCGAAGGGGGCTCTCCGGGAGGCGCGGACGGAACTGCACACGGTGCGCGAGCTCTTCGCCCCGCGCGCCCCGGACCTGTTCACCGGGATGCTGGAGTCGTTGCTGATCTCGCTGGACCTGGACGAGGGCCACCGCGACGAGGGTCTGCTGCCGAGGTTCCGGACCGCCATGGACAGCCTGCAGGACTCCCTGACGCAGATGGTCGCGCCGGACCTCCCTGTGGTGCAACTCCTCACCGCTGCACGGGTGTTGATGGCGGTACGGGGCGAGTCCGCGGGCCGGGACGCGGCGCGCCTGGTGGGGGCGTACGACACACTGCGGGCGTCCGGCCATGTCCCGCCGCGGATCATCCGCGACGACCGGGCCCGTACCGAGGCGGCCGCGCGGGCGCTGGTGGGCGATACGGCCTATGCGCAGGCGTACGCCGAAGGCGGTGGCCTCTCCCTCGAAGAGGCCACCGCCCTCATCTGACGCGAGCCGGGCGAAGGCGGTCCCGCAGGGAAGCCCCCTGCGGGACGCGCGTCAGGTCTTCTTGCGGAACTTCGCCACCGCGAGCGGCATGGTGACGGCCGTGATGGCGACCGCCCAGCCGAGGGTGACCAGCGTCGGGTGCGCCACCGCCCCCTCGCCGTTGATCAGGGCGCGAGCCGCGTCGGCCAGGTTGGAGAGCGGGTTGACCTCGGTGAAGCTCTTCAGCCAGCCGGGCATCGTCGTCGTCGGCGCGAAGATCGACGAGCCGAACTGCAGCGGCATCAGCACCAGCATCGCCATGCCCTGGACGGCCTGCGGGGTCTTCACGGTGAGCCCCAGCAGGATGAAGATCCACATCAGGGCGGCGCCGAAGGCCGTGGACAGCACGATCGCCGCGAAGAACGCGGGCATGCTGCCCTTGATCTCCAGACCCAGCAGGAAGCCCATGCCGAGCAGGATCGCGGTGGCGACCAGCATCCGGCCGATCTCGACGACGATCTTGGCTATCAGGACCGAGGACCGGGCGATCGGCATCGTCCGGAAGCGGTCCATCACGCCCTTGCGGAAGTCCTCGTTGACACCCGTGCCCACCGCCATGGCGATGTTCATGCCCATCATCGCCATCATGCCGGGCACCAGGCGCTGGATGTATTCGTGCTGGTTCCCCTTGCCGGCGATCGCACCGCCGAAGACATAGGTGAACAGCAGGATGAAGATGATCGGCATCAGCAGGACGTCCATCATGGACTCCGGGTCCTGCTTGATCTGCAGGGCGTTGCGCCGCACCAGCGCCCCGATGTGCCGCAGATTGGCCCGCAGACCGATCCGGCCCTCGTCGCCGCCGGGCTTCACCCGTGGCGCCGTCATCGTTGCCGTACTCATGCCGACACCCCCGCGTACTGCTCGTCCATGGCGTCCTCGGACCCGGCCCCGGACCCCGCCTCGGAGGTCTTCTGACCGGTGATGGCCAGGAACACCTCGTCCAGGCTGGGCAGATGGGTGCTGATCCCGGCGAGCGCGATGCCCTCCCGGCCGAGCACATTGACCACCGCGGTCAGCTGCTCATCGCTGATGATCGGTACGTTGACCACACCCCCCTCGTGGTCGGCGGTGGCACCCGCGATGCCGTCCAGACCGGCCCGGGTGACGGCCTCCGTCATCCGGTCCAGCTCGCCGGGGTCCGACGGCCGGATCTGCAGCGTCCGCCCGCCGACCTTGGCCTTGAGCTCGTCCACCTGCCCCTCGGCGATCACCCGGCCGCGGTCGATGACCGTCAGCTCGTTGGCCAACTGCTCGGCCTCTTCCATGTATTGGGTGGTCAGCAGCACCGTGGCCCCGTCGCGCACCATCCGCTGGACCTCCTGCCACACCTCGTTACGGGTGCGGGGGTCCAGGCCGGTGGTCGGCTCGTCCAGGTACAGGACCGCCGGTTGGCCGATCATCGAGGCGGCCAGGTCGAGCCGGCGGCGCATACCGCCGGAGTACTTGGCCGCGGCCCGCTTGGCGGCCTCGGTCAGCGAGAACCGCTCCAGCATCTCGTCCGCACGGCGGCGGGCGTCCTTGCGGGACAGATCGAGCAGTCGCCCGATCATGTAGAGGTTCTCCCAGCCGGAGAGCTTTTCGTCGACCGAGGCGTACTGCCCGGTCAGGCCGATGGTGCGGCGCAGCGCGCGGGGCTGGCGCACCACATCGAAGCCCGCCACGAAGGCGCTGCCGGCGTCCGGCACAAGGAGGGTGGACAGGCACCGTACGAGCGTCGTCTTGCCGGCGCCATTGGGGCCGAGCACGCCGAGCACGGTGCCTTCCTTCACGTCCAGGTCCACCCCGTCGACGGCCTTGACCGCGCCGAAGTGCTTGACCAGACCGCGCACCTCCACGGCGTTGCCGCCCTTGGTGGTTATCGTCTGTCGCGTCATGCCGCCAATGTGTCAGGCGCTACCGACAGGGCGCCGACATGTCTCCGACAAACCGCTGCGCTTGGCTTGTTTCCCACGTTTTTGGCTTTCCCGTCGTGGGGGTTGCTCGCCGTTTTGCGCCCGCTGCGCGGTGCGCCCGCCGTTGCGCCTGGCGGCGGGCGGGGTCCGCTGCGCGGGGCTGTGGGTGCGGTGACGGACCTCCGGGGCCGGTGTGTGGGACTGCTTCGCTTTACGTCCCACACACCGGCCCCTCCGGCCCGTCCCCTCCCGTGGGTGGATGAACGTGGGTGGGGGTGCACGTAAGTGACTACGTGCACCCCCACCCACGTTCTTCCACCCACTCACGGGAGGGGCCGCGCCGCAGGACGAAGTCCGGAGGAGCGGCACCGCACCCGACAACCCACGCCCGCCGCAGGCGCAACTAAGAGAAACCCCCACGGCGGGAAAGCCGACCTGGGCGGTTCAGTGAAAGGTATGCGGCTCCGCCGGAAACTCGCCGCCGACGACGTCCTCGGCGAACTCCTTGGCCGCGCTTCCGAGCAGCTCCCGCAGGGCAACGTACTGCTTGACGAACTTCGGGACCCGGCCGGCCGTCATGCCGGCCATGTCGGTCCACACCAGGACCTGGGCGTCGCAGTCCGGGCCCGCGCCGATGCCGACGGTCGGGATGTAGAGCGAACGGGTGACCTCGGCCGCCAGCTCGGCGGGTACCGCCTCCAGGACGACGGAGAACGCACCGGCGTCCTGCACCGCCTTGGCGTCCCGCAGCAGCTGCTGGGCCGCCTCCTCGCCGCGGCCCTGGACGGGGTAGCCGCCGTAGGCGTGGACCGACTGCGGGGTCAGGCCGACATGTGCCATCACCGGGATGCCGGACGAGACCAGCAGCTCCACCTGGTCGGCGGAGCGCTCGCCGCCCTCCAGCTTGACGGCGCCCACTCCCGCTTCCTTCACCAGCCGGGTGGCGTTGCGCAGCGCCTGCACCGGGCCTTCCTGGTACGAGCCGAACGGCAGATCGCCGACGACGAGTGCGCGTTTCGTGCCCCGGACGACCGCCGCGGACAGCAGGGTGATCTCGTCCATGGTGACCGGCACGGTGGATTCGTAACCGAGGTGGCAGTTGCCCATCGAGTCACCGACGAGCAGAACGGGGATGCCGGCCTCGTCGAAGACGGAGGCGGTCATGGCGTCGTAGGCGGTGAGCATCGGCCACTTCTCGCCGCGCTCCTTGGCGGCGGCGATGTCCCGGACGGTGATCCGGCGCGACCCCGAGCCCCCGTACAGAGACTTGGCAACCGGCTTCTGGGCAGGCGAAGGCTGCGTCATGGTGACGGCTCCTGTTCGTCATCTCGAGGCACCCTGACGGTGTCCCCGGACTCGTCTCCATGCTGGCACGGCCCGCGCACAAAGGAAAAGGGGAACGGGCGTGACCGCTCTCGCTTCGGCCGGAAGCCGACGGTTGCTCCGCCCGGAAGCCCTTCGCGCCGAAGTCCTTCGCGCTTCGCCCGGCGACCGCTCCCGCTTCCGCCGGACGACGGCTCCCGCTTCGCCCGGAAGAAGGGACCCTCCGCGCGGCTTCCCGATACGGAACGGCCCCGTATCGGAACAACCCTAGGGTGCCGGCATGGCCTCCTCCTCCAGCACCCCGGGCGCACCGCCGGCCCCACAGATCCCGGACCCCGTTCACCGCCGCCGCTGGGCGATCCTGTCCACCCTCATGCTCAGCCTGCTGATCGTGGTGCTGGACAACTCGATCCTCAATGTCGCCATGAAGACGATCGCCACCCCGGCTCCGCTCGGCCTCGGCGCCACCCAGAGCGAGCTGGAGTGGGCGATCAACTCCTACACGCTGGTCTTCGCCGGTCTGCTGTTCACCGCGGGCCTGCTCGGCGACCGGCTGGGCCGTAAGAAGACGCTGCTCTTCGGCCTGGCCGTCTTCGGTGCCGGGTCGGTGCTCGCCGGGGTGTCCGGATCGCCGGCGGAGCTGATCACCTTCCGCGCGCTGATGGGGCTGGGCGGCGCCTTCGTGATGCCGTCCACCCTCGCCATCCTGATGAACGTCTTCGAGCGGGACGAGCAGCCCCGGGCGATCGGCATCTGGGCCGGCGGGGTGGGTCTGGCCATCGCGGTCGGCCCGATCGCCGGCGGGCTTTTGCTCACCCACTTCTGGTGGGGCTCGGTCTTCATGATCAACGCCCCGGTCGTGGTGGTCTCGCTGGTCGCGATGGTGATCCTGGTGCCCGACTCCAAGGACCCCGGCCCGGGCCGGCTGGACCCGTTCGGGGTGCTGCTGTCCGTCGTCGGGCTCGTCCTGCTGGTCTACGGCATCATCAAGGGCGGCCAGCTCGCAGACTTCACCGACCCGCAGGTGGCCGGCACGATCGGCGGCGGCCTGGCGGTGCTGATCGTCTTCGTGCTGCACCAGAAGTACAGCGACCACCCGTCCATCGACATCAGCTACTTCCGCAGCCCCGCCTTCTCGGCGGCCATCGCCGCCATCGCGCTGGTCTTCTTCGCGCTGATGGGTGTCGCGTTCTTCACCGTCTTCTACATCCAGAGCGTGCGCGGCTACACCCCGCTGCAGGCCGGGATGCTGTTCCTCCCGCTGGCCGCCGCCCAGACGATCTTCGCGCCACGGGCCCGGCTCGCCGTCGACCAGTACGGCGCCCGCGCGGTGTGCACCTTCAGCATGTTCGTGGTGGCCACCACCATGTCGGGCATGCTGCTGCTGGACACCGACACCCCGATCTGGGTCCTGGAGGCGCTGTTCTTCCTGCAGGGCGCCGGGATGGCGCACATCATGCCGCCGGCCACCGTCGCGGTCATGCAGGCGCTGCCCCGGGAGAAGGCCGGCTCCGGCTCGGCGCTCAACAACGTCTTCCGGCAGGTCGGCGGCACCCTCGGCGTCGCCGTCCTCGGCTCGCTGCTGTCGACGAGCTACCGCGACCGTATGCAGGACACCCTCGACCGGCTGCCGGGAGTGCCGGCCGCCGCCCGGCACGCGGCCGGGGAATCGATCGAGGCGACCCACGGGCTCGCGGACCGGATGGGACCGGCGGGCCGGTCGTTGACCGCCGTGGCCGACGATGCCTTCATTCACGCCATGCACATCACCGCGCTCGGCTCGGCCGCCGTCGCGATGCTGGGGCTCGTGGTGGCCGCGGCCTTCCTGCCGGGCAAAATGACACCGGCGCCGCAGCCGGCGGAGCCGCAGGAAGAGCGGAAGGCGGGCGTGGAGCGATGAGCCGGGCGGCGGACTCCGGGACGGCGGCCGGGCAGCGGCCGGGCCCGGCGGTCCCCGGGCGCCGCGGCCGGCCGCGCAGCGCCGCGGCCGACTCGGCCATCATCGAGGCCGTGCTGCGCCTGATCGAGGACGGGGCCTCCATAGGTGAGCTGTCCATGGAGCGCATCGCCCGCGAGGCAGGCGTCGGCAAGGCCACGGTCTACCGCCGCTGGCCGGGCAAGAGCGCGCTGATGCTCGATGTCATGCGGTCCCTGGACGTCCCGGGCCCGCTCCTGGACGGCACCTCGGTACGCGATGACCTGGTCTCGCTGCTGGAATTCCTGCGCCGCCGCGGCCTGGCCAAGCGCAGCTCCGCGCTGCTGCGCACCCTCGTCAGCCATATCCGGGCACAGCCCGAGCTGTGGGCGGAGTACCACGACACCGTCGTACGGGCCCGCCGCGAGGCGCTGCTCGGGGTGCTCCGGCGCGGGGTGGCGAACGGTGAGATCCGCACCGACCAGGACCTGGAGACCGTCGCCGATCTCTTCGTCGGGCCGATGCTGGCCCGCGCCCTCCTCCACGAGTGGAAGGAACTGCCCGAGAGCCTTCCGGCGGACATTGTCGACATGGTCCTGGAGGGCGTACGGCCGGCGGCACCGGATGCGGCGCCAGCGGATGTGACGGCAGTGGTTACGGCGACACCGGATGCGACGGCAACGGATACTGCGGCATCGGCTTCGGCGGCAGGCTGCACAGGATGAACTCCTCGGTACGGCAGCGGCCTTGGGAGCAGGGAAACCCGTCCCGGAACTCCGTGCGCGGACGACCCCGTATGACCGGCGCATGCCCGTTCTGTCACAGCCGCTGTCATGAACCCCGGTACCGGAACCCCGACCCGCCACCTTGCCGTCCTCACTTCTAAGAAAGCGCATTACGGACCATCGCCTAGGGTCGGAGACCACAGGTGAGGCGCGGCGAAGCAACGCAGTGAGGACAGCTACATGGCGCAGGCATACATGACGGAGCCGGGACAGGGGCACAACCCCGGGCAGGCCGGTTCCCGGGCCGAACGCCTGCGGAACTGGTGGCGTCCCGAGGGCATGTGGCGGCGCGGCATCGTGCTCGCGGTGCTCGCGGTCCTGCTCGGTCTGCTGATGATGCTGCACTCCCAGATCCCCAACACCGTGGGGAACCTGGGCAGTCTGCTGGAGACCTTCCTGCCGTGGCTGGGACTGGGTATCCCGCTGCTGCTCGTCCTCGCGGTGCTGCGCCGCTCGGCGACCGTGCTGGTGGCGCTGGTGCTGCCGGTCTTCGCCTGGGTCAGCCTCTTCGGCGGGCAGATCACCGACAAGGCGGGCAACGGCGGCAATCTCACGGTTGCCACCCATAACGTCAACGCCGACAACCCCGATCCGGCGTCCACCGCCAGGGACATCGTGGCCTCCGACGCCGATGTGGTGGCCCTGGAGGAGCTGACCGGCGACGCCCTGCCCGCCTACCGGCAGGGGCTGGCGAAGGCGTATCCGTACCACGTGGTCGAGGGCACCGTCGGGCTGTGGAGCAAGCGCCCGCTGTCCGAGACGAAGCCGGTGGACATCAAGATGGGCTGGACCCGCGCGCTGCGGGCCACCGTCACCGCCGCCGACGGCCAGAAGTTCGCCGTCTATGTCGCGCATCTGCCGTCGGTACGGGTCAAGGTCGCGGCGGGCTTCACCGCCAACCAGCGCGACGGCAGCGCCGCGGCGCTCGGCGAGGCGATCACCGCCGACCCGGAGAAGAAGGTCATGCTGCTCGGCGATCTCAACGGCACCATGAACGACCGCTCGCTGGCCCCGGTCACCTCCCAGATGCGCTCCGCCCAGGGCGCGGCGGGCGACGGCTTCGGCTTCAGCTGGCCGGCCGCGTTCCCGATGGCCAGGATCGACCAGATCATGATGAAGGGGATGGACCCGGTCAAGGCCTGGGTGATGCCCGAGACCGGCAGCGACCACCTTCCGGTCGCCGCCACGGTGAAGATCTGACCAGGTCCGACGCCCTGCCGACGGTGCTCTGACGCGAGATCGTCACGCCCCGTTCCTCCGCCGGAATACTGCGCCTGAGAGACTTTGTTCCGTAAGAGAACTTAAGTACTTACGGGTCCGTGCGCTGCGTGCCCGCCCGCACGCAAACCCTGAAAGGTCTTTCATGCCCTTGGCTCTGCTCGCGCTTGCGATCTCGGCCTTCGGTATCGGCACCACGGAATTCGTGATGATGGGCCTGCTGCCCGACGTCGCGGACGATCTGGGCACCTCCGTGCCCACCGCCGGCTACCTCGTCTCGGCCTATGCCCTCGGCGTCGTCATCGGCGCCCCGCTCCTGACCGCCCTCGGCGCCCGTATCCCGCGCAAGCGGATGCTGGTCTGCCTGATGGCGGTCTTCACCGTCGGCAACCTCGCCTCCGCCCTGGCCCCCACCTTCGGGCTGCTGATCGCCGGCCGGCTGCTGGCCGGGCTCCCGCACGGTGCGTTCTTCGGCGTCGGCGCGGTGGTCGCCGCCCGGCTGGTGCGCGAGGGCCGCCAGGCCCGTGCCGTCGCCACGATGTTCCTCGGCCTGACCGTCGCCAACATCATCGGTGTCCCCGCCGCGACCCTGCTGGGCCAGCAGCTCGGCTGGCGCGCCACCTTCCTCGTCGTGGCCGTCATCGGGCTGGCCGCCATGGCCTCCCTGGCCCGGCTGATCCCCCCGCTGCCGGCCGAGGAGCGCACCGGCCCGGTCAGCGAACTGCGGGCGCTGGGCAACCGCCAGGTGCTGCTCGGCCTGCTCACCACCGTCTTCGGCTTCGCCGGGATCTTCGCCGTCTACAGCTACCTCGCGTCGATGATGACCGAGGTCACGGGCTTCGCCGCGGGCTCGGTGCCGCTGGTCCTCGCCCTCTTCGGCATCGGGATGACCCTCGGCGCGCTCGCCGCAGGACCGCTCACCGACCGGGCCCTGCGCCCGACGCTCTACGGTTCGCTGGCCGCGCTGGCTCTCGTCCTGACGGCCTTCCACTTCACCGCCCAGGTGAAGTGGGCGGCGCTGGTGACGGTCGTCCTCATCGGCGCGGTCGGCTTCCTGACCACCACGCCCCTGCAGATGCTGGTCATGAACAAGGCCCAGCAGGCCCCGACGCTGGCCGCCGCCTCCAACCAGTCCGCCTTCAACCTCGCCAACGCCGGGGGCGCCTGGCTCGGCGGCCTGGCCCTGGCGGGAGGATGGGGCTGGACCTCCCCGACCCTGGTCGGCGCGGTGCTGGCCGCCCTGGGCCTGGCCGTCGCCGTCGTGGCCGGCCTCCTGGACCGCGGTGCCCACGACTCCTCCCGGATCGTGGCCCGCAGCGGTGAGACGCGCGGTGACGAGACGCGTAGTGACCAGACCCGCAGCGGTGGGACCCGCAGCGGTCAGACGGAGGCCGGGTCGGCCGCGGGTGCGCAGGTCGCGGCCGAGGGCCACCTCGGCTGACCGACGCCCACAGCCGGCCCCGACGCCCACGGCCGGCCCCGACGCCCACGGCCGGCCCCGACGCCCACGGCCGGCCCCGTCGGCCGGGCATCCCCGTCGGCCGGGCAGGCCCACCGGCAGGGATGCTCACAGGCCGGGCAGGCCCGGAAGGAACCGACGCCCCGTCAGCTCCCTTCCCGCCACTGGTTGGTGATCGGCAGGCGCCGGTCCTTGCCGAAGCCCTTCGCGGAGATCTTGGGGCCGGGCGGGTACTGGCGGCGCTTGTACTCGGCGTGGTCGACCATCCGCAGGACCCGCGTCACCAGGGCCTCGTCGAAGCCCTGGGCGACGATCTCCTCCCGGCCGCGGTCGCGGTCGACGTAGAGCTCCAGGATGCGGTCCAGGATGTCGTAGTCGGGCAGCGAGTCGGTGTCGACCTGGCCGGGGCGCAGCTCGGCGCTCGGGGGCTTGGTGAGGGTGTTCTCCGGGATCGGCGGGATCCGGCCGCGGTCGGCGGCGGCCTGGTTGCGCCAGCGGGCCAGCTGGTAGACGACCGACTTGTAGACGTCCTTGATCGGGCCGTAACCGCCCACCGAGTCGCCGTAGAGGGTCGAATAGCCGCAGGCCAGCTCGGACTTGTTGCCCGGGGCCAGGACCAGGTGACCCTCCTGGTTGGAGAGGGCCATCAAGGTGGTGCCCCGCAGCCGCGACTGCAGATTCTCCTCGGCCAGGCCGGTCAGCGGCAGCGCCGCCATGTAGGCGTCGAACATCGGGCCGATCGGCACCGTACGGAAGGCCAGGCCCGTACGGCGGGCGAGTTCGGCGGCGTCGGTGAGGGAGTGCTCCGAGGAGTAGCGGGAGGGCATCGCCACGGCGTGCACATGCTCCGCCCCCAGGGCGTCGCAGGCGAGCGTGGCGACCAGCGCCGAGTCGATCCCGCCGGAGAGGCCGAGCACCACACTGCCGAAGCCGTTCTTGGCGGCATAGGCGCGCAGGCCGACGACCAGCGCGGTGTAGATCTCCTCCAGGTCCGTGAGGCGTTCGGCCTCGCCGCCGGGCGTCTCGGGGGGGTAGGGCGGCAGCGGGTCGGGCGACAGGACGCGGTGGTCGACGCGCAGCCCGTCGTTCAGCACGCCCGACGGGGGGACCGGCGCCGCGGCGGGCAGGTCCAGGTCGACCAGCACACAGCCTTCCGCGAACTGCGGCGCCCGCGCGATCACGGTGCCGTCCTTGTCGACGACGATCGAGTCGCCGTCGAAGACCAGCTCGTCCTGGCCGCCGATCATCGCCAGGTAGGCGGTGGTGCAGCCGGCCTCCTGCGCCCGCTTGCGGACCAGCTCCAGCCGGGTGTCGTCCTTGTCCCGCTCGTAGGGCGAGGCGTTGACCGACACCAGGAGCCCGGCGCCCGCGCTGCGCGTGGCCGGCACCCGTCCGCCGTCCTGCCACAGGTCCTCGCAGATGGCGAGCGCGACATCCACGCCGTGTACGCGTACGACCGGCAGGGTGTCGCCGGGAACGAAGTAGCGGAACTCGTCGAAGACGCCGTAGTTGGGAAGGTGGTGCTTGGCGAAGGTCAGCGCGACCTTGCCGCGGTACAGCACGGCGGCGGCGTTCTGCGGGGCGCCCGCGGGCCGGCCGTAGCGCGGCTTGGCCTGCGCACCGCGGTCGAGATAGCCGACGATCACCGGGAGGTCGCCCATGCCCTGCGACGCCAGCCGGCCGGCCAGCGTCCGCAGCGCGTCGCGGCTCGCCTCGACGAACGAGGGACGCAGCGCCAGGTCCTCGACGGGATAGCCGGTCAGCGCCATCTCGGGGAAGGCGACGAGGTGCGCGCCCTGGTCGGCGGCGTGCCGGGTCCAGCGCAGGACCGCCTCGGCGTTCCGGTCGAGCGCGCCGACACAGCTGTCGATCTGGTTGAGGGCGAGACGAAGTTGAGGCACGCCGCCAGTCTAATCGTCTTTCTGACGCAATGGGGGGTGAGGAAGGTCGGAGACGTGTCGGGGGTCCTTCGGGGGCGGTGCGACGGGCGGCCCGGGAGAGGCCCGCGGGGCCCGTCCGCCGCACTCCCGGGCCGCTGCTCCTATCCCTCCTACCTCTTCTCCTTCTTCTGCTTCTTCTTCTACTTCCGGTACTTCTTGCGGTAGCCGATGATCGTCATCATCCCGGACTCCGAGTGGTAGATGTTGTGGCAGTGCACCATCCACAGCCCGGGGTTGTCGGCGTGGAAATCGACGTCCACCCTGCGGCCGGGCAGCAGGATCGTGGTGTCCTTGCGGGGCCCGCCGTTGGGCAGCGTGAAGGTGTGGCCGTGCAGGTGCATCGGGTGCCACATCCTGGTGTGGTTGCGGAAGATGATCCGGACCCGCTCACCGGCCTCGACGGGATACCGCTGAGAGGGCGTGTAGGGGCTCCCGTTGATCGCCCAGTCGTACTTCTCCATGGTGCCGGTGAGGGTCATTTCGATGGTGCGGTCGGGGCGGCGCGACGCGGACCGTACCGACGCGGCGGCCATGAGCCGGTCCGCCGTGATGATCCTGCCGTACAGGCTCTTGGGCCGGGCGGACGGGCCGGGAGCCTCGCCGCCCCCGGTGCGCAGCAGGCCCAGCGCGGAGCGCCCCTTGCCCTCGGCGAGCACGGTGAGCGGGAAGACGCCGTCCCCGGCCGTGACCAGGACGTCATAGCGTTCGGCCATCCCGATGAGCAGCGCATCGGTCTCGGCGTGCTCGACGGGGAGGCCGTCGGTGTGCGTCACGGTCATCCTGTGGTCGCCGAGTGCGACGCGGTAGGCGGTCTCGCTGGCCGCGTTGATGAAGCGGATCCGGATGCGGTCGCCGGGCCTGGCGCGGAAGGTCCGCGGGTCATGGACGGAGCGGCCGTTGACGAGGTGGTAGGGGTGGTCCACATCCCCCGCGTCATGGCCGAGCAGCCTGCTCCGGGCGCCCTTGAGGATCCGCGACGGGCCGTCGGAGGGGACGACCGCTCCGCCCATGGCGTGGGCGCCACGCTTGCCGTCCCGTGGGTGGCCCATCTCCGTCTCGCCATGGCTCATGGGCCCGCGGTCCACGCCCCCGTGCAACTGCTTGAGCACGTCTTCGGGTGTGCTGCCGTCGACCCCGTCGACCCAGTCGTCCAGCAGGACGATCCACTCCTTGTCATAGGAGAGCGGTTCCCTGGGGTCGTCGACGATCAGTGGCGCGTACAGCCCGCGGTCCAACTGGAGACCGGAGTGCGGATGCACCCAGTGGGTGCCGGGGGTGGTGACCGCGAAGTGGTAGTCGAACGTGCCGCCGGGCCTGACGGACCGCTGCGTCACCCCCGGTACGCCGTCCATGTCGTTGCGCACCGTCAGCCCGTGCCAGTGCAGCGTCGTGGACTGCGGAAGGTCGTTGGTGAGGGTCAGCGCGATCCGGTCGCCCGCTGTGACGCGCATGATCTTGCCGGGCAGCGCATCGCCGTAGGCCCAGGTCTCGACGGTGCGGCCGCCCAGGTCGAACCGGCCGACCCCGGCGGTCAGCGCGAAGTGGCGCACGGGGCCCTTGCCCCGCCCGCGCTCGGCCTCGGCGACCTCAGGGCCGTCGGGGGTCACATAGCCGGACGGGGGGCGGCCGTCCGGACCGGTGGAAGGGGCCGTGCCGTTCATGCCGTCCATACCGGAGTGCGGGCCGAAGCCGGTCCGGCCGGTGGCGCAGGCGGACAGCAGACCGCTGCCGGCGGCGGCGAGACCTGCGCCGAGCAGGGCGCGGCGGGAGTGCGTACGCATGGGAGGAACACCTCGAGACGATGTCGGTGGTGATCTGGGCGGGGTCACTGCCGCGGGCTCCGGTGGGCGTCGGCTGCGGGGCGCGCTCCTGCACGCGCGGCACCGACGGTCAGGCGGGGAGTGTGGGGCGCGGCGGCCCGGATATCGCCCACCGGCCGCGCGGCAGACCGGTGCGCGCGGCCGGGCGTCGGCCGGTCTCCCGGCACCCGCGGTGTCCGCCGTGCCCGCCGTGCCCGCCGTTTCCGCCGTTTCCGGTCACCGGGTGTCCGGGCGTCTGCAGGGTGGCGAGGCCGTCGAACCGTGCGGTGAACAGCAGCAGACGGCCGCACCACGCGGCGGTCTTGCCCTGTTCCTGCATCGCGGACCTCTCGACGGACGGCGAACCGGCGGACGCGGGAGGAGGTCCGCTTGACGCAATCTACCCCCGAGGGGTATGGGTCTCGTGGTGGCCCGCCGAACGGAGTGCCGTTGCGCCGTTTGGAGGGTGACCGGAGCCCTCCCCTCCCGATCGCCCGCGACGCCGGGAGCCGCTACCGCCGCTCGGCCTTCCCCACACCCAGTTGCTCCACACCCAGTTGCTCCACGCCCGGATGCTCCCTGCCCCGATGCTCCCCGCCCGGATTCCCCACACTCGGAACTCTCCACCCGCCCACTCTTGGCACTCCACGCCACTCGCGCACCCCGGAGAGCCCGGATGGCAGCCGGGGAAGACCCGGCGGGCCGCGGCGGCGCCGGCTGCCGAGCGGGGGAGGGCTGCGCTCGGAGGGGTGTGGTGGGCCCCCGCTCCAGCGGGCCGGACGATAGTCCCGACAGTTCCGACGGCCCGACGATCCGCTGATCCCGGCCGTTCATCATCCGGGATCAGTGCAGGAAGGGCGGAGGAAGGATGGAGGAAGGACGGAGGAAGGGCGTAGAAAGGACAGGGAACGGACCCTTCAACACCGGGTCAACGGCCGCTCAGGCTCGTTTCAAGACTCCGCCAAGCCCCCCGTTTGCCCCCGTCCGCTGCGCTGAGCCCGCTCGCCGCGGGAAGGATGCCAGGTGAGGGTTACGGGACGGCGGTTCTGATTCAGGCCAAGGGTGCGTAATGTGACGGTAACCCCCTCACGTGATACTGGTGTGCCACGTCGCGTGATCCGGCGCGTGTGGACAGGCCGATTGACCTGCAAGGATTGGTGACCCATGGACAAGCAGCAGGAGTTTGTGCTCCGAACGCTCGAGGAGCGCGACATCCGCTTCGTACGGCTGTGGTTCACCGATGTCCTCGGTTTCCTCAAGTCCGTGGCGGTGGCTCCCGCGGAGCTGGAGCAGGCCTTCGACGAGGGCATCGGCTTCGACGGCTCGGCCATCGAGGGGTTCGCCCGGGTGTACGAGTCCGACATGATCGCCAAGCCGGACCCCGGAACCTTCCAGATCCTGCCCTGGCGCGCCGAGGCCCCCGGCACCGCCCGGATGTTCTGCGACATCCTGATGCCGGACGGCTCCCCCTCCTACGCCGACCCGCGCTACGTCCTCAAGCGCATCCTGGCCAAGACCTCCGACCTCGGGTTCACCTTCTACACCCACCCGGAGATCGAGTTCTTCCTGCTCAAGGACAAGCCCGTGGACGGCCGGCGGCCGACCCCCGGCGACTCCTCGGGCTACTTCGACCACACGCCGCAGAACGTCGGCATGGACTTCCGCCGGCAGGCGATCACGATGCTGGAGTCGATGGGCATCTCGGTGGAGTTCAGCCACCACGAGGGCGCCCCCGGCCAGCAGGAGATCGACCTGCGCTACGCCGACGCCCTCTCGACCGCCGACAACATCATGACGTTCCGGCTGGTCATGAAGCAGGTGGCCCTGGAGCAGGGCGTGCAGGCCACCTTCATGCCCAAGCCGTTCTCCGAATACCCGGGCTCGGGCATGCACACCCACCTCTCCCTCTTCGAGGGCGACCGCAACGCCTTCCACGAGTCGGGTTCGGAGTACCAACTCTCCAAGGTGGGGCGTTCCTTCATCGCCGGACTGCTGCGGCACGCGGGGGAGATCTCCGCCGTCACCAACCAGTGGGTCAACTCCTACAAGCGCATCTGGGGCGGCGCCAACCGCACCGCGGGCGCCGGCGGCGAGGCCCCCTCGTACATCTGCTGGGGCCACAACAACCGCTCCGCACTGATCCGCGTCCCGATGTACAAGCCCGGCAAGATGGGCTCCACACGGGTCGAGGTCCGCTCCATCGACTCCGGCGCCAACCCGTACCTGACCTACGCGGTGCTGCTCGCGGCCGGTCTCAAGGGCATCGAGGAGGGCTACGAGCTGCCGGCCGGCGCCGATGACGACGTCTGGGCGCTGTCCGACTCCGAGCGCCGGGCGATGGGCATCGAGCCGCTGCCGCAGAACCTCGGCGAGGCCATCGAGCTGATGGAGCGCAGCGAGCTGGTCGCCGAGACCCTTGGCGAGCACGTCTTCGACTTCTTCCTGCGCAACAAGAAGCAGGAGTGGGAGGAGTACAGGTCGGAGGTCACCGCCTTCGAGCTGCGCAAGATGCTGCCCGTGCTCTGAGCCACCGCGCCACCGAGAGGCTGCACCCATGGCACTTCCCGCTCCGCAGGGCCGGCGGAGCAGCACTTACACCCGGCTGCTGAGGCACGGTTTCACCGACCCCTCGGCGGCCGGGGAGCTGCTGGACGCCCCCGAACTCGCTTCCGTACGCGATGACTCGGTGCTGCTCGAAGCGCTGGGTGCCACCGCCGACCCGGACCTGGCACTGCACAGCCTGGTCCGGCTGGTGGAGGCGCAGGAAGGCGACGAGCAGCAGACGCTGCTGAGCACCATCGTCGCGGCGAAACCGCTGCGCGACCGGCTGCTGGGGGTGCTGGGCGCCTCCGAGGCGCTTGCCGACCATCTCGTCCGGCACCCGAGCGACTGGCAGTCGCTGGTCACCTACGAGTCGGTCGACCTGCACCCCACCACCCCCGAGTTCGAGCTGTCGCTCGCCGAGGGGATCTGGGGCGGCCCGAACGCCGAACGGCCGCGCGCCGACGCGCTGCGCACCGCCTATCGCCGCTCCCTGCTGGGCATCGCCGCCCGCGATGTGTGCGGCACGACCGATGTCGCCGAGGCCGCGGCCGAGCTGGCGGACCTGGCCACCGCCACGGTCCGGGCCGCCCTGGAGATCTCCTACGAAGAAGCCCCCGGCGACGCCGCGGTGTGCCGGCTGGCCGTCATCGGCATGGGCAAATGCGGCGGCCGGGAGCTGAACTACGTCTCGGACGTCGATGTCATCTTCGTCGCCGAGGCCAAGGAGGGCGTGGACGAGGCCCAGGCGCTGCAGGCCGCGACCCGGCTCGCCGCCCGCATGATGCGCCTGTGCTCGGACAACACCGCCGAGGGCACGATCTGGCCCGTGGACGCCAACCTGCGCCCCGAGGGCCGCAACGGGCCGCTGGTGCGCAGCCTCTCCAGCCACCTCGCCTACTACCAGCGCTGGGCCAAGACCTGGGAGTTCCAGGCGCTGCTCAAGGCCCGCCCGATGGCCGGGGACCTGCAGCTGGGCCAGGAGTACGTGGACGCGCTGGCGCCGATGGTGTGGGAGGTCGCCGAGCGGGAGAACTTCGTCGCCGATGTGCGCCAGATGCGCCGCCGGGTCGTCGAGAACATCCCCGCTGCCCAGGTCGAGCGGGAGCTCAAACTCGGCCCCGGCGGCCTGCGCGATGTCGAATTCGCCGTCCAGCTCCTGCAGTTGGTGCACGGCCGCAGCGATGCCACGCTGCGCAGCGCCACCACCCTCGACGCCCTCGCCGCACTGGCCGCGGGTGGCTATGTCGGACGCCAGGACGCCGCGGCCCTGGACGCCGCCTACCGCTTCCTGCGCACGCTGGAGCACCGCATCCAGCTCTTCCGGATGCGCCGCACCCACCTGATGCCCGAGGACGAGACCGAACAGCGGCGCCTGGCTCGCTCGTTGGGCCTGCGCACCGAACCGGTCGACACCCTCCGCAAGGAGTGGAAGTGGCACGCCAGGGAGGTGCGCCGGCTGCACGAAAAGCTCTTCTACCGTCCGCTGCTCGATGCCGTCGCCACCCTGGAGCCCGGCGAGACCCGGCTCTCCGCCCGGGCCGCAGGACACCGCCTCGAAGCCCTCGGCTACGCCGACCCGGTGGCCGCGCTGCGGCATCTGGAGGCGCTGGCCTCCGGCGTGACCCGCAAGGCCGCCATCCAGCGGACGCTGCTGCCGGTGCTGCTGGCCTGGTTCGCGGACTCCGCCGACCCGGACGCCGGACTGCTCAACTTCCGCAAGGTCTCCGACGCACTCGGCAAGACGCCCTGGTACCTGCGGCTGCTGCGCGACGAGGGCGCGGCCGCCGAAAACCTCGCCCGGGTGCTGTCCGCCGGCCGCCTCGCCCCCGATCTGCTGCTGCGCGCCCCCGAGGCGGTCGCGCTGCTCGGTGCCGCCGACGGGCTGCAGCCGCGCAGCCGGGCCGCGCTGGAGCAGGAGGTGCTGGCCGCCGTCGGCCGCGCGGACGGCGCGGAGGCGGCGGCCGCGGTGGCCCGCGGAGTGCGCCGCAGAGAGCTGTTCCGCACCGCGGCGGCCGATGTCATCGGCGCGTACGGCACGGAGTTCAGCCCGGCGGACAACAATCACGGCCACTCCGTCGACTCCGTCGGCTCCGCGGTCTCCGACCTCAACGCCGCCACCCTCGCCGGCGCCCTGCGCGCCGCGGTCCGCCAGCAGTGGGGCGACACCCTGCCCACCCGCTTCACGGTGATCGGCATGGGCCGCTTCGGCGGCCGCGAGCTGAGCTACGGCTCGGACGCCGATGTCCTCTTCGTCCACGAGCCGCGCGAGGGCGCCGACGAGCAGGAGGCCGCCAAGGCCGCCCACGCCGTCGCCAACGAGATGCGCCGGCTGCTCGAAATCCCCTCCTCCGACCCGCCGTTGCCCATCGACGCGGACCTGCGCCCGGAGGGCAGGTCGGGCCCGCTCGTCCGGACCCTCGCCTCGTACGCGGCCTACTACCGGCGCTGGTCGCTGGTCTGGGAGTCGCAGGCCCTGCTGCGCGCCGAACCGGTCGCGGGCGACGCCGAGCTGGGGGAGCGGTTCATCGAGCTGATCGACCCGCTGCGCTATCCGGCCGAGGGCCTGGGCGACGACGCGGTCCGCGAGATCCGCAAGCTCAAGGCCCGGATGGAGGCCGAGCGGCTGCCCCGCGGCGCCGACCCCACCACCCACGCCAAGCTCGGCCGCGGCGGCCTCAGCGACGTCGAATGGACGGTGCAGCTGCTGCAGATGCAGCACGGCTGGGAGATCCCCGGCCTGCGCACCACCCGCACCCGCGAGGCACTGGCCGCCGCCCACGCCGCCGGCCTGATCGGCACCGAGGACGCCCAGACCCTCGACGAGGCCTGGGTCCTGGCGGCCCGGGTACGCAACGCCGTCATGATCGTCCGCGGCCGCCCCGGAGACACCTTCCCCGTCGACGGCCGCGAACTGGCGGCCGTGGGCCGCTACCTCGGCTACGAGGAGGGCCACATCGGCGAGATGATCGACGACTACCGCCGGGTTACGCGGCGGGCGCGGGGCGTGGTGGAGGAGATCTTTTACGGGGCGTAGTCGCCTCTCCGGCTTGCGCCGGGGGTCTCCCACGTTTTCGGCTTTCCCGTCGTGGGGGTTTCTCTTGTTTCGCCTGCGGCGGGCCCGTTCGCTGCGCTTTGCCTCGCCCCTGTTTTTGGCTTTCCCGCCGTTGCGCCTGCGGCGGGCCGGGTCCGCTGCGCGGGGCTGTGGGTGCGGTGACGGGCCTGCGGGGCCGGTGTGTGGGACTGCTTCGCTTTACGTCCCACACCCCTGCCCCTCCGGCCCGTCCCCTCCCGTGGGGGAGATGGTGAAGGTGGGTGGGGGCGGGCGTCGATCACAGACATTTCCCCGTGCCGCAGCCCATTCCCCGCGCCATGGCCATTTGCCTGTGCCCACGGGCATTCCCCTACGTCCACGACGAGCACCGGACCAGTCACAGCCACCCCCACCGGCCTTCTTCCCACCCACCCAACGGGAGGGGACGGGCCGGAGCGGGTGGGGTGCCGGACGTAAAGCGAAGCAGTCCGGCACCCCACCCGCGGAGGCCCGTCACCGCACCCCGACAGCCCCGCGCAGCGGACCCGCCCGCCGCAGGCGCAACGAAGGGAAAGCCGACAACGTGGGCAGGGGCAAAGCGCAGCGGACCCGCCCGCCGCAGGCGCAACGAAGGGAAAGCCGACAACGTGGGCAGGGGCAAAGCGCAGCGGACCCGCCCGCCGCAGGCGCAACGGCGAGAAGTCCCCACGGCGGGACGGCCGAACACGTGGGCCTGCAACAAAGCGCAGCGGACCCGCAGCGGACCGGCCCGTCGCAGGCGCCTGCAGGGGAGGGGGCTAGGCCCGCGCCAGCCGGTGGGGTGCTGCCCCGAACCACACGCCTGCCACCGTGAAGCCAACGGCAAGGCACAGCACGCCCCCCATCGCGTCCAGCCAGAAGTGGTTGGCCGTGGAGACGATGACCAGGAGGGTCGTGGCGGGGTAGAGCAGGCCGAGGGTCTTGGCCCACCGCGAGCGGGCGAGGAGTGCGATGGTGATGCCGCACCACAGGGACCAGCCGATGTGCATCGACGGCATCGCGGCGTACTGGTTGGACATCGAGGCGAGGTTGCCGGACGCCATCGAGCCCCAGGTCCCGTGGTGGACGAGGGTGTCGATGAAACCGCCGTCCGGCATCAGCCGGGGTGGCGCCAACGGGTAGAAGTAGTAGCCGATCAGGGCGATGCCGGTGGTGGCGAACAGCGCCAGCCGGGCGGCGGCATAGCGGCCCGGGTGCCAGCGGTAGAGCCAGACCAGCACCCCGATCGTCACGATGAAGTGCAGTGTCGCGTAGTAGTAGTTCATCGTGACGATCAGCCATGTCACGGAGTTCACGGCGTGATTGACGGTGTGTTCGACGGCGATGCCGAGGGAGTGTTCCGCCTGCCAGATCCAGTCGGCGTTCCTCAGGGCCTTGGCCTTCTGCTCGGGCACCGCGTTGCGGATCACCGAGTAGGTCCAGTAACTGACCGCGATCAGCAGGATCTCGAACCAGAGCCGGGGGGTGCGAGGAGCACGCAGACGGGCCATCCGCCTCTCGGCCACCGGGTGGTCCGCGCGTTCCCCCTGGGGTGGCGGGATGGTCGGCAGGCCGTCCAACGTCCTCGTATTCGCTTCACCCATAGGCAGACAGTCTGCCAGAAAGGGGCGTACCGGCGATCATCCTTCGGTCGGGTATTCGAAGCCGCATATCGGTCTCAAGAGGGACGCCGGACCCCGTACTTCTGGGGGAAGCGGCCCTCAGGGAGTCCGCAGCGGCTTCGGGATCCTGGCCGGTTTCGGGGCCGAGGCGGTCGAGCCGCGCACCACCAGCTCGGGGAGGAAGACGAACTCGCTGTGTGGGGCCGGGGTGCCGCCGATCTCCTCCAGCAGCGCGCGCACGGCCGCCTGCCCCATGGCCGTGACCGGCTGCCGGATCGTGGTCAGCGGCGGATCGGTGAAGGCGATGAGCGGGGAGTCGTCGAAGCCGACCACGGAGATCTCGCGCGGGACGTCGAGGCCGCGCTGCCGGGCCGCGCGGATCGCGCCGAGCGCCATCATGTCGCTGGCGCAGACGAGGGCCGTGGCGCCCCGCTCGATCAGCGCGCCCGCCGCGGCCTGGCCGCCCTCCAGTGTGTAGAGGGAGTGCTGGATGAACGGCTCCGCTTCGGCCGGGCCGGTCTGCAACCGCTCCTGCATGGCGCGCACAAAGCCCTCGATCTTGCGCTGCACGGGCACGAAGCGCTTGGGGCCGAGCGCCAGCCCGATCCGCCGGTGGCCGAGCGCGCCGAGGTGGGTGACCGCAAGATCCACCGCGGCCCGGTCGTCGGGGGAGACGAAGGGCGCCTGCACCTTGTCGGAGAAGCCGTTGATGAGGACGAACGGCACGCCCTGGCCGCGCAGCTGCTCGTAGCGCTGCATATCGGCGGAGGTGTCGGCGTGCAGCCCGGAGACGAAGATGATGCCGGCCACCCCGCGGTCGACCAGCATCTCGGTCAGCTCGTCCTCCGTGGAGCCGCCCGGCGTCTGCGTCGCCAGGACCGGCGTATAGCCCTGGCGGGTCAGGGCCTGCCCGATGACCTGCGCGAAGGCCGGGAAGATCGGGTTCTCCAGCTCCGGGGTGATCAGCCCGACCAGCCCGGCGCTGCGCTGCCGCAGCCGCACCGGACGCTCGTAGCCCAGCACGTCGAGGGCGGCGAGCACGGACTGGCGGGTGGTGGCGGAGACACCGGGCTTACCGTTGAGAACCCGGCTGACGGTGGCCTCGCTGACACCCGCCTGTGCTGCGATATCGGAGAGCCGGGCGGTCATGGGTGGGACTGTACCGGTCTGCTGTCAGATTGCCCACCAGGTGCAGCTGTCCCCCGGGAGCCGTACGGCTGCGCCGTCGACGGTCACCGGGGCGCTGGCGAGCAGCGGTGTTCCGGGCGTCGGGAGTTCGGTGTCGTGCCCCAGGGTGTTGACGGTGCACAGCACGCCGGGGCGGGTGAAGGCGAGCACCCCGTCGGGGGCCGGCGCCCAGGTCATCGGGCCGTCGCCCAGTCCCGGCAGCCGGCGCCGCAGGCCGAGGGCGGCGCGGTAGAGCTCCAGGGTGGAGGCGGGGTCGCCGGTCTGGGCCGCGACGGTGAGGCCGCCCCAGTCGGCGGGCTGCGGCAGCCAGCTGCCGCCGGGCCCGAAGCCGTACGGCGGCGCCTCGCCGGACCAGGGCAGCGGCACCCGGCAGCCGTCGCGGAAGCCGTCCTGGCCGCTGGTGGAGGCGACGCCGTCCGGGGCGGATTCGGTGTCGGTGCCGGGGCCTGCCGCGCCGGTCGCCCGGCCGCCGCGGAAGAACGCCGGGTCCTGGCGGACGTCGTCGGGCAGGTCGGTGACCTCGGGCAGGCCCAGTTCCTCGCCTTGGTAGAGGTAGGCGGAGCCGGGCAGTGCCAGCATCAGGAGGGTGGCGGCGCGGGCGCGGGCGAGGCTGCCGCCGAGGCGGGTGGTGTGGCGTACGACGTCGTGGTTGGACAGCACCCAGGTGGTGGGGGCGCCGACCGAGGCGGTGGCGGCGAGCGAGGCGTCGATCACCGAGCGCAGCGCGTCGGCCTGCCAAGCGGCGTTCAGGAACTGGAAGTTGAAGGCTTGGTGGAGTTCGTCGGGGCGTACGTACAGGGCGAGGCGTTCCGGGGTGGGGGCCCAGGCCTCGGCGACGCCGATGACCTGCTTGCCGCGGGCGTCGCCGTAGCCGTCCAGCAGCCGGCGCCAGGCGCGGTGGATGGCGTGCACGCCGTCCTGGTCGAAGAACGGCAGGACCTGGCTGCCGATGAGCTGGGCCTGGGCGCCGTGGCCGATGTCCGGCAGGCCCGGGGCCTTGATCATGCCGTGCGCGACATCGACCCGGAAGCCGTCCACCCCGAGGTCGAGCCAGAAGCGCATGATGGCCTCGAATTCGGCGTGCACCTCCGGGTTCTCCCAGTTCAGATCGGGCTGCTCGGGGGCGAAGAGGTGCAGGTACCAGTCGCCCCGGCCGGTGCGGGTCCAGGCCGGGCCGCCGAAGACCGACTCCCAGTCGTTGGGCGGGAGTTCGCCGCCCTCGCCCTTGCCGGGGCGGAAGAGGTAGCGCTGCCGGGCCAGCTCCGGGTCCCGGAACCACGGGTGCCGGTCGGAGGTGTGGTTGGGGACGATGTCGACGATCACCCGCAGGCCCAGGTCGTGGGCGGCGCGGATCAGGCCGTCGGCGTCCTGGAGGGTGCCGAAGAGCGGGTCGACGGCGCGGTAGTCGGCGACGTCGTAGCCGCCGTCGGCCTGCGGTGAGGCGTAGAAGGGGGTGAGCCAGACGGCGTCCACTCCCAGGTCCCTGAGGTAGGGCAGCCGCTCGCGGACCCCGCGCAGATCGCCGATGCCGTCGCCGTCGCTGTCGGCGAAGGAGCGGACGTACACCTGGTAGATGACGGCGTCGCGCCACCATCCAGGACCTCGGCCCGGTCCGGGGGCCTGGGGGGCGGGGCTGGGGGAAGTGAGCTCCTGGGTCATCTGCCGTCCCTGTCGAGGTCAAGAGGCGTCGGTGTGCCTTCAAGGAATCAACGCTCGGGCGGGCGCGGGGTGACGGTGCCGGGGACGCCGGGAGGGTCCCCTTCCAGCCAACTCGTTGCACTTCGTTCCCGCAGTCTTGCAGAAATTTGCCGCAAGGTCTTTCGGTTTGTTTTCCGCGCTGTTACGTTCCTGACCGCCATCTGAGGCATTTCCCTAAGGAGTTCACATGCGGCGTGGCATACGGGGCGCAACGGCCACCGCGCTGGTAGCGGGCCTGGCACTGGCGGCGACGGCGTGCGGCGGAGGTGACGGCGGCAGTGACGGCAGCAGCGGGGGCGAACTGTCCGGAACCGTTACCTTCTGGGACACCTCCAACGACGCCGAGAAGGCGACGTACCGCAAGCTTGCCGAAGGTTTCCAGAAAGAGCACCCGAAGGTCCACGTCAAGTATGTGAACGTGCCGTTCGGCGACGCCAACGCCAAGTTCAAGAACGCGGCCGGCGGCAACTCCGGCGCCCCCGACGTGATGCGCACCGAGGTCGCCTGGACCGCCGACTTCGCCAACCTCGGCTACCTCGCGCCCCTCGACGGCACCCCCGCCCTCGACAAGACCGACGACTACCTCCCGCAGGCCGTCGGCTCGACGAAGTTCAAGGGCAAGACCTACGCCGCGCCCCAGGTCATCGACACCCTGGGCCTCTTCTACAACAAGAAGCTCCTCAAGGACGCCGGCGTCGAGGTGCCCAAGTCCTTCGCCGAACTGGCCACCGCCGCCAAGAAGATCAAGGCGAAGACCGGCGCCACCGCCCTCTACCTGCGTGGTGACGACCCTTACTGGTTCCTGCCCTACCTCTACGGCGAGGGCGGCGACATGGTCAACGCCCGCGACAAGGTCGTGGAGATCGACGACGGCGCCGGCGTCAAGGCCTTCAAGACCATCAAGAGCCTGGTCGACTCCAAGGCCGCCGTCACCGATGCCACCGACGGCCAGGAGAACCAGCTCAAGGCCCTCAAGGACGGCACCGTCGCGATGGCGGTCGACGGCCCCTGGGACATCGAGGGCGCCCGCGCCGGCAAGGCGTTCAAGGACAAGAAGAACCTCGGCGTCGCCCCCGTCCCCGGCGGCAGCACCGCCCAGGGCTCCCCGCAGGGCGGCTGGAACCTCTCCGTCTACGCCGGCAGCAAGAACCTCCAGGCTTCCTACGCCTTCGTCAAGTACATGAGCTCGGCCACGGTCCAGCAGCAGACCAACGAGAAGCTGAGCCTGCTGCCCACCCGTAAGTCCGTGTATGAGGTGCCGGCCGTCAAGAACAACGAGATGGTCCAGTTCTTCAAGCCCGCCGTCGACGGTGCCGTCCAGCGCCCCTGGATCGCCGAGGGCAACTCGCTCTTCGAGCCGGTCAAGGTCCAGATGAACAAGGTGCTCACCGGCGCCTCCTCGCCCGAGCAGGCCGCCAAGGCGGCCGGCGACGCCTACCGGAAGCTGCTCAAGGACTACAAGTGACCTTCGCTGTACGGGTGCGCCGGGCGCTGGGCACCCACTGGTACGCATGGACGATGGTCGCCCCGGTGGTACTCGTCATCGGGGTGATCATCGGCTATCCGCTGGTGCGCGGCGTCTTCCTCTCGCTCACCGACGCCAACGAGGCCAACGTCGAGCGGAACATCGGCGTCAACCACCTCCCCGCCACCTACAAGTTCACCGGCCTGGACAACTACAAGGCGGTGCTGAGCGACGGCGTCTTCTGGGACCGCCTCGGCTGGACCGTCGTATGGACCGTCGGCTGTGTCTCGCTGACCTTCCTGATCGGCCTCGCCCTGGCCAACATGCTCAACCGCACGCTGCGCGGCCGCACCTTCTACCGCCTCGCGCTGATCCTGCCGTGGGCCATCCCCGCCTTCATCTCGGTCTTCACCTGGCGGATGCTCTACAACGAGAAGAACGGCATCCTCAACAAGCTGCTGGCCGGCGGCGGCATCGACGCGGTCCCGTGGCTCAACGACCCGACCTGGGCCAAGCTCTCGGTCATCGCCGTCAACGTCTGGCTGGGCGTGCCCTTCATGCTGGTCGCGCTGCTCGGCGGACTGCAGTCCATCCCCGGCGAGCTGTACGAGGCCGCCGAGATGGACGGCGCGGGCGCCTGGCAGCGGTTCCGCAACATCACCGTCCCCGGCCTGCGCGCCGTCAGCAGCACGGTGATCCTGCTCTCCACCATCTGGACCTTCAACATGTTCCCGGTGATCTTCCTGCTGACCCGGGGCGGCCCCGGCGACGCCACCGAGATCCTGGTGACCTACGCCTACCGGCTCTCCTTCCTCGACAGCCCCCGCAACTTCTCCGAGTCCGCGGCCTGGGGCGTCCTGATCCTGGTCCTGCTCTCGGCCGTCGCGGTGGTCTACCGCCGGGCGCTGCGCAAGCAGGGAGAGGTGTGGTGACCATGACCCCCACGAGCACGACCCGTACGCGTACGACACGTACGGGCACGACACGTACGGGCACGACGTCCACCGGCACGGCGCGTACGACTCCGGCGCGCACGGCCCGCAGGCGCAACGAACGGTCCCGCCCGGCGTCCGTCGGCCTGCACGCGGCCCTCGCCGTCGCCGCGGTCGTCGCCGTCTTCCCGCCGCTCTGGCTGCTGGTGACCTCCTTCAAACCCACCAACGACGCCTTCTCCACCAGCGTCGTCACCCACTTCACCCTCGCCAACTACACCCATGTCCTGGCCGGCACCGAGTTCCTGACCTGGTTCACGAACTCCGTGATCATCGTCGGGCTGACCACCGTCCTGGGTGTCTTCATCGCCGCCACCACCGGCTACGCCGTCAGCCGCTTCCGCTTCCCCGGGATGCGCCCGCTGATGTGGCTGCTGCTGATCACGCAGATGTTCCCGGTCGCGGTGCTGATCGTGCCGCTGTACAACCTGCTGGCGAGCCTGGGCCTGCTCAACCAGCCGGCCGGCCTGGTCATCACCTACCTGACCATCGCCGTCCCCTTCTGCGCCTGGATGATGAAGGGCTACTTCGACACCATCCCGGTGGAGATCGACGAGTCCGGACGGGTCGACGGCCTCAACCCCTTCGGCACCTTCTGGCGCCTGGTCCTGCCGCTCGCCCGACCGGGCCTGGCCGTCACCGGCTTCTACACCTTCGTCACCGCCTGGGCCGAGGTCGCCTACGCCTCCGCCTTCATGACCGGCGAGGAGAACCTGACGCTCGCCGGCGGCCTGCAGACCTTCGTCAACCAGTACACCAACGACTGGGGCTCGATGACCGCCGCCGCCGTGATCATCGCCGTGCCGGCCGCGCTCGTCTTCGCCTTCGCCCAGCGCCACCTCGTCGCCGGACTGACCGCCGGCACCACCAAGGGTTGAGATGACTTCACAGCACACCACCACCCCTGCCGCCGACTGGTGGCGCCACGCGGTGATCTACCAGGTCTACCCGCGCAGCTTCGCCGACGGCAACGGCGACGGCATGGGGGACCTGCCGGGCATCCGCAGCCGGCTGCCGTACCTGCGCGACCTGGGCGTGGACGCCGTCTGGCTCAGCCCCTTCTACGCCTCCCCGCAGGCCGACGCCGGCTACGACGTCGCCGACTACCGCACCATCGACCCGATGTTCGGCACCCTGGCCGACGCCGAGGCCGTCATCCGGGACGCCCACGCCCTGGACCTGCGCATCATCGTCGACCTCGTCCCCAACCACTGCTCCGACCAGCACGAATGGTTCCGCCGCGGACTGGCGGAGGGCCCGGGCTCGGTCCTGCGCGAGCGCTTCCACTTCCGCAAGGGACGCGGCGAGAACGGCGAGGAGCCGCCCAACGACTGGGAGTCCCTGTTCGGCGGCCCGGCCTGGACCCGGGTCGCCGACGGTGAGTGGTACCTCCACCTCTTCGCCCCCGAACAGCCCGACTTCAACTGGGACCACCCCGCCGTCCAGGACGAGTTCCGCTCCATCCTGCGCTTCTGGCTGGACCTGGGGGTGGACGGCTTCCGGGTCGACGTGGCCCACGGCCTGGTCAAGGCCCCGGGACTGCCCGACATGGGCCACGGCGGACAGCTGAAACTGCTGGGCAACCAGGTCCTGCCGTTCTTTGACCAGGACGGCGTCCACGACATCTACCGCTCCTGGCGCACCGTCCTCGACGAGTACTCCGGCGAACGGATCGCGGTCGCCGAGGCCTGGACCCCCACCGCCGACCGCACCGCCCTCTACCTCCGACCCGACGAACTCCACCAGGCCTTCAACTTCCATTACTTGAACGCGGAATGGGACGCGGCCGCCCTCCGCGAGGCGATCGACTCCTCCCTCGACGCCATGCGCCCGGTGGCGGCCCCCACCACCTGGGTGCTGTCCAACCACGACGTCGTCCGCCACACCACCCGCCTCGGCGGCAGCCTCGCCCGCGCCCGCGCCGCCACCCTCCTGATGCTGGCACTGCCCGGCTCCGCCTACCTCTACCAAGGCGAGGAACTGGGCCTGCCCGAGGTCACCGACCTGCCCGACGACGTCCGCCAGGACCCCTCCTTCTTCCGGGCCACCGGCCAGGACGGCCTGCGCGACGGCTGCCGGGTCCCGCTCCCGTGGAGCGGTGACGCGGCCCCCTACGGCTTCGGCGACGGCGGCAGCTGGCTGCCCCAGCCCGCCGACTGGGCACCGCTCACCGTCGCGGCCCAGACCGGCGACCCCGCCTCCACCCTGGAGCTCTACCGCACCGCCCTGACCCTGCGCCGCGCCCACCCCGGCCTCGGTGCGGGCGACGCGGTCGAGTGGCTGGACGCCCCCGACGGCGTCCTGGCCTTCCGCCGCCCCGGCGGCCTGGTCTGCACGGTCAACACCACCGAGGCCCCGGCCCGTCTGCCGGCCCCGGGGCGGCTGCTGCTCTCCTCCCGCCCACTGGACACGTCCGAGGGGGACGCCGAACCGCACACGCCCGAGGGGGCTTTCGAACTGCCCGCCGACACCGCCGCCTGGTGGGAGGAATGACCCTGCCCGACACCCACGCCACCCCCCGGCTGTCCGACATCGCCGCCCAGGCGCAGGTCAGCGAGGCCACCGTCAGCCGGGTCCTGAACGGCAAGGCGGGCGTGGCGGCGGGCACCCGGCGGCGGGTGCTCGCCGCGCTCGACGTCCTCGGCTACGAGCGCCCCGTACGGCTGCGGCGGCGCAGCGCCGGGTTGGTCGGCCTGGTCATCCCCGAACTGACCAACCCGATCTTCCCCGCCTTCGCCCAGATCATCGAACAGTCGCTGGCGGGCCACGGCTACACCCCGGTGCTGTGCACCCAGATGCCGGGCGGAGCCACCGAGGACGAACTCGTCGAGCAACTGGAGGAACGTGACGTCACCGGCATCGTCTTCCTCTCCGGACTGCACGCCGACACCCGCGCCGACCCGTCCCGCTACGCCCGGCTGGCCGCACGCGGCGTCCCGTTCGTCCTCATCAACGGCTACCAGGACCACATCGACGCGCCGTTCGTCTCACCTGACGACGGCGCGGCGGCCCGGATGGCCGTGCGCCACCTGGCCGAGCTGGGGCACGAGCGGATCGGGCTGGCCGTCGGCCCGGCCCGCTATGTGCCTTCCCGCCGCAAGGCCGAGGGCTTCGCGGCGGCGCTGGGCGAGTCGTTCGGCCTGTCGAGGGGGCAGGCCGAACGGCGCGTCCAGCACACCCTGTTCAGCGTGGAGGGCGGACATGCGGCCGCCGCCACGCTGCTCGACGACGGCTGTACCGGCATCGTCTGCGGCAGCGACCTGATGGCACTCGGCGTCGTCCGCGCGGCCCGCCAGCGCGGCCTGGCCGTCCCGGCCGACCTCTCGGTCGTCGGCTTCGACGACTCCCAGCTCATCGCCTTCACCGACCCGCCGCTGACCACCGTGCGCCAGCCGGTCCAGGCGATGGCGACGGCAGCGGTAGGCGCCCTGATCGAGGAGATCCACGAACGGGCGGCGGGCCGCCGGGAACCACCCCGCCGCACCGAGTTCGTCTTCCAGCCGGAGCTGGTGGTGCGAGGGTCCACGGGGGCGGTGCGGAGGTGAGGGCCGGAGCACTCCGTCAGTGTCGGCCGATCTGCTGGTCGGCCTGGTAGATCGTCTCCCACGACACCTGCTGCCAGGGGCTTTCACCGTTCGCGGGATCCAGCAGGCTCCGAACCGCGCTGACGGTCTCCTCCTGCGATCCGGACCATTCGCTGCCCGCCGAGCGCATCCACAGCTCCCGCCCGGCCACGAAGTCGTCGGCGAACTGCTGCCAGGACCGATAGGTCTGGGCCACGGGCGCCACGGCACTGCCCAGCAACTGCCAGGCACCCGGCTCGTCGACGTACCCGGCGGCGAAGCCCGCGCGGACGATCCAGACGTAGCGGCCGAAGTCCCACGCCACCGGCGGGCGCCCGAGCGCCGGGGCCATCTGCATCCGATGGCCCTCGGCGGCCAGCCACTGCAGGGTCGAGTGGAAACTCTCGGGCGAGGTGACGCCCCAGCTGGACTTCAGGCTCACACGGGATTGCATGGGGTTGATCCGCTTCAACGGATAGAGCGCCAGATGGCGATGGCCCCAACTGCGCTCCGCGAGGATCGCGTCGAGCGAGACGATCCACTTTTGATGGCCGGTCAGGGCGGCGGGGTAGCGCTTGTGTGCCGGTCGTCCGATGGCCATCTTCACCAGCGTGACCGCAAGAATCCATATCCTCATGACCACCCATCCTCACAGGCGCCGCCCCCGGGACCACGAGGGGACCGACGGACGGTGCTGTACGAGGGGGCGGTCAGGCGCCGTGAGCGGCGTACGCCACGAACCGATCCCAGGCCGGGGCGGGCACGGCGAGCTGCGGTCCGGCCTTGTCCTTGGAGTCGCGGATGTGGACGGTGGTGGGGCAGGCGGCGATCTCGACGCAGTCGTCGCCGGCATCGCCGCTGTAGCTGGACTTGCGCCAGGAGACAGCGACTTCCACGCAGCTGTCGCCGGCATCGCCGCTGTAGCTGGACTTGTACCAGGAGAGGGCGACCTCCACGCAGCTGTCGCCGTCGCTGCCGCTGTAGCTGCTCTTGAACCAGGCAAGTTCGGTGGTGGTGTTCATAGCACTCCTCGCATCTGCATCAGCAGGCTCCGGGAGTCTTCGGGCGTGAGGGCCTGCGAACGCAGTTTCGCATAGCGCATGTGCAGTGTGCTGATGGTCTTCGCGTCAGAAATGAGCTGGCCGGTCTCCTGCCCCTCGCAGTAGCCGTACCACCGGTTGCTCGAAGTTTCCAACACCTGCATCGGGCCATTCATCCCGGCGTGAACTCCCCTCGCCAACGGCATGACTTGCAGCTCGACATTCCGGAGGCGCTGGGTGGTCTCCAGCACATGGTCAAGGAGCTCCCGGGCCACGTCCGCACCGCCGGTCCGGCGCAAGAAGACATGCTCGTCGACGATGAAGCTGAACGCCGTGTTCGGCCGGTCCCGCAGCAGTTTCTGCCGGTCCAGTCGGGCGGTCACTTTCGTCTCGGTCTCCTCGTCGGTCAGCAGCGGAATGCGGTGCTCGAACAACTCCCGCGCGTACGCCTCCGTCTGCAACAGCCCCGGAATCAACCGGCATTCGTACGTGTACAGGCTGATCGCCTGCTCCTCCAGCCGGGCCCACTGCCGGAACCACGCGGCTAATCCCGGCTGCCGGGCCAACTGCGTCGCCATCGCCCGCAGTACCCCGAAGGCGTCCAGCACCCGCTCGGCCCGCTCGATGAACTCCGGTGGCGGGAGCCTGCGCCCCTGCTCGATCGAGGCGATGGTCCCGGCGGAGAATCCCACCCGCCGCGCCAGTCCCTCCTGCGTCAGTTTCGCTCGCTTCCGGAACGCCTTGACCACGGCCCCGAAGGCCCTGAGGCTGTCGGTGGTTTCGGGTTCACTGTTGCCCGCTTTGCCGGCCATACCGGCCACCTCCCATGCGTCTGTCGTGCCCCACGCACAACGCGTCCATGGTTACGGTCCGTTATCACCGATGTCTACCCTTTGCACTCGTACGCTGACGCTGCGTACGAGCTCCGTAGGGGCGGAAACCCTGGCCACGGCTGCCGTGCGGGCGCCACCGTAGGGCGCATGTCAGTCCAAGCAACCTCCTGGGCACCCCAAGCCCCCGTTACCGTACGTGTGTTCGCGATGCGCTTCAGCGCGACCCGCCTCGGTGCCCGTCTCGCCCGCCGCCTCGCCGTGCACCGGCTCGATCAGTGGGGCTTCCCCTACGGCAGCGAGCTGTCCGATGCGGCCGCCGCGGTCGTCGCCGAACTCGCCGCGAACGCCGTGACACACGGCCGGGTCCACGGACGCGACTTCGAACTGCGCCTGGCGACTCTCTCCTGTGCCCACCCCGGCGCCGCCGCACGCCCCGCCACCCTCCGCATCGAGGTCGCCGACACCCGCACGGAGAAGCGCCCGCCGTCTCCCGACGCACTCACACTCCCGCCCCCGGACTGCGAAACGGGACGCGGCCTCCCGCTGGTGGCCGCGCTCGCCGACCGCTGGGAGGTCGTCGACCGGGTCCCGGTGGGCAAGGTGGTCCGCGCCGAACTGGACCTGTAGCGTCGCCCGGCTCCGTATGGACCCTGGGCTCTTCCTACCTCTGTCCGAAGAGTGACCGGTGCTTGACGGACCGTCAAGCGGCTGCTGGGCTGGTTGTTTCGCGTCAGCCAGTCGGAGGTTGCCCAGGTGTCCAGGTCGGATCTTCGCGCGTTATTCCGGTCGAACGATCGTGAGCTGAAAGCCGTTGATTACTTTGCCGACCGACGTGACGAGTGGGCCACGGTGGTGGACAGCCTCGTACGCCATACCCGACGGGTGCACGAGGCTGCGTTCGATGTCGAGGATCTGGAGACCCCGCGTCGCAATGTGCTCGCCTTCTACGGGGTCGGCGGCATCGGCAAGTCCACGCTGTCGCGTGGCATTGCCGAACACTTGGTGGACAGCGAACCACGCCACGCCGACTGGCCACCGCTGGACCCCCAGGTGGGGAGGGTGGCCCCGGTACGCATCGACCTGTCGCGTGACTCCGGCAGTGACTTCGAGTCCTTGATGCTTGCCCTGCGGCTCGCGGTGGTCGAGCTGGGGGAGCCGATGCCGGCCTTCGACCTTGCGTTCCAGCGTTACTGGGAGCGCAACCATCCCGGAGAGCCGCTTGAGGAGTATCTGCGGCGCCGCACTTGGTTCAGCCGGTTCCCGGGGACGCAGTCGCTGTCCGGGCAGATGCAGTCGGTGCTGTCGGACGTCGCGCAGGCGGCGTCCTTGCCCGGGACTGCGGGCGCGCTCGTCGGAAAGGGGCTCGGCTCGCTTGTCCGTGCGTTGCGGGACCGGCGCCACCAGGTCCGCTCGCTCGCCGAGTGCCGTCGTCTGGCCGACCTGCTGGAAGCCGAACCGGACGTGGAAGCACTCAGCTACTACTCGCATCTGCTCGCCTGGGACCTCAGCCGGGTCCCGGCCAAACGCCGGGCAACGCTCGTCGTCCTGCTGGACACGTTCGAGGATGTCGGGGACCGCGTGCACCGCGATCTGGAGCGGCTGATCCAGCGGGTGGCATGGCTGATGCCGAACGCCCTCTTCATCATCACCGGCCGAAACCGTCTGCAGTGGGACGATGCCGAGTTGGAGGGGCAACTGGACTGGGCGGGAGCGGACTTCTGGCCGCTGCTCGTCGGTGGTGCGGTGGAGGAACCGCGCCAGCACACCGTCGGGTACCTCTCCGCGGAGGACTGCGAGAGGTACCTCTGCGAGCGGCTGACCGTCGGCAGCCGGCCGCTGATGGACGACAGTGCACGACACCTGATCACCGCCAACTCGCACGGGCTGCCGCTGTACCTGGACCTCGCGGTGATGCGGTTCTTGGACATGTACCGCAAGAACGGGCACGCCCCGGTGGCGAGCGAATTCAATCTGGACTTCCCGGCGCTCGTGGCACGGACCTTCCGGGACCTCACACCGAGCGTGCGGCAGGTACTGAGAGCGGTGAGCCTGCTCGACTCGTTCTCTGTCGAGTTGGCCGCGGCCGGTGCCGGTCTCGATCACGACGCCCCCGCGCTGGAATTGGTCGAGCGCCCCTTCGTGGATCTGGATCCCGGCGCCCCTTGGCCCTACCGGCTGCACAATCTCGTGCGCGAGGCCATGCGGGAGGCGGATTCGACGAGCGAGGACCGGTGGAGCCCTGCGGACTGGCGACGGGCTGCTCAACGCACGGTCGATGCCTTGGAGCGGGAGGCGGACGGAGACCGAAGACGTCTGGTCGCCGCCCTGCGGCAGGGACTGACGCTCGCCCGCGACTACGGCCTGAAGCTCGGATGGCTGCAGGATGCGGCGTTCCGCTATGTCGACGACTTCGTGTGGGAGCCCATCGAACTGCCGGCCCCAGCCGCTCAAGCGAGCCACAACGCCCGGATCGGCAGCGCGGCGGAGGCCCTGGCCCTCGCGCTGTCCGCGATCGCACGGCGGCAGCGGCGTCACCGGAGCGAAACCGCCGAGCAATTGCGCGAGGTGCTGGCATCCGGGCGGTTGCCCGAGCCGCTTTTGGAACTGCCGCGCTACTTCCTGGCGGAGTGCGACCGTGATCTCGGGAACTTCTCCGCCTCACTGGAGGGGATGCGGCAGGTCGTCGATGCCGGGGGACGTCTTGCTCCCACTGCGGCCCGTGGCCTGGTACACCTCGCGCGCCGCGTGGGGCGGTTCCCCCAGGTGCATGCCGCGGCCGAGGCCCTTGGAGCGGAGGGCCGCCGGGACCGGGCGCTGGGTGACCTTTGGTGGACCCAGGGGAACATGGCGCTCGCCTGCTCCTCGTACGCGGTCAACCGGGACGAGGCGCTGCGGCTCGGCCAGCCGGGCGAGGCCGCGCTGTCACAGGCATGCCTGGCCTTCGCCGCCGCGTTCCGGGATCGCCCCCGAGCCCGGGAAGAGATCACGCGGGCACAGGACGCCTTGGGCACGGTGTCGATCCGGTGGGCGGAGCTTCAGACGAAGATCGCATCGCTCGTGCGGGACGCGGGTGTCAGTACCGACCTGCCGACCCGTGCCGAGGCAGTCGTCGAGGAGGCGCGTGCGGCGGGACTCACGTCGTCTGTCGCATACGTGCGCTTCGCGGTCTGCCTCCATGCCACGGTCCTGGGTGAGCCGGCCCCGCTCGAAGAGGCGCGCGAAAAACTGCACGGGTGTGTACGGGGCGAGGAGTTCGCCTACCTGGCCGAACTGTCGTACCTGATGGCGGGCGAAGAGCCGCCCACGGAACTGCCGCGCGCCGAGTGGGTGGACGAGCGGAGCCGCGTCCGGGCACGCTGGGCCGCGATTGTCGATGACCGGCGCCGAGAGGCCGCCGCACACAGAGGAGACTGAGCCGGGTGGCCACGTACACCAAGCTGGACCAGATCGACCTGCCTGCTGTGTCTGCGCGCTAGGGGCTGCAGGACCCGCAACTTCACCTCTGAAGGGCGGGGCAGCGAACTGCAGCCAGCTTCCACGTGTCCAGTCCATCCGGCGACTTCACGCTGACCATCCTCGACAACCACGACATCGCCAGCGCCCAGAGCCTCGCGATGTACACGCAGGCCGTGTGTCGGCTGGGGGTTCCGACGACCGAGGTTGTTCCCGCCCTCGACGGAGCGCTGATCACCACCTTCGACGACGGCCGCCCGGTCATCCTCAAGAAGTGGATCCAGGGAGAGGTACGCGATCCGCTTCCGGTTCCGTTGCTGCCCGAGGCAGGGCGCATCCTTGCGCAACTGCATGCCCTGACGCCGGAGTCGGAAGGGCTCGGTGATCTCCCCGTCGGGACGCGCCGCCTCTCGGCTGAGCAGTTGGACGTCATTCCGCAGTTCGCCGACCAGGAGTTTGCGGCATGGCTCGCGGCTCGCCTGAAGCAGGTACGCAGCGCCGAAGCCGACAGCGAACGTTCCCGGAAGGTCGCACACGGGGACCTCTTCGCCAACAACGTGATCGTGCGTGACGATGGGGCGCTGTCCGTACTGGACTGGGAAACGGTCTCGCTTGACGATCCCCTGCTGGATCTCGGCATGGCGGCGGTCGGACTGGCGGCGGAGGATGACGTCCTGGTGCCCGAACGGCTGAGTGCTCTGGTGACGGGATATCAGGCTCTTGCGCCCCTGTCAGAGGCGGATGCAGCCGCACTGCCTCTGGAGATCGAGCACGCGGCCTGCATTATCGCCTTCCATCGCTACTACCGGCACAACGTCCGGTTTCCCGACCCGAGCAGGAGCACCTACCACTTGAAGATGATCAAGTTCGTGGAATCCGTGGGTGCTGCGGCGCGGCCCAGCCCCTCGTAGCCGTCGGACGCCGAAGGCGGTCTCGGGCTGGTTCTCGTGGCCGCGCTCGCCGACCGCTGGGAGGTCGTCGACCGGGTCCCGCTCGGCAAGGTGGTCCGTGCCGAACTCGACCTGTAGAGGAGGATTCCCAGGGGATTGGTGGTGATAGGCGGTCAGTGCCCGCATCGCGGGGCTACAGTCCTCGGTGACCGACCGGTGACCGGTGGTGAGGCTCGGCGAAGGGGCGTGGAGTGATCGAGCTGGCCAGTGTGATCAGGGATCTGCGGGAGGAGTTGGAGCAGGCAGTCGTCGCGGCGGAGGGCGCGGCGCTGCGCTTCGAGCTGGGGACGATCGAGCTGGAGGTGTCGGTCGCTCTGGAGCGGACCGGGAATGCGGGGGCGAAGGTGCGCTTCTGGGTGGTGGAGTCCAATGCGAACGCGGCGCTGGGTGCCACCTCGACCCAGCGCATCACACTGGCCTTGCAGCCGGTCCTCACAGGATCGGGCGACCGGCCGCTGGTCTCCGGAATCGCTGGTTCGGACGAGCAATGAATCCCACCGCCGGCAGGGCGTCCGAGCCGGACGGGCTTGACTCACGGCGCGTGGTCCAGGTCCTCACCACACGGCGCGCGGGGGCGGGGCGGCGCGGGTCGGGCTACCGCGTGAGGGGGGATGCGGTGCTCACGGCCGCACATGTCGTGAGTGACGCGGAGTCGGTGCAACTGCGTTTTTTCACCGAGGACGGTGGCACGACGGAGTTGCCCGGCGAGCCGGTCTGGGCGGACTCCGCCTCGGATATCGCGGTGCTCAGGATTCCGGAGGACGCGTTCGTCGGCGGATTGCGCGCCGCCGAGGTCTCGCCGGTGCAGTTCGCCGGGATCAGGCGGCCCGTGGAGTGCGAAGCGTTGGGATTTCCCCGGTTCAGGCTGCGCCGCGATGCTGCGTCACCGGGCGGTGAGGGTCGCCCGTGGTACCGGGATTCTCATCATGCGTGCGGTCTGACCGCACCGTTGGGGTATCTGCGTGCGGGCAGCCTGGAGATCTCCGTGGCTCCTCCCGCGCAGGACCCCGAGCGGGGCCGTTCCCCTTGGGAAGGGATGTCGGGGGCCGCGGTGTGGAGCGGGGGGTATGTGATCGGGGTGGTCAGCGAGCATCACCCCTCCGACGGGCTCGGCGGGCTCGCGGCAAGCCAGGTGAAACGCTGGTACCACCGTCTCACTCCGGACCAGATCACCGAACTCCATGAGCTGATGGGCCTGCCGGTCGATGCCGGCCAACTCACCCCGCTCCCGCTCCCGTCGCACCTGCCGCCGCCGGGCACACCGGAACCGGACGACGCCCCCGAGGTGCAGAAGGCGGCGAGGAAACTCGCCCACGATGTGGAGGAGCAATGGCTTCGCGAGGGGCAGTGGCGGCGAGTTCGCGACCCGTTCCCGCTCGCCGTGCGCTTCAGGTGCACCGACCGGAACGTGTTCGACTACTGGGCCAATATCCGCGGGGCCCCGCCCGGGACGGACCCGGGGCCCCTTCCGCTGGAGGGCCGACTCGACCGGATCGTGGAGGTGTACGAGTCCCTTCCGTCCCGTCGGCTGGTCGTGCTGGGTGAGGCCGGTTCGGGCAAGACGATCCTGACCCTGCGCTTCGTCCTCGACCTGCTGGACGCCCGCGCCCCCGGCGACCGGGTACCGGTGGTCTTCGGCCTGGGGTCGTGGAATCCGGTCACCACCTCACTGGACGACTGGCTGTGCAGCCAACTGGTGCGCGACTACCCTTTCCTGGCCGCTCCCGCCGGGCACGGAGAGAACCTGGCCGGCCTCCTGCTCGACGAGAAGAAGATCCTTCCCGTTCTCGACGGTTTTGACGAGATCGCCGGCGACCTGCACGGCGCGGCACTCCGAGCGCTCAACTGCACCACCACGCCGCTGCTGCTCACCAGCCGCCCCGCGGAATACAGCCGGGCCGTGGAGGAAGACGGCGTGCTCACCGCAGCCGCCGTCATGGAGCTGGAGGGCCTCACCGTGGACGACTACGCCGACTACCTGCACTGGGCCGGCCGGCCGGTCAGAGACGGCGGCGAGGAAAGTACCGCGTGGAAGCCCGTCCTGGACCGGCTGCGGAAAGAACCGCGCAGCCCGGGCGCGGCGCAGGTCGCCGAGGTGTTCGCCACCCCGCTGATGGTCTCCCTGGCCCGCGCTGTCTATCGCGGTGCGACGAAGCACAAGCCCGCAGATCTGCTGGACACCGAGAAGTTCCCATCCCCCGAAGCGCTGCAGGACCATCTCCTGGCAGCCTTCCTCCCCGCCGTCTACGACCCCACACCGACCGGCCGCGGCACCCACCGTCGCCTTCGCTGGCGTCCCGAACGTGCCCAGCGCTGGCTCGGCCACCTCGCCGCGCACCTGCACGAGCTCGACACCCGCGACCTCGCCTGGTGGGAACTGGGCACCACCATGCGGCGTTCGTCGCGCATGCTCGCGGTCGGGTTCCTGGCCGCACTGGCCTTCGGGGTGACGACCGGAATCGGGAACCTGCCCGTGGACTTGGTCGCGACCGAGTACGGGACCGGGTTCGCGATCGTGCGGGGTCTCCTGGTAGGGCTCCTGCACGGGCTCGTCGTCGGGCTGGTCTTCGGGCTCGCCTACGGGTTCGTGTCCGGGGGCGCACCACGTGAGCCGTCGCGCGTACGCATACAGCTCTTCGGCGGGGCCCGGCAGACGCGTGCCTCATTCGTCCCCAGGTTCCTGCTGGGGCTCGGTGGTGGGCTCTCGGTCGCGCTGGTACTGGTGCTCGTGGACCGGTTCGTGGTCGCGTCGCTGGGGTTCGGCGACGGACTCGACGGCGGGCTCGTGGGCGCGTTCCTGTTCCCGCTCGAGGTCGGGCTCGGCGCCGGGCTGGTGCTCGGCATCATGTCCTGGCTGGAAACTCCCATGGAGCTCACCTCTGCGGTCAGCGCCGCGGACCTGTTGAGCGCGAACCGCAAGAACGTGGTCTTCCATATGCTCGTGTGGATGCTCGTGATGGGGTTCCCGGCCGGGATCGGCATCGGGCTCATGTCCGAGCCTGTCGGTGTGCTGATGCCCGGGCCTGTCCGCGGGCTCCTGGCCGGGCTTGCGTTCGGGATCGAGGCGGCGTTCGGGGGCGGGCTCGGGTACGGGCTGACCTTCACCGCTTGGGGCCAGTGGGTGGCCCTGGCGCGTATGTGGTCCCCGCTGACCGGCCGGCTGCCCTGGTCAGTGATCGCTTTCCTGGACGACGCTCACCGGCGAGGTGTGTTGCGCCAGGCCGGAGCGGTCTACCAATTCCGCCACGCTCGACTCCAAGACCATCTGACCCGCAACTTCCAGGCGCACCACGCCACTCGCCGGTCGGGCGCGCCCGGCAAGGCCGACCCGGAGCAGACCCGTCTCCGTCCGCGACCAGAACAGTGCCGTGATTCCGGTAACACCTGACCGTCGCGGACCGATGGGGCACACAACGGAACAACTCACGGGGGTGTCATATGACTGCACGGTGCAGGACGGAAAGGCCAAGGGTGCGCAGTGCCCTTGGGGTGGTGGCGGCATTAGGGGCTGCCATCGGAGTCGTGGGAGCTTCCGGAGCCGGAACCGCGGCCGCACAACCGGTACCGCGCTCGCTGAAGTACACCTGCCACGTTCCGGTGATCAACAAAGACCTGCCGTTCAGGGCGAAGATCGACGCGGATATCCCGGAGTCGGTCCCGGTCGGCGAATCCAGCCGGAAATTCGCCATCGGCGCGAGGACGACGGTGGATGCGGACTTCACCCCGAAGCTCCGTGTGCTCGGTGTGCGGACCGTTGAGGGCACGGTGGCCGCGAAGATCGGGGTGTCCGCGCCACGGGACAACAGGCGCGTCACGGTGCCCCTCGGCATCACCAAGACCAGCATCCCGGCATCCGGTTCCTTTGATGTCACGGCGACCGGCACCGCGCCCCCTCTCACGTTCCGCCGGCCGGGCCGTGCGCGGATCACCGTAGGCGACCTCGCCCTGCACGTCATCGCAAAGAAGGCGAGCGGCGACGTGTTGGGCGAGTCCACTGTGCGGTGCACGCCGGACAGCGGACACGCCGAGGTCGTGGGGTCGTTCGAGATCACCAGGAAAGGGACGAGGGCAGGGGCAGGGGCCGGGGCAGGAGCGGGGGCGGGGGCAGGGACGGGGACGGGGACGGGGACGACGACCGGATCGGCCACGTCCGGCACCTCGGATACGCACGCCAAGGGCTCAACGGCCGCAGGCGCCGCCGGGCCCGAGGGGACTTCCGCCGCCGGGAGGCCGGCTCAGGCGAGAGACGCGGCCCGCGGGTCGGCGACGGGCGCCGTCGCCACCGCTGACCAGAACACCAGGGGCCTGATCCTGCCGGTCGTGGGCACTCTCCTCGCGGGCGCCGTCGCCTTCGGCTCATGGCTGAAGCACCGTCGCCGCGCCGCCGACCGGGGCTGAGACCTGTCACCTGTCACCCGTCACGCGTCACCACCGTGCTCGTGGTGGCCCCGCACCGGCCGCGACGGTCCGCCAAGTCCGCGACCGTCTCGTAGCTGCCGGCCTCGCGACGACGAGGAGAGCGGTCGCCGTCAGGTCGACACCGCCTCCGGCCGTGTCGACCTGGCCACCTCGCCCATGATCTCTGCAGGGGGCCGCTGCCCGTAGTGCCCCGTGCGCCGTAGCGCCCTGTGCGCCGTGACGCCCGCAGACCGCTGCGGTGCGCACACTCTCCATCGGCGCCGCTCCGGTCGGCCGGGCGCGTGGGCCCGCGTCAGGGCGGGCCTCCGGTCGCCCGGAGCGGCTCCTGCGGGAACGTAGCACCCTTGCAATGTCTTGCGTAAGGTCTTGCAGTGGGGAATCGGCACGGATAGAACCATGACCCATGTCCTCCACCCCACGCCGGTTCCCCGCCGCGCGTCGCCCCCGCCGGCGCCTGGCCGCCGCCCTCGCCGTTGTCCTCGGCGCAGCGGCCCTGTTCGTCTCGTCCCCGCCACGCCCTGCGCAGGCGGCCGGTCCGGAATCCGGACCGGCCGACGCCGGGGCCCAGTGGATCGACCGCGACACCGTCATCTGGAAGGGCGCGGAACACACCGCCTCCCAACTGGAGTTCGGGGCGCACGGCAAGCGGATACGGCTCAGGCCCGGCACCCTCAGCCCGTCCGAACGGCTCGCCTATCCGCATCTGACGGGCTACCCGGCTTTCACCGTCGACCCCCGCGACCGCCACCTCGCCCGTACCGCCCTGCGCGGCGAACTGCTCGCCACCCAGCGCACGGCCGACGGGGGGCGAGCCACCACCGGCGTCCAGATACCCGGCGTCCTGGACGACCTCTACGGCGCCCGCGCCCGGCACGCCGCGCTCGGCCCGGTCTTCCGCCACGGCCGTCCCGCCCTCTCCGTCTGGGCGCCCACCGCCCGCACGGTCGCCCTCGAACTCGACGGCCGTACCGTCCCGATGCGGCGCGACGACGCCACCGGCATCTGGCGCGCCACGGGCACCCGCGACTGGACCGGAAAGCCGTACCGCTACCTCGTCACGGTCTGGGCGCCCACCGTCGGCAAGACCGTCACCAACAAGGTCACCGACCCCTACTCCACCGCGCTGACCGCCGACTCGGCCCGCAGCGTGGTCACCGACCTCGACGACCCGGAACTCGCCCCGCCCGGCTGGTCGGGGCTGACGAAGCCCGCCGCGGTACCGCTGCGCCGTGCCCGCATCCAGGAACTGCAGATCCGCGACTTCTCCGTCGAGGACCGCACCTCCCGCCACCCGGGTCAGTACCTCGCCTTCACCGACCGCCGCTCGGACGGCATGCGGCACCTCGCCGCCCTCGCCCGGTCCGGCACCTCCTACGTCCACCTGCTGCCGGCCTTCGACTTCGCCACCACGCCCGAGCTGCCCGCCGACCAGGCCCGCCCCGGCTGCGACCTGGCCTCGTACGCCCCCGACTCCGACCGCCAGCAGGACTGCATCGGCAAGACGGCCGGCCGCGACGCCTACAACTGGGGCTACGACCCGCTCCACTACACCGTCCCGGAAGGGTCCTACGCCTCCGACCCGGGCGGCCCGGCCCGCACCGTCGAGTTCCGCCGCATGGTCCAGGGCCTCAACGGCGCCGGACTGCGCACCGTCATGGACGTCGTCTACAACCACACCGCAGCGAGCGGCCAGGACGCGCACTCCGTCCTGGACCGGATCGTCCCCGGCTACTACCAGCGGCTCATGGACGACGGCAGCGTCGCCACCTCCACCTGCTGCTCGGGCACCGCTCCCGAACACACCATGATGGGCAAGCTCGTCGTCGACTCCGTCGTCACCTGGGCCAAGGAGTACAAGGTCGACGGCTTCCGCTTCGACCTCATGGGGCACCACCCCAAGGCCAACATCCTGGCCGTCAGAAAGGCCCTCGACGCGCTGACTCCCGAGAAGGATGGCGTCGACGGCAAGAGGATCGTCCTCTACGGCGAGGGCTGGAATTTCGGCGAGGCCGCGAACGACGCCCGCTTCGTCCAGGCCACCCAGCGGAACATGGCCGGCACCGGCATCGCGACCTTCAGCGACCGGGCCCGGGACGCGGTCCGCGGCGGCAGCCCGTTCGACGGCGACCCCCGCGTCCAGGGCTTCGCCTCGGGCCTCTATACCGACCCCAATTCATCGAAGGAGAACGGGAGTCCGGCCGAGCAGCGCGCCCGGCTCCTCCACTACCAGGACCTCATCAAGGTCGGGCTCACCGGCAACCTCGCCGACTACACCTTCACCGACAGCACCGGCCACCGCGTCAAGGGCTCCCGGATCGACTACAACGGCGCCCCGGCCGGCTACGCCGCCGCCCCCGGCGACGCCCTCGCCTACGCCGACGCCCACGACAACGAAACCCTCTACGACGCCCTCGCCTACAAACTCCCGCCGCGCACCGGCGCCGCCGACCGCTCCCGTATGCAGGTGCTCGCCCTCGCCACCGCCGCCCTCTCGCAGGGCCCGGCGCTCTCCCAGGCCGGCTCCGACCTCCTCCGTTCCAAGTCCCTGGACCGCAACTCCTTCGACAGCGGCGACTGGTTCAACGCCCTGCACTGGAACTGCGCCGACGGCAACGGCTTCGGCCGCGGACTGCCGCCGGCCGCCGACAACAAGGACAAGTGGCCCTACGCCCGGCCGCTCCTGGCCGACCCCGCGCTCCGCCCCGGCTGCGCCGCGGTCCACCAGGCCTCCGCCGCCTACCGCGACCTGCTGCGCATCCACGCCACGGAACCGGCCTTCGGCCTTGCGACCACCGCCCGGGTCCAGTCGGCGCTGTCCTTCCCGCTCTCCGGGAAGGACGAGACCCCCGGCGTGATCACCATGCGGCTCGCCCACCTCGTCATCGTTTTCAACGCCACCCCGCACCGCCAGGACCAGACCGTCCGCGCACTCGCGGGCGACCGCTATGCGCTGCATCCCGTGCAGGCCCGTGGCGCGGACCGGATCACCGCCGCTGGTGCGTCGTACGCGCGGACGTCGGGGACCTTCACCGTGCCGGCCCGCACGGTGGCGGTGTTCCGGCGCGGGTGAGGGGGCCGTTCGCTGCGCTTTGCCTCGGCACGTTTTCGGCTGGCCCGCCGTGGGGGTTTCTCTTGTTTCGCCTGCGGCGGGCCGGTCCGCTGCGCGGGGCTGTGGGTGCGGTGACGGGCCTGCGGGGCCGGTGTGTGGGACTGCTTCGCTTTACGTCCCACACACCGGCCCCTCCGGCCCGTCCCCTCCCGTGGGTGGAGTAAGTGAAGGTGGGTGGGGGCGGGCCGCTGGCGTGGGCGTTTCCCAGTGTGGTGTGCCCTTGGGCGGCGACGAAGGGTCAACGGGCGTCGGCAGCGCCGGGCTTACGGTCCGTGGGGTGCTGCTCGCCGTCGGCCGGCGGCGCGTCGACGTCCATGACCGGGCGCAGCGCTCCCAGCAGGGCGCCGACGCACATGTCGTGCAGTTCGGCGCGGCTGAACGCCTGGTGTGTCAGCCAGTCCACGCACAGGGTGCGGACGAACACCAGCCAGCTCATCAGTGCCGCCGACACCATCTGACGGGGGCCCTCGCCGAGCATCGTGGAGTCGAGCAGCCGCCGTCGTAGCTCGGACAGCTCGTCGGTGATGACGGCCTGGATCACCGGGTCGCCGGCGAGTACCCGGTTCGCCGCGAGGACGGTGTTCCGGTGCGCGATGAAGTAGTCGATGTGCGCATCGAGTCCGGCGGACAGCTGCTCGCGCACGGGGCGGGCCGGGTCGAGTTGCGTCCGGGCCAGCAGCCGGTCGGCGGCCTGTTGGTAGACCGCGGCGAACAGATCGCGCTTGTTCGGGAAGTAGCGGTAGAGCAGCGCACGGGAGATGCCGGCCCGTTCGGCGACCTCCTCCATGAACACCTCGTCGTACGGCTTCGCCGCGAAGAGCTGGGCGCCGAAGCCGAGCAGTTGGCTCCGGCGCTCGGCGGGATCGAGTCTGCGGCGCGTGGTCACACCCCTCAGGTTACTTGACACCTGTCTACTACCGCCGTACGTTCCCCGCTGGTAGACAGGCATCTACTAGCGGGGAAAGGTGGCCGCCTCATGGCCGGACTTCTCAAGTGGCTGGTGCTGGCAATGGGGGTCGCCTGCGCGGCGATCGGGGTCTTTCATTTCGCGCTCGGCATCGACTCGGTACCGGGCGAGGGCTCGGCCGGCGCGACCGTCGACAGCCGGGAGCGGTACTACGGAGCCGTCTTCCTCGGTTACGGCCTCGCCTGGATCTGGGCGGCACGGCAGTCGCCGGTCCCGTCCACGGCGGTGCGGTGGCTGGCCGGCATCTTCCTGCTCGGCGGCATCGGCAGGCTGCTGTCGATGGCGGTCCACGGAGCGCCGCAGAGCTTCCAGATCGTCCTGACGGTCCTCGAACTCGCCCTGCCGCCGCTGTACTTCTGGCTGTCGGACGCCGACGAGCGGGCGGCCGCGGCCCGGCCCCCGGTACGGCGGCGAGCCGACCCTGCGCGTCCATAGCCCTGTGACCGGAAATGGTCACGGGCCGGGCGGGCGGTTGGGCGGTTGACGCGGCGGGGGACGATGATGTGCGGATGTCCGCCGACTCCCGCGCCCATTCGTTCAACGCGGCCGCTGACCGGTACGCCGCCGGCCGGCCTTCGTATCCGCCCGCGCTCTTCGATTTCGTCGAACAGGTCATGCGCCGGCCCCTGGCGGGTGCCCGCGTGGCCGACGTCGGTGCGGGCACCGGAATCGCCACCGCTCTGCTGCGTGCGCGCGGGGCGGACGTGATCGGTGTGGAGCCGGGCGAGGCCATGGCTGCCCGGTTCCGCACCGGGCTCCCGGACGTAACGGTCGTGCGGGGTGACGGCAACGCCCTCCCGCTCGCGGACGCCTCCCACGACCTCGTCACCTATGCGCAGTCCTGGCAGTGGACCGACACCGCCCGCTCGGTCCCGGAGGCGCTGCGGGTCCTGCGTCCGGGCGGTGCGCTCGCGGTCTGGTGGAACACCACCGCCTTTGACGTGCCCTGGATCCGTGAACAGCACGAGCGGATCGCGCACCACTGCGGAGTGACGCCGCCTTCCCGGGCGCGTCCCGACGACGTCGACGCCATCCGGCTCGCGGGCCTGTCGAGGCTCCGGGTCGCGCGCCGCCAGGTCCGGTGGAGCCGCACAGTCCCGCTCGACACCCACCTTGCCAACATCACCAGCCGCTCGGCGTTCCTGGTCCTGGCCGAGGACGACAGGCAGGCCTTTCTCTGCGAGGAGCGCAGGCGGCTGCGCGAGATGTTCCCCGACGGCGCGGTGGAAGAGGCCTATGTGGTGGACCTGTTGGCGGCGACTCGTCCGTGACCTGCGCAGAGTCTGTCTGCAGGTGTCTGTCCGAGGTTTGTTGTCTGTCCGGGGTCCGGGGGCAATGCGCCTAACCCACCGCCCCGACCGTCTTCCCGTTCGCCAGGCGGCCCTTCAGTTCCGCTCGGTCGCCCGACTTTGCCGGGAGGGTCAGCAGGCGGCCGGGGGCCTGGCCGTGTACGTCGCCGGTGGTGGTGATCGAGGTGATCTGGCTGCTGCCGGCGGCCAGTAGCCACCACTGGCCGGTGGCGGACTTCCACAGCACCCCGGCCAGGGCGCGCGGTGCCCGGGGGCCGCAGGCCGTACCGCCCTCGGCGCGGGCCGCCACCGAGCCGGGTGCGTAGGGCCGGCCGCCCGCTGCCGGCGTCTGGATCTGGGCCATCGTCCGGCTGCCGGGGCCGCGCCAGGTCTCGGCGCGGGTGCACAGCCAGGCCGCGCTGCCCGCGCCCCCGGGCAGCGGCTGGTGGGCGAACTTCCAGGCGTTCACCGCGCGGACGCCCTGGCCGCGTACTGCCGCAAGCTGGCAGGCCGTGCGCGCCCAGGCCTTCCTGGCGCGGGGGGCGGTCACCTCGCCCGGCTTGCGGGGAGTGCCGTACGTCAGCCGGGCGGGGGTCAGTTCACCGAGGTCGGTGAGCAGGCGGCCGCCCATCCGCAGTGCCGGCCAGGTCGTGCACGTCGCCGCGGGCCGCGGTGTGGGCACCGGATCGGTCGTGCCGTCGGCCCCGATCCGCAACCGGCTGCCCGGCGCGTCCGGCTTGAGCAGATCGACCAGCCGCGCGGACTTCACCCACGGCGCGGTCAGATACCGGACGTTGCCCTGCGTACGGCTCACGACCAGCGCGCTCGCGGAATCCGCCGCCGCGCCGTCGGTCCGCGCGAAGTCCACCGCCGCGCCGGTGCCGTCGCTCTGCCCCTCGCCGTCCGCCGCCTCCGCGTAGCGCACCACCCGCAGCCCGTCGTGCAACAGCACCACGACGACGTGGTCCACCACGCCCGCGAAGAGCAGTTGGGCCGGGCCCGCGGCCGGTCCTGTCGGGGTGCCGGGCGTCGCCGAGACCGGCACCCCGGCACCGGGCCTGGCCCACACGGCAAGCGCCCGCCGCAGCAGCGCCTTGTCGTGGATCCGGTCGCCGCGGGCGGGCCAGGCCGAGAAGTCCTGCCGGGCGGCGTTCTTCCAGGCCGTCGCGGAGCTCACCACGAGCTTTCCGGGGTCCAGGGCGGCTTCGGACGCCGCGTTGCGTGCGTAGGCCGGTGCGGCGGCGCCGTCCGGGCCCCAGCCGTCGCCCGGCATCCCCAGCAGCGCCCCGCACACCAGTACCGCCACACCGGCGGTCAGCACCGCCCTGCCGTGCTGCCGCCGCCGGATCAGATCCGTCGGCCTGGCCTGCAGCGCGCACGGGTCGAACTCCGGTGACTCCAGCAGCGACCGGTCCCGGCTGCCGGCCGGCGTCGTGGCCCGCTCCGCCTCGTCCAGCGCCGCACGGGGGTGTGCCACCCCGGCGGCCTCCAGCACCCGGCGCGTCTCGGGGGCGCTCAGCCGCTCCAGATCGCGCAGTACGAACGCGGCCCGGCCCGGGCCGGACAGCGCCGACAGCGCCTGGTCCAGCGCGAGTTCATCGGCCCCGCCGGAGCGCGGGAACAGCCGCAGGCCCCAGACCTGGGGGAACGGGGGCGGCGGCACCGGCAGCCACCGGCGCGAGCGGCCTGCGGCCAGGGCGGCCCGCAGGACCCGCAGTCGTACGAAGGCGTAGCCGGGGTCGATCGCCGCGTCCGTGCCGGCGCGCTGGGCGGGCAGTCCCAGGCCGCGGGTGGAGCTGCGCTGGCGCGGCAGGGTCCGCTGCACCACCCCGTGGGCGGCCAGCACCCGCCGGCCGCGGCTCTGGCCCGGCGGCAGGACCAGATAGGCCAGCCGGACCAGCCGGGGGTAGTGCTCGACCAGCGCCGCCTCGGCCTGCTCGACGTCGATGACGTCACCGATGTCCTCAAGGCTGCCGGGGGAGGTGCGGTCCGGACGCTGGGGTGTCGCTTGCTGCTGCTTCACGTTCGGTGAAACGAGTGATTCCTGTGATGGTCACCGGCCCTCCGGGGCGCCCCGACGGGTGACCTGGCGGTGACCCGACGGGTGACTCTCACACGTCCACACAGCCGCGGCCACCGCGGTGGGTGGACCACGGTGGCCGCAATGACTGCCGGACGGGCCGGCTTCAGCGCTGCAGGCCGGCTTCAGTGCTGCAGGCCGGGCCTCGGCGCCGCACGCCGAACGTCAGCGCTGCACGCCGAACGCCAGCGCTGAACGTCGCACTTCAGCGCTGCAGGTCGAACTCGCCGTCCCGGGCGCCGAGGACGAACGCCCGCCACTCCGCCTCGGTGTAGCGCAGTACCACATCGGGGTCCGTGGAGTTGCGCATGGCCACCGCGCCCCGCTCCAGGAAGGCGATCTCCACGGCCTCCTCGGCGTCTCCGGGGGCGCGCTGCCAGGTGGCGTCGGAAATGTCGAGGGCGTAGAGCCACTCCTTCTCAGCTGCGGCACTCATACCGTGATCGATCCCCTCGCTCGTGGTGCGTTCCCGGTCAGGGTACGCGGCGGTCAGGCGAGCTTCCAGCGGCGGAATTCCGCCGTCCCGCGGTCCCCCGTCGCGGAGTTGGCGGCGCACTGGTGCAGACCGGTGTCCTGGCGGGCGGCGGCTCCGGGGACGGTGACGGTGGCGATCTCGCGCCAGGTTGTGCCGTCGTCGGTGGAGCAGGAGCCGGTGTAGGTGCCGGCGGCCCCGGCGTCCTTCCCGCGGGTGAGGCGGAGCAGGGCGGGCGCGGTGATGCCGGTGATCCGGCGGTAGGTGTCCAGGGTGCCGTCGCCGCTCGCGTCGTAGGAGAGCACGACGCCGTTGGCGGGGGTCAGGGAGAGGTTGAGGAAGCCGAGGGCGTCGGCGGCGTCCGCGGCGCGTGTGGCTGAGGGGGCGTCCGGAGCGGAGGGTGCGGAGGGTGAGGTTGGCGCGGTGAGGCGGTTGCGGATGACGAGGCCGGCGCGGGCCCAGGGGCCGGTCGGGTCCTGGGAGGTCACCTCGACGGTCACCGAGCCGCCCGCGGTGAGCGCGCCCGGCCGGTAGACCGCGCCGAACTCGGCGGTGGCCTTCCACAGGTCGGCGCCGCCGCCGTTGACGGCCAGCCGGTCGCCCAACTGGCCGAAAACCGCCGCATTGGTGGTGACGGTCCGCAGCTCGTCGTCGAGCGGGCCCGCCACGTACAGGGTGCCGTGCCGCGCCGCGCGGATCCGTGGCTCGCCCTTCGGGCCGTAGTCGACGGCGAGGTCGTAGGGGAGCGGGTGCAGGGGGAAGCGAGCGGACCGGTGGGGGCGGTGACCTGCCAGCGGGCGCGGCCGGTGCCGCCGGGCGGGAGCGACGGCAGCGACGCCGGGCCCGACGCGGTGGCCGTGACGCCGGTCAGCGCGAAGTCCACCCGGCCGGTCGCCCGCAGGCCGTTGACGTTGCGCAGCGCCGCGGTGACGGTGGCCCGGCCGCCCGGCGGCAGCGCGGGCGGGTCGGCGGTGACCGTGACGGTGCCCTGGTAGGGGGCCTTGGCGAGGGTGTCGTGGACCCGCCGCGCGGTGCGGTACGCATCGGTCGTCGGGCGCAGCGGATGGCTGGTGCGCGCGCGGGTCCAGGGCTCTTCCATGGCGTACCAGTCGAAGGTCTTCGGCGGCCGGTCCGCGGCCAGCGCGTCGGCGAGTTCGTCCAGATACGCCTGCCACTGCGGGAGATGGACCTCGCGGATCAGGCCGTGCCAGTCGCGGTTGGCGTAGTTGGCGAGCGAACCGCCGTCGGCCGTGGCCCGGTCCGCCCAGGTGGTGATCAGCGCACGGGCGCTGTGTTCCAGCCGCGCCTCCTCATCGGCGCCGGTCGCCATGGCCTTGGCCTGAGCCAGCCAGGGCCCGAGCAGGAACAGCCGGTGCGCGCCGGTGACCTCGTCGCAAAGCCGCATCAGCCGCAGCCACAGCTCCGACAGCGCACGGAACGTCGTACGGTCCTTGCGCAGGTAGGCCTCCTGGAGCTGCCCGATCAGCTGCCAGGACCGGTTGGCGAGGGCCTGCCGGGCGGCGTCCGTCAGATCGTGGCGGTAGGCGTCGCTGCCGCGCAGCGCGGGGCGGAGGGTCAGCAGCGCGGCGAAGGCGGTGTCGAACGCCGCCGGGTCGAAGGCCGGGGTGTGGGTGGCGTAGACGGTGCCGGAGCGGGCGGCCAGTGAGGGGCGGGCGGCGAAGACCGAGTCGTGCGGCCGGCCGTCCTTGCTGGAGATCTCGTACGCGCTGGTGCGCAGCGCGGCGTATGCGGCGCGGGCCCCGCCGTCGCGGGCGCCGTAGCGCAGGTCGGCATAGCCGTCGAACCAGGCGGCGCGGTCCACCGGGCGCTCCCGCCAGGCCAGTTCGCAAAACAGCTCGAACGCGGCCGGGTCGCGTTCGGCGGCCTCCGGCATGTACGCGGTCCCGGCGAGCTTGCTGCCCGGTTTGTCGCGCCAGGTGGTGAAGCGCTCGGCCCAGATGTGGGTCTTGGCGCCGAGGGTGGTGCGGCCGCCGAAGTTGGGGATCGAGCCGAAGGCGTACGGCACCCCGCCCCAGTCCCGCTCCCGGTCGGTGACCGTGTCCAGGTCGCTGAGGCCGTCCACGATCAGCATCCGGTCGTGGTCGACGGCGTCCAGCAGATCGCGCCGGGGATTGTCCTGCCAGCCGAGGATCACCCAGGTGGCATCGGGGCGGGCGGTGCGCAGCGCCTTCTCGACGGCGCGGGCGGCCTCCGGCACGGGAACGTCGCCGGGGTCGCCGCCCTCGTGCAGCAGATCCACCTTGAAATGGTCGGCGGGGCCGAGGAGTTGGTGCTGATGGCGGTAGAAGGAGGCGGCGGCCGCGGCGAAGGCGGCGGTGCGCGGATCGAGCCAGTCGGGGCGCTTGAGGCCGGACCAGGTGCCCTGCGGCACGGTGCGCGCGCCGGGGTTGCGGGCGGCGAAACCGTCCGGGACGGTGCCGAAGTAGCCGGGCAGGACGGGATGCATGCCGAGCTCGCGCAGCCGGTCGGTGATCCGGCGGCCCAGCCCGGCGCGCTGGTCGATCAGTTCGCGGCTGAGCGGGCCGCCGTAGCCGCTCATGTTCTGCAGCAGCCACCACGGCTGGTGCGAGGGCGCGGGAAGCCAGGCGCGGGCCTCGGCGTCGGAGTAGCCGGAGTCGGTCAGCAGCCGGTGGTAGACGGCCTCGGCGCCCGGGGTGACCAGCACCTCGTTCACCCCGTGCAGCGCCAGCACATCGATCAGCCGCTCCCAGTGCGGCCAGCCCGCGTACGGGGCGGTGTAGCCGTCGTGGGTGTCGTTGAGGGCGAAGCGGTGGCGCAGCGAGGTGGACCGGTCGACCGGCGAGGCCGGGGCGGGCAGCCGGCCGGGGAGCTCCACCTGGTCGCCCGCCCAGGACAGGTGGGCCCGGCAGGTGTACTTGAGGTACCAGTGGACGCCGGTCAGCAGGACGGCGGGGGTGGTCCCGGCGACCGTGATCCGGCCCGCCCGGCCGTCCACCCGGAAGCGGTCGGCGCCGCCCTCCGGGGCGAGCGGCACCAGATGGAACTGGTCGGCGTGCCGGGGCAGCAGCCGGATCAGCGCCGCCCGCGCCGGTTCCGTGTCATACGCCGTTCCGGTGCCGTACGCCGTTCCGGTGTCCTCCGTCGCTCCGGTGTCGTCCGCCGGCGCCCGCTCCTGGCGGCGGGCCCATCGCCCTGCGGCCGCGGCGCCGGCGGCGGGAGCGGCCCCGCCGAGCGCCGCTCCGGCCCCGATCGCTCCGGCGGTTCCCAACACTGCGCGTCGTGACGGTCGGCTCATGTGTGCTCCCACTGCTCGGTGGTAACAAACAGTCTCCGTGCGGGTGGCACGCTAACGGGCGCCCGGCCTCAGTCCAAGACGGTGTGCGGCGGGACGCGGCCGGATGCGGTGGGATACGGGCGGGGACCCGGACACACCGGCCGGGCCATCGGCCGGCGGGGGCGGCGCGCGCCTTGCCCCGGAGCGTGGCGACCAGTGTTCCGCGGCCCCTCACCCATTCGCTCCCTGGGCTTCACGCGCCCGGCCGGCGGGCCCGGGAACAGTCTGCAGCGTAGAGAAGGGCCAGGTCATCAGGTTGCCGATCGGGCGCGCCCCCACCCCAGGGGCGTACCCGGCACCCCGCGGAGCAGGCACCGGCTGCTCCGCCCGGCCCGCCGGCCCGCTGTCTCACCGCCCGTCGACTCGCACCGCCTCCCCACTTCCCCAGGAGGGCTCTCATGAGCATGGCTTCGACCGCGTCCGCTGCCGTTCCCCGCACCGCACCCGTCCCCACCGCCGCTCCCGGCCCCACGCCCACGGCTGCCCCCACAGTCGCTCCCGCCCCCACACTCGCGGCCGTCCCCACCGCCGCTCCCGCACCCACACCCGCCGGTCCCCGCCACGCTCCCGCCGCCGACCCCGGCTACACCGCGGACCCCGGCTACACCGCGGAGATCGCCGACACCCGCGAGCAGATCCGCGCCGCACAGCGCCTGCGCCACCAGGTCTTCGCCGGCGAGATGGGCGCGACCCTGCACTCCCCGCTGGCCGGCCACGACATCGACGCCGTCGACGACCTCGCCGACCACCTCATCGTCACCCACACCGCCACCGGCGACGTCGTCGGCACCTACCGGCTGCTGCCGCCCGGCCGCAGCCCGCGGCTCTACTCCGACGGCGAGTTCGACCTCGGCGCGCTGGCGGAGCTGCGCCCCTCCCTCATCGAGGCCGGCCGCTCCTGTGTCCACCCCGCCCACCGCAGCGGCGCCGTCATGACGCAGATGTGGGCCGCGCTCGCCCGCTACACCCTGCTCTCCGGCCACCGCTACCTCGCCGGCTGCGCCTCCGTCCCGCTCGCCGACGGCGGTACCGCCGCCGCCCACGCCTGGGGCCTGGGCCGCACCCGCTACGCCGCCCCGCCCGAGCTGCAGGTCACCCCCCACCACCCCTGGCACCCCACCGTCCCCGTCCCCGCACGCCCCACCCTGGCCCAGCTGCCCCCGCTGCTCCGCGGCTATCTGCGCATCGGCGCCTTCCTCTGCGGCGCGCCCGCCCACGACCCCGAGTTCGACGTCGCCGACTTCTTCGTCGTCCTGGACATGGAACGGCTCGGCGACCGCTACCGCCGCTACTTCCTGGGGGAGCGGTGAACGGCCCCTGGGACGTCTGGTCCGACTGCACTCCGGACTGCGCCGCCCACGCCCTGCCGCGGGTACCGGCGACCCGCATCGCCCGGCGCGGCGCCGCGTTCGCCCGCTGCGTACGGCGGGCGCTGACGGACGGGGAGCGGATGGCCGACCCGGTACGGCTGCGGGCCCACGCCGGGGCGCTGCTCGATGCGCTCGGAGTCCGCGTCGAGGGCGCGGCCGCGCTCACCGCGGGCAATCGCGACGGCGACGGCACCGGCCCTGGCTACGGGATCGGCTTCGGTTCCGGCTCCGGCCTCGGCCCCGCCAACGGCCTCGACTTCGGCACCGGCCCCGGCCCCGCCAACGGCCCCGGCCCTGGCCCCGGCACCCTCATCGTCATCAACCACATCTCCTGGCTCGACATCCTCGCCCTGCTCGCCGTCGAACCGGTCACCCTGCTCGCCAAGCGCGAGGTCGGCACCTGGCCGGTCGTCGGCGGTCTGGCCCGCAGAGCCGGTACGCACTTCATCGACCGTACGAGCCCCCGCCGGCTGCGGCACACTGTCCGGGAGGTGTCCGAACTGCTCGGCGCCGGGCGGTCGGTGGCGGTCTTCCCGCAGGCCACCACCTGGTGCACCGCCGACCGGGGCAGCTTCCGCCGGGCCACCTTCCAGGCCGCCCTCGACGCGGGCGCGCCGGTCCGCCCGGTGACCCTCGAATACACCCAGCAGGGCCTGCCCAGCACGGTGGCCGCGTTCTGCGGCGAGGACACCTTTGCCGCCTCGCTCCGCAGGGTGCTCGCCGCCCGGGCGCTGACCGTCCGCGTCACGGCACATCCGGTGCTGAACCCGGCTGACGGGTTCTGGGACCGGCGTGAGCTGGCGGAGCGGGCGGCGCGCGCGGTGCTGGGCGGCCGGCCGGAACCGGGCGCGGTGGCGGTGCCGGAGGCGGGCGCGGTGGCGGTCCCGGAAGTCCCCGTACCGCAGGCCCCCGTGCCGGAGGTTCTGGTACCGGGGCCCGCCACACCGGATGCCCCGGCCCGTGTTTGAGCAGCTGGACCAGCTCACCGAGCCCCTGCAGGGCATGCTGGGCTCGCCCTGGCTGTGGCTGGTCGTCCTGTTGGTGTCCGGTCTCGACGCGCTGCTGCCGTTCATGCCGAGCGAGACCACCGTCGTCCTGGTCGCCGTGGTCATCGGCCCCGACCTGCCGCTGCTCGCCCTGCTGGCTGGCGTGGCGGCGGCCGGAGCACTGGCCGGTGACTGCCTCGGCTATGCAGTGGGACGGTACGCGGGCCCGCGTGCGGTCGCCCGGCTGCTGCGGGGGGAGCGCGGCCGGGCCCGGCACGCCAGGGCCCGGGCGCGGGTCGAACGGCATGCCGCCCTGCTCATCATCGCCGGCCGCTTCCTGCCCGGCGGCCGGGTGATCGCCGCCCTGTCCACCGGGAGCGTCCGCTTCCCGCTGCGCCGCTTCGTCGCGCTGGACGCGGTGGGCACGGGCATCTGGGCGGTGGGCAGCGCGGCGCTCGGCGGTCTGGGCGGTACGGCGCTCACCGATTCCCCGGCCGAGGGGATGCTGCTGGCCTCCGGGACCGGGCTGGTGGTGGCGGGCTGCATCGGCGCTCTGCACCGCCGGTCCGCACCGGAGGACGGGGACGGGGAACAACGGGGCACACCGAAGCGCTGCGGCCCCCGGATACGCGCGCTGTGAGGCGGGGCGGGGGAGCGGTTCCCCCACCCGGGGCCGGGCGGGGGAGCGGTTCCTCCCACCCGGCCGCCCTCACGGGGATGCCTTGAAGCCGGACCCCGGCCTCAAGGCATCCGGGCCTCAGATGCCCGGCACGTACTTGTAGCCGACCCGCCGCACCGTCACGATCGACGACCGGTGCGCGGCACCCAACTTGCGCCGCAGCCGGGCGACATGAACATCGACCGTACGCCCGTCGCCGATGTGCCCGTAGCCCCACACCGTGGACACCAGCTGGTCGCGGGTGTGCACCCGGTGCGGATGCGCGACCAGATGGGCCAGCAGCTCGAATTCGAGGTACGTCAGGTCCAGCGGTTGGCCCTGGACCTGCGCGGTGCGCTGTTCGGGGTCGATCCGCACGATCTCGTCGCCGGTCGGCGCGCTCACCCCGGGAGCGGCGGCGGCCGGCGGCGGGGCGGTCGCGACCTGCTCGGCCGGTACGAGGACGAGATAGCCGACCATCGGCGGGCGGCCGGGGAGTGCGGGCAGGCTGTGCTGCGGGGCCGGAATCCAGGTGGCGCCGGAGTCCAGCAACTCGGCGACGGAGGGGACGCCGTGGGGCGAGGCGCCTTCGCCCGGGGCCGTCACGGGCGACGCCTGGGCCTCGTCCGGCGCCACGGCGCGCAGCCGGTGGCGCGGGGGATGCGGGGGGTGCGAGGCGGGGCGGACAGGGTGGGAGGGGAGAGGAGCCGTGGCGGAACCGGCGGTCAGGGTACGGAGGTTCGTCATCGGAAGTCAGCTCTTTCGCGCAGAGGGGCGTCGGGGACGTCATGCGCGCGGGCAGGGCGTAAAACGCCGTCAGCGGCGTCGATGAGAGGTGTGCGGGCCCGCGCTCAGTGCGCGCGGCAACACAGACGGTCGAATGCGTGCGCCTGCCGGGACGGCCAGAAAGGCTCGAGGTCGCTGCGACCTGTCGCGGTGTCGGTGAGGCTGGCCATGGGCCTATTGAACCAGACGCCTGGTGATCTGTCCCTCGTGTGGCGGGCCCGGTGACGGGATGCGCCGCACGGTGACGGGCTTCGCCGCACGCACGCCGCGCAGGTGCCGGGCCCGGGAGCGCTCCGCACCCGCCTCGGCCCGCACCCGCCTCGGCCCGCACCCGCGTCGGTCCGCTTCTGCCTCGGTCAGCTTCCGCCTCACTCCCAGCCTCAGCCCTCTCCTCCCGTCCGTCTCCCCTTTGCGGCCCGCATCCCCGTCCCTATCGCCACCCCGAGCGCGAGCGCCACCAGATGCCCGGCGTCGGTGAACGTCCGCCGGCGGCGCAGCACGGGCCAGGTCCCCAGGGCCAGCAGACCGGCCGTTGCCGCGGCGCGGGCGCCGCGGTGCGGGACGGTGGCGGCGAGGGCGCCCACCGTGGCGTTGAAGCCGTAGCTGGCTCCGACGTCGATGGCCCGCGCGGTCGCGTCCGGCGGCTCCTCTCCCGTGGCCTCGGGGGCGTGAACGGCGCACACTCCGGCGCCGGTTGGGGGAGTACCGCCCGGCGACCGGCCGCGCAAGGTCGCGTAGACCAGCAGACTGGCCCCCACATGACCGGCCGCGAACACCCCTGCCGTACGCCAGGTGCCCCAGCGCGCCTCGGCTGTGCCGAGGGCGGCGAGCAGCGCGACGCCGTAGGCCGGCGGCAGCGGCTCCTCGACGAACGCCGCACTGGTGACCAGCGTCTGCCACTTTCCGGCCCGCAGATTGGCGACATTGGTGGAGTGCGCACGCAGCAGTTCCGTGCGCCGGCGGCCGGGCAGCCGCGCGGTGGCGTACGCACCGAGCTGTACGGCACCGACGTAGAGCGGCGCCGCCCAGGGCACGGCGGTCGGCAGACCACGAGGACGGGCGGTCGCCGGAACGCGCGCTGCGGCACGCGACAGACGTGACATCGGACCGCGGGGCGGCGTCATCCGCGATGCGGCGCTCGGCATCTCAGGCTCCCGTTCCTGTTCCCGTGCCCGTCCCCGCGCCCGTTCCTGTTCTCGGCAGCCGCTTGCGCCAGTCCAGCGGGGCGACCTCGATGACCCGGTCCGGGTCGCCGTCCCACTGGGCCGGCAGGCCCGCCCCGGTGAGCGCCGCCACCACCGCCCGCCCGACCGCGGCGCGGTCCTCGGCGGAGGCCTCGCCGGTATCCGCGTAGGCGCCGTAGCGCACGGCCAGACCATGGCCCTCCGCCGCCGCCTCGGTGTCCTGGAAGTGGAAGAAGACGAAGCCCCGGTCCCCTTCGGCGCGTTCGTGCGCTATCTCGCCCACCGCGCAGTTGCTGCAGCAGCTGAAGTTCATCCGGGCGGTCAGCCCCTGGGCGTCCAGTGCCTCGAAGGCCCGCTCCACCCGGTCGGCGTCGGTCACCTCAGGCCACTCGGCCTGTTCGCCGAGCCGCTCCTCCCACAGGCCGCCGACGATCCGGCGTGCGTCGTCCAGCGAGACCGGGGGGTCCTCGGGGCCGAAGGCCTCGCAGATGCCCTGCGCGACCTCATGGAAGTCCCGGAAACCGCCACGGATCTGCTGACGCGCCCGCTGCTCGGCGACGGCACGGGTTTCCGGATCCAGACCGGGCGTGGAGTACAGGTCCGCCCACTGCCAGTCGAGCGCCGTACGCCAGGCATCCCCGCCGCGCGCCCAGTCCAGGAAGACCTCCACGACCCGCTCGGCGTCGCCGCTCTCCGCGCGGAAGTGCCGCTCCGGCGCGCCGTCGCGGTACTCGACCGTGAACGGCCCGTCGTCGTCCCGCCAGGCCTGCACGAACGCCTGCGCCTCCTCGGGGAACCGCTCGACGACCACGAAATGGTCGTCGTCGGCACCGATCCGCCGCAGCAGCCCCGTGAGTTCGGCTTCGTCGGGGCGTGATCGGTCCGGGCCGGACTCGGTCTTGACGCTGATATCGAGCATGACCCCAGCCTGCCAGCCGCCACTGACAACCGGCCTCCGATCTGCTCCTCGTGCGACGACGCGGCCGCACGATCACGCGCCCGCACGCCCGCACGCCCGCACGCCCGCACGCCCGCACGGCCGCACGCACGCGCACGCGACAGGCAAAGGGGCCGGACCACACCGGACACCGTGGGTACCCCCGGCGTCCGCAGCGGTCCGGCCCCTTCGCCCGGCCCTCGCCCTCGCACACGCTCCCGCGGACGTCAGATCTGCTCGCGCCGCGCCAGCTCCGTGCAGCAGGTGTCCACCATCAGCCGGGTGACCACGTACGGGTCGACGTTGGCGTTCGGGCGCCGGTCCTCGATGTAGCCCTTCTTCTCGACCTCGACCTGCCAGGGGATGCGCACCGAGGCGCCGCGGTCGGAGGCGCCGTAGGAGTACGCGTCCCAGGGGGCGGTCTCGTGCGCGCCGGTCAGCCGGTCCTCGATGCCGGTGCCGTACTGGCGGACGTGCTCCAGCGGCTTGTCGTCCTGGCCCAGCGCCTCGCAGGCGGTGATGATCGGGTCGTAGCCCTCCCGCATCGCGCGGGTGGAGAAGTTGGTGTGCGCGCCCGCGCCGTTCCAGTCGCCCTTGGCCGGCTTGGCGTCCAGCGACGCGGTGACGCCGAACTCCTCCGCCACCCGGTGCAGCAGCCAGCGCGCCACCCACATGTGGTCCGAGACCTCCAGCGGCGGCAGCGCGCCGACCTGGAACTCCCACTGGCCGGGCATGACCTCGGCGTTGATGCCGGACAGGCCCAGACCGGCCGCCAGGCACAGGTCGAGGTGCTTCTCGACGATCTCCCGGCCGAAGATCGCGTCGGCGCCCACGCCGCAGTAGTAGTCCGCCTGCGGAGCCGGGTAGCCGCCGCCCTCGGGGAAGCCGAGCGGACGGTCGCCCTTGAGGAAGGTGTACTCCTGCTCGATGCCGAAGATCGGCTCCTGGCCGGCGAACCGCTCCGCCACCGGGCGCAGCAGCGCCCGCGTGTTGGAGGGGTGCGGAGTGAGGTCGGTGTGCAGCACCTCGCACAGCACCAGCAGGTGGTCGCCGCCGCGGATCGGGTCCGGGCAGCTGAACACCGGCTCCAGCACGAGGTCCGAGGCGTGGCCTTCGGCCTGGTTGGTGCTGGACCCGTCGAAGCCCCAGCGGGGCAGCTTGCTCGCTCCCTCGCCGAAAGCCTGCGAGGGACCCCCATCAAGGATCTTGGTCTTGGAACGGAGCTTGGCGGTCGGCTGCGTGCCGTCGATCCAGATGTACTCGGCCTTGATGCTCACGGGGTCCTCTTCACGGTCGGTGCGGGTACGGTGCGGGCGTACCGCCGTACTCTCGCAACGCGCCATTTCTCGTCCGTTGCCCGTTTGTGAACCACAGGTTACCGAGCCGGACATCCAGCCGTTTCCAAGGAATTTTGTCCCGTGAACCTGGGATTCCAGGAATCAATGTGCGCGTCTTCACATCATTCCCATGCGGTGCAGGTACCCGGCTACGTCGCTTCGGCGCATGACCGGACGGACGAGGCCCGGCGCCAAGGCCGCTCCCTGCTCCCTGCTCCCCGCTCCCGGCACCTACGCCGCCGACAGCGCCGAAGCCGCCACCTCGTCGCCGCGCCCCGCACCCCGCGAGACACTGCCCCCATGACGACCCCGCGCATCGGACTCCTCGGCACCGGACCCTGGGCGCGGAGCGTCCACGCCCCCGCCCTCGCCGCTCACCCCGGCGTCGAGTTCACGGGCATCTGGGGGCGCAGGGCGGAGGCCGCCGCCGCGCTGGCCCAAGTCCACCGCACCCGTCCGTACGAGAGCCCCGACGAGCTGTTCGAGGACTGCGACGCCGTCGCGCTCGCCCTGCCGCCGTCGGTCCAGGCCGCGTTGGCGCTCCGCGCCGCCGGGGCCGGCTGTCACCTCCTCCTGGACAAGCCGGTGGCCACCGCCGTGCCCGAGGCCCGCGCCCTTGTCGCCGCCGCCGACCGGGCGGGTATCGCCTCGGTGGTGTTCTTCACGGCGCGCTTCGGGGCGCAGGAAGGGGAGTGGATCGCCGCGCAGGCCGCGGCCGGCGGCTGGTTCACCGCCCATGCCGACTGGCTCGGCTCGGTCTTCGCCGACGACAGCTCCAGCCCGTACTCCGACTCGCCCTGGCGCCGCGAGAAGGGTGGCCTGTGGGACGTCGGCCCGCATGCGCTGTCGGTGCTCCTGCCGGTCCTCGGCGATGCGGAAGCGGTCACCGCGACCCGCGGCCCCGCCGATGCCGTGCTGCTGACGATGCGTCACAGCAGTGGCGCGGCCAGTTCGGCGACGCTCGGCCTGACCGCGCCCGCCGCGGCGTCCGGCGTCGAGGTCACCCTCCGCGGCACCGCGGGCGTCACCTCCCTGCCCCGTCGCCAGGACGGCCCCGAGGTGGCCTACCGCCACGCGGTCGACGCCCTGCTGGCCGCCGTCGAGACCGGTCTGCCCAACGCCTGCGACCTCCACTTCGGCCTCCGGGTCACCGAAATCCTGGCGGCGGCGGAGGAAGCCCTCCCGCCCCTCACGCCTGCCGGGTCATGACCGCCCGTCATATCTGCTGGGTCATGACCACACGTCATGCCTGACGGGCTATGACCACATGGCGAAATTGGTCGTGGAGAGCATCAGCGAACGTCCGTAGCGTCAAGGACGTGACCGCTTCGTCACGCTCCCTGTCACCGGACCAAGGGACCCACCACCATGACGCCCGCCACCGGCTTCACCAGTTACGCCGATGCCCTCCTCGCCGCCCTCGCCCGTGACCCGTCCCGCACCGCGGTGACCGTGGGGGAGGACGGCGAAGAGATCACCGCCGGCGCCCTGCACGCCACCGTCCACCGCATGGCGGCGGTGCTCGCCGCCCGCGGCTTCGGCCGCGGCCACACCGTCTGTCTCCTCAGCGGCAACCGCCCCGAAGTGCTCGCCGCCCGCTACGCCGCGGGCCTCCTCGGTGCCCGGGTGGTCTTCCTCTACGACGGCATGGCCGCCGAGACCCTGGCCCGGATCGCCGCCAGTGTGGACACCACCCTGCTCCTGGTCGACCCGGACCTCCACGACACCGCGCGCACGCTGCTCCACCACCTCCGGGGCCCGCTCCCCGAGGTCATGACCCTGGGGGAGGACGTCGCCGATCCGGGCGCCGACCTGGGCACCGGTCCGGGCGCCGACCTGGGCACCGGTCCGGGCGCAGACCTTGGTACCGGCCTGGGCCCCGACCTGCTCGCCGCCTGTGCCGCACTGCCCGCCACGCCCGAGGTGCCGAGCGCCGCGCGCCCCGAGGACGACTGGTGCATCCGGCACACCGGTGGCACGACCGGCATCCCCAAGGGCGTCCGGATGAGACACGCCCCGTACGCCCGGATGGTGATCCACCAGCGCATGGAGGCCGCCGGTGATCCGCCCCGCTTCCTGGCCTGCACCCCGCTCGCCCACCTCGCGGGCATCCTGGCCGATGCCACGCTCGTGGCCGGCGGCACCGTCGTGCTGCACCGCGCCTTCGACCCCACCGCCGTACTTGCCGCCGTCGCCCGCCACCGCATCACCCACCTCTGGCTGCTGCCCCCGCTCCTCTACCGGCTCCTCGACGACCCCACCCTCCCCACCACCGACCTCAGTTCCCTCACCCGTATCTCCTACGGCGGCTGTGCGGCCTCACCCACCCGGCTGGCACAGGCCGCCGAGGCCTTCGGGCCGGTCCTGTTCGGGCTGTACGGCCAGTCCGAGGCGATGTCGATCACCGAGGCCCGCCCGGAGGACCACCTCCGCACCGGCCCCGGCGGACGGATCACCGTCGGCCGCGCCCTGCCCGGTGTAACCCTCGCCGTGCGCGACGCGGACGGGCGGGACCTGCCGGCGGGGGAGCGGGGCGAGGTCCATGTGCGCTCCGCCGCGGTGATGAACGGCTACTGGAAGCAGCCGGAGGTCACCGCGCAGGTCCTGCAGGACGACGGCTGGCTGCGCACCGGCGATGTCGGCGTGCTGGACGACGAGGGCCGGCTCTACCTCGTCGACCGGGTCAAGGACCTGATCATCGTCGTGGGCGGGCATGTCCACCCGGCGGAGGTCGAAGACCTGCTGCACACCCATCCCGCGGTCGCCCACTGCGCCGTCTACGGGGTGCGTGGGGCGGACGAGGCCGAGGAGGTGCATGCCGCGATCGTCGCGGCCCCGGGCCACCGGGTGGACGCCGACGACCTCCGTGCGTTCGTCACCGAGCACAAGGGCACCCTGTACGCCCCGGCCGCCGTCCGTGTCCTCGACACCATCCCCCTCACCCCCGTGGGCAAGCCGGACAAGGCACTGCTGCGGGCCACGGCCGCGACGGCCGCCACAGCCGCGACGGCCTGATGAACAGCCCTCCGTACGGCTTCTCCGCTGGGCCCGGCACGACCCGTGCGCGGGGTCCCGGCAAGGCCCCTCCGCGGGGTCCCCCGCGAGCCCCCTCCGCACGCCTCCCTCCGGGCCCCAAATCCCCCCTGGCCAGGGGCTTTTGTCAGTGCCCGGCAGTAGAATGGGAACCAGTCAGTGAGGGTTCATCCACGCTCCAGGAGGTCCGCCGATGGCCGCTGCCACACTCATGACGAAGCCTCTCCCGGCCCACCCACTGCCCAAGAAGCCGCTGCCCGCCGGATGGCCGCGCGAACGGTACGAATCGCACAACCGCCGCCTGAAGGCCATGCGGCTCGCCATAGCCCTGCTCGACACCGGCGTCTACCGCCCCGAGCAGGCCCACAACCGCACAATCCGCAGCACCGCGGCCGAGATCGGGGTACACACCCCGTCCGAGACGACCTGCCGCCTGGTGCGCGCCCTCCTCTACGACCACTGCTGACAGCTCCCCGGCACACCGCAGGGCGGCCGGCCCCGGGACTTCCCCCGGGGCCGGCCGCCCCCTGCCATGCCCGCCCTGCCATGCCCGCCCTGCCATGCCCGCCCTGCCATGCCCGCCCGGACTCACCCGCCCGGACTCATCCGCCCGAGCCGCCGTCCGCCGTTCCCCCGCTCCGGCCCTCCGTGGCGGCATCCAGCTCCGTCACCTCCGCCAACGCCTCCTCCAGCCACTCCACCCAGAAGGTCTCCAGGCCGATCCCGGCCCGCAGCACCACCCGCCGCAACCGGTCCTCCGGATCCGCCGCGGCCCCGAAATCGCGGTCCTCGATCTCCTGGTACTCCGCCAACTGCCGCCGGTGCAGTGTCAGATGCCGCCGCAGCTCCTCGTCGAGCCCGGCCCGCCCCACCACCGCCGAAGCCCGCAGCCGCAGCAGCAGCGCGTCCCGGATGGGCTTGGGGTCCTGCTCGCCGCCGGCCCACCGGGTCAGCTCGGTCCGTCCCGCGGGCAGCACCTCGAACTCCTTCTTCTGCCCGCGGGAGGGCTGCGCGCTCGGCAGCGCCCGGATGAACCCGGCCTGCTCCAGCTTCCCCAGCTCCCGGTAGATCTGCTGATGCGTGGCCGACCAGAAGTAGCCGATCGACCGGTCGAACCTGCGGGTCAGCGCCAGCCCCGACGACGGCTTCTCCAGCAGGGCGGTGAGGATGGCGTGCGGGAGTGACATGCCGCCATCCTAGGCAGCCGGCGGCAGGTCCCGGCGGCAGGTCACAGCGCCGCCGCCAGCTCCGTCCCCTGCGCGATGGCGCGCTTCGCGTCCAGCTCCGCGGCGACATCCGCACCACCGATGAGGTGCACGGCGCGCCCCTCGGCCCGCAGCTCCTCGTACAGGTCCCGGCGCGGCTCCTGCCCGGTGCACAGCACGACGGTGTCCACGGGCAGGGTGCCGGCCACGCCGTCGACGGTGACATGCAGCCCCTCGTCGTCGATCCGGTCGTACGCCGCCCCGGCGACCGTCGTCACGCCCCGGTGCCGCAGCTCCGCACGGTGGATCCAGCCGGTGGTCTTGCCGAGGCCGGCGCCGACCTTCGACGTCTTGCGCTGCAGCAGATGCACCTGGCGCGGGGCCTTGGGACGCTCGGGCGCCCGCAGCCCGCCGCGCTCGCCGTACTCGGTGTCGACGCCCCAGGCGCGGAAGTACGTCTCCGGGTCCTGGCTCGCCGCGTCGCCGGCGTCGGTCAGGAACTCCGCGACATCGAAGCCGATGCCCCCGGCACCGAGAACCGCCACCCGCTCGCCGACCTGCGCGCCGCCGCGCAGCACATCGAGGTAGCTGACGACGCTCGGGTGGTCGACGCCCTCGATCTCCGGGGTGCGCGGGGTGACCCCGGTGGCCACCACGACCTCGTCGTACCCGCCGAGGTCCCCGGCCGTCACGGGAGTGTTCAGCCGGACCTCCACCCCCTGCCGTGCCAGCTGCGTACGGAAGTAGCGCAGGGTCTCCTCGAACTCCTCCTTGCCCGGCACCCGCTTGGCGAGGTTCAGCTGCCCGCCGATCTCGTCCGCGGCGTCGAACAGGGTGACCTCGTGGCCGCGCTCGGCGGCGGACACGGCACAGGCGAGCCCGGCGGGCCCGGCGCCGACCACCGCGAGCCGCTTGCGCCGCCGGGTGGGGGCGAGGACCAGCTCGGTCTCGTGGCACGCCCGCGGGTTGACCAGGCAGGACGTGATCTTCCCGCTGAAGGTGTGGTCGAGGCAGGCCTGGTTGCAGCCGATGCAGGTGTTGATCTCCTCGGCCCGGCCGTCCTTCGCCTTGCTGACGAAGTCCGGGTCGGCGAGGAAGGGCCGGGCCAGCGACACCATGTCGGCGCGCCCATCGGCCAGCAACTCCTCTGCCACCTCGGGGGTGTTGATGCGGTTGCTGGTCACCAGCGGGATGGTGACCGAGCCCATCAGCCGCTTGGTCACCCAGGTGTAGGCGCCGCGCGGCACCGAGGTCACGATGGTGGGGATACGGGCCTCGTGCCAGCCGATACCGGTGTTGATGATCGTGGCGCCGGCCGCCTCGATCTCCTTGGCGAGCGCCACCACCTCCTCCAGCGTCGAGCCGCCCGGAACGAGGTCCAGCATGGAGAGCCGGTAGATCAGGATGAAGTCCGTGCCGACGCGTTCGCGGGTCCGGCGGACGATCTCCAGCGGGAAGCGCACCCGGTTCTCGTACGAGCCGCCCCACCGGTCCGTGCGCTGATTGGTCGCGCCCACGATGAACTCGTTGATCAGATAGCCCTCGGAGCCCATGATCTCGACGCCGTCGTACCCCGCGGACTTGGCCAGCTCCGCCGCCCGCACATAGTCCTCGATGGTCTGCTCGACCTGGTCGTCGGTGAGCGCATGGGGCGCAAAGGGGCTGATGGGCGCCTGGATCGCGCTCGGTGCGACCAGATCGGCGTGGTACGCGTACCGCCCGAAGTGCAGGATCTGCATCGCGATCCGGCCGCCCGCGGCGTGCACCGCATCGGTCACGGTCCGGTGCTGCGCCGCCTCCTCCTCGGTGGTGAGCTTGGCCCCGCCGTCGTAGGGCCGTCCCGCCTCGTTCGGCGCGATACCGCCGGTCACCATCAGGCCGACGCCGCCGCGCGCGCGGGCGGCGTAGAAGGCGGCCATCCGCTCGAAGCCGTTCTCGGCCTCCTCCAGGCCGATGTGCATCGACCCCATCAGCACCCGGTTGGGGAGGGTCGTGAACCCGAGGTCGAGCGGGCTCATCAGGTGCGGGTACTGGCTCATGGGGGCCTCCTGGCGCGGTGGTCGTGACAGTAGTTGTAGACCAGCCGCCCAGCCTTATGCAACAAGTTGCATAAAACGTGATGCAGGCGACGCCGGCGCGCCCGTCCGCCGCCCCTTCGCGCCGCACTCCTCACTGCGCGCCTCGCCGCACCCTTACCGCGCGCGCCGGCCGCATCGGCGCAGTGTGACGTGTCACAGACAACGCGGAGACGCTGTGGGAACTTCAACTGTGCTACTCCTCAATGGAGTTGCCGAAGAGCCGAAGCTGTGGGCCGGACGGCGCGCGGACCGCACGGATCGCCTGGTGGGGGCGTCCGGGCGAGGTCGCGGGCCCGGTGGTCGGCCTCCGGTTCGGGACGGTCTGCCCGTACGTGGAGAGGGTCGCATGAGCACTGCGCAAGCCATCACGCTCGACCAGGTGGTCGACACCGCCCGGTATCCCCTGTCGCAGCTCGACAGTGCCGAAGGGCGGGCCGTGATGTCCCGTGCCCGGCGCGAACTCTCGGCGACCGGCTGCACCGTGCTGCCGGACTTCATCCGCCCGTCGCTCCGCGAGGCGCTGGAGGACGAGTGCGCGGCCTTCGCGCCCCAGGCGCACTACGACGTCGAGACCGTCAACGTCTACAACATCGCGGTGGACCGGGCGCTGCCCGAGGATCACCCCGGCCGCCGGACCTTCCAGCGGGGCAACGCGTTCGTCGCACGGGACCGGATCCCCGCGGACTCCCTCATCAGCCGGCTCTACTCCCACCCCGCCTTCCAGGGCTTCATCGCCCGCTGCTTCGGACTGCCACAGCTGCACGAGCTGGCGGACCCGCTCTCCGGGCTGGTCCTCAACGTCGTCGCACCGGGCATGGAGCACCCCTGGCACTTCGACACCAACGAGTTCACGGTCAGCCTGCTCACCCGCCAGGCGCAGGACGGCGGCGTCTTCGAGTACTGCCCGAACATCAGGTCCGCCCGGGACGAGCACTTCGACGACGTCCGCGACGTCCTGGACGGACGGGGCGAGCGGCTGACCCGGCGCCTCCCCCTGCACCCCGGCGACCTCCAGCTGTTCAAGGGCCGCTATTCGCTCCACCGGGTGAGCCCGGTGCGCGGCGAGCTCGCGCGCCACTCCGCGATCTTCGCCTACAGCGAGCGCCCCGGTGTCATCGGGAGCGTGGCACGGACCAGGCAGCTCTTCGGCCGGGTACTGCCCGAACACCTGGAGGCCGAGGGCCGGGCCGTACGGGGCGACCGGCTGCTGGATTAACGGCCGGCGAGGACATATCGCCGCCACGGGGCGCGCCTCGGCGGGACCGGACACGGTCGGTGACGGCGCGACCATGGACGAGTGACCTCACAGGCCTCCGGGCTCCAAGCCCACAGGCCCAGGCTCCAAAACCCCAGGCCCCAGCCCCCCAGGCCCCCGGCCTCAGACCCACAGGCCCCCAAGCCCGCAGAAACCCCCGGCCCCCAGGCCCCACAACCGGAATCGAGAGAGCAGAATTGAACACCCGTCAGGAAAGGCCCGCAGTCATGACGACCTTCGCCCACGAGGACAGCCTGCCGCGGGTGCCCCTGCCCACGCTGGAGGCCAGCGCCGAGCGGTTCCTCGCCTGGTGCGCACCGCTGCTGACCGCCGACGAGCTGGCGGCGACCGAGGCGGAGGTGGCCGCCTTCCTCCGCCCCGGCGGCCCCGGCCGGGCACTGCACGCGGCGCTGGAGGAGTACGACGCCACCGAGGGCGTCCACAGCTGGCTCGACACCTTCTGGCCGTACCGCTACCTGGGCCGGCGTGACCGGATCGCCCTCAACGCCAACTTCTTCTTCCTCTTCCAGGACGCCGCACCCCGGCCGTCGCAGGTGGAGCGGGCCGCCGGGCTCATCGCCGGAGCCGTCGGCTACAAGCGGCAGCTCGACCAGGAACTCATTCCTCCCGTGGTGCAGCGCGGCGCACCCCAGTCGATGATCCAGAACAAGTACCTGTTCTCCGCCACCCGTATCCCCGGTGCACAGCAGGACACCGTCCGCAGCCCCTACACCGACGCCTGGCCGGGCCCGTCCCGCGCCCGGCACATCGTGGTGTTCTTCCGCGGCAACATGTTCCGGATGGACGTGCTGGGCGCCGACGGTGTCCCGCACAGCCTCGACGACCTCGAAGCGGGGTTGCGCGCCGTACAGAAGGCCGGCGCCGAACCGGCCCCCGAGGGCACCTCGGTGGGCCACCTCACCACCATGGCCCGCGCCGAGTGGGCCGCGGCGCGGGAGTCCCTGCGCGCCGGCCACCCCCGCAACGCGGATGCCCTGGACGACATCGAGACCGCCCTGTTCTGCGTCTGCCTGGAGGACTTCGCCTCCGAGGACACCCAGCAGGCCTGCGACCAACTGCTGTACGGCGACCGCGGCAACCGCTGGTTCGACAAGGCCGTCTCCCTGATCGTCTTCGCGGACGGCCGGGCGGGCATCAACGTCGAGCACTGCGAGCTGGACGGCACCACCATCCTCAGCTTTACCGACGCCCTGCTCAGCGCCCCCGCCGAGGAACACTCCCGCCGCTCCGGAGCCCGCCCCCAGGGACTTCCCTCCCTGGAACCGGTCGTCTTCGAGCTGGACGGAGCCCTTCGGGACCGGGTGCGCTCCGCCGCCGAGGCGTTCGCGGCGTACGGGGCGAACACCGCGACCCGCACCGTCTCCTTCGACGACTTCGGCAGCACCACCGCCAAGGCCCTGGGCTCCTCCCCGGACGCCTTCGTCCAGCTCGCCTACCAACTGGCCCACCAGCGCGCCAAGGGGCACCTGGGCGCCACCTACGAGTCGATCGCCACCCGCCAGTGGCGGCGCGGCCGCACCGAGGCGATGCGGGTGGTCACCCCGGAGATCCAGGCATTCGTCGCCGCGATGGAGGACCCGGCGGCCGATGCGGACACCCGCCGGGCCGCCTTCCGGGCCGCCGCCGCGAAGCATGTCGCCCGCGCCAAGGAGTGCCAGGCGGGCGACGCACCCGAGCAGCACCTGTGGGAGCTGGAGCTGATCCAGCGCCGCCGCGGAACGGAACTCGGCGTGACCGAGCAGCCCGCCCTCTACCGGACGCCCGGCTGGCTGACGATGCGCGACGACTACCTGAGCACCAGCTCGGCCCCGTCCGCCAACATCCAGTACTTCGGCTTCGGCTCCACCAGCAGTCGCTGCATCGGCGTCGCCTACGTCCTCCTGCCCGACCGCTTCCACCTCTACCTGAGCACACCGCTGACCGTGGCCGACCAGATGCAGACCTTCGCCGACCGGCTCCGCGAGGCGGTGGCGGAACTGCGGGAGCTGCTGGCGACCGGCCCGACGGGGGACTGACACAGGTTCGCGGGGACGCGAACACGTCTCCCGGGAACGGAAACGCGCTCCCCGCCGCCGCGGCGGCGGGGAGCGCGCCCCGCGGCATCCGCCCCGCTTACTTCAGCAACCGGGACATCCGCCGGTCCGCAAGAACCTTGCCCCCGGTCTGACAGCCCGGGCAGTACTGCATCGACGAGTCACTGAAGGACACCTCGCGAATGGTGTCCCCGCACACCGGACAGGCCTCGCCCTTCCGCCCGTGCACCCGCAGCCCGCTCTTCTTCTCCGCCTTGAGGTCCTTGAGCGCCAGCCCACGCGACCGCTCGACCGCCTCACGGAGCGTCGTGCCGATCGCCTCGTGGATCCGCGCCACCTCCTCCTCGGAGAGCCTGGCGGCCAGCTTGAACGGCGACATCCGCGCCGCGTGCAAGATCTCGTCCGAGTAGGCGTTCCCGATCCCGGCGATCACGCTCTGGTCCCGCAGCACCCCCTTGATCTGCCGGCTTTCCCCCGCCAGCAGCCCCCGGAAGGCCTCCACGGTGAACCCCTCGGAGAGCGGATCGGGCCCGAGCCGCGCAACCCCCGGCACCTCCAGCACATCCCGCACCACATACACCGCAAGGTGCTTCTGACTCCCGGCCTCGGTCACCTCGAACCCCGCTCCGTCACCGGGCTCACCGAGCCGCACCCGCAACGCCAACGGCCCCTTCCCCGGCCGCGGCGGCGCCTCCGGCAGCCGGTCACTCCACCGCACCCACCCCGCCCGGGCGAGGTGCATGACCAGATGCAGCTCCCCGGCCCGAAGATCGAGGAACTTCCCGTGCCGGCGCACCTCGTCGAACGCCCGCCCTTCGAGCGCGGTGAGCGGCGGGTCATAAGTCTTCAGCGCATGCACGGCAACCGCATACACCCGGGAAACGGAACGACCGACCAGCCGCTCACCCAAAAACCGCGACAGGGACTCAACCTCCGGCAATTCAGGCATAACGTCAGTGTGCCCCGAAATGGTGGAATCGGAGCACTGGGGAGGGGCGAGACCTGTCGTGAGGGCTTCCTGGCGGCAGAGGAGCACAACACCGTGGGCACGCCGGTCCGGAAGTCTCCGGCCCGGCCGTTCAGCCGCCTCTCGGTCGACGCTCAGTCGAAAGTGCCGGCCAGATAGGCGTTGCGGACTCTTATGAGGTGGGGCATGTACCGGCTCAGGAGGACTCTGTCGACGATGCGACCGACAGGCCCCAAGGGCGAGGCGAAGTCGATGACGTCCCTCATCACGGTGCCACCGGCACCGTCCGGCTCGAAGTGGTGGGCGTGATGCCATCGCTTGAAGGGCCCGGACTCCTGCTCGTCCACGAATCGTCGGGGCCGGTCGTATGCGGTGATACGGGCCTCGAGCCGCCAGGTCAAGCCGAAATGCCGAGCCTGAAAGGTCACCGTGTCACCGAGTGACAGCTCGCCCCGGGTGCTGCCGTCCACCGCCCGCTCCGACGACGAGGCCATCGAGCGGGTATGCGCCTGCACATCCAGACATACCGCGAACACCTGGTCAGGGGTTGCGGCAACAGCTGTTACCACTGCGAAATTCGGCACCACCTCACCCTAGAGGTCCTGCTCCCCGAAGTCGCAGGTGCACATCAGGTGCACACCTCGTGGTTTTCAGTGGCCGGGGCGGGAAAGTCGCCGCGTCAGGCCGGCGATGACAGTTGTAGCCAGGAGCCAACCGGCTAAAGCGCTCGCCCAGGCGACCCATGCGCTGCCACCGTACGGGAGGAACGCCTTCTCCTGGCCGAGATCGAGAATGGGCAGGATGAGGTCGAGGGCAAATACGACTGGCTGGAAAGCCGGACCGCCAGTGCGGACGGGCTGTGGTGGTATTGCTGTGAAGATGACGGCGACGATTGCGGTGAGGGCAAAGAGCGATATCAGAGCGCGCCCTGGGCGGTAGCCGTAGCCGACGGTGAGGTCTTCGAAGTACCCCCAAAGCCGGGCAGGCAGCCGTGCGGAGCTGCGCCGTTTACGGTGGCGGGCCAGCTGCACGGTTCGGGCGTCGTCGTCGTGGCCGAGTTGTCGGTAGTGGGCAGCCAGGCGCTCGTAGGACTGAGGGTGGTAACTGTCACTGCGATCGAGCCATGCCAGACGTTGGCCGGCGGTCAGCAAGGGGCGGAGGTCTTGATAGGTCAGTCCGTCCAGCTCAATCCGCGGTGGCCATGAGGTGGGGGAATCATCGATACGTCCGATGGTTGCAGCGCGAAGGTCGCACGCGGAGGGACGTGTATTGGTCGATGCCGTGTCCAAGGCTCCTACGATTGCGTGCTGCAGATCAATGGATGACGCCTCGCCGAATGTGGAGTTGGACAAACACAGCGTCCCCTTGATCTCCGCACGTGGCAGGGTGATGCCGCCGATCAGGGTCGCTCCGCCGTTCAACATGAGATTGGCTTCCACGCGCGCACCCGGTGCCCGCAGTGCGTGATCGCCATGGGATATGAGGGTGCAGCCGGAAAGTTCGATTGATTCGCCGACGGTGGCGGCGAATAGGTTGACGCCACCATCCGTCTTCATGCCGTTGCCGTAGAAGCCTCCGCTAACTTTTACCGAGGGGGCATTAACGGCCCAGCCCGTGTGATTGCGTACCGCGGCATTGTTGAACCAGCATTGGCCGCCGATCATTGCCCCGAACAGAGAGATGCCGCCTCCGTCAACGGACAGTTTCGTGCAGTGGAGATCCTGTGCGATGCGGATACCGTCGCAGCGAAGAGCCGCATGAGTTGCGCAGCTCAGGTAGCCCTTGGTCACGTCAAGTGTGAAAGCCTGAGCGCCCCACAGGTTCAGTCCGCCCACGGCGTTGATGGATCGTGCATAGAGTCCACCGCCGATGCATAACTGGGGTGCGCGCAAGGCATATCCGGTTCCTTCGCTGATTAGCTCGGCTCCGTTAAGCCACATGTCGCCGGCGATGTCGGCCCTGAACAGGGAGACAGCGCCGCTGACTGTCCCGACAAGTACCAGATCGCCCTCCACTTTGAGTCTGTCTGCATTCAGTCCCGGGAGGGACGACCCAGTAAAGTCAACAGCGCGGAGTGAGGCGTCACTCAGTTCGACTGCTTTCTCGAAGTGGCAGTCGACGAAAGCCACAGGAATCTCAATTGTTGCGTACGGCAGTTGAAGGTTTCCCGTGATGGTGGCGCCGACCAGATGCAGCCGCGGCACCACACCGGGTTCTGGAGGGGGCGGCTGCAGCAGGAGGCAGGCGATAGCCTCCGCCGTCACTTCCCGGTCCTGCCTTGTGACGCTCTCGGACGCAGGAGCGGAGAGATCTGCAGCAACGCCCGTGCGTATCGCGTGCCATAACTGCTGAGCGTTCGACGGCCATTGAGTCGGTGGTGTGGACACAACTCATTCCATCACCACTGCTCCAGCGGTGATGGTGAGTCCCCGCAAGAGGTATCATCTGCCGACAGTGTGGCTCACGCTTGTGAAGGCCTCCCTGATCGGCGCGTGCTTCGCCAGCTGCTCATCCCGCTGCGCCTCGGCCAAGGCCAACCCCCGAGCACGGCCCCTGGACTTGTGGGTCCGCAGGACGTTCGTCCGGAGGGGGCAGAAGCCGCCCGAGTGTCAGTGCTCTGTGCGGCAGCTATCCAGCGAACTTGCGATCGCTGAAGCTACGCTTCCGTAGGGGCAACCGATCATGAGCGAGACCAGGGGGAAACGTGAACCGGCCGTTGCTGTTCCTCGACGTGGATGGGCCACTCAACCCCTATGCCGCCAAGCCGGAGAAGCGTCCCGTCGGCTACACCGCACTCCGAGTCCCCCAGAGCAGCGAAACCCGAGAGGAACACGGAGGACCCTCGACCCGGCGGCGGCCCTTGCGGGTCTGGCTCAACCCGGAGCACGGGCAGTCCCTGCTCCGGCTCGGCTACGAGCTGTGCTGGGCCACCATATGGATGGCAGACGCTAACCGGTGGATCGCCCCGGTGCTCGGCCTTCCCGAACTCCCTTTCATCGACTTCGGCGACGCCTTGTTCCAAGAGCGCCCCGACGGGGTCCACTGGAAGTCCGGTCCCGTGGTGGACTACGCCAACGGCCGTCCTTTCGCCTGGGTGGACGACGAACAGAGTGATCTGGACCAGGCGTACGTGACCGCCCACCACCGCGGGGCCGGGCTTCTGCACCACGTCAACCCGCGGATCGGTCTACGCGAGGACGACTTCCACACGCTCGCCGACTTCGCCCGATCCCTGCACACTCCGCGAGCCACCGGCTGAGCGTGTCGCCGGCCCTTCAGACAGCTCCGGGCTCGGGGAGCCGCGGCCATTGCCGGACAGCGCTCAGGAAGCGAAGCAGGCAGCAGCCGCTCACAGAGCTGGACAAGCCAGCGAGGGCCGCTACCCCGGCTCTGGGGGTAGCGGCCCTCACTGTCGTTCCTGACATCAAGTCAGAGGACTGGCCGTCCAGTGCGCACTCGGTGCACAAGGGGGCGCAAACAAGCGGTGACGATGAGAACTACTGAGCAGAGTTCTCGCAGGTCACGGCATGTTTTCAGAGCTTCCGCCCAGGTCGGCCGACCCCGCCCTTTAGATGTCGAAGTAAAGCTCGAACTCGTGCGGGTGCGGGCGGAGCTGGATCGGGGCGATTTCGTTGGTGCGCTTGTAGTCGATCCAGGTCTCGATCAGGTCGGAGGTGAAGACGCCGCCCTGCTGGAGGTACTCGTTGTCGGCCTCGAGGGCGTCGAGGACGGCCGGGAGGGAGGTGGGGACCTGGGGGACGCCCGCGTGCTCCTCGGGGGCGAGCTCGTAGAGGTCCTTGTCGATCGGCTCGGCCGGCTCGATCTTGTTCTTGACGCCGTCCAGGCCCGCGAGGAGGAGGGCGGAGAAGGCGAGGTACGGGTTCGAGGACGGGTCCGGGGCGCGGAACTCGACGCGCTTGGCCTTGGGGTTCGAGCCCGTGATCGGGATACGCATGGCCGCGGAGCGGTTGCGCTGCGAGTAGACCAGGTTGACCGGGGCTTCGAAGCCGGGGACCAGGCGGTGGTAGGAGTTCACCGTCGGGTTGGTGAAGGCCAGCAGCGACGGGGCGTGCTTGAGGATGCCGCCGATGTAGTAGCGGGCGGTGTCCGAGAGGCCCGCGTAGCCCTGCTCGTCGTAGAAGAGCGGGCTGCCGCCCTGCCACAGCGACTGGTGGACGTGCATGCCGGAGCCGTTGTCACCGAAGATCGGCTTGGGCATGAAGGTCGCGGTCTTGCCGTTGCGCCAGGCGACGTTCTTCACGATGTACTTGAAGAGCATCAGGTCGTCGGCCGCGGCGAGCAGCGTGTTGAACTTGTAGTTGATCTCCGCCTGGCCGGCGGTGCCGACCTCGTGGTGCTGGCGCTCGACCTGCAGGCCGGCCGCGTCCAGCTCCAGGGAGATCTCGGCGCGCAGGTCGGCGAAGTGGTCGACCGGCGGGGCCGGGAAGTAGCCGCCCTTGTAGCGGACCTTGTAGCCGCGGTTGTTCTCCTCCGACCCGGTGTTCCAGGCGCCCGCCTCGGAGTCGATGTGGTAGAAGGACTGGTTCGCGCCGGTCTCGAAGCGCACGCTGTCGAACACGTAGAACTCGGCCTCGGGGCCGAAGAACGCGGTGTCCGCGATGCCGGTGGAGGCGAGGTAGGCCTCGGCCTTCTTGGCGATGTTCCGCGGGTCACGGCTGTACTGCTCGCCGGTGATCGGGTCGTGGATGAAGAAGTTGATGTTGACGGTCTTGTCGCGGCGGAACGGGTCCACACGAGCCGTCGACAGGTCCGCACGCAGCGCCATGTCCGACTCGTGGATCGCCTGGAAGCCGCGGATCGAGGAACCGTCGAAGGCCAGTTCCTCGGTCGGGTCGAACGCCTTCGCCGGGATCGTGAAGTGCTGCATCACACCGGGCAGGTCGCAGAACCGGACGTCAATGAACTTCACGTCCTCGTCGGCGATGAACTTCTTGGCCTCGTCGGCGTTCTGGAACATCCAACTCCTCCTAGCCCGGTCACCGGTCGGCGGACGCGGGATTGCTACTCGGAACGCGACCATGTGCGGTGGCGCGTTGCCCGACCATAGGCAGGCGGGATTTCCCAAGCATGACCCATTTGTTTCGCCGAGGTTAACCGGCGCACGCCTGCCGTT